>CANKVU010000082.1 GCA_947487205.1 uncultured Paracoccaceae bacterium | reverse complement strand
GGCGAGGTTCTGGTGGAGATCAAGGCGACGGGGCTGTGCCACACCGACGAGTTCACGCGCTCGGGCGCGGACCCCGAGGGGGCGTTCCCGGCGATCCTGGGCCACGAGGGGGCGGGGATCGTGCAGGAGGTGGGCGAAGGCGTCACCAGCGTGAAGCCCGGCGACCACGTGATCCCGCTCTACACCGCCGAATGCCGGGAATGCGAATACTGCCTCAACCCCAA
>CANKVU010000081.1 GCA_947487205.1 uncultured Paracoccaceae bacterium | reverse complement strand
GCGATAGGTTACAGATCACCGGCCGACATGGAGCGCATGGCGGCCTGACCCCGTCCACTTTTTCAGGGCAGGATCAGACCGCCGAATCCCTTGCGCCAACGGTAGTAGGTGAACTGCGTCACGCCGATCGAGCGCACCGCCTCGGCCACCGACCGGCCCTGCGATACCAGCACGTCGACCTGCCGAAGCTTCGCGACGATTTCCTCCGGTTTGTGCCTCTTCTGTCCCAT
>CANKVU010000080.1 GCA_947487205.1 uncultured Paracoccaceae bacterium | reverse complement strand
TCCCAGGCATCCGCCTTGGCGCCGAGACCCGTCATGCACTAAGACTGAAACCGGACCACCCGATTGGGGCAGGCCAGTTGAGTGGGAAACCATGCACTGGATAGATTGGTACAACACCGAACGCCTCCTCGGATCGATCGGGTACATCCCGCCGGCCGAGGCCGAACGGCTGTATCTTGAACAGGTCCAGCCAATCGATAACGTCGCATGACGCGTTGGACGAAACGCCCTCCGGGTAAGCCGGGGCGGTTCA
>CANKVU010000079.1 GCA_947487205.1 uncultured Paracoccaceae bacterium | reverse complement strand
GCCCGGGACGAGATCGGCCGCTGGCGCCACCACTACAATACCGAGCGCCCGCATTCGGCGCTCGGATACCTGTCCCCGCTGGAGTTTATGACCACGACCACCGCGCCAACGCTCGAGACTCTTGCGGTCTTCGCGCTGGCGCTCGACACTGCACATCGACCGGAAATTTCTGGATCAACGCGGCCCGCGACCTGGCCTGCCCCAATCGGGTGGTCCGGTTTCAGTCTTAGTGCATGACGGGTCTCGGCGCCAAGGC
>CANKVU010000078.1 GCA_947487205.1 uncultured Paracoccaceae bacterium | reverse complement strand
GAGGTGCAGACGTGGTTCGGCCGCGCGGGGCGAAGACGGATGCAGGACCCGTCATCGAGCCGGCGCCGCCCGTTCTTGGGGTGTCTCGCGGGCAGCTTCGGCTTCGTCGGGGCAAACGCCCCACCGGGGCCCTTCCTCCGACCTCCCGCCGCCAGGTCCGCGCGACCCGCGTCCCGTTCACGGACCAACCGGCCTCGCGAAGACGGACCGCGATCCGGCGGTGGTAGCGTCCACGGTGATGGTGGAAATTTGCGCCGCGCTGACGGTGTAGGGCGAGGTGGCCATCGAGGTGTAAGACG
>CANKVU010000077.1 GCA_947487205.1 uncultured Paracoccaceae bacterium | reverse complement strand
ACGACGTGGTTCAGCCCCAGCTTCTTCACCGCGTCGGCGACCCGGCCCGGCTCGAACACGTCGAGCGCCTCGGGCCGCCCGGTGGCCACGTTGCAGAAGGTGCAGCCGCGCGTGCAGATCTCGCCCATGATCATCATCGTGGCGTGGCCCTGCGACCAGCATTCGCCCACGTTCGGGCAGCCCGCCTCCTCGCAGACCGTGGTCAGGCCGTGCGCGCGCATGATCTCGCGCGTGGCGCGGTAGCCCGCCCCGGACGGCGCCCGCACCCGGATCCAGTCGGGCTTCGCCAGCCGCGGCGTCGCGGGGCGGTGCGCCTTCTCGGGGTGGCGCTC
>CANKVU010000076.1 GCA_947487205.1 uncultured Paracoccaceae bacterium | reverse complement strand
CACGTCAAGGACGGCTACCTGGCCCCGCTCGACCCCGATTTCGGCGGCTGCGGGCGCTGCCTGACCGATGCCGACGGCTCCTATGTCTTCCGCACGGTGAAGCCCGGCGCCTACCCGTTCCGCAACTACGCCAATTCCTGGCGCATGGCGCATATCCATTTCTCGATCTTCGGCGCGGGGCTGGTGCAGCGGCTGATCACGCAGATGTATTTCGAGGGCGATCCCCTGCGCGCCCAGGACCCGATCGCGCGGACCATCCCCGACCCGGCCGCGCTCGACCGGCTGGTGGCGCCGCTCGACCTCGACGCGAGCGCGCCGCTCGATGCCCTCGCCTACCGGTTCGACATCGTGCTCAGGGGCCGCCGCCAGAC
>CANKVU010000075.1 GCA_947487205.1 uncultured Paracoccaceae bacterium | reverse complement strand
CCGGCCTCGCGAAGACGGACCGCGATCCGGCGGTGGCCGGAACGCCCGTCCCGGCGGGCGAGCGCGACGAGGTCCGCGGTCGGCGCATCCTCACCTCCCGGCCTTGCGGCGCCCTGCGGCCCGCGTCGAGCGATGCGGGCCGAGCGGGCGTTCCGAGACGATAAACCGCCTGCCGGACATGATCGACGCAGGCGCGGCGGCGGGCGGGGCCCAGGGGCTCGCGGGCGCGGAGCTTCGGTTCCCGATGCGTTCGGCCCCGGGCCTCATCCCGCAGGACCAGCTTCCCGAGCGTGGAGATCCGACACGGCCTTTCCGAACCGCGCGACCTCCGTCTCCGGCTCCTTCCGCCGCCTGACCCGGCCCGTCTCAGCCCGCCGGATTCCTTGCGCCACCGGTAGCAGGTGAACTGGTTCGGCATGGCGATCGGATTGAGGGCGCGCTCAGGCCTCGTCCCCGATGGACCGC
>CANKVU010000074.1 GCA_947487205.1 uncultured Paracoccaceae bacterium | reverse complement strand
GGGTACGGCTTCGTAGAGTGCGTCTTCCTGTCCATGGAGGGCTATCCTTCGAGAGTTCGGCCCTCCAGGCAAGCCGGAGCGGTTCACTCAGCGCTTCTATCGGACACCAGTTCTCGCGCCGAGCCCAGATCCCTGGGTCATGCTTGCTACAAAGAAAGAATTCCGGGCTGACCTTCCCCCCGAAAACCTGGCCGTTGCGAACTGGAATTTTCCACTTCTGAATGGAGGAAGGAGGAAGAGCCATGAAGCACAAGCGGTTCAGCGAAGAGAAGATCATCGGCGTCCTGAAGGAGCACGGTCGACGCACTGCGTCGACGGCGCGAAGGTGGACGAGATCTGCCGGCGGCACGGGATCAGCACGGCGACGTTCTACACTTGGCGCAAGAAGTTCGGCGGCATGGAGGCCAGCGAGGCCAAACGGCTGAAGGAGCTCGAGGCCGAGAACGCCAAGCTCAAGCGGCTGGTGGCCGAGCAGATGCTGGACATGTCCGCGATGAAGGAGCTGTT
>CANKVU010000073.1 GCA_947487205.1 uncultured Paracoccaceae bacterium | reverse complement strand
AGGAAGCCCTTGCCCCAGGCGGCCGCCTCGTATCCGGCGAATTCCGCCGGCGTCACGTAGCGATCGACCGCGTGGTGGCGCGGGCTGGGCTGCAGGTACTGGCCGACGGTGAGGAAATCGACATCGGCGGCGCGCATGTCGTCCATGACCTGGTGCACCTCCTGGCGGCGCTCGCCCAGGCCCACCATGATGCCCGACTTGGTGAACATGGTCGGGTCGAGTTCCTTCACCCGCTGCAGCAGCCGCAGGGAGTGGAAGTAGCGCGCCCCGGGCCGGACCTCCGGATAGAGGCCGGGCACGGTCTCGAGGTTGTGGTTGAACACGTCCGGCCTGGCGGCGACCACCACCTCCACGGCCTCGGGGCCGCAGCGCAGGAAGTCCGGCGTCAGGACCTCGATCGTGGTCCCCGGCGCCTGCCGGCGGGTGGCGCGGATCGTCTGGGCGATGTGCTCGGCGCCGCCGTCCGCCACGTCGTCGCGGTCGACGGAGGTGATCACGACGTGGTTCAGCCCCAGCTTCTTCACCGCGTCGGCGACCCGGCCCGGCTCGAACACGTCGAGCGCCTCGGGCCG
>CANKVU010000072.1 GCA_947487205.1 uncultured Paracoccaceae bacterium | reverse complement strand
CCCAGGCATCCGCCTTGGCGCCGAGACCCGTCATGCACTAAGACTGAAACCGGACCACCCGATGGGGGCAGGCCAGCGACAGACGATGGTGAACCTCAGGCAGCGATCAAGGTTCCGAAACACGCCCAAACACCAATCCGATCAATCCCAGGGTATCAGAGGATGGATGTGTTTCATATTACGGAAGAACGATTGCCGTTAGACAATGCGACGGCAACGAACGTACTGTGTGGATGGCTCCCGCATAGCAAGCCGAAAATGTTCTGGCGCGCCCCTTTCAGAGGCGGGCGTGGGTCCGGCCAATTCTTGCGGCGCATCTAGCCGCTGGCCCTGATGGTGTCCGAATATGAGGTTTCTATCGGCTTCGCGGTCCGTTGCGCCCTGACCATTCGGTGGTGTGTCCTACGAAGAGGTAAGCACAAGCCTCTGATCAGCTACCACACTTTTCAACTCATCCAAGAGCGGCTCGACGCGAAATTCGCGCGTACATTTGGTCTGCCCCCAGAAAAGTTCTCTAGGGTCAGGACCCATTGATTGCAGCGGAGGGGCATGATTCATCGCGCGAAAACAGAGCGGTGACATGTCTGATCT
>CANKVU010000071.1 GCA_947487205.1 uncultured Paracoccaceae bacterium | reverse complement strand
GACGAGGAGCTCCTGGAGCTCGTCGAGATGGAGGTGCGCGAGCTTCTGTCCTCCTACGAATATCCGGGCGACGACATCCCGATCGTGAAGGGCTCGGCGCTGGCGGCGATGAACGGCGAGACGCCCGAGATCGGCGAGAACTCGATCCGCGAGCTGATGCAGGCGGTGGACGACTACATCCCGACGCCGGAGCGGGCGATCGACCAGCCGTTCCTGATGCCGGTCGAGGACGTGTTCTCGATCTCGGGTCGCGGCACGGTGGTGACGGGGCGCGTGGAGCGCGGCGTGATCAACGTGGGCGACGAGCTGGAGATCGTGGGCCTGCGCGACACCCGCAAGACGACCTGCACGGGCGTCGAGATGTTCCGCAAGCTTCTGGACCGCGGCGAGGCGGGCGACAATATCGGCGCGCTGCTGCGCGGCATCGACCGCGAGGGCGTGCAGCGGGGCCAGGTGCTCTGCAAGCCGAAATCGATCACGCCGCACACCAAGTTCGAGGCCGAGGCCTACATCCTGACGAAGGAGGAAGGCGGCCGCCACACGCCGTTCTTCGCCAATTACCGGCCGCAATTCTACTTCCGCACGACGGACGTGACCGG
>CANKVU010000070.1 GCA_947487205.1 uncultured Paracoccaceae bacterium | reverse complement strand
CACGTCAAGGACGGCTACCTGGCCCCGCTCGACCCCGATTTCGGCGGCTGCGGGCGCTGCCTGACCGATGCCGACGGGTCCTACGTCTTCCGCACGGTGAAGCCCGGCGCCTACCCGTTCCGCAATTATTCGAACTCGTGGCGCATGGCGCATATCCACTTCTCGATCTTCGGCGCCGGGCTGGTGCAGCGGCTGATCACGCAGATGTATTTCGAGGGCGACCCGCTGCGCGCCCAGGACCCGATCGCGCGGACGATCCCCGACGCGGCCGCGCTCGACCGGCTGGTCGCACCCCTCGACCTCGACGCGAGCGCGCCGCTCGATGCCCTCGCCTACCGGTTCGACATCGTGCTCAGGGGCCGCCGCCAGACTTTCTTCGAGAACAGGCCGGAGGGCGCGTGATGCCGCTGGAAACGCCCAGGGAGACCCCCTCCCAGACCGCCGGCCCCTTCGTCCATATCGGCACCCTGCCGCATCTGGCGGGCCTCGCCGCCCATCCCGCCGCGATCGGCGCCGCCATCGCCGGTCCGGATGTGGCCGGGGAGCGCATCGCCGTCGAGGGCCGGGTCCTCGACGGGCTCGGCGCGCCCGTGCGCGACATGCT
>CANKVU010000069.1 GCA_947487205.1 uncultured Paracoccaceae bacterium | reverse complement strand
GGCGGTGAACGACCTGGCCAAGGCCAACAAGCTCGACGTGCCCGACCGCTCGCCCGACCTGCGCGTCAAGGATGTCTGCGTGCGTCACGGCCAGGGCACCGCCTCGCTCGGCCTGCCGCGCTATTACGTGCTGCTGGAGGGGCCGTCGAAGAACGCCACCGACGACATCATCGTGGAGTTCAAGAAGGCGCGCCGCTCGGCGCTGGACGGGCTGACGCCGCCCTCGGAATTCGACGCCGGCGAGAAGGGCGAGCGCATCGCCCATGGCCAGCAGGTCCAGCTCGCCCATGGCGACGTCTTCTTCGGCGCGGTGGAGATCTGGGGCGAGAGCTACATGAGCCGCGAGCGCGCCCCGTTCCGAGACGACATCGACCTCGACGAATTGTCCAAGAAGACCTGGCGTGCCTATGCCCATGTCTGCGGGCAGGCGCTGGCGCAGGCGCATGCGCTGTCGGACGACGTGGGCCAGATCGACTACGACGTGGAGCCGTCGATCATCGCCGCCTGCGAGCCGCGCGAATTGTTCGTGGAGGACCTGTTGCGCTTCACCGTCGAGACGGCCGACCGGCTGAAGCGCGACCACAAGGACTTCATCGAGGATTTCGATGTCGGCGCCTTCGACAGCATCGACATGGT
>CANKVU010000068.1 GCA_947487205.1 uncultured Paracoccaceae bacterium | reverse complement strand
TCTCCCGGGCGGCGTAGAGGCTGTCGTCGGCCGCTTCGGCGCAGTGGGCCTCCCTTAGAATGGCGTCGAGATTGACCGCGTGCTCGGCGAAGCACAAGTCCGCCCCGTGCTGCCGGCAGAACCGGGCGAACGCATAGATCCGCTGCGGATCGCGCGAGATGCGCGCCAGGTCCGTCGCTATGACGGCCTGTGCCTCTCCGCCCGCAATCCTATCCCGCAGGATGGTCAGGCCGGGGGCGTCACTCACCCCGCTGACGCCGTTATCGACGACGACGCCGAGGATACGCCACCCGCGCGCTTCGGCGTAGCCGATGCAGAGCCGACGCTGTTTCGCGATGGCGGCGTGACTCGAACGGGCTGCACGCAGGTAGAGAAGGGCGGTGATGTCGGTGGTCATGTTCGTCTCGTCGTCAGGCTGTGGCGCGCGGGGCGCAGTTGGCGGAGGTATCTGGAAAGATTGCGGAAATGATGTGTCCATCGCCGAAATCTCTCGTAGGTTGTCGTCATCGCGTCAGGCGTCGCCTCCTGCTTCTCCCGCTCCTGCGAGAGCTTGCGAACCGCGGCTTCTGCGAGAAGGTCGATCAGTCTGTCGAGCGGCATCGGGAGATCCTTTCCTGTCGGGGCAACAGAAAAACCGACATGG
>CANKVU010000067.1 GCA_947487205.1 uncultured Paracoccaceae bacterium | reverse complement strand
GTTCGACGCGCCGTTCCAGGACTTCATCACCGAGGGGGCGTGGGGGTCGGTGTGGTCGGGGGATCAGTTCGACCTGCGCGAACGCTCGGTGGTGACGCTGGCGCTGCTGGCGGCGCTGGGGAATTTCGAGGAATTCGCGCTGCACGTGCGGGCGACGGCGAATACCGGGGCGAGCCCCGGGGACGTGCGCGAGGCGCTGATGCACGTGGCCGTCTATGCCGGGGTGCCGCGGGCCAACCACGCGATCAAGGTGGCGCGCGAGACCTATGCCGAGATGGGGGTGGAGCTGTGAGCGTCGCCTATCGCCAGCGCGACCGGCGCTGGCATCCCCCGGCCCTGACGCCGGATTACAAGACCACCGTCACGCGCGCGCCCCGCCTGCCGCTCCTGTCGGTGGAGGCCTCGCTCAGCGAGGTGACCGGGCCGACCTTCTCCCACGCCGGTCTCGGGGCGCTCGACCACGACCTGATCCACAACTATACCGGCCGGCCGGCGATGGGCGAGCGCATCCTCGTCCACGGGCGGGTGACCGACGAGGGCGGCCGCCCCGTCGCGGGCGCGCTCCTGGAGGTCTGGCAGGCCAATGCCGGCGGCCGCTACCGGCACGTCAAGGACGGCTACCTGGCCCCGCTCGACCCCGATTTCGGCGGCTGCGGGCGCTGCCTGACCGATGCCGACGG
>CANKVU010000066.1 GCA_947487205.1 uncultured Paracoccaceae bacterium | reverse complement strand
CGGCCGATCTCGTCCCGGGCATGGGACAGCGAGCGGAACCAGTGCAGGTTCAGGCATTCGTCGCGGAGTTTGCCGTTGAAGCTCTCGACGAAGGCGTGTCTCGAACAGGCTTGCCGGGCTCGATGAAGCGCAAGCGCACGCCGGTGCGCTCGGACCAGTCGAACATGGCCTTGCTGGTACCCTCGGGGCCATTGTCGAGAACGATCTCTTCGGGCAGGCCGAAGCGCATCGCGAGGTCGTCGAGGAAGCGCGCGACCCGGGCGCCGGAGATGGACAGGTCGACGATCTGACCGGGGCAGAACCGGCTGTGATCATCGACGATGTTCAGCACGCGGAAGCGGCGGTGATCGGCAAGCTGATCGCTCATGAAGTCGAGCGACCAGCACTGCATGGGCCGCTCCGGCACCATCGGAGCCACCCGGTCGCGCCGCGGCAGCTTGCGCCGCTTCTTGGTCCGCACCTGCAAGCCCTGCTCGGTGCAGAGCCGGTAGGTGCGCTTGTGGTTCCGGGCCAGCCCCTCGCGGCGAAGCATGATGTGCAGCCGCAGGTAACCATAGCGGCGGTTCTCCGATGCCAGCGCCTTGAGGCGCTCGACCACGGCCTCGTCGTCCGTCGGGACCGGATGATACTGCTGCACCGAGCGCGCCAAGCCCACGATGCGGCAACTGCGCCGCTCGCTCAGGCCGAGCTCCGCCATCGAGACACGCCCACGGCTTCGCGCTTCGCCATGGGCCTACCAATGTTTTTGCAACAGCTCCTTCATCGCGGACATGTCCAGCATC
>CANKVU010000065.1 GCA_947487205.1 uncultured Paracoccaceae bacterium | reverse complement strand
ACGAGGTTCAACTGCCCGCGCTGGTAGGCTTGGGTCATCCCGCGCAGGTAGCCGCCGGGGTTTCGGACGGGATCGGTGGGATGCTCGCGCCGGGCATCGGCGAGGAACAGGGCAAGGGTCGCCACCTGCCCTCCCATCACCTGGATCGCCTGCGTCCAGCCCTCCGGCCCGATCCCGAGATCGGGGCGCAGGTCATGGGCGGCCATCTCGATGTCGTGCCAGGTCGGGACGAAGCGATCCCCCTTCCGCAGGTCGATCCGGATCCTCAGATCCTCGGAGGCCAGGGCATAGATCCGCCGCGGTGTCAGACTGGCCAATGGGTCGGCCTTGTCGAGCGCACCGCCCGCCGCTTCTTGCTTTTCTAAGCAGTCGCGATCCGGTAACGGATTACAGGATACACGTAAGTCTTCGGTTGTAGCTTGTATATAGGACCGGACATTTTTGTCCGGTCGAGCGGACTCTTCTGTCCGATCATGGTCGAGTTTCCACAGCCGTTCCGCCAACGCAGCGGCCTCCTCCACATGCGTGTGGAGGGCGTGGAGGGACAAGCTGCGAAGGTCGGTGGCGCTCGGCCACGTGGCGACGATCACCGCGATCTCGGCGAGGTCCTGCCCGAGCCCCCTGCCCTCGTCACATTCGTTCAGGTGGTCGAGAATGAGACGCGTGTGGGTGCTGCGCTCGGCGCGAAGTTGGGCGGCCTCGCGGTGCTCGGCCTCGCAACGCGCGAGGTAGCCCCGGATCTCGTCCATCTTCCGGATCACCGGGGTGAAGACGATGCCGCGCTC
>CANKVU010000064.1 GCA_947487205.1 uncultured Paracoccaceae bacterium | reverse complement strand
CTGCGGACCTTCCGGCGGGGGCCGCGGGGGAGGAATGGCAGGTGCACGGGGGCGGGTTCTACCACATCCGCAAGTTCACGGTGGCGCCGGAGCGGCTGCCCGGGCACCTGACCTGGTTCAAGTGGGAGAGCTATGCCACCTGGCTGTCGGGGGCGGCTCTGCTGATGATCGTCTACTGGGCGGGGGCGGAGCTGTACCTGATCGATCCGGGGCGGGCGGAGCTGGCGACGTGGCAGGCGATCGGGCTGTCGGCGGCGGCGCTGGCGGCGGGGTGGCTGGGCTACGACGCGCTCTGCCGCTCGGCGCTGAGATCGCGCCCGGGGGCGGTGATGGCGGTGCTCTTCGCGGGGATCGTGGCGGCGTCCTGGGGGCTGAACCAGGTGTTTTCCGGCCGCGCGGCGCTTCTGCACCTGGGCGCGATGACGGCGACGATCATGACGGCGAACGTGTTCCTGGTGATCATGCCGAACCAGCGCGTGGTGGTCGCCGACCTGCGGGCGGGGCGGGTGCCCGACCCCGAATACGGGCGCATCGCCAAGCTGCGCTCGACCCACAACAACTACCTGACGCTGCCGGTCGTGTTCCTGATGCTGTCGACGCATTACCCGCTGGCCTTCGGCACCGACAATGCCTGGCTCATCGCCGCGCTGGTCTTCGCGATCGGGGTGGCGGTGCGGCACTATTTCAACCGCCGGCACGCCACCGGGTCGGGGCCGCTCTGGACCTGGGCGGTGGCGGCGGGGATCTTCGTGCTGCTGGCCTGGCTGTCGACGGCGCCGCTGCGCGCCCCGGTGGC
>CANKVU010000063.1 GCA_947487205.1 uncultured Paracoccaceae bacterium | reverse complement strand
AGGGTCAGGACCCATTGATTGCAGCGGAGGGGCATGATTCATCGCGCGAAAACAGAGCGGTGACATGTCTGATCTCTTCTGGCTCAGCGATGCGCAGATGGCGCGTCTGAAGCCTTACTTCCCGAAGTCCCACGGCAAGCCCAGGGTAGATGACCGACGCGTCTTGAGCGGGATTGTTTTCATTAACCGCAATGGGTTGCGCTGGCGAGATGCACCGGCGGAGTATGGTCCTCACAAGACGCTTTACAACCGTTGGACGCGGTGGAGCGAGAGAGGCATCTTCGCGGCGATGATGGCCGGACTGTCTGCCGGGCACGGGGAGAAGAAGACCGTGATGATCGACGCCACCTACCTGAAGGCTCACCGAACGGCGTCCAGCCTGGTCGTTAAAAAGGGGGGCGCGGTCGTCTGATCGGACGCACCAAGGGCGGCATGAACACCAAGCTACACGCCATCTGCGACGGCCAGGGACGTCCCATCAACCTGTTCGTGACGGCAGGACAGGTCAGCGACTACATCGGCGCGCGGGCGCTTTGCAGCAGTTTGCCGGACGTCGATTGGCTGCTCGGAGATCGCGGCTACGACGCCGACTGGTTCCGGGATGCGTTGAAAGGCAAGGGGATACGAGCCTGCATCCCCGGCCGGAAGCAGCGGACGACGCCGGTGAAGTATGACAAGCGCCGCTACAAACGCCGTAACCGGATCGAGATCATGTTCGGCAGGCTGAAAGACTGGCGGCGGGTCGCCATGCGCTACGACCGCTGTCCCAAGGTCTTCCTCTCTGCCATCGCGCTCGCAGC
>CANKVU010000062.1 GCA_947487205.1 uncultured Paracoccaceae bacterium | reverse complement strand
AGCGTGAAGCCCGGCGACCACGTGATCCCGCTCTACACCGCCGAATGCCGGGAATGCGAATACTGCCTCAACCCCAAGACCAACCTCTGCCAGAAGGTGCGCGAGACGCAAGGGAAGGGCGTGATGCCCGACGGCACCTCGCGCTTCTCCTTCGACGACGGCACGCCGATCCGGCACTACATGGGCTGCTCGACCTTCTCGAACTACACCGTCCTGCCCGAGGTCTCGGTGGCCAAGGTCAACCCGGACGCGCCCTTCGACAAGATCTGCTATATCGGCTGCGGGGTGACGACGGGGATCGGCGCGGTGGTCTACACCGCCAAGGTGGAGCCCGGCTCCCGCGCGGTGGTGTTCGGCCTGGGCGGCATCGGGCTGAACGTGATCCAGGGGCTCAGGCTCGTGGGCGCCGACCAGATCGTCGGCGTCGACCTCAACCCCGCCAAGCGCGAGATCGCCGAGCGCTTCGGCATGACCCATTTCGTCAACCCGTCCGAGGTGGAGGGCGACCTCGTCCCCTATCTCGTCGACCTGACGAAGGGCGGCGCGGATTACACGTTCGAATGCATCGGCAAGACGCCGGTCATGCGCCAGGCGCTGGAATGCGCCCACAAGGGCTGGGGCGAATCGGTGATCATCGGCGTCGCCGGCGCCGGCGAGGAGATCTCCACCCGGCCCTTCCAGCTGGTCACCGGCCGGGTCTGGCGCGGCTCCGCCTTCGGCGGCGCCCGCGGCCGCACCGACGTGCCCAAGATCGTCGACTGGTACATGCAGGGCAAGATCGAGATCGACCCCATGATCACCCACAAGCTCGCCCTCGACGACATCAACCACGGCTTCGACCTCATGCACGAGGGCAAGTCCATCCGCGCCGTGGTGGAGTATTGA
>CANKVU010000061.1 GCA_947487205.1 uncultured Paracoccaceae bacterium | reverse complement strand
TTCGTAGAGTGCGTCTTCCTGTCCATGGAGGGCTATCCTTCGAGAGTTCGGCCCTCCAGGCAAGCCGGGGCGGTTCAAAGCGCTTCTCGGACCCCTCTTGCGTGACCATTGCACCGAGGATTTCGCAGGTGGGGTTGCCGGCGAGGCGAACCAGAGCGGTGCTGCCTTTGACACTCACAGCTGTTCTCCCCAACCCGCCTTGGTACCCGGAAGGGAGGCAACTACCGGTTGCCGAGCCCCGAACAGAAGCTCACGTTCGGACAACTGGTTCGACAGCTCCGCTGCCGCCGCCGATCGTACTGCCTCATCTTCATCGCTGTATCGCCCAAGAAGATCACGCAGGCCTTTCAGCCAATCGTCATAGGGAAAGTCGCCACGCGTGACCTTGAGCCCAGCATCGCGGGCCTGGTCGGCCGCGACGAAATTCAGGGTTTCGACGTTTGCAACGTGGATTTCTCCGAGACTTGCTTCTTTGGCAAGCGTGATAGTCCAAACAGCGCCCTCAAGAAACAGAACGCGCCCCGACATCGGACCAAGTATCCGCTTGGAAAGCGGCCAGTCAGAGCGTGCCCAGACCCGCTTCACAGGCTGGCCGTCGTCGTGGTTCAGGCAGTGACATAGATAGACAGGCTTAACTCGAGAGGAGTCGAAGGACTTCGCCTCGTCGTTGGAAAGCGTCCCGAACCGTGTCGAAGGAACAACGAGGCCCTGGAGCGGGCGCAGCACGCCTGCGATTAGAAGAGAGATCAGCGGAACATGTGCTTCGGCGAGCAGGTCCAGCATTACCTCGCGCAGCGGCCGACGCCGGCTGCCAGAGGCCTTCCCGGCCTTCCGCCCTTGGGCGATCTGCTGACGGACTTGAAAGAGGCGGCGCTCTAGTTCCGCTTCTTCAGCACGCAGTTGGTCTGGCCTGCCCCCTGAAAAGTGGTCCTCCCTGAAGTAGGCTTTCGAGCCGTATGGAGGACGAGGAATGGGACAGAA
>CANKVU010000060.1 GCA_947487205.1 uncultured Paracoccaceae bacterium | reverse complement strand
GGCCTTGTTGCACAAAGCACGTGAAGGATTCATCTCGTGAATCCAGCGTGGTAGCTGACGGGCATGAGCAAACCCGCGCCCACGACCTACAAGACGACGAACTGGCCAGCCTATAACGAGGCCCTCAAGCGTCGGGGCTCGCTGACGATCTGGTTCGACCCAGAGATGAAGTGGGACGCTGCGCCTACTGGCAAGCGCGGCCGCCGGCAGACCTACAGCGATGCCGCCGTCCAGACCTGTCTCACCATGAAGGTGCTGTTCGGCATGGCGCTGCGCCAGACCACGGGTTTCGTGCAGAGCCTGTTGAAGCTGATCGGTCTGGACTGGACGGTGCCAGACTTCAGCACCCTGTCACGTCGTCAGAAGACCCTCGCCGTGAACATCCCCTATCGCGGCTCCAGAGGCTCGCTGCACCTGCTGGTCGACAGCACCGGGATCAAGGTCGAGGGCGAAGGCGAATGGCACGCGCGCAAGCATGGTGGCACCAAACGGCGCGTCTGGCGCAAGATCCACCTCGGGATCGACGAGCAGACGCTGGAGATCCGGGCGGTCGAGGTCACCGGGAACCACATCGGCGACGCGCCAGTGCTGCCTGATTTGCTCAGCCAGATCCCACCTGAGCAGGAGATCGGCAGCGTGACCGCAGACGGCGCCTATGACACGCGCAATTGCCACGATGCCATCGCGGATAGAGGCGCCCACGCCGTCATTCCGCCCCGCAGAAATGCCAAACCTTGGAAGCCGACCACGGCCGGTGCGGTGGCACGCAACGAAGCTCTGCGAGCGTCGAAATACCTGGGGCGGGCGATCTGGCGAAACTGGAGTGGATACCACCGCCGAAGCCGCGCCGAGACAAAGATGAACTGCATGAAGCTGCTGGGGCAGCGCCTCATGGCGCGAGACTTCGACCGCCAGGTCGCCGAGGTCCACGTCCGCATTGCCATCATGAACGGTTATACCGCACTCGGCATACCCGTCACGAAGGCCGTGGATTAGGTGTGCATGGGGAAAGGGGAAGTTCGGTCAGAAACCGCTTTGTGCAACAAGGCCC
>CANKVU010000059.1 GCA_947487205.1 uncultured Paracoccaceae bacterium | reverse complement strand
GGCGGGATGTACCCGATCGATCCGAGGAGGCGTTCGGTGTTGTACCAATCTATCCAGTGCATGGTTTCCCACTCAACGCCCTGCATTGTCTTCCAGGGCCCGCGCTGCTTGATGACTTCGGTCTTGAAAAGGCCGATCACGCTCTCGGCCAGGGCGTTATCGTAGGAATCGCCGACGCTTCCCACGGACGGGTCGACATCCGCATCCATGAGACGCTCGGTGTACTTGATGGACAAATACTGCGATCCGCGGTCCGAGTGATGGGTCAGTGCCTTGTTTCCAAGTGGCTTTCTCTGCCAAATCGCTTGCTCCAACGCATCGAGAACGAACTGGGTCGTCATCGAGGTCGAAACACGCCACCCGACGATCCGTCGCGCGAACACGTCGATGACAAAGGCGACATAGACGGTGCCCGACCAGCTTGGCACGTAGGTGAAGTCCGAAACCCAGAGCTGGTTCGGCCGCTCGGCACGGAATTCCCGGTTCACCTTGTCGTCCGGGCAGGGGCGCGTGGTGTCGGGGTTCGCGGTGATCACCTTCTTGCCCCGGACGACGCCTTGCAGCCCCATCTCGCGCATCAGACGCTCCACGGTGCAGCGCGCGACCTCGACGCCATCGCGCTTCAGGGCATGCCAGACTTTCCGCGCGCCATAGAGTTTGCGGTTGTCGGACCAGACCTCCCGGATCTTGTCCTTCAGCTCGGCATCGCGCCGCATGCGTGGCGATGCCCGCGATGGGTCCCGTGCGACGGCCTTCCGTGCATGGTAAGTAGACGGGGCGATCGGCAGTACACGGCAGATCGGCTCGACCCCGAACTCCTCGCGGAAGTCGTCGATGAAGGCAGTCATTTGCGAAACGGGCGGTCGAGCTCCGCCTGGGCAAAATAAGCACTGGCCTTCTTCAGGATCTCGTTGGCCTGCCGTAGTTCGCGGTTCTCGCGCTCGAGCTCCTTGATCCGGGCCTTCTCGGCACCGGTCGGTCCCGCGTCCTTGCCGACATCACGCTGCGCCTGCTTGTACCAGACCCGAAGGCTGTCGGGAGAGCATCCCAGCTTGCCAGCGATGTCGCGCACCGCCGCCGTCAGTGTCGTGTAGCTGTCGAAATGGTCGATGACCATCTGCACCGCCCGTTCGCGAAACTCGGCCGGGTACGGCTTCGTAGAGTGCGTCTTCCTGTCCATGGAGGGCTATCCTTCGAGAGTTCGGCCCTCCAGGCAAGCCGG
>CANKVU010000058.1 GCA_947487205.1 uncultured Paracoccaceae bacterium | reverse complement strand
CTGATCCTGCCCTGAAAAAGTGGACGGGGTCAGGCCGCCATGCGCTCCATGTCGGCCGGTGATCTGTAACCTATCGCCGAATGCAGGCGCCGTGAATTGTAGAAGCCCTCGATGTAGGCGAAGAGATCGCGGCGCGCCTCGTCCCTCGTTGCGTAGACGCGATGATGGACGCGCTCGACTTTGAGCGTATGGAAGAAGCTCTCCATCGGCGCGTTGTCCAGGCAATTCCCCTTCCGGCTCATCGATGGCGTTATCTTCGCCGCAGCAAGGGCCTGGCGATACTCGTCGGCGGCATATTGGATGCCGCGGTCGGAATGCTGGATCAGGCCAGGCGCGGGTCGCTGGCGCTTGATGGCCATGTCGAGCGCCTCGAGGGCGATCGAGGCATGCAGGGTCTCCCGCATACTCCAGCCCACGACCTTGCGCGTATGCATGTCGATCAGGGCGGCGAGGAAAAGCCAGCCTTCGCCGGTCCGGATGTAAGTCAGATCGGCTAGCCAAACCTGGTTCGGCGCGGTTGCTGTGAAGTTCCTGCGCAGCCTGTTCGGCGGCCGCGAGGATCGGGAAACGGTCCGGTGGACCGTTTCCCCGAGGGGCGGGTAATCGTGGCGGCTGTCCGTGGTGCGAACGCGGCGGGGAATTGCGGCCAGGCCTCGCAGGCCCGCCAGCCGCATGAGGCGTGCAATACGCTCGTCGGGCAAACCGTCCCCCGGACGGTCTGCGACATCCTCCTCGCCGCCCGACGCTTCGCCCGGCTGCCCGCAGAACGGCGTGAACGCGCGGGGCACCGTAACACCCGCCACTCTCCGCGTGGGCGCAGCGGATGTCACTGAGGAGCGCCCGGTTTTCAATGCTCCGCTTGCTCTCGGGCCGGTTCCGCCAGGCGTAGTAGCCGCTCACCGACACGCCGAGCACGGCGCAGATCGCTCTGACGGGCCAGAGGTGACGATGCTCATCGACGAACCCGAACGTCATCGGGAGCCCTTTCCGAAGATGAGCGCGGCTTTTTTTAGGATGTCGCGCTCCATCTCGGCCTTTTGGAGTTCCCGCTTCAGCCGGGCATTCTCGGCAGCCAGGTCTGCCGGAGACGGGCCCTGCGCCTGCGGAATGGGGCGCCGCGCAGGACCCGTCACCGGCGGATCGAACCGGCGCATCCAGCGTCGCAGGACTGTCTCGTGGAGCCCGAGCTCCTCGGCCACCTCAATGATCGTCAAGCCGCTCGTCCGGGCACGCTCCACTGCTTCCCGCTTGAACGCGTCAGGGAAATGACGCCGCTTCTTGCTCTTCATCGAACACTCCTCTCTTGGCTCGGAAGCCTATCAGGGGTGTCCACTCAAGCGGGGCAGGATCA
>CANKVU010000057.1 GCA_947487205.1 uncultured Paracoccaceae bacterium | reverse complement strand
GGTAGCGTCCACGGTGATGGTGGAAATTTGCGCCGCGCTGACGGTGTAGGGCGAGGTGGCCATCGAGGTGTAAGACGGCGGTGGAGTTTGGCGACTTCCCCGACCATCGAACGGAGCCCCCGATGACCAAGACCACCATGCCCTTGTCCGAGCTTCTGGAGAAGCACGACGAAGGGGACTTCCTCCGAACCGTCGCCGAGGCGGTGCTGCAACTGATTATGGAGACCGACGTGGAGGGCGTGATCGGCGCCGGGCGCCATGAGCGCGCCGAGGGCCGCGTCACCTACCGCAACGGCTACCGCGACCGTCCTCTCGACACCCGGCTCGGCACGCTGAACCTGCGCGTTCCGAAGCTGCGACAGGGCTCCTACTTCCCGGGCTTTCTGGAGCCGCGTCGGACGTCCGAGAAGGCGCTCGTGGCCGTCATTCAGGAGGCGTGGATCGGCGGCGTCTCGACCCGGCGCGTCGACGAGCTGGTGCAGGCCATGGGGCTGTCGGGGATCTCGAAGAGCACGGTGTCAAAGCTCTGCAAGGATATCGACGACCGCGTCGGCGAGTTCCTGAACCGGCCGCTTGACGGCGACTGGCCCTATCTCTGGCTCGACGCGACCTACCTGAAGGTCCGTCAGGGCGGGCGCATCGTCAGCATCGCCGCCATAATAGCCGTGGCCGTGAACACCGATGGACGGCGCGAGATCATCGGACTGGGCACCGGACCCTCGGAGGCAGAGACCTTCTGGACGGAGTTCCTGCGAGGCCTCAAGGCCCGCGGCCTCGACGGCATCAAGCTGGTGATCTCGGACGCGCATACCGGCCTCAAGGCCGCAATCGCGCGGGTGTTCGACGCCACTTGGCAGCGCTGCCGCGTCCACTGGATGCGCAACGCCCTCGCGCACGTTCCCAAGGGCCAGCACACCGTCGTCGCCGCCGCGATCCGGCAGGCCTTCGGTCAACCCGACCGCGCCCAGGCCGGCGAGACATGGCGGCACGTCGCGGATCAGGTCCGGGGCCGGTGGCCCAAGCTCGCAGGCCTGATGGACGACAGCGAGGCGGACGTGCTGGCCTACCTGTCGTTCCCGGCCCAGCACCGCACGAAGTTGCACAGCACGAACCCCATCGAGCGTCTGAACAAGGAGGTGAAGCGGCGCGCGGATGTCGTGGGCATCTTCCCCAACGAGGCCTCCATCACCCGCCTGATCGGCGCCGTGCTCCTCGAACAGAATGACGAGTGGCAAACTCAGAACCGCTACATGATGGTCGACGCCTTCGCCCGCATCGACACCGTGGAGCAAGACCCCATCCTCAGCATCTCAACCGAAGCCGCCTGATCTTGACACCAGGCCACCTCCCAATTCCCACCATCTTGACGGACGTGACC
>CANKVU010000056.1 GCA_947487205.1 uncultured Paracoccaceae bacterium | reverse complement strand
CTGCGAGAAGGTCGATCAGTCTGTCGAGCGGCATCGGGAGATCCTTTCCTGTCGGGGCAACAGAAAAACCGACATGGCGGACGCCAACCCGAGTCCCCGCACACAGGTGGCCGAAAAGCGCCCGCGGGTCTCCCGCGGGCGCGTCTCCTTCAACGGACCAGCAGCGCAGCGTGCACGAGCAGCAGCAGGACGATCGCGGCGCGAACGAGCAGAAACTCTTGGCGACGCACCCAGAGGCGCGCGCGGCGGTGGCAGGGGGACATATGGGCTCCTACAGTATTGGTGCTGAGATCGGCTCCGGTGCCGGTCTCGTGGTCGCGCAAAGGGGCAGGGCGGATGTGCAACCTCTATTCGTTATCGAAGGGGCAGGCGGCGATCCGCGAGATCGCCAGCGTGTGGACCGACCGCACAGGCAACCTCGCGCCGCAGCCAGCCATCTTCCCGGACCAATCGGCGCCCGTAATACGCATGGGCGACGAGGGCCGGGAGCTGGTGATGATGCGGTGGGGCATGCCGTCCCCGAAGGTCGCCCTGAAGAACCGCAGGACCGATCCCGGCGTCACGAACATCCGCAACCTCCGCTCAGCGCACTGGCGCCGCTGGCTCGGCCCCGAGCATCGCTGCCTCGTCCCCTTCACCAGCTTCTCCGAATATCGCGTCGAACCCGACAAGTCGCGAACCCCCGTCTGGTTCGCGCGCGGCGAGGATCGACCACTGACCTTCTTCGCCGGGATCTGGACCTGCTGGACCTCAGTCCGGAAGCTGAAGGAGGGCGAGGTCGAGGCCGATCTCTTCGGCTTCCTCACCACCGAGGCCAACGCCGTGGTCGGCGCCGTTCACCCGAAGGCCATGCCTGTCATCCTTACAGAGCCCGAGGAATCGGAGACTTGGCTGAGCGCGCCGATCGAAGAGGCAAAGGAGCTTCAACGGCCACTTTTGGACGGGGCTATTGAGATTGTCTCAGAGGGCGCGATAAAGGAGCACTCAGGCTAATACTCGAGTGAAGCGGCTCCCGAAGCACAATGAAGAACCTAAGATGATTGGATGGCGCCGACGCTCATTTTACAATGGCTTTAGTGCATCTTTAGCGATTGTTTCAGATCTGACTTGTCGTATCAATTCCATTGTTAGCTTCTCATCAACGAGAACTTTTGCAGCCTGAGCTCTCCAAGCAAGATCACTTCCGTTCGGAAGAGTTCGCTTCAGTTCTCTCATAACTCCAAGCGCATGCGCCGCCCATTTTCGGAATTCGTCTACATTCCAAAATCCGACATTCGCTAAGTGTGGGAATGCGCCGTCGTGAGCTTTTGTTACTGGAGCAACTGGCCTGCCCCAATCGGGTGGTCCGGTTTCAGTCTTAGTGCATGACGGGTCTCGGCGCCAAGGCGGATGCCTG
>CANKVU010000055.1 GCA_947487205.1 uncultured Paracoccaceae bacterium | reverse complement strand
TCGGCCTCGCAACGCGCGAGGTAGCCCCGGATCTCGTCCATCTTCCGGATCACCGGGGTGAAGACGATGCCGCGCTCCCCGACGAGGCTGCGGGAGCCGTTCCCCATCGTCCGGCACTCGATCAGGCCGGCGGCTTCGAGGGCGCGCTCATGGCGACGCACCGTGCGCTCGTCGGAGCCAATGTCGCGCGCGATGTCGACCTGGCGCTTGTAGCAGACCGGCTCGCGATCGGGGCGCGTCCAGTCCTGCGGCCGGGTGTACCGGGCATGGGCGCGCAGGGTGCAGAGTGCGCCGCGTCCGATCTTCAGGATGGGCCGCGCCGCCTCGACCAGGGCGAGGAAACTGTCGCGCTGCAAGCCGTCGTTCAGGGCGGGAAAGGACCCGGTTCGGCGATCGTCTGCGCGTTCGAGCGCGCTTGGTGGATCTTGATTCACTGCTTTGTCCTCACGGTTAGACCGCAAGGCGGCAGGCAAGCCACACCCGTTCGCACAGGTGCGTTTTTGCTTGCTCAACCTGGGAAGAGGGACTAAACCGGGTGTCGACTAAGACATTTCCAGGGATTGCCGTCCCTTGGGTTTAGCCCCCCGCTAGGTTGCCGCCTCAGCGGGGGTTATCTTTTCTGGGGCCTGTTTCTGGTCGCTGCTCCTCGGATTCTTGTTTTTTTGCCTTTAGCGATACAGGGGATTGTGCATCCTCGCAATTGATCGCGGGATAGTGTAGGTGTCTTGGACTCGACTGGTTCACTCATAGGCTGCAATCGCCGGTACGTGCAACAAGAATGCACTAATGACTACATGAGGTCTCATGTGATTGGGCGCGCGCCCCTCTTGGAAGCGCGGTTAAGCTTCGTTAAACAGAAGACTGACCGAAAATGCTCGGGGTGTGAAGTGGCGTCCGTTCGGACGTATCCGATAAGGCGCCTAGTCTTCGAAATACTGTCTCTGAACAGCGATCGCGACGGCTTGCGTGCGGGATGCAGCCCCCAGCTTGTTACAGGCCCGTAGAGCCCGTTGCTTGACGGTGGTCTCTGCGATGCCAAGCAAGTCTGCCGTATCGCGCTGGCCCAACCCGTCCCGGAATGCCTTCAGGACAGCCAGTTCGTTCTCGGTCAGGGACGCCTTGGCCAACACCGCCTCGACCCAGATCGAGAACTTTGCGCTGATTTCGGCCATCTCGGAATCGTTGATCTCTCGATCTGGCCGGGCAGCGGACAGGAACGATGCCTTACCTCGAGTACGCCGCGAAAACATGGCTCCGTACTTGAGGCCAAACTTCTCCGCAGCTTTGAGCACTCCGCGGACGTCAGGGAATGTGATGTCCGACCATCGTATGTCCCCTGTATGCATCATGTGCCAGAGGAGGACGGGATTGGCCTGCCCCCTGAAAAGTGGTCCTCCCTGAAGTAGGCTTTCGAGCCGTATGGAGGACGAGGAATGGGACAGAAG
>CANKVU010000054.1 GCA_947487205.1 uncultured Paracoccaceae bacterium | reverse complement strand
CGTCACGAAGGCCGTGGATTAGGTGTGCATGGGGAAAGGGGAAGTTCGGTCAGAAACCGCTTTGTGCAACAAGGCCCTCACAAAGTACAAAACTATTGCGTCCATCCAGCCCACTCGTTAGCGAGATTACGATAAGACGTGCCGGGAGAAGACAGGGTGACCTGTCCCCGAAGGAGCAACCGCCCCGGAAACTCTCAGGTCAAAGGACCGGTACGTTTTTAACACTCCGGAAAGCCGCCCGCTAAGGGCGCACCGAAGGAGAAAGTCCGGCCATCCGGGCGAAGCTCTCAGGTCAAAGATACGGAGGGGGCACGGCGATTGGCCGTTAAACTCTCGGAGTATGCTCCAATGACTTCTGTTGCCGTGATTGGTGCCGGTGTGACCGGTCTAACCAGTGCCTATGAACTACTGGATCGTGGTTTTGAAGTAACCGTATTTGACCGAAATCGCTATGCCGCCATGGAGACGAGCTATGCGAACGGCGGTCAGCTTTCCGCGTCCAACGCCGAAACCTGGACGCAGTGGGCCACGGTGCTGAAAGGTCTGAGATGGATGCTCAAGTCTGACGCGCCTTTACTGGTCAATCCGCGTCCGACCTTGCACAAGATCGGCTGGATGGCCGCCTTCCTCTCGAACATTCCCCGCTATAAGGCCAACACGATCGAAACCGTTCGCCTGGCGATTCAGGCGCGGGCGGTCCTGTTCGAGATGGCGGAACGCGAGGGCATCGATTTCGATCTCGAACGACGCGGCATCCTGCACTTTTACGATTGCCGGAAGGACTTGATCCATGCGCGTATGGTCAACGAATTACTGGCCGAGGGTGGCTTGCAGCGGCGGGAACTGGCACCCGCGGAAATCTCGGAGATCGAGCCGGCGCTGCATGGCGACTTTGTCGGAGGATTCCTGACCGAAAGCGACAGCTCCGGAGATATCCATAAGTTCACGATTGGACTGGCGCAGGCATGCGGGCGCCGTGGGGCCAGCCTGCGCTTTGGAACCGACGTGACGACCGCAACGGCACGCGGCGGGCGGGTCCGGATCGCCACGGACAGGACGGAGGAAACCTTCGACGCGGTCGTCGTTGCCGCCGGCATTCGCAGCCGCGAGATCGGTGCGAGTCTGGGCGACCGGGTAAATGTTTATCCCGTGAAGGGATACTCGATAACTGTCGATCTGCCGGACGCGGACAGCCAGGCCGCGGCGCCGTGGATCAGCCTGCTCGACGAGCGTGCCAAGGTCGTTGCCAGCCGGTTCGGAAAGACCCGATTTCGCGTGGCGGGCACCGCCGAGTTCAACGGCGCCAACCGAGATATCCGAGCCGACCGCATTCGTCCCCTGGTCGATTGGTGCGAAACCCACTTTCCGGCCATGTCGACCGAACACTCAACGCCCTGGGCGGGTCTTCGGCCGATTGGCCTGCCCCAATCGGGTGGTCCGGTTTCAGTCTTAGTGCATGACGGGTCTCGGCGCCAAGGCGGATGCCTGGGA
>CANKVU010000053.1 GCA_947487205.1 uncultured Paracoccaceae bacterium | reverse complement strand
GAAGGGAGAGATCATGGGAGGCGGGCGAGGAGGGTCTTGATGGCGTCGGCGACCTGGTCGGGGGCCTCGATGCAGGGGAGGTGTCCGGCGCCGTCGATCTCGCGGTATTCGGCGTCGGGCAGGCGGGCGGCGAGGTCGGCGAGCAGGGCGGGGGGCGTTGCGAGGTCGGCGCTGCCGGCCAGGCAGAGGGCGGGGACGCGGATTTCGGCGGCGCGGCCCCGCAGGTCGGTGTCGCGGATCGCGGCGCAGCAGATGCCGTAGCCCTCGGCCGGGGTGCGGGTCAGCATGGCGCGGTAGCCCTCGATCTCGGCGGGCCGGGCGTCACGGAAGGCGGGCGAGAACCAGCGCTCCAGCACCGCGTCCGCCATGGCCGCGAGGCCGTGGGTGGCGAGCGCGTCGAGGCGGGCGTTCCAGGTCTCGGCGTCGCCGATCCTGGCGCCGGTATTCGACAGCAGGAGGCCGGCGACCAGGTCGGGGCGGGCGAGGGCGAGCGCCTGCGCGATCTGGCCCCCGACCGACACGCCGCAGACCAGCGCGCCGGCCAGGCCGCGATCGTCCATCAGCCGGGCGATGTCGGCGGCATATCTGCCCATGTCGGCGGGCGCGGTCTGGCTCAGCCCGTGGCCGCGCTTGTCCATCCGCAGGAGCGGCGTGGCGGCGGGCAGCCGCGCCGCCACCGCGTCCCAGATCCTGAGATCGGTGCCGAGCGAGTTCAGGAACACGACCGGCCGCCCGGTCCCCGCGCGGTGGTCGACATGCAGAACCGCGCCGTCGATCGAGGCGAAATCGGGCATGGCTCAGCCCGCCCGCAGGCCGAGGATCGCGCGCGCCTCGGCCGGGGTGGCGACCCGGCGCCCGGCCTCCTCGACGATCCGCGCCGCACGCTCCACGAGCGCGGCGTTCGAGGGCGCGAGCGTGTCGCGGTCCAGCCGGATGTTGTCCTCGAGCCCGGTCCTGAGATGGCCGCCCGCCTCGGCGGCCCAGCGGTTCACCTCCGCCTGGTGGCGGCCAATCCCGGCGGCGCACCAGGGGGCGTCGGGGCCGAAGAGCTCCCGCACCGTCTCGACGTAGAAGTCGAAGACGCGGGCCTCGGCGGGCATGGCGTTCTTCACCCCCATGACGAACTGGACGTAGGGCAGGTCCAGGATCGCGCCCTGCGCGTGCAGCGCCCTGGCCTGGTAGATGTGGGACAGGTCGAAGGCCTCGATCTCGGGCTTGATGGCGTGCGCCCGCATCTCGGCGGCGAGCCAGTCCACCAGGTCGGGCGGGTTCTCGTAGACCCGGGTGGGGAAGTTGTTCGACCCCACCGACAGCGAGGCCATGTCGGGCCCGAGCGGCAGCATGGCGCCCCGCGCCCGCCCCGCGCCCGACCGGCCGCCGGTGGAGAATTGCACGATCATGCCGGGGCAGTGCCGCTCCAGCCCCTCCTTGAGCGCCGCGAAGCGCTCGGGGTCCGAGGACGGGCTCTCGTCGTCGTTCCTGACATGGGCGTGGCAGATCGCGGCGCCGGCCTCGAAGGCGGCCTGCGCGCTCTCGACCTGCTCGGCCACGGTGATCGGCACGGCGGGGTTGTCGGACTTGCGCGGCACCGATCCGGTGATCGCGACGCAGATGATGGCGGGCTCAGACATCGAGGAACACCGTTTCGCTGTCGCCCTGCAGGTGGATGTCGAAACGGTAAAGTCCACCGCCCGCGGCGGCCGCGACCAGCGTGCCGCGCCGGGCGGGCGGGTCGACCATCGCCAGAAGCGGGTCGGCGTCGTTGTCCTCGTCGCCGAAATAGAGCCGGGTGTGGAGCCCCACATTCACCCCCCGCGCGGCCAGCCACAGCGACAGGTGCGGCGCCTGCATCCGCCCGTGGCGCCCCGGCACGGGGCCGGGCTTGACCGTCTCGATCCGGTAGGCGCCGGTGTCGAAATCGGTGGCCACGCGGCCGAAGCCCGCGAAGCCGGGCGCGACATCCGCCGCCCGCGGATCGGCCGGGTGGGGGTGGATGCCATGGGGATCGGCCTGCCAGACCTCGATCAGCATGTCGCGCACGGGCGCGCCGAGCCCGTCGAGGACCCGGCCCTCGACGGCGATGCGCTCCCCGGCCACATCCGG
>CANKVU010000052.1 GCA_947487205.1 uncultured Paracoccaceae bacterium | reverse complement strand
TCCCAGGCATCCGCCTTGGCGCCGAGACCCGTCATGCACTAAGACTGAAACCGGACCACCCGATTGGGGCAGGCCATTGCATCCAGCCCATCGCGCAGAACCGGTCAGCGTCGTCGCAGAGGCCGAGTTCACCGAGGACATGGCGGAAACGCTCTGCGAGTATTTCCAGAGCTACGCCGTGGACGGAGTTGTCCGGATCGAGGTTTCGAACCGGGGTCTTTGGCTACAGAATCCTGCCACGGGTCGGCGGCAGTTCCTAGGCCTTGCGAGGTTCCCAAAGGCCCTGCTCGATGCCTGACAACGGCTTCATCTATGATGAAGATGGCACCTCGCTCACGGTGAGCGTGATGCGCTTCCCGCAGAGGCTGCGGGATTGGGATCTCGTCGGCAGCTACCTGGAGCTGCGCCGGGAGGTCTTCGTAGAGAAGATGTCCTGGGCCCTCGATCACGCTGAGGGCTTCGAGTTCGAGCAGTACGACAGCATGACCACCGTCTACATCGTCGCGCATCGCGGGCGTCAGGCTGTGGGAGGAGCGCGCCTATGCCGAACGGATCGTACTATGGGGACAGGCCAAGTCAGCTACTCGTACATGATCCGCGATGCCGTGCATGGGCTCTTGCCGGGTTTGCCTCGGAATCTCTGCTACGAAGAACCGCCCTGCGATCCGGCCGTGTGGGAGCTAACGCGGCTCGCGACGGTGGGTGATGCGGCGATCAGTCGAATGGTTCTGCAAGCGGCCAATGACTTCCTCTACCGCGAGGGGGCCAAGAAATGTCTCTTTCTCGGCCCGGCTGCGTTCATCCGGATGGCGAAGAGCCTGGGCTGGAACCCACAACCGCTCGGTCCCGTGGTTGGCAACCAGGATGGCCGCATCCTGGCGTTCGAGTGCGCCATTCTACCAGAAGAGGAACCAACAAAGATTACTTATTGAATACGATAGTTCATTATCGCAATATCAGGTCACTATCGTCGCGTTTGCTGTTCCTCGAGGAGGAAGTTCCGTATTCCTCGGAGAGGGCAGTGAACGAGAGGACAAATGAACGAGGCAGGCAACAGAGGCAGGCTCGCCCATCAGATACCGGGCGATATTGCGAGCGGGGCGTGGATCGAAATCAAATGTTTATCCATCCCCGTTCGATCAGGAAACCGATACACAGGAGAGTGGGGAGTAAACATTTGCGTCCCGGAGAATGAGAAAACAGTCGTAAGACATCCATTCGTCGACGCGCGCAATCATCTTCCTCGTACTTTCAAATCCGTCCCAGGATTAATGAGCCTTTGCATAGAGCATGGGCTCACCCCATTCGTGTTGCCACTAAGAAAGGGCGAAATCAGTGTTTGGGAGAAGCCAGAACGAAAACGGTAATCACCTGTTTTCCAGGCTAAACCCTTATGCATTCTTCATTCAATGCAGGCACAAAGGCCATGACCGATCCAAAGATCATCGCGTTTTCAGACTTCAAGAATCCCGACGAGGGTCCGGCGGAAGTCCAAGCCGAGGCGCTACCCAAGCGGCGCAGGAGTTTTCTTGCGTCGAAGGTAGTTTGGTATGTCCTCGTGGAGGTTTTTCGGTTCGGCGGTTTGTCGTGGGCGGCGTGGATGCTGTTCTCGCATCCCATGGCGATGATGGAGCACGGCGATCTGGTTTGGCTCCTGAGCTGGATCGCCTACGCAGTTATCGGAGCGGGCCTCCTTGCGCACGCCTCGGACTTCCAGTTCCACAGCTACCTGCTCAACGGTCTGTATTTCTTGGCGGGCGTGGCGTTGCTGTTCTACGAGACGTGGCTCGGTGCCGTGGTATTACTGCCCTACGCCACGCTTTTGTGGCCCTTCTCCTCGGATCGAGTGTATCTAGTGCGACCGTTCTAGAGTTCGGACCGGACGGCGAGGTTTTCGTCAACGGCAAGCGCCAGGCGGAGCACGTAGAAGATCCTGAACCGAAAGCGGAACGGGATCGCGTCGTCACGAGCACGAAAAGCTACGGCTCATATGCCGATCTCGCCCAGGACGTAGCCCTGCGCCATGCAGGTGGTCCCGGCCCCCGGGCTGCCGGCCTCGATGCGCTGACCTTCTCGCGGCTTTTCACAGAGCTTGTTCGAGCGGAGAGCGCCTTCAACCCACGGGCACTGTCCCCCAAGGGCGCTCAAGGTCTCGGCCAGCTTATGCCTGCGACAGCACGCACCCTGGGTGTAACCGATCCGTGGGACCCCGTTCAGAACCTCGATGGAGCCGCGCGGTATCTCTGCGCGCAGCTCGAACGATTTGGCGACGCCCGCCTCGCGCTTGCGGCTTACAACGCCGGACCGCACCGGGTCGTCCAGTATGGCGGAGTCCCGCCCTACCGGGAGACGCGTGCCTATGTCGCCAAGATCTCTGCCGCAGTGGGTCTCGCGCCTACGGCAGACCGTGCGCCGGCCGCATTGCCGGTCTCGTCCTCCCCCAGCCAAGGAAAGAACTCCGTATGGGACTACTGAATACCACTACGCAGAAGATTGCGCTCTGTACGCTCGCCGCAATCTTCGTCGCCAACCCCGCCCTGGCTCAAGACTTCTCGCCGGTGAATACTTTCCTGACCACGGTAGGAACCGCCCTGACGACCACCACCGGACGCGCTCTCGGGCTGATCGTCGTGGCTGGCGCGGGTATCATGTGCTTCTCGGGTAGGCTTGGCCTGCCCCCTGAAAAGTGGTCCTCCCTGAAGTAGGCTTTCGAGCCGTATGGAGGACGAGGAATGGGACAGAAG
>CANKVU010000051.1 GCA_947487205.1 uncultured Paracoccaceae bacterium | reverse complement strand
TGTAGATCGCTTCGCTATCTGGCCGGGTTTTGTCGGCGTTATTTGTCCGCTGCGCCCTGATCGACGCTGGTCTTGAGCGCGGCGTAGAGGGCGGACTTTCCGATTCTGACCCGCGCGGCAGCCTCGCGGACCGTGAGGCCCTGGCCGATCAGGCGGCGGGCACGGGCGACCTTTTCGGGCGTGGCGACGACGGGGCGGCCGCCCTTGCGGCCCCGCGCAGCCGCGGCGGCAAGGCCCGCGCCGGTGCGTTCGCGGATGAGGTCGCGCTCGAACTGACCGAGGGCACCGAAGATGTGGAAGACGAGCCGCCCTGTGGGCGTCGTGGTGTCGATGGCCTCGGTCAGTGAGCGGAAGCCCACGCCGCGGGCCTCCAGCTCGGCGACGGTCTGGAGCAAGTGCGTCATGGAGCGCCCCAGCCGGTCGAGCTTCCAGACGACGAGGGTGTCGCCCTCGCGCAGGTAGCGCAGCGCCTCGTCGAGGCCCGGCCGCTCCCTCTTCGCGCCCGACACGCCGCGGTCCTCGAACACGCGCATCGTGCCCGCGGCCGCGAGGGCGTCGAGCTGGAGCGCGAGGTTCTGCTCGGCGGTCGAGATGCGGGCGTAGCCGACGAGAGCCATGGTGCGGGTCCGGATGGGGTCGTGACGGCTCATCTGTCCACAAACCCGTCCGGCAATCAAGGTGTCCGATTACTCTTCGTCAGGGGTGTTCTTGGACGGGCCAAGGAAGGCTCCGGCAAATGTCGGTTTGCCGGACCGCCATCTTGAGCGGCGCGACGAACGGGCAGATGATAGCGGCGGTTCATCCAACGGGTCCGGCCCATGGCAGCCCCCGGCTTCGCCTCGCAGACGGCCACCGCGCGCTTTCGCCTGCTCCAGCCCCACCTGGAGGACGATATCCCCTTGTCGCGGCTCGCCGCCGAGGCCGGCGTCTCGGAGCGCACGCTGCGTCGCTGGCTCGCCGCCCACCGCTCGAAGGGCATCACGGGGCTGGAGCGAACACGCCGCAGCGATGCGGGCGCCCGACGCCATCTTGATCCCGATCTTGAGGCGATGATCCGCGCTCTGGCGACCCGCCGCCCCCGGACGACCATCACCGCCATCCATCGCAAGGCGGCGGCCGAGGCCGAGGCACGCAGTATCGCGGGGCCGAGCTACGCTGTCGTCGCGGACGTTGCGCGCGAGGTCCGAGCTGCGCGGATCGCCGTCGCCACCGACGCGGCCGCCTACCGCGATCGGCACGAGCTCGTGCATCGGCGCGACGCGAACGCGCCCAACGAGATGTGGCAGGCCGACCATACGATGCTCGACGTCCTCATCCTGGACGCGCGTGGCGACCCCGTCCGGCCCTGGCTCACGGTGGTGATGGACGATCACAGCCGCGCCGTGATGGGCTACATGCTGACCGCGGACGCGCCATCGGCCGCGAACACCGCGCTGGCGCTGCATCAGGCGATTTGGCGGAAGGCCGATCCGGCCTGGCCGGTCTGCGGCATCCCCGAGGCGCTCTACGTGGACAACGGCAGCGATTTCGTCTCCGAGCAGATCGAGCAGGCCTGCATCGCGCTGAAGGTCCGCCTCGTTCACTCCCGTCCCGGCCGCCCCCGCGGGCGCGGCAAGGTCGAGCGGCTGTTCCGCACCGTGAACGAGATGTTTCTACCGGACATGCCGGGACATCTGATCAAGGGACGGCCGCTCTCGGCGCCGGCTATCGACCTCTTGGAGCTGACCATGCGCTTCGAGCGCTTCCTGCAAGAGGTCTACCACCGTCGGCTCCATGGCACGACCGGCGAGGCGCCGGTGGCGCGCTGGCAGGCCGGGGGCTTCCTCCCTGCGCTGCCAGAGAGCCGCGCCGCGCTCGACATGCTGCTCCTGCGCGTGCCTCGCCCGCGCAAGGTCGCGCGCGACGGCATCCGCTTCATGGGGCGGCGCTATGTCGAGCCGACGCTGGCCGCCTTCGTGGGCGAGCAGGTCGATGTCCTCTACGACCCGCGCGATCTGGCCGAGGTCCATGTCCACCACGAGGGTACGTTCGTGTGCCGTGCACTGTGCCCCGAGCATGTGGACGCCCCTTCGCTGGCGCAGATCCGCGGCGCGAGACGGCGCGCCAAGGAGGAACTGAAACAGTCCGTCGCCACCGACGAGGCCCGCCATGCCCGAGACGACCCTCCTGCCGCCGAACCCGCCCGATCCGAGCCCCGCTTCGGGGGCCTCAAGCTCTACGCCGCCGACGATTGAGTTCCGCCGCGAACTGCCCTTCGTCGAGACTCGCGAGCACGGACGCTTCCGAGAGTTCGCCGAGGCCTGCACCGCCGAACGCTACATTGGCGTGTGCTTCGGTAGGCCGGGGGTCGGGAAGACCCGCTCGGCGCGCGAGTTCGTCGCCAGCCCCAACCTCGCCCACTACACGATCACCAAGCCGATCGCCCCCGAGACCGCCCGCGCGGTAGAGGCCAGCCAAGGCCTGTTCTTCACGGCGCCGGTGTCGAACACGCCGAAGATCGTCAACGACCGGCTGCATTCGAGCCTCTTCCGCCTTGGGCACGCCAGGCTCGCCCTCGCGGGCCTTGGAGAGGACCCGGAATACTTCGCGCGCGCCGAGGCCGCCTGTCCGCTCATGGTCGTCGACGAGGCCGACCGTCTTACCGTCGCCTCGCTCGAGCATCTGCGCGACCTCTACGATCGCTACGGCTTCGGCCTGATCCTCATGGGCATGCCCGGGCTCGAAAAGAAGCTCGCCCGCTACTCGCAACTCTACTCGCGCATCGGCTTCGTTCACGAGTTCCGCCCGCTGCGCGAGGCCGAGATGCAACTCGTCGCCCGCCGACACGCCGCCACCTTCGGCATTACTTTCGACCCGGCGAGCCTCGATGCCGTCGAGGCCCTCGCCGCCGTGGTCCGCATCACCCGCGGCAACCTGCGCCTCGCCGAGCGCCTCCTCGCCCAGATGCGCCGCATCATGGACCTCAACGGCACCCAGGCCGTCTCCCTCGACATCGTCGATGCCGCCCGCGATCGCCTCGTGATCGGACCAGGAGACTGACAAATAACGCCGACAAAACCCGGACAGATAGCGAAGCGATCTACA
>CANKVU010000050.1 GCA_947487205.1 uncultured Paracoccaceae bacterium | reverse complement strand
TCTGTCCCATTCCTCGTCCTCCATACGGCTCGAAAGCCTACTTCAGGGAGGACCACTTTTCAGGGGGCAGGCCAGCCCGAGAAGTCAGGATCGGCGCGCTGGTAGAACTTGTAGAGATAGCGGCTGCCGAAGAGCGGGTCCGGCCCGGCATCTTCGAACCCGCCGAACTCCCAGCCGTTCTCCCGGTTATAGGAGGTCACAATCGTCATCCCCACGACCGCTTCCACCCCTTCAGCCGCCGCGCGATGATCGTGCGACAGGCTAGGAAACGAAGAGGTGATAGCGATCCGCCTAGGACGGGAAGCGCGAGCCGTCCTCGTCCGAGATCCAGTCGCGGAACCCGTCAGTCTCCCGCACGAACTTCCCATCATGGGACTTGGTATCGTACCAGCCCTCGTGCCATGTGCCGCTCTCGAGATATCCCATGGGGGGACCTCAATTCCTGGATATGGGAAAGCCGATCCCGACGCCGCGCGGAGCGTGTCGTCCCTACGGAAGACCTGCGCCAGCCGGGACGCCGCGCCTCGGCGCGAGCCAGTCGCAAGGCGGGCGACCTTCTCGCCTGACAGCGCGCGATCGACAGTTCGGTCTCGGACGGCTGTCGCGATCCATCGGTCCCGGCATAGGTGGCTGCGCCGTAGGGCGAGCCGCCGCGCAGTTCGGAGGTGTCGGACATACCCTTCGCCCCGGCATAGTCGACCGGAACGCTCAGCATCCGGTGATGCGCCAGCGTGTTCCAGAAGGACGTGATCGTGGTCTCGTTGCCACCGCCCGTTCCGCTCGAGGTGAAGACAGACCCGAACGTGTCGACAAGCTTCCCCTCAGCCCAGAGGCTGGTCGAGGAACGTGCGCATCTGCCCGGCCATGTCGCCGAAGCGCGTCGGCGTGCCGAAGACGATGGCGTCGTAATCGCCAAGCTCTTTTGGGTCGGCGATCTCGCCGGCGAGGTCGGTCATCGTCTCGGCGACGCGCTTGAGCGCCACCGCGATGCCATCGACGTTCCGGGCGCCCTGCGCCAGCGTCTCGATATGACCGTACATCGAATAACAAAGAACGAGCATCTTCTTCATCGCAGTCACCTTGGTCGGATCTGTTTGTCGAGCCGGAAGATAGGGACAGCCTAGATGCAAAAAAATTGAAACGTTTTGCGCCATATGATCAAAATTACTGTGCGTAGGGGCAACGGATGCCAGGCCTGATCCGACAGGAAGCCTTCGAGGTTCTCGAAGCGATTGGCCGGTTCGAAGCCTTCGCGGAAGCCGCGGCTGCGCTGCACCGAGTGCCCTCGGCTATCTCCTACCTAACCGCCAGCTCGAAGCCGACTTGGGGATGGAGGTGTGCAACAGGCGAAGTCGCAAGGCGGTCCTGACGCCCGCCGGACGGTTGTTGCTCGAGGACGGTCGCCGCATCCTCACGGCCAACCGAAAAACGCGGGCGGCCGCCACACGGCTTGTCCGCGGCTGGGAACCGGAGCTGTGGATCGCGATGGATACGCTGATCCCGCGGGGAATGCTCTGGCCGATCCTGGCAGCCTGTCGAGAAGAGCTCCCCTTCGTCCAAGTCCGCATCCTCGAGGAGACGCTGGGTGGCGCGTGGGAGGCGTTGATCGACGGACGGGCCGATATCGCCATCGGTGCGGATGATGCGCCGCTCCATCGCGACATCGAGGCAATCGACTGCACGACGGTAAAGTTCGTCCACTGTTGCAGTACGGACCATCCGCTGACACGTCGCGCCGGGCCCATCAGCGAAGACGCGCTGAAGGACTTCCCCGCAATCGTGGTCTCGGACAGCGCACGAGCGATCACCCCGCGCTCGATAACGCGTTCCCTGCTCGACGGACAGCCACGGATCACGGTGTCTCATATGTCGACCAAGCTCGCCGCTATCCGGCAGGGCCTCGGCGTCGGGTATTGTCCGCGCGCCTGGCTCGACAACGGGCTTGCATGCGGTCTCGAGACACTTGAGCTCGAAACCGCAAGGCCGCCCATCGATTGCTACGTCTTGCTGCAGGAATCGACTCGAAGGGCTCGAAGTCGACCTGCGGCGACGCAGCAGGTGGGACCCCCCGTGCATTTGACGGCCCAGCACACCCGGCCCTTTGCGGACATTCGGGACTGTGTCAGCCGCCGCAGACCAGCTTCACCGGTCCGGACATTCGCCCCGCCTGCCTAATCTTCGCTGCAAGCGTAGAGTGCCAACAGTCAGCCCGGTGGAATTACGGCTCTCCTCTTCACTTTTAACCGAGGCTAGCGGTTCGCCCGACAGGGGCTTTGCCCGAGCCCCACGAAATTTGCGGATGCCGCCTACAACTTCATTGTGATCTGACTTGTCCCTCAACCCGATGACAGATCAGGTTCGGCTTTCGTCTTCCGCGCCAGGAAGCCCACGAATGTCTTCACGCGCTCGGCGATCAGCCGATTGTCGGGATAGACGGCATGGAGGGGGATGCTGCCGATGGACCAATCCGGCAGGATCCTCACGAGTTCGCCCGAGCGGAGAGCGTGGGTCACGAGAAAGTTCGGGAGCTGGCAGATGCCGGCGCCCCGGAGGGCCGCGTCGCGCATGGCCCATCCCTCGCTGAGCTCCAGCCGCGGCTCGATCTGCATCTCCCGCCGCACCTCGCCGCGTTCGAAGATCCAGACACGTCCCCGTCTGAGAGCCGAGAAGTGGATGAGGTCGTGAGCGACCAGATCCTCCGGGTCCCGGGGAATGCCGCGGCGAGCGAGATAGCGGGCCTGCGCGCAAAGATAGAGCGGGGCGGTTCCGAGCCGCCTGGTGATCAGGTTGGGCTCCACCGCGAGGGTGCCGCGTATGGCGAGATCGAGACGGCGGTCGATCAGGTTGTGGGCGGTGTTGGACAGATCGAGATCAATGCTCATGCCGGGATGGAGCGAAAGGAACTCGGCAACCCAGGGAACCAGAAAGTGCTGGCCGAAATCCCCCGGCGCCGAGAGGCGCAGCCGTCCCTCCGGTGCCGCATGTTCGGCCTGGGCCGCCCGTGCGGCCGCGTCGATCCGTCCCGGCAGATCGCCCAGACCTTCCCGGTAGGCCTGACCGGCCGGGGTGAGCCGCACCAGTCGCGTCGTGCGATGAAAGAGGCGAACGCCGAGCCGACACTCCAGGTCGGAAACCTGCGCGCTCACCGTCGCGCGTGTCAGACCCAGGGCTTCCGCGGCGGCGCTGAAGCCGTGATGGTCCGCGACCGCGAGGAACGCGGCAACGCCATGCAGCGGATCGACCGACTTCATTCGTCAAGCCATCGAGACAGTCCTGATGGATCTGGGCCGTATATCGTGCCGGCAAGCTTACGCTATATCGGCCGTGCGTCAGCCGACATTCTGCACATGGAGAGAGAGATGCAGACCTTCGACGAAGCCGCGGTATCGCCCCTGGGCACTGGCACCCTCACTCACGGCTTCGGCCCCCACCTCATCCGCATTTCCGCCGAGCAAACCGGGGGGCGTTTCGGTGTCTTCGAGACGGAGACGCCGCCGGAGAGGGGCCGCCCTTCCACGTCCATGACCGTGAGGACGAGTTGTTCCGCGTCCTCGAAGGGACATACGCCTTCTGGTGCAACGGCGCGGAGGTCCACCTCGAGGCAGGGGGCGTGATCGTCGTGCCGCGGGGGGCCCTGCACCGGTTCCAGAATATCGGCGAGACGACGGGGCGGCTCATGATTGTCGTGACGCCGGGCGGCTTCGAAGGCTTCTTCGGCGCCGTCGAGCGGGAAGCGCCCGGCACGCCGGCGGCGATCGACGCGCTCTCGGCGCGCTTCCACCTCCATTTCGTCCCCGCTCTGGCAGCCGCCGCCGCGTAGCTGTGCACACCAGGCAGACCGTCCTTCACGCCGCTGCGGGAAGGACCCCGGAAAACCCGGCAGTTCCGTCCGAGGCCCAGTTGCCCCGCAGCCGGTCCGGCCATCCGGGATCCCCGACGCGGCGGCATACGGCGGCCCCGAATTTCCGGGACCACCATTTGAACCAGGGAGAACCCACTATGATCTCGCCTCGCATTGTTTCCGCTGCACTCCTGTCGTCCATCGCCACCTTCGCGGCGGCGCAGGGCATAGAGTTCGGACCCGAAATGCCGTTGGGGGCCGGCACGGTCCGCGCCTTCGCCGAGACGGATGCCGCCGGCTTCGCCAGGCGCATTGGCCTGGAATTGACCGACGAGGCCGTCGCGTCTCCCGGCCCGGACATGATCTTCGTCACGGTTCCGCTGCCCGAGGCGGCGCTCGAGGCGGGATACGACCACGTGTCGCTCGACTGGATGCCGCATGGTCATCCGCCCGAGGATCTCTTCGGAGCGCAGCATTTCGACATGCACTTCTACATGACGACCGAGGCGGACCGGTTGGCCATCGATCCCTCCGATCCGCTCTTCGTGCAGAAGGCCGCCCACCGGCCCCCGGCCGATCTGATGCCTTCGAACTTCGCCCCGCCGCCGCATCCGGAACCGGTTCCGGCGATGGGCGAGCACTGGCTCGATTCCACCGATCCGGTCTTCCGGGGCGCGCCGTTCGAGGCGGTGCTGATCTACGGTGCCTGGGACGGCGCGGTGACATTCGTCGAGCCGATGGTCACGCGGGACCTTCTGCTGTCGCGCCGCGCTTTCGGAGGCGAGGTGGGGCAGCCCGAACGTGTGGCCATGCCGGTATCCCTGCCCAACTCATGGAGCGTGTCCTACGATGCTGGAGCTGGGATACATCGCGTGTCGATCGATGATCTCGCGACGCGAACGCCGGGTCCCGGCGACGACAATGCCGTGACGAACTGAGCAGATGGGCGGGCGGGCGACTCGCCCGGCCATCCCTCGAAATCGAACTATCGAAGGTCAGATCGGTATCGGCACCACGGGCGCCCCCCGGCCCTCAGCTACAATTTGCGGACCCACCCTACGCCGCGGTGCAATCCGTCGAACCTGCCATCCGCCACACGGGCGTAGGCGCCGTACCATTTTGCTGCGACCTGCGAACGAAACGCAATCAACCTGATTTCTGGCCTGCCCCCTGAAAAGTGGTCCTCCCTGAAGTAGGCTTTCGAGCCGTATGGAGGACGAGGAATGGGACAGAA
>CANKVU010000049.1 GCA_947487205.1 uncultured Paracoccaceae bacterium | reverse complement strand
GCGATAGGTTACAGATCACCGGCCGACATGGAGCGCATGGCGGCCTGACCCCGTCCACTTTTTCAGGGCAGGATCAGTGCTCGGGCAGCATCGCTCCACCCAGCGGAAGGTCCCGCGGGGACGGGCCGACGAGGAGGCGCTGACCGCGGACATTGTCGCTCTGGCCAGCCAGTACGGGCGCTACGGCTACCGCCGGATCGCGGCCATACTGCGAGATGCCGGATGGGGCGTGAACGTGAAGCGCGTCGGGCGGATATGGCGGCGGGAGGGGCTGAAGGTTCCCCAGAAGCAACCGAAGAAAGGCCGCCTCTGGCTGAATGACGGGTCATGCGGCCGGGGCGTCCGAACCACGTCTTGTCCTGCGATTTCGTGGAGAGCCGGACTCACGACGGAAGGAAGTTGCGTATGCTCAATGACGAGCCATGTCCGCCATCGGTCCGAGGACGATGGCGAGTGACGAGTTCACCCGGGAGTGCCTGGCGATCCGGATCGACCGGAAGCTGAACTCGACCGCCGTGATCGATGTCTTGACCGACCTGTTCATGCCTCACGAGGGGTGCCCGGCCATGTTCGGTCAGATAACGGACCGGAGTTCATCGCCAAGGCGGTTCGGGAATGGATCAATGCAGTGGGAGCGAAGACGGCGTTCATCGAACCGGGGAGTCCCTGGGAGAACGGTTACTGCGAGAGCTTCAACTCGAAGCTCCGGGACGCGCTGCTGAACGGCGAGATCTTCTACTGGCTCGCCGAGGCGCGCGTCGTGATCGAGGCATGGCGGGTCCATTACAATACCGTCAGGCCCCACTCCTCCCTGGGCTATCGGCCACCCGCGCCGGCGGCCGTTCACTGGCCATCTCGCGGCCGGGGATCAGCCCCGCCACAGGCATCCGCCCTGGCACGGAAACCCGTCATGCACTAAGATTGAAACCGGACCACCCGATAGGGGCAGGCCAGCGCAGCATCGATCGACCCAGCGGAGGGCAGCGCGCGGGCGGGCCGAGGAGGAGGCACTGACCGCGGACATCGTCGCGCTGGCCAGCCAGTATGGGCGTTACTGCTATCGTCGGATCGCGGCCATGCTCTGGGACGGCGGATGGGCCGTGAACGTGAAAAGGGTCGAGCGGATATGGCGTCGGGAGGGGCTGAAGGTGCCGCAGAAGCAACCCAAGAGGGGACGGCTCTGGCTGAACGACGGGTCGTGCATCCGGCTCCGGCCCGAGCGGCCGAACCACGGCTGGTCCTACGATTTTGCCGAGAGCCGGACGCATGACGGGAGGAAGTTCCGCATGCTCAACGTCGTCGATAAGTTCACCCGGGAGGGCCTGGCCATCAGGGTCGACCGAAAGCTGAACTCGACCGCCGTGATCGATGTCCTGACCGACCTGTTTATCCTTCGGGGAGTGCCCGGCCACGTCCGATCGGATAACGGGCCAGAGTTCATCGCCAAGGCGGTGCGGGGCTGGGTCGACGCAGTGGGTGCGAAGACGACGTTCATTGAACCAGGCAGTCCCTGGGAAAACGGCTACTGCGAGAGCTTCAACTCGAAGCTCCGCGACGAACTGCTGAACGGCGAGATCTTCTACTCGCTGGCGGAGGCTCGCGCCGTGATCGAGGCATGGCGGGTCCACTACAACACGGTCAGGCCCCATTCGTCGCTGGGCTACCGACCGCCGGCGCCGGAGGCTGTCCACTGGCCGTCTCGCGGGCGGGGATCAGCCCCGCCGCAGGCATCCGCCTTGGCACGGAAACCCGTCATGCACTAAGATTGAAACCGGACCACCCGATTGGGGCAGCCCATCCCGATTATCTGCGCCTCGGTGAAACGGCTCTTTCGCATTCGTCTGCTCCTTCAGAGTTGGCGCAGACTCTACATTGCGGTGAGGGATTTCGCGGGGGGGGCAGGTCAGTCGCGGCGCACTCAATGGCGCCCGGCGCGCTTCTTACCCCGGCTCATGCGACGGTGGCGGCTGACACCTGCTGCTCGACTTCGCTGACGGCATCATACAGCGCAGAGATCATCTGCCCCCGTTCCACCGCGCTCATGTTGAGCGGAGGATTGATGCGGATGATCCCGTCCGCGGCCGCGACGATGCAGTGCCGCGCCTTGCAGCTGCCGCTTACCTGCTCTGCGATCTCGCGCGCCGAGCGCGGGCCGCATTGCGCGAACTCGATCCCCCAGAGATGGCCCTTGCCCCGGATCGCCTTGACGATCCACGCTCCGGACAGCGCCTGCAGCGCGGCATGAATGGCGGCGGCGTTGTCCTTCACCGCATCGATCAGCCCGTCCCGCTCGACGATTTCGAGCGCCTTAACGGCGATGCTGCACCCCACGGGATGGCCTGCCATGGTGATGACCTTGCGCAGCGGATAGGCGCTCTGGCTGAGGGTCTCGTAGACCTGCCGGTCCGCGGCCACGGCGCCCAGCGGGAAATACCCGGCGGTCAGGCCCTTGGCCATGGTCACGATGTCGGGCCGAATCCCCTCTTGCTGGAAACCGAACCATTCACCGGTACGGCCGAAGCCCGTGATGATCTCGTCCACGACCAGCAGGATCTCGTGGCGCGTGCAGATCTCGCGCAGCGCGGCCAGGTATCCCTCGGGCGGCACGACCACGCCCCCGGCGAAATTCACCGGCTCGGCAAAGAGGCAGGCAATCCGGTCGGCGCCGACGGTGGCGATATCGTGTTCAAGCTGCGCACACAGCGCATCAAGCGGGCGCGCCGTGCCGGTCGCAGGGTCATGGGCGCTGGCCACGTGGACGACCTCGGGCGCCTCGCCACTGCGGCTTGCCCCCTTGAAGGCGGCAAAGCCCGTCAGCTCCGTCGCCGCACCGATCTGGCCGTGATAGCTGCGGTCCAGTGCGAGGCAGATCCGCTTCCCCGGGCGGCCCGACGCGATCCAGTAGCCGCGCGCGATGCTCAACGCGACCTCGTTGGCCGATGCGCCGCTGAGCGCGTACTTGACCATGTACCCTCCGCCAAGGCGGTCGCTTAGCATGCGCGACAGCGCAAGGCTTTCCACGCTTGCCTCTTCGGGGGAGCAGTAGGACAGCCGCGCCAGCGCGCTGCCCGCGACCTCCAGCAGCTCGGGATGCGCATGTCCGAGGTTCAGGCAGCTGTGTCCCGACACCGCCTCGTAGGCGGGTTCCTCGCCCTCGACGGTCAGCCAGCCGCCCCGGCCACCGGTCACCACCGTTTCGGGGACAGGCCGACCTTCGAAATCTTCCAGCCACTGGCACTCGGAATGGCGTGTCATTGCATTACTTTCTCGCTGCCGCAACGCGAGGTCCGCGGCGGCCTGATTGAAGGAAGGCGGCACCGCAAGTGCCGGACTGCGAGCGCAGTGTGGCTCTCAGCGGGCGAAACGCCGGGGCGAGAACGGCCCCATCGGCGTGTCGGGCGTGCGATCGCTCAGCAGGTCGTCGACGATGCGCGCGGTCCGGGCGGATGCGGTGAAGCCGATGTGCCCATGGCCAAAGGCGTGGATCGCGTTGGCCGCGCGCGACGAACGCCCGATGACCGGCGTGCAGTCGGTCATCGACGGACGCACCCCCATCCAGCGGATCGCGTCCATGTCCAGCCCCTCCAGCTCGGGGAAGACGCTGACGGCGCGGCGGTGCAGGATCTCGACATGCTTCCAGTTTTCCGGCGCATCGGGATCCGCTATCTCGACCTGTCCGGCAACGCGCAGGCCCGGCAGTTTCGGCGTGATCGCGATCCGCTGGTCGGCCAGCATCAACGGCTTGGTCAGCCCCGTGGGGTTCGTGCGGTACTGGATGCAATAGCCCCGCTCGGCGCCAAGCGGTACGCGGTCGCCCAGCTCGGCCGCCAACGGCGCGCTGGCGTGGCCCGCGCAGATCACCACGGCATCGCAGGCGGTCTGGCCGCCGCTGTGGCGCAGGTGGGTCACCCGCTCGCCCCCCCCTGACGAAACCGAGGGCGCGTTTGGCAAGCACCGTCAGGCGTTCGGACGGGATCGCCGCCAGCAGCGCCTTGATGTAGCCGCCGGTGTCGAGGCAATAGCCGGAATCATCGATGGTACTGCCGCAGACATACCCCTTGGGCAGGCCCGCGATGTTCTGCTGCAGCTCCTCGAGGCTTTTCTCCGAGCAGGCGATCCCGAAGTCGCGGCGTACGGCCCAGGTGCCATCGGCCTTGCGGCTTTCTTGGCTGGGGTAGAGGTAATAGACCGGTTCGCGCTTCAGCAGCGCCTCGGCCGCAGTGCCCGCCGACATCTCCGCGTGCAGGACGGGGGCATCCTTGACCAGTGGCGCAAGGCGCGTGGCCAGCTTGCGCTGCCGCGCCCTCGTCGCCCCCGAGGCGAGGAAGTTCAGCCCCCAAAGGGCCCGTCGCGGGAAGTCGCGCCAGCGCACGGCAAGGGGGGCGTCCTTGGTGACGAGGTAGCCCGGCACCTGCCGCCACAGGCCGGGGCTCGAGATCGGCACCATGAAGCCGTTGCTGACCAGCGCGCCGTTGCCGTAGGCGGCGTTGTTCGTGCCGCCGATCTCGGTGGGCTCAACCAGCGTGATATCATGGCCCGCCTCGGTGAGCCGCTTGGCGGTGGCGACACCGGTGATCCCGGCGCCGATGATGACAACATGCATGTTCATGCCCCGTGGAAGTGCGAAAGGAAGGCCTTGGTCTGCGGCTGCTGCGGATTGTCGATGAGATCGCGGGCAGGGCCTTCCTCGACCACATAGCCACCGGACATGAAGATCACCCGGTCGGCCACTTCGCGGGCGAAGGCCATCTCGTGGGTCACCACGATCATGGTCATCCCTTCCGAGGCCAGACGCTGCATCACGCCCAAGACCTCGCCGACCAGCTCGGGATCCAGCGCCGAGGTCGCTTCGTCGAACAGCATCACGTCCGGTTCCATCGCGACGGCGCGGGCGATCGCCACGCGCTGCTTCTGTCCGCCGGACAGCGACGACGGCCACGCATCGGCCTTGTCGGCCAGCCCGACCGCCTCGAGCTGCTTCATGGCCAGCGCGCGGGCCTGGTCCTTGGGCATCTTGCGGGCGGTGACAGGGCCTTCCATGACGTTGCCGATCACCGTCATGTGCGGGAACAGGTTGAAATGCTGGAAGACCATGCTGGCCTGCCCCCTGAAAAGTGGTCCTCCCTGAAGTAGGCTTTCGAGCCGTATGGAGGACGAGGAATGGGACAGA
>CANKVU010000048.1 GCA_947487205.1 uncultured Paracoccaceae bacterium | reverse complement strand
GCGGGTTTGCTCATGCCCGTCAGCTACCACGCTGGATTCACGAGATGAATCCTTCACGTGCTTTGTGCAACAAGGCCCTTTGTGAGTCTTCGGGCGCCCGCGTCTTTACTTGATACTCAGGTTATCGGTTTCCGGGATTATCCCGCTGATACATCATCCACCAAATATTGTGTTTAGGATTTCCTGTTCAGAGGCATGGGCCAAGATTGCCTGTTCATGCCTCATCGACCCGTCAAACGCGCCCGCGACAACATCACCTTCGCCGAGATCGAGAAGATTGCGGCAGATGAAGCCGCGTGTCTTACGCTCTTCGAGCGCCTGCGGTTCCCGGATGGCCTTCGCTGCACCGCGTGCGGTGCTGCCGAGGCTGCCGGGCGGCGATTCACGCGCCACCGCTCACGTCCAGGTCTTTTCACCTGCGGCGCGTGCCGCCACCAATTCACACTCACCTCCGGAACGGCGATGCACAGAACGCGGCTGCCGCTCGGACAATGGCTTCGCGCCATCTGGTTGATCGTCGCCTCTTCGAAGGGCATGTCGGCGCGCAAGCTCTCGGAGATGCTCGGCATCACCTACAAAGTGGCTTGGCACCTCGGTCATCGCATTCGCGCGATGATGACCGATGAGAGCGTGGTGCTCTCCGGCATCGTGGAGATGGACGAGATCTACGCCGGGGCACCGCCGCGCAAGCCGCACGGTGGCGGGCCGAGCGGCGTAATGAGCGGGCGCGGACCCCGCCGCCCACTGGTACTGACCATGGCTAAGCGCGACGGGCCCGTCGTGTTTCAACGCATCGCCAGCCATTCGATTGCTGCCATCAGGGGTGCATCGCACAACCCGATCTCGGGTGATGCGGTCGTCGCGACTGATGCCTTGCCGGCCTACAGGAAGGCCGTGGCTGGGCGCTCGCACGTCACGGTCAAGCATTCCGCCGGCGAGTTCGTCAGGAAGGATGCCAGTGGCGCCGGGATAGATGCGCACACCAACACGGCCGAAGCCGTCCACGCGGAGATCCGGCGCGCTGTTATCGGCGTGTGGCACTGGATCTCGCCCAAGCATCTCGACCGGTATCTCGACGAGATCTCCTGGCGGCACAATCGAAGAGGTGTCGGCCATCTTCGGCGCATCGCAGCGGTTCTTTCGTCTGCCAGTCAACCGCTGCCGGTCCGCGCTCTCGTCGGCGGAAGCGCGGCATAAATCGTTTCGGCTAAGCCCTTTCTGGTCAATATTCCCTGCATGAAGCGCTGCGACCATCTCCCGCTGCTGGAGGCGAACTCGGGCAAGATCCGGGCCTTGCGGGATGTGCTGCGCGCCTTCCGCGCCGCAGCACCGGACGTGGCTGCCGACCAATGGCAGCGGTTCTTCGTGACCGGACGCTTCAACAAGATGGTCCCGGCCGAGGAAGAGGCGTGCTCCGCGCGCCTGTCCCGGTCGAAGGCGATCATCGGCGCGGTGCGCATGCAGATGCTACGCTACCAAGTGGTGAGTCAGCTCGAGAGCTTCATGGCCAACCGCGCCAACGACTTCCGCAATGCCGTGATGAGTTCCTCGATAGACGACGCCACCCGACACCAGCTTCTGGTCGTGAACAAGATTCACGCCTGGTTCCGGCGCGATCCGATCGTGATGAAGGAGACCGACGAAGAGATTCCGGACGATGTCCGGCGTCTCGCTCGAAGCATCATGCGCGGCATGCTGGCACGCCACCGGCGGCCGCGGTTCCATCGCCTGAATCCTTGGATCGACCGGCGGCAGGCGACGCTCGGTCCCGCCGACCGCGCGACACACGCCCCGCTGTGGGTCGGTATTCGCGGCATGGCCTTCGAGACCGGCAAGAACGGCCGCCCCAAGAAGATCCAAGCCACCATCAAGGTGCCACTGAAGTCCTACGCTTACTTCGAGGCGCGCGGCGGCACGGTGGCGAAGACCGTCCAGCTGATTGAGCGCGGCGCCGATTGCGGCCGCCCCGGCGAGATCGTTATTGGCGTGATCACCGACATGGAGGAGCCCTTCGCGAAGAGCCGGGCGGCCTACCAGCCGCTGCATCAGGAGCTGACGCTCGATCTCGGCCTCGCCACGATGTTCGCCACACCCGACGGCGATCTGCTGGGCCGTGCCTGGCGCGACCAGCTCGAGCGGCATGACCGGCGGATCTCCGGGCTCGCCCGAGCGCTCCAGAAGCAAGGCATCCGTCCCAACCAGTCGAAGCGCTACCGCGCCCGGGTCGCCGCCTTCCGGGGCTTTCTCAAGACCGAGGTCGGCCGGGTGCTGAACCGGCTCATCGCATGTAAGCGTCCCGCGCATGTCGTATCGAGCGGCTCGACTTCACCGCGCCCGGTCTCTCGCGCCGTCTCAACCGCATCCTCGCGCGGATGGGGCACGGCGTGATCGAGGCGAAGCTGAACGATCTCGCGGACCGCTACGGGCTCACCTGGGAAGAGGTGAACCCGGCCTATTCGAGCCAGACATGCTCGAACGCGCAGTGCGGCTATGTCGCGAAGAACAACCGCCGCGCCCAGGCAGACTTCGTCTGCGGATGCTGCGGCCACAAGATCCATGTCGACGTGAACGCGGCGCGCAACCTGGAGAGCGGACGTTCCGCTTTCGATCGGGCGGCGCGCCTCACGAAGCAGGAGTGCCTTCAGGCGACGGTGCGCCGTCATCTGGAGCGCGTGTCGGACCGGTGCGATGCGCCGGCGACCGACGGACGACCCCGGGGCCGGGTGGCCTCGGACCGTGCGGCGATCGTGTCCAATCCCTACTACCGGGATGCCGTCGGCAAACTGACGGCATAGACACCTCTCGACGCGGCGGACAAGTTCCAAGACTCACCTGCACCGGATCAGGCGGCCGTCGGGCCACCACAAGATCTGGTAGCTGATGTGGCAGCGGGATAATCACCTCGGTTTCGGCACCCCTGTCCGAAAGCCCCTCCGGTGATAGCAGTGCGAAACGTAGTTCAAGGCCGATAAGGCGGCTCTATGCTGCTTCTTTAGGGACGAACAGCAACCACCTCGATCTCCACGAGCCAGTCCGGGTTCGCGAGGCCTGCCACCTCGAACACCGACCGCGTCGGCAGGTTCGGCTGCTCCTCGGTACCGAAATACTGGGTGTAGCCCTCCATGAAGCCGGAGAAATCCATGGCCTCTGCGTCCTCCGGCGCGACGAGGTAGGCCTGCATCTTCACAACGTCGCCCATCGTCAGGTCGAGGCTCTCGAGCTTCGACCGGATGGAGTCCAGCGTGGTCTGCGTCTGCATGGCCGTATCGCCATAGCGATCGGCCGATCCTTCCTCTGCGTCCTCGTTAGCAACTTGCGGGACGGTTCCGCTCAGGTAGACGACCGTGGCGTCGGCCGGAATCTCGACCGCCTGCAGGATAGGAAAGTCGGAGTCCGGGATCGGGTGGCGCGTGATCTCGGACGATTGGGCCAAAGCGCTCGTGGCAATGACGCTCAAGGCGACAGCGGACAGGGTTCTACGCATCATCAATGCTCTCCGGTGGTTTGCATGGGATCTTCGGGCCGCGACTGCTGTACCGCCTCGACAGTGGCGTCGGCCTCGTAGTCGTTCAGCCCGGTCTGGAGGTATTCCACGACCGCGACGATCTGCTCGTCCGACATGAGTGGACCCAGCGGAGGCATGTCCCGGAGGCCTCCGACCACAATCGAGATCGGGTAGGCTGCGTATTCCAGGTTCGGGTTGCCGGCCAGGGCGGGATACATGCCCGCTCCCACGGCCCCCTGCCCGTCCGGCATGTGACAGCCGGCGCAGACATTGCCGTAGATCTCGGATCCGCTTTCCCCGGTAATCGTATCGTCGGCGAAGATGTCGGCCGCTCCGCGGTCGGGGCTGGTCCCATCGGCCCATTCGTCCTGTGCAATCGCGGCGGTGGCGAGGAGAATGGCGGGGATCGCATATCTGATCATCTGTCTCACCCGTTCAGAATCTTGTCGTGGAGGCGCGAGATGGCATCGAGCGAGGACAGGATCGCCCCCTCCTGCCAGGCTGGAAGGTAGGACAGGTGCTCCCCGGCGCAGACCACGCGGCGGTCGATCTGTACCGCCTGCGCGTAGTCACGTTCCTTGTCGGCCCAGACACCCGAGCATCCCAAAGTCCAAGGCACCTTGTGCCAGGAGACGCTGACGCCGGTCTTGAACTCGTCGCGGTACTGCGGGTGGATGCGGCTACCGTAGTCGAGCGCCACCTCGATCCGCTCCTGCGGGGGCATGGCGTTGAACTCGAAGGACTCGGCCCCCCGCCAGGTATAGCCGCCGAGCAGCACCGCCGGCCCCGGCTGCAGGTATCCGGTGGAGGGATAGCTGATCTGGCTGATCGGGAGGTCAGTATAGCTGATCCCGCCGTAGATGTGCTCGTCCTCCTCCCAGAAGCGGCGGTTGAACTCTAGGCCCCACTTCACCGACCCGTTGTAGAACATCGAGTCGATGACCGAGGTCAGTTCCGAGGACAGGTTGTGGTCGATCTGCCCGAGAACCGAGAACGGGATCGTGCAGACGCAATAATCCGCGCTGGACGTCTTCCGTTCGCCGGCGCTGTCCTCCCAGGTCGCTGTTACGCCCTGCTCGTCCTGCTCCAGCGAGACGACCTTGGCGTTGTAGGTGATCAGGTCGCCTACCTCGCGCTCGAACCCGCGCGCGATGGCGTCCATGCCGCCGACTGGTTGGAACATGGTCAGCTGGTGGTTCACCGTCTCGTGCGTAGCGAGCCAGGTCCAGAGTTCCGAGGACAGGATTGTCGAGAGGTCGATCGGGGCGGTGGGTTCCGGGGCGGCATTGGCGCCTCCACCGGGCATCTTGGCATAGCCGCGGTAATAGGCGGCATCGAGGCTTTCCACGTATTCGTAGCGGTCGTTCAGGACACCCACTTCCTTGAGGCTCTCTAAAAGGGCCTCGCGGTCGTCGGCCGAGACCATGTCGTCGAGCTTGCCCTGGTCAACGGCCTTCGCCAGCAATTCGGAAGTATGGCCCCGATGGTCGGTGGCGATCTCCTTGAACCGCTGCGGCTTGCCGTTGAACGCGTTCTGCCGGTGCAGGTAGCTGTTGTAGTTCTTCTGCATGAACGGCTCGAGTTGAACGCCCAGCCTGCGGCAGTAGTCCAGGATCGCGTGATGGTAGTGGGGAATCCGCCATGGGCCGGGATTGATGTAGTTTCCCTCGGCGAAGTCGACGGTCTGCGTGTCGCCCCCGAGTTCGGTGTAGGTATCGCCGGAATGGAGGGTCCAGCAGCGGCCGCCCGCCTTCTCACGATATTCCAGAACTTCGACCTCGTAACCCGCGGCCCGGAGTTCGAGGGCGGCGGTCATTCCAGCCAGTCCCGCTCCGAGCACCAGCACCTTCGTTCCTTCGGGCGCCCCGTCGAGCCGGGGAGGACCGGAGTAAGTCGAGCTCTGCGCATGGCCCATGGTCGTCATCGCATGCAACATTGCCGCACCGCCCGCGGCGGTGCCGACCATTTGCAGAAGTTGCCGTCGAGAAAGTTCCGTCATCATCCGTCCCCGTCCCTGAATCGTCCGGGCCAGCCAACGCCGCGCAGGATCGACAGCCCACCCCGGGGCCGCGCATATCGGTCTGAGAATGATGGGACGGCGAAACTTCGAGCGTATCTGATCACAATCCAAGCGGGAAAGAAACTTCAGCTATTCTCGAGGCACTAATGACGTGGCAGCATCTTCATCAGAACCGCCGCCTTCCTCTCCGGGAAGTAAGCCAAATCGTCATCCTGTCCCGCCCGCCTCAGAATACACTTTTATCGCAGAAGCGAGCGACAATTTTCCTGACAGAGGGGGAGGCCCTACCCGGTCAGTGACAGATGGCGGACGTCGACATCTTGTCCGGGTCCGCCCATCTCCCGCTGACGAGGCGAAGCAGCATGGCGAGGACCAAGGCGCTCAACGCGGTCGAGCTCGAAGTTCGACCGGTCCTCATTCCGCCCCTCATCGGCTAACCATGTCCGTCATTCGGTGAACCGCCCCGGCTTGCCTGGAGGGCCGAACTCTCGAAGGATAGCCCTCCATGGACAGGAAGACGCACTCTACGA
>CANKVU010000047.1 GCA_947487205.1 uncultured Paracoccaceae bacterium | reverse complement strand
CATGCGCTACGACCGCTGTCCCAAGGTCTTCCTCTCTGCCATCGCGCTCGCAGCGACCGTCATCTATTGGCTATGAGATGCCGTAACGGGGCCTGCGCCACGCGCCGCCCGTTGCCGCTTGCCAGCGTTCGCGCGAGCTGTCGCCGTTCCCGTATCGCACCCTGAAGGAGGATCACGGGATGAGGTTGTTCATCGGACTGGATGTATCGCTGGAGAAATCCGCGGTCTGCGTGGTGAGCGAACACGGGAAGATCGTGAAGGAAATGGAAGTCGCCAGTGAACCCGAGGTGCTCGCGCATTGGATCACCACTCAGCCGGGCAGCATTGCGGCCGTCGGTCTCGAAGCTGGACCGCTGTCTCAATGGCTGCATCGGGGACTTACGTCCGCCGGCTTGGACGTGGTGCTGATGGAAACGCGCCAGGTGAAGGGAGCGCTGAAGGCGATGCCGATCAAGATCGACAGGCGGGACGCCGAGGGCATCGCGCGGCTGCTACATCTCGGGTGGTTCCGACCGGTTCATTGCAAGTCAGTCTCGGCTCAGGAAGTCCGCGCCCTGCTGTCGGCACGCAAGGCGGTTCAGCAGGGCATGATCTCGCTGGAGATGTCGCTGCGCGGCCTGCTGCGGAACTTCGGCCTCAAGGTCGGCGCCATCTCCAGAGGCCGCTTCGAGTGTCGCATTCGAGAACTGACGGCAGGCAACGCAATGCTGGAAGCTGCGTCCGAACCAATGCTTCGTGGCCGCGCTGCTCTGCGCCACGAACTAGCCGAGTTCGAGCGACGCGTTCGTGGCCTCGCCCAGGAGGACGAGGTGTGCCGGCGCCTAATGTCCATGCCGGGGATCGGCGCAGTCGTGGTGCTGACGTTCCGCTCTGCGGTCGATGACCCGGCCCGGTTCAGTTCCTCGAAGAAGGTTGGGCCCTGGGCCGGTCTGACGCACTCGCGCAACCAGTCCGGCGAGCGGGACATCTCGGGCCACATCACCAAGGCGGGAGATGCCAATCTGCGCCGGGCCTTGTGCCAGGCCGCAACAGTCATGATGAACCGCGGGCCGTCGACTTGGCTCCGAACCTGGGCCATACAGGTCGCCCGCCGCCGCGGCCGCAAGTGCGCGATGGTCGCGCTGGCCCGACGGGTCGCCGTCGTGCTGCACCGAATGTGGCGTGATGGCACAGTCTTCCAGGCGGAGGCGCCGATCAGCCACGCGGCATGACATCGTGAGATCCCGTCCGTTACCTGCCTGACCGCAGGTCTTCGAGGTCCCCCAGGGACGTGGTTCCGATGATGTCGCGCTCAGGACTGATGCCGGCCCCGCCGAGTACGCCTATGAGATGGACACATCGGAATTGCACCGAACCCGCATCTCGTTGGCAGCCCTCGCGCTGACCACGGACCGAAGCATGAACCCGGGTGATCTCGCGAAACACGCCGCGGTCTCCGGGCGGATCGAACCCCCAACGACTACTTCCGCACCTCGGCGGCCGATCTCGTGCGGCCGAAACGGCTTGACCGGGGCTGCCCCGTTACCGAAGTCCTGAGCCTAGCTGTGATCTCGGACGGGTTCAATGCGCGGTTCGGCACCTGGTCGGCCAACCTCGATCGCTACATGCGGTGGCCAACCGTGGACGGAGAACACCTCATCCCAGAGACCGAGGCTTTGGCACTCGGTACGCTGACGGATGGCCTGCTCAACCGGCGGACCCTGCTCGACATGCTGCGCTGGTTCATTGTCTTCGAGGACGAAGGCAAGGGGCCGATCAAGAAGGCCGCCGGCTACCATCAGTTCCATGCGGTCCGAAAAGCCGTCGATTCCATACTCAGCGCCAGGGACGAAAGCGGCAAGGGCGGCGTCATCTGGCACACCCAAGGGTCTGGCAAGTCGCTTCTCATGGCTTTCCTGGCGGGGCGGATCATGCATCTTCCCGCGCTCGAGAACCCGACCCTCGTCGTGCTGACCGACAGGAACGACCTCGACAATCAGCTCTTCGGTACCTTCGGGCGATGCCGGGATCTCCTCGGCGAAGATCCCGTGCAGGCCGAGAGCATCGACGAGCTTAAACTTCTGCTGGATCGCGAGGTGGGCGGCGTTGTCTTCTCGACGATCCAGAAGTTCCGCCCAGACCGGGGGAGCGAATTCCCCGAGCTCACCGGCCGATCCAACGTGATCGTCATGGTCGACGAGGCGCACCGGACGCAGTACGGTTTCGACGCGCGGATCGACCAGCAGTCCGGTGAGGTCCGGCGAGGCCTCGCACACCATCTCCGCGCCGCGTTGCCGAACGCGGTCTACGTCGCCTTCACCGGGACCCCCGTGGAACTCGTCGGCGCCAATACGCGATCGGTCTTCGGCGACTACATCGACGTCTACGATATCACCCAGGCCGTTCACGATGGGGCGACGGTCCCAATATACTACGAGGGGCGTGTCGCAAGGATCGAACTCGACCCGGATGCACGGGACGTTCTGGACAACGAGTTCGACGAGGTCACGGAAGATCTCGGCGAAAACGAGGTCGCCGCGGCTGCGCGAAAATGGTCGCGGGTCGAAGCGCTTGTCGGTGCCGAGAAGCGCCTCGACACCGTGGTTTCCGACATCCTCGTGCATCTTGATGCGCGGCTGGAGGCGATCGACGGCAAAGCCATGATCGTCTGCATGAGCCGAAGGATTTGCGTCGAAGTCTACCGCAGGATCGTCGATGCGCGCCCGGACTGGCGCTCCGAGGCAGACGAGACGGGCGCGATAAAGGTCGTGATGACCGGCAATGCAACGGACCCGAGCTCATTCCAGCCCCATATCCGCAGCAAGGCCAAGCAGGAGGCCCTGCGTAGGCGCTACAAAGACCCCGTCGACCCGTTGAAGCTGGTCATCGTGCGGGACATGTGGCTGACGGGCTTCGACGCTCCTTGCATGCATACGCTCTATGTCGACAAGCCGATGCGCGGGCACGGCCTGATGCAGGCGATCGCCCGTGTAAACCGTGTCTTTGCCGGCAAGCCGGCCGGGCTGGTCGTCGATTACATCGGCCTGGCCTCGGAGCTGAAGAACGCTCTCGCGCACTACTCGAAGTCCGACCAGGCCCAGACCGGCATCGACGAGCGGGAGGCCGTGGCCGCGTTTCTGACGGCCCTCGACGTGGCTCGCAGCATGTTCCACGACTTCGATTACCGATCCGCGTTCGGAACGGACAGCGACACCCGCCTGAGCTGTCTCGTCGGTGCGACGAACCACGTGCTTGCGCAGTCACGGGACGATGCGGATGCGCAGGACGCGGAGTTCGGCAAGCGCTTCCACGATGCAGTCGCCAATCTGGCCAAGGCTTTCAAGCTTGCCGCCGGCACGGTGGAAGCGTCAGACCATTCCGAGGAGGTGGCCTTCTTCATCGCGGTCAGAACCGCCCTCATGAAGGTCGATGTCAGAGGCGGCGCTGGACGCAATACCAGCCCGGATTTCGCCATCGAACAGCTCCTCAATCGCGCCGTTGCCTCGACCGAGGTCGTCGACATCCTGGAGGCCTGCGGCTTCGACCGACCCGATATCAGCGTGCTGTCTGAGGATTTCTTGATGGAAATCCAGAACATGCAGCATCGGAACCTGGCCGTGGAAGCGCTAAAAAAGCTCCTGAATGGTAAGATCAAGGCGAAAACCCGGGGTAACGTGGTGCAGAACCAGAAGTTCTCGGAACGTCTCGTCGGGTCGATTGCGCGATACCACAATCGAAGTGTCGATGCCCTCCAGGTCATTCAGGAGCTCATCGCTCTTGCCAAGGAGCTAAGGGATCAACCCGACGACGATCTGTCAGAGGCAGAGCGCAGCTTCTACGATGCCCTCTCGCAGAACGAGAGCGCGGTCGAGGTCATGGGGAACGAACAGCTGCGTATCATAGCCTCGGAACTGGTGACTTCCGTGCGGGAGAGTTCCGGGACCGATTGGTGGCAACGGGACGATGTCCGGGCTCGCATGCGGGTTGCCGTGAAACGAATTCTCCGGCGCTACGGGTATCCCCCGGATCTCCAGTCCGACGCGGTGAAGCTGGTGATCAAGCAGGCCGAAGCGATGGCACGGCTGGCGGCATGAGGCACTTGACCCGTCGCAGGCCAGGCTGCGACGGGCCTCTCGCGAGGCGGCCAGCGGAATGATCGGAAGTCACGCAAGGCAGATGCAGTGATGGCTCCGCGACGAAGCGCGGTGTTACGGCAGATTCTAACCCCCGATCCCACTTGCTCATGACGTTTCCACCCATCTGCAACGCGAGGTGGTTCTTTAGGCCTGTTACGAGTTCTTCACGGGTTTTCACCACAAAGTTGCCCGGGGCGCCGAAAAATCTCTCATAGTTGCGCAAGACGGCAGATTCTTTCTACCTTGGTTTTGAACGATGGATCATTTCGACAATGGTATTTGAGCACTTCAAGGCCGTCGGCCATGTCGTCTCCGGTTTCATCATCGGACTCGCGCAGCTTCTGACCAAATCCGAGAGTTCGCCGGGCATCGTCGCGCTCGTTCTGCTGTCGATCCTGATTGTGTCCGCATCCATGTTCATCTGGCAGACCGGGCGCCAGTACCGAGCGGTCAAGGAAATGCAGTCGCTGCTCGCGCAACACGGAAGCATTCCGGCATTTGCCGAGGGGTTCGAGGCATTCCGGGCCGAACTCTACGAACGCCGGAGTGGGACGCCCCAGTGGCACGAGCTCTGGCAGGCATGGGACGAATTCTCGGAAACCATCGTGGTCGATGACGTGGACGGGCCGTTGCGCCTGCGAAACTCCATTCGCCCTGCCTCCTTCCTGAACCCCGAAGATCTGGGCTTCGTGCCCGGGCGCTACCGCATTCTGCCAAATTTCTTTGTTTCCGCAGGGCTCCTGCTGACCTTCCTTGGGCTTGTCGCCGCCCTTTACGATTTCTCGAATTCCATGGCCGCCGGCACCGGCACCGGCATGGAATCTGCGATGACCGCCTTCATGCAGATTGCCTCGGCGAAGTTCATCATGTCCCTTGTCGGACTGTTCTGCTCCATCCTGTTCACCATCCTCCTGCGCCACCGGACAGAGCGCACCGATCGCGCCTTGCACAGGCTTTGCCTCATGATCGAGCGCCGTCTCGTTTTCGTCAGCCTCGAGGATCTCGGCTTTCGACAGTTGAAGGCCGCGACCGAGCAGCGGGAGCACCTGCGCGAGATCGGGTTCTCCATGGTCGCAGAGCTCCAGAAGCCGCTCGATGCTTTGCCGGCCCGGATCACGACCTCCATCTCCCGTCAGCTCGACCCGCTCTTTGACAAGGTCAGCTCGATGGGCGCCTCCGGCGTCGAGGGTATGGTTGGAAATCTCTCCGAGCAGCTCAGCCACTCTGTCGGAAATTCGTTGAACCGGGCGAGTGAATCCCTGAGCGATGCCTCCGACCGCATCGGACAGATGATCGACCGGATGAACGCCTCGAATACCCAGGCTGGCGAGGGAATGCAGACTGCCCTGGTGCAACTGTCGGACTCGTTGAAGGACCTGCGAAAGGAGGTCTCCGCCACTGGAACGGCCGCGTCCACCGCGATGACCGAGGGGGCGGAACAGCTCCTTGGCGTCATGAACGAGACGCTGGCCGGCATCCGGGACAACACCGCCCAAGGCGCCCAAGCCATGAGCGCGGCCGCCGAGGACATGCGCAAGGCCGCCGACGGGGTCCGGGACCAGCTGGCCGCTGCGGCAGAGGACGGGGCGAAGGCAGTCCGTGGCCGCATGGACGCAACCTCGAAGGAGGCCGAAGCGGCAATCACAGGCGCGGGACACTCTTTGCTGGAGGCCTTCGACCAGACGAGCCAGCGGATCGCCAAGCTCGGAACGGATGTCGGCGAAAGCGTGAGCGGGGATCTCCTGTCGAAACTCAAGGCCGTGAGCACACAACTCCACGACATGGCCATGGCCATTGAACGCGGTGCCGTGGGCGCGAGGAGCGCGGCGACAGAACTCTCCGAGGGCGCGACCTCCATTTCAGGTGCGTCGTCGTCCTTCGACACGGCGAGCCGGAGCCTCGTGGCAGCCACCGAACCCCTGCGCGCCTCCCATGACCGGATCGACCAGGAGCTGCGCCGCCTCGGCATGAACCGCCCCGGCTTACCCGGAGGGCGTTTCGTCCAACGCGTCATGCGACGTTATCGATTGGCTGGACCTGTTCA
>CANKVU010000046.1 GCA_947487205.1 uncultured Paracoccaceae bacterium | reverse complement strand
CTCAAGACCAGCGTCGATCAGGGCGCAGCGGACAAATAACGCCGACAAAACCCGGCCAGATAGCGAAGCGATCTACAACTGCCGCTTTGAAAAGGCGGCGGAATTTATTCCGCTTACCCTGTCCGGAAATCTGTGTATGGCTCTGACCATCGATCACGGTTTTCCGGACTTATCCCGATGCTCATTGGCTATGCCAGGGTTTCGACCGACGACCAGACGCTCGACCTGCAGCGCGATGCGCTGAACGCGGCCGGCTGCGAGAAGCTGTTCGAGGACAAGGCGTCCGGTGCAAAGGCAGACCGGCCGGGCCTCAAGCGCGCGCTGGACCATCTTCGCGCCGGCGATACGCTCGTGGTCTGGCGCCTCGATCGTCTCGGCCGGTCGCTGAAGGACCTGATCCTTCGCGCCGAGGAGCTGAAAGAGCAGGGTGTCGGGCTGCGATCCCTTCAGGAAGCGATCGACACGACATCGAGCGGCGGCCAGCTCGTCTTCCACCTCTTCGGGGCCCTCGCCGAGTTCGAACGCACCCTGATCCGCGAACGCACCCAGGCCGGTCTGGCCGCGGCGCGGGCCCGCGGCCGCAAGGGCGGGCGGCGCAAACTGCTTGACCCGCGCAAGCGCGCCCATGCCGTCGATCTCTACAAATCGAAGAAACACACAGCGAAGGAAGTCTGCGACCTGATGGGGATCAGCCGCGCCACGCTCTACGCCTATATCGAGGAGTTCTCCAATGGGCCGTAAAGGGCGTATCCCCGCTGAGACCCTCTTGGCCCTGCGCACCCGGCTCGGCAAGCTGCCGGCGCGCGACCCGCAGCGGCGCGCGGATGTCTCCCGCGTCGCGGAGTTGTTCGGCGTGAGCGCGGCGACAATCTATCGGTCCCTTCAGGAGCTGCACCGACCGAAAGCCCTGCGCCGGTCGGATCGGGGCCAGCCACGCGCGATCCCCGCCGCCGACATGACGCGGTTCTGCGAGATCATCGCTGCGCTGAAGATCAGGACGCGGAACGGCCAGGGGCGGCACCTCTCGACGAACCGCGCCATCGAGATCTTGGAAGAATTCGGCGTCGAGACGCCGGACGGCCATGTGCAGGCTGCGCCCGGTTCCTTGCGGCCGACGACCGTGAACCGCTGGTTGCGGGCCTGGGGTCTCGATCATATCCAGATGACCCGCGCGCCGGCCGCCGTCCGGTTCGAGGCCCGGTACGCGAACGCTTGCTGGCAGTTCGACATGAGCCCGTCCGATCTGAAGAAGATCGATCGCCCGGACTGGATCGAGCCGGGACGCGGGCAACCGACCCTGATGCTGTTAAGCGTGGTCGACGACCGCAGCGGGGCGGCCTACCAGGAATACCGCTGCGTCTACGGCGAAGACGCCGAGAGCGCGCTGCGCTTCCTGTTCAACGCCATGGCTCCCAAGGAGACCAGCCCGCTGCAGGGTATCCCGGCGATGCTCTATCTCGACAACGGCCCGGTCGCCCGCAGCCTCGTGTTCCAGACGATGATGGAACGACTCGGGATCGACTGGCGCACCCACATGCCCGCCGGCTCGGACGGCAACCGGACGACCGCCCGCGCCAAGGGCAAGGTCGAGCGACCGTTCCGGACGGTGAAAGAAGCGCACGAGACGCTCTATCACTTCCACAAGCCGGAGACGGAGGCCGAGGCGAATGCCTGGCTGTGCAACTTCATCGACCGCTACAACGACAAGCCGCACCGGCGCGAGCCGCACAGCCGGATCGAGGACTGGCTGGCGAACCTGCCGGAGTCCGGCTTGCGTGAGATGTGTTCCTGGGAGCGCTACACGGCGTTCGCGCGTGAGCCGGAGCGCCGCAAGGTCGGGGCGGATGCGAGGGTCGCGGTCGGTGGTGCGCATTACGAGGTCGATCCCGATCTGGCCGGTGAGGAGGTGCTGCTCTGGTGGGGTCTCTTCGACACCGACCTCTTCATCGAATGGAACGACCGGCGCTTCGGTCCCTACCGTCCCTGCGGCGGCCCGATCCCCCTGCACCGCTATCGCAAGCCGGGCAAGTCGGCGCGTGAGAAGCGCGCCGAGACGGTCGCGGCGCTGGCCGAGGCGATCAGCCTCCCGCGCGCAGCCGTTGCCGGAATCGGGCAGCCGGATCATGTCGCCGAGATCGTTCCGCTCAGGTCCGTGCGTTTCGAGGACCCCGACCCATGGGGCGAGATTGCCTTCACCAGTGCCCTCGTGGCGCGCCGGGCAATTTCCGACCAGTTGCGCCGGCCTTTGGGAGAGCTGGGCGCCGCCGACTTGGCCTTTATTGCCGAGCTTCTTGGAAGAACGCTCGACAAGGCCGAAATCCGGACCGCCATCCGGGACCGTTTCAGCAAACGACCGGAGGGATAGCAGGCATGTTGACGAGCAGGATCCGCGAGCGGTTCCACATCGCGAAGGACTGGCGCGAGGCAGGGCACTTCGAGACCGCGCGCATGAAGCAGATCGGGGCGGACATCCGCGCGGCGGTCATGGCCGGGCGGCTGATCGCCGTCTCGGGACCGGTTGGAGCCGGCAAGACTGCCGCCGTCAATCGCCTGAAGAGGCAGATGACGGCGGAGGGCAAGGTGGTCGTGGTGCGCAGCCTGTCGATCGAACGCCAGCGGATCACGTTGCCGGGGCTCATCACCGCGCTGTTCCTCGACATTTCCGGAGATCCCGATCTCGTCGTTCCGACGCGACCGGAACGTCGGGAGAGACTGCTCCAGGACCTGATCCGCGCCGAGAAGAAGCCCGTCGCCCTGTTCATCGACGAGGCTCACGATCTGCACGGCCAGACGCTGAACGGATTGAAGCGGCTCATGGAGATGATCGACGAAGGCGGCGGCACGCTCGCCGTCGTCCTGGTCGGCCACCCGCGGCTCCACAACAACCTGCGTCGCCCGACGATGGAAGAGATCGGTCACCGCACGGCGAAAATCGAGTTTGGGGGCCTGGGCGACGAGGCCGGCGCCTTTATCGACTGGCTGCTCAAGACTTGTCTGGCGGACGGCACGAAGCCCAACGACGTCATCACCGCCGACGCGCGGGCGTTCCTGGCGGAGACACTGACGACGCCCCTCCAAATCGTCGAGCACCTGAACCGCGCCTTCACCGACGCCTTCCGCATGGGCGCAGAAACGGTGACGCGCGAGATCGTCGAGGACACGATCTCGGCGGGCTTCGACGATCTCGATGCGCGCCTCACACGGATAGGCTATCCGCCGAAGGCGCTTGCGGACCAGTTCGACACACGCTTGCCGGAGATCCGCCGGTTCCTGGGCGGCAAGCTCGACGCCGAGCGCACCGAGGAAATCACGACCATGCTGCGCCGGGCAGGCCTGCCGATCTGAGCGTCCCCCGTTCTCACGTAAAGTGGTTCGAGCCCGATGTTTGCAGTTCGGTCGCAAATAATGTGGTCACGTTCGCAAATAATCCGGTCGGGAGAGCCACGATAGTCGCAAACAAAGTGGTCGAGAAACAGCCGATGTTTGCAGTTCAGGGCGCGGATGATTGCGGTTCGTTACACATAGTCGACTACGTCGGTCCGCGTCTGGTTCAGCCCCGCGCGCAACACCATCATTGCCATGCGTTCCAGCGCTAGCTTCGGGCTGTCGGCGTGGATCGTGCTGATCGAGCCGGGATGCCCGGTATTGATCGCCTCGAGGAAGTTGAACGCTTCGAGGCCCCGGATCTCGCCCAGGATCAAGCGGTCAGGCCGCATCCGAAGCGTGCTTTCAAGGAGACGGGCAGGGGATCGTTCCGACCCGTCGCGTCGATCGGCGATCAGGGCGACATTATTCGGATGCGTCAGGTGCAGCTCAGGGGCGTCCTCGATCGTCACCATACGCTCGGCCCGGTCGCTCATCGCCAGGATCGCCCGGGCCAGCGTCGTCTTGCCCGAGGACGTGCCCCCCGAGACGAGGATGTTCAGTTTCTCGTCCACGGCGCGCCGCAGCAGTGCTTGAAGGTCTCCTGCATGGGCGAGCCCGCGCAGTTCTTCGAGGCGATGGCGTCTCTCGGCATCCACATCGACCGACTGACCGCCCAGGAAACCAACCTCGCAAACGTCGAGGATGCGGCTCACATACTTCCGGATCGAGACGGAGATGCCGTGCTCGATCGCGGGCGGAACGATGATCTGCACCCGCATGGATTGGCCGAAGACCATGACCCGTCCGGAGACGATAGGATGCTTCGATCCGAGCTGGTTCTTCGACTCGCTCGCCAGATGCGTGCCGAGGGTCTGGAGCCGCGATAGCGGGATGTCTCCCTCCCAGCGGATCATGTGCTCCTGCTGGGCGTACTCGACCCAGACCCCGCCATCGGGATTGATGACGACCTCGTTCACCTCGTCGGACGTCAGGAGACCGCGCAGGGGGCCAAGCCCCTGTTCGGCATGGGATCTCGGTATCTCGTTCATCAGAATACCAGGTCGCGGTTCACGAAGACGGTCAGCTCCGTCCCCTGGTCCACGTAGATGACCGGCCCGGCGGACAGGTACTCCTCCATCGCACCCTGCGACGCTCGTTCGAGATCGTCCCCGACGTCTTCGACGACGTCCTCTTCGTTCGCGCCGGCATCCTCGCGGATGATGACCTGCGGTCCCGCCCCGATCAGGGAGATCAGCGCGGCCGAGCCGAACCGGACCCGGAAGCGGCTATCCACGAGCCCGGACTGTCCGGAGCGGCCGAGACGATCGGACCCGTAGCCGCCCAGCTCGACGCTGACGCCAGTGGGCGTGATTGCCCGGCTCCAGGCCATCTGAATCCGGCCCTGCACGACCGAGACGTCCGAATTGTATTCCCCGATCAGGCGCGTCCCCTTCGGCAGGAGGACGTTCGCTCCGTCATAGGAATAGACGTCCCGCGCCACCACGGCGCGCATGACGCCCGGCAGTTCGGAGCTCACCGCCGTCTCGAGGATGGCCTGCAGCGTCGTGCCCTGCACGACGGTCCGGCTGGGCTGCGGGATGCGCCCGGCCTGCGCCGTCTCGTGTGCCTGGCTCGAGGCATCGGCCATGAACTGCTCCCGATCGCCGAGGGTGCGGCCGACGCCGGCACCGCCACCCGCCGCGTTGGCACCGGATCCGCGCACATTCGAGGCCCCGTCGATCACCACGCCCTCCGAATTGATCTGTTCCTCGCGGATCGCGGCGAGGCGGGCGCGTTCCTCTTCCAGACGCTCGCGCGCCCGGCGCTCTTCGTCTGTCTCTCCGCCCACGCCCAGGCCGGGGATGACATTGGCCTCACGCAGCTGGACAGGGCGATTGCGCAGCTCGTCTATCTGCTGTTGGAGCGCCTCGCGCTCGCTTGCGAACTCATCGCGCAATTGCTGCCGCTGTTGCTCGAGCGCAGTGTCGAGATTGCCGTCGCTGGCGGGGGCATTCTGCAAATCCCGAAGCTGCTGTTCGAGCGCCGCGATCCGTTGATCTTCGGGCGTGGGGCCAGTCTCAGTGTCCTGGAAGGGGTCGGCCGTGTCCACCGGCTCGGTTTCAGGGGGGACCTGCGTGTCGAACTCGGTGTCGATCGTCGGATCCGCGGTGGTGGTCTCTTGCATGTCCTCGCTCTCCGAGGGCCCGCTCGTGAGCATGCCCCCGATAGCCCCAGGCGAGAAAGTATACACGGCAGCCATCGCCAGGGCGGCGAGGATGATGACGCCGACACCGGTACGAGCGACATTGCTTCCACCGCTCTGCAGTGTGTTGACGCGATCCTGGTACCCTGGCCGGCTGTCCCGAGCTTCGGTCTCGTCGCTCATCACTAGCCCTCCACGCGAGCGGCGCGGCGGAAGCCGGGAACGCTGCGGATTACATCGGCATGGGCGATGCAGAGTTCTTCGTCCCCAAGGCGGAGCGTCCAGTAGGGCGATGTGCGCTCCACCACCACCATGTTGCCCTCTTGCCGGGTGTTGACGATCGCCTCGCGCCCTTGGGAGTTCGCCGCGAAGATCGAGGGCCGGGGCGCATCGCTGTTGAAGAGAAAGTAGGTGCGCTGACCGTCGTCGTAGACGCGGTAGGGGCGGAAGCTCGTCGGATCGCCAGCAACGTAGTAGGCGAAGTTCTTGATCCGCGCTTCGCGCTTGAGCTCGGCCTGGCCCGCGGCGGCCTCTTCGCCGGGGTAGCGAAAGCTGACGCGATAACCCGGGTTCGTCGACCCTGCACCCGCCTCGCCCGAACGCACATCGAAGGAATAGGCGCGGGCGTTCGTGTAGACGTTCATATTGGTGTAGGCGCCTTCGATCACCGGCTTGATCGTCAGCACATTGCCCCGGTCGAGGCGGACGATCTCCCACGAGGCGCTGTCCCCGATCTGCACGCTGTCGATGGACTCGCCGGCCGGAAACTCGATCGCCGTGATATAGCGGAGATAGGTCGGGAGCCGGTACACTTGGTGTTCGTCGTAGGTGTATTGCCGGATGCGGGCATCCTCGGGGTAGGCTCGCGCGACGGTCTCGGCCGAGGCGGCCGAGCCGATGGTGGCGCAGGCGAGGGCGGCGAGGGCGAGGCGCATCAGTTCGTCTCCCGGGGGCTCAGGGTCTCCGCATCGACGCGGTAGCTGAACACGGTGAAGCCTAAGGGGTTCTCCCAGACCTGCTGGAGATTGCGCTCGGTCCGCGGCTGGAACGCGAAGCCAACCGTCGCCACGAAGTCGCGCTCGATCGCGTTCTGACCCGAGCGTTCGAGGCGGCGGACGAACCGGACCTGCGCGGTATTGTCCCCCAGAACCGAGATCGAGCGGATGCGGACATTGATCCGAGCGTCGCGGCCATACCGTTCCGGCGGGTAGTTGTCCGAACCCGAGTTCCAGACCGCTCGCAGGCTTTCCTGCGCCTGGCCGACCGACATGGCGTTGACCAGCGGGATCCGCTCACCGTTGTCGGAAGGGTCGTAGGTCTCGCGGTTGGTGACGTAGCGCACAAGCTCCGCCTCTGGCCTGCCCCCTGAAAAGTGGTCCTCCCTGAAGTAGGCTTTCGAGCCGTATGGAGGACGAGGAATGGGACAGAAG
>CANKVU010000045.1 GCA_947487205.1 uncultured Paracoccaceae bacterium | reverse complement strand
CCGCCAATGACCACGCAGCTCGAAGCCTCCCGCCGGGTCGCGCTCTACGCCCGCTACTCGACCGACTTGCAGAACCCGATGTCGGTCGAGGACCAGTTCCGTCAGGCCGAGCGCTACGCCCGGCAACAGGGCTGGACGATCGTCGAGCGCTTCTCGGACAGCGCGGTCAGCGGCACGGCGGGCCGGACCCGGCCGGACTTCACGCGCCTGTCGGACGCGCTCCACCAGGGGAGGTTCGACATCGTCCTTGCGGAGTCCCTCGACCGGATTTCCCGCGACCAGGAGCACCTGGCGGGCTTCTACAAGGCCGCGAAGACCGCGCGCGTCGAGATCCACACGGTCGGGCGCGGCAAGGTAGATGCGCTCACGCTGGGGCTCTCGTCGATGATGAGCGCCATGTTCCTCGAGGAGCTGTCGGACAAGGTGCGCCGTGGCATCGAGGGCAAGGTGCTGATGGGTCTGAGCGGCGGCGGCCGCACCTACGGATACCGGCCCGGCACCGACGAGCGCGGCGCCCCGGTGAAGGGCGCCCTCGCCATCGACGCGATTGAGGCGGCGGTCGTGCGGCGCATCTTCCGCGATTACGCTGCGGGCCGCTCGCCGATCGCGATCGCCAGCGACCTCAACGACGAGGGCTTCCCCTCCCCCTCCGTCGGCTCGAAGCGCATGTCCTCGGGACACTGGAAGCAGAACACGATCAACGGTAACCGCGAGCGCGGCACCGGCATCCTGAACAACGAACTCTATATAGGCCGCCGCATCTGGAACCGGCTGAACTACTCTAAGGACCACGCCACGGAGAAGCGCCGCTCGACACTCAATCCCGAGAGCGAATGGCAGGTCGTCGAGGTGCTGGAACTCAGGATCGTCGGCCAGGAACTCTGGGAGGCCGTGAAGACCCGCCAGAAGGCGCAGAAGCGCCGTCAGGCGAAGGTGGATAGCGCCGGGACCGACCGAACGCGGCTCTCCTCAGGGCAGACCCTGCGCCGGCGCAAGTATCTGCTTTCCGGGCTCCTCCATTGCGGCCTCTGTGGCGGGCGGATGACCGTGGCCGGGGCGGGCAAATACAAGACCTATTACTGCGCCGAGGCGAAGGAGAAGGGCCCGAGCGTCTGCGCGGGCTTACGGGGCCTCCGGGAGAGCGTCGCCCTGCCCCTCGTGCTGTCGGCGCTGCGCCACGACCTGATGAAGCCGGAGGCCTACGACAGGTTCAGGACGGGCGTCTATCGCGCGTTGAACGCCAGACTCGGCGGCGCCGAGGATGCGCTGCGCCTTCACGACGCGCGGGTCGCGGAGCTGGAGACGGGAAGGCGCAATCTCGTCGCCATGGCGAAGCAGGGATTGGGCACCCAGTCCCTCTCCGACGAGTTGAAGCAAATCGAGGCAACCCTCACCCGCCTGGCAGAGATCCGCGGCGAGATCACCCCGCCCCAGATCGAGCTGCCCGAGGGCCTGCCGGAGCTCTACCGGGAGATGGTCGAGGACCTGGCGGCGACGCTGTCGCAAGAAGATGTCGCAGGCCGGGCCGCCGACGAACTGCACGATCTCGTCGACCGGATCGTGGTCCACTGGGACGAGAACGCCCGCGGCCACTGGCTGGAGATCGAGGGCAACTTGGTGGATATGCTACGCAAAACAGCGCCGGGTGAGACCGGCGCCGGGAAGGCTGAGCCGATTTTCGCGGAATTTGGTTGCGGGAGTAGGATTTGAACCTACGACCTTCAGGTTATGAGCCTGACGAGCTACCGGACTGCTCCATCCCGCGCCGTTGGGGGCTTGCGTGTTGGGCGGCAAGTCCCTGGAGTTTTTCGTGACGAGAGATACGTTGGATGGTGCTCTCTAGGTTTGGCGGCGACCTACTCTCCCACGTCTGGTGACGCAGTACCATTGGCGCGACGGCACTTAACGACCGAGTTCGGAATGGGATCGGGTGTTTTGCTCGTGCTATGGCCACCAAACCGAGGGAACACCATCCTGTGTCAAGTATGGGGGGATGTATGCGTCTGATCTTGGCCAGCCTACTGCTGGATCAGATCAAGCCTATCGGACGATTAGTACCGGTCAACTGAGCGCGTTGCCGCGCTTACATCTCCGGCCTATCGACGTGGTGGTCTACCACGGTCCTCAAGGGATACCTTGTTTTGAGGGGGGCTTCCCGCTTAGATGCCTTCAGCGGTTATCCTGTCCGATCATAGCTACCCTGCACTACCGCTGGCGCGATAACAGGTCCACCAGTGGATCGTTCACCCCGGTCCTCTCGTACTAGGGGCAACTCCTCTCAAGTATCCTACACCCACGGCAGATAGGGACCGAACTGTCTCACGACGTTCTAAACCCAGCTCACGTACCTCTTTAAACGGCGAACAGCCGTACCCTTGGGACCTGCTCCAGCCCCAGGATGAGATGAGCCGACATCGAGGTGCCAAACGGTGCCGTCGATATGGACTCTTGGGCACCATCAGCCTGTTATCCCCGGCGTACCTTTTATCCGTTGAGCGATGGCCCTTCCACGCGGGACCACCGGATCACTATGGCCGTCTTTCGACTCTGCTCGACCTGTCAGTCTCGCAGTCAGGCTGGCTTCTGCCATTGCACTCAACGAGCGATTTCCGACCGCTCTGAGCCAACCTTCGCGCGCCTCCGTTACTCTTTGGGAGGCGACCGCCCCAGTCAAACTACCCGCCACACAGGGTCCCGGATCCGGATGACGGACCGCGGTTAGACATCAAGCGAGGCAAGGGTGGTATCTCAAGGGAGGCTCCACCGGGGCTGGCGCCCTGGCTTCGAAGCCTACCACCTATCCTGCACATGCCTGGCCTGATGCCAGTGTGAAGCTGTAGTAAAGGTGCACGGGGTCTTTCCGTCTAACCGCGGGTAGCCTGCATCTTGACAGGCAATTCAATTTCGCTGAGTCGATGTCGGAGACAGCGGGGAAGTCGTTACGCCATTCGTGCAGGTCGGAACTTACCCGACAAGGAATTTCGCTACCTTAGGACCGTTATAGTTACGGCCGCCGTTTACCGGGGCTTCAATTCAAGGCTTGCACCTCTCCTTTTAACCTTCCGGCACCGGGCAGGCGTCAGACCCTATACGTCGTCTTGCGACTTCGCAGAGCCCTGTGTTTTTAGTAAACAGTCGCCACCCCCTGGTCTGTGCCCCCGGACCCTGGTTGCCCAGGACCCGGGCCTCCTTCTCGCGAACTTACGGAGGCATTTTGCCGAGTTCCTTCGACATCGTTCTCTCAAGCGCCTTGGTATTCTCTACCAGTCCACCTGTGTCGGTTTCGGGTACGGTCTGATGGAGGGCTATTTCCAGGAACCCCTTGGCTGCCGGTTCAATCCGATAAGGACCGACAACGTCCGGGATCCGTCACATCCTCCTGGCCGGGGAATATTAACCCCGTTCCCATCGACTACGCCTTTCGGCCTCGCCTTAGGGGCCGGCTCACCCTGCTCAGATTAGCTTTAAGCAGGAACCCTTGGACTTTCGGCGACAGGGTCTCTCACCCTGTTTGTCGCTACTCATGTCATCATTCTCGCTAGTGATCTCTCCACCGGATCGCTCACGCGCCGGCTTCACAGAAAGACCCGGTATCCTCCGATGCCGCCCCTGGGGGCTGCAGAAGAGGATAGGGTCTATGTCACACTACGCTCCGCTACCACTGCTTGCGCAGTCCTGAGCTTCGGCTCGTGGCTTGAGCCCCGTTACATCTTCGCCGCAAGACAGCTTGATTAGACCAGTGAGCTGTTACGCTATCTTTAAAGGATGGCTGCTTCTAAGCCAACCTCCTGGTTGTTTTGGCCGTCTCACATGCTTTCCCACTTAGCCACGAATTGGGGGCCTTAGCTGCAGGTCAGGGTTGTTTCCCTCTCCACGACGGACGTTAGCACCCGCCGTGTGTCTGCCGGACAGTACTCCTCGGTATTCGGAGTTTGCTTAGGATCAGTAAGGCTGTAGGCCCCCATTACCCATGCAGTGCTCTACCCCCGAGGGTATTCATCCGACGCTCTACCTAAATAGATTTCGCGGAGAACCAGCTATCTCCGAGTTTGATTGGCCTTTCACCCCTAGGCACAACTCATCCCGACCTTTTTCAACAGGTGTGGGTTCGGACCTCCAATAGGTGTTACCCTATCTTCATCCTGGTCATGCCTAGATCACTCGGTTTCGGGTCTGATCCCACGAACTCATTCGCCCTATTAAGACTCGCTTTCGCTGCGCCTACGCCTAGCGGCTTAAGCTTGCTCGTGAGACCAAGTCGATGACCCATTATACAAAAGGTACGCCGTCACCTCTCGAGGAGGCTCCGACTGATTGTAGGCGTCCGGTTTCAGGTACTGTTTCACTCCCCTCGTCGGGGTGCTTTTCACCTTTCCCTCACGGTACTGGTTCGCTATCGGTCAGCAAGGAGTACTTAGCCTTCGAGGGTGGTCCCCCGATCTTCGGACAGGATTTCACGTGTCCCGCCCTACTTGATGCGTCCGATCATGCTTCGAATACGGGGCTGTCACCCGCTCTGGCATGCCTTTCCAGGCATTTCTTCTCACATTCACGGCTCGGCTGGTCCCCGTTCGCTCGCCACTACTAGGGGAGTATCTGTTGATTTCCTTTCCTCCGGGTACTTAGATGTTTCAGTTCCCCGGGTTTGCTCTTATGACCCTATGTATTCAGGTCAGAAGTACCTGGTTTTACGACCTGAGAGCCGCTCCGCTCGTCGCGGAACGATAACAGATCATAATCAGGTGGGTTGCCCCATTCGGAGATCCGCGGGTCAAAGGCTATTCTCGCCTCACCGCGGCTTATCGCAGAGTATCACGTCCTTCATCGCCTCTTGCTGCCAAGGCATCCACCAAACGCCCTTTTCGCGCTTGATCTGATCCAGGAGAAGACCGGCCCATGGCCACCCGCGCCGTGCAGCGGCGGGCGGCTGGTCGGCTCCCCTGCGACGACCGGCCTTTTGCGTTCCGGTCGCCTTCGATCAGAAGCATACTATCCCGCTCCCCCGACTGGTTCGTCCGGGGGAACATGCGACCGCCCCGAAGGACGGTCATATGGTTAGTGTACTTGACTTGATAGTCACATGCCTCGCGGGTCGAACCCGCAGGTCACGGCGCACTGCCGCGACCAGCATGATGACTGATGTGTATCTCTCTTCACGATGTTAATCCGTCCAACTGGACGGGCAAACGGTTCCGCGAACCGCTTGCCGATCCAGTTCCTGGTGGAGCGTATCGGGATCGAACCGATGACCCCCTGCTTGCAAAGCAGGTGCTCTCCCAGCTGAGCTAACGCCCCGATCCTTGCTGCGCTACCGGCTGTCGTCTGCTCGAGTGCGAGGGATCGCTGTCGCGATCCCGGCCCCAGGCAGTCGAAGGCGATAGGCCCATAAGGATGATGGTGGGTCGAGGAGGACTTGAACCTCCGACCTCACGCTTATCAGGCGTGCGCTCTAACCACCTGAGCTACCGACCCAAGATCGGGCGGTAGCCCGTATCACTGGTCTGAAGAGATATGAGGACGGTCCGGTCCTGATATGTGCGCGACCCCGTGAGGGGCGCCATCGCGAGATGGCGGCACTGCTAAGTGTTCCACGATCGACGGCGAGCCGTCGATGCCAGGAACATCCTTAGAAAGGAGGTGATCCAGCCGCAGGTTCCCCTACGGCTACCTTGTTACGACTTCACCCCAGTCGCTGAGCTTACCGTGGTCGGCTGCCTCCTGCGAACAGGTTGGCGCACCGCCTTCGGGTAAACCCAACTCCCATGGTGTGACGGGCGGTGTGTACAAGGCCCGGGAACGTATTCACCGCGGCATGCTGTTCCGCGATTACTAGCGATTCCGACTTCATGCCCTCGAGTTGCAGAGGACAATCCGAACTGAGACGACTTTTTGGGATTAACCCACTGTCATCGCCATTGTAGCACGTGTGTAGCCCAACCCGTAAGGGCCATGAGGACTTGACGTCATCCACACCTTCCTCCCGCTTATCACGGGCAGTTCCCCTAGAGTGCCCAACTGAATGCTGGCAACTAAGGGTGTGGGTTGCGCTCGTTGCCGGACTTAACCGAACATCTCACGACACGAGCTGACGACAGCCATGCAGCACCTGTGCTGGATCCAGCCGAACTGACCCATCGATCTCTCGATGGTACGATCCGCATGTCAAGGGTTGGTAAGGTTCTGCGCGTTGCTTCGAATTAAACCACATGCTCCACCGCTTGTGCGGGCCCCCGTCAATTCCTTTGAGTTTTAACCTTGCGGCCGTACTCCCCAGGCGGAATGCTTAATCCGTTAGGTGTGACACCGAACAGCATGCTGCCCGACGTCTGGCATTCATCGTTTACGGTGTGGACTACCAGGGTATCTAATCCTGTTTGCTCCCCACACTTTCGCACCTCAGCGTCAGTATCTGGCCAGTGAGCCGCCTTCGCCACTGGTGTTCCTCCGAATATCTACGAATTTCACCTCTACACTCGGAATTCCACTCACCTCTCCAGAACTCCAGACTACCAGTATCAAGGGCAGTTCCGGGGTTGAGCCCCGGGATTTCACCCCTGACTTAATAATCCGCCTACGTGCGCTTTACGCCCAGTAATTCCGAACAACGCTAGTCCCCTCCGTATTACCGCGGCTGCTGGCACGGAGTTAGCCGGGACTTCTTTACCGGGTACCGTCATTATCTTCCCCGGCGAAAGAGCTTTACGACCCTAAGGCCTTCGTCACTCACGCGGCATGGCTAGATCAGGGTTGCCCCCATTGTCTAAGATTCCCCACTGCTGCCTCCCGTAGGAGTCTGGGCCGTGTCTCAGTCCCAGTGTGGCTGATCATCCTCTCAAACCAGCTACTGATCGTCGGCTTGGTAGGCCGTTACCCCACCAACTACCTAATCAGACGCGGGCCGATCCTTCTCCGATAAATCTTTCCCTCGAAAGGCGTATACGGCATTACTCCCAGTTTCCCGGGGCTATTCCGTAGAGAAGGGCACGTTCCCACGCGTTACTCACCCGTCCGCCGCTCACCCCGAAGGGCGCGCTCGACTTGCATGTGTTAGGCCTGCCGCCAGCGTTCGTTCTGAGCCAGGATCAAACTCTCAAGTTGAAAGCACCGAAGTGCTGTCCTTGACAGTCGAACCTCTGCACATCTCCCATCGCGCTACCGCCTCCGGTACCTCGAGCGCCTGAGCGCCAAGACCGAAGAAGATCCGCTGATGAGAAGTCTTCTGCTTGTCGTGCATCGTTCTTCAAAGAAGAAGCGACGCCGCCAAACAGTGAAGCTGACACTTCCATCATCGGCCAAAGCCTAGGAAGCCGATATACAGAGATGTCGATCCATCGTATGAACCGAAACCGCCCGCATATCTCTTCAGATACCCGCGATGTCAAAGAGCAGAGACAAAACCAACCAGAGTGCGCCCTAACTTGCCGGCGCGCCCCGCCAATCCTGCCTCAATTTCGTGTCCGCCGCTCTTGCCTCAGTCCGTGTCAGGCGTCAACCACTTTCTCAAGTAATCCCGCCAAACCCGCCCCGGCTCCCGCAGCGCCCCGCCAGCGCCTCAGCGCCGCCGGTGAAGCGCTATCTACGGATACCAATCCAACCCCGCAA
>CANKVU010000044.1 GCA_947487205.1 uncultured Paracoccaceae bacterium | reverse complement strand
TCGGAGCTGGTGCGCCAGGGCCTCGACGACGTGCGGGCCGTGCGCCGCCGCCACCAGCCGCGCAGCGTCGATCCCGATCTGTTGCGCGAGCTGGCGCGGATCGGGAACAACCTCAACCAGCTCGCCCGCTGGGCCAACCGCGAGAAGGGGTCGGCCGACGCGGTGGCGGTGGTGGCGCGGCTGATCGAGCTCGACCGGGAGCTCTCAGCCCTGCGCCGGGGGTACGAGCGCCAGCCGGACGAGGCCGCGCGTGCTGATTAAGTTCATGGGCGGCCGCGGCGGAGGCGGCGCGATCGCTGCCTACCTGGTCGACCGGGACCGCCGCGGGCGCGAGGAGGCCGCGCCCGAGGTCCTGCGGGGTGACATCGAGCGGACCCGCGAGCTGATCGATAGCATCGACCGCAAGTGGACCTACACCACCGGGGTCATCAGCTTCGCCCGCGAGGACGCGCCGAGCGAGGACCAGCAGCAGGCGGTGATGGACGACTTCGAGCGGCTGGCCTTCGCCGGGCTCGATCCGGAGCAGTACGACGTCACCTGGGTCCGCCACAGCCACACGGATGGCGGCCGGGTGGAGCTGCACTTCCTGACGCCGCGCATGGAGCTGGCCTCGGGCCGGGCACTGAACATCGCGCCGCCCGGCTGGGAACGCACCTACGCGCCGCTGCGGGACGCCTGGAACCACGCCCAGGGCTGGGCCCGGCCCGACGACCCCGAGCGTGCCCGGACGCTCCAGGTGGGCCGCCAGCGCGAGGAACGGGCGCAGACACGGGAGGCGGTCACGGCCTTCCTCGAGCACCGGATCACCGCCGGGGAGATCCGGGACCGCGACGGGATCGTGGACGCCCTGAAGGGCGTGGGCTTCGAGGTGCCGCGCGAGGGCCGGGATTACATCACCGCCGCCGATCCGGAGACGGGGGCGCGGTTCAGACTGAAGGGGCGCATCTATGAGCGTGACTGGACCCGCACGGCCGAACTTGACCGCGCAGCTTCACGAGCGGCTTTCCCAGGAGCGGAAAGAGATCGAGGCATTGACCACGGCCGAACTGAAACAGCTCGCCGCGAGTTTGAGCAAGGCGTCGAACGACGCGCTCGACAGCATGAAGAGCGATACGGCCTCTCGGCTCGCCGAGATGCGCCGGCAGATGGACGTGATCGAGAGGCGCCAGAGGCGCTGGCCGTTCTGGAGCGCCGCAAGCTCGGCCGTGATCGCCCTAGCAGTCTTCGCCTTGCTGTGGATGGCCACGAGCTGGGCGCGGTCCGATCTGAAGACCGCGCTGAGAGAGAGGTACGAAGCGCGCCAGCTCCTAGACGATCTGATGGACCGGACCCGGGGCGCGACCTTGCAAGTGAGTTCGACGGGCCGGGAGTACATCGTCGGCCCCGAGGGGTCCGGAGCGCAGACCTGCAACGATCTGCCCTGCATCGAGCTGCCGGAGGAGTAGAGCGAGATGGACAATCTGACGACCTTCGAACGTACGCTCTTGCGCGAGTTCGAGACCTTGGCGGCCGCGTGCGAGAGATCGGGGAGAGTCTCGGTCGATACAGCCGAGCGGCTTTCGAAAGCGCTCGATCATTTCTCCGGGCAGACAAAAATGCTCAGAGAGAGGCAGAGCGCGCTCGACGAACGCTTGAGCGGTGTGATCGAAGCCTTGGACACGCAGATTCAGCTCACAGAGAACTTAGTCGAGCAAGTGAACGCATTGCTACGCGAGAGCGGGAGATAGTGCGAAAACGCGAGCGACGCACCATAGAACATCGAAGCCATAGTCGTGGGTTGGAGAGGTGACCAATAGTATACAAAAAAGCGCGAGGACCAAATGATCGGCTTAAACTCTTATAAATCCGCTTTGGAGATCCGAGACTTTGCAAAGCAAAACAACCTTAGAAAGACGAAGGCAGATATACGTGGTTCAGTAAAGATTGCCGTAATAGACGATGAAAAGTTCGTCGCCTTAAATAACCTAAAATCGCACGGATATGATGTGGCAGAGCTGCCAGATATTTCAAGAATACAAGAAATATCAGAATACGATATAATATTGTGTGACCTAATGGGGGTGGGGAAAAACTTTGATGCCAACGCGGGCGGAGGAAGTATTATCAGGGAGATAAAGAAGAATTATCCCACAAAGTTTGTGATAGCTTATACTGGAGCGCGAGCAAACTCGTCAGAAGCAATTCTGGCAAAAGAGAGCTGCGACGGATTTTTAAAAAAAGATGCTGATATGTCAGAGTGGACAGACACACTTGATCAATGCGTTGAGCACTTGTTAGATCCTTACCTCATGTGGAGAGATGCACGTCAACAACTTCTTGAAATAGAGACAGATATCAGGGAGGTGGTTAGACTAGAAAATGCATACGTCAAAGCCGTACTGAGTAGGGATAAGAGCTTCTCCGAGCTAAGAAGTCGTGTAAGAAGAGCTGATTTGAGTGGAAATGCAAAAGCGATAATTCAGAGTTTAGTGGCTTCCACAATATACGGTTTCATTTTTGGTTAGTATGCTAGCTTTAACTTCTATTATTGTACAACCGGACGGTGATTATACGGTAACTCAAGGTTCGCTATTTAGTCTTCCACCGGAATTAATGGATCCGTTCAGAATTAAAAGCTACCTCAACAGCGACAAGGAGGGGTGGTCTATATCTGAATTTGGATATCTGTGCCTGCAAAAAACAGAAAAGACGGGCGAAAGATTCATTTTTCCTGGTCTGCATCTAGTCGATGGCCCGAAACCTAAGAAAAGAATTCATGGGTATAAGGCCGAGCTTTCTAAAAGGGAGGTGGAGATGTACGTAGACTCCCATTTGGAAAGAAGGAAAAACTTCAGAGCCCAAGCTGAGCAAGAAATGACAGCACTGGTTCATGATTTAAGGCATCTCTCAGGCGCAATATATCATTCGGCAGAACAGGCGGATCGAGCATTCCAGCAAAACAATAGATCTGAGATGCAAGAGGGCCTCAGAACTATTGTCGCTACACAAACAATGCTCAAAGCTAGAATAAATTATCTAGATTATATTAGTGGAGTAGACAGATTTGAGTTAGATGAAAGAATACCCATCTATAGCAGGGTAGATAAAGTGGTAAGGTGCTTTAGTGCTGCCGCAAAGGATAGAAAACTAAGGATTAAGTTATCTGGTAGCTCTTTTAGAGTTACATCAGGCCCAAATATTCTTGAAATTGTACCGTATACCTTAATAGATAACGCTATAAAGTATAGTCCGCCAAACTACCAAGTGGAAGTAAGTGTTTACGACACAGACGACCATACGATTGTTACGGTTGCGTCCGTGGGACCCCAAATATTAGAGACAGAGAAAGAGAATATATTCAAGCAAGGTGTCCGCGGAGAAAAAGCAGTGAAAGTGAGGCCAACTGGTACCGGTCTTGGACTTGCAGTCGCCAAAGACATTGTTGACCAATTCAATGGTTCAATTACGGTTCGTAACTTAGAAGAAGTATGCAATGTTGATGATGTGCCCCATCATCTAATTAGCTTCGAATTTAAGGTACCGTCTTTTGGCGAAGACGCCGGTCGAAAAAATCGATTCACGTTAGGTAAGAGGACACGGAGAAGCAAAATAGGATAGCGCTGACCCTAGCGCGAACTTTCGGAACTGTGATCTGGGCGCAAGCTAGAAGTAGCTGGGAGATCGGGCTCCATACCTGGCAAGGTCGGCTCAGAAGGGGGGGGTAAACCGTCCCCGCTAGGAAGCTGGCGTTCGCCTGAGAACATGCTGGGCACGCGATGCAGAGATTTCTGCTTACCTAATTCTTCGCGGTCGGGTTGTTCATCATCAGAGACCACTACAGCCGCACTAAACAAGCTGTACCGTATGCCTTCGCGCTTTCCCGTCCAGGCAACTCGATCGTTTACCACGTAAGCATTTACCGTGCCTCGGTCTCCAATTTGGCGGATTTCGACCCAGTTATGCTCTCTCAACATTGAAACGGCACGACGTACGGTTCGAACGTCGCATGACAGAAGCTTAGCAATTGCTTTCTGGCTAATGACGACGGCGTTGTTGTCCCCCATGCGAGCCAGCAAAAGGTGCATGACTCTGGATGCAGCTACGGCGCCTTTAAGAGAGAGAAAGTGCGCCCATGCCTCGTGCGCCGCACGCTCGGTCTGTACCCATGTGCCTCGTGGCTGTTTCGAGGGAAGGTTCGTCACGATACAATTTCTCCTACCTTAAGGTAGAAGGATGCGCTTGCGCCCGACGGTAAATAGGCGCGAGCAAACAACTGGTCACCAAGCAGCACCACGTCGCCCACCTGTTTGGCGAGCCCTTGGCCCACGACTTCCGCAGCAACGCTCTCTGGAGCAAGGCGTGCATCCTTTGCCTCGGCATCCGTCAATATCTGCATATTTTGCCGACCTCATTATGTCCTACCCCTAGGGCACGAGATGCCATTTTCGGGACATATCGTGCAAGTGGAGTGACAAAAAAAATGTACAAAACAGGACATAAAGCGCGCAAAATTGGTCATGCACAGGACTCCGTGTGTCCGGGGGTGAGGACATAAGCTATGTCCTCACCCCATCCTCCAAGACATTGATATATAATAATAAAATTTTCTCTTTTTCTTATGATCTAAGGAAGGGCAAAAAATCCACGCTCGGTCGAGCGCGAGCGCCCCCAAGGCGCTGGCGAGCGATCGGGCGAGGGTGGAGTTTTTGTTCGACACGGGCGACGCAGGAGCCCGTTCACAGGGCTTCGCAAAATTTGGTTCATGGGAGCTTCGCGGAACCCTTCGGCCAAGCGCAGCGGCACCGGATGGGGTGGGTCAGACAGGGAGGGGAAGGAAAATCCTTGCCTCGCGCACTTGTACGTACATTTGTGTAGACAAACGTAGGTACGGCGCGGATGGATATTGAAGGCTTCGACTGGGACGACGGCAACTGGCCGAAATGCGGCAAGCACGGCGTCTCCCAGGACGAGATCGAGGAGGTTCTGACGGGCTTTCTTGCCGTGATGGCGGATCCACATCCCGATGAGCCGCGAATGCGCGCTATCGGGCAGACAGGCACGGGGCGCTACGTGTTCGTGGTCTTCATGCTCCGAGACGTGGAGGGCCAGACCAGGCTCCGCCCCATCAGCGCCCGGTACATGCACCAGAAGGAGGTCGCGCACTATGAAGGCCGAGACTAAGCCGATGCCCTCGCTCCGCAGTGACTCCGAAGCGGAGGAGTTCGTGGAGACGGCGGACCTGAGCGAGTACGACCTGTCGGGCTTCAAGCCGATGCGGTTCGAGGTCGAGCCGAAGGCCGCCTCGCTCAACATGCGCCTTCCGTCCTCGCTGCTCGATGCCGTGAAGGCGAAAGCCAAGGCCAACGGCATCCCGTATACCCGCTACGTCCGGATGCTCCTGGAGGCGGACGTGGCCAACCACAGATGACGCTGTCGGACGTGCAAACCTACGACGACGCGCGCCTGGCACTCGCTGAAGGGCGTGACGAACTGATCCCCGAGCCGTTCGCCTCCCGCCTTATGGACGGGGTGGAACACCCTCTGACCGTCTTCCGTGAGTTGCGAGGGCTTTCCAACGCCGATCTCGCCCGAGCCTCTGGCGTGAACCGGGTGCAAATCCGGGACATCGAGGCCGGCCGCGCGTCTGGATCCGTTCGGACTGTTGCAGCACTGGCCGAAGCCCTCGGCATCGACGCAAGCGACCTCGTGGCATGACAGGGCATCCACGCTTGATGCCCTCGCTCCGCAGCGACGACGAAGCGGAAGAGTTCGTGGAGACGGCGGACCTGAGCGATTACGACCTGTCGGGTTTCAAGCCGATGTGGTTCGAGGTCGAGCCGAAGGCCGCCTCGCTCAACATGCGCCTTCCATCCTCACTGCTCAAAGCCACGAAGGAGAAAGGCTGATCCTCGCTCTCAGAGGCGCTGTGCGGGCGATCGGAGACTTCCAGGAGCCAAGGCAGAGGCAGCCTTGTCCGTGAGCACGTTCGCCGCCCAGCCCTGCTAATTTCGAATGTGTTACATTCGAATATATCCTGCCCTCCTCCCCAAACCGGCCCGAATACCGTCAGTGGCGACATTCGCCACGAGCTTGAACAGGTCGGCCCGATTCGTTACATGTAACGGAGTAGGAGACCGCCATGCCGACCCCTGTTTCCCATCGTGTTCAGAAGCGCCGTGACGCCTTGCGGGCGGCCGGATTGCGGCCTGTCCAAATCTGGGTGCCCGATACCCGCCGTCCCGGCTTCGACGACGAGTGCCGCCGACAGGCTTTGCTGATCGCGGAAGCCGACCGGGCCGACGCCGCCCTGGCGGACTTCATGGACGCGGCCCTGGTTGATGTGGACGGTTGGGATTGAAGCGGGGCGACCTGGTCACAGTCGCCCTTCAAGGGGATCACGGAAAACCCCGACCCGCCCTGGTTATCCAGTCCGATCGGTTCCCCGAGACGGCCACCACGACCGTCCTGCTGGTTACGTCCACGCTTCTCGATGCGCCCCTGGTCCGGATGACCGTCGAGCCGTCCCCGGAAAACGGCCTGCGCGTGACCTCTCAGATCATGATCGACAAGGCGATGACCGTCCGCACCGAGAAGCTGGGGGCCCCGTTCGGCCAAGTCGGGGATACCGCGATGCTGCAAGTGAGCCGGTCCCTGGCGCTGTTCCTAGGCATCGCCGGATAGCCGGAGCCAGTTCGACGGCGAACAAGGTTCAGAGGAGCTAACCATGAACATTCGACCGGAAACTCCCGCTGACCACTCCGCCATTCGCAGCCTCACCAAGGATGCCTTCAAGGGCGCGGCCCACAGCTCGGGAACGGAGGCGGCAATCGTGGAGACTCTCCGCGAAACCGGCGCCTTGGCGGTGTCGCTCGTCGCCGAGAGGGGTCGAGAGATCGTCGGCCACGTCGCATTCTCCCCGGTCGGCATCGGCGACGACCAGGACGGTTGGTTCGGTCTGGGACCCGTCTCCGTACGTCCGGACATGCAGCGCAAGGGGATCGGAGGCGCGCTGATCGAGGACGGCTTGTCCAGATTGCGCGCGCTGGGGGCCAAGGGCTGCGTCGTCCTGGGCGATCCCGACTACTACGGGCAGTTCGGCTTCGAACCCCGGCCGGAGGTGAAGTTCGAGGGCGTACCGCCGGAATACTTCACCGTCCTGGTCTTCGACGAGGCATCAGCGTCCGGCAACGCTGTCTACCACGCCGTGTTCTACGAGAGCTGATCGCTGGAAACGCCGCCTGCTGCCCGTAGAGGGGCTTTCAGCGCCTTGAGCGGGTAAACCACCCGAAGATCCCGCGTCGGCGTTCTTGGGGCCTCTCAGCGCCTCCAGAAGCCTCCTGAGGCGCTGAGGGCTGCGATGGAGCTGGTGCCGTCAGAAGCCGCTGGTTCAACGCCCGGCGTTCGGCCTCGGACGCATCCAGGCGTTCCCGCAGGTCGGCAACGGTCGCGGTGGCATCGTCCAGGCGCTCCCGCATCAGCGCCATCTGCGCTTCCCATCCTGACGCGGATGCGGGGGGTTCCTGTGGGGTTTCAGGGGGTTCTGAGCGGTCCTCAACCCGTTCACGAGAACGGATCGTTGAAACCCACCTCATCAGCTCGGACTGATCTATCTGCCAGGAGCCATCGTCAGCTTTCGTTCCGGACATCTCCCCGGAATTTAGGGCTCGCGACAGGGTTCCCTTCGACTTTCCAAGCTGTTTCGCCGCTTTGCTGAGAGTGAGTTTCACGGGGGGTTCCACTTGTTCCACGGGGGTTCTGAGCGGTCCCCAAAGCAGTTTGGAACAGGGTTGCAGGAACCCCTTACCAAATCAATTCCTGCTTTCGACCTCCCCCGAGACTGCTCGAAAGCATATCCGGACGCTTGCCGATGGTCTCTAAGCCAGCATACCCTCGTGGCCACATTGCATGTGTCCCCGAGGGAGCTGTCGAGGGGAGGTTTCACCTCCCCTTCGATCCCCACCGAACCGCCCTGCGGGCGGTCGGCCCCCCTGGACCGCCCAGCCTTCTGGGGGCGGCGGTCCAGGGGGGCCGGGGCCAGGTTGAGAGGGACGGAGCAGGGCCAGATGTGGATCAAGATCCGGGCGACTGAGGAGCAGCGCAGTCGCTGGCACGCGGTGGCCGAGGCGCGGGGCGTCTCGCTGTCGGAGCTGGTGCGCCAGGGCCTCGACGACGTGCGGGCCGTGCGCCGCCGCCACCAGCCGCGCAGCGTCGATCCCGA
>CANKVU010000043.1 GCA_947487205.1 uncultured Paracoccaceae bacterium | reverse complement strand
TGAACAGGTCCAGCCAATCGATAACGTCGCATGACGCGTTGGACGAAACGCCCTCCGGGTAAGCCGGGGCGGTTCATTCGAGCGTCCGAAAACGGTCCAGTGGACCGTTTTCAGCGAAGAACCGTATCGAGAGCGATCATGCGGCGCTGAAGCGCCTGCTCGGAACACGACAATCGTTCCGCTCCCTGCGGTCGGAATAGGCGACGATCCTTGGGGTCGAGACGATCCGGACCATCAAGAGCGGCCACGTCTCGAACAAGGCGCCAAGCATCCGTGGAGAGATCGACGTTGTCCGGAATCTGTTTGCTGAAGCAGCCCGAGAGTTCGGCGCAGCAACCAATCTCCGCTCAAAATTCGCGAATGCAACAGTCCCGATCGAACCGACACACTACGCCGCTTCTCGCTCACCCTCGGGGATTCCTCTCCTGGCTCGGAAGCGTGTCAGGGGCGTGGGCTCGAACAGGGTGGGATCAGTCCCACCCGACCCGGTGCACGAGGACGCCTCCGAGCCCTTTTCGGGAACCGGTCCCATCCGATACTGGCGGAAGGACCCGCCCTGTGCGGAGGGCCATGGGACGGGCGGATCGCCGCCCGTCCGCCGATGGCAGGTTGACGTTCGCAGGAGGTGCTTAGCTTGTCGAAGCGAGTCCAGTGCCGAATGAGGAGTGTTTTCCGATGAGGACGAATGTCGCCCCGACACCGCTGCCGCTGAACGAGGCCCTCGACCTCTTCGCCGCCACCCGCGACCGCTCCCGCGCCCTCGCCGCGCCCCTCGCCCCCGAGGACACCATGCTGCAGAGCATGGAGGACGCCTCGCCGGTCAAGTGGCACCTGGCCCACACGACTTGGTTCTTCGAGGAGTTCATCCTGAAGCCGCGCGATCCCGGCTACGCTTCGCCGGACGACCGCTTCGCCTTCCTCTTCAACTCCTACTACACGCAGGCCGGGCCGCGGCACGCGCGCGACCGGCGGGGCCTCGTGTCGCGGCCGGGCGGCGAGGCGGTGCGCAATTACCGCGCCCATGTCGAGGACGGCATCGCCGCGCTCCTCTCCGCGGGCCGCGACGACGGCGACGAGATCGCGGCGCTGGTCGAGCTCGGCTGCCACCACGAGATGCAGCACCAGGAACTGCTGGTCACCGACCTGCTGCACGGGTTCAGCTTCAACCCCCTGCTGCCCGCCTACAAGGACCCCGAGCCGCTTCCGGTGACCGAGGAGGTCCCGCTGCGCTTCACCCGGCACGAGGGCGGCCTGGTGGAGATCGGCCATGACGGCCGGGGCTTCGCCTACGATTGCGAGGGGCCGCGCCACCGTACCTGGCTCGAGCCCTACGGGATCGCCGACCGGCCGGTCACCAACCGCGACTGGATCGCCTTCATCGAGGACGGCGGCTACGGTGACAGCCGCCACTGGCTGATGGAGGGCCACGCCGTCGCCACGAAGGAGGGGTGGCAGCACCCGCTCTACTGGTGGCGGCAGGACGGGGAATGGTGGACCTACAGCCTGCGCGGAGCGCAGCCGGTCGCGCTCGACGCGCCCGTAGTCCATGTGAGCTACTACGAGGCCGAAGCCTTCGCCCGCTGGGCGAGCGCGCGCCTGCCGACGGAGGCCGAGCACGAGGTCGCGTTCCGGGAGGTGCCGATCGCGGGCAACCTCATGGGGGAGTCCGGCGCGATCGGCGCCCTCAGGCCGCTGCCCGGCACCGGGATCTGGGGCGATGTCTGGGAATGGACCTCCTCCGACTTCGCGCCCTATCCGGGCTTCCGCCCGCCCGAGGGGGCGCTCGGCGAATACAACGGCAAGTTCATGGTCAACCAGCGCGTCCTCAGGGGCGGGTCCTGCGCCACCCCGCGGGACCAGTTGCGCGCGAGCTACCGGACCTTCTTCTACCCCCACCAGCGCTGGCAGATGTTCGGGCTGCGGTTGGCAAGGGACGCCGCATGAGTGCAGAGGCGCCCGCAGCGCGCAGGCAAGCGGTCATGAACGAGGCGCTTCTCGCAGAGGCGCTCGCCGGCCTGACAGGTGACCCGAAAACCCTGTCTCCGAAATGGCTTTACGATGCCCAGGGCAGCGCGCTCTTCGAGGAGATCACCGGCCTTCCGGAATATTATCTCACCCGGACGGAAACGGAGATCCTCCGGGGCGAGGCGCAGCGCCTCGCGGCCTTCATGCCCGCGGGCGGCGCCCTGGTCGAGTTCGGCTCCGGCGCCTCGGTCAAGACCCGGATCCTGCTCGACGCCGCGCCCCATCTGGGCGCCTACGTCCCCATCGACATCTCGGCGGAGTTCCTGGCGCAGAATGCGGCCGACCTCGGAGCGGCCTATCCCGGTCTCGACATCGTGCCGGTGGTGGGGGACTTCCTGGGCCCCCTGGCGCTGCCCCCCTCCGTCGCGGGCCTGCCGAAGGTCGGGTTCTTCCCGGGATCGACCATCGGAAACCTTCCCCCGGACGACGCCAGGAGGCTTCTCCGGGCGGCGCGCGACTGGCCGGACGTGCGAGGGTTCGTCCTCGGGGTCGATCTCGTGAAGGACGAAGCCACGCTGGTCGCCGCCTACGACGATTCCCGCGGCGTGACCGCCCGCTTCATCGCCGGCATCCTGACGCGGCTCAACCGGGAGGCCGGCGCCGATTTCGATCTCGACGCGTTCGCCTACGAGGCCCGCTGGAACAGTGCGGCAGCGTATATCGACATGCGGCTCGTCTCGGAGCGAGATCAGGTCGTGACGCTTCCCGGCGCCCGCATCGCGTTCGCCGCCGGCGAGCCGGTCCATGTGAGCGCCTCGCGGAAGTACACCCGCGACGGCCTCGCGGACTTGGCGGATCTGGCGGGGTGGACCGTCGACGACGTCCTGACGGATTCCGATCACCGGGTAGCGGTCGCTCTCCTGCGGATCTGAGCCGAGAGCCCCCGCGGGCCGCGCCACCCCCGAAACCGGCCTGCCCCGTTCGGCAGGGGAGGCCCCATCGGTTCGGCCACCCGGCAGGACGGGGCCTCCGCCGCGCCGATCGGGTCACGACCGGCCGGGCGGGCATCTCCCACGGGGCGCGGCCGTCCAGGTTGTGCGGGACCGCTCAAGACCCTGTGATCGGCAGGTCGGCGAACCCCGCTCGCCATCCGAGTCATCAGCCTACGTCCAGTAACCACATGACCAGCCAGAGGAAGCCAGCCATGGTCAAGCCAACCGATCGGTCGAGCGAGGGGGGGCCGCGCGTCTCCCGCCGCGGGTTGCTGCGCGGCTCCGCCGCATCCGGGGCCGCGGCCTTCGGCAATTTCGCCGCCGGCGCCGCCGAGGCGCAGCAATCGCAGGAGACGGGCAGCACCGCGCCCACCGTCACCTTCTCGATCAACGGCAGCGAACGGACCGCGACGCTCGACGCCCGGACCACGCTGCTCGACTACCTGCGCGAGGACCTGGACCTCACCGGCACCAAGGTCGGCTGCAACCACGCCCAGTGCGGCGCCTGCACCGTCCTGATCGACGGCACGCGGGTCAATTCCTGCCTGACCCTGATGGCCACGCTGGACGGCGCCGAGATCACCACGATCGAGGGCCTGGATTCCGAGGGCGATCTGCACCCGATGCAGCAGGCCTTCATCGACAACGACGGCTTCCAGTGCGGCTACTGCACGCCGGGGCAGATCATGTCCGCGATCGGCTGCGTCCGGGAGGGCCATGCCGGCAGCGCGCCGGAGATCCGCGAATACATGAGCGGCAACCTGTGCCGCTGCGGCGCCTACAAGGGGATCGTCGCGGCCGTCGAACAGGCCCGCGACCAGGTGGAGGAAGCCGGCTGATGAAACCCTTCTCCTACCAGAAGCCCGACAGCGCTGACGCCGCCGTGGGCATGGTCGCGCCGATGACGCCCGCGGGGCAGGGCGGGGCCTTCCTCGCCGGCGGCACGACCGTGCTCGACCTGATGAAGCTCCACGTCCTGACGCCCGACAGCCTCACGGACGTGACCCGGGTCCTGCCCACGGGGATCGAGGACCGCGACGGCGCCCTCCACGTGGGCGCGGGCACGACCATGGCCGCGGCCGCCGAGCATCCCGCCTTCCGCGACTGGGCGCCGGTCCTGTCCGACTCCCTGTGGAAGGCCGCGGCGCCGCAGATCCGCAACGTGGCGACGCTCGGCGGCAACGTCCTGCAACGGACCCGCTGCCCGTATTTCCGCGACACCGCCAGCCCCTGCAACAAGCGCGAGCCGGGCTCGGGCTGCGCCGCCACGGGCGGGATCAACCGCCTTCTGGCCGTCCTCGGCACCTCAGAGAGCTGCATCGCCACCTATGCGGGCGACTGGGCCAACGCGCTGATCCTGTTCGACACGGAGGTGCAGATCACCGGTCCCGACGGCGACCGCACCATGCCCTTCGCCGACCAGCCCCGAGGTCGAGACCACCCTGGGTGACCGGGACCTCATCACCGGCTACGTGATCGACGTCCCCGACTGGGCCTGGCGCTCGGTCTACACCAAGGTGCGCGACCGCGAGAGCTATGCCTTCGCCATCGCCTCCGCCGCGGTGATGCTCGACATGGACGGCGACACGATCACCGAGGCGCGGATCGGCCTGGGCGGCGTCGCCACCGTTCCCTGGCGCGCCCGCGCGGCCGAGGATTACCTGGCCGGCAAGACCCTGTCGGAGGATGTCGGTCTCGAGGCGGGCCGCATCGCCTTCGCCGACGCCCGCGGCTGGGGTCACAACGACTTCAAGATCCCGCTCGGCCAGCAAACCGTTCTGAGGGGCCTCATGGAGGCCGCCGCCAAGACCCGGGAGGGCGCGCAATGACCATCGGAAACCCGATCAACCGCATCGACGGCAAGCTCAAGGTCACCGGATCGGCCCGCTACGCCGCGGATTTCGCCGTGGGCACCCCGCTCTACGCCGAACTCGTCACCTCCACCATCGGCCTGGGCCGCGTGACCGGCGTCGACGACAGCGCCGCGCGGCGGGTGCCGGGCGTGCGCGAGGTCTACTCCCACGCCAATCCGCTGCCCGTGGACGCGGCGGACTTCTTCGGCATGGGCGGTCGCGCCCAGCAGAGCTGGCAGCCCTTCGCCGAACCCGACGTGCGCTTCAACGGCGAGATCGTGGGCCTCGTCGTGGCCGACACCCTGATCGCCGCGCGCGAGGCGGCCCGCTCCATGCGGCTCGACTACGAGACGCAGGAGCCCGCCGCGGTCTTCGGCGCCGAGGGGCTGGAACCCGAGGAGCTGCCCGACCGCGGCCTCTCCGCCGGCGACATCGAGGCCGCGATGCAGGCCGCCACCCAGAGTGTGGACGAGACCTACCGCACCAGCGCCAACACCCACAACGCGATGGAACTCTTCGCGACCACGGCGCAGTGGTCGGGCGACGAGCTTACCGTCTATGTCCCCAGCCAGTGGGTCGAGGGCTTCGCCGCCGGCATCGCCGAGGAGCTCGGCATCGACCGCTCCCGCGTCCGGGTCGTCTCGCCTTACGTGGGCGGCGGCTTCGGCGGCAAGGGCTCGCTGTTCACCTGGACCTCGATCATCGCCGCCGCGGCGCGCGACCTCGGCCGTCCGGTGAAGCTCTACGTCACGCGCGAGCAGGGCTTCACCACCGCCTCCTACCGCGCCGAAACCGAACAGGATTTCCGCCTGGGCGCGGGCGAGGGCGGCCGCTTCACCGGCTTCGAGCATACGGGCCGCGAGATCAGCTCCCGCGCGGATACCTACGTGGTGAACGGGTCGGAGAACACGTCGCGCATGTATCACGCCGACGCCGTCCGGACGGGGGTCACCTGCGTCCATGCCGACCGGCAGACGCCGGGCTTCATGCGCGCCCCGCCCGAGACGCCGTATTTCTTCGCCCTGGAATCGGGCGTGGACGAGCTGGCGTGGAAGCTCGGCATGGACCCGGTGGAACTGCGCCGCGTCAACGACATCGACCGCGAACCCGTGAACGGCGTGCCCTACACCTCCCGCTCGCTCATGGAATGCTACGACGCTGCCGCCGACCGCTTCGGCTGGTCCGACTACGAGCAGCGTGTGGGCTCGCGCACCGACGGCGACTGGCTGGTGGGCTGGGGCTGCGCCACGGCGACCTATCCCACGCTGATGGCCCCCTGCTCGGTGCGCCTCCATCTGGACGCGACCGGCACCGCCAGGGTCTGGGTCGCGAGCCACGACGTGGGCACCGGCGCCTACACGGTCCTCGCCCAGGCCACGGCCCAGGCGCTCGGCATCCCGGTGGAGAACGTGTCGATCGAGCTCGGCGATTCCCGCCTGCCGCCCGGCACCATCGCCGGCGGCTCGATCTCCACCGCCTCGAACGTGAGCGTCATCGAGATCGCAGCACGGCAGATCCACGACAAGCTCGGCACCACCGCCGAGACCATGAACCCCGAGGAGGCCTTCGCAAATTACGGCCAGCGGGCGATCGAGGAATACGCCGAGTGGATCCCGCCCGCCGCCAGCCGCAAGCAGGCCAGGACCCTCTACAACGGCAAGGTCGCGATCGTCGGCGGGCCGGAGGAGGACTACACCGCCTTCGCCTTCGGGGCCGAGTTCGCCGAGGTCCGGGTCCATAAATATACCCGCGAGGTGCGGGTGCCGCGCCTGATCGGCGCCTTCGCCGCGGGCCGGATCATGAACGAGAAGACCGCCCGCTCCCAGTATCTCGGCGGCATGATCTGGGGCCTCGGCCACGCGCTCTTGGAAAAGACCGAGGTCGATCCGCGCAACGGCAAGATCGTCAACGCCAATATCGCCGAATACCTCGTCCCGGTGAATGCCGACGTCCAGGAGTTGGAGGCGATCCTGATCCCCGAGACGGACGAAAAGGTGAACCCCGCGGGCGTCAAGGGGATCGGCGAGATCGGCATCGTCGGAACGGCGGCGGCGATCGCCAACGCGGTCTATCACGCCACGGGCATCCGCGTCCGGCACACGCCGATCCACGTGGAGGACCTGCTGCCGCAGGCGTAGAAAACCGGGGGGCCGATCGCACGAACAGCATCGGCCCCTCGAAGCTCCGAATGCCGGATTGAATCATGACACCCCATCCCGGCGCCGCGATGCCCGCAGGGCGGGTGCATCCCAGGGGGGACCCCCGCTGCGTGGGCTCCTCTCGGCCTCCCACAGGGCACCCGCTACGACGGTGATCTGCTCACCGGCGTTGGGCCGCTGGAGCTATTCCGAAGGTTCGCTCGAGAACCACCGACAGGCTTCGTATGCCGTGTAGGCCGTCCCGCCGGATGACAATTGCAGCTCCGAGAGCCGGACCGACTGCGGCCACGGCTACCGCCGCTTTCTTTCCGACTTGCTTGCCAGCAACCTTTTCCGCGGGAACGAAGCTGCCAGCCATGTAGCCGGTAGCATTTCTCATGATGGTTCCACCGCTGCTATGTGGAACGGCGATGGCTTCAGCAGACGCTACTGCTGCCGAGCCGAGCAAAATGCACGTTGCGATCAGTGCCGTTCGAACCGGACCCATGGATGACCGCGCCTGAAAATGGCTTGTCGATAGTGTCGTCAAAATGGGGGGGCCAACATTCTGCAATCTTCGTCACCAGGACGAGGGGCTAGGGTCAGGCCCCATTGATCGGCTTGCGGCCGGGAAGGCTGCATGAGTCATGCTCCCGGAACTGGCGGGGGATCATGGGCAATCTCTTCTGGCTGAGCGACGAGCACATGGCACGGCTGCGGCCGTTCTTTCCCAGGAGCCATGGCAGGCCACGGGTCGATGACCGGCGCGTGCTGAGCGGGATTATCTTCATCGACCGCAATGGGTTGCGCTGGAGCGACGCGCCCAGGGAGTCCGGTCCGCACAAGACCCTTTACAACCGTTGGAAATGGTGGAGCGACATGGGGGTCTTCTCCCAAACGATGGAAGGGCTGGCCGCCGAGAGCGCCGAGAAGAGGACGATCATGATGGACGCCACCTTTCTGAAGGCGCACCGCACGGCCTCGAGCCTTCGGCTGAAAAAAGGGGGCGCGGGCGTCTGATCGGACGCACCAGGGGCGGCATGAACACAAAGCTGCACGCCGTCACCGAGGGACTGTTGAGTTGCTGGTCACTCGCGGCGGAGACTGATCTGAGAGCCGCGGTACAGGAAGCGCGCCACGCGCCGCGATCCGTTCAGGGGCCACCGGTTTCCGCGTGGCGTCGTCCCGCTGGCCGTGCGCTGGTACTGCCGGTTCCCACTCTCGTACCAGGATGTCGCCGATCTGCTGGCGGAGCGCGGTGAACCGCCCCGGCTTGCCTGGAGGGCCGAACTCTCGAAGGATAGCCCTCCATGGACAGGAAGACGCACTCTAC
>CANKVU010000042.1 GCA_947487205.1 uncultured Paracoccaceae bacterium | reverse complement strand
CTTCTGTCCCATTCCTCGTCCTCCATACGGCTCGAAAGCCTACTTCAGGGAGGACCACTTTTCAGGGGGCAGGCCAGGGGTGGAGAATTGCTGGAGCCGCACCTGCGCCTCCGAACGCCGTGTCTCCGTGGGCCTCCCCCTCGCGGCGGCGTCGAGCCGGGCCAGCCGGGTGCGGGGATCCTCGCCCGTCGGCGTGACGGACCGGTCGGCGAGGATCGCGGCCGCCTGCACCACGTCATAGGCCCGGCGCCACGACCAGGCGCCTTGCGCATCGGTGCCGCCCGCGGCCGCCGTCAGGCGGGCCGAGACGGTCCGGGTGTCGAGGGCGCCGGCGGTGATGTCGTGGCTGAGCTGGCCGAGAAGGCGGTCGAGGTCCTGGCACGTCATCGGGGATCCTTTCCGTGGAGATGAACTGCACACGAAAAGGGGCCGCCTTTTATCTTTCCCTTGGGACGTCACCGCCTTCGGAACGTCTCCCCGGAGAGCCTGCGGTGTGGGATGTCCGGGTGGGGACTGGGCCGTCGCCGCCTGGGCTTTTCAGGGCCGAGGGAGAGCAGGGCCGGTCCCCAGTTTAGATTTGGGCCTGAACAGATGATGGGGAGTCTTCGATGTCCCGGATAAAAGGAAAGGCACTATCCGTTCCGCGACACAGTGGTGGGACGACCGTGGGGATCGACGTCAGCAAGGGATGGCTCGATGCCGCTGTTCATCCTGCGGGAGACCAGATCCGGGTCCGGAACGATCCCTCCGGCTTCGAGCAAATTCAGAAGCTCGGTACTGCCGCAGGGGCCGACTTGGTCGTGATGGAAGCCACGGGCCGCTACCATCGCGAGGCCCATGCCTCATTGCATGCGGTGGGTTTCAGGGTCGCCGTGGTCAATCCGTACCGGTCCCGCCGCTTCGCGGACGTCATGGGTCAGTTGGCGAAATCTGACAAGATCGACGCCGTGACGCTGGCGACCTTCGGCGCCACCATGAAGCCGGCGCCGAGCGAACCGCCATCTGTGCTCATGGCAGAACTGGCCGAGATCTCCGTCGCGCGTCGCCAGATCGTGGACGAGCGCGTCGCTCTGGAGCAGCAGCACGAAGAAGCGACCCTCGGGACCGTGAAAGCAATGATCGCGGATCGGATCGCGTTGTGCAGGCGTCAGTGCAAAGATCTGGAGGCGGCTCTTCTAGAGCGCGTTCGATCCGATCGACATATCGCCAGGAGGTTCCGCGTCCTCACGTCGATCCCCGGAATCGGGCCTGTCACCGCCGCGACGTTGCTCGTCGAGATGAAGGAACTCGGCCACGCGAACGGGGCACAGGTCGCGGCACTCGCAGGCGTTGCCCCGATGAACAGGGATTCCGGCAACCTGCGCGGCCGGATGACGATCAAGGCGGGCAGGGCTGCAGTACGCCGCAGTCTCTACATGGCCGTGGTCGTCGCGATCCGCTGGAATAGCGACTTCAAAAGCTTCTACGGGCGCCTTCGAGCTGCTGGGAAACCCTCGAAAGTCGCGATCACGGCAGCGATGCGGAAGCTGATCATCTTGGCCAACACGTTGCTGAAGGAGGATCGGACCTGGTCGCCCACACCGCCCTAGACCGGGCATTCACTGCGCTGTGCCTGAGCGTCGGCGATGCGGACGAAACGAGCTTTCGCTGCTCGATGTGTGAATGTCTGCTTCAGCGGGGCATACGCGATTGAGCGTATCACTTGGCACCTGAACAGTATGCCGGTTTTCGGATCGGTTCATGTGCTCCAGATGTCAAACGGCCCTTCTTCGCTTCGACCCAGGTGCGGCGGATAAGGCCGTAGCGCGGGCCCCGCTGTACTTGGATGACGCACAGAGTCATGGGATAGCGTGCCCCTGGCTATGGCGACCAAGCGGGATCATCATCGGTTTACCAGTTACCGGGTCCGCCATGACACGCGCGCGAAGTCGGAAGACCTGTTCAAGCATCTCCTCGTCCAGCACATCCCGGGGCGGACCGCGGCGCGCGATGCGGCCCGTCACCATGGCGATGAGCAGGTCGCCATAGCGCGCGGCGAGGTTCAGGTCATGCAGGACCATGACGATGGTGGTGCCGCGGGCGTCCTTCAGATCGGCGAGCAGATCGAGCACCTCTACCTGATGGTTGATGTCGAGAAACGTCGTCGGCTCGTCCAGGAGCAGGATGTCCGTTCTCTGCGCCAGCGCCATCGCGACCCAGACCCTCTGGCGCTGACCGCCCGAAAGATCCTCGACGAAGCGGTCCGCCAGATCGGACGTGGCCGTGATGCTGAGTGCGTCGGCCACGGCCTCCTCGTCCTCGCGCCTCCAGCGACCGAACGCGCCCTGATGCGGATGGCGCCCGCGGGAGACGAGGTCTAGAACGGTGATGCCCTCGGGCGCGACGGGTGTCTGAGGCAGGAGCCCGATCCGGCGAGCGACCCGACGCGGCGCCATGGAATGGACGGCGTGCCCGTCCAGCAGCACGCGCCCGGTTCGCGGCGCGAGTAGCCGCGACATGGCGCGCAGGAGCGTGGACTTTCCGGAGGCATTCGCGCCGATGATGGCGGTGATCTGTCCTTTCGGGATCGAGAGGCTCAGATCCCGAAGGACGACGCCGTCGCCGTAGCCCGCCGACAGATCCTCGATCACGAGCGCGGCGTCGGTCACAGGCTGGTCCCCCGTCGGTTATCCCGGACGATCAGAAGAACGAGGTAGGGTGCTCCGAGCATGCCGGTGACGATCCCCACCGGGTAACGTGTCGGAAGAAGGACCTGACCGGCGAAATCGGCCAGCAGAACCAGGGCCGCGCCGGTGAGCGCGGCGGGCACGAGGATCGATCCGCCGCGATACGCCAGCCGCGCGGCGATCGGTCCCGACAGGAACGCGACGAAGGCGACCGGTCCCGCGGCCGCGGTGGCGAAGGCGACGAGGGCGGTCGCCGCGCAGATGACGATCGCCCGCACCCGGTCGATGGCGACGCCCAGACCGGCTGCCGTATCGTCGCCCATCCGCATCGTCTCGAGATCGCGGCGCAGGGCAAACAGAACGCCGCCGAAGACGGCGAGCGCGACCGCGAGCGGCATCGCCTGATCTATCTGAGCCGCGTTGAGCGAGCCGGTCATCCAGCGCAGCGCCTCGAGGAGCGACCAGCTCGGCGCCTGGGTCAGGACATAGGCGATGAAGCTCTGCAGCATGGCGGAGATGCCGATGCCTACGAGGATCAGGCGGGTTCCGGCCGTGCCCCCGCGCCAGGCCAGCACGTAGATCAGCGCCGCGACACCGAGGCCGGCGGTCACGGCTGCGACGGACACGGCCATTCCGGACAATCCCAGGACCACGATGCACCATACGGCGGCGGCGCTCGCGCCCGCGCTGATTCCGATGATGTCGGGGCTGGCCAGCGGATTGCGCAGCAGCGTCTGGAAGGCGGCGCCGCCCATGCCGAAGCACATGCCTGCCAGGCAGGCGAGAACGGCGCGCGGCGCGCGCAGGACGCGTATCGTGAACGCCTCCCCCCCATCCGCCGCGCCCGTCAGCGCCGCGATCACGGCCCCCGGCGGAACGAATGAGTGTCCGACGCATAACGACAGGCCGATCACTCCCAGCACCATCGTCGACAGCAGCGCCAGGACGAGGCGGCGCCGCCGCCTGGCTTCGGCCCTGACGGCGCGAAGTTCGGGAGACGCGATCACAGGGCGGAGACCCGCCTGTGACGCACGATCGCAATGAAGACGGGCGCGCCCAGGAACGCCGTCACGATACCGACGTCGAGCTCGGCCGGGCGGAGCACGATGCGCCCCGCGACATCCGCGACGACCAGGAGCGCCGCGCCCGAAGCGATCGAGGTGGGCAATATCCAGCGATAACTCACGCCGAAGACGAGCCGGCAGAGATGCGGCACGACGAGACCGACGAAGCCGATCGGACCACAGGCCGCCGTCGCCGCCCCGCAGAGCGCGACCGCGCCGGCCGCCGCGACGAGCCTTGCGCGCCAGACCGTCTCGCCCATCCCGGCCGCGGTCTCGTCGCCGAGGGCGAGCGTATCGAGCTTGCGCGCGCAGGCGAGGGAGATGACCGCGCCGAAGGCCATGACGGGCAGGACGGGCGCGATGCGGTCCCAGGTGGCGCCGCCGACACCGCCGACGAGCCAGGACTGGACAAGGCCCGCGATGTCACCGCGCGGCAGCACGACGGCCGTCGTCAGGGAGGTCAGCGCCGCGGTGATCGCCGCGCCGGCCAGTGCCAGTTTGAGCGGGGTCGCACCGCCCGCGCCGAGGCCGGCAATGAGATAGACGGCAATCGCCGCCACGGCGGCGCCGGCGATCGCGGTCCACAGATAAACCTCGAGCGGGACCAGCCCGCCCACGGCCAGCGTGACGACCACAGCGAGCGCAGCGCCCGCGTTGACGCCGAGGATGCCGGGATCGGCCAGCGGATTGCGGGTGATGCCCTGCATGACGGCCCCCGACAGGCCGAGAGCGCCGCCCGCCAGGGCGGCGAGGGCCGTCCGCGGCACCCGGCTCGCGACCGCCGCCCCGCCGACCGTGCGCACGTCCCCGCCGAGACCGGCCCGGATCTCGGTCCAGCCCGTGACGCGCGCCCCGAACGTCACCGACAACAGGCCCGCGAGGATCAGGAGGCCGATCAGTATTGCGACCCCGACGGGGCGCGACGATAAGGTGCGGTCTCGGGACATCCGAGGCGAGGCCTACCGCGCCCGCTCGGCCGCGGCAGCGAGGCGCGAGACGTAATCGTCGAGCACGAAGGGGATCGACAGCGGCGAGGGATGCGCGGCCGTTCCGAGCGGATCGTTGGACAAGAGTACGATGGATCCGCGTGAGACGGCCGGCATGCGACGGGTCAGAAGATAGCTGCTCAGCCGGTCCAGCAGTGCTTGCGTGCCGTAGGTCACGACGATGTCGACGTCGTCCAGATCGTCGATCCGTTCCGCGCTGACCTCGCCCGAGAAGCGGCCGGTTTCCGATAATTCGTCGACGAGATCCGGAGAGACGAGCCCCAGATCGTGCAGGAACGCCACCCGGGTGTCGTTGTCCGTGTAGAACGGGATGCGGCTCAGATCGGTGGGATCGAGATGCGTCACGAAGATCGCGCTCTTGCCTTCGATCACCGGATGATCGGCGACCGTCCGCGCGATCTGCGCCTCCAGATCCTCGATTAGGGCCTCGCCCTCGGCCGCCATGCCCATGCCGGCGCTGTTTATCCGGATCATGTCGCGCCATCCGGTCGTCCAGGGCGTGTCCGGATAGGCGACGGTCGGCGCGATCTGGCTCAGGATCTCGTAATCCTGTTCGGACAGGCCGGAATGCGCGGCCAGGATGACATCGGGCTCCGTCGCGGCGACCGCCTCGAAGTCGATCCCGTCGCCCTCGTCGAAAAGAACCGGCGTCTCCGCGCCCAGCTCGTCGAGCCGCGCGGCCACCCAGGGCAGTACGCCGTCCCCGTCGTCGTCGCCGAAATTCGCCGCCGCCATGCCGACCGGCACGATCCCGAGGGCCAGCGGCACCTCCTGGTTCGACCAGGCCACGGTGGCGACCCGGTCAGGCCTGTCCTCGATTACCGTCGTGCCGTAGGCGTGGTCGATGCGGACGGGAAAGGTCTCCTGAGCCCCCGCAACGGATGCGCAGAGCGTGAGGAAGAGAAACAGTGTCAGGTGGCGGGCGACCCGGATCGTGGTCTTGAAGGGCATAGGCATGAGTATCAGGGGCTCGTTGCGGATGGCGTGGTGGCAGGGATGCGACCGGCGCCACTTTCTGGCGCGATACCTGACGATTTCACTTGGAATTGTCCAGTGCGTGTGTCTTCGGTCGGCCTCACTAACAAATGCCGCGGCGTTCGCGTCCGCACCGGCGACACGGGTCAGCCTCTGTCACGATCCGCCGAGGCGATGAAGCCGCATTCGGAAAGGAAACTCAGGATGCCCCCTACCCCGTCCGCCCAGGGCCCCTGCCCCGTCCGCTCCCTGTTCCTGTCTTCTTCGATGGCTGCCCTCCTGTCAGCCGGTGCCCTCCACGCACAGGAAGGGGGGTCATCTTTCGCCCTCGGCACGATCTTCATCGAATCGGCCGGCAATAACCTCTCCGATGGTGAGACGATCGTCGCGGACCAGATCACGAGCGGGACAGGTCTGCCGACCGACATCCTCGACTCTCCCGCGACCGTGTCCGTAGTGACCGCCCGCGAGTTCCAGGACCGGGACGTGCAGACCACCGAGGAGGCACTGAATTACACCGCCGGCATCACCACCGACACCTACGGCCGCGACGACCGTTTCGACTTCTACACGATCCGCGGCTTCGAGGCCTTCACCTACCGCGACGGCCTCTTGATCGGCGACAATTTTGGCGGCGTGCGTGAGGAGCCCTACGCCTTTGACCGGGTCGAGATTCTGAAAGGCGCCAACTCTACGGCGTTCGGCGTTGCTGATCCAGGTGGTGCGGTGAACTACATCACCAAGTATCCGACCGGCGAACGCGAACGCGAGATTTACGGCACCTACGGCTCGTTCGAGCGCAAGGAGATCGGCTTCGATCTCGGCGACAGCTTCGGCGAGGGCAGCCCGTTCTCCTGGCGCCTGGTCGGCAAGGTCCGGGACTCGGAAACCGAATCCGACTTCTCCAACGACGACGAGACGTTCTTCTTAGGCGGCCTCGCGTGGCGGCCGTCGGAGGCCACCACGGTCGTTCTGACCTACGACAACCTATTCCGCGACGGATACCCGAACTCGTCAGGATATCCGGCCAACGGTGAAGAGTTCGACCGCAGCCTGTTCCTTGGTGATCCGGATTTCAACTACCTCGACGTGGATCGCAATACCTACTCCCTGCGAGTGGAGCACGGTTTCAACGAGAACCTCGAGTTCAGTTCCACGTTGCGCTTCACCGAAGGCACGGGTGGCTACGGCTACGTCTTCCTTGGCGCCCTCACCGGGCCGACCACGGTCTCGCGCTCCTACTTCGCAAACGACGCCGAGTACGAGAACTTCGTGGGCGACGCAAACCTACTCTACCGGACCTCGTTCGGGACAGTGCAGAGCCGGACGCTGGCAGGCGTCGAGTACCGTGATAACCAGCGCGAGAACGAGCTGTTCTTCACCGGAGCACCGGATATCGATTTTGAGAATCCAGAATACACCGGCGGCTACTCAATCGTGGGAGAGGATCCATACACCAGCTCCGTGAACAAGGAGAGGGTCCGATCCCTCTACTTGCAGCAGGAGCTGGACTTCGGATCGGTCCTCGCGCAGCTCGGTCTGCGCTATGACGACATCGAGGATAGCGAGACCGACCGACTCACCGGCGTCACCACTTCGGGCGCGTACGAGGATACCACGGCCCGGCTGGGCCTGACGTATCGGGCCACCCAGGATCTGTCGATCTTCGCAAACTACGCCGAATCCATCGTGCCGGCGGGCTTCGGCGTCGAGCCGGAAGAGGGCGAGCAGTACGAGTTGGGCGTCAAGTACCGTTTGCCGACCGGGCGCGGTTTGCTGACAGCCTCGATCTTCGATCTAAGCAAGACCAACCAGACGGTCACCGATCCTGATACGCTTCAGCCGCGAACCATCGGCGAGTCCCGGTCCCGCGGCGTCGAGGTCGAAGCGAAGGCCGAGTTCACGGACCGCTTCTCAGTGATTGCCGGCTACGCGTATCTCGACACCGAGGTCGTCGTGTCCGACGGCGGAACGAACGACGGCAATCGTCTGGGGCGGATCCCACGCCACTCCGCTTCAGTCTGGGGAAGCTACGAGATCCCCGGCGCGGGAACCCGCGGCGACGCGGAGCTGGCCCTGGGACTGCGATACACCGGCGAGTACTTCACCGACGAGACCAACGCCACGGAGATCGAGGACGCCCTCATCGTCGATGCCGCGGTGGGTTACGACCTAACGGACACGACGGAGATGCGCCTGAACGTCTCAAACCTTTTCGACGAACAGCACGTCGCGCAGGCCGGTTTCAGCGCGAACTACTACAATCCAGGCCGCGAAATCGCATTGACGCTGCGGCATTCGTGGTGAGGACGACGGCTCGTCGGCCGGCCGCGCGCAACGGCTGGTTCGGACGCATGGGGACGGCATGACCGAGAAAGCCACCGCGACCGCCTATCCGCAAGAGGCGGTCGCCGACCTTCCGGGCGTCGCCTTCGCGCCTATGCGGCAGGCGCTGATCGCGGAGGCTACCGAGTACGGCCTGACGGTGCGGGAGGACCGGACGGACCGCGTGACGGTGAACCGCCCCGGCTTACCCGGAGGGCGTTTCGTCCAACGCGTCATGCGACGTTATCGATTGGCTGGACCTGTTCA
>CANKVU010000041.1 GCA_947487205.1 uncultured Paracoccaceae bacterium | reverse complement strand
TCGGCCTCGCAACGCGCGAGGTAGCCCCGGATCTCGTCCATCTTCCGGATCACCGGGGTGAAGACGATGCCGCGCTCTCCGACGACGCTGCGGGAGCCGTTCCCCATCGTCCGGCACTCGATCAACTGAACGGGATGCAAGAGTCGCCGACTGGACAGGCCGGGACTAGAACCAGGAGAACGCGCGGCGTTATCTATACAAGCTTTCCCGGCGGTCCCCGGCGAGTGTTCGGGCCTGATCGGCTGGCTGCCGCAATGCCTGCAAGGTCACCCCAGCCCCTAGTCCAGCAGCCCGCTCGCCCGGCCCCGCCCTCCTTCGGCGGCGGTGAAGTAGGCGGCCGCCTGGGTTGCGGAGCGATGCCCCGACTGACCCATGGCCTCGGGCAGGCTCACACCCTGCAGGAAGGCCTCGGTCAGGTAGCCCGAGCGCAGGCCATGGGCGGAGTAGTCGGCCGGGTCATACCCCGCCTCCTGGACCCGCGCCTTCACGACGAGGTTCACCGATTGCGGCGTGATCGGTGTCCCGGCCACGCGGCCCCAGCGGTTGATCCGGCGGAAGACCGCGCCCCGTTCGATCGCCGCGGCCCGGAGCCAGCTGTCGAGATCCCCGACCGCCCGGCCGCGGACCGTCACCCGATGGCCCTCCTCGGCGCTCTTGGTCTTGGTCCGCCCGAGGGAGACCAGGAGAAGCGGGATGTCGTCTGCCCCTTCGGGATCCTCCGCCCCGCGCCACTCGATCTGTCCCGTCTCCAGAGCGGCGATCTCGCTGCGCCGCCGGCCGCCGGCGGCGAAGGCCAGGGACAGCATGGCCCGGTCCCGCAGGGCCCGCAGCCGGAGCGCCTGCCCCTTCCGGGGATCGTCATGGAGGTCCCTCCCCTCGCAGGCCGCGATCCCGTCGAGACGGGCGAGGACCTGCGCCAGGACCTCGACGACCAGGGCCTCGCGGCTTTTGCGCTGCCGGGGGCGCGGGGCCGCCCGGGTGGCCAGGCGCAGGGCCTTCCTGAGGCCGGGCGATCCGAACGGGCCCGCCACGTCGCGCCAGGCATGGAGCGTCGTCCAGGACGACAGCCGCCGGCGCACGGTGGCGGGGGCATGGGGACCGGTGCTGCGCAGGAGCCCCTTCCCCGCCAGCCCCGCGCGCACCCCCTCCGGCATGCCGTGCGCGGGATCCCTCTCCTTCCGTCCGGGATCCCAGAGGTGATGGGCTACGAACTTCAGGACCAGTTCGAGGGGCGCCGGCCAGGGCAGGGCCGCGCCGGTGGCAGCCCGCGCCCAGGCCTCGAGATAGCCCAGGTCGGAACTCAACGCGCGTAGACTGTTTGCGCCCATGCCCTGCTCGGCCAGGTGGCGCAGGGTGGCCACGTCGGCGTCGGTCAGGAGCGTGGCGAGATGCCCGGCCCGCCCCCGCGGCAGGATCGCCCCCAGGGCATCCAGCTCGCCCGCCCGGGCACCCCAGGCGCTCCGCGCCGCGATGTCGGATCCGGGTGCGGTCATGGGGCCTCCCTCGTCTCCTGCAGGGTGAACCGGATCGGGGGCAGGGGTCTATCCCGGTCGGCGAAACGGGTTTCCGAGTTGCCCTGCGTCACGCTATGCGGACCTCCCGGTGCCCCATGCGACGTCCGAGGCAGGTCGTGGGGTCGGCTTATCACGGCGTGACCAGGTCGACGGTCGGGAAGTAAGTCCGGAACCGTGCCGCATCTCGCGTCAGCACTGCGTAGCCGCGCACCGCGGCATGGGCGCCGATATAGAAATCCGGCAATGGCAGGGACCGCGCGCCGCCGCGCCGTCGATAGGCGCGAAACGCCTTCCCCGCCAGGAAGCCGGCCTCCCAGGGAAGAGCCTCGCGATGGAAGACCTCCGACGGGAGGAGGTCGTCGAGCGCCTCGATCCGGTCGAAAGCGATCGAGACCTCCGCGTAGACAATCGGGTTGATCAGCAGCCGTCCGCCCTGCCCGGCCCGCGTGAGCGCGGCGAGGGACCAGTCGCTCCACTGCGGGTCGTCGGTGGCGACGTCGATCAGGACGTTGGCATCAACCAGGACATCACCGGTCACTCCCGGGTCAACGCCATGATCTGGTCGGTGGTCATCGTCGTGGACGCCGCCCCGCGCAGCCGGCCGAGCGCGGCCGCCAGGGCCGGGTTCTCCGGCTGGTCCGCCTGGCGCCGGACACGGACGGTCCCCGCGTCGTCCATGACGAATTCGAGCTCGGTTCCGGGCCGGAACCCGGCCGCCTCACGGATATGCCGCGGGATCGTCACCTGTCCCTTGCTGGTCATGCGCATGGCGAGCCTCCCTTGGTAATACTTAAAAAGTAATACCGCTCGAGCGGCGGATCAAGTGCCGAGGCGCCGGAACCGGCATCTTGCCCAGGTTATCCACTGTCGTAGCGAAGTGCCTTAGGCTTCGGTCGCTCCACTGAGGGCGATCCGCCGAAGACCTACGGGCCAACCGCGGGGGAAGCTCCGGTCCGCCTTGCGGGTCGGGGCAGCCCCAGGCGGCTCACCCCCGGGGGTACTTCGCCAGGATCCCGTCGGCACGCTCCATCGCGGCCTCGAGATCGGCCAGTGCGTCCCCCTCCGCGGGATTGTTAACACCTCCCCCCTGCCCTTTCGCCGCGCCCCGGGCCGGCCGCCCGCCGGCCCCCGCATGGGCATCGCCCAGGATCCGCCGGGCCAGGGGCGTGGGCGCCCAGGCCCGATAGGTCCGGCGCGGGACGAGGTTGGCCACCAGACCCTCCGCTTCGAGGGTGGACAGCAGGTTGCGCCCGGTGCGCTCGCTGGTCCCCAGCGCCGCGGCCAGGCTTGCCCCGGTGACGATGGGCTGCCGCATCAGCACCATCACGGCGTCGGCGAGCCGCGATCTGCCGTGCTTTCCCGCCGCCGCGGCCCGGGCCCGTGCCCGCCACCGCCGCAGGAGGGGGAACTGGCCGAGGGCGCGATCCGTCTCGCGGGAGAGCCCCTCGAGGAGTGCGGCGATCCCCGCCGGCCCCATCGGCGCCCAGGCGCGGAACCCCTGCCCGGTGAGCGCAGTCGCCGGCGCCAGGATCCAGGCCGCCCGGGCAGACGACAGGATCGCCTCCGCCCCCTCGGGCGCGATCCCGCCCCCTCGCGGCCCGCGCTCCGCCCGCCAGGCATGGTCGAGGGCACTGAACAGGAGCCGCTCGGCGGAGGGGAACCGGGTTCCCGTGGCCTGCCGCAGCAGGCAAGCCCCCCGGAGCCCGGCCAGGAGCGGCCCGGGGGCCGCCCGGGCCGCCGCCGCGATCTCCGTCCCCAATACCGCGGGATCCACCGCCTCCCCGTCCTCGTCCGGCTGGTCGCGCAGCCCCGCGCGCAGGCAGCGCGCCACGACCCGCCCCGGATCGGCGAAGAGATCCCCAGGGGCAGCCAGCACGGAGAGGAACCCCTCGGCCAGCCAGCCGCCCCGGGCGGCCTCGGGGTCGGCGATCCGCTGGGTGAAGGGCCTGAGGGCGAGATCGGCCTCGCTCAGGCGGATATCCTCGAGCCCCACGGAGCGCACGGCCTCCGTCAGCGCCGCGCCCGCGCGCCAGAGCCGGCCGAGCTCGGGATCGGCGGCAAAGGCCCCTTCCAGGCGACCGGCCGCGATCTCGATCCGCAGAATCTGCGCGACGCGTGTCGCGCCGGTGCGGTCCGGCGGCCCGACGATCATCGATCGGGCGTTCGTTCTGCGACGTCGCCCAGACACAGCGCCTGTCCGGCATGTTCCGTCTCGGCGATACGTCGGAGGAACCGCCGGTCGGCGGTCACGAGCGTTCTGTGCGTGCGTTCCGCGAGGGCCAGGTAGAGACAGTCGTAGATCGGGTGCTCGAGCGACAGGGCCAGGTCCAGCGCCCGCCCCTCGAGCGCGTCGTCCGGATCGACAATTGCGACCGGCGCCGTCTGGAAAAACGCGAAGAGGTCCCGGGCGCGATCCGCGGGGACCTGCTGGCGCGCGGTGAGGGTTCGCAGGGTGTTCCCTACCTCCAGCCGGAGGAGCGCCGGAGCGATCATGTCGGACGCCTGGAGCGCGAGCGCGCTCTCGCTGTCCTCCTCGTCGACAAGCCACTTGAGGGCGACAGACGCGTCGACGACGACGCGGTCCGGCGCCTGCCTCATGCCTCGTCTCGATCGCGATCCGCGCGAAGGAGCTCGGTGGTCGAGGGCGCGTCGGAGCGAAGTCTGATCCGGCGGGACCGCGCCTCCGAAAAGAAATCCGCACCCTGCCCGGGTCGGAGAACCTGCTCCAGGATCCGGCGATGCTCGGCTTCGGCGGAGCGCCCGGCCTTCAGAGCTCGCTCCTTCAAGGCGGCGACGATCGCCTCGTCGACGTTCCGGACGGTCAGCTGGGCCATCGTGTTCTCCTTGTCTGCACACCGCCTTCACTATGCAGGCGCACCGATCGGTCGCAAGGATTTTCGGGCGGACCGACCGGAAGAGGGTCCCGACCGGAGCCGGGTCGCGCAAATCTCCCCGGTGTGTGCCGCAATCGCCGAGCCCGGAATGCGTCGCGCGAGATCGGGTCGGCCGGGTTCAGGGCGGCAGCGGGACGTCGTGGGCCCCTGCCCTCCTCCAGTCCCGTCGGACGCCCACGCCAAATCTCCATCATTCCGGTATAGCTCGTCTCTCCGACGCGCAAGGAAACTCATTCGTCGTTATTTTCCGTTGCCAACGCATTCCTTCGAACGACAGCTCACTACCGATAATCACTTCTTATCGAGACTAAGGATCGTCCGGTGCAGTTTCGCAGTCTGCGCAAGGATCCTTGACTTGGGTGTGTTTGCAGCAGGGTTCGCTTTATCCGCGAGCCGCGCAGGCGTCGGTTGAAGGACCGAAGGCGTCGAGTCGGTGGATCTCTCCTGATGGGCTGCAATTTGCACATCATGCCGGACTATAACATCGATCAATGACAGAGGGCCTGTATCGCGCCGAGGCATGCCGTGGGGTGATCGGTAGGCTCCGCGCTTCTCGATCACGCACCTTCCTGATTCGATGTTCACGATCCGATTTGCCGGCTTTGAAGCGGCTTCTTCGTGAGACACGGTATGACGGCATCCTTCAGACGGTGATCGGTTTCGGTATATGGACCCGGCCCGCCGGCATCTCGACGGTGCGGCGCAGGATGATCTTTTACCGTGGAGTCGGAGGCTCCAACAGCTGTGGGGTGACACAGTTATGCCGGCCAGTCTTGTTCTTGAAGTGATCCTGACCCGCTTCACGGCGGGCCCGGTCATTCATCATGACGCGCGGAACGGCGGTCGGTTTCTTCGCCAGGCGGTTCTGGAGCGACATGAATCGATCCGTTCACCTGATACGATATGTCGGTCTGCCGAGTGTTCCGTGTGTCCCTTCGATGTAAGACCATTACAACAGACGTTCTGTATGACGGTTTCGCGGCTCTGCCGGATGGTGGTGCGAGGACGAGGAATTACGGGTCCAAACCTAGCCGCCCCCGCTCGTGTTGAACGCCAGTGACGGTTCCGGAACGTGGGTTGACCCCCCCTGCCCCGTGCGAATGTACGATCGCTGCATGCAGTTTACGGGCTTCACCCGGACGGTTACCCGCAAGGTGATTTTTTTTGATACCGCTGAACGCGCTAATCGAGGTGTTTCGGGATGACGAATGCTCGGAAACGAGCAACTTTGGGCAATGACCCAAGGGTGGCCCCTGGGTGTCGCCAGCTCGGCGTTTCGAGGACGAATGACGGGCGCGTTCTAGATCTGACGGCGAAGACGTTGGGGTAATCCATGGACGCCGAGGATCTTGTACCGCGGTACAAGATCCTCGGGTCGTGAATCCGGGACCATCGCGATCCCGAACGTCGCGGATGTCCATAGGTGACATGCGCTGGCAACTGGAGGACAGGCTGACGATCCGGGTATCGGGTGGTTTTCCGGGGCAGCGTGTCGGTATCTCCGAGGCAGGTCGTCGGGTTCTTCGGTTTCTTAGAAGATCGGCATGGTCGCCCGGAGTCAAAGTCCAGAATATTCGCGGAAGGGTCTCGGGCATCGCCTTGTGGTATCTCAGCAGACCCGGTCCGGCCGGTATTTGCGGATAAGGACACGTGCTCAACTCATCATGCTCCCGATTTTCGGGGCCGAGCGTTCGAAACCATCTTTCGAAGGTAAGCGTCGGCATTCGTTATCCCGTCCGAGTTGGCCATCAGGTGATCCAGCGTGGACAGCATCCTTGGCCACCCCATGGCATTCACGGCGGCTGCGACCGAGCACGTTCTGATCCTGATCATCGAAGCGGTCACGTGTAATATTCGAAGCAGATCTCCCGATGATCGGGGCGGGTCGGGAAAAAATGTCGCGAGCGTTTCGTAACTCGACCAGTTTCTGCGAAAATCTTCGGTCCGTGTCTGGGCCGGAATTTCTGTATCTATCTTGAGTGGCTCTACTTCCCGGACGTCCTTGCCGGCCGTGCCGGACTCATCGTCCGTCGCGGGGCAATCGGCGACGCGGGGTTCCGACGGCAGGGCAGGGGGTTCGGTGCTTTCGGCGGGCAGGTCGTAGGTGCGGGCGAGGCTGGTGAGTTCGGCCAGGATGGTTCGGATATGTGGGAGGGTCAGGGTCGTTCGCCGGAGGATCGTCTTCACTCGCATTACGTAGTCGCGGATCGGTTCGGGCAGACGGTCTGTTACGCGCATGAGGCCGGCGCGGACGGTCAGGGCGACGCTGCGGAGGGATCGGGCCTCTTCCTCCGTGATGTCGAGGTCCCTGGCGCGTTGGCAAAGCTCCGCGTGCCGTTCCAGCAGGGGGGTCAGGTCCAGCCCGTAGGCCCCGGTGACGCGCCCCCCGGAGCGTAATGGAAATCGCTTTCCCGTGGCACTGTCCCGTCGCTCCAGAAGACCGCGTTCGGCGAGGCGGGCCAGATGGCGTCGCAATACGCGTTCGTCCATCCCGTTTGCCCGGGCACACAGACTGGCGTTGGAGGCATAGATTACCAGCATGGTGTCGGGCGTGATCGGCCGGTCGGCACCGGTCTCCCGCTCGCGGCAAGGAAGGAAGCTCAGCAGGCTATCGAGAACGAGGATATCGCCCGTACTGAGGCCGAGATCCGAGCGCAGGCGCCTGACGGTGGCCAAGACAGAACGGCGCGTGGCCGGCGCGAATGTCGGGTGGGGCGGGCGGACACGGCTCCGCCGTGCCCCGGCACCATGTGCCGCGGTTGTGATCTGTTCCATGCAATTTCAGACGGCAAAAGATCCCCGTTCACCGAAAACGGTGTTGATCGACTTGATGCAACCGGGTATCCATCATGGTGCAAATCATCGATGGAGACCCCTCGGAGCTACGGTTTCGGGGGGTTTTCTTTATGCGCTCGTGTCTGCCTCCTGTTGTTGTCGTTCGATGTCGGGGCCATGCCCCGGCTTACGCCCCTGACCGGGCCCTCGCTTGTACCGCGGTACAAGAAAGATGCTTCGGGAAAAAATAATCAATAATAGTCAACTACTTGTCCTTCCCGTGCTGCGACTTCCACTGCTCGAACAGCTCTTCGCCACGCTCTTCCAGCCACGTGAGGAAGGCTTGGTCTTCCTGCTTCGCAACCTGTAGGTCTAGCCGCTTCTTCCGGGCCGTGACCCGCAACCGGCCGTCCGCCAGGTCACGCGTCATGGCTGGTGCGGATCCGCCCGATGCGCGTTTCTTCATGCGGGCGAGGGCGTGGGCAAACCGCGCCGGACTGGCGGAGATGTCCTCGATCTCCTTCAGTATCGGCTGGACGCGCCGGCGGTCCATGGCCTTGGTCAGGCCGGCCATCTCCAGCCATTGCCGCCGGCCAATCCCGTGGGCCGGACCGATCGCGGTGACCAGTTCCTCCGGCAGGTCGCGCAGGACCGCGGTCATGCGGCTGATCTCTGGCCCCTGCAATCCCAACGAACGCTCGATAACCCGCGGCTGGATTCCTGCCTCCCGCAGCTGCACGATGAAGGCCGCCTTCTCGATGTAGCTGTTGTCGAGACGTTCGGAATTCTCCAGCCCCTGGGCGACGATCAGGCCTTCGTCGTCCACGTCGCTGACCTGGGCCTTCACCGCGATGCCGATCCTGCGGCAGGCGGCGATCCGGCGGCGGCCATAGACCGGCTCGAAATCGTGGTCCGCGCCTTGCGGAGCATGCCGCAACAACACCGGCAATTGCTGACCGGACTCCCGGATGGACGCCACCAGACCATCGATTTCAGCGTCCGGGTCGAACCTGTCGGTAAAGCGCCCCGACCCGATGCGGTCGGTGTCGATTTCCTGTATCGCCTCGTTGCGCAGGTCGTCGAAGGTCTCGCGGAACCGCTTGACGGTGGGGCTGCCCGAACGTGGGGCAGGGGAGCCCTTGCGCGGGACCGTGCCCTCCGAGCGTTCGGGCGAGTCGCCCTCTCCGGATAGGGCCTTGTCGAGGCTCGTCGTCAGGAGTCCCCTACGCGCCATGCTCGTCTCTCCCCCAGGCCTCGTGGATCAACTGCTCGACCTCGGTCGTCACCCGGGTCACGGATTCCCAGGCGCGCTGATAGGTCTGCCGGTGGAACGCGCCGGGGTCCACTTCGACGATGGAATCCGAGCTTGTCGCCGCGTCGGCGATGGCGGTGGATAGGTAGAACTCGTTCGTCATGACCGAGTCCTCCAAGATCGAACGCAGGTATCCAGCCACTTGGACGGACGGCTGATCCGTCGGATTGTAACGCGTAATCAGATACTTGATCCAGTCGTAGGGCCGTTCTCCATTGCGCTGCTCGATCACGCTCATCATCTCGCCGGTCATGCCCAGGAACGTGCCGAGGCTCATCACGTCCACGAAGGAGGCCGTCACGGTCACCAAAAGCGAGGTGCAGGTGAAAAGCGCCGACATCACCGCGAAGGACATCTGCGGGGGGCAGTCGAACAGGATCACGTCGTATTCGTCCCGGATCGGCGCCAATGCGTCCTCGACCCGGGTAAAGAATGGGCTCCGGCGCTGATCGTGCCCCGCCGTCTCGTGCTCGAATTCCATGATCTGCATGTTGCACGGGATCAGGTCGAGGTTCGGGATATGGGTGCGCCGGACCACGTCGCGGATGTCGGTCTGCGCAGTCTGGGAGAGGTCGTCCCCGTCGGGATACCGGATCGCGTGATAGAGCGTCAGCATGTCCGGCTCGCGCTCCGGAATCGTTCCGAACAGCTGGGTCAGGCTCGCCTGGGCATCGAGATCCACGACCAGGACCCGGTATCCGCGCATCGCGAGGGCCTGCGTCAGGTGCTGGGCGGAGGTCGACTTCCCGACACCGCCCTTCAGGTTGATCGAGGCGACGACGACCGGCTGTTCCTCGCCCACGCGTCGGGTGATGTCGCGACTCTCGAGCCGGTTCTGGGCGATCAGGTGATCCCGGATCGCATGGATTTCGCTCGCCTGGAAATACCGGCGCGTCCCGCGGATCATCGTTCCCTGAGGCAGGGAGTCGTTCGTCCTGAGTGCATGGCGAAGCTGATTCTGGTTGACCCCGAGATAGTGGCACGCCTCCTTGTAGGAGAACGGCCTCAGGATCTTTTCCTTCCGCGGTTCCAGCAACCGTTCGCGATGCTGGACAAGCTGGTTCGCGATCAGATTGGCGTGCTTGTCCAGTGTCGCTGCACCGCTGACTGCCATGATGTTCTGCCCTCAGGAGTTTTGCCTGATTTTTTTCGTGTTTAACACGTTTCTCTCATCACGCCACGAAAAATACGTGACGGGGCGAAGTGATTTCCAGAGGCATGATTGATGTTCAAAATCAGCATGATGCGAGATGATCCGCGGCCGGACCGGGGCATCCTGGCGGTCGTAAGGGGCGTCTTGGCGTCCGCGTCCCGCTTAGGGTTCGCACGCGTCCGTCGCCGGTCCCTGTGGGATTCGGCAGGGGCGGGAATGCGATCACCAGGGCGTACCGTCTTTGCGGCGGACTTCACCTCGCCGGAGGAGCTACGGCGATCGGACCGCGCATAGCGGGTCCCGCGCGGGTCTCTGTCGCGATCACCGGTTCGGGCGCGTCGTCGGGGATTTCGGCGAGTTGGTCGTCGATCGGCGAACTCAGGGCAGGGCAGGGGGCCTGCGACCGGTCCGCGCCGGACCGGGGTCTCTCACATCGGGGGCCCGCCGCGGGGTGCCGAGACGGCCGTCCCGCCGCCCGCCCGGCGCAGGACCGGCAGGGGCGGGGCCAATGACCGGCGCGGCCCCGGCAGCGGCCGGGACACGGGCGCGGCGGCGGCGGGACGGGTCGTGGCCGGAGAGGCGCCCCTTTCCGGAGGTATCGCATTGGTGGAGCGAGTATCGCCAACGCTCCACCGCCGAAACCTGATTACCTGATCGAAACAGGACGGCCTGCACACGGCACCACCGGACTTTCGCGACCTCGACCACCGCGACGAGACGGCTCACGCGGACCGATCTATCGCCGCAACCTCAAGATCGAAACCGGGACAAGATCTCGCTCTGCGGGAGTGCTTCGTCGCTCCCTTTTACCCGGAGCCGGCCACCCAAGGGGTCGGACACCGCGCCGGCATGAAAAGTCATGCCCTCGCGGCGATCTCCGCAATACCGGTCTTTCAGCGCTATGAACCGCCCCGGCTTACCCGGAGGGCGTTTCGTCCAACGCGTCATGCGACGTTATCGATTGGCTGGACCTGTTCAA
>CANKVU010000040.1 GCA_947487205.1 uncultured Paracoccaceae bacterium | reverse complement strand
TCAGGCCCCAGGCCTTGAGCGCGGAGAAGCGCCAAGTTGCGCGTCAGCAGGGTCGTGCCGGCCTCATAGAGGTGTTTCCTGGTGGAGGATCGCGGCCCTGAAAGTCGTATTCTCTGAAAGTCGTATTCTCTGAAAGGCTCAGGTACTGCCATAAATCCGGACCTAGAACACCGGAAACCACCTTTTCCGACGAAGTGTTACGGGGCGAAAAGAACGCAAAAGATGAATTGGCGGAGAGACAGGGATTCGAACCCTGGGAGGGGTCTCCCCCTCAACGGTTTTCGAAACCGTCCCGTTCGACCACTCCGGCACCTCTCCGCGAAGGGTCTTGGCGCGACTTATCGAGCCGGCGCAACCGGTGCAAGGGCCGATTTCACCTCCCCCGAGGGCATTGGCAAGGTCGTCACGCGCGGCTAGCGTCGGGGCATCAAGGGTCTCGGGATATCGTCCATGACGCTTTTGCTACGGTGGATGGCCGTCACGACGCTCGCCTGCAGCCCCGCCGCGGCGGGGCCGGCGGACGAGTTGGCCCGTGCCTTGCGGCTGGACGATATCGTAACGGTCATGGCCGCGGAAGGCGCCGCCCAGGGGGCGGATCTGGATGCCAAGCTTCTCGGCGGCGCGGGGGGCGCGGGCTGGGCCAACGTGGTGGCCGACATCTATGCGGTGCCGCCTCTGACGGAGCAGGTCACCGGCATCTTCACGGCAGAGATGGACGAGGTAGAGGCCGCGCGTCTTCTGGACTTTTTCGGGACCGAACGGGGCGCCATGATCGTGGATCTGGAGATCGCGGCCCGCCGCGCGCTCCTCGATCCCGACATCGAGGCAGCGCCCGGGATTGCCGTCCGCGATCTCCCGGGGCCGCGGCTCGACCGGATAGAGGCTTTCGTCGAGGCGAACGACCTGGTGGACCGGAACGTCGCCGGGGCGATGAACGCGAGCGTCGCGTTCTATACCGCTCTTTCCGGCGGCGATGCCTATGGCGGCGCGCTCGACGGGGACGCAATCATCCACGAGGTGTGGTCGCAGGAGCCGGAGATCCGTCGGGACACGCGAGACTGGCTGCTGGCTTACCTGAACGTCGCCTTCGCCCCGCTCGACGACGCTGACCTCGACGCCTACCTTGAGCTCAGCGCAGGGCCCGGGGGGCAAGCGATGAACGCGGCCCTTTTCCAGGCGTTCGGCGCGATGTTCGAGGACGTCTCGATGCGGCTTGGCCAGGCTGCGGCGGGGTTCATGCGCGGCAGCGAGTTGTGATCCGGGGCCTTGACAGGGGGGGCGATATTCACAATACAACGCGCACCCGGGCGGAGCCATCCGCGCGGGTCGCAATTTTTTCGACCATGACGCCCCAGGGGCGCGCCGTCCGAGGCGGGACATCGTCCCGAAACACCCTGTCACAAGGGGGCCGCAGGACGCGGAGCAAAGAGGAAGACCACGATGTTTGCGGTCCTTAAGACCGGTGGCAAGCAGTATCGGGTGCAGCAGGGCGACGTGCTGCGTGTCGAGAAGCTCGCCGCGGATGCCGGAGAGAAGATCCAGTTCAACGATGTTCTGATGGTGGGCAGCACCATCGGTACGCCGCTGGTGGACGGTGCGGGCGTGCAGGCCGAAGTGATCGAACAGATCAAGGGTGAAAAGGTCATCCACTTCACCAAGCGCCGCCGGAAGCACGGCTCCAAGCGGACGAAAGGCCACCGCCAGCAGCTGACGCTGTTGCGGATCACCGAGATCCTCGAATCGGGTGCGGCGTCCTCCGGGATCAAGGAAGCCGTCGGAGCCGGGATCGCGGGCTGGACCGGCACCAAGACCGACAAGGGCGATTACGTCCAGAACCGCACCGGGCAGTCCGAGATGCAGCGCCGGATCGTGGAAGGCGACGCCGTCGAGAAGGCCGCGGCCAAGACCGACGAGGCAGCGGGGGGCGAGACGCGCAAGCCCGCGAACCTCCTGACCGAGGCGCGCGGCGGTGAGGGCGACGCCCTGACCGGGCTGACCGGCGTCGGCCCGGCGATGGAGAAGAAGATGCATGACGCGGGCGTCTTCCACTTCGACCAGATCGCCGCTTGGGACGAGGCGGAGATCGCCTATATGGAAGATCAACTTGGTGCGCGCGGCAAGATTGCCGGTTGGGCCGCCGAGGCGAAAGACCTGTAAGGGGAGACACGACAGATGGCACACAAGAAGGCAGGCGGTTCCAGCCGCAACGGTCGCGATTCCGCGGGTAAACGCCTTGGCGTCAAGAAGTTCGGCGGCGAAGCGGTCATTCCCGGCAACATCATCATCCGCCAGCGCGGCACCAAGTGGTGGCCGGGCGACGGTGTCGGCTTGGGGCGCGATTTCACCATTTTCGCCACCGAGGAAGGCCAGGTCACCTTCCGCAAGGGGCTGAAGGGCCGGACCTACGTCTCGGTCCTGCCGCAGGCGCAGGCCGCCGAGTAGATCCGCGATCGGATGATCGATCATTAGGGGGGATCGGTGACACACCGCTCCCCCTTTTTTTGTTCCGGATGCCGGCAAGGTGCGAGATGCACGGCGGCGACGTAAGTTCGGTGCCGTGATTTGTGCGCCAGGGCGGAGGCCTTCCTCTGCTCGGTCTGCCGCTCATGCGGAACTGTGGATCAAGCCGTCACCTAACGCCCGTTGCCTGAACCTTGCGCATCGCCCCCGGTCTGGGCCGAGGGATTACTACCGCACACCTTATGGCGCGGGGTTCGCGGTCTCGGGCCCGCGAACCCTGCCGGCCACTCGAGGGGGGCGGGGGTCCCATGGCCGTGCACGGGGCCGATATCGTGGCGGGAGCTCGAAGCGGGGAGATCCGCTCCGGGTCCGCTTGAGGGCGCGCGCGCACTCGTCTATCGCCGCATTGAAGGAGATCGTGCGATGAAGTTCCTCGACTTGGCCAGGGTAGAGATCCGGTCCGGTGCCGGCGGGGCCGGGGCGGCGTCGTTCCGGCGCGAGAAGTACATCGAGTTCGGCGGCCCGGACGGGGGCGACGGCGGCCGTGGCGGCGATGTGGTCGCCGAGGCGGTCGAGGGGCTGAACACGCTGATCGATTTCCGCTACCAGCAGCATTTCTTCGCCAAGAACGGCCAAGGCGGGATGGGCAAGCAGCGCACCGGCGCCGACGGAAGCGACATCGTGCTGCGCGTACCGGTCGGGACTGAGATCCTCGACGAGGATCAGGAGACGGTGATCGCCGATCTGACCGCGCCCGGCGACCGCGTGATCCTGGCCGAAGGGGGCAATGGCGGATGGGGGAACCTGCGGTTCAAATCCTCCACCAATCAGGCCCCGCGGCGAGCCAATGCGGGGCAGCCGGGCGTGGAACGGACCCTCTGGCTGAGGTTGAAGTTGATCGCGGATGCGGGGCTTCTCGGCCTGCCCAACGCGGGGAAGTCGACATTCCTCGCGGCCACGTCCAATGCCCGGCCGAAGATCGCGGATTATCCCTTCACCACCATGCATCCCAATCTGGGCGTGGTCGGCGTGGACGATGCGGAATTCCTGATTGCCGACATTCCGGGCCTGATCGCGGGCGCGCACGAGGGGCGGGGGATCGGGGACCGCTTCCTCGGCCATGTCGAGCGTTGTTCGGTCCTTTTGCACCTCGTCGATGGAACGGCCGACGACCCGGTCGCGGATTGGCGGACCATCCTCGGCGAACTCGACGCCTATGGGGGTGTCCTGTCGCAGAAACCGCGGGTCACGGCGATGAACAAGATCGACGCACTCGACGACGCGGAACGGCAAGCCCGGCGCGAAGCACTGGAAGCGGTGGCGGGTCCCGTCCACCTGATGTCGGGTGTGAGCCGGGAAGGCGTGTCCGATGTCCTGCGCGCCCTGCGGGCCCAGATCTCGGACGAGCGGGTGCGACGCCGGGTGGACGCCGAGGAGGACAAGCCGTGGCGGCCTTGAGCGTTCGCGATGCGCGCCGGCTGGTGATCAAGATCGGGTCGGCATTGCTGGTCGACCGCGAGAGTGGTGATCTGCGGCGTGCTTGGCTCGATGGGCTCGCCACGGACGTGGCCCGGATCAGGAGCCGGGGCGCGGAGGTGGTGCTGGTCTCGTCGGGGTCCATCGCGCTGGGGCGCGGGCGCCTGGGCGTCGGTCCGGGCCCGCTGCCCTTGGAGCAGGCCCAGGCCGCCGCCGCGGCGGGCCAGATCCGGCTGGCCCGCGCCTACGAGGAGGCGCTGGCGCCGCACGGATTGACGGCCGCGCAGGTCCTCCTGACGCTCGAGGACACGGCGAACCGGCGGCGCTATCTGAATGCGCGGGCGACGCTCGGCACGCTGCTGGCGCTTGGCGCCGTTCCGATCGTCAACGAGAACGATACCGTCGCGACGGACGAGATCCGGTTCGGCGACAACGATCGTCTGGCGGCGCAGATCGCGGTGACGGTCGGGGCGGATCAGCTCGTGCTGTTGTCCGATGTGGACGGTCTCTATACCGCGAACCCCCACAGCGATCCGACCGCCCGCCATCTGCCCGTGGTGCACACTCTGACCCCCGAGATCGAAGCGATGGCCGGCGGAGCGGTTTCGGACCTGTCGAAGGGCGGGATGCGGACGAAGCTGATGGCCGCGCGTACCGCCACCGGGGCGGGTTGTGCCCTGTGCATCGCCTCCGGGGCCGAAGATGCCCCGCTCGCGCGGTTGGAGCAGGGCGCCCGGTCCACGTGGTTCCTTCCGCAGACTGACCCGAAGGCCGCGCGCAAGGCTTGGATCGCCGCGATGAAGCCACGCGGCGCGCTGATTGTCGATGCGGGAGCGGCCGGTGCGCTGGAGCGGGGCAAGTCGCTCCTGCCGGCCGGGGTCACGGGCGTGATGGGACAATTCGACCGGGGCGACCCGGTTTCGATCGAAGACGGCGCGGGGCGGACCCTGGGGTTCGGCCTGACGCGTTACACGGCGGCCGAAGCTCGCGCCATCGCCGGTTCCCGGTCGGATCAGATCGAGGGCGTCCTAGGATATCCGGGGCGGGCGGCACTGATCCACCGGGACGACATGGTGCTTTAGGATCCACGCCGGAATATCGCAGGAGGGACGCATGGCCGAGATCGACATCGCCGAAACCATGGCCGACATCGGGCGGCGTGCGCGCGCGGCCGCGACGGACCTGGCGAACGCCAGTCCGGAGGCGAAGCGCGTCGCGCTGGAATATGCCGCGGATCGACTGGAAGCGCGCGCGGCAGAGGTGGTCGAGGCCAACGGGTTGGACGTGGAGTTCGGGCGCGAGAAGGGCCTGACCCCCGCCATGTTCGACCGCCTTCTGCTGGACCGGCCCCGCATCGCCGGGATCGCGGACTCCCTGCGGGCCGTCGCGGGGCAGGACGATCCCGTCGGGCAAATCATGGAAGAGTGGGAGCGCCCCACGGGGCTGACGATCCAGAGGGTGCGGACCCCGATCGGCGTGATCGGCGTGATCTACGAATCGCGGCCCAACGTGACGGCCGATGCCGGGGCGCTGTGCCTGAAATCCGGCAATGCGGTCATCCTGCGCGGGGGATCGGAATCCTACCATTCCGCGCATGCGATCCATGCGTGCTTGATCGAAGGCCTGCGCGAAGCCAAGCTGCCCGCCGACGCGATACAGCTTGTACCGACCCGGGAGCGGGCCGCGGTGACCGAGATGCTGCAGATGACCGGGGCCATCGATGTGATCGTCCCGCGCGGCGGCAAGGGCCTGGTCGGCCTGATCCAGAAAGAGGCGCGGGTGCCCGTCTTCGCGCATCTGGAGGGGATCGTGCACATCTATATCGACGAAGCGGCCGATCCGGAAACGGCGCTGAAGGTGGTGCTGAACGCCAAGACCCGCCGCACGGGGATCTGCGGCGCCGCCGAATGCCTGCTCATCCACGAGAACGCGGTGGATACGGTCGGTCAGGGGGTCATCCGGGCGCTGGTCGATGCCGGCGTCGAGATCCGTGCCGGCAGCCGGCTGGCCGCGATCGAGGGCACCGTCGCCGCATCCGAGGACGATTGGGGCCGCGAATTCCTCGACAACATCATCGCCGCCAAGGCCGTGCCGGATCTCGATGCCGCGATTGCCCATATCCGGCGTTACGGATCGAGCCATACGGAGTGCATCCTCACGGAGGACGCCGCCGCGGCGGAGCGGTTCCTCAACGAGGTCGACAGCGCCATCGTGATGCACAACGCCTCCACCCAGTTCGCGGATGGCGGCGAGTTCGGGATGGGCGCGGAGATCGGGATCGCGACCGGGCGGCTGCATGCCCGTGGTCCCGTCGGCGCCGCCCAGCTGACCTCGTTCAAGTACAAGGTCCGGGGGGCGGGTGCCGTCCGGAGCTAGGCCGCGATCCGAAGGCCGGCTTCGGTCCGCGAGACGCTGATCGTACGGCCGAGATCCGCGGCCGCGATGCGGGCCAGGGGGAAATGCACCTCGGCGGCTTGCGGAAGCGGTGCAGCGGCATCGGTGAGCTGGTCGAGGAGGTCGGTGGAATCGCGCAGTCGGCTGGCGCTGGCGGTGAGGAGCAGGTGCTCCGCATCGCCGTCGATCCGCACCTCTCCGCCGAAGGGCATCAGGGTTTCGGCGCACAGGAGCAGCAGGAGGCCGAGCTTGGCCGTCATCCGGTCCACGTTTCCGGACACCTCCCACTGCGAGACGATCCGCCCCTGGCCGATCCGCGCGGCGTGGGCGCGCACCTCCTCGGCTCCGACGAGCTGTCCCCGGGTCGCGGCACCGAAGGCCAGGCGGAAGAGCTTGACGCGGATCGCGGCCGTCTCGACGCTGTCGGAGACGAGCGCCATCTCGGGGCTGTTGCCCGTGCCCATCATCTGCAACAGTTCGAGGCCGTTGCCGATGGCGCCCAGAGGGCTGATCAGGTCGTGACAGATGCGCGAGCCCACCAGCGCCACCATGTCGGAGTGCAGCTCGTCGGTCATGCCCGCCCCCCGCGAGAGGAACCGCCCATGTCCGAAATGAACGCCCTGCTCGAGCTGGGGATGATCGTGCGCCACCCCGATCGGCCGGATTGGGGCGAGGGACAGGTGCAATCGAATATCGGTGGGGTCATTACCGTCATGTTCCGCGAGGAGGGCAAGGTCGTGATCGATGGACGCCGGATCGAACTGGTTCCGGTGTTCTGAGGGTGGCCGGAGACTAAAAACGGCACGGTTAAATTTCTGTCAATCCCGCCCGGCGATGCGGGAGGCCCGCCGCCTGCGACGTTGAATTTCCGCGGGAATCCGCCTGCTCCCCCGTTCTGCGGGCATCGCTCCGGGCCGCCTCAATCCGTCGCGGGCGCGATGTCGAGGCCGGCGAAGTCGAAGAGCGCGGGGTCGAGCAGATGAGAGGGGCGGGCATTCATCAGAGCACGGAACATGACCTGGCGCCGCCCGGGCGCATTCCGTTCCCACCCGTCGAGGATCTGCTTCACCTGCTGGCGCTGCAGTCCGTCCTGCGAACCACAAAGATCGCACGGGATGATGGGATAGGACATGGCATCGGCGAAGCGCGCGCAATCCGCCTCGGCCAGGTGGGCCAGCGGCCGCAGCACGAAGAGGTCGCCCTCCTCGTTGACGAGCTTCGGCGGCATCGTGGCGAGGCGGCCGCCATGAAAGAGGTTCATGAAGAACGTCTCCAGGATGTCGTCGCGGTGATGGCCGAGCACCACGGCCGAACAACCCTCTTCCCGCGCGATGCGATAGAGATTACCCCGCCGGAGCCGCGAGCAGAGCGCGCAGAACGTTCGGCCCTGCGGGACCTTGTCCATGACGATGGAATAGGTGTCCTGGTACTCGATCCGGTGCGGCACGCCCATCCGCGCCAGGAATTCGGGCAGCACCGTCGCGGGAAACCCCGGCTGGCCCTGGTCGAGATTGCAGGCCAAGATCTCGACCGGAAGGAGCCCGCGCCAGCGCAGTTCGGTCAGGGCGGCCAGCAGTGTATAGCTGTCCTTGCCCCCTGACAGGCAGACCAGCCAACGGTCCGGCGCGCCGTCGGGGCGGGGCCTTACCATGCCATATTGCTCCACCGCCTTGCGGGTATTCTGCACGATACGCTTGCGGAGCTTCTTGAACTCCGTCGTTTTCGGCGCGCCGTGGAAAAGCGGGTGGATGTCGTCGGTCTCGTCCAGCATGGGCGTCCACTTATGCCATCGGTGGGCGCGAGGGAAGCGGGACTTGGAGCGCCGGCCGCGCCGGGCTAGACTGGTCGGGGCACAATCGGAAAGGGAAGATGACGGTTCTCGATCCCTATCCGGGCAAATTCGTCGCGGTGTCTGGGGTCTCCTATTTCCGTCCGCTGAGCCTGGTTCGGCCGCCCGCCCTGCTGCTCGATCGCATCGCGGAGGACGGAGATTACGTCGTGCAGCACGATTACGATATCTCGCTCGTGGTCGACGGCGACGTGCGCATCATCACCGTCCCGCGCGGGTTGATCACCGACCTTACCTCGGTGCCGCCGGTGCTGCGCGGCCTCGTGGGGCGCGTCGGGCCGTGGCTGGAGGCGGCGATCGTGCACGATTTCCTGTATGTCGCCTGGCAGATGCTGCCGGAAAAAGCGCCGGAGGAACGCGACCGGGCGTTCGCGGATCTCGTGATGTTGCGGGCGATGGAGGCGGCGCGGGTGAGCGCTGTGCGGCGATACCTGATCTATCTGTCCGTCAGAATCTTCGGCGGAGGCGCCTATCGCAGGCCCCGCGAGAAATTGTTCGTCGATCTCGAGGACAAGGTGTTCGAGACGCCGATCGTCATTCCGACCGCCTGCCGCGCTCTGGCACGTCGTCGATCCCCGATCCGCCCCAGGGGCGGCAGCGGGCGATCCGACAGAGCGCGAGCCAGCCGCCGCGCAGCGCGCCATGCCGCCGCAGCGCCTCCAGCGCATAGGCGGAGCAGGTGGGATGGTACCGGCAATGGTGGCCGATCCAGGGAGAGAGAAAGAGGCGATAGGCACGGACGGGCAGCGCCACGATCCATGCCGCGGGGCTCATCTGTGGATCCGGCCCAAGGCGGACGCCAGATCCGCGCGCAGGTCGGCGAAGTCGCGCATGGCGGTCCGCTCCCGCAATCCGATCAGCACATAATCCCAGCCCGGTCGAGCCGAACGCGGCAAGTCCAGCCGCGCGACCTCGCGCAGGCGGCGTTTCGCCCGGTTCCGAGCCACGGCGTTTCCGACCTTCTTGGAGCAGGTGAAGCCCACGCGGATCGCGCCTTCGGCCTCTCGCTCGCGCGCCTGGAGGACGAGCCCCCTGGTCTTGGCGACGCGTGCCCGAGCCGCGCGCAGGAAATCACCGCGCCGGGTGAGACGCTCCAAGTGAATCGGGCCGTCCGCATCCTGACATGCGACGGACCCATCGTCGGTCAAGGCAGGAATCTCAGGCGCTGAGCTTCTTGCGTCCGCGCACGCGGCGGGCGTTCAGGATCTTGCGACCGGCCTTGGTCGCCATCCGCGCGCGAAAGCCGTGCCGGCGCTTGCGAACGAGGTTCGAGGGTTGGAAGGTGCGCTTCGTCATCGGTCTCTCCGTCGGTCGCGGTCGGGCGCGCTGGAACCGGCCGCCCGGGCCGCCGTCAATTCGAGGTCAAGGCCGGTCGGATAAGCTGCGTCCGACCGCCTGTCAACAGGGGCGCGCGCCTGTTTCAGAACGCGATCGCCGGTCAAGCGCGCGTGAGGCGGCTCGTCGCCGGTCCCGGAACCGGGCATGGTCCTCTCGGCTTCTGCACGGTGAAAGGATCTCCTCCATGTCGGACCAGCCCGATACGTCCGCGCCGGCCTGGCTGCGCCGCGTTCCGATCGCGCTGATCGCGCTGGCCGCGCTGGTCGGGGCGGTCACCCTGCGCGACTGGATCAGTTTCGACATGCTAGCAGAGAACCGCGACCGGCTCGTGGCCTTTCGCGACGCCCATTACGTGACGGCGGTGGCGACGTTCGTTCTGGTCTATGCGGCATTGGTCGCCCTGTCGCTGCCGGGGGCGTTGATCGCGACGCTGACCGGGGGGTTCCTGTTCTCGACCTTTCCGGGGGTGGTCTACAACGTCGCCGGGGCGACGATCGGGGCGGTCGCGATCTTCGTCGCGGCGAAATGGGGATTCGGGCAGCGGTTGGCGGCGCGGATGAATGCCGGTGACGGGATGGTGCGGCGGATCAAGCAGGGCCTGGACGAAAATCAGTGGTCGATGCTGTTCCTGATCCGCCTGGTGCCGGCGGTGCCGTTCGTCGTGGCGAACCTCGTGCCGGCCTTCGTGGGCGTCCCGCTCTGGCGCTACGCGGTCGCGACGCTGCTCGGTATCGTCCCCGGCGCGCTCGTCTACACCTCCGTCGGGGCCGGGCTTGGAGAGGTTTTCGCGAGAGGAGAGCGGCCCGATCTCGGCATCATCTTCGCGCCGGAGGTCCTGTTGCCGATCCTCGGCCTGTGCCTGCTTGCGGCGCTGCCGGTGATCCTCAAGGTCGCGCGCGGTCGGAAGGGAGTCTGACATGGAGCGGGTGGACTGCGATGTCTGCGTGATCGGCGCGGGATCGGGGGGGTTGTCGGTGGCCGCCGGCGCCGCGCAGATGGGCGCCAGGACGGTGCTGATCGAGGGGCACCGGATGGGCGGCGATTGCCTCAATTACGGGTGCGTGCCCTCGAAGGCGCTGATCGCGAGCGCGCGCGCGGCCCATGGCATGGCGCATCCGGGCGACCTGGGCGTGGCGCCGGTGACGCCGCAGGTGGATTACGCCGCCGCCATGGCCCACGTCTCCCGCGCCATCGCCGCCATCGCCCCGGCGGACAGCGAGGAGCGGTTCGAGGGGTTGGGCGTCCGTGTCCTGCGCGAATGGGCGCGCTTCGAGGACGAGCGTACGGTCGTCGCGGGAGAGCATCGGATCGCCGCGCGGCGCTTCGTGATCGCGACCGGTTCGCGTCCCATGGTTCCGCCGATCGACGGATTGGGGGAAGTCGATTACCTGACGAACGAGACGATCTTCGACCTGCGGGACCGGCCGGAGCATCTGCTGATCATCGGTGGCGGAAATATCGGGATCGAGATGGCCCAGGCTCATCGGCGATTGGGCTGCAAGGTGACGGTGATCGAAGGCGACCGGGCGCTGGCCAAGGACGATCCGGAATGTTCCGCAATCGTCCTTGCCCAGCTTGAAGAAGAGGGCGTGGAGATCGTCCAGGGCCAGCAGGCGCGGAAGGTGTCGCGCACCGATAACGGAGTCGCCGTGGAGACCGACGACGGGTATTACGCGGGCTCTCACCTTCTGGTCGCAGTGGGTCGTCGCGTGAGCCTCGACCGCCTCGATCTCGACCGCGCGAACGTGGCCCACGACCGGGCGGTCATCGTCGGCGCCGATCTCCGCTCCACCACGAATCGGCGGGTCTACGCGGTGGGGGACGCCGCGGGGGGAATGCAGTTCACCCACGTGGCGAATTATCATGCCGGGGTGGTCGTTCAGCGAATCCTTTTCGGCCTGCCGGCGAAAGCCCGGCGCGATCATATCCCCTGGTGCACCTACAGCGACCCCGAGCTCGCGCATGTGGGCCTGACCGAGGCGCAGGCGCGCGACCGGCACGGCGACGGGGTCGAGATCGTCCGCTTTCCCTACGACGAGAACGACCGCGCCCGCGCGACCGGCAAGACCGCGGGCCTGGTGAAGGTGTCGGTCGTCAAGGGGCGACCGGTCGGGGCGACGATCGTGGGGGCCGAGGCCGGGGAACTCATATCCACCTGGGCCCTGGCGATGACCAACGGACTGAAGATGAAGGCGATCTCTGACACGGTCGTGCCCTATCCGACGCTTTCCGAGATAAACAAGCGTGCCGCGGGGGCCTACTTCTCGCCCAGGTTGTTCGAAAGCGATATGGTAAAGCGGGTCGTGCGACTGGTACAGACCATCATTCCCTGACGACGGGGCCGTGCGCACATGCCCAATACGCTGACAGGGCGCTTCCTGATCCTGACGATCGGCTTCGTGATGCTGGCCGAGGTGCTGATCTTCGTGCCGTCGGTGGCACGGTTCCGGGAGGATTACCTGCTGTCGCGGCTCGAGCGGGCGCAGATCGCCTCCCTCGCGCTCCTCGCCGACGACATGATCGATCAGGAGCTGGAGCGCGAGCTTCTGGAGAATGCCGAGGTCTACAACGTCGTCCTCGTCCGCGACCAGGTCCGCCGGCTGGCGCTGTCGTCACCGATCCCGGAGCAGATCTCGGCCACCTACGACCTGCGCGACGCGTCGTCCTGGGGGCTCATGGCCGACGCGATCCGGACGTTGCTGCGGGGGGGCGACCGTATCATCCGCGTCATCGGGGAGCCCGTGCGCGAGGGCGGCGAACTGATCGAGGTCACGATGAATGCGGGGGCGCTGCGGGTCGCGATGGTCGAGTACGGCCTCAGGATCCTGGTGTTGTCTGCGGTGATCTCGATCATCACGGCGCTGCTGCTGTTCCTGGCGGTGCGCCGCCTGATGGTGAAGCCGATCCGCGGCGTGGTCGATGCGATGCAGAGCTATGCCGCGGCGCCCGAGGATGCGCGCCGCATCATCGAGCCCTCCGCCCGGGTGGTCGAACTGCGTGACGCCGAGATGGCGCTGCAATCGCTCCAGACCCAGCTTACCGGCGCACTGCGCCAGAAGGACAGGCTGGCGCAACTCGGCGGTGCTGTGGCCAAGATCAGCCATGATCTGCGAAACGTGCTGACCACGGCGCAGCTCTTCGCCGATCGCATCGAGGGATCCACCGACCCCACCGTCGCGCGCATGGCGCCGAAGCTTCTCGGGTCGATCAGCCGGGCGATCTCGATCTGCGAATCGACCCTCGCCTTCGGTCGAGCCGAGGAGCCGCCGCCGCAATTGTCCCGCTTTCCGCTGGCGGACCTGGTGGAGGATGTCCTGGAGGGCGAACGATTGGCGACCAGCGACGAGGGCGTCTCGTTCTCGGCCGACGTGCCCGGCACCCTGGTCGTGCGGGCCGATGCCGAACAGCTCTACCGGGTGCTCGGCAACCTCGTCCGCAACGCGCGGCAGGCGATGACGGCGACGGGATCGGAAGGGGAGATCGGCGTCTCGGCGGAGGAAACGGAAACCGACTGGCGCATCCGCGTCACCGATACCGGCCCCGGCCTTCCACCCAAGGCGCAGGAGCATCTTTTCCAGCCCTTCCAGTCGGCCTCGAAGCGGGGCTCCGGGCTCGGGCTCACGATCGCGAACGAGCTGGTCCGGGGGCATGGCGGGTCGCTGTCCCTCGTCTCCACCGGGCGGGGCGGCACCTGCTTCGAGATCGTCCTGCCCCGAGCGGTGGTGGCGCTCGACGCGGCGGAGTAGGGGGCAGGCGGGCGGCAGGGCCGCCCGGCATTTCGGCATCCGCGGTCCCGGCCCGGGTGATGGCGGCGGGCGAAGCATGGGGGCGTGGATCCGGTTCCGCCATCCGCGCAGGCTGGTCCGGAAAGACGAGCCTGAAGGGAGGCGACCGCCATGCACGACATCGCGATATTGTGGGATTGGGTTGGGTTCGCGGTGCGGTGGGTTCACGTGATCACGGCGATCGCGTGGATCGGGTCGTCGTTCTACTTCGTGGCGCTGGACCTGGGGCTTCGGGGGTCTGCGGACCTTCCGGCGGGGGCCGCGGGGGAGGAATGGCAGGTGCACGGGGGCGGGTTCTACCACATCCGCAAGTTC
>CANKVU010000039.1 GCA_947487205.1 uncultured Paracoccaceae bacterium | reverse complement strand
AGACATCCTTGACGCGCAGGTCGGGCGAGCGGTCGGGCACGTCGAGCTTGTTGGCCTTGGCCAGGTCGTTCACCGCCGTCTGGAAGGTCTCGATCTCGGACGAGATCGGCTGCAACTCGTCATCGGCGCGGAAGCCCTTGCCCGACGGCTTCAGGTAATCGTCCCAGAGCCAGTCCTTCCGGTCCTCCCAGGCCTCGTCGAAGAGGCGGCGGATGACCTTCGGCGAATTGTCCATGCGGTAGGCGTCGGACTTCTCGGTCTCCTTGCCGGCATAGTCCTCCATCGCGTCGATATAGCCGTGGACGAAGGCGCGCACGATCTTGCGGCGCTGCTTGCGCTTGAGCTTGCCCTCCTCCTGCGCCGCAACCCAGAAGCCGACCGCCGCGCGCTTCATGTCCCAGGTGAAGGGGGCATAGATCGCCTCGTCGAAATCGTTGACCGAGAAGATCGGCACGCCGTCCTCGTTCGGCATGACGCCGAAATTCTCCGGATGCACGTCGCCCAGCGCCAGCACGGTCGGCATATGCGGGTCCTCGCCCACCATGTCCCGGTAGAACAGCAGCTGGGTGCCGCGAAAGAACTTGAAGCGGGACTTGGCGAGCTTCTCGAACTTCTTTTGCGCGCCATGGGATCGCGCCTCGATCCGGGTCTGATGGTCCTCGCGCAGGGTGGAGCGGACGTGGCGCCGGCGATCGAGGCCGGTCAGCATCCGCGACGGCACGATCTGCTCGCCGTTGGCGATCCGCTCGGCCAGCTTGCGGAACGCCTCGACCCGGCCCTCGGATTTCACCACCGGCTGGACGACCTTCGCGCTCCGCCCGGTCTCGGTCGCGGCGCCCGATTTGGGGGAAGGCGTCCTGGTCCCGGCGTTGCCGTTTGTCCCGGCCATGGGGTACTCCTTTCGCGGCGCGCCTCCGGCGCGCCCAAGTGAGAGGTCCGCCACCGGGGGTGGTGGCAGTCCCTCGCGCATGGTTGATTCAATGTCCGCCGCGATTTCTCGGTCTGCGACGTGAAGAGCGCGGCGGCCCTGAACGGCCGCCGCGCGGGAACGATTTGCTTTGTCGGGCCGGACCGGGTCCCGGATCAGAGGCGCCGTCCGTAAACCCCGGCCCCGGCCCCTGCTCCGAGCCCCAGGAGCGAGGCGACGAACAGCCACAGCGCCGCGGAAGAGACCGCGCCCTGCACCTCGTTCACCGCCGCGACCAGCCGCTCCTGCAGCTCGGAAACCGTCTGGCGGAGGGTTTCCACCGCCTCCTCGAACCGGGTCCGGATGGCCTCGGCGATCTGCTGGGCCTGGCTGTCGGAGATGTCGAGGCGGGATTGGAGGGTGTTCTCGGCCTCGGTGATGTCTTCCTCGCTCAGGACCGAATTCTCGCCTTGGAGCAGGCGGTCGAGCGCCGCGTTCACCTCTTCGGAGAGCGTGCCAGGCTGAGCCGCGATGTCACTCAGCGTGCCGGAGAGGATCGAGCGGGCCCGCGCCATCTCCTGCGCGCTGATCACGTTGCGGAAGGCCTCGCGGGCCTCGGCGCGCAGCTCGGAGGGGGTGATGTCGGCTTCCTGCAGGGCCTGGCGAACCTCCGGCGGCAGGTCCGCCATCGAGATCGAACCGGCGATCTCGGACATGTCTGGCAGAGAGAGATCCTCCGGTGTGATCGCCTGCGCGGCGTTGCCCGTCGTCTGGGCCGTCTGCGCGATCAGGGACATGGAGGACGAGACCGCCGAGGTACCGGTGGTCCAGCCACCGAAGGCCACACCCAGCGTCGTCAGGGCCCACACCGCGGCCCCGGCCAAAGCCGCGGCGACGGTATCGCGGGGCGCCATGAACCGCGCAGCCGCGAACCCGCCCGCGGCCAGCGAGATCAACTGCGTGACGACGATGTAGAGCGCCGCACCGACGCCCAGGCCCTGCCCCAACGCCTCGAGGCTGGCCACGCCGATGGCGAGACCCAGCAGGGTGAACAGGACCATGAGGCCGAGCGAGACGATGGTGCCGACGATGACGGCGGACAGCGTGGAGCGGCGCATCTCCGGCCGGCTGGAATGGAGGGCGGTATCGGACATGGAAAACCTCGTGAAGAAAAAACGGCGTCGCGGGATTGCTCCCGCGCGCCGCCTCCCGCCTGGGGAGGGAACTCGTTACTGGCCCTCGGCCGACCCGGACCCGTCGTCCTGGGACTGGTCGCTTGCGTTCGCCCCGGACTGGGCCTCGGGGTCTCCGGCGCCGTAGACGACGACTTCCACGTCCTGGACGAGCTCGTCGCGGAGCGCCTGGACGGCCTGCTGCTGCAGCTGGCGTTCGATCTGCGGCCGCAGCGCCTCCAGGGGCGGCAGGCTCTGATCCGCGCCGACCTGGCTCTGGAGTTTCTCATAGGTCTGCTGGACCTGCTCGTCGCTCACCCGGCTCGCCAGCTGATCCTCCAGGAAGACGGCGACCATGGCGTCCTCCTGCGCGACCTGGGCGTTGCGATCGACGATCTCGGTCACGCGCGGATCCTCGGCGAGGTTCTGCGCCTGCGCCTCCTGAAGCAGGAGCTCGCGCAGGATGACCTGGTCGAGGGCCATGGACATCAGCATCTGCGGCGGCTGCTGGCGCATGCGCGGCGGCATGGCGGAGATGAACTCGATCAGGTCCGCGCCGCGGATCTCGCTGTCGCCGACCAGCGCCAGGACGGTCTCGAGGGCGAGGGATCGGGACTGCTCACCGGATTGACCGGAGGTTCCCGATTGGTCCGCCTGCGTGGACTGGCTCGTCTGGCCGGATTGTCCGCTCGCGTCATTCTCCTGCGCGAGGGCAGGGACGGCCGCGACGGCCAGCGACAGGCAGGCGCCGATGGCGGTGCGGCGCATGAGGCTCTCGAACGTCATTTGGGTGTCTCCTTTGAGCGGCCCGGTCGGTCTGAAACCGGCCGAGCCGCTCGATTGGGAAGAGATACTGTCGGGTCGATCAGACGGAGTCGCCGACGACCGACTCGTAATCGAAGGGCTGGTACTCCGTGACGGCACCCTCGTCGTAGCGGAGGTTGTAGTCATAGCCGTACGGCTCATAGCCGAACTCGGTGCCGTAATAGGGATAGGCATAGAGGCCATCCGCGCCACCGAAGCCCACGTCAGGGCTGACGACGACCGACTGGAGCGCACCGCCCTGGTCGAAGATCAGATCGGTGACGTAGCCATAGCCGGTCCCGTCATCGAGCGTGACGTAGTCGTCGAGCACGTCGCTGGCGCGATAGTTCTCACCCTCGGTGGCCATCGTCATGTCGTCCGCGAACAAGGTGAAATCGTTCATCTCGTCCTCGTCCATGGGCACCATGATGCCCTCTTCCTCGGGCGTCAGATCGACGTTCTCCCATGGCACGGCGATCGCGCGATCCGCGAGATCGAACCAGTTGTCCGTCTCGATGACCACATGGCTGACGCTGCCGTCGGACGACAGGACGAGGTTCTGCACATAGCCGACAGTGTCGCCATCTTCGCCGAGGACATCGGCATCGCGCATGTTGTCGGCCGACCAGGCGCCCTCGATCTGGGTCGGGTCGTAATCGGTCAGGGGGGTGATTTCCTGCGCCATGGCGGGCAGGGCCGTGGTCGCCGCGAGAAGCGCGGCGAGGCTGAACTTGGTCGGGGTCATTCTTGAACCCTTCCGTCGAGTGAATGGCGATTCCATCGCCGTCTGCTCCCCGACTCGCAGCCTCACCTTAGTTGAACCTTAGTCCGCCGGGATCGGCCCGACATTTTTTCGGGGCGGGGATCGCGGGGCACGATGAACCGGGGCCCGCCACCCGGCGGTAGGAGCGGAGGATTGTCCGCGGCATGGGCATCCTGAACAACGAACTCCACCTCGGCCGCCTGGTCTGGAACCGGCTCCGCTCCGTCAAGGACCCGCCCGCAGGCAAACGCGTCTCCCGTCCCGCTCCCAGGGGCAAGGGGATCACCCGGGACAAGCCCCACCCCCACATCGTGGACGATGCGTTCTGGGACGCCTCGAGAGCGCGGCAGGACAGCCTCGCCCGCCGCAAGGGGCCGAAGATCGCCGGAGACCTGAAGGGCCCTTTGCCTTGCAGGGCGTTCGCCGCCACGAGTATCTCGTTTCGGACCTCATCGCGTGCCGCCAGTGCGGCGGCAACCTCAACGGCGCCGGCAGCGGCTCCGACCGACGCCACTACTGCGCCGACACCAAGCGGTCGTGACCCTGCGAACTGGTCCAGGCCGAGCGCGAATTTTCGGGCACATTCCCGACAGGAGAGGAGTGCCCCACTGCCGAAGAAGAATTTCACCGACGAGCAGATCGCGTTTGCCCTGAGGCAGGCGGAGGCCGGCACGACGGTCGGCGTGATCTGCCGCAAGATGAGCGTGGCGGAAGCCACATTCTATCGACGGGAGAAGGTTTGCGCCGGGATGGGCGGCGAGCCATCGTGCGCCATTGGTTCGAGAACAATGGCGAGCGAGATCCGGCGGCTGAAACAACTCGAGGAGTGAGCCCGTGAACGCCACCGGTTCGAGAGAACGGGCGAACGACGGCAAGCTCAAGCGCCTCGTGGCCGACCTGACCCCGGACAAGTCGATGGTGTGCAAATGGATCGCCAATGGTCCGAGAGACATTGGCGCACGGATGCGCTGCGAAAGCGAGGCGATAACCCGCCGTCGGTCCGAGGGCGGAGCCGAACGGTGAGGCCCGTCCTGCGGCGCGAGGTCATCCGGCATGACCAGACGGCGTTCGGGCTCTCCGAACGCCGGGCGTGCCGGGCCATCGGATTCGGGCGGGCCTCCCACCGCTACCGGGCGCGCCGCGATCCCGCGGTAGCTCTCAGGATGCGCCTGAAAGAAGTCGCGGCGGGCCATGTCCGGTACGGCTACCGTCGACTGCATGCCCTGCTTCGGCGGGAAACTGGTGCGCCAACCACAAGCGGATCTACCGCCTTTACAACGAGGAAGGCCTGTCGATCCGGACACGGAGTCCGAGGCGGTGCCCGGCCTGCCGCACCCGATCGCGCCGCTCCGAAGCCGATGCGATGAACGAGCCTCCGGCGATGGACTTCATGTCGGACCGGCTGTTCGACGACCGGCCGTTCCGCATCCTGACCGTCGTCGACTGCCACACGAGAGAAGCTCTCGCGACCACTGCGAGGACGAAGTTCAGAGCCTGTCAGCGCCGAGAGGGAGATGCACTGCGTGAAGCTGCCGGGGCAGAGCCTCGTGGAACGCGACTTCGATCGCCAGGTCGCCGGACTCCCCATCCGAACCGCCGGGCCGAACCGCTACACCGCTCTCGACACAGAACCGGCAGGGCAAGTGCGTCCGGGGACAGGGGAAGTTCACGCTTCGCGCCCATCGAGGCCCGGCCCTGTAGATGCACCTCTCGCAAACCCACGCGTCGCCAATTCCGGGCGTGATCGGCCGGCAGGCGCGGGTTCACCGATCCGCGCCGTGCCGGCCCGTGATGTCGCGAAGGAGGCGGCGTTCGAGGAGGCGGGCGGCGATATGACGGCGATAGGCGGGAGAAAGCGCCAGGCCTCTGCCCCGGCGGTACAGGAAGCGGACGATGTCCGCGATCGACCGGGACTCGGATGGTCCGAGCGCGGCGAGCGCCGCGTGAAGGGCGGCCCGGTCGTGATGCGGCATCGGGGGCGCCCCCGCGGCGTCGAGCCGGTCGGCCATGACCTCGAAGGGGCCGAATGCTCGGCCATGGCCGGCCCGGCCCAGCCGGTCGGCGACCGACGCCCGGTCGCACATTCGGCGCAACGAGACCCAGTCGATCCAGGCCCGTAGCGCCACCCGCCCCTCGTGCCGCGCGGCATGGAGGATCAGGTGGCAGGCCCGATCCTCGGAACTGCCGACGGACAATCCCGGGATCGCGGTCGGAACGCCGTCGCGCAGCATCGCGACGGGGTCCAGCGCGGTGGCCAGGGCGCCCGGCCCGGCCCGCACGTGGATCTCCACCGGAAAGGTCCAGCCCGGCCGGACGAGACGCGGCAGATGGTGCCGGGGCAGCCGCTGGCCCCGCCAATCGAAGCGCGATGTGGCATGCGCGGGCGGGGAGAGCGGCACGGCCCCCATCCCGCGCAGCGCCGCGAGCGTCTCCCCGGCCCGGTCGGGCGGGACGAGGATGTCGAGGTCGCCCACGTAGCGCAGGGCCGGGTCGCGGTGGAGGGGAGACAGCATGTCGCCCCCACCCTTCAGGACGAGGGCCGGTATGCCGCCCGCGGCGAGGGCCGTGCCGATGGTGCGGAGCTGTGCCAGGCCCTCCGCCAGCCGCGCGCGGTTTGCGGCATGCATCGCCCGAAAGAACAGGACGAGGTCCGGCGGCAGCGCGGCCCCCAGGTCGGGGTGACGGTCGAGGACCGGGCCGATCGCGGTGTGGATCTGCAGGCGCTGGGCTTCCGCCGCCAGCGCGTGCGGCGCGCTGTCCGCCAGGGCGATCCCCAGATCCGGCGGAACGCGCCCCGATACCGCGGCCGAGGCGAGACCGAACAGCGCCCATCGCTCCGTGGGGCCGGCATCAGGCCGCGAGGAGGTCAAGGCAGGCCGCGACGGATTGGGACGAGGTGCCGTAGCGCAGCGCATGCGCGGGCACCGCGGCGAAGAGATCGACCAGGGGCCGGATCGTCGCCGTGCGGCGGGCGGGACGGGTGCCCGATGCAATGGCGGCGGTGAACGCCGCCTCGGGGTCCATCCGCGCCAGTCCGGGCGCCGCCCCGGCGACATGCTCGGGAAAGACGATGGCGCTCACGGGGACCGCCGCCCCCGGTGGCGCGGCTCCCTCCAGGGGCAGGTAGCCGACCGCCCCGCGATGTCTCCCGCGCATTCCGTGGCGGGCCAGCAGGCGACGCACCTCGTCCAGATCCCGTCCGCCCGGCTTGACCGCGCTGCCGGTCGGAAAGGAGAGGAGGCGCCGCCCATCCACGTGAAGCGGCAGGTGATCATCCGCGAGGAAGCCGCAGCCCGCCGCGACGAGCCCCTGCGCGAGCGTGGACTTGCCCCGCCCGCTGTCGCCCAGGATCAGCAGGGCGTCCCCTCCGGGGGCGAGGACGGCAGCGCCGTGCAGGACGGCGCCCACCTGGTCGGCGCCGCAGAGGGCCTCCGCCGCCTCTCGCACGATCAGGTAGCGCGCCGTATCCCGCGAGGCCCGTCCCCAGATCGGCCCCCCGTCGCGAAACAGGCCGAGCCCCCCGCCGGCGCAGCCGACGCAACGCAGCCGCAGGGGGTCGGGGCACGCCTCCGCCGCGGGGGCCGCGAAGTTCCAGAGGATCTCGTCCACCTGCCGCGCCAGGACCGGATCGTCCGTGCGGAGGGAGAGGGCCCCCCGCCCGGTCGCGTAACGTCGCGCATAGCCGGCGGACCGTCCGTCATCCGCCACCGGATCGGGAAACGGTTCCGGGGCCGTGGCGAAGAGGCCTGCCGCCTCCCATGAGCGCAGGATCGTGTCCATCACCTCTTGCGGCAGGGCGGCCGCCGGATCGAGGGGCCGGACGGGGTCCGAGAGGATCGCGAGGCCGCACTCGTCCGTCGACAGGATCGCGCCGGAGGTCGGGGAATGCAGGATGTGCCGCCCGCCCAGCGAAGCGCGCTCGACGGCGGTCGCCCGGGTCCCGAGCGCGTTGCGCCACGGATCCGTCGGGGCCGGACCGGACGCCATGCCGAGGCCGGCCCGCGTGGCGGGCGGCTCGCGCACCGCCACCTCCGGCCGCTCTAGGAGCGTCTTCCCGCCCCGGCTTCCGGCGGCTTGCGCGACGCCCCGGCTTCCGGCGGCTTGCGCGACGGGATGTCCCGCGGCCTGCCCGACGGAACCTCCCCGCGGGTGCCGCCGAAGGGGGCCTCGCCGACGGGCTTGCTGTTGCCCGGGTTCTGCCCCCCCATGCCGCTGACGCTCGCCACCGACACGGAGGCGGAGGCGGACAGCACCACGGTGGAGGCGGCCGCGACGGTGGCGGAATATTTCGCGAGCGCCGCCAGCACGTCGCGACGTTCGAGGTCCACGCCGTCTTCGCGGTCCTGTGCGGAATTCGAATCACTACCGGACATGATAAATTTCCTGAATGCAAAGTGCCTAGAGTAAACGCGGAACCCGAACCTCGGTCAATGTCCTCCGAAGAGTTCCACCATCCGATCTATGGGCCGCCGTCGGCCGGGTCTCCGGCAGCGGACGCGTTCCGGTCCGGACGCCCCCTGTGGCCGTGATCCCTCGTGAACTAGGTTTCGCGCCGAGGCCGGAGGCGGGACATCCGGTGTATCCGACCATGAACCGCCTCGTGGTGATCGAGTGTTGATTCCCACCCGGAACTGAACCGCTCCGGTTTCGCCGGAGGCTCCGAAGTGAGTATGGACGGAGCCCATGGAACGAGACAACAGAGCGAACCGCTACACGCCTGAGACCCGCGAAAGCGCGGTCCGAATGGTACTGGAGAACCTCGGGAACTACCCGGACCGGGCGTCCGCGATCCGGGCCATTGCGCCGAAGATCGGATGCAGCCGAGAATCCTTGCGCCGCTGGGTGGTGCAGACGGAAGCAGACAGCGGAGCCCGTAAGGGCGTGACCAACGAGGAGCGCGTCCGGATCAAGGAGCTCGAGCGCGAGGTCCGCGAGTTGCGGCAGGCCAACGAAATCCTGAAGAAGGCCAGCGCCTATTTCGCCCAGGCGGAGCTCGACCGCCCACTGAAGCGATGATCGCCTTCATCGACGAATACCGGGCGGAGTTCGGGGTCGAGCCGATCTGCAAAGTGCTGCCGATCGCCCCCTCCACCTACCATGCCGCCTGCGCCACCGCGCGTGATCCGTCGCGCGCGAGCGCCAGGGCCCGTCGAGATGCGGATTTGCTGCCGCATGTCCGCCGCGTCTGGAACGAGAACTTCCAGGTCTACGGGGTGCGCAAGGTCTGGCGGCAACTGCGGCGCGAAGGCTTCAATGTCGCTCGTTGCACGGTGGCCAGGTTGATGCGGGTGGCGGGGCTCAGAGGTGTCGTGCGCGGCAAGCCGCAGAAGACGACAAGACCAGATCCGGCACTCCCGTGCCAGCGGGACAAGGTGAACCGGCAGTTCCGGGCCTCGGCGCCGAACAGGCTCTGGGTCAGCGACTTCACCTATGTCTCGACGTGGCAGGGCTTCGTCTACGTCGCCTTCGTCATCGACACCTACGCCGACCGGATCGTCGGCTGGCGGGCATCGAGATCGTTGCAGACCCAGTTCGTGCTCGATGCGCTCGAGCAGGCCCTCTGCGAACGCCGTCCCGGCGAGGATCTGATTCATCACTCGGATCGCGGATCTCAGTATCTATCCCTGCGCTATTCCGAGCGCCTTGCCGAGGCCGGGCTGGACCCATCCGTCGGGAGCGTCGGCGACAGCTACGATAACGCTCTCGCCGAGACGATCATCGGCCTGTTCAAGGCCGAAATCATCCATCGCCTCGGGCCCTGGAAGTCAGCAGGGGCCGTAGAATGGGAGACCCTGAAATGGGTGAACTGGTTCAACCACCACCGCCTTCTCGGTCCGATCGGGAACATCCCACCCGCCGAAGCCGAGAGGAGCTTCTATGAAGACAGCGAGCATCTGAATATGGTCGCCTGAGACCAACAAATCAGCCTCCGGTGAAGCCGGGGCGGTTCACTGTCGGCTTTCGCTGCGCCTTGAACGAATGTCCGTCCGTAGGCTCGAGCTTCGGAATGCGCGCACCTCCAACGGGCGCGCGCTGGCCGTGAGCTGCACCGTCATCGCAGTGCTTGAAAGTTAACGGGAGGCCGGCGGACGTGTAACGTTGCCCCACAGGCTCGGGGTCAGCCTCTCAAATTCACATGGGCGGGCTATACAGGCGATCGTTCCGTCGTTCGGTTTGGCATCGTTTCCTTCCCGACGCCACCAGCGCAAAATGATCGGTAATCACGGCAACCACCGCCTGAAACTTGACGCGCACCCCGGTCTGACGCGAGACTTGCGGCAATATTATTTCCAACACCGGCCTTTGCCATGCTCCGCACCTTTGCTGCCGCTGCAATGTCCGTCGTCTTTCCTTCGGTCCTTCTCGCCCAAAGCACCCCATGGCAGTACATCGCGGAGGCGCGGATGGCCGCCACCTGTACGCCGGGGCCGGGCGATACCCGGGACCTGTGTTTTGCGGCACTCTGCCTGGGATCGGAAGCGCACTGGACTGTCATTTATCGCTCAGACGCCCCGATGACGGACCCGAAGATCATGCAGGTCGATGTGGACGGACGGCTGTCCTACATGATCGAGTTCTACGACGCCGAGCTCGGGCTGGACGACGCGGATCAGCAGTATTCGGCACCCCTCTACGCTCTCGAAGGCTCGCGAATGGTCGACGCCCTCATTTCGGGATCGGGCGCCACGATCTCCTTCGACACGAGTGCGGGGCGTGAAAGCGTCGACATTTCTCTGCGAGGGTCGGCCCGAGCTCTCAGGCCGATCCTGGCCGCATGCCCCGATCCCGATCCCCGGCGGGATTCCTCGGACGCGCCGGGAAGCGCGACAGCCGCTCCACCCGGGATTGCGCCACCGGCATCGGAAGCGCAAACCAACCCTTCGGTTGCGAACGCGTCTCAAGTCCAAGCCGTCGAGGACGATCCGACCTTCACGGCGCGACTGTCGAGAGATTTCGGCATCACGTCCTCCGAAATGTCGAGCGTGGTATTCGCGAACGACATCGGCGCCCTGGGCTTTCTCTATCACTACATCGAAGGATCGGCCGGAAGCATGGCTCTCTCGGTTGGCTACTATAGCGTCGACGGGACTGAATATGAGTTCGAGGGACTTGTTTCTGGTCTTTACGGAACGTCTCCGCGGGACGTTACGATAGGATCCAGAGAAATTACCGTCACGACCACGATGCTGCGAGACGGCGATCCCAGGTGCTGCCCAACCGAGTCGGCAACGTGGTTCATCGATCCCAGGGATCTTTCGATACGCCAGCAGTAGCCTGAGTTGGTACTGTTGCTCCTTTGGGATGCCGGTGACCTGAACCCCGTTAAACCTTGATCGCTTCATCGTTGGAGCGCTCCGCCCCTACCGGTGGTGCGTTTCCGGACGGGATATTTGCCGTCCCGGACCTGACCCCGAATTCTGGTCTGGTTGACCAAACATAGCAGCCAACTTTTCTGGGTCGTCACGAGGTGCAGCGGGAGGCTGGCGAACCAGAACACTGGGTGTTTGAGTATCCGCTCACATGCTGAAATCCGCCTCAGCGCATTGAAAATGCCAGGGGGTCGAAGTGAATTCGGGATCTACATGACGCCAGAAAGCTGACCGTTCAGCTCCGCCGCACACACCATGCACGGGGATGCATCCAACCGACATGCATTCTGTCACCGGCCGACACGAGCTTACCGGCCCTCCCGCGCTTGAAGATCGCTCATCGCAAGTCGTTGCGTCGCAATGGGAACAGGAACCGGCGTCGCCCCGTTCGACCGCCGATCTACGAGTAGAAGGAACTTTTTATGGTCCCAGACTGGCTACACATCCTGTCGATCCTGTCCCTGCTCGCCGGGTTCGCGTCGGCCCTCGTCATCGCCCTCGACGAATGGCGCGACCCCCAGCACATGTGGATCATGAACGTGGTCTGGCCGGCGACCGCCCTCTTCGCCAGCGTCATCTCCCTTTGGGGCTACTTCGCCTACGGCAAGCTCGCCGCACAAAGCCGGGTGATGCCGGCGATGGAGAACGACGAGCCGATGCCGAACAAGGCAAAGACGCCGTTCCCCGGCATGGTGGCCAAGGGCGCGGCCCATTGCGGCAGCGGTTGCGCCCTGGGTGACATCGTGGCGGAATGGCTGGCCTTCTTCGTGCCGGCCATCGCGATCTGGCTCGGCTGGCAAAGCATTTTTCCCGAGAAGATCTTCGCCGTCTGGGTCCTCGACTTCATCATCGCCTTCATCTTCGGGGTGGCCTTCCAGTATTTCACCATCAAGCCGATGCGCGGCCTGTCGGTCGGTCAGGGATTGATCCAGGCAGTGAAGGCCGATGCCCTCTCGCTGACCTCGTGGCAGATCGGCATGTACGGCTTCATGGCCATCGCGCATTTCTGGATTTTCGGCCATCTCCTGAGCGCCAGCCTCGAGGTGCCGACGGTGGAGTTCTGGTTCATGATGCAGATCGCCATGATCTGCGGTTTTGCCACGGCCTATCCGGTAAACTGGTGGCTGATCAGTCGGGGTGTGAAGGAAAAGATGTAGATCTGCGTTGCCTGAAGATGGACAGGGTGCGCCGCCGCGCAGCTTGCTGTCGACGACTGCGCTGAGGAGAGCCGGATCCCGCGGATCGCCGACAATCCTCAGCCGAACGCGGACTTTCCGGAGGTATGTCGACTGACTCCTCCGTAAGCTGGGCCTGTTCGGTCGCTGACGCGTGCGACCCTTCCGCCTGCGAGCTTGCCGGTCGGACATACCCCGTATAGGTATGGTCCATGCGCCCGATCCGCATTCTGGTCCAGGCCCTGATTGCCCTGTCCCTGTCGCTCCCAGGCACCATGGCGGCGGGCCATACGGGCGTGCCCGAGGCCTCGATGAGCGCGATGGAGGCGGGGATCGCTCCCTCCGGGCACGATACGTGCTGCGACGAGATCTCGGAGCGATCGCCGGCCTGTCACGTCCTGCCTGCTCTGCTCCCGGCCTCGACCGCGATCGATGCAGCCACCAGCCGAACGCATCTCGTTCCGCCGGCTCCTTCGATCCTCCCCTCCGGGCACGAGCCGGATGCTCCTCTCGATCCGCCGCGTTCGGCATGATCCGTCCCGCGCCCCGACAGGGCGCACCGCACCGCCGCAGGCTGGCCCTGCACGGCCATGTACCGAGAGGAAGACCCATGACCTTCACAACACCCCGATCCGCCTTGCCCGCCGCTCTTACGGCTGCGGTCTTCGTCGCCATGACCGCTCCGGGCATGACCCGCGCGGAAACGCATGCCACGCCGGCGGAGCCCGGCACGATGCACGTGACCAAGAGCCCGACCTGCGGCTGCTGCGCCGCCTGGGTCGATCTGGCCCGCGAGGCGGGCTACGAGGTCGAGACGGCGGACACCCGTGGCATCACCGCCGTCAAGCAAGAGGCCGGCATTCCGGGCGACCTCTGGGCCTGCCACACGGCGGTGATCGACGGCTACGTCGTCGAGGGGCATGTGCCGTTCGCCGCCGTCGCGCGATTGCTGGCGGAACGCCCGGAGATCGACGGTATTGCCGTCCCCGGTATGCCCGCCGGCTCGCCCGGCATGGGCGACGACCCGGCGGCGCGCTACGACGTCGTCGCGTTCGGCGGGTCGGCTTCCGAGGGCGAGGTATTCTACCGGGCCGGATCGTGAAGTTTTCGGGGGCTTTCGTCCTCGCGACCGGCGGCCTCGGGATCGCCGCGCTCGCTTTCGGGGCGGGCTCGGCGGAGCCGGACCGGATGCTCCGCGCGGACGACCCCAAGACCGTGGCGCAGGGCGCGGAGATCTACGCCGCCGAATGCGCCGCATGCCACGGGGCCGATCTCGAGGGTCAGTCCGACTGGCGCGTCCGGGGGTCGAATGGGCGGCTCCCGGCACCGCCCCACGATGCGACGGGGCACACATGGCACCATGACGGCGAGACGCTCTTCCGCCTGACCAAGTACGGGATCGCCGAGATGATCGGCGATCCCGACTACGCCTCGACCATGCCCGCCTATGAGGGCGTCCTGACGGATGACGAGATCCTCGCCGTCCTCGGCTACATCAAGTCGACCTGGCCCGCCGAGATCCGCGCCCACCACGACACCATGGAGGAGCAGTGATGATCTGTACATTCATTGCCGCTTCTCACGCGAGCCAGGACGCCGTTAAGTAGCCGATAGGCGATGTGTGGGCCGCCGGTGATGAGGATCGGGCGCTCTCGGTCCCGCCCGGAGCGGGCAGCGCGAGCGGGTCCCTACCCTTGCGCCTTCTGGAGGAGTCCGATCAGCTCGTTGAACTTTTCCCGCTGCGCCTCGGGACCTTCGGTGATCGCTTCTTCCACGCAATGCTTCGCGTGGTTCTCCAGCACCAGCCGCTCGACCGCGCGCAGCGCCGAGCGGACGGCGGCGGTCTGCGCCAGGATGTCCACGCAGTAGCGGTCGTCCTCGACCATGCGGGCGACGCCGCGCACCTGGCCCTCGAGCCGCGCCAGGCGATCGAGCGTCTTCTGCTTGTCCTGCTTCATGGGGTCCGCCGTTTCGGGAATGGGCATCATTGTCCCCTTGCATATACCCCCTGTGGGTATATATCCGCAAGAGGCGTCCCGAGGGACGTCGTGAACCCGCATCCGACCGGAGGGTCCACCATGACGACGCTCGACATCGACGGCCCCGAAGCTGCCCAGTCCGCCAGCCGTGGCGACGGCAAGACCGCCTCGCTCTACCGCATGGCCATGCCCGGACATCTCTGTCCCTTCGGCCTGAAGTCGAAGGCGCTCCTGGAATGGAAGGGCTACAGTGTCGACGACCACCTTCTGGAGAGCCGCGACGAGATCGACGCCTTCAAGGAAGCGCATGGCGTCAAGACCACGCCGCAGGCCTGGATCGACGGCGAGCGGGTGGGTGGTTTCACCGACCTCAAGCAGAGGTTCGGCTACCGCGTGCTCGGCAAGGACGACACGACCTACGCGCCCGTCATCGCGATCTTCGGGTCGATGGCGCTCTTGGCCGCGGCGATCGTGGCGAACCTCTATGACGGGTTCCCGATCCTGACCTGGGTGATGTGGTTCTTCGCGACATCGATGGTCGCCCTGGCGGTGCAGAAACTGCAGGACGTGGGCGGCTTCGTCAGCGGCTTCCTCGGCTACGACCTCCTCGCGCAGCGCTACGTGCCCTATGGCTATGCCTACCCGTTCCTGGAGCTCTTCGCCGGCATCGGAATGGCGGCCCTGATCGGCACGGCTTCCCCCCTTATCTGGGTCGTGGCCCCGGTCAGCCTGTTCATCGGGACGGTCGGCGCGATCGGCGTCTTCAAGGCCGTCTACATCGACAAGCGGGAGCTGACCTGCGCCTGCGTCGGCGGCGGCTCGAACGTGCCCCTGGGCTTCATCTCGCTCACCGAGAACCTCGTCATGATGGCGATGGGCATCTGGATGATCGCGAACGTCCTCACCGGCACGACCATGCCCATGTAGACGTATCGCCCTCCCCGCTCCGGGGAGGGCCTTCAATCAAGGATAGACCGCCATGAAGGTCCCGCTTATCGTCGCCTCCGCCGTTTCGCTCCTGCTTTTGGCGACCCCGCTCGTAGCTCCGGCGCAGGAGAGCGGCTCCATGCACGGCATGGACCATGGGGAAATGCATGCCGGTCCCGCCGGGGACGATGTCGCCGCCATCATGGATCGCATGATGGCCGACATGCACGGGATTGAACCCACGGGGGATGCGGATGCCGACTTTCTCCTGATGATGATCCCCCATCACCAGAGCGCCGTGGACATGGCGAAAGCCATGCTGCCCGACATGGACGATCCCGAGACCGAGGCCCTGGCGCGCGCGATCGTGGCCTCGCAGGAGGCCGAGATCGTCTCGATGCGGGCCATGCTCGACCGGCTGGGACACGCACCGGCATCGGCACGCCCTGAATAACGACGAGGCCGGCGCAGCCGCCGACCTGGCGCCGGAAAATCGATCCCTACCCCCACATCCGCTTCGCGACGTCCTGCTCTTCCTTGCCCACGGCATCGACGTAGATCGCCGGGGTGCTGGAGCCGGGCGTGGCCCATCCACTCCTGCAGCATGTGGAGCGGGATTGCGTTCACCGTGGCGTTGATCCCGAACCCGTGCCGCAAGCCCTTGTGGGGCTCCGGTGCGGCGGGATGCCGGTCTCGATCATCATGGCCTGCCCCCATCGGGTGGTCCGGTTTCAGTCTTGGTGCATGACGGGTCTCGGCACCGATACGGTTGCCTGGGGCGTTGCTGATCCCGGGCCATTCGACGGCTTCCGGTGCGGGTGGCCGGTAGCCCAGCGAAGAATGGGGCCTGACGGTATTGTAATGGACCCGCCACGCCTCGATCACCACGCGGGCCTCGGCCAGCGAGTAGAAGATCTCGCCGTTGAGCAGCTCGTCGCGGAGCTTCGAGTTGAAGCTCTCACAGTAGCCCTGCCTCGGGAAAACGGTCCACTGGACCGTTTTCCGGCCCTCGACACTCCCAGGGACTGCCCGGTTCGATGAATGCCGTCTTCGCCCCCGCGGCATCGATCCATTTCCGGACAGCCTTGGCGATGAACTCCGGCCCATGATCCGGGCGAACATGGCCGGGCACGCCCCCGTGAGGCATGAAGAGATCGGTCAGAACATCGATCACGGCGGTCGAGTTGAGCTTCCGGTCGACCCTGATCGCCAGGCATTCGCGGGTGAACTCGTCGACGACGTCGAGCATGCGGAACTTCCTCCCGTCATGGGTCCGGCTCTCGACGAAGTCGTGGGACCAAACGTGGTTCGGCCGTTCCGGCCGGAGACGGATGCAGGATCCGTCGTTCAGCCAGAGGCGGCCCTTCTTCGGTTGCTTCTGAGGCACGTTCAGCTTCGTCGGGGAAACGCCCCACCGGGGCCTTTCCTGATCCTCCTCAGTCCCGTCGCCACTCGCCATCGTCCTCGGACCGATGGCGGACAATGGCTCGTCGCTCCACGCGTTTCACGTTCACCGCCCAGCCGGCGTCCCGCGAGCCATGGCCACAATCCGGCGGTAGCCATAGCGCCCGTACCGGGACGCGAGCGCGACGATATCCGCGGTCAGCTCGTCCTCGTCGGGGCGGCCCCGTGGCACCTTGCGCTGTGTCGAACGATGCTGACCGAGCACACGGCAGGCAAAGCGCTCCGAGATGGTGAACTTCTTCCTGACGTGATCGATGCAGTGGCGGCGGCGGGCGGGGCTCAATAGTTTCGCTGCGCGGACCTTCGGTTCCCGAGGCGGCCTCCCTGAGGATAAGCTTTTCGAGCGTCAGGTCCGACACGGCCTTCCGCAGCCGCTCGTTGTTCTGCATCTCTCTCGGACCGATGGCGTTCGATGCCTCACTCTCGAGCTCCTTCAACCGCTTGACCTGGTCGGTCTTCAGACTGATCCTGCCCCGCTTGAGTGGACACCCCTGATAGGCTTCCGAGCCAAGAGAGGAGTGTTCGATGAAGAGCAAGAAG
>CANKVU010000038.1 GCA_947487205.1 uncultured Paracoccaceae bacterium | reverse complement strand
GCCGACCGGCTGAAGCGCGACCACAAGGACTTCATCGAGGATTTCGATGTCGGCGCCTTCGACAGCATCGACATGGTTTACCGTTGAGCAGTGGTCCGGAGGATCCGCAGCGAAAGCTTTCTTCGTCCCGATTTGCCGCTGTTCGGGGTTGGGACGGCAAACATCCGCCGTCATCGGGAAGGAGACACTCAGGCTCGCTCATCGCGTCGGATTGAACCGGAAAATGGGGGACCAATCATCCGTCCGTCCAGATGGACGTAACCGGCGATCCGAGCGCTTCAAAGAAAGTTCGGTCGTCACGGCCGGGATCGCCTTTGGCATCCGAGATCATGACGGTGGGAATCCCTTCTCCTTCCGTCCGGGGCCCTAGGCTCTCCGAACCGTCCGTTGCCCATCGGCTCGAGCAAGCGAGCAGCTTGCCGGGGTCGATGTGGGGCCGGGGAATCGCTTTTTGGTCTGCCCACCGGAGCATGGCCCGACTGGTGGACGCCGCCCCGTCGTCGCCGACGGCGCGGGCGAGCTATCCGAAGATCCGCCCCGGTGCGTCCAGCTATCGGGGCAATTCGGGGGCCTTGAGGCTGGTCATGGCCATCAGGCACGGGGTCCCGCATGTGCAATGGTCGTTCACCGCCAGACCGCAAAAACATCTCGAGATGCCGAAGCTGTCCGACAGGAAGCCGAGCGACCAGCACGCATCGGGACATGTCACGGGCGGCATCTCAAGACGCCCACTTCAGTGAGGACCACCTTCCCGGGCGCAGACAAGCACCTGATGAACCGCATGAGGTTCCTCGGTCGAACGCCCCTGGCTCGCCACCTCGAACGGCAGGACGCCGCGCTCCGGCGATCGGGGAACTTGCGAAACACGGCCTCCTCCGGGCGCTCCGGGGACCGAGTCCCGCCGGAGCGACCGAGCGAAGTCACTTGGCGTTGAACAGGCTGTGCTGATGCGCGTGGTTCGTCTTCAGGGTCAAGCTCGCCATGAAGGGAGTATGCCCGCAGGGAAGGCCACGCGGATCGCCGGAACCTGGTTTCAGATCCGGCGGCTGCGCGGGTTTCCCGACCCTCATCATGGGGAGCGGGATCGAGGCGCCGGATTCCGACCGCAATGCGATCAGAGCGGCTTCGGTCCTGTTCTTGGCGCCGAGCTTTCGCATGACCTGGCGGACATGCACCTTGACCGTCGCCTCCGTCGTGTTCAGCCGCCGGGCAATTTCCTTGTTCGATCTTGCATCGCAGAGATGCTTCAACACGGCGTTCTGGCGTGGCGTCAGGGCATCGTCGTCCCCGTCAGCCAAAAGGTCCTCAGAGGGGGGCGGAGCGATCGATTTCGGCGCGCTGTCGGACCGCGCTTCGAGAGTGCGAATGTTCCTGCAATCCGGTTCGACGGGCTTTTCGGAAGGGGCATTGCCGGGAAGAATGGCGGTAACTTCATCCGGACCCGGGTCCGGATCACGAATCGCGGATAGCGGGAAATAGGTGCCGCCCTCGGCGATGAACCGGAGCGCGCTGACGGCGACCTTCGGCTCGAGCGTGGTGAGGATGTATCCTCTCGCCCCGGCCTGGAAGGCAGAGCGGACGCTCTCGGATTCGTCGCTGTCGGCCATAATGACGACGGCGCGCCCTTCCTCGGATTCACGGAGCAGCTTCACCAGGATCCGCCACCGGTCGCCGGAGAATTCCCGGCCCACGCTCAGGATGCAGATGCGCCAGCGGGGATTGCGGGCAATCGATATCGGATCGGAGGGGTCCATCTCCACGACGTGCAACCCTTCGGAGATGCCTGCTTCCTTGAGGAAGTTGGCCAGGCACGCGCTGCTGAACTGTCGATCATCGGCGACCACGAGCTCAAGAGTTGGATTGACAGCCGACACTTCTCGATCCCCCAAATAAACTCATGAAAATATATAGTTAAAAGCGCTGATGAACTGCTATCGGCTTCGGCCCTGCTGGTTGATTTCCGGATCTTCATGCGAAGCAACACTATCGTAGGTTGCTGAATTTCACTCAGCAAGACCAATTCTTAAGGAGAAAATTTTAATGTAATTCTATCCTTGGTTGTTAAGGATCCACTGCAATGATTTATGTGGATCGCCGTTCGACAGGCCATGCGCTGCTTTTCGCGCAAGGCGGGCATCTCCGGACACCGCGCATTGAGCGGCGTTCCACGCCTCGGTTCGCCTTGGGACAGGGGGGGCGCATGGGGGACAGGTCGAATGGGGGTTTCGATCGCCGGCTCGTCGAATCCGTATTCGCGAACCCGGCTTCGCCGGATAATGGACGGACCCGCCGTCGAGCACCGCGATCCGCCGGGCCGTCATGATTGGTGCGACTTGCCCTGGCCGATACGCGACGGCATCGCGTGCAGGGCAGGATCGACCGGACGGCAACCGGCATTCCCATCCTGCGATGGCCGCGCCGCGACGCCCGGAAATTGTACCGGGCTTGTGAAATCAATCCTCGCCCTTGCACGGCCGTCCAAGGGGCAATCGTCGAAAGATGCATGTCTGCCCCGAAAGGCGTACGCCCTCCGATTTCACGCGTGACCCCTCTGCGCCGGAGCAATCGGCCGGACCGGCTGGAATGCTCCGGGACGGGACGCCCCGTTTGAGGGACCGAGCCGACCGAGTTCAGGAGGGCACTCCATGCATATCGAAGCGATCACCGAGCCGCGCCGGTTCGCCGACCTGGAGCCTGCGTGGCGCGACATCTATCGGAGCGATCCGGAAAGCCATATCTTTCTCAGCCATGCGTGGCTCGACACGTGGTTTGCAATGGGGTCCGTGCGATGGGTCATCCTCGCGGCGGCGGCCGAAAAGGGGGGAGACCTACTGGGATTCTTTCCGTTGCGAATGCGCAGGCCTGCCGGGGACGCGGCGCGCCCCCGCCTGGTTCCGGCCGGAAGCAGCTTCGCAGATTTCACCGGCTTCATCTGCCGTCCCGAGGTCGAATCGGCGGTGGCCTCGGCCTTCGGCACGGCCCTTCTTCGGAGCGGCGTGGGGCGGGCGGACCTGACCAACCTGCTTCTCGGTGATCGGCGGAGTGCACATTTCGTCGCCGCGATCTCTCGGGGCGGCGCCCGGTGTATTCGCCGGGTCTGCCCGGGCAACGGGGACGGTGTCGATCAGTCGGTCGCTCCCTATGCCCGTCTCCCTTCGAGTTGGGACGACTACGCCAATCGCCAGATGAGCGCGAATTCCCGGCAGAAGGCCCGCCGTTTCCTCCGGAAACTGGACGGAGGCGGCACCCTCGCCGTCACCCACGCCACCGCCGAGTCCCTCGGACGCGACGTGACGATTCTCCTCCGGCTCTGGCTAGCAACCTTCGCGGACCGGAAGGGGGGCAGGGCGGAACAGGTCGCGACGGTGATCGGCCGCCGCCTGACGGCGTTCCACCGCGCCGGGCTCATGGATCTCTGCGTCTTGTGGCAGGACGGGACGCCGATCGCGGCGCATGCCCTCTATGCCGATCCCGTCAAGCAGACGATCCACTTCGCCGTGGGGGCCTGCGACAAGTCTGTCCAGTCGCCGCCACCGAGCTTCCTGCTGCATTGCTACAGCATCCGGCGGGCGATCGCGGAAGGGGTTCGGATCTACGACTTCCTGCGAGGGAACGAGCCTTACAAGTACTCCTTTGCGGATGGTGAGCGCCGCCTTCGGAATGTCACGGTCGACCGCCCGCCGGAGGCCGTCCAAGCGGGTCGACGCACGGCCGAGGCGTGATGCGCGGCATTGCTCGACCGCGCGCGTTTCCGTGGCGCCGATCAATGCCGAGCCGGGCGGGGCCTTGGACGGGGGAATGCCCTCCGAAAGGTTTCGGTGTTCGCGGTGAGGCTGATCGCCGGCGCCGAACGGGGCGCGCACCCGGTGATTGATCGGGCGGGCCTGCGGGTGGTTTTCAACCGCGCGAGGCCAGCGAAGGACCTGCCGAGATTGGCGCGACCATTCGTTGACCGCCCCGCGCCGGTCTTGCGCGCCCCGCCGGAACGGGTCGAAGCCCGTCGAGGTCGCCCCGAGATTGAGCCTCGCACCACCGCCGCAATCCGAGGAACACGGGCGGACGAGGTGAACCGTACCGGAGCCGCGGGGGAAAAGATCTCTCGGACGGCCTAGGTCTTTCGATTCGAAAGCGCAGAATGCGTATCTCATCCGCGCAATACATGGCGGAAATTCCGCGTGCTAAAGTTCCGCATCCGGAAACGCTATTGCGGGATTAAGTTCATGCGATTTTTAAATCTCCTCTCGTCATACAATAATTCGGCCAAGCTCCTGCTCAAGGCCGGGTCGAAATCTCCGGACGCCTTCGAAAGGGCGCTCGACCAGCTCGACAGGGTTGCGGATCGATTGCACGACTTCGTCGAAAAGCGCATGCCCCACCTCTACAAGGAGGATACGACACCGATGTCGCTTCAGGCGGAGGTCGCGAGCGACTCGATCGGCACCCACACGCTCGCTTATTCCAGCCTTTCCGCCAGCCTCATCCAGCGGGAGCATTACTCGATCGCGCTCGCCAAGGCCGTCAGCGTGGCCGCCGCCGAAGGGGATGCGGAAGTCACGTCCGTCTCCACCTTCACCCAGGCACCGGGCGCTGACATTACCTTCACCAAGGTCAGGACGTTCTCGGGGGAGAATTTCGAGGCCGCCGCCGAGATCGTGTTCGCGCTCGACTTCGACTTTCTCGAACTTCCGGGGCTGGACGTGCTGAGGGCGCCGAACCGCATAGCGAACAATCTGAGGGCGGATATCGACGACGGGAATGTCGCGACCGTCAACCTGGACCTCGAGGCGCGGGGCGACAACACGTCGATCACCACCGATATCGACACTCTGGCGATCTCCGACATCCTGTCTTCCACTTCCATCTCCGCGGATCTTTACGTCACCTGACATCGCGGCGCTCCTTGCGCGGGCCACCGCCCGGCGGCGCACCGGGAGCAAGGTTCGAGACGCCGTTCCAGACGCCGGGCCTGGCCTCCGTCAAGCCGATCGCCGCGACCCCGCGGCGATCGCAGCTCCAGCCCTCAATGCTCCATTCGTTTCCGAACGCGACCGTCGAATGGCGACGTTCGATCCCGCGCCCCGGCGGTCGACCGAGGGCCTCCATCACCCGCTGTCGTCTGTGGCGCCGATCTCGATGGGTCTCGCGATCGCGCATGTGACCGATCCAACAGGATTCGCATTCCGGCCGCGGCCGAGCGGCCGCGCGATCCGGGCCCCCGCGCCATTTTTCCCCCAAAGGTGTAGCGCGCGTCAGGCTTACACCTTTGGTCGAATGCCCGTTGGGATCGGCGTCCCGGCGCGTCCGGGGCTCTGCGACCATAAGTTGAGCGGCACTGCACTATTGGCTGATTATACCAATGCCCGGTTCGATTCGCTGCAAGGCATGCCAGTATTCGGATGTCGCCGAGATTGCGGCGACTTCCAACAAGGGGAAATTGAGATGACATCTTACAGCTGGGGCAGTGACGACATTGATTTCGACAAGGACATCGATATCGAGGTAGAATTCGACTTCGATTCCGACGTCGACATCAAGCTCGACAAGGATGTCGACATTGACATCGATATCAAGTCGGACGTGAATCTCGACGGCAATTTCGCCAGCGCAACCTTTAGCGCGGAGGCGGTCGGCGTTAACACGATCGCGGAGGCCGATGTCCATGTGCTCGTGATCGAGGGCGAGTTGTCGTCGGTCGACGGTGTTCTCATGGCAGCCGCCGACTGACCCTCCCCCAAGTTCCGCAATGACGATGGGCCGGCGACATCTCCGCCGGCCCATCGTTCGACCGGCCCCCATGCCGGCCGAATCGACCCGGACCTGGGTGTGGCGCGACCCGGCGCCAGCGCCTTTCATCGACCCGCATCATTCATTCGACCGTCATGCGGCCAATCTGAATCGAAGGGCGTAGGCATCGTCAGGTCATCTTGCCGATCATTCCGCCCGCGGAGAGGAATGGACCAGCGAATGGCTTCGGGGGCCATTCGGGACCCGTAGCGTACCAGGGGGATTTTTCATGGCCTATATTTCGATCACATCCTCGAGCGGCCCCGGCCCATTCGAAGGAACCGACGGCGACGATGTCATCAGGCTCCGCCGGGGCGGCGCCGACACGATCAACGCCAATGGCGGCAACGACACGATCACGGTGACGATCAGCCGCCGCGACGCGGCCTCCGATCGTGGTGACGTGTTTCGCGGGGGCGGCGGAGACGATTCGATCTCGGCCGGGGATACGGACGACACGCTTTACGGCGACGACGGCGCGGACAACCTGCTGGGCGGCGGCGGCGACGATACCATCTACGGCGGGGAAGGCGCCGACACGATCCTCGGCAGCACCGGCAACGACACGATTGACGGCGGCGGCGGCGACGACACGATCAGCGGCGGCACCGGCGAGAACACGATCCAGGGCGGCGGCGGCAACGATACGATCACCACGGCCACGGGCAACGACGTGATCGAGGGCGGCGACGGCGACGATCTGTTGAACGCGAGCGGCGGCAGCGACGAGCTCCTTGGCGGTAACGGCGCCGACGAATTGTATGGCGGCTCCGGCGACGATGTCCTGGACGGCGGGGCCGGCGACGACGTGATGGCCGGCAACGACAACAATGACCGCCTCCTGGCCGGCGCGGGCGCCGACGTGATGGATGGCGGCAACGGCATCGACACCGTGGATTACGCGGCCGCGGGCGCGATCCAGATCGACCTGTCGAACGCGATCGCCTCCGGCGGTGCGGCGCTTGGCGACACGTTCGCGGGGATCGAATGGGTATTCGGTTCGGCCTTCGCCGACACGATCCGCGGCAACGAACTGGCCAATCGCCTCGAAGGGCGCGACGGCGCGGACGCGCTTTACGGCGCTGCGGGGAACGACCTGCTGGTGGGGGGCGCCGGAAGCGATCTGCTGGACGGTGGCGAGGGCACGGACTCGGCGGGATATTTCGGCTCCGCGGCGGCCCAGGTCAATCTCGGGACCGGAGCGGTCGGCGGCGCCGCGGCGGGCGATACGCTCGTCAGCATCGAGAACGTCTTCGGCTCGGCCGCGGGCGACCTGCTGGTGGGCGATGACGGAGCCAACATCCTGCTCGGCGAGGACGGAGACGACGACCTCGACGGCGGCGCCGGAGACGACCAGCTCGGCGGGGGCGGTGGGGACGACACGCTCACCGGCGGCGCGGGCGCCGATACCCTGGACGGGGGAGAGGGGTTCGATGTCGTCAGCTACGCCGGATCCGCGGCTGGCGTGACGGTGGGCATCTCGCCGGTCTCGGCGACCGGGGGCAGCGGCGGCGATGCCCAGGGCGACGTCATGCAGCGTGTCGAGGGCGTGATCGGCAGCGAGCTCGCCGATGCGCTGATAGGCTTTGACGGGGCCCAGGCCTTCCGCGGCGAGGGAGGCGCAGACCAGATCCAGGCTGGGGCGGGCAACGATTCACTTTCCGGGGGCGATGGAGATGACAATCTCTTCGGAGAAGACGGCGACGATCTGATCGACGGGGGGGCGGGCGCGGATTTGCTGCGCGGCGGCGCCGGCTTCGACTGGGCGGATTATTCTGACGCGACTTCGGGCCTGACCATGGCCTCCGCAACCATCAGTGGTCTGCCAGGTCTCGTCGAAATCGTCGGCGGCGTAGCGAATGACCTGCTCGTCGAAATCGAAGGTGTGATCGGCACCGATTTCAGTGACAGCATCACGACCGGAGCGGGCAGCCAGACCATTATCAGTGGGGCTGGCAACGACGTGGTTCGTGGAGGTTCCGGTTCGGATACGATTGTTGCGACTGAGGGCGTGAATGACCTGATGGGTTTGACGGGAACGGCCATTGACGGCACCGTCGACACCTTCGTCATCCAAGGCGGTACGAACAAGATCCATGAACCGGTATTCAGTGGCGCCACCTGGTTTGACGAACTTGTCCTGCCCGACGCCGGCGGCGGCACCACGGTCACCCTGACGGGCCAGGTTTTCCCTCTCTCTGCGACTGGGACGACTCCCGTCTTCGCCCTGAAGCTCGAACTCCCGGGGGTTCACACAACCTACGTCAATCTGGCGACAACGAATTCTGCATCCGCGCAGGCTCGCGCCGCGGGAGTTCTGGCGGAGACGACCTTTACGGACGACTTCGACGCTTGGCTGCCGCCCGCCGATCCCTTCGGCGACTATCTCGTCTGAGGGCGCGGGGATGAAACAGGACATTCAGCGAAGCGTCTTGTCGGAAGCCCTCCGGCGCAGCCGCCTCACCTTCGGGACGGTCGCCCTGTTCAGCTGCTGCCTGAACCTCCTGGTTCTGGCCGGGCCGCTCTACATGCTCCAGGTCTATGACCGGGTGTTGTCGAGCGGCCGGGTCGAGACCCTGATCATGCTGACGGTCATGCTCACGATGGCGCTGATCGCGTGGGCGTCCCTGGACGCGCTGCGGACGGCGGTGACGGTTCGGCTCGGGCTCTGGTTCAACCGGGTGCTCGGGCCCTATTACATCAGCAGCGGGATACGGGCGCGCCTGGACGGGCAGAACCCGGGGGGCCAGGCATTCCGGGACCTGAACCAGGTCCAGTCGTTCGTCGCCACCAATGGCATGACCGCGTTCTTCGACATGCCATGGACGCCGCTGTTCATCGCCGTGATCTGGCTGCTCCACCCCTGGCTCGGGATGTTCGCGCTCGCCGCGGCGCTGATCCTGCTCGCCGTCACCGCGCTGAACGCGGTGTCGACGCGGGGCCCGTTGCGCCGTGGGGCGGAAAGTCAGCTCGCGGCCACGCAGCTCGCCGACACGACGATCCGCAATGCCGAGCCCGTCTGGGCGATGGGGCTGGGACCGGCCCTTATCGACCGTTGGGTCCGGGAGAACGACGAGAGCGAGAAGGACCTGCTGCGGGCAAGCCGGCGCGGCTCCCTGGCCTCCGGCTCGGCGCGGTTCTTCCGCATGTTCTTCCAGAGCGCCATCCTCGGAGTCGGCGCCCTGCTCGTGATCCGGGGCGAGGCGACACCCGGCGTCATGATCGCCGGCTCGATCATGCTGGGCCGTGCCCTCGCCCCGGTGGACGTGGCGATGTCGGCCTGGAAAAGCTTCGCCACCGCCCGGCACGCCTATGGCCGCCTGCGCCTGCAGGCCAACGCGTATCCCCCGCAGGAGCGGCGGCTGTCGCTGCCCCGGCCGACGGGCGGTATCAGCGTCTCCGACCTGACGATCGTCGTCGGCGACACGCCGGTGCTGCGCCGGGTCTCCTTCGACGCCGCGCCCGGCGAGGCGATCGCGGTGATCGGGCCGTCGACGGCGGGCAAGAGCACGCTCTGCCGCGCGATCGTCGGGCTCGTCACGCCACGGGCCGGCACGATCCGGCTCGGCGGCGCCGATATCCGCCTGTGGAACCAGGAAGAGCTCGGCGCCCATCTGGGGTATCTCCCCCAGGAGGTGGGCCTGTTCGCCGCGACCGTGCGGGAGAATATCGCCCGCATGCAGGAATGCGACGACAAGGACGTGCTGGAGGCCGCGTCGCTCGCCCATGCCCACGAGATGATCGCCAAGATGCCGAATGGCTACGAGACCCGTGTCGGCGACGGCGGCGCCGGTCTGTCCGGCGGACAGCGGCAGCGCATCGGCCTCGCCCGCGCCGTCTTTGGCGGGCCATCGCTCATCGTGCTCGACGAGCCGAATGCCAACCTCGACCAGGCCGGCGAAGCGGCCCTCGCGCAATCCATCGCCGAACTGAAGAAGTGCGGATCGACGCTCCTGATCGTCGGCCACCGCCCGTCCACGCTCGCGCAGGCGGACAAGATCCTGCTTCTGCGCGAAGGGGTGGTGCAGGCCTTCGGACCCAGGAACGAGGTCCTCGAGAAGATGCGCCAGGCCGCGCAGGAGCAGACTGGCGACAAGAAGGTCGTTCGAGCCGCGACCGCCCCGGACAGCGCAAATACCGTCGCCGCCCGCGCCGAGCAGCCGTCCCCGGCGCCGGAGCGCCTTGTCCGGACGCTCGCCTCGGAGGGGGCCGCCGAGGGCCAGGCGGTCGCCAACCTGCAACGCCAGAAGGGAGGAACGCCCGATGCCGAGATCAGGTAAGACGTGGCCGCACGCCGTGGCGGGCATACAATTCCCGTCTCCGCGGGACGCCGTTCGCGGCCCGCGCCGGGCCGGGTTCCTGGTGATCGCCCTTTTCGCGCTCGCCTTCGGGACGTGGTCGGCCATGGCGCCGCTGGCGGGCGGTGCGATCGCATCCGGTCGCATCGCCCCCGACAGCAGCGTCCGCACCGTCCAGCACCTCGAAGGGGGGCTCATCCGCGAGATCTTCGTCCATGAGGGGGATCTCGTTCCGCTCGGCGCCCCGCTCGTGGCCATCGAGGACATCGCCTCGCTGGCCGACATGGAGGTGCTTCTCGATCGGCGCCGGGCCCGCCTTGCGGAAGCGGCGCGGCTCGCCGCCGAGCTGACGGGGGCGGAGCGCATAGACTTCCAGCCGATCCTCCACGAGGAGGCGCCCGAGATCGCCGCGGCGGAGCAGAGGATCTTCGAGGCCCGGAGGGAAATGCGCTCGGCGCAGAAGAAGACCCTCGAGCAGCGTATCGCGCAATTGTCGGAGCAGATCCGCGGCATCCGGGCGCAAGCCGGCAGCGCCGAACTGCAAGCCGAACTCATCGAGGACGAGATCGCGGACAAGGCCGTCCTGGTGAAGAAGGGCCTGGCGCCGCGGGCCGAACTTTCCCACCTGCGGCGGGCCGCCGCGGAAATCGAGGGCGTGCGCGGCGAGCACGCGGCGGCGATCGCCCAGGCACGGGAGCAGATCGGCGAGACCGAGATGGAGCTCGTCGGCCTCGACGCGGAATGGATCGAGCGCGCCTCCCAGAGATCGAGCGAGATCCGCAGCGAACTGGCCGAAATCGACCAGCAGGTCGCCGCCCGCCGCGATGTCATCGAACGGACCGTGGTGACCGCCCCCGTTCCCGGCATCGTCAACAACCTGCGGATCAAGACCGTGGGGGGCGTCCTTGCGCCGGGCGAGGAAATTCTCGACCTGGTCCCCACGGACGAACGGTTGGTGGTGGAGGTTCAGGTCAACCCGGTGGATATCGACGCGGTGACGATCGGCCTGCCGGCGATCGTGCACCTCACGGCCCTGTCGGGTAAGAGTTCGCCGCAGCTGACGGGGCATGTGACCGCGGTTTCCGCCGACCTGATCTTCGACGAAACCACGCGGACGAGCTACTACACGGCGAAGGTCGAGGTTCCTGCGGAAGAGAACGAATCGCTGGACAAAGCCAGGCTCACGGTTGGGATGCCGGCGGAGGTGATCGTCGTCGCCGAGGAGCGAACGGTCATCGCCTACCTTCTCCGTCCGATCGTCGACGCGATGCGCCGCGCTGGACGCGAGGCTTGATCGCGTAGAACCGGCAGCATCCGCGCGCCTCGATCCAGGTCGAGGCGCGCTTGTGTCCGGGGCGAACCATTCCGGCCCTCTTCCACCTTGTCCGGTGCGAAGCGCGGCCGGGCATGGTGCGGCCGCCCCCGGATGTTCCCCAGCCCGACCCGCGGACACGCGCGAAACGGAATGCTCCCCCGTCGCGTTCGCGCGGCGGCCGGGTCCGGACTACGGGGTGTCCCGAAACGACGGGACCCGACGAGCGTCGCGCCGATTCTTCTGCCGAAGCGAGGCGGCCTGCCGCCGAAATTCTGGATCGGAGCCGCCGGTCGGCGAATCGGCTATTGTCGATCCGCGCGAGTGGGAAAACCCTATCGCGTCACTTTTGGGGAAAGTCGGATCGGAGGCGGTCCTCGATTGACGCCAAAGGTGCATCCACCCTTCGCACCCGTCCCGGAATTGCGAATTCGGCGCAATACCCTCCGGGTGTCTATTTATCAAATGATTGGCCGGTTAATGTCTTTTCATGGATTTCCTCGTTCCGGATGGCGTCGCAGTTGCATTCGAATGCCACCGGACTTGCGGACGGAAAACGGATTACCCATGCCAGACATCGACCTGACCACTCTCACTCTCGGTGAACTCAAGACACTCCAGATGGATGTGAACAAGGCGATCGAGACGCAGGAGGAAAGGCGAAAGCAAGAAGCCTGGGCGGCGATCGAGGCCGAGGCCCAGAAGCTGGGGTTCTCCCTTGCCGATCTCGTCGAAGCAGCCGGTACTACGGGTCGTTTGCCGCGGCCTCCGAAATATCGGCATCCAACCGACCCGTCCCTGACCTCGAGCGGCCGCGGACGGCAGCCCGGCTGGTTCAAGGAGGCGCTGCGCTGCGGCAGGTCCCGCGAGGATCTTTTGTTCGACCGGGAATGATGATCGCCGGGGCTCTCGCACTTCGTCCCGGTTGCGGAAATCCTAGGCTTTCGAGCCGGCCTTGCTCATCGAACCCGATCGCGGAGGGCGCACAGGAGACCCGCAAGTACCACGACGCCGTCGCCCCATGCCGGACGGGTCGACGGCTTCCTCGCGGTCCCGGATCCGATCTCCGGGACCCTCGACGCATACGTCGACCGGGCGCGTCAACAGGAACCGCTCTTCGGTAGATGCTCGGGCCGTCGGCCGGTCGAGATCCTTGCCTATGCCGGACGGATCGCGATCCGGCGACATCCAAATGCCCGCGCAAGCCGGGCGCGCTGCGCGAGGGCGCTCCGTTCGAGAACCGGGAATTGCCGGCGGCGATACGACGGGTTCAACGCAAGCTTGGCCGGGTGTCGAACGCGACCGGCAGATGGTCGAGATCCTGAGCGCGATCCTGGCTGCCGGGCCGGACGCGGTGGAGACGGCCTGCGCCCTTGGCGCTGAGCGAGGGCGTCTGCTCCTCGGCGGTCATTCTGAACATCCCGCCGCCGGGAATCGGCGCCTCCCTGACCGTCGCGACGCCGGAGGCGGCTCCCGCCTGACCTGCGAAACAGACGCTACGACAGCCTCGGGAGACCGGAAAATGGACAGATCGCAGGTGCTGGACGCGATGGGGCAGATTCAAGCTCTACGGGAATGAGGGCGCCGCCCGAACATGGCCTATGTCGAGATCATCGCCATCGCCGCGAACGGGCAGCGCAGAAGCGCGCCGAATGTGGCGTCGTCTTTGACGCGACCTGCCATGGCCTTAGGTCGCCTCCTCACGTCCGGAAAAATCCAGGTCCGGTCGAGGGAGGAGCCGAGATGGCAGATGCGACAATCGACGGGGAAGAGCGATACGAACCGGCCCTGACCGAACCGGGCCTTCTGATCTGCACGATCACCATCGCGCTTGCGGGCCTTCTCTTCGGGTTCGACACGGCGGTCATTTCCGGGACGACAGAGCTTCTCAGGCAAGCCTACGACCTGTCACCCGAATGGCTGGGCGTCACCGTGTCCTCGGCGCTCTGGGGAACGCTCCTCGGGGCCCTGACTGCCGGTATCCCGGGCGACCGCTATGGCAGCCGCAACGTCCTGCGCGTGCTGGCGATCTTCTACCTCGTCTCGGCCCTCGGATCGGCGCTCGCATGGGATTTCTGGTCGTTCCTCGCGTTTCGGGTGATCGGCGGGATCGCGGTCGGCGGGGCCTCCGTGCTCGCCCCGGTCTACATCTCGGAGGTCGCGCCACCGTCCCATCGCGGCCGACTGGTGGCGTCGTTTCAGTTCATGGTCATCTCCGGCATCTTGCTCGCCTACATATCGAACGCCGTCATCGCCGGCATCGACCCGGGAGCGACCGAATGGCGCTGGAAGTTCGGCGTGGCGACCGCGCCGGCGATCGTCTTCTTCCTTCTGCTGCTGCGGGTGCCGAACAGCCCGCGATGGCTCGTCGGGCAGCGGCGCGACGACGAGGCGCGCGAAGCGCTCTCGTTCACCGGCATGCCGAAGGCGCAGATCGAGACCGAGGTGGAAACCTTCCGCGAGGAATTCACGGAGGACGAGAACGGAGACACCGAGAGCCTCTCGTGGAGGCGGCACAAGAAGCCCATTCTGCTCGCCGTGTTCGTGGCCGGGTTCAACCAGCTCTCGGGCATCAACGCGATGCTCTATTACCTCAACGACATCTTCGCCGCCGCGGGTAACGACATCTCGCCCGACCTGCAGGCGATCATCATTGGCGCCGTGAACGTGATCTTCACGGCTGTCGGCATCGCCTTCATCGACCGGCTGGGCCGGAAAAGGCTCCTGATGATCGGGTCCGCCGGGATGGCCGCGTCACTGGTGCTCGCAGGCCTCGCGCTCTCGGGCGTGCTGCCGGGGATCTGGGTGCTGATCGCGCTCATCACCTTCATCATGTTCTTCGCGCCCTCGACCGGGGCGGTGATCTGGGTCTACATCTCGGAGGTGTTTCCGACGCCGGTCCGGGGCCGGGGAAGCACGGTGGGCGCCTCGACCCACTGGGGCATGAACGCGATCATCGCCGCGATTTTCCCCGCCATCGCCGCGGTGTCCGAGGGGCTTCCGTTCTACTTCTTCGCCGTCATGATGCTGGCACAGTTCGTGATCGTGTGGAGCTATTTCCCCGAGACCAAGGGCGTTCCGCTCGAGAAGATGGAGCGCCAGCTCGGCGTGAAGCTGAAGCGGTAGGTGGGGCCCTGAACGCCCGCGATACAGCACCGGCTCCCGAGGCGAAGTGGCGTCGGAACCCTTGCTCGGACCTCGGCCTGCTCGACTCGGAATGCACCGTGGGACGGGAGTAAGCGCGAGGGAGGCGCGACGAGGCATTGAACGCGTTCTCGCGTTCTCCGACGCGACGTATGCCTCCCCTTCGACCCGAGCCCGGGGCGATCTGCGGTGAGCCGCTCCAGGCAAATTCGGAGCGGGTGCCCAATCTGATTTCCCGCCGTCACGAAGACGAGAGGCGGGAGGACGAGGAACGGAACCGGCGCTTCGAACGACACCAAGGCTGGTGCCCGAAAACGATCTCCCGCGCCGCTGGGCATGCATTCTTCCCGCCCGCGGCGCGGCCGCATAGAGCTCCGGTCAAAATTGATTTGGTCGTCTGCTGTTGCCGTCCCAAGATGATCGATTTCATCTGCCCCGGAGGTCCGCATCCGCCCGTTCGTGCAGCGTCGCTGCAGTGGCGGCATCAAGCGATCACGGATCGTCGAACTGGCGCGCTGCCATCCGCCCTGGACGCTGTTCGCCGTCAATCGCGGTGACCGAAATTGTCCTGCCTCAGGCGCAGTTCGCGGTCCCTGTCGGCCAATGCCACGTCGCAGGAATGGCGCAGCTTTATGGAGTGGACGCGGCCGTGGCCGGCTCGTGCGCCGGCCCCGCCGACTTTACAATTGAACGCTTTCCCCTTCAGAGGCTGCTTCCGCTGGCTGCGCGCGCCCGGACCGGGCCGTCGGGGCCTGATCACGAACCGAAGGACAGCCTGATGGCCTATCAAGATATTCTCGACGCCTGCGGCCTGACCGCCGCGGAAACGACCGGTGGAAATCTGTCGGTCACCACCCCCGTGGATGGCAGCGAAATCGCCCGGGTTCCGATGCACACGATCGAAGACGCGCGGGCCGCGATCGCCAGGGGTGTCGATGCCTTCGCCGCCTGGCGCAAGGTGCCGGCCCCGCGCCGCGGTGAACTGGTGCGCCTTCTGGGCGAAGAGTTGCGCCGGGAGAAGAAGAACCTGGGCCGCCTCGTGACGCTGGAATGCGGCAAGATCTACCAGGAGGGGCTTGGCGAGGTTCAGGAGATGATCGACATCTGCGACTTCGCCGTCGGTCTGTCGCGTCAGCTTTACGGTCTGACCATCGCGTCCGAGCGTCCGGGCCATTCCATGCGCGAGACGTGGCATCCGCTCGGGGTCTGCGGCATCATTACCGCCTTCAACTTCCCCGCCGCGCCGTGGAGCTGGAATGCCGCCCTGGCGTTGGTTTGCGGGGATCCGGTCCTTGCCAAGCCGTCCGAGAAGACGCCGCTGACACAGCTGGCGATCCAGAGGATCTGCGACCGTGTCATGGCAGCCTTTGGCGACGATGCGCCGGAGGGCCTGATCCAGACCCTGATCGGCGAGCGCGACCTGGGCGAGGTCTTGACGGCGTCCCGCGACGTGGCGATCATCTCGGCCACCGGGTCCGTACCCATGGGCAAGGCGGTTGCCGCGGACATGTCCAGGCGTCTGGGCAAGACAATCCTCGAGTTGGGCGGAAACAACGCGATGATTGTGGCGCCCTCCGCAGATCTGGAAATGGCGGTGCGGGCGATCGTCTTCTCTGCCGTCGGCACGGCGGGTCAACGCTGCACGTCGCTGCGCCGTCTGATCGTGCACGAGGATGTATACGACCAGCTGATCCCGCGCCTAACCAAGGTCTATGAAGGCCTTTCCATCGGGAGCCCCCTAGCGGAGGGCACCCTCGTCGGCCCGTTGATCGACGCCCGGGCCAGGACGGCGATGGACAGGGCGCTCGATCAGGCCAGGGCCGAAGGTGGCACCGTCCACGGCGGCGGACGCGCCCTGACGGACCAGTACCCCGATGCGGCCTATGTCTTTCCCGCCATCGTCGAGATGCCGGAGCAGAGCGCGGTCGTGCACGCGGAAACCTTCGCGCCGATCCTCTATGTCGTGAAGTACCGGGAGCTCGACGAGGCGATCGGGATGCAGAACGCCGTGCCGCAGGGCCTGTCCTCCTGCATCTTCTCCACCGATGTGTGCGAGACGGAGCAGTTCCTGTCGGCCCAGGGCTCCGATTGCGGCATCGCCAACGTCAATATCGGTCCGTCCGGTGCGGAAATCGGCGGGGCCTTCGGCGGCGAGAAGGAAACCGGCGGCGGGCGCGAAAGCGGATCGGATGCGTGGCGCGCCTACATGCGACGCCAGACCAGCACCGTGAACTACTCGCGCGCGCTTCCCTTGGCGCAAGGCATCTCGTTCGAGATATGAAGGCGGTGCCGCGCGCCCCACAAGCCTGTGGTCCGACACGGCGCCGGAGCGGCCGAACCGGCCGCCGCTGACCGGGGCGATCAGCGTCGATGTCGTGGTGATCGGCGGCGGGTTCGCGGGGGTGTCGACGGCATGCCACCTGGCCGCCGGGGGCGTCCGGCGCGCTGCTGGAGGCCCCGACCATCGGCTTCGGCGGGTCGGGGCGCAATGTCGGCCTCGTCAATGCCGGTCTTTGGACGCCGACGGACCAGGGTCAGGACCCATTGATTGCAGCGGAGGGGCATGATTCATCGCGCGAAAACAGAGCGGTGACATGTCTGATCTCT
>CANKVU010000037.1 GCA_947487205.1 uncultured Paracoccaceae bacterium | reverse complement strand
CCACCGGTAGCAGGTGAACTGGTTCGGCATGGCGATCGGATTGAGGGCGCGCTCAGGCCTCGTCCCCGATGGACCGCCCCGGCCACCGACCGGCCCCGCGACACCGGCACGCCGACCTCTTCCGGCTCGTGCGCTTAGCCGGGATATCGATCCCTGACCCGGCCACGACCTGTCCCATGCCTGCGTCCTCCATCCGGCTCGAAGGCCCACGTCACGAAGGACCGCTTCGCTGGGGGCGGGCCAAGAGCGCCGAAACGCCGGTGTCGATGACGAAGGTTCGGTCGGACCGCCGCGCCAGCCAGATGAAGCAATCCAGGCCGGAGCGACGTCCCCCATGTCGCCGCCGATGAACCTTTCGGCCTGTGTCCTTCTGCTGTGAGGCTATCACAGCGTGAAGAGATCACAGGGCTCAACGCTCATCTGACTTCTTTCTTGCCGTTCCGATGTCCGTCGTTCGGCGGCGCCGTCAGATCCCCGGGGTCGCACCGCCATCCACCGTGAAAGTGGCACCGGTCACGTAGCGCGCGCGGGGTGAGCAGAGGTAGCGCACCATCTCCGCGATGTCCTCCGGTGCGCCGAACTCGGCAATGGCAAGATCCGAACGCATCGCGTCGCGGGCGGCATCAGAGGAAAGACCGCGGGACAGGGCGAGTGTCTCGATCCGGTGGGTGAGGCGGTCGGTCTCGATATGGCCCGGGCAGACCACGTTGACCCGCACCCCCTCGGGCCGCTTCGACAGGGCCTTGGAGAAGTTGATGATGGCGGAGTTGACCGGACCGCCGACGGTAAAGGCGGGCTCCGGCGTATGGGCGCCGACGCCAGAGATGTTGACGATGGCACCGCGACGGGCGGACAGCGCCGGCCAGGCGGCCCGGCAAAACCGGACCATGGCATGGTACTTCAGCGCAAAGCCGTCGAGGTGAACGTCGTCGTCCAGCTCCAGGAAGTCGCCGCGCTGGGTGGCGCCGGCGTTGTTGACCAGCACGTCGAGACGGCCGAATCTGTCCGTCGTGGCCCGGACGGCGTCGGCTGGTGCCTGTGCGTCCCGGAAATCCGCCGCGACACAGAGGACGCCGGGGGCGCCGACCTTCCCGGCAGTCTCGGCAACGCGATCAAGGTCCTCGGCACCGCGCGCGGCGAGGGTCAGGGCATAGCCGTCGGCGGCGAGACCCAGCGCGATGGCGCGACCGATGCCGCGACTGGCGCCAGTCACGAGGGCGGCGGGGTGATCGCTCATGATGCGACCCCGCCGATCTCGTGCTTGGCCCATTCCTCGACGACCTTGACGACACAGGTCATGTCCACGTCGGGGCCCAGATGGTCGCGCGTCAGGGTCAGCATCTGACGCACTGCGGTGCCGACAAGCATCGGCACGCCGTGGCGATCGGCCTCTTCCAGGCACAGCCGCGCGTCCTTGACCGACAGCGCGATGGGCATGCCGAAGTCGAAGCCGCGGGTAAGGACGTGCTTGGGAAACTTGCTGCTCGTCGAGGAATTCTGCCCCGAGCCCGCGTTCAACACGTCGATCATGGCGTGGGGATCGAGGCCGGCCTTCGAACCCAGGACCATCGCCTCGCCGGTGATCGTGAGGGCGGCGGTCGACAGCAGGTTGTTGATCACTTTCATGGTCTGTCCCTGGCCGGCCCGGTCGCCGATGCGGAAGACACGTCCGAGGTTGCTGAGGGCGGGGGTCAGCGCCTCCACCGCCGCGTCGGGGCCGGCGATCATCAAGGCCAGCGTGCCCGCCCTGGCCCCCTCGGCGCCGCCGCTGATCGGGCAGTCGACCAGGGTTTTGCCGGCGCGGGCCAGGACTTCGCCCATCTCGGTCGCGATCCGGGGACCGGTGGTCGACAGGTCGACGACGGTTTCGCCGCCGGGGGCTTCGGCGAGGCCGCCGGGCCCGGAGATGACCTCGCGGACGACCTCCGGCATGGGCAGCGACAGAAGGACGATCGGCGTCATGGCAGAGACTTCGGCCGCCGACTTCGCGACGATGGCACCGCGCTCGGCGAGGGCCGCGACGGCCGCCTCGTCGCGATCGTGGACGACGAGGGAGTAGCCGGCGTCGATCAGGCGCAACGCCATCGGCCGCCCCATCGTACCCAGCCCAATGAATCCGAAATCCTGTGTCATGCGTCCTCCCGGTAATGCGCGTCCCGCCGATGTCATCGGACAATCTGTTCGTAACGACAAGTCGTAAGATTGTATTACTATCATATTGCATATTAACGCGGACGTTGCTAGCGATGGCTCTCAGGCCGGCCCCGGTTGGGTTCGGGACGGCTCGAAACAGGGAGGACGCAATGAATCACACATCGAGGTTCCAAGTCGGTGCGCTGGTCGCGGGACTCGCTGCCGCCCTCGCCGCCCTGCCGGCGACGGCGCAGGACTCGGGTGACGGCGAGCAGCTCGGCAACCCCGACTGGAACCGGGAGATCGTCTTGGGCGGGGGGTCCGCCACCGGCAATTCCCGCATCCTCGCCAGCGCGCTCGGCCGGATCATCACCGAGAACGTCGAAGGCCTGCGTGGGAGCGGCGCCGTCTCGTCCGGCTTCGACGCCGAAAGCGCGATCCGCACCTATCAGGGCGAGTTCCAGGGCGGTGTCGGCACACCGCTGATCATCGCCAACGCCGTCGAGGGGGTCGATCCGTTCCCGGAGGAGGGCATCGACCTTGCGTTCTGGTTCTATCACAACGAGGTGCCGTTGAACGTCCTGGCGCGGTCCGACACCGGCATGACCACCATTGCCGATCTCGCCGGGGCGACCGTCGCCATGGCGCCGGAGGGGACCTCCAACTACTTGCTGTCGGAAATCGTCTTCGAGGCCAATGGCGTCTCCATCGACGACATCCGGGTCCGCACGATGGACACCTCGGAGGCGATCAACCAGCTCCAGAACGGCAATATCGACGCGATGTCCTACGTTCGGGACTATTCCGGTGCCATCCTCGAACTGACTTCGGCGCGCGACGTGACGCTTCTCCAGCCGTCGGAAGAGGCGATCGCCGCGATCAGCGACGAGATCCCGTGGAGCGGACCCGTCGAATGGCCCTTCGGCGACCGCTACCCCAATCTCGAGGTGCCGGAGCCGGGCGTGGTCTTCATCTCGCCGGAATTCATGTTCCTCGACGCGAGCCTCCCCGACGACGTCGTCTATGCGATGACGCGCGCGGTCTGGGAGAACATCGGCATCGTCAACGAAAGCTCCTCGGTATTCTCCGAGGTGGCCCTCGAGGACGCGCTGCGGCGGGTCCCGATCGAGCCGCACCCCGGCGCCCTGCGCTACTACCGCGAGATGGGCGTCGAAGGCGTAGAGGACTACGCCGGCTCGCAATCCGAGTGAGGGGCAGGGGCGTCCGGGCCTGACGGACTCGGACGCCCGTGTCGGGGCCGCGTTCCCATCAGGAGCCTTCCATGAGCCACGAAACCAAGCGGAGCGAGGACGCGGGCCGCGTCGGGAACCAGCAGTTCCGGACGATCGCGACCTCGCTGCTGGCGCTCGCGCTCTTCATCTATCCGATGTGGGCCGGCCTCTTCGGCGGGCCGCCGGCCCTGGTCTTCCGACCCACCTACCTGCTTCTGATCCTGCTGGTGGCGTTGATCTCGCTCCCGCCGCGCGCCTACGGCGACAACACCGTCGCCAGGTTCATCCTGAATGGCGTGCTGGTGGCGGGCATCCTGGCCTGCGCCTGGGTCGCGTTGGTCTGGCGCGACTTCACCCTGACATTCTCTCTCACGCCGCTGGAGAAGGCGGGGGCGATCGCGCTGATGCTCGGCGCGATGGAAATGACGCGGCGGACCGCGGTCAGGCCGCTCAACTACATCGCCATCGCCGCCATCGCCTATGCCCTCCTGGGCTACATGCTGCCCGCGAGCTTCGGCCACGCCGGGGTCTCCGTCGACCGGCTGCTGTGGAGCCAGATTTTCTCCACCGACGGCCTGTTCGGGACGCCGCTGGCCATCGGGGCGACCTATATCGGCCTCTTCGTCTTCTTCGCCGCGCTCCTCGAAGCGAGCGGCGGCGGCGAGAAGTTCATGAACTTCACCCTCGCCATCGCCGGTCGCTTCCGCGGCGGGCCGGCGAAGGTCGCCATTCTGGCCAGCGCCCTGATGGGGATGATGTCCGGCAGCTCGGTGACCAACATCGTGACCACCGGCGTCATCACCATCCCGATGATGAAGCGGGTGGGATACCGGCCCGAGTTCGCGGCCGGCGTGGAATCCACCGCCTCGCTCGGCAGTCAGATCACGCCGCCGATCCTCGGAGCCACCGCGTTTCTGATGAGCGAGATCACCGGCTATCCCCTGATCGGGGTCATGGCGCTGACGCTGATCCCCTGTTTCCTGTTCTACCTCTGCATCTTCATGCAGGTGCATTTCGCGTCGATCAAATTCGACATCGAGCGCCTCGCGCCGGAAGAGCTGCCGAACCTGCGCCGCGCCTCGATCGAGGTGCTGCCCTTCTTCGTTCCGATCGGCGTCCTCGTGTATCTGCTCTGGCAGCGCTACTCGCCGGATTACGCGGTCACCCTGACGATCTTCTCCTTCGTTCTGGTGAGCCTGTTCGCCCGCGACACCCGCGAGCGGCTCTTCAGGAACTTCCTCGCAGGCATGCGGCAGGGGGCGGAGACCTGCGTTCCGCTCGTGGGCTCCCTTGCCATCGCCGGCGTCATCATCGGCGTCCTGACGATGACCGGGCTCGGCGATCGGCTGTCCTACCTCATCGAGATCGTGGCGGGCGGCAACCTGCACGTCATGCTGATCATGACCGCGATCACCTGCATGATCCTGGGCATGGGCATGGTCACCGTGGGCGCCTACGTCCTCGTCGCCGTCACCGTCGCTCCGATGCTGGTCGACCTGGGTATCGAGCTGATCGTCGCGCACCTCTTCATCTTCTACTTCGCGGTGATGAGCGCGATCAGCCCGCCAGTCATGGTCGGTGTCTTCGCGGCCGCCTCCATCGCCAACTCGAACCCGGTATCGACGGCCATCTACGCGCTGCGCCTGTCGATCGTCGGTTTCCTGGTGCCGTTCATCTTCGTCTACGAGCCCGGCATCCTGATGATCGGCGGCGCGACCGCGTCGGGCGTCTACCTGCTCGCCACCACGGTCGTCGCGATCGTCGCGCTGTCGATCTCCTTCGAGCGCTACGCCCTGTTCCGCCGGATCCCCACCTGGCGTGCGGGCCTGTTCCTCGGGGCGGCCGTCCTCCTGATGCTCCCGTCGATCCTTTTCAGCACGATCGGTCTGGCGAGCTTCGCGGCGCTGATGGCGGTGGAGTACGCCGCCAATCCGCTGCGCGGCGCGACCATCACATCCAAGAACACAGGAACCTCCCAATGAGCAAAAGCATCGGTCTAGTCGGCATCGGGTCGATGGGACGCCCCATGGCCACCTGCATGGCCAGGGCCGGACTGGACGTGGCCCTGTTCGACACCGACCGCGACCGCGCGACGGCAGTCGCCGAGGAGATCGGCGCCAGGGCGGTGCACTCGCTGAGCGGGCTCGCCGCGTCCGTGCCGACCGTCATCACGATGCTGCCCAACAGCGCCATCGTCGAAGAGGTCCTGTTCGGCAAGACCGACAGCCTCGTCGCCGGCATGGCCGAGGGCGGCGTGATCGTCGACATGAGCTCCGGCGATCCCAACGCCACCATAGGCTTCGGCGCCCGCCTCGAAGAGCATGGGCTTCGGCTGATCGACGCGCCGGTCTCGGGCGGCGTGCCGCGCGCGCGCGCCGGAACCCTTACGATCATGGTCGGCGGTGACGAGGCGGTGTTCCGAGAGGCTGACGACATCCTGTCGGCGATGGGCACGGCCACGCATGTCGGCATCCTCGGCGCCGGTCAGGCGATGAAGGCGCTGAACAACCTGGTCTCCGCCGGCGGCTTCCTGATCGGGGTCGAGGCGCTGTTGATCGGGCAGAAATTCGGTCTGGCGCCCGACATGATGGTCGACATCCTCAACAGCTCATCGGGGATGAACAATTCCACCAAGAACAAGTTCAGGCAGTACGTGCTGTCCCGGGACTTCGAGGCAGGGGGCTTCGCCCTCGCGCTGATGGCCAAGGATGTCGGCATCGCAATGAGCGTGGCGCATTCGACGAAGACCCCGGCGCCCTTTGCCGCCCACTGCGCCGAGGTCTGGAACGCTGCGTCCAGGATGCTGGGCCCCGACGCCGATCACACCGCCATCACCCGCATGTGCGAGACCTTCGCCGGCACCGAGCTCGCCACCGTCGCAAGGGACGACGGCGCATGAGCGCCGCGCCTGCCGCGTTCCGGTCATTGTTTCAGGATGGCCCCTTCGTCTGCATGGGTGCGTACGACGCCCTCAGCGCGAAGCTCGCCGAGTCCGTCGGTGCGAAAGCGCTCTATGTCAGTGGCTTTGCGGCCTCCGCGGTGGTCGCGGGCGCGCCGGACACGGGCATTCTCGGCCGCGGCGAGATGCTCGCCCATATCGAGCGTATTGTCCGCGCGACCTCGCTGCCCGTCTTCGCCGATGCCGATACGGGCTACGGCGACCTCGCCGATGCGATCGAGACAATGCGGCTGTGGGAAGCATCGGGCGCTGCCGTCCTGCACCTCGAAGATCAGCGCATGCCAAAGCGCTGCGGTCATTTCGCCGGCAAGGAGGTCGTCCCGGTCGAGGAGATGGTGGCGAAGATCGAGGCCATGCTCGCGGTGCGCCGCAATCCGGACTTCTTCTTCGTCGCCCGCACCGACGCCATCGCCGTCACGGGTCTCGATGACGCCATCGCCCGGCGGAGGGCCTACGCCGCCGCCGGGGCGGACGGCCTCTATGCCGACGCACCCGAGGATGTCGGGCAGATGCGCGCCCTTGCAGCTGCGCTGAAGCCCCTGGGCAAGCCGCTTCTTTTCAACATGGCGCGGTCGGGCAAGAGCCCCGTGCTGAGCCTGCAGGAGGCCTACGACCTGGGCTTCGATTATTGCCTCTGCCCGATCGAGCCGATGCTGACGGCCCACAAGGCGGTAGGTGACATGATGCGCCGGTTCATGGCGAACCCAAGCACCGCGGCGATTGCCGACGGAATGACGGACTTCCACGAATTCAATCGCTTTGTTGGCGAGGTGACGTCCTGACGGCGCGCACCGCCGCCGGCCCGTGCCCCACCACCGTGAACATCGACAACGAAGGAGCTAAGCGTTGGCTATCAATCCGCAGAACGAGAGCGATAAATTCAATGAGGGCCTGGAGATCCGGCGCGAGGTGCTGGGGTCCGCCCATGTGGACCGCTCGCTGGCATCGGTCGACGCGTTCACCGAGCCGGTCCAGCGTCTGGTGACCGAATATTGCTGGGGCGAGATCTGGGGTCGGCCGGGTCTGCCGCGCGAGACCCGCAGCATCGTCAACCTCGCCATGCTGTCGGCGCTCAACCGTCCCCACGAGGTGCGCTTGCACGTGCGGGGCGCCGTCAATAACGGCGTCAGCCGCGAGACGATCCAGGAGATCATCCTTCAGGTGGCGATCTATTGCGGCGTGCCCGCGGCGCTCGACAGCATGAAGGTCTGCGCCGAGGTCTTCAAGGAAATCGACGCCGAAACCGGGTCCGCGACGTGACATCCACAGGGCGAAGCAAGGGGGAGATGGCATGAGCGAACTCAGCAAGACAGTGGCCCGGACGCTGGCGGAAAGCCGTGTGGACTCGCTGGGCGCGGACGCGTCCAGGGAAGCGCACCGCGCTCTGGTCAATTACATGGGTGTTGCCCTCGGTGGCGCGGACCATGAGGCGATGGACATCGTGCTCCGGGCATTGGGCGGGTTCTCCGGCCCCGGCGCGGCGGCCGTCATCGGCCGTCGTGAAACGGTGGACGTGCCCTTTGCCGGGCTCCTGAACGGGATCAGCTCCCACATCCACGATTTCGACGACACGACGCCCAGCAACTACATCCATCCAACCTCGCCGGTGGCCTCGGCGCTCTTCGCATGGGCGGCGGCCAACGAGGTGTCGGGGCCCGCGTTCCTGCACGCCTTCGCGCTGGGGTTCGACATCGTCACCCGCATCGGGGATGCGACCTATCCCGCCCATTACCGGGCCGGTTGGCACTCCACCGGGTCCATCGGGATCTTCGGCGCAGCCGTCGCAATCGGTCGGCTTCTCGAACTCGGCGAGCAGCAGATGCTGTGGGCGATCGGTTTGGCGGCGACGCAGGCATCGGGGCTGCGAGACAATTTCGGCTCCATGGCAAAGGGGTTCCACCCCGGCCACGCGGCGCGCTGCGGCATCGAGGCGGCGCTGATGGCGCGCGCGGGCTTCACGACCGGGGCGACGCCGCTCGAGGGTCCGCGCGGGTTTGCCGCCGTCACCGCCGGCGGCCAGTTCGATCGCGCGACCTTCGAGGACGGCTTCGGCACGTCCTACCGCTTCGAGGGCAATACCTACAAACCCTATCCTTGCGGGATCGTCATCCACCCCACCATCGAGATCTGCAGTGAAATTCATCACGAGGGCACGGATCCCGACGCAGTGGACCGGGTAGAATGCCGCGTGGCGCCGCTGGTCCGCGACCTGTGCGACCAGCATCCGACATCCGGCCTGCAGGGCAAGTTCTCGATCTACCACGCCGCGGCCATCGGCCTGGTGCGCGGGCAGGGGCGGCTGAGCGAGTTTACCGATGCGGCGGTCGCCGATCCGGCAATCTCGGCGATGCGCGACCGTGTAAACGCGGTGGCCGACGAGTCCGTGAGCGAGGATTCCGTGCGCGTTATCGTCACGCTGAAGGACGGCAGTACGGTGGAGAAGTTCCTCGGCGCCTCGCTGGGCAACCTCGAACGACCGCTGAGCGACGCGCAGCTGGAGGACAAGTTCCTCAATCAGATCACCGCGATCGGCGGCGATCAGGCAAAGGAGATACTCGAGCAGTGCTGGAAGATCGGTACGCTCGACGATATCGGCGACCTGGTGCGGTCTACGGTGCCTCGCTAGCAATCGGTCGCCGCGCGGGGAGCGACCCGCGCGGCAGCCGGCGATCGGTTCAGAGATCCTCGATCAGCGGGATCGCCGCGGTCGCGGCGTTGCCCACATGCAGGCGCGCAAGTTCCACCGACCGCTGCGCGTCCTGCGCCATCAGCGCGTCGACCAAGTCCGTCAGTTCCTTGAGGCTCTCTTTCGCGCGCCCCGGTGCCTGCAGGGACGTGGCCCGCAGCAGGGTGATGCGCGAGTTGAGCATGTAGAGGCACTTGCCCAACGCCTCGTTATTGGCGCCGTCGACGAGGCAGTCGTAGAAATGGTTCTTCGCCGCCAAGCGCGTTTGCCGGTCGCCATCGGACGCGGCACTCTCCAGGCTCGCCAGAGCCTGTTTCAGCGCCTCGCGCTGCGCCTCCGTCGCTTTCTCGATGAAGAGGCGGCAGGCGAGGCTTTCGAGTTCCTGGCGCACCTCGTAGATGCCTTCCGCCTGCGCCCGGTTGATCCGCGCCACGAAGGGCCCGCGATGGGGCTCCACCACCACCAGGCCCTCGGTTTCCAGTTGCCGCATGGCCTCCCGCACCAGGGTCCGGCTGACCCCCGTCATCTCGCAGAGCTCGCGTTCCAAGAGATGGTCGCCGGCCTTGAAGCGGCCGAGGGCAATGGCGAGGCGGATACTTTCCGTGACGTTGTGGCGGAGCGGCGCCGCCTGTCGATGGACGCGGAAAGTTGTGTCGTTCATGAAGAAATCTTCCTGGCTGGTATTGCGATCCGGTGGGCCGGTGGCGCAGCGGCGGCGTCCCTGATCGAAGTCGCGCAATTCTAGACCAAGGGAAGGTCCGAGGCGAGCCCGTTCACGACGCCAACCAGCCCCCGTCGACGGGGAGCGTGGCGCCGGTGATGTCCGCCCCCGCAGGGCCGCAGAGAAAGATCGCCATCGCCGCGATGCTGTCCATCTCCACGAAGCGGCCCGTGGGGCTGCGTTCGGCCGCGTATCTTTGCGCGAGCGCCTCGAAATCCTCGCCGGTCTCTTCGGCGGTGCGACGAATGCGGTCGAGGATCGCCTCGGTTCCGACCGAGCCCGGCACGATGGCATTGCAGGTGATGCCGGTCTTTGCCGTCTCGATTGCGATCCCGCGGGCCATGCCGATCAGGGCCGTCTTGGTGGTGACGTAATCCAGCCGGTCCTCCGCGCCCCGGTTGCCGTAGACCGAGGAGATGTTGAGGATCCTTCCCCAACCATTGTCTTTCATGAACGGCAGGACGAGCCGGGCGGCATGGAAGGCGGCATGGACGTTGACTGCGAAGGACCGCTCCCAGGCGTCGGGGTCGAAATCCTCGAGGGGGGCGAAATGACGGGTGACGGCGTTGTTGACCAGGATGTCGACGCCGCCGAACCGTGCCGAGGCAGCCTCCACGAGCCGCTCGACCTCTTCGCGGCGGCTGACATCGGCGGCCTCGTAGGCAACGTCCACGCCATGCGCGTCGCGGAGCGTACCGGCAAGGGCGCCGCCGGCCTCCGCAGGGGCCAACCCGTTCATCACGACGTTCGCGCCCGCGGCGGCGAAGTGCCCGGCGAAGCACAGGCCCAAGCCGCGCTCGGACCCGGTGATCAGCGCGGTGCGTCCGGCGAGGGCGGTGTCCGGAAACGCCCTCACGAGGCAGCCAGCCGGATGACGGCGCCGGCATCGGGGGCCTGGTCGATGGACCACAATGCATCGATCAGGGCATCGGTGTCGCCGTCGAACGCCACCCCGCGCGCCGCCTGCCGCAGCTTCTCTTCAAGCTGGGTGTCGCTCAGCGGGCGTTCGCGGGACCCGGCAGCCGCGGTGACTTCGCGCGTCAGCGTGGCGCCTGTGGCAAGGGTGACCTCGACCCGCGCCGAGGCGATTGGCCGGTCCGCGTCGTCTCGAAAGCTGACCTCGGGTCGTATGGTCGCGGTGCGCGCCGCCGCTGCGTCGGAAAACTCCTCCAGGCCCGCGCGCCCCTCCAGAAGGCATATGGCGATAGCGTGCTGCGCGCTGACCTGGGTGGCACGGCCGGTGGCGACATGCGGGCGATCCGTGCGCTCACGCAGGAGCGGATGGCCGGTCAGGGTGATCCGGGCGATATGGTCCAGCGGCAGACCCTCCGTCGCCCTCAGGTCGAGGACGGCTTCGATCACCGGGTTCAGAACGACCCCCACCGGATAGGGCTTGTAGGTGGTCGCCGCGAACTCCCAGGCTTGTCCCAGTCCGTCGGTCAACGCGGCCGGCCGTGGCCGCTCGGCGTAGACGTTGAGAAAGCCCAAGGGTGCGCTCAGGGGACGGTCCGAGCCGCCGCAGCCCTCGGCCGCCAGGAGCGCGGCCATGTAGCCGTTGCGTGCCGCCCCGCCGACACCGACGCTCTTGGCGCCGGTCCCCAGCATCTCCACCAGCCCGGCCGATTGCGCCGCGGCATTGGCGAAGGCGTCGAGCATCCGCGCCTCGTCGAGCCGCAGCAGGTGCCCCGTCGCCGCGGCGGCCCCGAAGATCCCGCAGGTCGAGGTGATATGCCAGCCGCGGGCATAATGGCCCGGCGTGACCGCATTGCCGATGCGGCACTCCACCTCGCAGCCCAGCACGAAGGCGCGCAGCAGGTCGCGCCCCGCGACGGGGATGCGCTCCGCATGGGCGAAGACGGCCGCGAAGACGATCGCCGCGGGATGGATGATCGTAGCCTCGTGGGTGTCATCGAAGTCGAAGATATTGGCTGCAGCGGCGTTGACGCAGCTGGCCAGCATCGCGTCGACCCGCTCCGGCCGGCCGATCACGGTGCAGTCGGCGGACCCGGAGAAGGGCGCACCGGCGCGCAGGATCGCCTCCACCGGGGCTTCGCGGCACCCGGCCAGCGCGGTCGCGAAGATGTTCACCAGCGATCGCCGGCCTTCGGTCCGGACCGCCTCGGGCAGGTCGCCCTCCGCCAGCTCCGCCGCGAAGCGCGCGAGCGTCGCCTCCTGCGGCCGGCTCCTGCCCTCGAGATCATCACGCATCCCAGCCCTCCGCCTGTCTTGGTCGGCGGTCCCCGTGGGACCGTATTGTATGATTAGATGATTGACATATTAGATGGGCATCTTCTAGCGTCCATATCGACCCGGCGCAAGATTGCGCATGCCGCGACGGCGCCACGAGGCCTTTGGGACGGCGGGGAGGACCAGATTGAACAGACTCGATTTGCTTGGGGGGCTCCTGCTCACGGGCGTCGGCATGTTGATGATCTTCGTGATCATCCCGCGCGGAACGCCCCAGGGCATGTATTACGGCCTGCCGCCGACGTTCTTCCCCACGCTGCTGTCGGCGGGGCTGACACTGTCCGCAATGGGGCTCGTGATTCAGTCCATCCGCCGCCTACGGGCCGGCCAGTTAGGCCCCAGGGTGCCGATAAGCGGCCGCAACTTGGTGATGTTCGCCCTCTTCGCAATCGTGATCGTCGCGGGCGTGGCGCTGATCGACAAGGTCGGGATGATCCTCGGCGCGCCGGTGCTGATCGCTGTGCTGATGCTCATGATGGGTGACCGCAACCCGCTCCGCATCGCCGCGACGGCGACCCTTCCGATCGCGGTTGTCCACGTGCTTGCGATCTACGTTCTCCAGACCCCCACCCCCTGAGGCCGGCAATGCTCGCGAACCTTTCCGCCGCCGCCGGCGAGATCCTCACGCCCCTGGTGCTGTCTTACATCGTCCTGGGCGTGCTGATCGGCTACGTGGTGGGCGCGCTGCCGGGGATGAACCGCACGACCGCGATCGCCGTCGCGCTGCCGTTCACCTTCGCGATGTCGCCGGCGGCGGCGCTGTCGTTCCTCATCGGGATCAACAAGGGCGGTGCCGCGGGCTCGGCCGTTTCGGCCATCCTGCTCAACGTGCCGGGGGAGCCGTCCTCGGTCGTTACGACCTACGACGGCTACCCCATGACGCAGAAGGGCAGGGCCCAGAAGGCCCTCAAGGTCGCCCTGATCGCCTCCGTCGTGGGCGACGTGCTCGCCACCTTCGCGCTGATCCTCCTGGCGCGTCCGATCGCCAGCTTCGCCATCGGACTGGGGCCCATCGAACTGGCCTCGATCCTCGTCTTCGCGGTGACGTTCATCGCCGCAGTCTCCGGCGAGAACTTCTTCAAGGCGATCATCGCCGGCTTCCTCGGCCTGCTTCTGTCGGCGCCCGGCATCGACTCGGAAACCGGTCTGCCCCGTCTGACCTTCGGCATGTTGCAGCTCTATGACGGCGTTCCGCTCCTGGCGGTGGCCATCGGAACGCTCGCCCTGTCCGAAATTCTCGTGCAGATCGACGAGGGGTGGCGCGGTGGGTACCATCTCAAGCCCGCGCGGATCGAGACGTCCGAGGCCGACACCCGGCTCAGCGGCCGCGAATTGCGGCAGGTCACGCCGGCGATCTTGCAGGGCTCCTTGATTGGAACCGGAGTCGGCCTGCTTCCGGGACTTGGCGCGACGCTGGCCTCATTCCTGTCCTACACCTGGGTCCGCAAGGTCTCGCCCCGCGGCGCGACCTTCGGCCAGGGCGAGCCCGAGGGCGTCGCGGCGTCAGAGGCCGCCGACAACGCCACCGTGCCCGCCTCGCTCATCCCCGTCTTCGCCATCGGCGTCCCGGGAAGCCTGTCGACCGCCCTCCTGATGGGGGCGTTCATGATGCAGGGCCTGACCCCGGGACCGTTCCTGTTCCGCGAGAGTGCGGACGTGGTCTACGCCATCTATCTCGGGATGCTGCTTGCTTCCGCCGCGCTTCTGGCCGTCGGCCTCTTCGGCCAGCGGATCTTCTCGCTCGCGGTGATGATCCGACCGACCGTCCTGATGCCGACGATCGTCTTTCTGTGCATCATCGGGGCCTACATGGAAGGCGGTGGCATGTTCGGCGTCTATCTGATGCTGATCTTCGGCTTCGTCGGCTACTTCATGAAGAAGCTGGACTATTCCTTTGTCACCTTCGTCGTCGGATATGTCCTCGGCCCTATGGCCGAGCTGACCATCCGGCAATCTATGATCCTGTCCGACGCCGATCCCGCCAAGCTGCTGGAGCACCCGATCGCCATCGCGTTCCTGCTGCTCGCGGTGTTGTCGATCTGGCGCTTCGGCGCTGCCGGCCTGTCATCTGCGACAGACAAACGTTCCGAAAACTGAACAGGGAGGAAAGTTCAGATGGCCCTTATTGGACGAAAGCTGAGGGTGGCCCTCGGCGCCGCCGGCATGCTGACGGTTGCCGCCGGTGCCGCAATTGCCCAGGACGATTGGCCCAGCGATCCGGTCACGATCGTCGTCGCCTATCCGGCCGGCGGCGGCACCGATTCGGCCATCCGCGCGATGACCGACATAGTCAGCGGCGAGTTGGGCCAGCCCATCCTGGTGCAGAACGTCGGCGGCGCCGGCGGCGGCGTCGCGGCGGCCCGCGTCATGCGCGAGGAGGCCGACGGCTACACCGTCCTCGCGACGAACTCGACCTCGATCACCCTCGCGCCGTTGGTGCAGCAGTCGATCTACGACATCGACGATTTCGACCACGTCGCCATTCTGGGTGATTTCCAGAACGCGGTTTTCACCGGCCCGCAACAGCCCTGGGATTCGCTGGACGAGGTCATCGAGGTGGTCAGATCCGAGGGCCGGCCGATGACCTATGCCAGCCAGCTCGCCATCGACCGCTTGCTGATGCTCTACATCGCCAAGGAGCGCGGGATCGACCTCCGCCCGGTGCCGGTGAATGGCGGAAGCGGCGCCGTCCAGGCGGTGCTGTCGGGCGATGTCGACGTGTCATTCTCCGGCGGATCCTGGCGCCCGATCGTGGAGGCCGGCGATGCCAAGGCACTCTTCGCCGCATCCTATGATCCTCTTCCGGTCGCGCCGGACCTGCCGTCGATGTCGGATCTGGGCTTCGATTTCGGCGTCACCAGCCGGATCTCGCTCCACACCCCGGCCGGCGTGCCGTCGGAGCGTCTGGAGAAGCTGTCGGCGGCCTTCGACAAGGCGGTCAACAGCGGTCGCGGCCAGCAGGTCGGCGAACAGCGGTCCATGGACATGACGTTCCGTGGCTACGACGTCGCCGGCGAGGTCATGGCCAAGGAACGCGCCGGCTACGAGGATATCCTCGAGAGTGTCGGCCCCGAGTTGATGACCGGCCAATAGACGCAACGACGCTCCGGGCCCTCGATGAGGGGGCTTGGGGCGCCTTACTGCCCGCCACCGCCACCGCCTCCGGTGCGGTGGCGAGCGATCGCCAGGGTTATCGTGCGCCACCGATCGGCTGTGTCGCGCAAGGGGCGGGCGAGCAAGGCAACCGGTGAATTTGGCTTTGCAGCTGGGCCTCATACGCCAATCCATCCCGTCGAGCTACCAGACCGGGACCTGACCGATCCACAACGAAGCCCTCGAGCAGCGCGGTTCCCTGACGATCCAGTTCGATCCAGAGATGGTTTGGCTGCCGCCGCCGACCGGAAAGCGAGACCGACAGCCGCCGTAGACCGATGTTGCGATCCAGGCAGGCCCGACATAACGGCGCTTTTCGGCATGGCCGACATCGATGCGCCATCGGTTCCAGCACGATGTCGACGCGTCGGACGACGGGCTTCGAGGAGAGCCTTCCGCGGCTGGTCGCCTCGATTGGTCGGCGCCGGATGTCACCCCGCTCCGCCGGCGCCAGAAGGCCCCGGCCGTGGCCATTCCCTGGCGCGGCTCGCAGGGGTCCCTGACCCTGCCGATCGACAGGGAGGCATCGATCCCCATCGGTCCAAGGACGATGCCGACTGGCATCAGGTCGGACGACGAAGGCAAGTGGCTCGCCCGCAAGCATGACGGTGCGAAACGCCATCCATGGCGCAAGATCCAGATCGGCGTCGACGACCAGACGCTCAAGCTCCGCGCCATCGAGGGCGGACTGGCGATCGCCCATGATCCGAAAGAGCCAGTGGATGGCAGCCATGTCGGCGATGCGCTCGTGTTGCCCGAGCCGTCAAATCAGCTCCCGGCCGACGGCGAGATCGGTTCCGTCACCGCAAACGGTCCCTCCGACACGCGCACATGCCGCGACGCGGTCGCGGAAAGAGGCGCCGATGCATTGCGTGAAGGTGCCGGGGCAGAGCCTCATGGCGCGCGATTTCGGTCGCCAGATCGCCGAAAGCGCCGCGCCGAACGGCTAGCGCCTGCCAGACCTGTCACCGAGAAGTGGGCCCGGGAAAGGCTCGGTCCGGGCTTCGCGAGCTTTGCCCGACACAACCTGAATGGCTAAAAACTCTGGAAATCAATATCGTACGGGATGCCATGAAACTGGCTGGCGAGAGACGGGTAGGCCCGGCGCGGGCACTGCGCGAAATGTCACTCTGCAAGGGCAGGGCGCAATCGTCTCGCAAGTGCGGGACGAGGCGCCGGATCGTTCCGCCTCGCCGCCGGCCGGGTCCGGCGCCATGGCCTTCCCCGGTCGACACGCCGAAGGGGGCGGCTTAGCCGTCCTCGAACACGCCGCACGCGATCCGGTCGCCCGCGTCGCCCGCCGGCTGGGTGGCGTAATCGTCTGGCCCGTCATGGACGATGAAGGCGGCCCCGTCGTCGTCCATGACCATCTCTGCGATGTCGAGCTCGCTGGCGAAGATCTCGAGATTCACGTCGCCCGACGATCCGACGATGGCGTTCGGCAGGTCGCCCGGATGCGGCCCGCCCTCGGACAGGATGCCGTGCTGCGCGTCGCCCGCCACGTGCCCCCCGGCCGAGGTGAAATCGTCCGCGCTGCAATCGCCGGTTTCGTGGATGTGGATGCCATGGGCGCCCTCGGGCAGGTCCGACAGGGCCACGACGATGAACGGCGTTCCCGAGGGGGTCTCGTTGATCGTGACGGTGCCGATCTCGGTTCCGTCGCGATCCTGGACCGCCGCGCGAGCCGCGATGCTGGCCGCGGCCGGGGATTCGGCCGATCCGTTGCTCTCCTGCTGCGCCAGGGCCGGGGCCGCGGACACGAGGGCCGCGGCCGCCAGTGTGGTGATCGGGATGCGTCGCATGGCGGGTCCTCTCCGTTCGGTTTGCGTGACGGCAACGGCATGCCGCAGCGCTTGTTCCACTTGCCGCCGGTCCGCCCCCGGGGCTACACCCGGCCCGAGCGGTCCCTTAGCTCAACCGGATAGAGCAGCTGACTTCTAATCAGCAGGTTGGGGGTTCGAGTCCTCCAGGGATCGCCAGTAGCCTTATTAACCACTTGAAATTACTTCAAAGTTGCTGCGCCCGGGCACCATGGTTGACAAGGAACACCTTCCGGCGCTGCGCTCGGCGGGTGTATCTCTCGACCTCGGCGAGGGTCACGTGGCCCACCCAAGACTGCATGGCGAAGACCGGCACGCCCGACTCGGCCAGCTGGTTCATGCGATATTTCCGCAGCCCATGCGCGGTCAGGTCGCGGAGACCAGCTTCGCGGGCAGCCTCCGCGAACCATCCGCTCAGAGCCTTGTGAGACCGCGCTGAGCCGGTCCGCGTCGTCAGGAAGACCATGTGGCGCTTGCCCACCAAGCAGGCCGCAAGGTCCGAGCGGTCGCTATCCAGCCCGAAGGCCGGGCAGGTCCACGGCACGTTGACCTCTCCACCGGTCTTGGACTGGTGGAAGCGCAGGAGGCCGTCGCCGGTCACCATGCCCGGACCCAGCCGAACGGTGTCGATGCACCGTGCCCCGGTCCACTGGAACAGCTCGGCCGCAAGGCGTTCGACTGGACGCGACCGCGGGGGAGAGCGGCGCCAGGTCGGCCGAAACGTGTTTCGGTTGCAGGTGCCGGATCATCGCTTCGGCGCCTTGGGCCTTGATCGCCTCCACGTGCCGACGGATCACGGAACGGTAGGCGTCGGTAAGGTCGCGATAGGCCGCGCTGGCGAGGTAGGCTTCGCAGCCGGCAGCCACGGTGCCCGGCGCCGCCAGGCTGCGCTTGACTGGAGCGCCGCGCTCCTCCGCCTGCCATGCCGCAATGAAGTCCGGATGATCCTCAGGAATGTCGGATGGCAGAGGCCGCCGCGTCCGGCGGTGATATTTGAAGACCCCGCCGTTGGCCTTCGTGATCCTGTGGACGCGTGGCATCATGAACCCGCCCCCGCGCCGAATGCCCCGTCGCAAGTGTTCGCCTCCTCACCGCTGCCCTCAAGTGCGAGGGCGTCGGCGTAGGCGTCAAGGTCGTGGCGATCATAGAGGCGCTTGGCCCCCAGCACCCGCCTGGGAATTCCGAGGCCGCGCAAGGTCGTCTCGCTCACGCCCAGGTAAAGCGCGGCCCGCGGCGCCGGAAGCAAGCGCGGGACGAACTCGATCGAGGGGCGAGCGGCGGGCATGTCAGCTTCCGCACCAGTCGTGCGTCTTGGCCGGCACGGCCAGACCGGCGGCGAGATCCTGTCCCGCAAAGAGTTCCACGACGAACAAGCCGCCTACGACTACGTAGAGGCGCGGGTATGGCCGCATGGTGCCACCTGCCCCAAGTGCGGCGAGCGTGAGCGCGTATCCAAGATGGGCGGCAAGTCCACCCGGATCGGCGCTTACAAGTGCTACCAGTGCCGCAAGCCCTTCACCGTGAAGGTCGGGACCATCTTCGAGTCCAGCCATGTCCCCATGCACATCTGGCTCCAAGCCATCTACCTGATGTGCGCCAGCAAGAAGGGCATCAGCAGCAACCAGTTGCACCGGACCCTTGGCGTCACCCTCAAGACCTCTTGGTTCATGTCGCACCGCATCCGCGAAGCCATGCGCTCGGGCGACATGGAGCCGTTTGGCGGTGGCGGGAAATCCGTCGAGAGCGACGAGACCTTCATCGGTCAGGAACCCAACTACACCGGCTCCCGCCGCGTCTGGCACCACAAACTTAAGGTGCTGGCGCTGGTGGATCGTGAAAGCGGTCAGGCCCGTTCCTTCGTCATGGACAAGTTGAGCCAGTCCAGCGTGACCGCAATCCTCAAGGAGAACATTGACCGCGAAACTCGGATGATCACCGATCAGGCCTCGTGGTACGCGCGGCTCCGTGCCGACTTCGCGGGCCATGAGTTTGTGGACCACAGCCGCAATGAATATGTGCGCGGCGACGTGACCACCAACACCGTCGAAGGCTACTTCTCGATCTTCAAGCGGGGCATAAAGGGCATCTACCAGCACTGCGCCAAGCGCCACCTTTACCGCTACCTCGCGGAGTTTGACTTCCGCTACAACAAGCGTCAGGCGAAAGGTCCCGACGACAAGGTCCGGGCCGATCTTGCCCTTCAAGGCATCGTGGGCAAGCGCCTGACCTACCAAACGATTGGTGCGTGATGGCCAAGAAGCCCGAAAGCGATCCGGAGCAGTACCGAAGGTTCCTCGAAAAGGTAAAGGAACTGGAGGACGCTGGCAGACTAAGCCCCACCGAGGCAGAAGTTGTTCTGGATAAGGTGGTTCGAAGGGGTGTGCCGGTTGACGGGAAGAAAAAGTAGTCATGAGACGCTAGCCCAGCCAAGCCGTCTCAAGATCGAACGGGCCAAGAAGCACGTCAATGATCTCAACCTGCTGACCAACAACTTCCTTTCGACAGCACCATTCGAGCTCTGGAGCCGATTTAAGAAGAAGCCCTACCAGAGACAGGTTTTCGTCAAGCAAAAGGAGCCCATTCCCGACGAAATCTCGCTGATTTTGGGCGATGCAGTCCACAATCTGAAAAGCGCACTGGACATCTTGGCTTTCGGGATGGCTGGCGACAAGGCCCCAGAGCCTAAGCGCGTTCTCTTCCCCTTCTCGGAGAAGCCGGACGGACTTCAAGGTTCCATCGGCAATAGACAAATAGCGCTGGCCGGCGAAAAGGTCGTCGCTGCAATCAAAGAACTGCAGCCGTATGCTGGCGGCGACAAGTATCTTTACGGAATCCAAACACTTGATACCCGAGACAAGCACCACTTCATCATAACGACCGGCCAAGTTGCAGAGGTATCTGGAGATCTCTTGGGCGCGCTCACCGGTATGAGGATTAGCGGCCCTGGCATCCTCAGAGCAAACATCCCGACCGGAGAGACGATCCTCCAGATTGCCCTTGACGGAACGCGACAACAGAGGCGGGCTTTCAAGCCTTTTGAGCGAAAAGAGGCCTTTCAGCCGCCCTTCAAGATATGCTTCGCGCCGGAACAGGGTGGCCTGCCCCCTGAAAAGTGGTCCTCCCTGAAGTAGGCTTTCGAGCCGTATGGAGGACGAGGAATGGGACAGAA
>CANKVU010000036.1 GCA_947487205.1 uncultured Paracoccaceae bacterium | reverse complement strand
CTGCGAGAAGGTCGATCAGTCTGTCGAGCGGCATCGGGAGATCCTTTCCTGTCGGGGCAACAGAAAAACCGACATGGTGGACCTCACCGGACCTCGCACAACGGTGGCCGATAGCGCCCGTGGCGACACTCCCCGCGGGCGCGCGTAGTTCGCATTGCAATGGTAGTCAGGGGGCTTGGTCACGCTTCAAGGTCAGGCCGCGAACGAAACCCGAGTAAGCGTCTAAGCCGAAATCCTGTGCAGTGTGAGCGATTAGTCTACCGTTGTTTAGCTGAGCTTGAAACACCAGCCCGCCAAATACTCCGCAGTATACCGTCTGCGTTGATCATCGGAAGTCGAATCTCCTTGGAGAATGATCTCCGCAGATACGACATAGGCGGAACGAGCGACTCTAAGACACAACCAGCGCGACCAAGGCGCCTCTTGCGGGAGAGCGACCGGACGTTATGATGTAAGCTCTGAAGTATTTAATCAGGGCTACGAAATGAATAATGTTCTGGCACATTGGTTTAATTATAGATCACCGGTAGGCTTTATAGAGACGCCGGACGACTTAGTAAAAAAACGGTATAAAAAGAGCTTCGGAAGCTTTTTCGACAGCGATAACTTTTTGTCGAAAACTGCTGTGACGGATGCTCCAACAGCGGTGCTTGGGCGGCGAGGGTCTGGCAAAACTGCGATACTATATCATCTAAAGCATCAGGGTCCCTATCCGATCACAGTGGAAATAGAAACCTTTTCTATGTTTGACGAGGTGGCCTCAAATATAGACAAGAAACTTACAGAAAGATCAATTTCTCATGGAAGCTTTGTGGAGAACTACGCAAAAGTTTGGTCTACTCTCTTACACACTGCGGTTATCTGCGAAACCTACGATTACTTTCGAAATGATGCCCGTCTTCATGACGACCCTTCAATCAAGATCATCGAGTCGTTCCTCCAAAATTCCGGTTTGCTCAAGGTCAGGCGAGCGCATTCCGTTCTCAAAGCGATTGTCCGAGCATCAGAAAAGTATGCCAAGACATTTTACAATGTTGAGGCCGAGTTCGATTTCTTAGCCGATTTCTTGGATGGCTACTTCTTGGATGAGCTTGGTTATTCTGCTGCTAAGGATGCGCTAGAAGATCTTCTTCGCAGTAACGGAGTTAAGGCGCTAATAATTATGGACTCGCTTGAGCAATTTCCAGTGAATCGAGTTGATATGAATCACTCTCTCAGTGGCTTGCTTCATTTTTCAGGTAAACTGAAGCGTGCTCTTATGCCGATAGACCTTTGCTTTGCGTTCGCCGCTGAACTCCACGAAGATCTAAAGAGAGCTTCCAGCAATGATGAGAAGGATTTTAACGCCGTCCTAACACTTCATTGGGACGTGGAAGAAGTTCTCCATATTTGTGCTCATAGACTTGAAGTGTTTCGTGAACTTCAAGGTGACTTCTGGCAGAAAAGCTTTAAACCGTTGCCATACAGAGTTTCCCGGGGTGATCTATGGAGGTACTGGCATCAGTTTCTTCCCTCTCGCATGACAAACCGGCTGGGCATCGAAGAGGACTCGATTGCTTATATTTCTCGACATACTCAACTACTTCCGCGGCATTTCATAAATATTCTCAATGAGATTATATCTTCAGCCATTTCTTCCAAAGAAATGGTTTTTCCTGTAGAATCGACGACGGTTGTAGATGGCGTTCGTGCGGTCGAGGCAAACATCTGTGAAGGTATTCTGAGCGGTTACGAGCAGAAGTATCCAGAGGCTGAGGCAACGTGCAAAATTTTATGCCCACATTTGCCAAATGTCTTCAACAGAGGGTTTCTTAGAGAGAAGATCAGAGATCACGGAAAAGGCGAGGTGCCGGATGTCGATACTGTAATTGATATGCTCGTTAGGATTGGGGCTATTGGGGCGGTCGAGAAGATTACGAAGTTATATGTCGAGTGCCGATTTGACTATACTTATAATGGACAAATGCCCTACAATGTCGAGGGTCAGTTCGGCCTCCATCCCGCATTTGCTGGGAAGTTCCGAGGCGAGTCTTGGAATCCAAAAGATTTCGAAATGGCAAAACCAGTTTACCCCATCGAGACCTTTGTCGGACATAGACCTGGAACAGGTCGATTGCTTTGAATGTGCGCATTTTAAGCAGGGGTAGGTGCTTAAGTATTGAAGTTTTCTCTTGGTGTAGCTTTCCAGAGGTGCTTTGCGAGCTTGCGCGAGCGGAAGGTTTGGGCACGCCGGCATGGGTGCAGCAGGAGGGTTCGCCGGCGTGCCCTGGCGGGGGCGTCCCCGCCCCCGATCCCTGGTCAGTGTTCCGCGTTCATACGCTCAAGCACACGGCGTGTTGCGAGCAGGTCTTGGATTGCCTGCAGCCTGTCTCGAAGATCGTCGACGACGGTGAGCGCGCGGACGAGATCGCAGGTCTGGCCGTCGTGGGTCCGGCGCGTCCATCCTGTGTTCGACGTGTTCTCGGGCGAGGAGTCGTAGACGGTCTCCTCCATGGTGCCGTCGCGGATCGCTCCTTCTAGCGTGCCGGCGAGTATCTCGAGATCGACCAGCGTGCGGGGCTCAAAGAGCCTGTCCGGGCCGAGAAGCTTGCGGACATCCTGCGGGTGGGCTCTCTGGAGCTGCGACAGGTTCGGGACGATATCAGTCCCGATCGCCGTGTCGGCGATGCGCGCCGCGCCGATGGCCTCGGCGACGTGCTGGACGAGAGAGTCGAAGCAGAGATCAGGCACCGGCTTGTCCTTTCTTCATGTGATCAGCCTTGAGGGCCTCGACGGAACGGCGGGCGCGGTTTTCGATGCGGATCCGGCGCTCTTCCCGCTGCCAGCGGCGGCGCTCGAGGTCGCGCTCGTGACGGCGCTCGGCGGCCATGTCGTGCTCGGCCCAGAGCCGGGCGCGGACATCGTTCATGCGCTGCAGGAGCGGCGCGTCGAGCCGGCCGATGACCGGCGTGCCCGAGCCCTGCGCGACCTCGACGCCCGGGTGCTCCGTGCTGACCGTGATGCGGCGGATGCAGACGAAGCGGGTGGGCTTCGTAAGGCCGGCGGCGATCATCGCGGCCTTGCCCTTCCCGATGACCTCGTAGCCGTACTTGCCTTTCGCAGGCGCACCGGTGCCGTAAGCCAGCGTGACGGACCGGCGGCCGTTCAGCTTGCCGCTCTCGAGGACGAGGCAGGGGCGTCGCTTCGGCTTGGCGCCGTCCTCTTCGGCCACCGGGAAGCGGAAGCGCACGCCGCGCCGGAGGTCATCGGGCCAGATCGGCTCGGCGGTGATGGGTTTCGGGTCATGATACATGGGGGAGCGTCCTTTGCTCTGGTTTCGCAAGGACGCGCAGTCGCTCGAAGCATTCCCTCGGCGGGTCCGGTCCGTTCCGCGCGTCCCAAGGAACGCGCGGAACGGACGGGGCCAGCCCATCCGCCGGGTCATCTCGGGTCGGGAGAGATCATCACTGCGGAGACAGGGCCGGAGAGGTGCAGGACAGAGCGGCGCGGGAGCGGGTCCTGCCCGGAGGGTCCAAGGGAGGCGGAGCGCGTCCCTGGTCGAGCCGAGGGCTGCCAGGGGGTGCAGGGGGAGTGGCGAACGACGACCCTGCGAGCAGGGGGTGTCCAGAGGGGGAGTGCGGAACGATGACCCTCTGGTCCGGCTGAGGGCCCCTGGCGGGTTCGGGAGGGCGGCGCGGATCCCGAGCGGCGCGCCAGCGGCGCCGGGGTGCAGGGGCGTGCCCCTGCCGAACGACAGCTGGAACGCAGGCTCGAAGGGCCGGAGTGCCAGCTGGTTAGTGAGTAATCACCTCCGCAGCAACTGCTCGCGCAGCGGTCAGAGCATTTGTGCGGCTCAGGCATGGGTTGGGACGCGAAGGTCCCATAAGGATTGGAAAGATAGAGATGAAGTCTACCCAGCAAAACGCTTTACTTGAACCTGAACCGCGCGCTCTAGCTCACCGTCTTTTCGCAACAGCCAAAAAAATCTTCTGATCGCCTGTTGCCGCGACTGCGGCGGGCCTGTTCCCTGCCCCTGCCCCTGCCCCTGCCCCTGCCCCTGCCCCTGCCCCTGCCCCTGCCCCTGCCCCTGCCCCTGCCCCTGCCGTACCGACAAGGTAGTTTATGAAGTACCCTTTCTGGATTTTAGAACGCTCCTTCGGAGGTATCGGCGTTGCCGTGTCGCCAATCAACGGAACGCAAAGCGGCAATTGGCCAGAGGGACCGTCCTCACCAATGTCGCTGGAGGCGTGCAGGGCCATGATGATGGCATGCTCTGCGGACGACGCCCAGGGGCCGGCACACATGGTCTTCTTGGTCGGTGGTGCCGGTAACGGCAAGTCTAAGCTCGCGGCTGAGGTCGTCGCGCAGATCCCGGGCTCCCGGCGAGGTGCTTCCAGCAATTTCGCGCAGCGTTGCTACGAGTTCGATCTGCCGAATGGTGGCGCCCTGCGTGTGGTCAATGACGCGACGATCCCGCCGAAAGACAAGCATGAGGCGCCGCTGCGGCGAGACCTTGTCGATGCCCTTCGAAATGGGGAACATCTCCTCGCCTGTATCAATCGCGGTGTCCTGATTGGCGAAGTGGGCAAGGCGGCAACGGCCGGTGACGCCGCGCTCGACCATGTTGCGGAAAGTATCACGGCCTGGTTGTTGGACGGGCGCTTTCAAGAGGACGAAGCGGATCGAGTAGATCGCCTTACCGTGGAAAATGATCAGGACGCGGCCCATTACCGTTTCGGAAAGATCACTCTCGGCGGCAGGGAGGCGGCGATCATCCATGTAGTTTACATGGACCGCGCGTCGCTCCTCGAGGAATGGGAACCGGCACCAAGCGCCGAGAGCACAGTCAAACCCCTTCCGCTGGGCAAGATGCGGACGCTTGCCCTTCTGGGGATTGATCGGAAGGAGCACGCCTCCGCCTTCGAGAACTGCATCACCGAGCTCGCTAAAACATTTGGCGGAGGGTTGGATGCAGACGATCTGGACCCGGTTCGCGCCAACGCCATGGCCCTCTCGCGGCCGGGGCCGGCAAAGGGTTGGTGCTCAGTCATGCGCGGGGCGGAGATACTCACGGGAACTCATTTCTCATATCGCGAGCTCTGGGCCCTGAGCGCACATTCGTTTGTCGGCCCCGTTGCGAGCGATACCTTTGCGGCACTTTCGGAGCATGTCCGCGCGAAGATCGTGATCGCTCAGCAGGGTCGGGGCGAGGAAAGATTGAGCGCGCTCATGACGCTTGGCGCTTTGCGGACTCACATGCTGCTGTTCGATGCAGGCAACGCAGCTGCCGCGGCCGGGGATGAAACCGCGACAAGTGTCGCGAACATGCCATTTCCGTGGCCGCACACAGCAAGCGACGCACTCCGTGCCGTGCAGTTTGCCGATCCGCTGCGGCAGTTCGGGGCGACGGATGGCAAAGACGCTTCGGCGCTTGGTCGACGATTGGACGGAATCAGCGAAGGTCAGCTGCCGGGTGCGCAGCTTGCACGAGAGGAGCCGGCGATTGCCGAATACTGGTCGCCGCTCGACGCGACAATTGAGGAGGAGATCGGACTTGCGATCGCGCCACGCGGCGATTCGTTGCCCCTAAGAGTTCGAAGCAAGTTGCTCGCTTGGTACGGTCGCTACATGTATCGTCTGGTCGCCCTGGTACGCGGATGGCCGGCATATGTTTCTGTCGCCCACGAGTGGCAGAATGCCTGGGAAGACGCAAACCAGGGGAAGCGACTGAGCCGCGAGATCGAGGATGCGGTTCTTGATATCTTGGCCCCACAAGATGACGCTGGACGGAGCGCTTACTTCACGTTCCTTCAGCCGAGGGTTACGCCTGGGGCTGGGAGTGCACCCAAGGTTCGCTTGGAGCTCCCTCGCAACAAGGTCGAGATTTCCGCCCGGACCGTGGGGGACCGGATCGATATTGAAATCATCTTGCCATCTGCGAATGACCAACGGCCAGCAGCGGAGGCAACGCTGGACTTCCACTTTCTGCGCGAGACAATGGCCCGGCGAGACGGGCATGGCTTCACCGATAGTCTCCTGCTGATCGAGCCCCGGATCGAGCGCCTCCGGGCGGCGATGGTCGCGGCACAGCTGGCCGCCGAAGATGGTCGGAACCGCTTTTACTTCACCGACCGCACCTTTGCAGAGGCCCGGTAAGGAGGTTACGATGTCAAAAGATACCTCGCTTCTCGGCCTCAACCGGCCGGAATATCCTCCCTCGCGGGAACTGTTCATTTCCGGCCTTGCATGGTCCCTTGTCTCTCGTGACGGTGACGGTGCCAAGAAGCTGGAAGCGATTGGCAAGGACGGTTTCGCCTACCGGGAACTTGCTTCGCTCTCGTCCGCGGCTGGTGCAAAGAACGGCGGCACAACCACGCGTAGGGCGGTTTATCGGACGCGCCCTAACAAAGGAACTCCACAGTATAGCGCGGCAATGAAGGCGCTGGCGAAGCATCGAAATTTCCGAGAGGAGGCAAGTGCAGAAACTGCGCTGAACATACTGTTGGAAGAAATTGAGGCGCCGTACTCGGCGAAGTCAAAGCGCGCCGCTGCAACTCCCCTCACGCTTGAAACTACGTTGCTGCAAGATCTCCGCGGGATCACGGGCAAGGATAACCCAGCGAACCTGCCCCTTATTCTCGAGAAGATGTATCAGCTCGGCGGTGGCACGGGATCAGTTGCTGGCCACTGGGTCGCAGCGGTGAAGGGCGCGGGTCCGGCGGGCTTGCCGACGTGGCTGACGGAAGTGCTAGCTGAAACCATTCCGGCTGAATTTCGCCCAGCGACCGCCGACCTCCGCAGCGAGAACGTCAAGCCAGCGGGTCTTCAGGGGGTGCGTCGTCCTCGATGGCTCGTGGAGGCCCAAGGCACGCCCTACCAATGGTTTGTGGAGGCTTGGGACAACCTTTGCCAGAACGGCTGGATCGACGCGATGCCCCGGCGACGGTGGACTGACTGGGCTGCCTGCGTTGCACGTACTGCGCTCGCCACCGGGTACATGTTCGAGATGCATCTCTATCGTCGTCTCTGCGCAGCGTTGGTTTCGCGCGGTGATGCAGAAGTTGTCGTCGCTGAGATCTTCGACGACGCGCACCGCCTATTTTCGTGGGACGACCTGCTGCAGAGAAGTGCGGCCGACGTCGGACCGACGATGAACCAGCTGGCAGGTGCCGGTACAGCGTGCATGCAGCTTCTGGCGGATCTGGGCACGGCAACAGACAAGGATGAAACTCTTCCTTCGTTCCCGCTGCCGTCAACCTTCGATGACCGCGCCGATGGCCTCGTCGCTTGGCTCGCCGCTGCTCGCAACGCGACGGCGAGAAACGACACAGTTAAAGCGAAGGTTGCCCAAGCTCTCGCGGCGCCGCGCACCGGGGGCGCCAACAACACGTGGGAAATGATCCGCTACTCACTTCTGAACCGTGGAAGCGACGGGACAAGTGACCTCTATGGACTGCTGCGTTCGGCAGGACGTTATGCCTGGGTTGAGCCCGGCCAGGAATGGCTGGTGACCGTCAGTAGCCTCCGCGCTGGCGCACCGAGGGACATCTCGCGGTTGACCGATCTCCAGTCTGCTCTCAAAGCACTTGGGATCGACGCTTCACAACGGACGCTCGTGGCCCGGCTCGAAGGCTACGGCCTGGCCCGTAGCAGCCACGATGCCGATGACGCCCTCGAGATCATGCCAGGTTTCTAAGATATGACGACCAAGATACTCGCACGCGCCATTGCCGCGATCTGCGCCCGCAACGAGGGCCTTTTCAAGATCACTCTCCCGAGGAGCCTGGGGCCGGAATTTAAGGCGTCGGTCTGCTCGACGGTCACTGAACACGGCGGCTTTGCCGTCGCCATAGGGAATGGTCCTGGCGAAATGTCGCCAGGAGAGGCCATTGCCTATCGCACGCCTGAGCAAGGAGACAGCGCGAAAACCGTCTTGCTCATCGCAACCGAGGGGCAAACGAAAGAATTGAAGTCGCTCGAGACGTTTCGGGACGTGTTGGCTGGCGGCATGCCCGGTGGCCTACAATCTGGAAGCCAGGCGATTTTGCAGGGGGACGCGGTCGCGCAGGAGATCGCGAAGCTCGTTACGGCTGCGCTCCCCGGGATCATAGACAAGGGCAAGCTCACAGAAGTCCTTTGCAGGGTGCTTTCCTACATCGCAAAGGCCTACAGCATTCACGGCAACGACGAGAAGCGTTGGACAGACGCATTCTGGCGTCATGTGGACATCGCCGTGGACAATCTTTTATTCGGTGCGGGTAAGCTCCAAACAGGAACGCCCAACTTCGAGCGAAACTTGGTGTATGCATGCGCTGGTCTGCCGCGACCCAATCGCGGCGACTCCTTTGCACCTAGCAATGATGCCGCCAAATACGTCAAGGTTGTTGCCGCGGACTGGGCTAATTCTGAGAAAATCGATCTTTCGCTCATTCGAATTCAAGAGGAGAACGGCGCTCCCGACGAAACTCATCCGCTGCGAGCTTTGCGCTGGCAGGAATTCGTCACGTCCCGCACGGGTTATGGCCACCCGGTGCTTGCTGTTGCGTTCCATGGCTCGGAGACGCGCGAGGAGTGGCTTCATGGGTGGGCTAGCACTTCCGAAAAGGGCTTCTTCGCCGCGCCAAGCTCCAGTGCATTGGAATACGACTTACTTCAGGTCATGGATGGCCGTGAAGTTGTCATGCCGCCCGCGGGTTATAAAGGCCTCGATTACGTATTGCCTCAAATGCCCAACGCCTTGCTCGCTGGTAACGTTATGTCCCTTGGTCGCTACAAGTTGCGTATCGCCGTAGACGCCTCCGCGATTCCGGCGGAGCCGCCTGTTGAGTTGATCCCGAAGCCGGCGAGCGCTTGCAAGGTCAAAGTCTTGGGGTGCTTGACTGGCACTGAGACGCTTGAGGTCGAGTTCGAGCTGGAACGCAAGCTGCCTGCTAAGAGCGGGAAATGGCGTGAGAAGCCTTTCACGCTGTCGGTCGCGCCGAGCAAGGTTGTCTCGGAATCAAGTTTCCGCGAGAGCTTCGCCCTCGCGCTATTTGTACCCAACCCGGCGGCACCGTCACTTTTCGTTTTGGAACAGGCGAAGCGGGGCGGCGTTTCGGCTCCACTGTTTTTGGCTGATGCCATCTTCTGCGTAAACAAGCAGGCCGGCTGGATTGAAAGCGATGCGACTGGCGCGCCTCGCTCGATCGCCCTTTCGGAAGGGGCTCCGTCTGCGAGAGTCGTGGTTGTCGGCGCTCGTACCGGTCCGGTGTTCGAGGGGGTCTCCGCGCTGGTCCGGAACTTAGAACACCACGCGGACTGGATCCAGACTTTCGACCTTCCCTCTCCTCCAGAAGATGTAACTATTGTCGTCGATGACGTTTACTTCCTGCTTTCTGTACCATCCTCGGAAAATGGCGAGGTCAATCCCGTCTTGGCGGCTATCCGCGGCGTGCCTGTCTCACCGAATGATGATAAACTGGAGGGTGATATCAAGGGCGACCCTCGGGGAGATCTGGAGGTGTGGCTCCGCGACAATGTCATCGCGGCACCTGCCGGTGACGAGGTCAGGCAATGCTTCGGGTGTAGCCTACTCGAGATCGGCAGTTCCCGCAGCTCCCGGGAGCTACTCTGGAACAGCGGTCTTGGAACATTCACAAATTGCGAACGCGTCACCGCGCTGCACTTTCCGGCTGAGCTCGCGCGTTCGCCGGCCGCCGAACGTTTCTGGACCGCGTTCGACGACCTCGACCTTGCGTCCTGTGCCGGCGAACATGATTTTTCGGCACTGCCCAGCATGCTCGACCTCCGAAAGCTCCCAAAGGAGAAGCTGGAGACCTATCTCGCGGCTTATGCGGACCTCCTCGATACACTGGGCGATCCGAAGCTAAGTTCTTGGGCGGCGTACCCGTTTTCTTCGCTCCTCTTCGACACGAGCCGCGGTCAAGCCGAAGGTATCTTGTTGTCGCCGCTTCACCCCATCCGCATGGCCTGGTGCTGGAGTGTGCAAGCATCGGGAAGCGAGCTGGCGGCGAGCAAAGCTTTCGAGAAGGTCGCCCTTTCCTTCCTACGGTTCATTGACGGGGAGATGTTCCCCGCAGCGGGGCCAGCGACGCATGGAAGCGCTCGCTGGCTCGCGACTGGCTTGTCTGCCGGCCCACGCGAGATCTTTGTCGGGTGGAGCTTGCTTTCCAACATGCCGATGGACGCGAGGAACCACCACAACGCCATTCGTCTCCTCGGACTCGACCTGCCGTTTGGTACGCCATCTGGCCTCGACCAGGGTGGGGTTTCGGCGGCGCTTAGGGATTACTTGCGCGTTTTCCCCGCCGCGCAGCAGCTTCGCATTGGCTTGGCCGCGCCCCGTGGCGGATTTCGTTTCGCCGAGACCGATGAAGCGATCATTGCGGCGGCAGGGAACTTACTTGCCCAGCGCGAGACCCGGCTACCCGGCGGCATCCGCATCATTGATGCCAGCGATCGCCGCGGCGCACGGCCGGACCCGACTACGGTTCTCGACAGTATGCAGTCGGAGAATGCCGGCATCGGTGGCCTGAGTATGCCCCCGTTCGAGTGGCACACGGAAAACCCGCGGGAGCGGAAGTACACAGTCGACCTTCAGTTCGTTGAAGACAGCGTCGTAAACGTCGAGACGAACACGATTCACGATCAGGCGAAGGTTGTCGGCACATGCGGTCCCGGCCTTCCGGTGAATCGCTTCCGTTCCTGGCAGATGGAGTATGCTATCAACGACGTGTCGAGCTTCGCGCTCGCGATGCAGGACGGTGCTTTCTCCGGGCTCAACCACTTCGCCAGTGCGCTCGGCAAACTCGAACAGCTGCAAGTCGATGGCGCGGGTGTTCGGGTGCAGGCAAGCCTCCAAATGGGCACGACACTACTCGGCGAGCATGCGAACTGGACGATCTCCGGGAACCGCCACCTGAACCCGTCGGTCCTCTCGGCGCAGCTCGGCCGTGCCAAGGGCGAGGTCGCGCTGTGGGAATGGCGGCCGGCTTTTCTCTCTCGCCAGCGACAGAAGACATCCATCACCTCGATCGCAGCCACCCACCCCTACACCGTCTTCGCGCGCCCGTCCTTGACGTTGACTGACGAAATTGAGCGGGTGCTCCATGATTGCGGCATCAGCTATGCCGATGACGACGTGCGGCAGGTGATTACAAACCTTGGCATTCGCGGGGTTGGCCTGTCGTCCCTGTTGACGATGGGCCACACGCAGAGCCTCGGGGCGCTTGGTTTCAACCTGGCTTTCCGCGGGCTGATGGGCTGGGAGCGCGCGGGTGCCCCGGGCGAGGTGCGCTGCGTTGTGCCGATGGACTCGGTCTACCCGCTACTTGACCTGCTCGGAGAGGATTCTGCCACGCCTGATGATCAGCAGCGCGCCGACCTATTGCTTGTCTCGTCCTCACTGCAATCTGATGGAACTTGCGCGGTGCGCCTCCATCCCGTGGAGGTGAAAATGCGCTCGAAGGACGGAGCGACATTCCCCCCAGTCACGGCCATCAGCGATCCAATCGGCCAGCTGAAGAACACATTTTTGGTACTTGAGAGCATCGCAAAAAACATCGATCAGGCGGGTGAAATTGTACTACTGAGGTCGGCGCTGGCGAGCTTGTTAGAAGCAGCGTTTTTGCTTCGGCCGGTTAATCTCGGGGCAGATGCGAAACTCGAAGCCGAGGTCCTAGGCGCGGTGGCTGCTAGGCCCGTCAACATGTGTGCGGAACGTGGCACGATCCTGTGGTTTCAGGCTGGGGGAGCGACCAAGGCCGGTTCTCTCTTCGATCTGGCGTTCGCCGAAGGCAATATCCCGGGCTGTGTCTTCATCAATCCGGTTGCCTTCAACTCGGAGGCTTCGCAGGAGCACGTACAGGCGGCAATCGCCAACGTGGTCGACCATGTAGTTGAGCTCACGGAGCCATCGCCCCGGACATCCCCGAATGAAAGAGCGCCAGCGGCGGAAACGTCGCCGGGCGAGGCCCCCGAGAAAGAACCGGTTGGCTGTATCGAAAAGAGCAATCAACCGCGGGGAGAGGCCGAGCCGCGAACGGCGAACGAGGCGGTGCCGAATTCGGCACCAGATCCGAGCGCGCCGACTGGTATTGAGATATTGATCGGCGAAGAAGCGCGGGGGGCAAAGCTATTCCCGGTCGTCTTTAAGCCCAGCGAGACGGCGCTCAACCAACTCAATATAGGGGTCGTTGGGGACCTTGGTACCGGCAAAACTCAGTTCCTGAAGTCGCTCGTCTACCAGATCGCGGGGTCTGGCCCCTCGAACCGCGGCGTCCCCCCGAAGGTCTTCCTCTTCGATTACAAGCGCGACTACTCCGAAAGCGAATTTCCCGAGGCACTGGGGGCGCAGGTCCTCGACCCGAGCAAGGCGCCGCTCCCCATCAACTTCTTCGCCATCGACGTTGATCACCTCGACAGCAGTATCCAAATGGAGCGCGTGCGCAGGGCGAACTTCTTCTGTGACCTGCTAAGACGTATCTCGCGTATCGGAATCGTGCAGCGGAACGAACTCTATTCCTGCGTCATGCGCGCGTATGTCGAGTGCCCGACCGGCCACTTCCCCACGATCAACGACGTTTTCGATAGCTACGCCCAGCTTGGCAAGAGCGATAGCGTGGTCTCGACGCTAACCATGCTGCGAGACCTCGCGGTGTTCGAGACTGACTCCACGAAGACCAAGACCTTCGTCGAGCTGTTCGACCGCAGCACCGTACTTAACCTCGCCGGTCTTGGCGGCGCGGGTCAGGATATCGTCGACATCGTCGCCACGATGTTCCTCGACAACCTCTACACCGACTACATGAAAACGAGGCCAAAGCCTCCGTTCATCACGGGCGACGACGGGGTGAGCCGGCGTCAAGTCGATTCCTTTGTCCTCATCGATGAGGCACATCATGCCATGGGACGGGAGTTCGATGTGCTCATGAAGCTCATGTTGGAGGGGCGCGAATTCGGGATGGGCGTGATTCTTTCCTCGCAATACCTCTCGCATTTTGAGGGCAAGTCTCACGACTGGGCAGAGGCACTGTCGACATGGGTCGTGCACAACGTGCGAAATGCCAGCCCAAAGCAATTCGAGCGCATTGGCTTCCGATCGAACCTCGCGGAGATGGCAGAGAACGTTGCGGCCCTCCAAACCCACTGGGCCTACTTCCGCTGCGTGAACGGCTTCAACGAGGGAATCCTTATGAAGGGGCAGCCCTTCTTCTCGCTCGAACGGTAGCTGCGCATAGGCGGGGCCTCACGCGAACGCGTCAGCCTCGGCCGGGGGCGCCTTACCGACCGTAGCCGCCCGTAAAAGGATCGCGTGCAGGTGGCGACCAAGGGCTTGTGCCAAGAGCGGCGGTACTGCATTTCCCACCTGCGTATACTGCGGCACCTCAAAGCGCCGCCGATTTGCGCCGGTGGTCTCCTTCGAGCGGAATTCGAATGCGTCCGGAAAGGACTGAAAGCGTGCGAGCTCGCGCACCGTCGGTACTCGGCATTCCGTGGGGTGGACGAAATCGTCCGGCAGGCTCACGACGGTAGGGGCCGGGTGATCGTTACGCAACGCCCGTTGGCTGTGCTTCTTTGTTGCAAGTTCCCGCACAGCTTCGACCACGTCGCTTTCATCCTGGAAGATCCACCTCTCGCAGCCGGGCGCTTGTCTCTCGAGTACGACCGTCGGAAAGCAGACTTTTCCCCTGATCAGAGATCTGATCTCGGCGTTTATATCAGCAGTGCTCAGGCGAGGAAGTGTAGGGATCGAGCAGATTTGTTTCGGAATCCGGTTCTTTGCGGCCCAATGGTAAAAGCCGAAGCGGCGCTTCACCTTTTCGGAATGCTTCCGAAAACAATGGTTCGTAGGGGTTTTCTTGGGCTGCTCACGGAGGAGTGTGGCCAGCCTCGCTAATTCGCTGCCATAGTCGCTCGCTTCGAAGTTTTTACTGGCTGCTGGGCCAGACAATCCCGCAAGGGCTACCGAAACCGTACGTTCCTGTTTCCCGCACGTCCCCGGCTCAGGGAAGTGCGTGCGCGCAGGAGCAAGATAGGGACGAACACGCTCTATTCTTCGCGTAACTGCGGGCATGGGCTTGGGGCCAGCGCAACATAGCGGCGCTTGCCTCGTGTCCGGTGCGTCCCAAGCCGATTGCCAAAGGGGGAGCACCCCGGACTTTGCCTCGCCGTTAGGACTGCTCGAGAGCGCACTCGCAACATCGAGAGAAATCGCGACCAGGAAGAGCCTCGGCCGGTTCTGCGCCACGCCGAAGTGCCGTGCGTTGAGGAGCATCGGCTGCACTAAGTATCCCAATCCTGTCCGCGATAGCTCTTCGCCGAGCTCCTCAAAGCGGGATTTCCTGCCGTGCTTGTCGAAGTGGCTCCGCATCCCAGAGACATTCTCGATGATCACAGCCCGCGGGCGCACCTTCTCCACGAACTCCAGGAACTGCCACGGCAACTGGTTCCGAACGTCCTCCGGGTTACGGCGTCCTGCCATCGAGAAGCCCTGGCACGGCGGGCCGCCGGCGACGAGATCAATGCCGTCCGCTTCCAGCGCGTCCATGACTTCCGTAGCCTCGAGTAGCTTCGCGAGCTCCTTGACCACCAGACCATTCAATGCCTGATTTACGATTCCGGAGCGCAGGAACTCTCGCCGCCAGATGTCTTCGTCCGCGATGCGCTCAATGAAATTGTGGTAGTAAGTCTGGGCTGCCATGTCGGACTTCTCGACGGCGAGCCTTGCCTTGAAGCCAGAGCTTTTCAGCCCAAGGGAGAGCCCTCCGCAACCGGAGAAAAGGTCTACGAAGGTCAGGGAACTCGTCATGAATCGTCCTGAGGCTTGGCCAATTCCGCCAAGCCGTTAGGTGTCGGCGATTTGATGAGTTAATCGGCCACGCCTGGGCAGTCAACTGCAAGACTACTCGCGCCGTTGTGCGGGGCTTCCACCAGCGTCGTGCCATGCTACTTCACCCCGTGATCGACAGCTGCGGAGAGCGCGCGCAATGATACCCAGAGTGCTGACCCGTGGCGAGAAACTGCGAATTTCTCGTGCCCGCGCCGCGTTGCTTGCATGGTTCGCCGATCACGGTAGGCCGTTGCCCTGGCGCCACCCGAACGCTTCCGAATACGAGAAGATCTGTGTCGAAGTCTTGCTGCAGCGGACGCAAGCGCGAACGGTGGCCTCGCTCTATCCCGCATTCTTCGCGCGCTTCCCCAACTGGCAGGCCATCGCCGAGGCCCCGGTGACCGATCTGGAAGAGATGCTGAAGCCGGTTGGCCTCTGGCGCCGCCGCGCCGTTTCCATACAGGGTCTCGCCCGCTACGCTGCGCAGCGTGATGGGCAATTACCGAGTGACCCTGTTGAGCTCGCCAAGATTCCTGGCGTCGGGCAATACGTGTCGAATGCGATCCAGCTTTTCCAGCATGGTCGCCCACGACCGCTTGTCGACGTTAATATGGCGCGCGTGCTCGAGCGTTACCTGCGCCCCCGCGTGTTGGCGGACATCCGACATGATCCGTGGTTGCAGGCGGCAGCGGCCTGGTTGGTGCGATTTGAACGGCCGGTCGCGGTGAACTGGGCCGTTCTCGACCACGCGGCGCTGACCTGCATCGCACGCACGCCGCGTTGCGAGTCCTGCGTACTAAACCGCGGCTGCAACTGGCGCCGGGCCGCGCGCCTGCCTTCGAGCTAATCAAACGCATAGCTGCCGCCGCCCGCGGGCGCCGGAGGCACAACTTCATCGCGCAGACAGTTTGGCTGGACCGCCTCATTCGAGAAGCCGATCCCAACATTGACGCATCGCCGGTCTGGACTCCGCCCGTCTTTAGGTCGGCCGCCGTGCGACCTCTCAGATTGATTTCAGTTGAGCGCAGACGCTCGCCGGGGCGCAAGCGCGCTCTGTATCGGAAATTCTTGCGAGAACACGGCTCTGCAGCAGTCGGGTTCGCCAACGGCCGGTTTGGGCCGCGATTATCCCTCCCGTCGATGATTTCGTAGAAGCAGGGCAGCCCGCAAGCAGCGCCTGAGACTTGTCTACAGGTCGTCCCCATCGCTCAATGCCGGAGTCGGCTTCGTTCCCGCCCGTCGGCTGATTTCCGTGAGTTCGAACATCTTCCGATCTCCTGCTCAGTTGAAATGCAGGAGAGCGAGAGATGGACGGCTCGTACGCCCCCAAGACCTACCACGTCGTCATGCGAATGTGCGGCATGTACCCGAGCGACTTGCACGGATACGAAGCGCACCGCCTGAGGAAGGGCGGAGACATCAGCAATATGGATCATAGCCGTAGCCATCTCAACAAGCGGCTGATCGGCGCTGAGGACTGGGCCGAGCGCACCCGCGAGCGGATCAACGAGATGGCGCTTGAAAACCACGTGGCCGAGGTCGAGAGCCTGAGGGCGCGCAACCGCAAGAAAGACATGCAGCGGCGTAGCCTTGAGGGTCCCAAGGCGGCATGGCGGCCAACACGGCAGGGCCCGCTGCGAGAGGTCATCCTGACCGCGAACCGGGAGTGGTTCGAAGACGAGATAGCAAAGTTCCTTGGCGAGAGTAGGGAGGCAGACTTCGAGGCCTGCGCCATCAAGTGGCTGCGCGATGCGTTCGGAGACGATGTGGTTCACTCACGCTGCGATCGGGATGAAACCGCGTACCACATCCATGCCGTCGTCGTGCCCGAGACGATCGTCGAGATGACGCGAACGAACAAGAAGACCGGAGAGTGCAAGGTCATTGCGACCCGACGCATGCTTCAGCCTTCGAAGCATAAGGTGATCGAAAACTACGAGCTGGGGCAGGACAGCGTGGGCGCGGCTTTCGCGCACCTCATGCTGACCCGAGGCGAGCGCCGAGCTGAAGCGATCCGCACAGCGCGGGAGAATGGGCAGCCCTTGCCGAAGCGCCGCTACCACGCGCGCACGGCGCAGTGGCGCGCCGAGCAGGAACTGGCCATCACCGCGCGCACGGCCACCGTCGGCGAGCGCGAGGCCAAGGTCGAAGCACGCGAGGTGGAGGCCGAGGCGGTGCTGTGCGCAGCCGAAATGATCGGCTCCGGCCGTGTGGAAATCGACGAAAGCGCCCACGTACCTGATCTTCGACCGGTGGTGTCGAAGCAGGGCTCGGAGCAGAAGCCTGGTCTCGGCCTTCCCCCGGAGCTCGAGACGGCCCCGGCGGCACGTCGGAGGGCGGCGGGCTTCTTCGCTCCCATGATCGCTCATCTACGCCGATCCGCTCAGGCCGATGCGGAAGAAAAGCTCGTTCGCGAGGTTGGAGAGCTTCGGTCGGCCTGGGAGCTGATCGAGGCCGTCCTGCCGCGCTTGCCAGCACCAATCCGCGAAAGCCTCGGCGACGCGCGGAGATCCATGACGCGCAGCCTCATCGCGCTGCGCCGGTTCGGCCGAACGGAGTCCGCAAATGAATCTTCGAAAAAGTCTCAGGATTCTCGCTGATCGTTTTTCCGTCGCCGAGAAGAAGAACCCAGATTTTGAGCAAGGGAGGCAGGACCTCCCGAAACCCGACACGCTCACCAAAGGAGATACACCATGAGCATGAAAAAAAACGGGGTGCTCCTGGGCCGACTGAAGGATGCTCTCGAGAGCGAGGCCGACAAGGGCGCCGCCGTTGAACGCGCCAGCATGGAGGCGATGATGCGAACGCAGGCCCGGGAACTGCGCACCCTCGGCGAGGATGCCCGTGCCGAACTCTTCGCCGAGTACGAGGCGGAGGCAGGCGCGCGCGACCGAAAGCTGATAGCAGCGCACCCCCTTCGCCCCGCCAAGACCGACACGATCCTCGCTGGCGCGTCGACGCCGTCCAAGCCTTCGAGCGTGAATCCGGTGGCCGGATCCTCCGCATCCGATGGAGCGCCCGACGAGGCTTGAGGGTAAGCCCTTCCAACAGGACAATATGAACGGCACCGCTTGCGGTGCCGTTCTGCGTTCGGATTCCGACCCTTGGGTATCGAACCCCCGACATCTCGTATCGGTGGTCGGATGTGAATTTTCCTCCGTCGTCCGGCGTGTCCAGCCGCCGGATACGTGCACCGCGGGCGTTGTCTTCCGCTGGGGCGGGAGATCTATCCGCGGTCGGTGTGCCTGCGCAGAGCCTTCGCCCGGTCACCGGCTGCCCACGCCTTCGCCAAGCCGCGGGCGTCGGCTTCCGGCCAATGGCTGCGTTGTCCTTTGCCAAAGAATCGCCATTCGGCTACGGCGGGCCCGGTCGAATGAGGCGTCTGGCGGCCGCGATTGAGCCATCGTGGTCGATCTATGCGAGGCCGAGCTTGATCGGTAACAATCTCGCAGAGCGGCGCGACGCCGCGAGGTCGAGGAACATGAGCATGCAGTGCTTTTATGATCACGGTACGCGCGGTAAAAGCGGGGCTGCCGCCGCCTGGACCAGAAGCCGCGCATTTGCGACATCTGGGGATGATAGATTTCGGTGGCGTCAGGCTCCCGCAACCACTTTTACCGAACCATGATCGACACCAGAGAGCGCGCCAAGCTGCGCCTCCTCGATCATCGCGGTAATCGCACCCTCAAGCTCAAGAACAGGACGGCCACCCTCGGCACCTGCGTGGACGGTGACACATTCGATCAGCCCGCGTAGCACGTCCAGCGCCCGGGTGCGGATGCTTGCGTCCCGTAGGCTTGTGGCCAAGTCCGCGACCTTCTTGCGGTACATCTCCGGTAGTCCCGGGTGCAGACGCACCGGTGAGGGCTCCGGGGCGCTCAGTTGCACCTCCAGATCGGCCTTCTTCGCCTCCGTATCCTCCAGCTTCTGCAAGAGGCCCGGGGTCCTGAACCCGTCCGCAATGGCGTCGTAGCGGCCATGCAGCTTGCACTCAGTCTCTTCGAGGTCGGACTTGGTCTTCCGCCGCGTCTCGACCTCCTTGCTTCGATCGGCGTTCATCGCCTTGCCGAAGGCCGATACGAACTCGGCGACCGCGTCGGGCTGCATCAGCCGGTCGCGGAGGAGGGCGAGAACAGCCTCGTCGAGATCTCCCCGCGACGGTAGCCTCGCCTGTGGTCGCAGGTGCCGAGCTTGCGGGCATCGGAACAGGCGAGGTAGTCCCGGCCCGCGGCCACCACGGTGCCGCCGCAGGTCCCGCAGACGAGCTTGCCCGTGAGCAGGTGGGTGCTGCGCCGCTTCTCCCAGAACCGGCTCTGCTTGATGCCCTGCACGGCGGGTGTCGCGTCGATCTCGCCCTGACGGGTCTTCACCCGGTCCCAAAGGGCGTCCTCGACGATCCTGAGATCCGATACGTCGTGGGTAATCCGCTCGGCTTCCGGGTTCAGCCGGGACACACGCTTGCCGGTGGCGGGGTCCTTCACGTAGCGCAGCCGGTTCCAGACCAACCGGCCGATATACAGCTCGTTGTTGAGAATACCCGTGCTGCGGATGCGGTGACCCCGGATCGCCGTGTCGCGCCAGAGTTTGCCACGCGGGCCGGGGATGCCGTCGTCGTTCAGGCTGCGAGCGATGGCCTTGGGCGAGGTGTCGTCCGCGAACTTGGTGAAGATGCGGCGGATTGGTCTGCCCCCAGAAAAGTTCTCTAATCGCGTTGGTCAAGCTGGCAGATCGAAGTGTTTGCGCACGCCGGGTTCATGGTTCTCTCCGCGGTCGGCCTTGGGGAGCCGCCGCATGTTGGCGTCAGATGGTCGGATCGACCGAAGTGGTCCTCGTGGTTGCCGTTGGCACCGCATTTCCAGGGACGGTCTGATCCGCGCCAAACGTCCCGGCGGGGACGCATCCGATGAAGTCAGTCGGCCGGCATGACAGTGTCTATGCCGCCGCCTCGCTCCAGCGGAATGGGGTACTGGTCTTCCCCATGGCGTGCAGGATCACGGCCATCTCGCGGGCCACGGCAATCCGCGCCTTCTTGAACCCGGATACCTTTGCCAGCTTCAGGCCCCAGGCCTTGAGCGCGGAGAAGCGCCAAGTTGCGCGTCAGCAGGGTCGTGCCGGCCTCATAGAGGTGTTTTCTGGTCATTCGGCTGCCCTGCTTCTCAGATGCGCCCGTTCCGGCTCGTCTCGCCGGACTCGTATCGCCTGGGTGTCAGACCGAGATAGGCCCCGGCACTCGAGGACCGGTTGAAACGTGATGCATCATCGAAGGACGACCGACAGGGCGGTGATGACGCCGACGCCTGGCATGGTCATGAACAGACGCGCTGTCGGATTTGCCCTTGCGACTGCCATCAGACGGCGATCCAGGATCCTGATCTGATCGAGCGTCGAGGCTCTCGCTTTCATCAGGGTCTCGACGATCACGCGCATTTCCGGTGACGCGTCGAGTTCGCCGACGATGATCTCGTCGGCCCGCCCGGCAAGGCCCCCGACACGTTTGCCAAAGAGAACTCCGAAGGTGCGCAGAAGACCGCGGATCTCGTTCTCGATCCGGACCCGAATGCGCGACCGGCATCTCTCGGGCGACCAGAAGGGAACGGACCTGATAGCTGTCTCGGCTCTTTATGCGCACTTGCTTGAACCAGCCGGTTCGCATGATCTGTGCCAGGCCGGCGGCGTCGTTGCGGTCCGTCTTCACGGGTCGCATCTTCAGGGCCGCGTTGGCGTGCCGGGCATCGATGCACAGGATCGGCAGCCCTCGTGCAGCAAGCTCGTTCCAGAGCCAAACAGCCATGGGCCCTGTTTCCAGACCGACCCGGACGAGGTCCGGCGCCTTCGTGGTCAGATAGGCCGCGATCGCATCCGGGCAGGTCGCGATCTTCTTCTCCGCGAGGATCCGTCCAGTCTCGTCAACGACGCAGACCGCCGTCGTCTCTTGGGACACGTCCAAGGCTGCATGGGAGGGCATCAGGGTACTCCGCTCTTTGTCGGCAGAGCCGATCGTTGCTGGATGGTCAGCTTGGGGAACCGTCGCGCTCTCCGCGAGGGTCACCTGCGATTACGCCAAGCGGTCCTCCCTGAGGTAGGCTTTCGAGCCGGATGGAGGACGAGGAATGGGACAGAAGAGGCACAAACCGGAGGAAATCGTCGCGAAGCTTCGGCAGGTCGACGTGCTG
>CANKVU010000035.1 GCA_947487205.1 uncultured Paracoccaceae bacterium | reverse complement strand
CTTCTGTCCCATTCCTCGTCCTCCATACGGCTCGAAAGCCTACTTCAGGGAGGACCACTTTTCAGGGGGCAGGCCACGTCTCGGTGCGCCCAGGGCGGTCGGTCTTTCCCTCTGCCAGCACCCTCAGGCGCGCCTGCGACCAGTCCGGCATCCGCCTCGTGAGATAGGCGAGGATCAGGCTGAAGGCCGAGGTCGCTCCGCCGGCCCACCAGATGTCGATGCGGCGCTCCGCAATCGGAACCTCCTCGATCCGGGAGAGGGCGCCCTCTCGGCAATGGAGGATGACCGCGTTGTAGCCCTGGGCGAGCGCGAGGCCAAGATTGTGTCCATAGATCGCCTTCGAGCGGTCGTCGGCCAGAGACGGAAGCTCCTCGAGCCAGTTGACGAGGATCGTGTTCGCCTTCAGCGGACCGACCCCGTAGGATTGCAGCAGAAGCGAGAAGCCGGTCTCGAAATCGCGCGCGGTGACGGCGAGAGGGAAGGCCTCCGCGCCGGTCTCCGTGATCGCGCCGCGCAGGCGCTTCTCGACCGCGACCCGGTCGCGCAGATCCCCCTGTTCGGATTCGATGACGGAGACCAGCGATGTCAGCCCGCTGCGGCCCTCGATCCAGCCGGAAAAGCGCAGGAGCTCTCGCCGCCGGTCCTCGTCCTTGGACAGGATCAGAATGACCGGGCGCCAGTCCGCGGGATGCGGTGGACGGCCCGCCATCGCGAAGAGCTGCTCGCGGATGCGCTGGAAGCCGTAGGCGCGCTGGCTGTCGGCCCAAACCTTGTCGCCCACCCGACCCTGCAAATACTGGTGCATAGCGAACATCGCGAGCACCGCGACCCCGGCGGCGAACGGGTCGATCGCCAGCATCGCGCCGATGCAGAGCAAACCGCCGAGCAAGCTGAAGGACTTGTGGAAGACACTGAAGGAGGGCCTGAACGAAGGGCTCGCGGCATGCGCGACGAAGAAGGTCGCGTAATTCAGCAGCGCATATGAGGCGAGGAAGAACATGGTGATGATCGGGGCGAGGAAGTTGAGATCCCCAACTGCCACCGCCGCCAGCGCGATCGCCAGCGAGAGGAGCACCGCGCGGCGCGGATTGTCGGACCGCCCGTGGCCCTTGGCGAGGTGGCGGGTAAGGGGGAAGACGCCGTCCTGCCCGAGGGCCTGCGCAATCCGGGGGGCGCCGAGGAACGACGCCATCGCCGAGGACGCCGTGGCCGCGATCACCCCCGCGGTGACGATCCAGCCGATGGACGAAACCCCCTCTAGGATGAGGTAGTCGTCCCGCAACTGCTGCCCGGTGGCGTTGCCGGCGACGAGCACCGCGAGACCGGCATAGAGGAGGTAGGAGAGGGCCACGGCCGAGAGGGTGCCCAGCGGGATGTCCCGCGTCGGGCGCCTGAGGTCACCCGACATGTTGAGCCCCTGCGTGAAGCCCGTGATCGCGGGAAAGAACAGTGCGAAGGCGGCCCAGAAGCCGAGCGAGCCTCCTTCCCCGGAGAACGGGGTGCCGCGGTTCTCCCACATCTGGGCGGTATCGAACTGGGCCCATCCACCCCAGCCGATCGCCAGGATCGAGGCGAAGACGATCGCCATGACGACGTATTGCAGTCGCGTGGCGACGTCAGCACCGGCCCAGGCGAAGGCGAAGAGAAACAGGATCGTCCCCACCGCGATCATCCGCGCCGAGATCCAGCCCGGGATGACCTCCAGCCCGACCACGACCTCCGCTAGGCCGATCGCGTAGAACGCGATCCCCATCGAGATCGAAAGGAACAGGACCACCCCCAGGGCGCCGCCGAACTCGAAGCCGATCGTCCGCGAGATGACGTAGTAGAAGCCGCCTCCCTTCACCGGCATCGTCGTCGCGATCGCCGAAAGGGAGATCGAGGTGAGCAAGGAGATAGCGTAGCAGATCGTGATAATGATCAGGGCGTCGACCAGCCCGACCTCTCCAACGACGTAGCCGGCGCGGAGATAGAAGATGATGCCGAGGATTGTCAGGATCGACGGGGCGAACACGCCGCCGAAGGCGCCGAGCGTCCCAGCCGCGGTGTCCCCGCCGGGGGTCACCGTAGGGCGTTGGGGCATGGGGCCCCCTTTCCGTTTTCTGGTTGGCCACCGTCGGTCGGGTTGCCGGCCGAGAGCGACGGGAAGTCCAAGGCGAGGGTAGGTCGGCAGTCGTCCTTCCCCGGCACAATACGGCGGCGGTGCCGTGATCGCCGGGATACAGTGGCGCGGATTACATCATATTAAGTGGCAGGTTGATACACCCGCGCGGGAAAGGGAGCTGACATCAATGCCGGGCGCCATGAACGCCAGATCCCGGCATTCCTTTCGAAGGCTCTCGCGGCGCTGCGCGGATCGCGCCACCGCCGCGAACGGCGGCGAGGTCCGCTCAGCAGAGCTCGGGACCCCGCCTGGGTCCGCAAGCGCGGCGAACGGCGGCTTTGAGGGACTGCGCTGCAGCATTCAAATCCAGGGTGGCAGGTCGGCTTTGGGCCGGGAATGCCGCGCCCCCGCGGCATCTGGATCGGCGATCACCCGGCAGGGCGGTACCTGCCGGGTCGGTAGACCGTCTTTCCGTTCGGTCAGGATTGTTCCGCCAGCATGGCCTCGCGCATCTTGCGAGCCTGTTCCTCGGGATAGGTCGGGAAGTCCACGTAGCCCCGGGCGTCGCCCCCGTAGAACGTGTCGGGATCGTAGTCGGCCAGCGGCCAGCCGTTCTCCATCCTTTCCACGAGGTCCGGGTTCGACGTGTAGAGCCGCCCGAAGACCGGCAGGTCGATAAGGCCGTCCCCCACCATTTCTTCCGCCCGGGCCTGGTCCAGGTTGCCGGCCAGCAGGAGGGTCCCGTCGTAGGTTTCCCGGAACTGCTTGAGGTACTCCATCGGCATCGGTGGCATCCCCTGGCCGCCCTGATCGTGGAGGTGGACATAGGCCAGTTTGCGCTTCGCGAGCTCTCGCCCGAGATGCAGGTAAGTCTCCGCGTTGTCCTCGTATTCCGGCATGTCGAACAAGGTGCCGTGCGGCGAGAGCCGGATGCCGACCCGCGCCGCGCCGAGGACGGCCACGCATTCGTCGACCACCTCCATCACCAGACGGCAGCGGTTCTCGCGGCTTCCGCCGTACTGGTCGGTGCGGTCATTGACGCCGGGGTTGAGAAACTGCTCGAAGAGGTAGCCGTTCGCCGCATGGATCTCGACACCGTCGAACCCGGCCTCCCGCGCATTGACGGCGCCCTGGCGGAAGTCCCGCACCACCCGCTCGACCTCCTCGGTCCCGAGCGCGCGGGGCTTGCTCGCGGGCAGCATGTTCGGCCGCCCCTGGTCGTCGTAGCCGAAGGCCATGCCGCCCTGGCTGTCACTGGGCCCGACCGGAGAGGCGCCGGCGATCTGGACCGAGGTGTGGGACACCCGGCCCACATGCCAGATCTGGGCGAAGAACGTCCCGCCGCGTTCGTGCACGGCGCGGGTGGCCTTCTTCCAGCCCGCCACCTGGTCGGGGCCGAAGATGCCGGGGTTGTAGAGGTATCCCTGCCCCTCGCGGGAGATCGGGGTGCCCTCCGAGATGATGAGCCCGGCGCTCGCCCGCTGGCGATAGTACAGCGCGCCCAACTCGTCGGGGATGTCGTTCGAGGCCCGCGACCGCGTCATGGGTGCCATGACGATGCGGTTCCGCAGGCGCAATCCGCCATTGTCGTATCTGTCGAAAATCGACGTCATCTTCTTCCTTTCATTGCCGGCCCTGTGACTTCTCAGGTCGATCGTCTTGTTTGGAGCCGGGTCGCGTTCCGCCTGCAAAACGGGGAGCACCGTCGCGAAAGGCGATCTCGCTCCGCCGAGTATGAGCTTGTTCGCCGTGATGGTTCGCGAGCGCGGCTGAACGGTCGTTCTGGTGAAGCTGCACCGCAGCGCCTGGTCACGGAGCGAACGTTCGCTCCGCGCCGCGAGTGAAACGCGCCGCCCATTGCCGTGCAGCGCCATGAGAGCGTCAAAGAAGTTCAAGAACCTTCTGGGCCGCAGCCTCCGACGAAGCCGGGTTTTGTCCGGTGACCAGACGACCATCGGCCACGGCGTAGGGGCGCCAGTCATCTACGCCCTGAAAGTCGGCGCCAAGCGTGCGCAGCGTTGTCTCGAGCAGAAACGGCACGGCTTTCGTCAGGCCCACAGCTTCCTCCTCGCTGTTCGTGAAAGCAGTGACCTTACGCCCCTTCACGATTGGAACGCCGTTCGCATCCACGACCATCCTGAAGGCGGCCGGGCCGTGACAGACCGATGCGACGATCTTGCCACTGTCCCAGGCAGTGCCGATCGCCGTGGCGGCAAGCGGGCTTTCGGCCAGGTCGAACATCGCCCCGTGGCCTCCCGGTATGTACAGCGCATCGTAAAAGGTGACGTCTTCATCTTCCAGGCGTCCGGGGGCCTTCAGCAGCGCCGTTGCCACCGCGTCGGCGCGGAATCGGGTGACCGAGGCCGGCGCATCCTCACCCGTGACGTCGGAATTGGGATCGATGGGGACGGGTCGGCCACCAAGCGTGACCAGCGTGACGTCATGGCCGGCATCGAGGAACGCGTAATAGGGGCTGGCCAGCTCTTCATACCAGACGCCGGTGGGGTTGCCGGTGTCCCCCAGGACATCGGCGGCGGTGGAGAGGATCAGGATACGTGCCATTTTGGAGGCCTCATCGGTTTGATTGCAACACGCCGTCGGGCTTCCTTGGGTGCGTCTTGAGACCGATATGGGACATGATCCAAAATCGAGAAACCGATGTGTTTCATGTCAGCAATCGATAATCTGGTCAGATGACCGCCGATATATCTCTTCTGCGTGTCTTCCATGCCGTGATGGAGGAACGCAATGTCACGACCGCGGCTGAGCGCCTCGGCCAATCGCAAAGCACCGTCAGTGCGGCCTTGGGACGGCTGCGTATCGCCTTGGGGGACGAGCTTTTCATGCGCGCCAGATACGGCGTCGTGCCGACCGAGAAGGCGTTGCAGATCGCGCCGGACATCGCGGCGGGCCTGGACCGGCTGGAACAGGCCTTCCGTGCCGCCGAGCCCTTCGATCCGGCGCAAAGCACGCGACGCTTCCGATTGTTGCTTGGCCCCTATGCAGAGGTCGTTCTGGCCCCGCCGCTGGCCGCTGCCTTCGCGCGTCGAGCCCCGAAAGCGCAGCTGGAGATCACCCCGATCGGGCCGGATCTGGATCCGCGCTCGCTTGCCGGGCAAGCCTTCGACCTCGCCATCGGGCGGTTCTCTCCTCCTCCGCAGCAGCTGGTGGTCTCGGACCTCTTCACCGACGGGTTCCGCTGTATCGTCGCGCCCGATATCCTGGCCGATGGCGCTGTTCTGGACCGCGCCCTTTATGAGCGGCTGCCGCATGTGGTGGTGGCGCCGCCGGGCAAGTGGCGCACGGGGCTGCACAAGCTGACCGCCGATGCAGGGCTGCGTCGCAACACCGCCATCACCGTCTCGCACTTCCTGACGGCCGCGACGACGGTGGCCTGTATCGGCGGCATCGCCACGGTTCCCGCACGTATCGCCGCCATGGTCGCTGAGCCGTACGGGCTCCGGAATGAGCCTGTCCCGGTGACCCTGAGTACTTTTCCAACCCAAATCGCATGGCACCCACACAACAGGCGGGACGCACGCAACATTTGGCTCCGCGACCTGCTGAAGGGCATCGCCTGCGGAGAAAGGGACGACTAGCGCGTTGGACGAGGTGGCAGCGATTAGCAGCATCCTACGCTGCTTTTCCCTTCTAAGGCGTCAGTGCGGACGTCCTCAATCTGTAGACATCGGGCTGGAAGACGATGCTGCACGTTGCCACAAAGGGCCGGTTCGGGGTAGCTGCGGTGCCGCGATTGCCAGCCTCGCGAATGTCCGCTTCGGGCCGCCTCTCACGGCGGCCCTGCTCGAAGCCATGGCACGCGTGCTGCCGCCCGCAAGTCGGCTCAGAGCCCCCTCCCTAACGGATGCTGCGCACTACGTGAATGTCAGCTTCATGGTGTTGATCCTGTTCGTCGTGCTGACGGCGAGCCAGACGCCACACCGATTCGGACGCCGCCACCCTTCCTTTGAGCCCGTTGGCGACATCGCGTGTTTCCAAGGCCGTGCATGTGTAGGCCGCGCCATGACAGGCAGTAACCTCGGTGGCGTCGATGCTGAAGGGCGGGCCGTCCATCGCCGTTTGGTCATAGACAAAGGTGATCAGCAACTGGGGCGCTTGGGCCGTGATCGTGGCAACATGGGCGGCGTAGCGACGGCGTGAGGGCTGCGGAAGCGCCACGAGGGCCGCTCGGTCATAGACGGCATCCACTGGTCCCAGCGCGCGGGCGTCCAAATCGAACACATTGCCGACGAAGATTGCCACACCGCCGCCCTCCCACCTCGTCAGCGCGCCGGCGGGTTCGCGCGTGGGCATTACGCCGGCTTCCTCGAAGAACTCGGCTACCGCTTTCTCTGACAACTCAACCCCGATCACCCGGGCACCACGGTCGCGCAGCCACCACATGTCAATCGCCTTGCCGGACAATGGTACGAGCACCCGCACGCCCGGTGTCGGCGCCAAGGCATCCCAGTGACGGGTGAGCAACGTGTTGGCCCTGCCTTCGTGGAACGCGGTTTGCCCCAGGCGCCAGCGGTCGTGCCAGAAAGTCGCGTCCATGCCGTCTCTACCGATGTTGCTCGCCCGAAACCTAGCACGCAAGAGCCGGCAATGCAGATCGGTCGCCGGCTGACGCGAGGCATGCGGCGGACGGCAGCTCAGGGTCCTCTCCGGTTACGAGTCGAATACCGGGCTTTGGTCAGGTGCTTTCTTGGTTGACCAGATCTCCAACGCGGCCGCTCCGAGAACCAGCGCGCCGCCGGCCATCTCGATACGGCTCAGATGCTCCCCCGCCAGCATGGCTCCCGAAAGCGCACCGACGAGAACCTCGGGCATGAGCAAGATGCCGATCCGAGTAGGTTCGAGGCGGGCCGTGGCCCACATCAAAGCCGTCATGGATACGGCCCACCACAGAGCGCCTGCTCCAATTCCCCAGCTGATCGCCGGACCAACGTCGATTTCCACCGGCAGAGGGGCGAGAGCCGGGGCGAGGACGAGCGCTCCGGCGCAGGCCCCGAGCACGAAGACGAAGCCTGCCTCCGTCGCCTCCATTCCGGTGCCGGATCGGATGCCCGTGGAGGAGACCGACCAGAGCATGCCCGACAGGAGGGCAAACCATTCCCCGATATTGCGCGGGAGGGGAAAATCGCCGTTTGCGCCCAGCATGATGGCCAGGCCGACAAGGCCGAAGGCAATGGCCAGAAGTCGTGACGGCGGGCTCCGCCACCCCATCACGTAGCAACCGATCAGCGTGCTCCAGACCGGGGTCAGGTAGAACAGCATGATGATGATCGCGACGCGCCCGTAGACGAGCCCGACCGAGTAGAGCACGAAGGCGGCGCCGCCGAGCGCCGTGAAGAAGAAGGCCCGGGGATGCACGCTTCTCAGCTTCCGACGGCGTCGTATCGCAATCGGTGCCATCAAGATTGCTGCCAGGAGAACGGCGGCAAGCGTTCCTCAGGCGCCCGGAAGACCAAATTCCGCAAGGCGGCGTACCGGTATCCAGTAGACCCCCCAGAGCGCACCGGTTCCGACCACGATGGCGCTGGCGAGAGATACTGCCCGATCATTTCCCATGGCCCGGCTCTAGTAGGGCGTGCAGATCAAGGCAAATCGCATCTCAAGCAGTGACCTGCCAGCATAGGATCGGCTTGTTTGTCCCGCAGAGTGTGAGTTCGAATACGTCTCGCTTTCGCGACCGCGGCGAATATCCAGTCTAGTGAAGCCGCGCTGCAGCGGCCGGCGATGTCGCGAAGGTCCGCAATGGGCCGGGAGCGAAGAGACGTGCTCGCTGCGCCTGCGGACTCGAGGCCGCCCTCCGCAGCCAATCTGGGCTCGAAGCCGCCGATCGCTGCGCCCTGCCGGAATGGCGTGTCAACGGCGTAGTAAAAACCGGCCACGTGGCGGCGCAAAACCAGGCCAGTGGGCGGGGCGCCAAGCGCCATGGCGCGCGCTCCCCAGATAGCTGGCGCGTGCCATGGCGCATTGGCCCGCAGGGCCAATCCCGTGGCGGATAATCAGGTCGGGGCTTTGGCCTTTTGGGCGCGGCTCTGGACAAGCCTGTAGCTTTGGCCGTTCATCTCGATGATGTTGACGTGGTGGGTCAGCCGGTCGAGGAGAGCGCCGGTGAGGCGCTCAGTTCCGAAGGTCTCGGTCCATTCGTCGAATGGCAGGTTGCTGGTGATCATCGTGGCGCCGCGCTCGTAGCGTTGCGAGATCAGCTCGAACAGGAGCTCGGCGCCGGTCTTGGACAGCGGCACAAAGCCCAGCTCGTCAATGATGAGCAGCTTGACGCCGGCCATCTGTTTCTGGACGCGCAGCAAGCGGCGCTCGTCGCGGGCCTCCATCAGCTCGTGCACGAGGGCGGCGGCGGTGGTGAAGCCGACGGAGAGGCCCTTCTGGCAGGCGGCCAGCCCGAGCCCGAGGGCCATGCGTCTTGCCCGTGCCGCTCGGGCCGAGGGCGATGACATTCTCGCGCCGCTCGATCCATTCGCAGCGGGCGAGTTCCAGCACCTGCATCTTGTTCAGCTTGGGGATCGCCTTGAAGTCGAAGCTGTCGAGGCTCTTGGTCGCGGGGAACTTCGCGGCCTTGATGCGGCGCTCCAGCAGTCGCCGCTCACGATCGATCAGCTCCAGCTCGACCAGACGAGCCAGGAACTGGACATGGTCCAGCCCCTCGGCGGCGCACTGGCGGCCCAGCTTCTCATATTCCCGCAGGAAGGTGGGTAGCTTCAGCGTCTTCAGATGATCCGCGAGCAGGGTCTTCGGGGTATCGGTCATGCCACATCCCGCGACAGCAGGGACATGTAGCTGGCCGCGGAGGTGGTCCCGACAGTCGCGCGTGGCAGGTAGGGATAGACATCGAGGTCCAGCTTCGGGGGCCGTTTCTCGACATGGCAGAGAACGAGGTGCTTCACGGCATCGAAGCCGACCGCCCCCAATTGCAGCGCCTTCTTCACCGCCGCATGGAGATCATCGATGTGGAAGGTTTCCAGCAGGCGTAAGACCTGCACATATTCCCGGCGTCCCACCTTGATCATCCGCGCTTCCATCAGGCGGCGCAGGGTTGCGAACTCCGGCGGCAGGTCCCGTTCGGCAAGCGGTGCCGCCTGATCCAAAGCATTGATCTTGCGCTCGATGAGCGGGAGGTAATGCACCGGATCGAAGACCATGTCCTCGCGGTCGTAGCAGCGGGGATGGCGTGCGATGACGCCGCCACCGCAGCCGATCACGACCTCGTCGACATAGCCCCTGATCCAGACGTCGCGGTGGCCGTAAGCGACCGGCACCGAGTAATCGTTGGTCCTGTAGCGCACCAATGCTTGGGAGTTCACTCGTCCGGTGGCCTGATCGCAGGCATCGAACGGCGACGCCGGAAGGTCGGCCATCGCGGCCAGATCCCGCACGAGCCGTTCCCCGATGGTCTCTGACTGGCCGCGGAGCACGTCCGCCTGGCGCCTGCGGCACTGGTCCTCCAGGTAGGCGTTGAACGCGTCCCACGTCGCGAACCGCTGGATCGGCACCATGAAGTTGCGGCGGGAATAGCCAACCAATCCCTCCACGTTGCCCTTGTCGTTTCCCTTGCCGGGGCGGCCGTAGCGGTCGCGGAACAGGTAATGGGACGAACCCGCCGAAGAGCGTGGCTCGCTGACGCGTGCCGTCGGGCAGGATCTTCGAGACCAGGCAGCGGTCGTTGTCATAGAGGACCGAGGCCGGCACCTTGCCGAAAAACGCGAAGGCGTGGACGTGGCCGTCAACCCAGGCCTCCGCTGTCGCCGCGGGATAAGCCCGCACGAAGCAGGCATCGCTGTGCGGCAGGTCCATGACGAAGAAATGCGCCTTCTGTTCTACACCGCCGATGACGACCACCGCCTCGCCGAAGTCGGCCTGAGCATGGCCCGGCGGATGCGCCAACGGCACCAACAGTTCGCGGCCGTGCCGTTTCCGCTCCCGCATGTAATCCTTCACGATGGTGTAGCCGCCGGTGAACCCGTGCTCATCGCGAAGCCGCTCGAACACCCGCTTGGCCGTATGCCGTTGCTTGCGATGGACCCCGCAATCGCTCTCCAGCCAGCTGTCGATGACCCCGATGAAGGCATCCAGCTTCGGCCGCTTCACAGGGGCCGTTCGCCGGTATCCAGGAGGAACGGAGAACGCCATCATCTTGGCTACGGTGTCGCGCGAAACGTTGAAATGCCGGGCGGCCTCTCGCTGGCTCATCCCCTCGGCGCAGGCCAGTCGCACCTTCCGATACAAGTCCACGGTGAAAATCCTCCCGCCCTCCCTGCCGCCAGAAAGGGTAAAGGTGGACGACTTTTACGCCGCCCGCAGCAGGGTCACCCCGCCGCTTCCGTGGCCGACTTTCTCACCGCCGTTCTCACCGTGAGCCGTGGAGTACTGATCTTCCGGCCGGCCTCGACGACGGTCATACGGCTGCCGGTTTCATCAATCTGTGCGCGGCTTGATATCGCGGCATCGAGGTCAGCCAGAATGGCATCGATCTCGGCAGCGCCGTAGCGTGGTCTGCGGTCGGTGGGTTCGGCGTGACGCGCAAGTTTTCACTTCGTCGACGGGCCGCGACATCGACGAATATGTCGTTGGCCGGTCGGGCCGGCAGATCGTCGATGACTGCACCGGCAATCCAGGCGACCTCGGCGCGGCGAATCCCTCCGCGGCCGACTGCAGGCGCGAGAGCCCGTCCCGACCGAACTCAATACGATCCTCGGCCTTGCCTCACATCACCCATGGCCTTGAACTCGAGGTTCGCTTCCATCCGGTCCCGGGCTTCGAGGAGGAGGCGGCGGGTGCGGTATTCGCCGTGTTGACGGATTTGCGGTGGAACCGTGCCGGGCCGTGGTGGCGCCTCTGCCTGTGGTGCCGCCGTCATTCAACACGACCTAGGAGGGGGCGTCCTTGAAGTAATGGGGCAAGGTGGCGGCGATCTTGCGGACGTCGTCGAGCACGCCGCGCAGGTGGATGCGGATGGCCCGTTCGGCCGCGTCGGGGTCCCGGGCGGCAATCGCCTCCACCACCTTGCCGTGCTGCACCACCAGATGGTCGAGGGGGAATTCCTCTGCCGTCAGGTGGCGCACGCGGTCCATCTGCATCTTGATGGGCTGAATGTATCGCCACACGTCCGGCCGGCCGGCGGCCATGGCGAGCGTCTGGTGGAAGCGTTCGTCCCGCAAGATGAAGGCACGTCCCCCTTCGCCCAGGGCTTCGGATTGCCGTGCCACCTGGGTGCGGAGCGTCGCCACCGTCTCCTCTTCGGCCCGCTCCGCCGCGGCGCGGGCGATATCGGCCTCGACCGACTCGCGGACGAATTGCGACTGGGCCACGTCGTGGAGGTCGATCTTGCAGACATAGGTGCCGCGCTGGGGGCGGATCTCCACCAGGCCGGAGGCCGCGAGCTTGATGAAGGCCTCCCGAACCGGCTGGCGCGACAGGTGGTAGGCCGCGGCTATCTCCTGTTCGGAGAGGCGCGCTCCGGGAGGCAGGACCCCGCTGACGATGCGCTCGCGCAGATTCGCGATCAGCTGTCTTCCGATCGGTTCGGTGGCCTCGATGGCGGCGGGCAGGTCCATGGGAGCGGTTATAGCACCCGCGGCCGGGGTGGCCAAGATCGCTTGTACACTACCATACTTGTCAGACGGCAGGTCTTGGTCTACAGGTTTCCGAAAGGAGGAGGCAACTCATGCGGCAGGCTTGGCGGTGGTTCGGACCCGGTGATGGCGTCGGCATAGACGACATGCTCCAGGCGGGGGTGGAGGGTGTCGTCTCCGCGCTGCATCACGTACCCACCGGGACGGCATGGGGCGCGGAGGCCATCCGCGCCCGGCAGAGCGAGATCGCCAGGCGGGCCGACGGGTCGCCCTCCGGCCTGGCCTGGGAAGTGGTCGAGAGCCTGCCGGTCTCGGAGGACATCAAGAAGCAGTCGGGCGAATGGCGGGCGCATCTCGACGCCTACCGCGAGAGCCTGCGGCACCTGTCCGCCGCGGGCATCGAGGTCGTCTGCTACAATTTCATGCCAGTCCTCGACTGGACACGCACGGAGCTGGCCTGGCGCACGACCCATGGCGGCACCGCCATGCGGTTCGACCTGACCGATTTCGCCGCCTTCGACATTCACATCCTCGAGCGTCCTGGCGCCGCGGAATCCTTTCCCGATGGCGTGGCCGAGGCTGCCGCGCGCCGGTTCGCCGAGATGCCGGAGGCAAGGCGCAAGGAGCTGTCCGAGAGCATCGTCTTCGGCCTGCCGGGTGCGGCGGAGCGATTCGATCTCGAGGACGTGCGCGGCCACCTGAGCGAATATGCGGCGATGACGCCGGAGACGTTGCGCGGACACCTGGTCGACTTCCTGTCGGAGGTGGTGCCGGAGGCGGAGCGATGCGGCATCCGGCTCTGCTGCCATCCCGACGACCCACCGTTCCCGCTTCTCGGGCTGCCCCGGGTGATGTCCACCGAGGCGGATTACCGCGCGGTTCTGGACGCGGTGGACAGCCCCGCGAACGGCGTGACGCTGTGCTCCGGCTCGTTGGGCGCGCGAGCCGACAACGACCTGCCGGGGATGATGGCGCGGCTGGGGCCCAGGGTGCATTTCCTGCACCTCCGCAACGTGCTGCGCGAGACCGAAGGAACCCCCTGCTCCTTTCACGAGGCCGAGCACCTGGGCGGCGGCACCGACATGGTGGCGCTGGTCAAGGCTGTCCTCGACGAGGAAGCGCGCCGGCGCGCGGCCGGACGGGCCGATGCCTCGATCCCGTTCCGACCCGACCACGGGCAGGACATCCTGGACGACCTGACGCGCAAGGCGCAGCCCGGCTATCCGGCCATTGGGCGGCTCAAGGGGCTGGCGGAACTGCGCGGGATCATCGCCGCGCTGACCCATCCCGTGTCGGGAGCGGCATGATGTGGCTCGACCTCTCCACCCTGAACCACGTGCCCTCCGACATGCGGCCGGCATATGATCCGGCGGCCCACGGGACGGGCATCCTGCATCTGGGTCTCGGCGCCTTCCATAGGGCGCACCAGGCCGCCTATACCGACGCGGCGCTGGCCCGGGCGGGCGGCGACTGGCGCATCGCCTCGGTGAGCCTGCGCTCGACCGACACGGCCGACGCGTTGGGCGCGCAGGACGGCCTCTATACCCTGATCGAGCGCGGCGCCGAGGGGGACCGGGCGCGGGTGATCGCCTCCGTGGCCGAGCCCATTGCCGCGGCGCGGAACCCGGAGGCGACGCCGGCGAGGCTGGCCGATCCCGCGATCCGCATCGTCACGCTGACGGTGACGGAGAAGGCCTATGGCATCGACCGGGAGGCCATGGACGTGGACCCCGATCACGCGCAGGTGGCCGCGGACCTTGCCGCGCCGCGCCGGCCCGAAGGGGTCCTGGGCGTCCTGGCGGAGGGGCTGCGCCGGCGCCGGGAGGCCGGGCACGCGGCGCCCACGATCCTGTGCTGCGACAACCTTCCCAAGAACGGGGCCCTACTCCGGGCCGGGCTTTTGGGATTCGCCCGGCGGGTCGATCCCGACCTCGCGGAGTGGATCGCGGAGACGGTGGCCTTTCCTTCGTCGATGGTGGACCGGATCACGCCCTCCCCGACGGAGGAGACGCGGAGCCGTGCCGCGGAGCTCCTTGGCCTCGACGACCGGGCGGCGGTGGAGTGCGAACCCTTCGAGCAATGGGTGATCGAGGACCGCTTTCCGGCCGGACGGCCCGCCTGGGAGGCCGGCGGGGCGATCTTCGTAGCCGATGTGGCGCCCTTCGAGCGGATGAAGCTCCGGATGCTGAACGGCCCGCATTCGCTCATCGCCTATGCCGGGGTGTTGGCGGGGCACGAGTTCGTCCGCGACGTCATGGCGGACGGGGACCTGGCGCGGCTGGTCGACCGGCACATGCAGGCCGCGGCGCGTCGCGTCGGGGAGATCGCGGAGATCGACCTCGACGCCTATCGGGCGGACCTGCTCCAGCGGTTCTCCAACCCCGCGATCGCCCACCGGACCTACCAGATCGCGGCGGACGGGACGCAGAAACTGCCCCAGCGCGTGCTGGCCCCGGCGCTCGACGCGCTGGACGCCGGCGACGATCCGGCCGCCTTCGCCTTCGCCGTGGCGGCCTGGATGCGCTACGCCACGGGGCGGAGCGAGGCGGGCAAGTCCTACGCCCTGAACGATCCGCGTGAGGCGGAGATTCGCGCCGTGACCGAGGGGCGGGAGGGCGATGCGAAGGCGCTCTGCGCCGCGCTGATGGATCTGCCGGGGCTCTTCCCGCGGGCGCTGTCGGAGCACGAGGGGTTCCGGACGGCGGTGGAGACCCGGCTCTCGGTGATGGTCGAGGCCGGTATGCCCGCGGCGATCGAGCGCGAGGCCGCATGAGCCGCCTCGTCGCCATCGGCGCGTTCGAACCGGCGCTTCGGGTGCTGCGGCACGCGCGGGTCGCGCTCGATCCCGACCGCGACAGCCTGGCCGCGCTGACCGGGCCAGGAGGCGACTGGAGGTCCGACCTCGCGGCGCTCTTCGAGGCGGGGATCGGTGTCGCGGGCGCCTCCGGCGCGCCGGGCGGGGATCCGTGGCCCGAGCGTGGCGCGCCCGGGCGGCTGGCCCGGGACCCCGTGGCCCTCGCCGCGGCGATCGAGGGCGCGGACATGGTCCACATCGACGCGGAGACGCTGGCGGGTCTGGCTCCCGAGGCGCGCCGCGGGCTTTGCGACGGGCTGGCGGCGGCGCGGCAGGCCGGGGTCCGGATCGCCTTCGCCGCGGATCTCGATCCCCGGCACGGGGCGGAGCCCGACGGAAGGGGCACGGTGATCGCGGACATGGCGGGGCGGTCCGACATCGTCCTGGCCGGCTTCGCGGAGGGCGCCCGCGTCTTCGGAGATGCGGACCCCGGCGCCACGCTCGCGCGCCACCTGGCCGCCGGGGCCGGCGAGGTCGTCGTCCGGGACGGGCAGGGGGGCGTGGTCCTGTCGGAGGGCGGCGCGGGCCGCTCGGCGGGCGCGGGGGCCGGCGCGGACTGGCCGGGTTTCGACGGCGTCTATCTCGGCCGGCGACTGGCGGGCGCGACGCCCCGGAGCGCGGCGGAGGCGGCCCTGGAGATCGCCGGGCGGGCTGTCCCGACCGGAGACCTGACGGAACTCCAGGCCTGGTCGCCCGACAATGCGGAAGCGGGACCGCGCGGGGCGCGCCGCTTCGCGCGGGAGACCCTTCCGCGCTGGCTGGCCGACGCGCTTGCCCCCGGAGAGGGCCCGGCGGCGGTCGCGGAGGGCATCGGGGAGTCGGGCCGGCGAACGACGCTGGTGCAGTGCCGCGCGATCTTCACCCTGGCGCATCTGGGGCGGGCCACGGGCGACCGGTCGCTCCTGGAGGCTGCGCGCCGGGTGCAGGGGTTCGTCTCGGCCCATCTGCGGGACGCCGACGGGGGGCATCGCCATTCCGTCGCGCCCGACGGCGCGGCGCTGGACGCGCCCGAGAGCGCGCTCCGGCACAGCTACGACCAGGGTTTCGTCCTCCTGGCGCTGGCGGAACTGCATCGAGCCGGGGGCGGCTTCGAGGCGGAGATGCAGGCGTGCTGGCAATTCGTCTCCGGCCGCCTCGTCGATCCGGCGACCGACGCGCTCTGGGAGGACGACCGCGGCGCGGAAGGCTCGAGGGTGCGGGCGCAGAACCCGCAGATGCACATGTTCGAGGCGCTGCTCGCGGCCTTCGAGGCCACCGGGGCGGAGACCTGGCTGGAGCGGGCGGGGAGCTTCGCCCGGCTCGCCGAGGAGCGGCTGATCGACCCCGCCACCGGTGCAGTGCGCGAGTTCCTGGGCCCCGATCTGGGGCCCTTGGCCGGGCCCGAAGGCACCCGGCGCGAGCCGGGCCACCAGTTCGAATGGGCATGGCTCCTGCGCAAGCATGCCGGCCTGCGCGGGACGGGGGACGGGTTGCAGGCGGCCTCCCGGATGGAGCGGTTCGCGCAGGCTCGCGGATTGCAGGAGCAGGGGCCGCTGGCCGGGGCGCCGCTCGCGGCGGTCGATGCGGCAGGCGCCGTTCTCGACGACCGGCATCTGCTCTGGCCCCTGACCGAGGCCGGCAAGGTCCATGCCGCCCGGGCGGGGGCGGGGGATCCGGCCTCGGCCCAGTGCGCGCGGGCCATCGCCGCCTCGATCTTCGGCCGGTTCTTTTCGCCCGACGGGGCGCCGTTCTGGGCCATGGCGCTGGACCGCGCGGCCCGCCCGTTGGGGGAGCCGGGGCTGACCAGGTTGCTCTACCATGTCGCGATCTTCGTGACGGAGGGCGCCCGGGCCGGTCTTTGGCATCTCGGCCCGGACACCGATGCTTCGGACGCGGCGCGTCCGGGGTCCGATATTCATTCATGCAGGAGGAGGAACAATGCATAGGATTACTCTCGCGGCCGCGCTGGCGGTCATCGCCGCCTCGCAGGTGCAGGCACAGGACCACGAGCTCGCGCTCTCGACCTCGCAGCCGCTGACCGATCCGCTCGTCATCGCCATGAAGGATGCCGAGAAGAAGATCGAGGAGCGCACCGACGGCGCGCTCGACGTCATCATCTATCCCAGCTCGCAGCTCGGCGAGGACAACGACGTGCTGGAGCAGATCCGCAACGGCGCGCCGATCGCCGTGCTGGTCGATGCCGGGCGGCTGGCGCCCTTCGAGAAGGGCCTGGGCATCCTCTCGGCCCCCTACCTCGTGGACGACTACACCGGCTATGCCGCCGTCACCTCCTCGCCGGTCTACGACGAGTGGGTCGAGGCCCTGGCCGAGAGCTCGGGCCTCAGGCTCCTCAACTACAACTGGTTCCAGGGCACGCGGCAGACCTTCACCAACAAGCTGGTGGAGGCGCCCGAAGACCTGAACGGGGTGCGCGTGCGGACCATCGACGCGCCGCTCTGGGTGGCCACGATCGACGCCATGGGCGCGACGCCCGCGCCGATGGCCTGGTCCGAGGTCTATTCCGCCCTCCAGCTCGGCGCGATCGACGGGGCCGAGGCGCAGCTGACCGGCGCCTACGGCATCAACCTGCAGGAGGTGACCACCAACGTGGCGCTGACCAACCACATCCAGCTCTTCACCGGGCTGGTGACCTCGGACCAGTGGTTCCAGTCGCTGCCCGAGGAGATCCGCACGGTGCTCGACGAGGAGCTCCAAGCCGCCGGCGACGCGGCCACCGAGGCCACGGTCGCGCGCACCGAGGAGGTGCGCGGGCTGATGGAGGAGGCGGGCGTCTCCTTCAACGAGGTGGACCTCGAGCCCTTCCGCGAGGCCACCGCGGGGGTCTACGACGATCTCGGCCTGACCGAGGCCCGCGAGGCGCTGCAACCCTACCTCGACGGCGAGGGGGGAGACGAGTCCCAGTGACGGGACATCCCGGTCCGGTCCCGCGGGGGCCGGGCCGGCACGGCAGCAAGGGGGGACCGGCATGAGCCCGTGGACGATCTACGACCGCATCGAGGAGGGACTGGCCCTCGCCGCGCTGAGCGGCGTGGTCCTGTCGGTCCTCATCGCCGCCATCGGACGCAGCCTGGGGGAGCCGGTGACCGCGGCGCCGCAATATGCCCAACTCGCGCTCATCTGGTCCTGCATGCTGGGCGCCGACGTGGCCGCCCGCAACGCCTACCACATCCGCGTCGACGCCCTGTTCGAGGCCCTGCCGCGCACCGGCAAGGCCATCCTCTCGGCTCTCTTCCTGGCGCTGATCCTGCCGTTCCTGGTCTTCGTCGCCTGGCACGGATGGTTCCTGGCCACCACCAACTGGGAGCGGGAACTGGGCGCCTCGGGGCTGTCCTACGGCCTTGTCACGCTGGCGCTGCCGGTGGGGGCCGTGCTCCTGGCGATCTCCTTCGTCCGGCGGATCGTCGGGACGGGACTGGCCGAGGTGTTCGATCCCGGGGCGAGGATCGCAGGCGACGACGAGACCCTGACCGAACCCAAGCCCGGGGAGGAAGTCCTGTGATCTCCGCCATCATCCTCGCATTCGCCCTGATCCTCATCGCCGTCGGCATGCCCGTGGCCTTCGCCATCGGGATCGCGGGAACATCCTATTTCCTGCTGCCCGGGACTTTCCTGCCCGATTCCACCGCCGTGCAGCGGCTGGTCGCGGTCAGCCAGTCCTTCCCGCTCCTGGCAGTGCCGCTCTTCATCCTGCTGGGCAACCTGATGAACGGGTCGGGCATCACCGACCGGCTGATCCGGGTCGCCAGCACCCTCGCCGGCTGGATGCGGGGCGGGCTCGCGCAATCCTCGATCCTGCTCAGCGCGCTCATGGGCGGCGTCTCGGGCTCGGCCGTGGCCGACGCCGCGATGCAGTCGCGCGTCCTGGGCATCCCCATGGTGGACCGGGGCTACTCGCCCGGCTTCGCCGGCGCGATCCTGTCCATCGGCGGCCTGATCACCGCGACGATCCCGCCCAGCCTGGGGCTGATCCTCTACGGCTATCTGGGCGAGGTCTCGATCGGCCGGCTCTTCATCGCCGGGATCGTGCCGGGCGTGCTGCTGACCATCGTCCTGATGGCGACCACGCGGATCGTAGCGATCCGGCGCGACTACGCCACCGAGCAGGAGAGCCTGCCCACCCTGCGCGAGGTGGGCGCAGCAATATGGCACGGGTTCTGGGCGATCCTGTTTCCCATCTGGCTCCTCGTGGGCATCCGCTTCGGCGTCTTCACCCCCTCCGAGGCCGGCGCCTTCGCCGTGGCCTACGTGCTGGTCGTCGGCATGCTGATCTACCGCGAGCTGACCCCGCGGGGCGTGCTCGACGCCTTCATGCAGACCCTGAACGACATCGGGATGATCATGCTGATCATCCTCTTCTCCGGCGTCTTCGGCTACGTCATCACCTTCGAGCGGGTGCCCCAGGACATCGCGGAATTCGCCGGGACGGCCTTCTCCGACCCGACGGTGCTGCTCTTCGTGATCTCGGGCTTCCTCTTGGTCCTCGGCATGCTGATCGAGGCGACGGTGCTGGTCATGCTGCTGACTCCGATCCTGGTGCCGGTGGTGACCTCGGTGGGGATCGACCCGGTGCATTTCGGCCTGGTGATGATGACGCTCGTGACCTTCGGCGGCATGACCCCGCCCGTGGGGGTCTCCATGTTCACCGTCTGCGGGATCCTGGGCTGTTCCTACAAGGACTACACGATCGAGGCGCTGCCCTTCATCGCGGGCGTCCTCCTGACGGTGGCGATCATCATCATCTTCCCGCAGGTCGTCCTCTTCCTCCCGAACTGGCTGATGTGAGTCTCCATGCCCCTTCTCCACCCCGACCGCCTGTTCCCCGTCGACCCGGCCGGGCGGGAGATGGCGCGTGCCCTCTTCGCCACGGTGGAGACGGCGCCCATCATCTCGCCCCACGGCCATACCGAGCCGCGCTGGTTCGCCGAGAACGCGGCCTTCCCGGACCCCGCCGCCCTCTTCGTGACGCCCGACCACTACCTGACGCGGATGCTGACCAGCCAGGGCGTGCCGTTCGAGGCGATGGGTATCGGCGAGAACGCGGAGAGCGATCCCCGCCGCATCTGGCGCACCTTCGCGGAGCACTACCACCTGTTCCGGGGCACCCCCTCGCGGCTCTGGATCGACCAGGCCCTGTCGGAGGTCTTCGGCGTCGAGGAGCGGCTCTCGCCCGAGACGGCGGACGCCGCCTATGACGCTGTCGCGGAGCGGCTGGAGCGGCCCGATTACCGCCCCCGCGCGCTCTACGACCGCTTCGGGATCTCGGCCATCGCGACCACCGACGACGCGCTCGACGACCTGCGCTGGCACCGGCAGATCCGGGAAGCCGACTGGTCCGGCCGGGTGCTGCCTACCTATCGCCCGGACGGGGTGGTCGATCCCGACACGCCCGGCTTCGCCGACAAGATCGACCGGCTGGGCGAGATCACCGGCTGCGACACCGGGACCTGGCGGGGCTACCTCGACGCCCACCGTGCGCGGCGGGCGTTCTTCATCGAGATGGGCGCCACGGCCAGCGACCACGGCCATCCCTCGCCGCGCACCGCCGACCTGCCGGGGGCGGAGGCGGAGGCGCTCTTCGACCGCATCCGCTCGGGCCGCCGCGAGCCGGGCGATGCCGAGCTCTTCCGGGCGCAGATGCTGACCGAGATGGCGCGGATGTCGGTCGAGGACGGCCTGGTGCTCCAGATCCACGCGGGCTCGCTCCGCAGCCAGTCGGCCCATGTCCTATCCGCATACGGCGCCAACCGGGGCTTCGACATCCCCCTGCCGGTGAGCTGGACCGAGGCCCTGACCCCGCTCCTGAACGCCGTCGGGCTGGAGCCGGGGCTGACCGTCATCCCCTATACCCTGGACGAGAGCACCTATTCCCGCGAACTCGCCCCCATGGCCGGGGTCTGGCCCTGCTTGCTGCTGGGGCCGCCCTGGTGGTTCCACGACAGCTATGAGGGGATGCGGCGCTATCGCCAGTCGGTGACCGAGACGGCGGGGTTCTGGAACCTGGCGGGGTTCAACGACGATACGCGCGCCTTCTGTTCGATCCCGGCGCGCCACGACGTCGCCCGCCGCGTCGATTGCGCTTTCCTGGCCGAGCTGGTGACGACACATCGCCTGGACGAGCGCGAGGCCTTCGATTTGGCGCCGCTTCTGGCCACCGGCCTGGCGAAGCGCGCTTTCCGGCTTTGACCGGCCGTTGCGCGAGGCCCTGCCGCGCCCTTTCGGGGTCGTGTCGGGGCGGTTCCACGCGGCTTTGGTGCGCAAATGAGCCGCAGCATAGGTTTCCCCTGTCCCCGGACGGACTTATCTCGTGGGGTCCGTGACAGGTATGCCGATCGCCGTGTCGCCGGTCAGTACAGCAGTGCGGAGATGGAGTTCAGCGACCCGGCGATCGACGTCGCGCCCCATGAGGCTGCTGCCCCAGAAGCTTCACGCAATGCATCCTCGTCTCGGCCCGGCTCCGGCGGTGGTATCCGCTCCAATTCCTCCAGGTGGCCCGACCGAGGTATTTCGATGCGCGGAGCGCCTCGCTGCGCGCGATGGCGCCGGCGGTTGACGGCCTCCGAGGCTCGGCATTCTTTCGGGCGGAATGATGGCATGTGCGCCTCGCTCGGTGACAGCGTCGTGGCACGTGCGTGTATCGCAGGCACCATCCGCGGTGACCGACCTGGTCTCCACGTCGGCGGGGATCCGGCTCGGCAACCCGGGCAGCATCGGCGCATCGCCCCCGCTGGTCCCGGGGAGTTCGATAGCCCGGATTTCCAGCGTCCGTTCGTCGACGCCCAAGTGGATCTTGCGCTATGGCCAGCGTTTCGCGCCGCCATGCTTTCGCGCATGCCACTCGCCTTCACCCTCGGCATTGATGCCATTCGGCATTGTCCTCGGACCAATGGCGGTCAATGCCTCATTGTCGATCAGTAAGTTCAACGGCCCCTTCGAGGCAAGGCAGGGCATGTTCACGGCAAGGGTCTACTGACGCCGACTGAGCGCGCTAAAATCCGGCACCGTCCGGTTGAGGCCCACCAGCCGCAGGAGGCTTTCGACGACGCCTGTCGTTTGCCTAGGCTCAGGACTCATAGCCAATAGATGACGGTCGCTGCGAGCGCGATGGCAGAGAGGAAGACCTTGGGACAGCGGTCG
>CANKVU010000034.1 GCA_947487205.1 uncultured Paracoccaceae bacterium | reverse complement strand
ACCGATCCCGTCCGAAACCCCGGCGGCTACCTGCGCGGGATGACCCAAGCCTACCAGCGCGGGCAGTTGAACCTCGTGGGTAGTCTTGAAGGGCTTTCGTTCCGGCGGCGGACGGAGGTGGCATGAGGACGATTGGCCGTTGGCCAATATACGAATAGCGCCGCATCACTTACGATCGGAAACTATGAAATCGGTAGCCTTGCGGTACTCGCTATACTTTGCATACCAGTCCGAGGATCATCTTCGAGATTTTTCGGCGGAAGTATGAACACCACCCGTGACCCATGTTTCTGAGTTCTCCGGAACGGGGCTGCGGCGAACGCGTTTGGGCCGCTATCAATCGAGGAGAACAGTGATGAGCCTGAAGCGCGTACTTGGAACCATACTCGCCAGCCGCCTTGCGGGCCGCGGCAGAAACCGGGGCTCGATGGGTATGGCCTCGATGCTGACGGGCGTCCGGCGCCGGCGCCACGGCTCCCTCGCGGGCAAGGCCGGACTCGCCGCCCTGGGGTACATGGCCTACCAGGCCTACCAGCAACGCCAGTCGTTGGGCGGCGGTCACACCTCCGGATCCGGCAGCCAGTCCTCCGGCAGTCTCGGAGCCATGGTGCGCAATGTGGTCGACCAGGTCACCGGCAGCCCGGGTCCGGGCAGAGCGAGGGATCAGGAACCGACCGAACAGCAGCTCGCCGAGGACGGCACTGCCGCCGAGGCCATGGACGAGGAGAAGGCCCTCCTCCTGATCCGGGCCATGATCACCGCGGCCTATTCCAACGGATCCCTCAGCAACCACGAGCGGGCGCATATCCTGCAGGAGATCGAGGAGGCCGGGGCCGACAGCGACGACCGCCGGAAGCTCGAGGCCGAGATGGCGCATCCGAAGCCCCTCGACGACCTCCTGATTCAGGTCCGCGACCAGGAGACCGCCGAGGAGTTCTATCTCGCCTCCTGCTCCGCCGTGGACGTGGAGACGGACGCCAATCGCGACTATCTCTCCGAACTACGGCGCCGTCTCGATCTGAGCGAGGACCAGGCGGCCGAGATCGAAAGCTTCGTGTGAGGGCTAGCGGCCCAGAAACGTTTCGCCGGTACCTGCCCGATCCTTCATGGCCACGAATTAACGTTAGTTAATCGAGGTCCGGCCTGAGGAACACGTGATCGAGCGTTCTGTTGACCACCGTCATTATAATAGGGGTTTGGATGACGGACAGAACAGCAGGGCCCGACCACTCCAGGAAGGCCGGTGTATTCGGGTCAATGAACAAGGTCCTTGTGCAGGCCACGGAGCTTTTCCGCGGCGAGTTTGACCTGGCCCGTACCGAGGTCCAGGAGAACCTGAACCGGGCCATGATCGCGATCGGATTGGTGGTGGCCGCCATCGTTCTCTTCCTCGTGGCGCTGAATGTCCTGGCGGCTGCTTTGGTCACCGGCATTGCAGAGCTCGGTATCGGAGCGGGCTGGGCGGCCTTGATCGTCGGAGGCGTGTTTCTGATCATCGGGCTCGGCATGGTCCTGATGGGTAAGAATAAACTTGCCTCGGCCAGCCTGGCTCCAAGCCGCACGGCAAGGAATGTCCAGCGGGATGTCCGGACGACGAAGGAAGCGACCTATGGCTGAGAAATCCTCTCGCGAGATCGAACAAGAGCTTGAATCCAAGCGAGCTGACCTTATCGCCACGATCGACGAGGCGCTCGATCGGATGACGTTGGAAGGGGCATGGAACTACGCCGGCAGGTATCTCCGGGATAACGGTGGCGGCTACGGCCAGTCCTTGGGCAACGTCATCAAGGAAAAGCCGCTTGCGGTCGGCCTCGTTGCCGTCGGCATGGCCTGGATCCTGTTCGGACCCTCGGTGTCGGAGCGTCGGCAGGGGGGCCAAGACCATGATTTGCGCCAGCGCGATCGGGATGGCGATCCGACGACCCGCGCACGCCTCGCTGCTGGAGAGGGTCAGAAAACCGGCGCGCAAAGTCCGGCCAGAGCGATGGCCCGTCCCGACGCAGTGGCGTTACCAGCAGATACCCCGTCATCTGCTCGCCCCGCAGCTACGCAGACCACGACCGGGGCCGGCAAAAGCAGATACTCCGCGACACAACATACGCCTGCTTCTGCGACTCCCCCACCAGCCAGGTCGGCGGAAACCCCGGGCGGAACGCGCGACACGCAGCGGAAAGGCGGAGAGTCCGAACCGGCCGCACCTGAGGTGATACCTTCGAAGGGCCCTTCGAGCCTGGACAGGACACCTTCCACCAGTCGAGCCCGGGAGAGCACGAGGGCTAGGTCCAGTGGGTCGAAGGGGACCGAGAAGGCGTCCTCGCCCGACTCGAAATTCTCGCAGTCGTGAAGCACGGCCAGGAACTGGCGCGAAGAGGGATCTTGATCCCTTTAAAGCATTACCAGGAGGGATCGTAAGACAAGTCTGGGCAGGCTCTTTCTGGAGCCTGCCAAAGATCTTGGCTTTCCATCGAGTGGCTAGGAGAGGTTCCCCCGGTCCCTTCCACGGGGCCAAGTCACGACTTTGCCCCTGACAGCAGTGGTGTCAGGTCGAGGGCTTCATCACCTGCGAGATCCCTGGAGGGGACGCTTTCGCTTCCCAAGGGGAGTTTCGGGATCAGGTATCTCCCGGGGAGGTCCCCGGGCGGATCGCTGAGACGAGCGGACCGACCACGCGGTTGGCGAGCGGGATCAAGGCAAGGCCCAGGATCAGGCCCAGCACGCCGTCGAGGAAGGCGGTCACGATCCACTCCACCACCCCCCGATAGCCAAGCACCCCATGGCCTATGGTGACGGCGGCGGCATGGATCAACTCGTAGGGCGCATGCCAGCCAAGCTCGTGCAGGCCATGGACGATGATGGACCCGCCGACCCAGACCATGGCCGCGGTGCCAACCACGACCAACATCTTCATCACCCAGGGCATGGCCCGGACGATCCCCCGACCGAGGGCCGGGATAAAACCGCTCTCGCCCCGGGCGGCCAGGTGCAGGCCGACATCGTCCGCCTTCACGATCAACGCCACGGCCCCGTAGACCGCGACGGTGATCAGGACGCCCGCGATGGCAAGGCTGGCCGCGGTCATCGCGAAGGAGCCGTCCTCCGGCAGGGCGTTGAGGACGATGGTCATGATCTCGGCGGAGAGGATGAAATCAGTCTTGACCGCGCCCTTGACCTTCTTCTCCTCCAGCTTGGCGGCCGACATCTTCTCCCGGACCAGGTCCTCCTCGTGGTGGTCGGACGGGTTGAAGGCGTGCCAGACCTTCTCCGCCCCCTCGAAGCAGAGGTAGAGACCGCCCAGCATCAGGAGGGGCGAGATCGCCCAGGGCGCGAAGGCCGCCAGCAGGAGCGCGACCGGCAGGAGGATCACCAGCTTGTTGAACAACGAGCCGCGGGCAATCTTCCACACGATCGGCAGTTCGCGCTTGGCCGAGAAGCCGGTGAGGTATTTCGGCGTCACCGCCGCATCGTCGACCACCGCGCCCGCGGCCTTCGACGAGGCCTTCATCGCCTGCCCCATGACATCGTCCACCGAGGCCGAGGCGACCTTGGCGATGGCCGCCACGTCGTCCAGGAGCGCGACCAGTCCGCTCATCCGTTCAGTCTTCTGTTCAAGGTTCGTACGCCCTCATCGGTGGGTCGGCGTGAGTTCGAGATATTCCGGGTCGAACCCGGAGAGGGCGGCCAACCCGTCGGGGTCCGGCAGGCGAATGCGGCCGCGTGTCCATTCCAGGAGATAGCGAGCCCGGAGCTTCTGGACGACCCGATTCATGTGAACCGTCGAATAGCCAAGTATTCCAGCCAGCTTGCGCTGATCGATAGGGAAAGCGAATGTGTTGTCCTCGACCAATCCGACCACGGAGAGGCGGGCGTGCAACTCGCACATTAGATGGCCCACCTGTTCCGGGGCGCTCAGGCGCGCGCGCGTCGCGATCCAGACACGGTGCAGCTTGGCGTCGATCAGGGTATTGAGCCACAGGAGCCGGATCAGGTGCGGGTTCTTCCGCGAGATCTGCTCCAGAACCGCGCGGTCTACGAACTCCACGTTGCAGTCCCCCTGGGCCACCACGTCATGGTCGATCTCGGTCAGCAGGAAGGCATGGAGATCCACGAAGTCACCGGGGATGTGCAGGGCGCTCGTGATCCTGGCGCGATCCTCGAACCGGTGCTCCCGCGTCGCCATGCCCTTGACCAGCAGGCAACTCTGCTCGGGTGCCGCCCCCTGGCGGATGATGACCTCGCCATCGAGGTAGCTGGCGGGGTGGACCGGAATGTCCCGCAGGACAGCGCGTTCCGGCTCGGAGAGCGCGTCCCGGCGACAGAGAGCATATTCCAGGTAGCGTGAGATCGCCATTGCGCGTTCCTCCACACCTGCCTCGGAGAGCGCAACCAGACTACCGCCTGATTCACAAATGTTAATCTCAGCACACCTCTTCGCCTTATACGGAACTCACGCCGCCGTGACGCGCTGGAATCGTTCGAAATCAGGACCCCTAAAGAGGACAGTTTCCATGCGACGGACAATCGGACCTGCCAACCTGCTTCTCGGGACGGCCCTTTGCCTTCCCCTCGCCGGGCCGGCCTTCGGCCAGGCGCTCGTCGATATCAGCGAGGAGGAGCTATCCGGCAAGAGTCAGGCCTGCCAGTCGCTCGCCCAGGATTACCGGGGGGCGGACGATCCAACCCAGGTCGCCCAGGACGACGTCATTTCGGCGATCAACAACGATGCGAGCGACGAATGCTCACAGCTGCAGCAGCAGCTCGCCTCATCAAACCAGTCCTCGCAGTCGAGCCAGTCGTCCCAATCCAGCCAATCCTCCCAGTCCAGCAGCCAGAGCACGAGCGAGGAGGTCGATCTGTCCGAGGAGGCGGAGATTGAGGGCCAGGCGGAAGTTACCGTTCCCGACCCGAATGTCGACGTGCAGGTGCCGGCGCCGAATGTGGACGTTTCCCAGCAGCAGCCGCAGGTGACCGTCACCCAGCAGCCGACCGATCTGCAGGTAGAGCAGGAGCGCCCCTCGATCACGGTGGAGGTTCCCGAGATCGTCGTGCGGGTCCGCATCCCCGCGCCGAAGTTTTATGCCCTCCGCACCGACCCGCAAGTCGATGTCGCACTGCAGGATCCGCAGATCCAGGTGGAACAGGGATCGCCCTCGGTCGACGTGTCCCAGGCCGACCCGAACGTAAACCTGAACCTCACCTCCGATTCCTCGGATGATAGCGGGGGCCAGCAATCCAATTCGCAGGGCGGCAATGGCGGCAGCGGTGGATCGGGCGGATCCAGCGGTTCCGGGCAATCGACCGATGCCGACGTGAACGCGTCTAGCGGCGACCCGCAGGTCAACGTCACCGATCCCGAGGGACAGCCTAACGTTTCCGTCGAGAGCGGCGAGCCGACGGTTTCGTTCCAGAGCCCCGACCCGGAGGTCCAGGTCATGATGGCCCAGGAGCCGACGATCGAGGTCGAGCAGGCCGGCGAAGCGACGATCACGCTCGAAACGCGGCAGGAGCGGGAGCAGCGCCTGCAACAGCAGGAGCAGCAGAACGCCCAGCAATCCTCGGGCGGCGAGCAGCAATCCGGGCAGTCTGGCCAGTCGAACGACCAGTCCTCCTCCGGTTCGTCCCAACAACAGGCGGCCGAGCCGGCCCAGGGCAATTCCGGGGGTGGCGGGACCAGCATGACCGTGGAGGAGCTCTCCGACATGGATGTGGTCACCGCGAACGGAGAAAGCCTCGGATCTCCGGAGGCCTTCGTGGACCTCAACGGGGAGACGAACCTGGTTCTGAGCAGCGGAGGGTTCCTCGGTCTCGGCGGCAAGCAGGTGCCCGTGCCGATGTCGCGGGTCTCACTTGAGAACGAGCAGCTGGTCGTGGACTCGCTGACCCAGGACGAAATCGATGCCGCCGAGGACTTCGAATACGACAGCAACCTCGAACTTCCCGAGGACCAGCAGGTGTCCGTCAGCGGAGGCTGAGAGTCGCCGGTCGTGTCAGGCCCGCCCCGAGACCGGGGCGGGCCGGTTGTTCAGGACCTTCAGAGAAACACCCAGCGATGCGAGCCATACATGAACAACCTCATCTACCTGGTCGGCCTTGTGGTCGTCATCCTCGTCGTCATCAACGTGGTCGCGTGAGGGAGATCCAGACATGAGCGATCCGAATTCGAACCTGTCCGAGACCGGCCGCGAGGCCGGCAAGGACGCGAAGCAATCGGCCGAGCGTCTGGCAGAGGATGCCCGCGCCACCGCCGAGAAATTGAGCGGCCGCGCCCGGGACGAGGCCTGGTCGCAGGCCGAGAGGGCCCGGAGCGGCGTCGCGACCGAGATGTCCGGTATCGCCGATGCCCTGCGTCGCGCGGCCCAGGAAATGCGCTCGGGCTCGCCCCAGGAGCGGACCTTCGGGCAGATCGCCGAGAGCCTCGCCGACGCCTCCGACACGATCCGCGACCGCGACGTGGGCGAGCTGGCGAACGAGGTGAGCCGGTTCGCCCGGCGCAATCCGCTCGCCTTCCTCGGCGGGGCGGCCCTGGCCGGCTTCGCGGCGACGCGCTTCGCCAAGGCCTCGGCCCGCACGCCGCGGGACAGTCGCGTCGGCGGGGACCCCGAGAGCTCGCGGTCCTCCGGGACGACCTCCGTGGGCGGCGCCTATAGCGGGGCAATGCCCGGCGGCACGCCCGACCGCGACCGGATTCCCGCCCCGGCCACCGCGCCCGCCGGCACCACCCCGGGCACGGGCGCGCCCGCCACGGCGACGCCGTCGCCCACCGCAACCAAGACGCCGGGAGACTACTGATGTCGCAGACCGAGACGAATACCGACGACCGGACCCGGACCTCGCCCGCGTCGAACGGCGCCCGCCGCAACATCCGCGATACCGGAAGCCTGCTGGGCGACGCGCTGCAGCAGGTGGTGGCCCTCCTGAGGGGGGAGTTCGACCTGTTCCGGGCGGAGATGGACCAGAACGTCAAGCATGCCTTCATAGCGATCGGCATGATCGTCGCGGGCATCGTGGTGATGCTGGTGGCGCTGAACGTGCTGGCCAGCGCGCTGGTGGCCGCGATCACCGAGCTGGGACTCGAACCCGGATGGTCGGCGCTGATCGTGGGCGTGGTCTTCGCGGTGATCGCCGCGATCCTGGCCACCAAGGGCACCAACGACCTGAAACTGACCTCGCTCGCGCCGACGCGGACCACGAAGAACGTGGAACGCGACAGCGAGACCGTGAAGAAGGCACTGTGAAATGAGTGACACGAGGACGCCCGACGAGATCGAACGGGATCTCGAACAGAACCGCGAGGGTCTCCAGAACACCCTCGCCGCACTGCAGGAGACGTTCACGCCGGACGCGATCTTCCGCAGCATCACCGACAATGTCGGTCGCCACGGCGGCGACTTCGGCCGGTCCGTCGCGGACGCGGCCAAGGGCAACCCGCTGGCGCTCGCCGCCACCGGGATCGGCCTCGGCTGGCTGATGTTCGGCCGCGGTCCCAGCGCCAGCCAGATCGAGGACGGCGCCCGCCGCACCGGCGAGAGCGGCGGCAGCCTGTTCGGCGGCAGCCAGCGGGACGGCACCCGCATGTTCGGCGGCGGCCGCAGCACCGCCTACGGCGAGGATGCCGACGCCCGTATCGGCGCGCGCGGCCCGGTTCCCGAGGGCAGCGGGCCGAACTGGTATTCCGAGTCCCGCGGTCCCGGCACCGGGCAGCGGATGCGGGCCGGCCTGCACAACGCCCGCAGCGGTGCCTCGGCCACGGCCGGCCGGGTCCGCGACCGCTCCTCCGAGATGTCGCGGCGGCTGTCGGAGGGGACCGAGCATCTAGGCGAGGACGCCCGCGAGCGCATCGTCTCGGCCCGGGAACGGGCGATCCTGGCCAGCGAGCAGGCCGGGCGCGGCATGCGCCAGGGGGCCGACCGGGCGACGGACTTCTTCGAGGAGCATCCGATCGTGGCCGGCGCGCTCGCCTTCGCCGTCGGCGCCGCGATCGCCGGCAGCCTGCCGCGCTCGCGCTACGAGGACGAGCACTTCGGCGCCGAGAGCGACCGCCTCTACGACGAGGCGGAGGAGATCTTCGCCGAGGAGCGCGCCAAGGCCGAACGCGTGGCCGGTGCCGCGATGGACGAGGCGAAATCGGTCGGTCGCGAGGTCCGCGACGAAGCGGAGGCCGCGACGCGCGAGGCGAAGGACCGCGCCGATAGCGAGACACGGGGCGACAAGTCCGTCGCCGACGCGGCGGTCGATCGCACCGAGGAGGCGACGCGCCGCGTGGCCGAGGCCGCCGAGCGGCAGGCGGAGAAGGAAGACCTCGGGCCGTCGTCTCGAGGCTGAACTTCAAGACCGTCGGAGGGAAACGCCCGCGCCGGATGGCGCGGGCGTTCTTGCTGTTCGGCCTCTCGGTCAGAGGTCACGGGGAGCGCCCGACCTCGTCCGCCTTCACGGCCCCGCGTTCTCCCTTGGCAACGTTCCGCCCTGTCGTCGTGTCATGCTCCGTCTGGTGTTCCATCTCGGAATTGATCTCCGCGCCCAGAAGGACAATGAAGGCCGAGAGCCAGAGCCAGGTCAGCAGGATGATCACGCCCCCGAGGGCTCCGTAGGACTCGTTGTAGCTGCCAAAATTGCGGACATAGATCGAGAAGGCGATCGACCCCACGATCCAGAGCACCGTCGCGATCACGGACCCCCAGCTCACCCAGCGCCATTCCGGGTCCTCCCGCGAAGGCCCGAAGCGGTAGAGCACTGCGAGGCCCAGCATCGTCAGGATGGCGAGGAGCGGCCAGCGCCCCCATTCGACGAGAATCACGATCGTGTCCGGCAAACCCAGATTGCCGAGGAGCGCCGGGACGAGCACGGTGAACGCCACGGCGATCAGCAGTCCGAAGATCAGGAACAGGGTCAAGGCGAAGGACACGGCGTATTCCTTGATGAACCCGCGGTCTTCTTCCTCGTCATAGGCGATGTTCATCCCCTCCATCAGGGTGCGCATGCCTTTCGAGGCCCCGTAGAGGGACACGACGATGCCGAACAGAGCCGCCAATCCCGCCCCCGTCTCAGACGTGGACGCCACGGATTGCGCCTGGCTCTGCAGAATGGAGGCGGCATTCTGCGGCAGGATCGAGGCGGCACTCTCGATCTGGGCTTCGATCTGGGCAGGATCCATGAAGCGGGCCGCGATCGAGACCAGCGCGGCGATCGCAGGGAAGAGAGCCAGAAGTCCGAAGAACGCCACCCCGGCCGATACCACCGAAACATGGTCAGCGGTGATTTCGTCCTTCACCCTGAAAGCGATATCGCGCCAGCCTTTCGCGGGGATCTCGCTCGGGGCTTGGGCGCGTCGCCCGCGCTGCGGTCTGCGTGCCATGGGGATTAGCCTTTGTTAATGCTCTCGAAACGGTGAACCTGTTGTTCCCTTGGCAGTTCCAATCTCCATGACGGATTACATTTGTTTATCGACCGGGGTGATATTGCTCGTGCTGGCCATGGCGGATTTCCTCCGCACCACGATCAGCCTCGGGGGGCTCGGGCCCGTGAGTTCACGGGTGACGGAACCTTTGTGGAGGATTGGCAGGAGCGCGACGCTGTTCTGCGAACGACGGTTCGGCCTTTCGATCCGTGGCGCTGTCGGACCGGCCGTTCTCTCCGCGCTTGGCGCCACGTGGATCCTGCTGCACCTGGCGGCCTACACCTTGATCTATCTTGGGGGAGTCTCGCTGGTCTCCTCGGAGACAGGTGCTCCCGCCACGCTCGTGCAGGTCGTGGCTTTCTCCGGATCTGCCCTCTCCACCCTCGGGGCCTCGACGGTGCAGTCCACGAATGGGTGGTGGGACATCCTGTCGATGATTGCTGCCGTGAATGGAATGGTCGTACTGACACTTTCGGTCAGCTTCGTGCTCAATATCATTCACAGTACCACCACCGCGCGACAATGGGCCGTCAGATACAATGCCCTCCAAGAGCTTTCCGACAGGGACAGGCTGGAGGGGCTTGTCAGTCTGGGTCCAGACCTTTGCGGAATCGTCGTCGACCTGACCGCGTCCCCTTTGACCGGCGTCTTTGTCCCGGACGATCCGGAAATGAGTTTCCCCAAGGCGGTTCGGGACCTGATCGAGGAACTGGAGGATCAGGCTTTCGCGACATGCCCTCCCGCGTCTTCTGAACCGGGCCTGGCGCAACTGAGACTTGGGATCCGGTTGCTGGGGCGCCATGCGCTCGGAGCCGCCGCGAAATCGGATGTCGAGGCGGCCCGGTCCTGGGCCCAGGATCACGCCCTGACGTGAAGATCTTCGAGGTTCCCGTTCCATCCCTAGGACCGGTTCCCGTCTCATAGGCTCAATCGAAGGGCAGGGAGGCGTGCAAAGTCGGACCGGGCATGGTGGGAACGGAACGCCGAGGTCCGCACACGACACATGGAGGATGTCATCTCTTTATCCGGACCCCGGCGAAGCCTACGAACCAGATAAGTAGCAAAGTAAGGATCGCAGACGAAATCTATCTATTCGTCTCGGTTTCCGGGGCAACTATTTCATTGGGCGACAGCCATGTGATCTGTGACCTCCGCGGTTGACCGGGTCAGGATCTACCCGCCATTCTAGTTACGCCATTTTGCAGCGGCCCGAAAGAAAAGATGGTGTCCCAGCGGATGGTGTAGGAGCGCCGGTGCACGGAAGGTCCAAGCCTGATCAGGACGCCGCGGCGGGCAGCCTGACGTTGGGAGTGTCGGTGACGCGCGCGAGGCTTTCAAGGCTCATGTAGCGGCGCGCCACGGCCCATTCGTCGTTGGTCTCGAGCATGAGCGCGCCGACGAGCCGGATGATCGCCTCGTCGTTCGGGAAGATGCCGATGACATCGGCCCTTCGCTTGATCTCGCGGTTCACCTGTTCGAGGGGGTTCGTGCTCGCGATCTGGGCCCAATGCTCGCGAGGGAAGGCCATGTAGGCCAGGACGTCATCACGAGAGGCGTCCATGAAGGCGCCGAGCTTGTCGTTCTTCTCGCGCAGCGCGGTCGTGTCGCGAATGCTGTGGAAATTAGTCGGCGGCGTCCTCCGAGCGCGTTCATGGTTGGCGTCTCAGGCGGCGCGGTCAAGTGACATGGGGGCGAGGGGCTTGGCGAGGGTTTCCCAGCCGTCGACCTTGCGCATGGTGATCTGGCCTGAAGCCAGCAGCGCCCAGAGCAGCATGGGCACGGTCTCGGCACAGGGCAGGACGGTCTGTGTCTTGATGCGCCGTCGGAACTCCTCGTTCAGCCGCTCGATGGCGTTGGTCGTGCGAGCCGACTTCCACTGCGACGGATCGAGGCGGGTGAAGGTGAAGAGCCGGTCCCCGGCCTCTTCGAGGCTGTCGGCGACGGCGCGGCATTTCAGCCGCCATTTGCGAATGAAGGCCTTGCGGCGCGTCTCCACCTCGGCGGCGGTTTCGGCGTAGACCATGTCACGGTAATCCTCGGTCAGCTCGTCGTGCAGGTGCTTGGGGGCATGGCCGAGGAGGTTGCGGTGCTTGTTAACCGTGCACCGCTGGATCGGTAGCTCCTCGCCCCACAGCGTGGTCAAGGCGGCTTCGAGGCCGGGCGCGCCGTCGACGATCACGAACTCCGGCCGTGCCAAGCCCCGAACTTCGAGGTCTTCGAGGAATTGCTTCCACGCCGCGGTGCTCTCGCCGCCCATGTTCTGGATCGAGAGCAGCACCTTCTGGCCGTCCTGGCGCACGCCGATGGCCGCCAGCACCGAGATGTTCGTGGCCTTCCGGTCGAGACGGGTGCGGATCACCGTGCCGTCGAGGATGAGCCGGACGACGTCCTCGTCCGCGAGGCTGCGCGCGCACCACGCATCCCAATCCACCTTCACCTTCCGCCAGGCCCGGCTGACCACGTCTTTGCCCACGGCGCCGTCGAACAGGCCCGCGAGCGCGCGCTTGACGCGCCGCGTGTTGGTCCCCGCGAGATAGACCGCCGCGATCAGCGCCTCGGCCTTCCTGGTTAGGCGCCGGTAGCGCGGCAGCGCCCGCGAGCGCCATTCGCTTACCTTGCCTGTCTCGTCCGCAACTCGGGCGCGCGGCACCCGGAGCGTCTCCGTCCCAAAGGTGCCGGTGAGCTGGCGTTCGCGATGGCCGTGGCGGTAGCCCTTGCGCGCGCCGGCGCCACGGTCGTAGCGCAGCCGGCCCAAGAACGCGGCGAGCTCCTCCTCGAACATCGCCTCGATGGTGGCGCGGACGTTCGCTCGCAGTCGGTCCTCGATCGGGTCGTCTCCAGGCCCGCAGGCCAGTGGCGAAAGGCTCGGAGCATCGGTAATCTCGGTCATGGCGTGATCTCCCCGGCGGTGACTGCCGCCGGCCGTGGTGGGCTTCAGATCACCCGGAGATTACGCCGCCCCGCAATTTCCACCACTTCCGAGACACGACCCGCAGCGCGTCGGCGACGGTGTCCCACTGAGCCTCGGCCTCGGTCATGCTCTCCTGCGCGAAGATCGTCTTCAGCATCGCCGCGACCGCCGCGCGCTGCTTCGCAGGGGCGCGCGCCAAGGCGTTCCGCATCCAGTGAATCCACCTCTGGTGCGTGGCGTTGAACACCCGGCGAGCTGCCGCGCGAAGACCCTTATGGTCGTCGGCGATCACCAGCTTCACGCCGCGCAGGCCGCGATCGGCAAGGGAGCGGAGGAAGTCCGTCCAGAAGGTCTCGGCTTCCGAAGGCCCTGTGGCGAGGCCGTTCGCCATTGTGCTTGAACCAATGGCGCATCAATGGCTCACCCTCGCGCTTGCCGTCCTCGTTCACCGCCACGGCGATTATCACGGCACGGCTGACGATCCGACCGCCCTCGCGGACCTTGAGGTAGGTGGCATCGAGCCAGAGGTAGGGCCAGGCCCCCTCCAGGGGTCGGGAGAGAAACGCGTTCACGCGCTCGTCGATCTCGACGCAGAGGCGGCTGACCTGGGACTTCGACATGCCGCCCGCGCCCATCGCCTTGACCAGGTCGTCCACGGACCGGGTCGAGACGCCGTGGACGTAGGCTTCTAGAAGCGAGCCTTGTCCGCCATTGGTCCAAGGACAATGGCGAGCGCCACGAGCGCCTTCTCCGCCGTCCGGCGCGGCTCCAGGAAGCTCGGGAAGTAAGAGCCCTTCCTTAGCTTCGGGATCTCCAGAGCGATCCGTCCGGCGCGGGTGTCCCAATCGCGGTCGCGGTATCCGTTCCGCTGGACCTCGCGCAGAGGCGACCGTGCACCCTTCGCAGCGCCCGTCCGCGCCTCGACCTCCGCCTCCATGATCCGCTCGGCCGCGAAAGCCAGCATCTCGCGCACGAGGTCGCTATCGGCCTGCTTCTCAACCAGCTCGATCAGCGCCATTCTCTCATCGGTCATCGTCGTCTCCGTTCCGGTTCCAGGTCTTGCAACCCGAACCTTCTCCGAAGACCGGCGATGGCCGCCAGCGTCACCCCCGGCCGCGCGCTGCGCTACGCCGGAGGCTCCGCGCGCGGCCTCCTACACCATCACCTGGGACACAGCCAAACGGCGGATCGAATTGGACTGCATGGAGGCGCGTCGGGTGAGGTGGGTATGTCCTTATCCGCCGGTCAGAAACGGGCATATGCCTTGTCGGTACCCCCGCCTTGGAGGCCGGGCCTCGCGACCAACTGCTGCACCTGATCAATCCCGTGCCGATCGTGGCACATCGTAGCCGACCTTACAGCGGAGATCCTCCACGCGCCGTCGCGACAAGCGCCGGGTATCCATCATGTCGGTATCGAGATACGGCATGTCCCCGTCGTAGAGGATCCGGTACGATCGATGCGCGCCCGTTCCCCGTTCGCGGCGCGCCAGGACGACGAGTTCGAACCTGTCGAGATTGTCCAGGTCCGTCATGTTCCCCTGGCACCTGATGCGATCGAAGATGTTCCGGACCGAGCCCAGATCGCGGAACTCCCCCGGTCGACAGCGGCCCCTGCAGGGTCGCTTCGAGGGAGGAGTTCAGATCCTCGTAGGAGACCTCGTCCCGGTCTGTGATGTTGGCGCTGAACTGCTCCACTTCTTTGTGCAGGAGAGCGATGATGTCCGTCACGTAGACGGCCTCGAAGCCGAGATTGGTTAGGATGATCCGGCCGTTCATGCCCCGGCCTGCACCGCGGTCGATTGTGAGCACCGGGCGCCGCTGGTGCCGCTGGCTGGTAACCAGGAGTTGCAGATAGACCAGCCAGATCAGGGCGGTCACGATGCCGGTCAGCATCGAGACGAAGGCGGTATTGTCGTGGAACCACTGAAACATCGGTCGGTCTTTTCGCTTGCAGAAGCAGACCATCTGCAGATTCCGACCGGTTCGATAAAGAGCCGCCGGAGAGCAAAAATCCCGTTTCTTTGAATGCTTGGGCCACAGATTTGGCGTAGGCCAACGCGCATGGCCCAACCGCTCGGCGGGGTCAGAGGCTCCTGGATCCAGCGGAGTCCGGGACGTCCCTAAACTACTTCAAGACGTGGCCAGAAAATGTGTGCCAAAGGGCGGCGCGCTTCCATCTGGGGCATGTCACCGCCCCGGGAGTGAACACCGTTGGTCCATCTGAGCCCCTCGCGTCGGCTGCGCCGAACCCCGTTCTCGGACGGGGTCGAAGCGGCGGGTGTGTCGGCTTATACCGTCTACAACCACATGCTCCTGCCCACGGTCTTCCGCTCGCTCGAGGAGGACTACCGCCACCTGAAGGAGGCGGTCCAGGTCTGGGACGTGGCCTGCGAACGCCAGGTAGAGCTGCGGGGACCGGATGCCGGTCGATTGATGCAGTGGATGACCCCCCGCGATCTGAGCGGCATTCAGATTGGACGCTGTGCCTATATCCCCGTTGTCGATGCGTGCGGCGGGATGCTGAACGACCCCGTCGCCCTCAAGCTCGCAGAGGATCGCTGGTGGATCTCGCTGGCCGATAGCGACCTGCTCTACTGGGTGGCGGGTCTCGCCCATGGCCTGCGGTTGGACGTGCGCGTTACCGAACCGGATGTGTCGCCTCTCGCCGTGCAAGGTCCCTTGGCCGAGGATCTTGCAGCACGGGTGTTCGGTGAGACGGTCCGCGGTATTCGCTTCTTCCACTTCCATCGGCTGGATTTCCACGGTCATCCCCTCGTGGTCGCGCGGTCGGGCTATTCCAAGCAGGGCTGCTTCGAGATCTATGTCGAGGGGTCGGATCTCGGAATGCCGCTCTGGACCACCCTGATGGAAGCCGGAAACGACCTGGATGTCCGGGCCGGCTGTCCCAACGGGATCGAGCGCGTCGAGGGGGGACTGCTCTCCTACGGCAACGATATGACGGCTGCGAACTCTCCCTTCGACTGTGGGCTCGGGCGCTTCTGCGATGCCCCGGGCGCGATCGATCACGTGGGCTCAAAGGCCCTCGACCGGATCGCGCGGGATGGCCCCGCCCGGCAGATCCGGGCGATCGAGATTTGGGGGGCACCTGTTCCGACTTGCGACAGGCTCTGGCCACTCTCCGTGGGCGGCGACCGCGTGGGTCACGTGTCCTCGGCTGCCTATTCCCCTGACTTCGCCACCAACGTGGCGATCGGCATGGTGGATCGCGCCCACTGGGAGCCCGGGACGAACCTGGAGGTGGAGACATCGGCCGGGTTCCGCAGCGCGACCCTGCGCGACCGGTTCTGGGCATGAGAACGCCGCTCCGCCCTGACCACGCTCCGCGTCCGATGCATATCTCTACTGCACCTCGCAACCCGCTCCTCGGCCTGGCCGAATAACCCTCCCAGAACCCGGAACAGGAGACCACGAGACATGGGCAGTCCGCAGATCGATGTCTGGTTCAACAGCTGGGCGCGCCTCTCGGCCATCGGTGTCGGCTCGGTCTTCTTCTTCGTCTTCGCCATCATGCTGATGCGCGCGCTCGGCAAGAGAACCACGGCGCAGATGAACAACTTCGACTGGATCATCACGGTCGCGATCGGCAGCCTCGCCTCCTCCGGTATCCTGCTGAAGGACGTCTCGATCTCGGATGCGGCGGTGGCGATCCTCGTGCTGGGGATCTGCCAGTGGTCGACAACCTGGCTGGTGATCCAGGCCCCCTGGCTTTCGCGGCTCATCAAGCCGACCCCACGGCTTCTGGTGCATCGGGGCGAGCTGCTCACCCCAGCACTGCGCAAGGAGAGGATCTCGACCGACGAACTCTACGGCCGCCTGCGGGAGCACGGCTTCGTGGATCTCGACCGGGTCATGGCCGTGGTTCTCGAGACCGACGGGCGCATGACGGTCATTCCGACGGGGGAGGAGAACATCTCGCTGGGACAGGCCAAGCTCCTGGGGAACGTCGCCGGCGTCGAGGGGCTGGAGACTTCTCAGGAAGACGACAGGATTGAGGGCACCGAGGAGCGGTTCTAGAACCGCATTATTCATGCGCTTCACGACTACCCGGACTGGGAGGTCCCGAGGGCGCTGGAGCGCCAGACGATTCTGCAAAGGAGCCATTTCCCCGTGTCCGAAGACACTTGCCTGACCAAGCGCCTTTGCGCGTTCATCGAGCTGACCGACGCCGAGCGGGACTACATCAGGGACATCGAGGAGGACAGTCACGAGCTGACCAAGGGAGAGACAGTTCCCGTCACCGAGGAGGCGGGCAAGGTGGGGGTGCTCGACAGCGGTTGGGCCGTGGCCGTGACGGAGACTCCAAAGGGCGAACGGATCACCCATGTCTACCTGCCAGGCGACATCGTCGGTCTGGCCGAGATCGGCGGGGCGTTCGAAGGCCAGAGGCTCCGGATGCAGACCGATGGCAAGGTCTGTCCCTTCGCCCGGACCGAGATCGGTCGGGCAATCAGCGACCTGCCGCGGCTCGCGGCCTTGCTGCTGACGGTCTCCAGCATCGACCAGATGAATCTGCGTGACAGGCTTGCCTTCTGCACCACCTATTCGGCCGAGGACCGGCTGATCCAGTTCCTGCTGGACCTGCGCGCGCGGCTGGCCCTGCCGAACGTCGGCTCCGGCAATCGCTTCCGGTTGCCGCTGACCCAGGTCGAGATCGGCCGCGCCATAGGTGCCTCGGACATCACCGTGAACAAGGCCCTCCAGGAATTGATCCGGCGCCAATGGATCGAGATAGAGCGACCTTATCATCGCCTGCTCGACCGCGTAGCGATGGAGGAGCAGGTCGGCTACATCGACCGCTTTGCCACGATCGACACGAGCTGGTTTCCCGATGCCGTCTGAGGGTTTGTCCCGCATTCTTGCTTCCCGAAGCCGGTCCTGAGCCCCCCGACTTAGCCGGCTTCAAGTTCAAGCAAGTTCCCGGGCCCGCGCCTCCCGGGGGCGGGAACGCGCATTCCGAGCCGGCGCTTGCGTGAAGGAGGGCAAGACCGGGGTCTAACCCGGTGCGGTATCGGGGCTGCGTGGATGAAAGATCGGGGACCCATCTGGGACCAGGCCGAGCGGGCTCCGGCCTACCGCGACATGCGGGATCGCGTCGACCGGCTGGCGCGCCATGTGCGGAAGGACCCGGAGGCGCCAGTAAATACCACGTTCTCGGACTGGCGCGATGGCTGACCACCAAAGGGCGGTACGTTGCGACGCGTCGAAGGCCTCGGTTGCGTTTCGGGAGGACTGCGGCCGGGGCGATCCCGGAGAGAGACGTGGGACGCCGCCACGGATCAGGGTTTTTGACCCCTCTGCCATCGCGCAGGCAAGAACCGCCGTCATCCTTCCGGCGCGCAACGAGGCGAAGCGTATCGGCGCCTGCCTCCAGAGCCTCGCCATGCAGGACGTGGCGCAACCCGCGGCGATCTATCTTTGCATCAACAACACCCGTGACGACACGGCGAAGGTCGCTCTCGAGACACTTTCGAAGATGAAGGCCCCACTCGTTCTGGCCGAATTCGACACCGGGCCCGGCGGGGTCGGCGAGGCTCGCTATGTCGGTCATCGCATCGCCCGGCGGTTCAGTCCCGGGGCCACCGCGCTTCTGTCGACCGACGCCGACTGCCTTGCCGATCCGGCCTGGATCCGGTCGATGGAGGAGGGACTATGCCGATCCCCGGCGGTCCTTGGCCGAATCGATCCCATACCGGAGGAATGCGCGGCCCTCCCCGACATCTATCATGCCCGGGGACGCATCGAGGCAGCCTACATGACCCTCGCCATGGAGTTCGAGCAGCTCATGGGGACACCCGGCCTGAGCCGGATCGGATTGAACACCGCTGGCGGCGCCAATCTCGGCGTGCGTTCAGATGTCTACTGGACGGTCGGCGGATATCGCCTCATGGCGTCCGGCGAGGACCGAGACCTGATGGACCGCATCATCGCAGCCAAGTTCGTCCCGGACCGACTTGAGGAGGCCTGCGTCCAGACATCGACACGGGCGGCCGGGCGCGCGTCAGGAGGGATGTCCAATGCGATCGCCGCACGGCTGAAGGGCCGGGACTGCCCCCTCGACACGGCGCTTCTCCCCTTCAAGGCCATGATTGATTGCCAACTTGAAGAGGGCTTCGGTCGCGCTTTCCAGGCCATGACGGTCGCCGAAGCGGTCCGCAATACACCGGCGCTCGAAGCCTGCGTTCGCATCTTGCGAACGCTTCCACATGCGGAAGGCCGGCGAAAATACCTCAAGAGCTTGCGCGCGAGGCTGGGCTGACCTGAAAGAAGCAAAGCAGGGCCGCCAAAGGCGGTCCCGACCGCCTAAGCCTCGTGAACGACCAGTCCCTCCTCGGCAATGGCCAGATCGCCAGTCGCGATCCGGTGGAGCAGGGATCTCGCGGCGCCATGTCCCTCATGCAAGCGGCCCTGGATTGTCAAGCGTGAGAAGTCCATCGCTTTGCCGAAGACCTCCTTCCTCTGGTTGGCATAAGCTACCCTGACGAACGTAACCCCCGGGCCCCGGTACGATCCAAGGGTCTCCGTCCACCGCTCCAGGGCGCGGCGCGATTGGGCAGCGAAGACGAGGTCCTGCATCCGACTTCCCGCTTCTCCGAGGGTGCGGGGCAACACCTGGGCTTCCGGTAGGAGATCGACGGCCATGCAGAGAGTCCTTCGCGGGGGTAGGTTCTGGAAGAACGGGTCAAGCGCAAGATTGGCGGATAGCCCCCCGTCGACGAGCCACCGACCGTCGCTTTTGATCGGGGGAAACAGTACAGGCAGCGCCGCGCTTGCCCTGATATGACCGCTTTGGATCCGCCCTCGTTGCGAATCGAAGATCACATCTTCGCCCGTCTCGAGGTCCACGGCATTCACCGTGAACCGGAAAGGGCCTCCGTTCAGCCGCTCGAAGTCGACCTGGCGGTCCAAGGTCCGCCGCAGACCTCCCGTGTTATAGACCGCATGGTTTGCCAACCCGGTCGTGGCGATATCGAAGAGGCCGGGCCGTCCATAGATCGCGGCCCAGTTCGCCCCAAGGGTTCGTTGCCAGGGGGACGGTCCGAACGGCCAAGCATAATCACTGCCGGCTGGAATATCCCAGAACCTGTGCAGGTTTGTCACGCGGTCCTCGGGCCGCACCCCGAAGATGAGCGCGCCGTTGATGGCGCCAATCGAGGTCCCCACGATCCAGTCGGGTTCGATCCCGTGGTCGTGCAGCACGTCGTAGAAACCCGCCTGGAAGGCTCCAAGGGCGTTCCCGCCGCTGAAAACCAGGACGAGATCCAGATCGACCGTGCCGGTCCCGACCTTGATCCTCGTCACCGGCGACGCGTGCGCTTGGTTGCGAGTCGAAAGAGAAGGCCCGTGACCGCGAGCATCGTCCCGAGTGCGGCCGGGGACATCTTCTGAAGTTGTAGCACGGTGCTGGATCGCCGGGCATGGGTATGCTGGCTTCCCCGGAGCGCAACGTCTTCCCGGGGTTCGTAGAGATTGTCCCGGCGTATCGGCTTCGGTGGGTCGCCCGGTTTTTGCTGGGCAGATGTTCCTCCGGCTTCCATCAGGAAATCGGTTAGCCGCGGCGCCAGTTTCGAGGCCGCAACTCCGATTGTGCCGAAACCGCCGGCGTAGAGCTCCCGACGCGGATGGGTACAGGCAAACAGGACTGCATCGGCCACGACGCTCGGGTGATAGAGTGGCGGCGGCAGTCGCGCGACTTCGTCCATGTAGTTGCGCGCGTGTTCGGCGAAAGGCGTGTCAACCGAGGCGGGTTTGACGAGTGTAATAGAGATATCGGATCCCTCGGCCTCGAGCTCCATCCGCAGCGTATCGGTCAAGGCTTGGACTGCATGCTTGGTCGCGCAGTAGGGACCCTGCTGCAAAATGGCCCGGTCCCCGAGGATCGACCCGACATTGACGATGGCGCCACCGCCACGCCCCCGCAGGTGGCGGGCGGCCGCAAGCGATCCGAACAGTACCCCGAAATAGTTCACGTCGAAGACGCGCCGATGATCCTCGATGGGGACCTGTTCCAGCGTCCCGAACGTCCCGACCCCGGCATTGTTGATCCAGCTGTCGAAGCCGCCGAACGCCTGGGTCGCGACATTCACGATACGCGCGGCGGAGGCCTCGTCCGCCACGTCCGCGGCGCAGGTCGCGACGCGCCCGCCGCGTCCGGCCAGATCGTCGCGTGTCTTCTCGAGGGCAGCTTCGTTCCGGGCGACCAGCACCACGCGGGCGCCCTGCCGCACCGCGGCTTCGGCGATCGCGAGACCGTTCCCGCTCGTCGCGCCGGTAATGACGAGAACCTGGTCCTGGAGGCGTTTGAGCCGCATGCTGGTCTTCCTTTGAAAGCATCCACCATTCTGGGAGGTGAAGCCGAATACAGCCCCGCGGGATCCGCGGGCGATTTGTCGCTTCATGCATCTTGGGAAAGACGTTCTGCAAACTACGCGATCAAAGGACGGGACGGGACGGGACGGGCGTCGGAGCCGAGGACCCAGAGAGGTGGGAGGGTTATCCGGCTAGGTCTCAGCCGGAGTATTTGAGCACGTCAAAAAAATTAATACATACTAGATGCTTATAGTTCGCCCAACATTGGAGGCTCAAGGTGGGTTGCGACATCTCGGGTTATCCGAGCCGCCTGAGCTCGTCGCGGAATGCTTCGGCCGGGGTCCTGTAGCCTAAGCACTTTCTCGGCGTCGCGTTGAGGCGCTCGCAGATCGCCGTCATGGAGCGGTCCGAGAGTGCCGCCACCGGAGTGTCACGCGGCAGGTATCGCCGGGCTCGCTTGTTGAGGTTTTCGACCGATCCTTTCTGCCAGGGCGCCGATGGGTCGCAGAACCAAGCCTCGGTCCCCATACCTTTCTTCAGCTCCTTCCAGGACACGAACTCGAAGCCCCGGTCGAAGGTGATCGAGCGACGCGCGGTCACGGGCAGGGGCGAGAACAAAGTGATGAGCCGGTTCATCAGCATCTTCGAGCTGCGGTCGTTGTTGCGGAACAGCACGGCGTACCGGGTCTTCCGCTCGACCAGGGGAGGCGACATTCGTGGACCCAAGATCCTTTTGGAAGATCATCAGGTCTCCCTCCCAGTCGCCGAAAGTCTCTCGCGACGTGATCTCTTCCGGCCGGTTATGGATGGACCTGTCCGGCGGAAAGACGGTGTCGCGTGGCTTTCGGGCATGGCGGGGCTGGCGCCGTTTGCGCCGTTCGGGAAGGTAGCGACCCAGCTGGTCGCTCTGGCCATCGGGAGAGTAGACGTAGGCATAGATCGTCTCGTGAGAAACCGACCGGGGCTGCCGCTCGCGCCGCATCCGTCCGGCGATTTGTTCCGGAGACCAGCTGGCATCCGGACCTTCGAGGACGGCCCCGAGGAGGTCGGCGCAACGGACGAGCTTGCGCCGCCGGTAACGGCGCTGGGACGCGGTCTTCTGAGCCAGCAGGCCGAAGTAGCCGCTCAGCTCCGGAAGCTCGTCATCCTCGAAGCGGTTGTGAACCGCCCCGGCTTGCCTGGAGGGCCGAACTCTCGAAGGATAGCCCTCCATGGACAGGAAGACGCACTCTACGAA
>CANKVU010000033.1 GCA_947487205.1 uncultured Paracoccaceae bacterium | reverse complement strand
CTTCTGTCCCATTCCTCGTCCTCCATACGGCTCGAAAGCCTACTTCAGGGAGGACCACTTTTCAGGGGGCAGGCCACCAGACCGCGAAGCCCTGGTCCTCGCTATCGTAAATGTATTCTGCCTCGAGGCATTGATATTGCGGCGCTGCGAATTGTAGCACGACTGGGGAGCTCAGATTGACGTCGATCTCCCCGGAAGAGAGCTGCTGGATAAGCTCCCGCGTGCCGCCAAGCGTGCCGCCCGCCAGGATGTTCAGAGACATCTCTCTGTTCGTGCGCTCCTGGAGCAGGCGGTCCCATTCCTCCATCGCCTGCACGCTCACGTCGTTCTGGGCAAGGATGGTTGCGACCGTCACGGTCTGCGCGGCGGCGCATCCGCCAAACGTCATCGCCGCAATTCCTGAAACTGTCGTGGCAAACGCGGCTCGACGGGAATCGAAAAGCAAGTTCGTCATGATGGTGATCTCCTCCTCTGTGATCGTCTGACCCGCGCGGGACTTACCCGCGGGGCGCCGTTCGTTCCGCCGGCTCGAGCGCCTGTAGGCGGAAGTGCTCCCGCATCCGCCGGAGGGCCTCTTCGGCATCGCCACTCTCGATTGCCTCGAAGATGTTCCAATGCTGCGCGCTGCGTTCCGCAGCCGGGCGGGGCATCAGTCCGACGCTCTCCCAGGCGGTGCGGAAGTAGAGATGCGCTTCGCGCTGAAGCTCAGTGAGATAGAGATTGCCGCAATGGGCGCCGATGGTCTGCTCGAAGGTCAGGTCGATGGCCTGCGCGAGCCGGCTCTTTTGAGGCTCGCGGTCTGCCGTCTCGAGTAGCTCGCGCAGTCGGCCGGGCAGTTCAGGGGCCGCGAACTTGACGGCTGCTTTGACGATCGCGCAATCCAGGGCCGCCCGGGCCTCCGTGGCGAGGCGCAATCGAGTACGCCGCTCCTCGTCGTCCAGCGAATCTGCTCGAAGCAGGGCGAGTCGTTGCACTTCATTTACGAATGTTCCCGACCCTTGCCGGATCGAGACGATGTCGTGAGCGGCAAGGAATTTCAGCCCTTCGCGTACGGCACTGCGACCCACCCCCAAGGCTTGCGACAGTTCCCGCTCGGTCGGCAGCCGGTCGCCGCGCTCAAGATTCCGGGCAGCGATCAAATCCTGGATCCGCCTCGCGACCTGCTCAGAGACACTTCGCCGGGGAATGGGCGCCAAGCCATCCGTCAACTTCTCGCCAAGCCCACCGGCGGTCATGATTGTAAAACTCTGACGTAAGACATGAGTCGTCAGACCAATTTGTGCATACAGAATTCGGGACGGTCAAGTCGCAGCATCGGGCAGATGCCGTCCACTATCGATCGGCCCTCCGATACCAGCACGTCGACCGCCGGAGCATTGTGACGATCTTCTCCGGCTGTCGTTTGTTCTGAGCCATTCGTGCCTTCCATCCGGCTCAAACGCCTACGTCACGAAGGACCACGTCGCAGGGTTAGGCCAGGTGACTCAAACCTCGAAAATCCGTTCTGAGCATAGAGGGACAGCTTACGGGCAACGCAAACCGCACCCACGAGAATAGATCCCGCGTTGACAAGTTTCATATTATCATATGATGATTGAGGTGCTCAATTAGGGAGGAGCACATGTCCAAGACACTCTTGACCGGGTTGGCCTTCGTGATGGTTGGGGCATCTTCCGCCGTCGCCCAGGACACCACCACGATCCGCTTCGGGTTCTCGTCCGTCGCCGACCTGCAGAACGACAACGGCGCCACGGCGCAGCTCTTCAAGGATTACGTCGAGCGCAACAGCGATACGCTCGAGGTGGACATCGCCGGGTCCAGCGAACTGGGCAATGACGCCGACGTCATCCAGGCGCTGCAGCTGGGCTCCGGCGCCACGATGCATATCGGGGGGACTGCCACCTATAACACCTTCCTGCCCCGTGTCGGCGTTCTCGACCTACCGTTTCTCTGGACGGGCTACGACCATGCCGGCCGCGCCCTGGACGGGGAAATCGGTGACGAGCTGGCCCAGGATTTCGCCGATGCCAACCTGAAGGTGCTCGGATGGGGATATAGCTGGGGGTTCAGGAACGTCGTGACGAACGGCGTCGAGGTCACCGAGCCCGGAGACATCGAGGGGCTGAAGCTCCGCACCATCCAGTCGCCGATCTATGTCGCCGCTCTCAACGCGATGGGAGCGAACGCCACCCCGATGGCATTCAGCGAGATCTACACCGCGCTCCAGACCGGGGTCCTGGACGGGTTCGAGCATGCGCCGTCCATGGTGCAATCCGCCAATCTCTACGAGGTCTCGGATCACATCGCCCTGACGCGTCACCTATTCGGGCCCACGGTGATGACCTACTCCATGCCGCTGTGGAACCAGCTATCGGAAGATGAACAGCAGGTGGTGCAAGCCGGTGCCGACTGGGCAATCGAAGTCGCCCGCGCGCTGGCACCCGGACGCGAGCAGCAAGCGCTCGAGCAGCTCCAGGAAGAAGGCATGACCGTCTCCGATGTCGATACCTCGCAGTTCGAGGAGGCGGCGCAACCCCTGCAAGAGGAACTGGCAGCCGACATCGATGCCACGGAGCTCCTGGAGGGCATCCGGGCCGTCGCCGAAGACCCGTCGCAGCAGCAGTGACCGAGGATCGCCCGGCTACGGTCGGGCGATGATCAGGGGAGAGGTAGCACATGCGCAGGATCAATGCGGCGGTCGACCGATCCGTCGAATGGCTCGTGGTCGCCATTTTTCTGGCCATGGTTCTCGTGGGAGGGTTCCAGGTCTTCAACCGGTTCGTGCTGAATTCCTCCCTCAGCTGGAGTGAGGAGTTCCAGCGCTATGGCCAGGTCTGGCTCGTCTTCCTGGGAATACCTGTGGCCTATGAGAAGGGCATGCATATCGGCATGGACAGCGCGCAGGCGGTGTTCGCAGAGCCGGGGAAGCGGGGCTTCCTGCTGCTGGTCGATGTACTCTGGTGCATTCTCGGCATGGTCATCCTGGTTGGCCTCTACAGGCTCTCCGCCTTCCTGGGTTTCCAGCGCAGCGCCGGTCTCGGCATCCCGATGACCTGGGCATATGGCGGCATGGCCATCGGGGCGGCCTACATGATCTTCGTGGGCGCCCGCCGTATCGGCACGAACCTCCTCGGCCGCCATTCCGACCTCCCGGACTGGAGGTAGGTCATGCTGGCCGTGCTGTTCGCCGCGCTTCTCCTCATGATCTTCGCGGGTTTTCCCGTCATCCTCGCCCTCGGCCTGGTCGGCGCCGCCGGGATCGTCTTCGAGCCCGATCTCGCGATCGCCCTCTACCCTCAGAAGATGTTCTCGACGCTGGATTCGTTCAGCCTTCTCGCGTTGCCGTATTTCATCCTGGCCGGTGAACTGATGTCCCGGGGCGGCATCAGTCGCAAGCTTGTCGATTTCGCCGAGCATGCGGTGGGTCACCTGCGCGGGGGCCTGGCGCATGCCAACATCGTCTCGAGCATGGTGTTTTCCGGGGTCTCCGGGTCGTCGACCGCGGATACCTCCGCCATCGGGTCGGTGCTCATTCCGGCGATGAAGGAGAAGGGCTACAAGCCGGGCTACGCAGCGGCGATCACGGCCACCTCCGGGACCATCGGCGCGATCATCCCGCCCTCTATGACCATGATCGTCTATGGCGCCCTGGCGAATGTCTCAATCGGCGGGCTCTTCCTGGGCGGGATCATCCCGGGCATCCTCATCGGCTTTGCCCTGATGGGCGTCGTCTACCTGCAGTCGCGGAACGTGGCCAAGTACCCGGAGATGCAGAAGGCCGATGGAACGTTTTCTCTCAAGGCTGTCGCACGGTCGCTCGTAAAGGTCTGGGGAGCCCTCCTGGCGCCGCTGATCATCGTCGGGGGTATCCTCGGGGGCGTGTTCACCGCCACCGAAGCCGGCGTGGTCGTGTGTTTCTACGCCTTCCTGATCTCGTTCGTGATCTACCGCACGATCACCTTGCGGGACCTGCCCCAGATCCTCCTCTCGGCTGCCATCACGACCTGCATGGTGTCCGGGATCATCGGTATCGCCGGGGGCGTGGGATGGCTCCTGGCCTATCTGAATTTCAACGACATCGTCCTGGGGGGGATCCTGTCCCTGACCGACGAGCCGATCGTTGTCTTTCTCCTGCTTATCACGGCGATGCTGGTCCTAACCATGTTCGTCGACTCGATGGCGGTCCTGATCATCACGGTCCCAATCGCCGTCTATGTCGCCCAGACTTTTGACATCGACCGCTTTCAGCTTGGCGTCGCGCTGGTCATGGCGACGCAGATCGGGTCCACCACGCCACCGGTCGCGGTCCTGCTCTTCGTCGCGTCGAGCATTGCCAAGTGCCCCTACGGTCAGACCGTCAAGTATGTCTGGGCCTTCATCGCCGCGGAAATTGCGGTGCTGGCAGTGGTCATCGCCATACCCGGTGTCGCGAGCGCAATCCCGACCTGGGCGATGGGGCTGAAATGATCAAAACCAACCAAAGAAAAGGAAATCGTCTCATGTTCGAGATTAAAGGCAAGGTCGCCCTCGTGACGGGTGGAACGCGGGGCATCGGGTTGCAGATCGCCCGCGATCTCGCCGCGGCAGGCGCGAAGGTGGCGATCAATGGCCGGACGATGACGGACGAGGCACGCCACCTGATCGACGAGACCGGAAGTGACGCGGTCGCCTTCATCGAGGGAGACGTCTCGGATCCCGAGACGGCGCGCTCCGTGGTCCAGGAAACGGAACGCTCGCTGGGTGGGCTCGAGATCCTCATCCACGCCGCCGGCGGACCCGAGCCGGGCAGGATGCCGGATCTCGCCGCGTCCGACTGGATGAAGGCCTTCGACATCCACGTTCATGCCGTGTTCCATCTGTTCCAGGCCGCCTATCAATCGCTCGCGAAAAACGGCGGCAGCGTCCTCCTGATGTCCTCCGCCGCCGGCCTGCGCGGCTGCCCGGGAACGGTGGCCTATCAGACCGTGAAGGGCGCCATCATCCCGATGACGCGCGCCTTGGCCATGGATCACGGCGCAGACGGCATTCGTGTGAACGCGCTGGCGCCCGGCATCATCCGCACCCGCTTCCACGAGAACATGACCGAAGAGGCTAAGACGCATAACATCAACAACCGTATCCCGGTACGGCGCGAGGGGTCGGTCGAGGACGTGGCTACGATGGCGCTGGAGCTGATCCGGAACCCGTTCATGACGGGGGAGACGATCGCGATCGACGGCGGCATGAGCATGCGGATGACGGGCTGATCCGCCCCCTCGTCACGCGCCCTTCCGTGCTATAGGCGGGAGGGTGGTTATTCGGAGGTCGAACGATCGGCAGAGCATCGAACCACGCCACGCCCGCGCCCCACGAACTGCGCCTTCACAGGCGATTGGGTGACATCATCGGAGAGGAGGTGGTCGGGGGCGGTTACGCCGCTGGCCAGCTCCTGCCCACGGAGCCTCAGCTTTGCGAGAAATACGGGGTCAGCCGCACCGCCCTCCGCGAGGCGATCAGGTCGCTTGTCGCCAAGGGTCTGATCGAGACCAGACCTCGAACGGGGACGCGGGTGCGACCGCCGTCGACATGGGCGAACCTCGATCCGGATGTGATCAAGTGGCGGCTCGCTACGACAGATACGGAAACGTATCTCAGCAAGATGTTCCACCTGCGGATGGCGACCGAGCCGATGGCCTGCGAACTCGCGGCCCGCCACGGGACCGCGGACATGCACAAGGTCATCAGGCAAGCGTTCCTCGAGATGGCGGAGGCCGGAGACGATAACGAGATGTGGGTGAAAGCCGATATCGCGTTCCACAAGGCCATCTACTTCGCGACAAGCAACGAGTTCTTCTGGCCACTGGGCGAGATCCTGGAATTCGGCTTGGTGCCCATGTTCACCATTGCCGCCCAGGGATCGCACCGGCCGCGTGCCGTGGAGGAACATCGCCGCTTGTGCGATGCCATCTTGGCTCGGGATGTCGCCGGATCGCGCCGCGCGTCGCTCGAGATGTTGGAGAATGCGGCGAGCGACATAGACAGGATACGCACGACTGGCCGATAGCTAGGTTCCGAGACCGACGCCCTTGGCTGCAACCCTGATTTTTTCACGTCGCGCGTCGGATCGCTGATGGGCCTGGTCGCAGCTCATTCGAGGCTTGTCAGGCCGGCCCACGGGTGCAGTGCGGTCAATTACATATTTCTCGCTGATGTTAGGTTCTGTGGACTTCGACCGAGCGTAGTCCCTGTCCGCATGCAAAAGTCACTGATCGCTGACGGTCGGACAGTTCACGCCCATATTGCAGCTATGAGCCAAGGCTCGTTGACGATGGCGGAGGGACCGGTCGCGCGATCCGCACGGCGGAGGATCTTGGGCGCGCGATCCGCGCGCCGGATGTCGCTCGGCCTGCCCCAGGAGGAACTGGCCGTGCAGGCGGGCGTGTCGCGGCCGCCGGTCATGGCGATCGAGCGGGGCAAGGAGACCGCCCGGATCGGGCTCGCTCCCGCGCTCCGCGCGGATCTCGGCATCCAGCTATTCGCGGCGAAGTGAGATCCTGTCTCTCGACGTGTTCCTCGAGGGGTTAGAGCGGCCCGTGTGCCATCTCGCGCCTAACGACGCCGGCGACCTGTCCTTCACCTATGCGCGGGACGACCTGCCGCATCCGGTCTCTCTCGGGCTGCCGGTACGCGGGGCGTCGTTCGGCGATGTCGAGACGCGCGCCTTCTTCTCGAACCTCCTGTTCGAGAACGCTGAGCGCGACGAGGCCAAGGCGCGACACGGCCTCGAGATGGCCGATGTCGCGGGACTGCTTTTCCACCTCGGGCGGGATTGTCCCGGTGACCTGAGACCCGTATCTTCCTCCAATTTTGAACAGAGTCCGCTCCAACTGGGACCTGACACAGAGTCTGGTCCGGGCGTCATGCGATGTTCCAGGCTGGTTTCAGTAGGGACGCGAAGGCGTTCGGGGTCCAGTTTCCAAGCGTCGAATGCGACCGGTGGCAAAGCAGATGCGCGTGCTTCAACAAGGCGCGTTCCGACATCAGGTGCGGCGGTCGGCGTTCTTCGGACTGCGACGGCTTTAGATTGCGTACCGCGGAGGCAGCTCGGGCGCCGAGCGGGGCGGGTCGGTCGCGATTTCGGACACGCGCGGCCCGCGCGAGGTGTGTGGCCCACGCCCGCACGAGGCGGGTGCAGGTCCTGTCTGTGGCGCTACTGGTTCTCGCTCACCACGGCCTGAGCCTTCGCGTAGCTCTCCATGACCGCTGCATAGTTCGGTGCGACGAGGCCGTAAAGCTCGGCGAGCTCGGCGGCTTCCGGCCGGTTCCAGGTTCGATGCGCTTCCGATAGAACTGCATTCGTCGTTGTCGGAACGACCCCGCCCTGGACGAACCGGGCCAGCGACGTTCGCGAGGTCATTTCGCTGGGGTCTCCCGAGGCGTCGATCACGGCATAGACGTCGTAGCCGGCGGCTTCGGCGTCGAGCGCCGGGAACATCACGCAGACGCTCGTCCAGACGCCTGCCATGATCAGCGTCTTGCGGCCGGTGGCCCGCACAGCGGCGACGAAGTCGTCGTTGTCCCAGGCGTTCACTTCGCCCTTGCGCGGAACATAGACCGCGTGGGGCGCAAATTCGTGTATCTCCGGCATTATGGGGCCGTTCGGACCGTTCGGCTCGGATGCCGTGGTTATGACCGGAATATCCAGCAGAGCCGCGAGTTTCGCGAGCGTTTGGACGTTCGACCTCAGCTCAGCGATCTCGATGTCCTGGACGGTCTGGAACAGCCCGGTCTGGTGATCGAGTAGCAGGAAAACGCTGTCGGCGGGATCGAGAAGCGCCTGGCCTCCGCCGGATGGGAGGACACTGGCGCGTGTCTCCTGAGCCGCCACGGGCGTGGCAGACGAACCAAGCGCCGTGCAAATCGCGCAGAGCGCGCCCATGGCGAATTTTCGGAACGGTGACATTGTTCGGCTCCTCTGGAATGGGGTGCGATCGGATGGCTCTTCGGACGGGTATGCGCCTTCGCTGGTGGCCGACGCGATCGGCGCTCAAGCCTTCATGAAGTCCAGCAAATCGGCGTTGACGATGTCGGGGTGCGTCGTGCACAGGCCGTGGGGGAGACCCTCGTACACCTTGAGTATCCCCTTGGGCAGAAGTTCGGCCGAGAGGGGTGCGGAATCGGCGAAGGGTACGATCTGGTCGTCGTCGCCGTGCATCACCAGGACCGGGATGTCGATCGTCTTCAGGTCCTCGGTGAAATCCGTCTCCGAGAATGCCTTGATGCAGTCGTAATGCGCCTTGGTCCCTCCCATCATGCCCTGCCGCCACCAGTTCTCGATGACACCCTGGGAGGCCTCGACCCCCGGCCTGTTGTAGCCGTAGAAGGGGCCCGCCGGGACATCGATGAAGAACTGCGCCCGGTTCGCGGCCAGCGAGGCACGGAAGCCATCGAAAACCTCGAGGGGCAGCCCGCCGGGATTCTTCTCGGTCTTCAGCATGATCGGAGGCACCGCACCGATAAGCACCGCCTTGGTTGTCCTGTCGGTGCCGTGCTTGCCCAAGTAGCGCGCGACCTCGCCGCCGCCGGTCGAATGGCCGATATGGATGGCGTCCCGCAGGTCGAGCTCCTCGCAGAGCGCCGCCACGTCGTCGGCATAGGTGTCCAAATCGTTGCCGTGGGCCGTCTGGGTCGAGCGGCCATGGCCGCGTCGGTCATGCGCGATTACCCGGTAGCCCTCGTGCAGGAAGAACAGCATCTGGCTGTCCCAGTCGTCGGCGCTGAGCGGCCAACCGTGGTGGAAGACGATGGGCTGCCCGGCGCCCCAGTCCTTGTAGAAGATTTCGGTGCCGTCTTCGGTCGTGATGTATACCATGATCCTGTCTCCGTCGGGTGGGATGGAATGTTCGGGACGCGCGGTGCCCGTGGCCCGGCCCGGCAGCAGCGCTGTGGCGCCGGCGGCCGAGCTCAAGACAAGCGTGTGGCGGCGCGTGAGCGGGAGCGGATCGCGGGTCACGGGGGCGCCTCCTCATCCGCGAGGAAGCGCACGACTTCGTCTCCGAATGCATCCGGATACTGGAACAGGAAGGCGTGGCCCGAATCCGGATAGATTGACAGCCGCGCGCCGGGCATCGCCTGCGCAAGGGCGTAGGATTGGTAGGTCGGGATCATGATGTCCTCGATGCCATTCGCGACGAGGACCGGATGCCGGATTGCCCCTACCCGCGTCAGGAGCGAGGTTTCCGCCGTGCTGACGCCATTGGCGGCCGTCAGCATCGCGTCCCAAGTCAGCGCGCTGACGAGAGCTTCGAAGGCGTCGTCCCGCGCTCGCAGACGCGCGAGATAGGCCCGACCGGCAGCCTGGCTCGTCGGCGTGTCGCGGAAGAACAGGAAGAGGAAATCCTCGTCGGTGTTCACGGGCTTCGTCGCGACCGCGATGGCTTCGGGGTTGACGTTGGCGCCATCGACATGGCCCGCGCCGCTACCGACGAGCAGTAGCCGCCGCACCAGCTCCGGACGCCGGAGCGTCAGTTCCTGCGCGACGAGACCACCGAAGGAGAAGCCCAGCAGATCGGCCTGGGCGAGTCCGAGCCCGCGAACGAAGGCCACCACGTTTTCGGCCCATCCTTCGAGGGTCGCAGGCGCGGTGCCTCCGGACCGCGCGACACCGAGATTGTCGAACAGGATCACGTCGCGATGCGCCGCGACCCGGTCGAGGAAGGCGGGGTCCCAGTCGTCCATCGTGCCCCGGAACCGGTTCAGGAGAACGAGGGGTGTGCGGCGCGGGTGTCCAAGACGGCGGTAGGCGTAGCGCCCGCCAGCCGTCTCGAGGGTCAGCGTTGCGGCACAAGCAGCGGGCTCGGGCCGGACGGGATCATCGATTTCGGCCATGGTGATGGAGTTCATGGAAAAGCTCCTCAGCGTTCGGGAAAAGGAAGATCGATGCCGCATCCGTGGCGGCCTGCCCGGGCGCGCCGGCCGGCTGGGGTTGGCCGCAGGAAACGCATGAATTTCCAGGCGCCGTACTCATGGAGGCGAGAGCCCGTGGCCCGGTGCTTCGGTGCGACGGGGCGGCAGATCGGCGGTGGGCAGCCGCGCCTCGATCCAGCCGAGGATATCGGCAAGTACGTTTTCCTTGCCGACATCGTTCAGAAGGTCGTGGTAGTGCCCCTCGTAAAGCTTGAACGTTTTGTCCTCCGAGCCGGCATGTTCGTGGAAGAACTCGCTGCCCCTGAAAACTGTCGCCCGATCGTCCGTGCCATGCAGGATCAACAGCGGTATTGTGATTTTGTCGAAGTTGTCGTGCAGGCGCTCGTCGGCGCGCACCAGCGCCGCAACGGTGGCGGCGGGCTGCGACTCGTCCGCGGTGAGGGGGTCGGCTTCGAGCGTAGCGAGCGCGACGGGATCGCGCGTAAAATCCTTCATCTTGAGCGTTAGGACGCCGAGATGCGGCGCGACGTGACTCAGCCCCTTGATGGCCGAGAGGACGAAACCCGGAGCCGGCATCTGGAAGGCGAAGCTTTCGCAGATAAGTCCGTCGATCTCGTTCCCATGGTCGAGGGCGAACGTGCAGGACACCACCCCGCCCGCGCTGTGGCCCAGCAGATAGATGGGCAAGCCTGGATATCGCTCCTTCACGATGGCGATCATTCCGCGGATATCGAAGACATAGTCCGCCACGTCCTTGACGTAGAAGCGCTCGCCCTCGGACCGACCCCGGCCGCGGAGGTCGATGGCCATCACCGCGAGACCGTGTGCGGCGACCTGCTCGGCCACCCACGCGTACTGGCCGCTATGGGAATTGAAGCCGTGACAGATCGCGAGGACCGCCCGGTGCGGTTCTGCCGCCTCCCAGGACCGTAGGTGCAACCGGATTCCGCCGGCTCCGGTAAAACTTTCCGCTGACATTGTGTCCACTCCATCGAGACGCCGGTGCCTTTTCCGTGGGCATCGTTTTGGAAGTCGCCACGTTGTTGTCCGCCGACGGAAGATGGGCCGGAAGACGGTTCCGCGAGACGAATTCAAGATGGATGGGTAAGCCGATTCCCGGTATGGTCGGGAATGTCAGTTTTCGCACCGAAAGTGACAAACGTGGCTCCACGCGCGCCTCTTACGGAAATAGGGATCGTCGTTTATCCGGGAGCGCAATTGGCGGCCGTCCATGGGTTGAGCGATCTGTTCTCGATCGCCAACGGAATATCAAAATCGTATTCGGGGCCCTCAGCCCCGCGTCTCGGGATCAGCCACTGGTCGCTCGACGCCAGGGGCCGGTTCACAGGCACGGGTCACGCCGGGTCCTCTCGGGCGCGCAGGCCCGATGTCCTGATCACACCGCCGACCATGATGGATTTGCCAAGCGGGGCGCTCCTCGCCCGGATCTCGCGCCTCTTGCGCGAACATCATGCCCACGGCACCCTGCTGGTCTGCGTATGCTCCGGTGTCGTGCTTCTGGCCGAGACGGGACTGATCGACGGTCGGGAGGTCTCGACACATCGTGGCTACGCGGACCATGTCGCGGACCGATATCCCGAGGTGCGCCTGGACCTCACCTCCCGGATCATCGAGTACCCCGATCTGGTGACCGCAGGGGGCTTCATGGCGTGGGTGGATGTCGGACTGCTTATGGTGCAGCGTTTCCTGGGCGAGAGCGTACGTGAGGAGACCGCCCACTTCATGCTGTCGGAGAACACCGGGTCCGAGGCGTCCGACCCCGGCCGGTTCCTGCCACCGCTTGCACACGGCGACGCCGCGGTTCGCCGGGCGCAACAACATGCCCACCTCAAGGATGGGTTGGAAGTTACCCTGGCGTCGATGGCTGACGCGGCCAAGCTTGGCCGGCGTACGCTATTGCGGCGTTTCACGAAAGCGACCGGGCTCACGCCGATCGCTTATTGCCGTGCCGTGCGCATGGCGCGCGCCAGGGAACTACTGGATGCCGGCGACGCCACGCAGAGCGAGATTGCGGAGAGGCTCGGATACATCGACGTGAACTCGTTCTCCCGTGCCTTTCGAAAGGTCCAGGGTGTCTCGCCGGGCGCTTACCGCCGGCAATTCGGCGGCGCCTTTGCCGCGGAATTCGGAAAAGAACCAGGTGGAGGAAGTCGCAACGTATCCACCTGAGGGGCGATTGACAGCTTCTTCATCTCTGGGGCGAGAATGAGATGAGACAGATCAACAGGATCCAGTTGCCAGAGATATCGGCAGGAATTCCACGACGGCCGAAGCGGCGATGGTAAGACAACCTCACTGGACTCTCCGAGCCCTTGGCGAATTCGGCCGCCGCCAAATTCGGTTCAGCTTGCTCCGAGGGTCCGAACACCGCATTTCCTGTTAATGGCTTGGGAAGATGTGGCAAAAGTCGTGAAAACATCGCGACCAGCATGAATGTCCGCAGAGCGGATATCAGGGAGTTCGGTGGCGTGAGCTTCAGCAAGCCGTAGGACGCCGCGGTCAAGTATTCTCGTCGGAGTATTGGTATCACTGTGTTTGGTGGATAGGCGGGGTCGGGTTTGATGGGCTGCATCACAGCACCTTATTGTTCAGATGAGGGTCGGCTCACGGCCGGGACCGATGGGTGGCCAGTACTGAGAGGCGGTGTTTCCTGCATCTCCTTCGTCCGGTTTCAGATCCGAACTGTCTGGCCTTTTCTTAGGGTCTGGTCCTGATTTGCATGCACGGGCAACGGCCTGCACGCGTCTCACGTCACGCCGCACCGGCCAGTTGCGCAGCCTTCCGTTGCTTTGCCGTCGTCCGGTGCTGCAGAAAGAAGCGCATGATCGCGCGCGATGCGTCCGGACCTGCAGGGTCGGCAAACCGGCCGGCCCGACTGCCGCCGGACCATGCATGACCGGCGTCCTCGACGACCCAGAATTCCGTGAACGATCGACCTTTCCCGCGGCGATGCGACAGCCTCGCGAATGGATGTCCACCATGCCCGCGTCCGCGCACTTCGGTGCGGCGCAGTCCCTCATAGGCGGCGGCGGCGCGTGACGCGATGAAACGGCCGTTCCGGACATGGACGACCTTGTCGCCGTCCCCGTGGAAAACGATCGTGGGCATCGGACCGGGGCATCGGTGGCCAGGGGCGCCGTGCCTCATGGCAAGCCCGGCCGTGGTCGCGTCGCGTGCCGCGCCCCATGCGAGGCCGGAATGGGCACCGACCGCCGCGAAGATGTCTGGATAGGTGGCCGCGAGGATCAAGGCCATCGAGGCCCCCGCCGACAAGCCCGCGACATACACCCGCGCCGGATCGGCCGGGGCGGTGTTCACAACTTCACGTGTCAGACTTGCCAGAAGAGCGGGTTCGCCTGCGCCCCGACCCTGGTCGCCACGTCGATACCAATTCCAGCAGCGGTTCTGCTGCGCGCGGCGGTCCTGCGCCGGATAGACGACGATGAAGCCGAGTTCCTCCGCCAGGGCATTCATGCCCGTGCCTGTCGCGAAATCGTCCGGCGTCTGCCCGCATCCGTGCAGCATGACGAGGACGGGCAGCGGTCGCACCGCCGTACGGGCGGACGCGGGGAGGTAGAGTTTGTAGCCAAGGCTGCCGACGGCGCAATCGTGTCTACACCATCCGAACGACGCGCCCCGGGGCATTGGCGCCCGCGACCGGGCCGTCGCAGTCGACGGAGGTGTTGCCTTCGAGATCTTCACCGGCGGTTTCGGGCCAGCTGACGACCGACCGGGTGTCCGACCTGGAAATTTCGATACGGTCTTGGATCTCGGGCCGGCTTTCGCCTTCGCCGGCTTCGGAACCATCGCGCCGGCCATTTGTCCCAGGGCCGTTGCCGTGGCTTTGCGAACCTGTCTGCGATTGCGGGCCGGGGCCTTCTTGAACGGATTGAACATGCTTCTCGTCTGCTTTGAGGGGGCCGGCAGAGCTGTCGCGTACGTTGTCGCGCTGCACTGGTCGCAGCAAAGGCGCGGACGAGGCATCCCTACCCATGATCTTGGAGGCAAGACACCACAGGATGGTCGGCGCAAGCGCATTGCAGCTTGACGTCCGAACATTCCAGACTTCACCGCGTCGAGGAAGCGGCACCGCGGCAAACGGCTCTTGAGGAATGGCCGGTCTTGGCCGTCATTCCCACATCTCCCGCAGTCGCGCGGAGACATCGATCGGAGCCGGGGCCGGGCGAACGACACCGCCCTGGTGCTGCGGCGACCAGTGAACCGCCTCGAAGTGCCCCAGGACCTCGTTCGTTATGAACCGCGTCCGCGTGGCATATACGTGGCGGTCGCCGTTCCGGCTCTGTTGCGTGACGTAGAAGCGCATGGGCAGGGTCAGCGTCAGGCTGTCCCTGGCCCGGGTCATGGCGACGTAGAGCAGGCGGCGCTCCTCCTCGAGTTCCTCGGTGGTCCCCGTCGCCATGTCCGACGGGATGCACCCATCGACGCAGTTCAGCAGGTAGACCGAGCGCCATTCCTGCCCCTTGGCGGAATGGATCGTCGAGAGGACCAGGTAATCCTCGTCGAGGAGCGGCACGCCCGCCTGGTCGCTGGTGGCGTCGGGCGGGTCCAGCGTCAGCTCGGTCAGGAACGCCTCGGCCGAGGGATACCCCGAGGCGATCTGCTCCAGCTGCAGGAGGTCCGCCCGGCGGGCCTCCGCATCCTCATGGATCCTGTCGAGATGCGGATCGTACCACGCCCGCGCCGCGCCCAGCATGGCGGGCCACGGAGCCTCCCCTGTCATGGCCGCGACGAAGTCCGGCCAGTATGCGTCCGCCCGGGCGGGAGGTGTGACCTCGGCCAGTGCGGTGAGCGGGTCGGCGGAGAGGCCCAGCGCGTCGAGGATCCGTCCGGCCGATTTCGGACCAACGCCGGGAATGAGCTGCAGGACGCGGAAGCCCGCCACCCGGTCGCGCGGATTGCGCGCCAGGCGCAGGAGGGACAGCAGGTCCTTTACATGGGCGCTGTCGAGGAACTTCAGGCCGCCGAACTTCACGTAAGGGACATCGCGCCGGGTCAGCTCCGCCTCGATCTGGGCGGCATGGCTGGAGGTGCGGAAGAGCACGGCCTGGTCCTTGAGCCGGATCCCCGCCTCCCGGTCCTCGAGGATGCGGTCCACGATGTGGCGGGCCTGCTCGGCCTCGGTGGCGGTGGTGACGAGGCGCGGCTTGTCGGCCGAGATACGGTCGGTCCAGAGATCCTTGGTGAAACGCTCGCGCGCCCCGGCGATGACCGCGTTCGCCGCCGCGAGGATCGGCTGGGTGGAGCGGTAGTTGCGGTCCAGCGTGACGACATCGGCGCGGGGGCGGAAGCTGTCGGGGAAGTCGAGGATGTTGCGCACCGTCGCGGCGCGGAAGGCATAGATCGACTGCGCGTCGTCGCCCACCACCGTGAGCCCGTGTCCCTCCGGCCTCAGCGCCATCAGGATCCGCGCCTGCAGCCGGTTGGTGTCCTGGTATTCGTCGATCAGGACGTGGTCCCACATGTCGCCGACATGCGCGGCGAAGCCCGGATCCTCCATGACCTGCGCCCAGGCCAGCAGCAGGTCGTCGTAGTCGAGCACGCCCTGATCCTGCTTGGCGCGCACATAGGCGCCGAAGATGCGCCTCAGCTCTGCCTCCCAGCGGGCGCACCACGGGAAGTGATCGCGCAGGATCGCCGCCAGCGGGGCCTCGGCGTTCACCGTGCGGGAATAGATGGCGAGGCAGGTGCCCTTGGTGGGGAAGCGGCTCTCGGTCTTTGTCAGGCCCAGCTCGTGGCGGCAGAGGTTGATCAGATCGGCGCTGTCTTCCCGGTCATGGATCGAGAAGTCCGGGTTGATGCCGATGGCGTGCGCGTTCTCCCGCAACAGCCGCGCGCCGATGGCGTGAAAGGTGCCCGCCCAAGCGAGGGACTCTACCGCGACGGCGGCGCCCGGTGCCCGTGCGGTGATGCGTTCCACCCGCCGGGTCAACTCGGTCGCCGCGCGCCGGGAGAAGGTCATCAGCAGGATGCGCCGGGGGTCCGCGCCGTGGACGAGGAGGTGCGCCACCCGGTGGGCAAGGGTATTGGTCTTGCCCGATCCCGCTCCGGCGATCACCAGAAGGGGCGGGCAGGGGGTGCCGCCGCCGATGCCGAACTCCACCGCCGAGCGCTGGTTCGCGTTCAGATGGTCGAGGTAGTCCTGAGGTGCCACGATCCGTTCTCGTCCTGCCCCGCCCGCACGGCGTAGCGGGTTGCGAACATAAAGGGAACCTCTGACACGGCCCGCTTTGCGTCACCGGAAAGACCCGCCCGGCCTTTTTCTTGGGGGCAGGGGCTAAAACCGGCGCCCACTTTCCGTGAGTAGCGCTCAGGTCACTCCAAGAAAGTGCTTGACCAAGGGGAAGACCGCGACCAGCGTATCTTCATGAGAAACAATGTATCGGACAGCGATACTTTCAACGGGAAGGACATCCCCGACCAGTTCATAGGATCGGTCGGTCGCGCCTTCGACGTCCTGCATGCCTTCGACGGGCACGTTTCTCTCGGATTGACCGAACTGGCGCGGCGCGCGGGGATCACCAAGAGCGCCGCGCAGAGGATGACCAGCACCCTCTCCGCCCTCGGCTATCTCGCCCGGGACGAGGGCGGGCGCTGGACCCTGACGCCGCGCACGCTGGCCATCGGTGCCTCCTACCTCGCGACCAATCCGCTGATCGACCGTGCCAATCCGTTCCTGGCCGAACTCAGCCGGGAGACCGGGGAATCGGTGAACCTGTCGATCCCGGACGGCGCCGACATGGTCTTCGTGGCCCGCTTTCCGAGCAGCCACAGGATCTTCGTGCAGATGGCGCTCGGGACCCGGATCCCGATGTTCTGCACGGCCTCGGGCCGGGCCGTGCTGTCGGGACGGGAGTCGGATGAGGTGCGCGATGAGCTGACTCGGGCCGAACGGGAGGCCTTCACCCCCAGGACCCTCACGGACGTTTCCGCGATCATGGCCCGGATTGACGAAGCCCGCGCGACGGGCATCGCCGCGGCGGAGGAGGAATTCTATCTCGGCGACCTCGCGATCGCCGCCCCCGTCCGGGGGGCGGGGGACCGGATCGTCGGCGCCGTGAACATCTCCGGGCCGACCAGCCGATGGACCCCCGCGCGGCTTCGGGCGGAGCTCGGGCCCCAACTACTCCACACCGCGCGGGCGATCTCGTCGCACGCGGCAAAGCGCTGAAAGCGCCACAGAAAGCAGAGAGGATATCCCATGAGACTGATGACCCCGGTGATCACCGCCCTCGGAAGCCTGACGCTTCTTTCGGCCGTTCCCGCTTCGGCCGAACCCCTCGGCGTGGGATCGACCACGACCGGCGTGCCCTTCACCTTCTTGAACGTCGAGACCAACGAGATCGACGGCATGATGGTCGACCTGATCGAGGCGGTGGGCGCGGAGGCGGGATTCGAGCCGGAGGTCCGGGCCATCGACTTCTCCTCCCTGATCCCGTCGCTCACCTCGGGGCGGATCGACCTGATTTCGGCCGCGATGCTGATCACCGAGACCCGGAAGGAGACGATCGACTTCTCCGACCCGATCCTGCCCTACGGCGAGGGCTGGGTCGTGGCGGAGGATTTCAAGGGCGGGATCAGCGCCGACTTCCACGAGCTCGAGGGCCAGGTCATCGGCGTCCAGCAGGGGACGATCTATCTCGAGCGGCTGGAGGAGAGCGACGTCTTCGGGGACATCCGCGTCTACGATTCCCTGGCCGACATCATGGGGGAGGTGGCCCGGGGCCGCATCGCCGCCGGGATGGGCGACGCGCCGATCATGTCCTACCAGCTCTCCCAGGGCCGGTTCGACGACCTGAAGCTCGCGGAATACGACAGCCAGTACGAGGGCAGCATCGCCATCGGGGTGCGCAAGGAGGACGGCGAGCTGCTGTCCCGGGTCAACGACGCGCTGGCGGCGCTGAAGGAGGACGGCACGATCGACCGGATCGCGTCCGACTGGAACCTCCAGTGACCCGATGATCGAGTTCCTGCAGTCGGCGCGGAGCTACCTGCCGATCCTGCTCGACGGGGTGGCGATCACGGTCGGGCTGACCGTCGCCGCCCTCGTCCTGTCCACCGCCCTGGGCCTCCTCTGGGCGCTCATGCGGTATTCGGGGATCGGGCCCCTGGTCCTGATCTCCAAGGGGATCGTGAACGGGGTGCGCGGCATCCCGATCCTGGTCCAGCTCTTCTACATCTACTTCGTCCTGCCGGAATTCGGCATCGACCTGACCGCGTTCCAGGCCGGGGCGATCGGGCTCGGCATCGCCTATTCCTGCTACATGGCCGAGAACTTCCGCGCCGGGCTGGAGGCCATCGACAAGGGCCAGATCGAGGCGGCGCAATCCATCGGCATGAGCTGGGGCCTGATGATGCGGCGGGTGATCCTGCCGCAGGCGGTCCGCACAGTGCTGCCGCCCTACGGCAACACCATGATCATGCTCCTGAAGGACACGAGCCAGGCCTCGGTCATCACGGTGGCGGAGCTCACCATGAAGGGGCAGCAGATCGCCACCTCCACCTTCGACAACATCACCGTCTACACGCTGGTGGCGCTGCTCTACCTCGCACTGAGCGTGCCGCTGATCGTGCTCGCGTCGTTCCTGGAACGGAGGTTCGCGGCCAGATGATCCGTCTCGAAAACCTGCACAAGCGCTTCGGGGCCCTGGAGGTCCTGAAGGGCATCGACGCCCGGATCGAGGAGGGCGAGGTCGTCTGCCTGATCGGCGCCTCCGGGTCGGGGAAGTCCACGCTCCTGCGCTGCATCAACGGGCTGGAGACCTACGAGGCCGGCCGCATCACCGTCGGCGACAGGCTCGTGGACCGCGCTTCACCGCAGATCCGCGAGATCCGCACCGCGGTCACCATGGTGTTCCAGCGCTTCAACCTCTTCCCCCACCGCACCGCGCTGGAGAACGTGGTCGAGGGCCCGATCTACGTGAAGGGCGTGCCCCGGGCCGAGGCGGAGGAGCGGGGCCGCGCGCTCCTCGACCGGATCGGCCTCGCCGCCAAGGCGGACGCCTTTCCTGGCGCGCTGTCGGGCGGACAGCAGCAGCGCGTGGCGATCGCCCGGGCGCTCGCCATGGACCCGGAGGCGATCCTGTTCGACGAGCCGACCTCGGCCCTCGATCCCGAGCTCGTGGGCGAGGTGCTCTCGGCCATGCGCGACCTCGCCGATTCCGGCATGACCATGCTCGTCGTCACCCACGAGATGAGCTTCGCGCGGGAAATGGGCGACCGCGTGCTGTTCATGGATGGCGGCCTCATCGTGGAGGAGGGCCCGGCCCGCCAGGTCCTGACCGAGCCCAAGCACGAGCGGACACAGGATTTCCTGCGCCGCGTCCTCGAAAGGTAGGTCCATGACAGGTGCCATCCGATCCCTGTGGGCCGCGACCGCGGCGCCGGGTCCCGACCTCGATCCCCCGGACGGCGACGCGACCGTCGGCACGGCAGTGGTGGGCGGCGGCATCGCCGGCCTCTCCACGGCGCTCCACCTGGCGCGCGCGGGCGAGGATGTTCTCGTCCTCGAGGCCGAGGAGCCCGGCTGGGGCGCCTCGGGGCGCAGCGGCGGCCAGATCATCCCCGGGATCAAGCACGACCCCGACGCCCTGACACGGCTCTTCGGAGAGGAGGCCGGCACCGCCGCCGCCCGCGCCTTCGGATCGACGGCCGACAAGGTCTTCGAGCTCATCGACCGCTACGGGATCGACTGCGACGCCACCCGCGCGGGCTGGGTCCAGCCCGCCCATTCCGCGGCCGGGGAGCGCGTCGCCGCCGACCGCTGCCGGCAATGGCGCGACCTCGGGGCCGATGTCGACGACCTGACCGCGCCGGAGATCCGGCAGCTCCTGGGGATGACGACCCGCTTCGGCGGCTGGATCGACCGCCGCGGCGGCAGCGTTCAGCCCCTCAGCTACACGCGGGGGCTGGCCCGCGCCGCCCTGTCCGAGGGCGCCCGGATCTCGCCCCGGTCCCGGGTCGCGAACCTCCGTCGCGAGGGCCGCACCTGGACCCTCGACCTCGAAGGCGGACGGCGTGTCACGGCGGATCACGTCGCGCTCTGCGCCAATGCCTATTCGGGCGATCTCTGGCCCGGCCTGCACCGCACCTACGTCGCCGCGAACAGCTTCCAGATCGCCACGCGGCCGCTGCCGCCCGAGCTTGACGCGCGCCTCATGCCCAGCGGCATCGTCGCCTCCGACACCCGCAACCTCCTGGCCTATTTCCGCAAGGACCGGGACGGGCGCCTCCTGATGGGCGGGCGCGGCACCTTCACGGATCCCGGGGCCGCCCGGGACTTCCGCCACATCCACCGCATGCTTGCGGCCAGCTTCCCCGAGGCGGCGGAGCAGCAGATCGACTTCCGCTGGTTCGGCCGCGTGGCCATCACCCAGGACTTCCTCCCCCACCTCCATGTCCCCGAGGACGGGCTGACCATCCTCGCGGGCTGCCAGGGCCGGGGCATGGCGCTGCAGAGCAAGATGGGGGAATGGATCGCCGACCATATCCGGACCGGCGACGCGTCCAGCCTCCCGATCCCGGTCGTGCCGGTCCGGGCCATCCCGTTCCACGAGCTGAGGCGCCTCTATGTCTCAGCGATGCTCCTCTACTACAAGGTTCGGGACGCGGTCGGATGATCCGGCGCGGATCGTCGTGGGGCGTCGCTCGGGGGTGTGGAGAGGGGCGTCCTCGACTGCGTGCGGTTCTTCGGGTGACGTTCGGGGATCCGTCGGAGTGCGGAATGTGCGCGAGGACTGCCCGGTCAGGCGCTCCGATCCGGGGGTGTCTCCCCCTCGCAGGCCAGGATCGAGGCGACAGAGCTCTAGGACCCGTCGGCGCCGCGCCCGGCTCCGCGCGTTACCGCCGCTCGCGGGTCTCGCCGTGGCGCCCGAGCGTCCTCGAGACGGTGGCCGTCCCTCGACGGGGCGCCGTGCGGCGCCGGGGCGGCAATCTGCCCGGATCGAAGGCGGCGATGTCGATGGTCCGGGCGGCGCCGTCGAGGATCAGCTCGGCGACCGCCTCGCCGGTGGCCGGGGCGTTGAGGATGCCCCACGGACCGTGCCCGGTCGCCACCACGACGCCCTCCGCCCCTCGAACGGGACCGATGAGCGGCAGCCCGTCCCGCGCGACCGGGCGGTGGCAGGCCTGCCGCGCGATCACCCGGTCCGGCGACAGGGCGGGCGAGATGGCGTGGCACATGTCCTCCAGCCGCGCGATCGCGCCCGGGTCGTCCTCCGTGTCCGCCGGATCGTCGGGAAGCGGGCTCTCGCTGGAGATCCCGCAGGCATAGACCGTGCCGTCGTCGCGCGGGAAGATCTCGGGCGAGGCGGCGCGGCCCTCCGCGTCCCGGTGTTCGAGGAACAGGGCCTCGGCCGGAACGTCCGGGGCCCTGAAGACGAGGCTGTGGCCCTTGAGCGCGTGAACGGCGGGCAGGTCGACCCAGCCGGCGGCGCGGATCGACCACGGCCCCATGGCGAGCACCACCCGGTCCGCCGCGATCCGGTCGCCCGACGCCAGGACGCCCCGGACGGTGCCGTCCCCGTCGCGGAGGAGATCCGTCACCTCGCCGGTCACCAGACGCGCGCCCGCCGCACGCGCGGCGCGCATCAGCCCCTCGGTGAAGCGGGCGGGATGGACCTGCGCGGTGGTCGCCGGCGTCCCGATCCGTCCCTGCAGCGCGACCGCGCCCGAGAGCCAGGGCAGGGGGCCGGTGCCGCCCCCGTCCGGGCCGCTTATCCCGCTATAGGTCATCATCGCCCGGTAGCCCCAATCGCCGAACTCGCGGTTCAGCGTCTCGTGCAGGGAGAAGCTCCGCCGCGCCAGGGGCTCCAGCGGAGAACCGTCGCACCAGTCGAGGGCGAGGAACCCGCCGGACTTGCCCGAGGCGGCGCAGGCGATTCCCGCGCGTTCGACAACCACCACCTCGACGCCGCGACGGGCGAGGAAATACGCACAGGCCGCCCCGACCGCGCCTCCACCGCATAGAACGACCTTCATCTCGGATCTCCGGTTGCAGGACATCGCAAGCGTGTTCCCGCTCCGGCCGTCATGCAACCGGATCCGGCAAATCTCTTGCGAGGTCAGGCAATATCACGACGGAAAATCTGAGCGACGCAAGCGGTCACCGTGCAGATCCATACGGTGGTCGCGACATGCCGTCCGCACCGCTTGTCTCGTAACGGTCACGCGTCTTTCGGCAGCGCGCCGGCCCCTTCGAGATCACCAGGCGTCAGTTCACCGGAATCGGGATCTTCTCGCGCCTTGATCGGCTTTGGCGGCGGCGCCTGCCATGTTTTCAGCTTCATTCCGACGAGGTCGTGGAAGCTCGGGAGGATCCGCTCGACCTCCTCGATAAAAGCGGATGTCCCGAGAGACGCTTTCAGAGGATTTCGACCAGAAGGACCTCGAAGCTATGCTGCGTGGTATCGGGATTGTCCTTCTGAATCGCTGCGGGATCGTCGCGTGACGGTCTGACATCTTCCGTCATGGGCGCATTGCGGCACGGCCGGTGCGCCCGAAGTATCAGGCGATCGTCGTCCTCGGGCAGCATCGCGACGCCGCGTCCCGTGGCCGGCGCGACGACATCATCCGGGTCCTCGTCGATGCCACCCCGAGCCATCATGCACAGCTTGTGCTCCGCGCGGAATGCGCGGCCCTCCTCGCCCTTGCCGGGAGGGCCCGGAATGGGCCGGGCCCACGAAACTCGGGCGGGCATCAGCCCGACATCGTCGGGAAAGTGTATCACGGTCTTGGCCTGCCCCAATCGGGTGGTCCGGTTTCAGTCTTAGTGCATGACGGGTCTCGGCGCCAAGGCGGATGCCTGGG
>CANKVU010000032.1 GCA_947487205.1 uncultured Paracoccaceae bacterium | reverse complement strand
TCGCCCGCCTCAAGGCGGCGCGGCAGGCGCGCACCGCCTGAGACGCACGCCGCCCGCGGAACGGGCGCCCGATCCGGATGATGCTCCCCATGCCGCCCCGGGGCGGCGCCCCTCCCCCGAGGAACGGACCTTGATGACCCACTCCTTCAGATTCGCCTTGATCCGGGCCCGCTGGCACGCCGACATCGTCGATCGCGCAGCCGAGGGCTTCGCCGCCCGCATCGCCGAGCTCGCCCCCGCCTCGCAGGTCGACATGCTGGATGTTTCCGGCGCCTTCGAGATGCCGCTCCTGGCCCAGCAACTGGCGACGCGCGGCACCTACGACGCCATCGCGGCCGCCGCCCTGGTCGTGGATGGCGGGATCTACCGTCACGACTTCGTGGCGCAGGCGGTCGTCTCGGGCCTGATGCAGGTGCAGCTGGCGACCGGCGTCCCGGTCCTGTCGATCTCGCTCACACCGCACAACTTCCAGCCGAGCGACGCGCATATCGCCTTCTTCCGGGAGCATTTCGTCCAGAAGGGCCGCGAGGCCGCGGAGGCGGCGATCGCCGTCGCCACCCGCGCGATCGATCCGGCCTGACCCCGCCGCGCCGGGGCCGGGCGGACCGGGCGACCGGCGCCGCCGGCCGCCCCGATCACTTGATCACGATGCCCCGGGCGCGGGTGGTCGTCAGGGTGACGACGACGATGATGAAGAACCCGTAGACGAGGCTCTGCGCCTGGGCGCCGAACCCCAGCGCCTGCGCCGCGATCGGCACGAAGGCCACGGTCAGGGCCCCGAAGATCACGTTGATCGGGTTCGCCTGGCCGCCCGAGATCGAGGTTCCGCCGACGAGCGCGGCGGCGATCCCGGGCAGGAGCAGGGCGCTGCCGAGCCCGCTCGCCGAGGCCGACCCGGCCTGCGCCACGATCGCCAGCACCGCGAGCCCGGAGGTGAAGCCCGACAGCGCGAAGACCGCGATCTTGACCCGCCTGATCGGAACGGCCGAGAAGATCGCGCCGGATTCGTTCTTGCCGACCGCCGTCATGTTCTGGCCGGCGACGGTGAAGCGCAGCATCGTCCAATAGGCGATGGCGGCGGCGACGCCGATCCAGAACGTCAGCGGGATGCCGAAGGCGCGGGTGGCGTAGAGCGCGGTCACGAGCTCGCGGTTCTCCGAGACGTAGATCGTTTCTGACCCGCTCAGCACCAGCGAGGCGGTCTGCAGGATGCCGAACGTGCCGAGCGTCAGCGCGAAGGACGGCACCTGGGTGTAGGCCAGGACCGCGCCGTTGAACGCGCCGATGAGCGTCACCACGGCCAGGACGATCACGATCGCCGCCAGCCCCGTCGCGGGAATGGTCAGCGCGAAGAGGATCGTGCCGAACAGCGCGATCGCGGCGTTCGACAGGTCGATCGACCCGATGTTCAGGACCATCGCCTGTCCCAGCGCGACGAGCAGGATCGGCGCCGCCGAGGCCGTCGCGATCGACACGCCGAAGGGCCCCAGATAGGCGGGGTTGGCGACCGACACGACCAGCAGGATCGCGAAGAAGACGAGGGGCGGCGCGAGGACGTGCCAGGACGCCGCGCGGCGGAGCCCGCCGGGAAGGCGACCGGCGCGGTCCTCGGGGGCCGGGGCGGCGGCGCGGGCGGAAGGATCGGCTCTGTCGGTCATATCATCTCTGCCACGATTTCCTGCACGGCCAGTCCGTCCGCGGTCCGCATGTCGTGCCGCGCCGTGACCTCTCCGTCCTTGAGGACCAGTATCTCGTCGGCCATCTCGAGCGCCTCCTCGATCGTGTCGGGGATCAGCACGACGGCCGTTCCGGTGTCGCAGGCGGCCCGGATCTCGCGGTTGACGGCTTGCGAGACGCCGACATCGAGCCCGCGCAGCGGGTGGTCGAGGATCAGGACCTTCAGGTCGGGGTTGTTCAGCCACTTGGCCAGCACGACCTTCTGCTGGTTGCCACCCGAGAATTGCCCAAGCGGCTGGCGGATGTCGTTGGGGCTGACGCCCAGCCGGTCGAACCAGTCCTGGGCGATCCGCGCCATCTTCGCGTGCCGCAGGAACGGGCCGGACCGGGCGGCTTCGGGATGGGCGAGCGCGATGTTGCGCGTGCCCGGGTAGCCGCCGATCATGCCCTCCACCTTGCGTTCGGCGGGCACGTAGGCAAGGCCCGCGGCGACCGCCCGGGGGATGGTCCAGCCGCCGACCCGGGTTCCGGCGACCTCGATCGTGCCGCTGTCGCTGGTCTCGGCCCCGAAGAGCGTGCGCGCGAGCGACCCGCGGCCCGACCCGTTGGTCCCCACGAGCGCCACGATCTCGCCCGGGCGGACCGAGAACGACACGTCGCGGTACTTGCCCTCGCGCGTCAGGCCCGACACCGCGATGGCCGCGGGGCCGGGTTGCGGCGGTGCCGCGCGGTCGCGCTTGGAAAGCCTGGGCGTCTCGTCGACCATCGCCCGGAACAGCTCGTCCTTCGTCACGCCCTCCGTGCTGCGGTCGCTCGTCAGCGCCCCGTGACGCATCACCAGCACCCGGTCGCAGATCCGCAGCACCTCATCGAGCCGGTGAGAGACGAAGATGACGCTGGCGAATTCGCGCAGCTTGCGGATCTCGCGTTCGAGGACATCGACTTCCGCCTGTTCGAGCACCGCCGTCGGTTCGTCCAGGATCACGAGCGGCGTTCCGGCCATGTCCGGGTCGACGCTGACCGCGCGCGCGATCTCCACCATCTGGCGATCGACGAAGGACAGGTCCCCGACCCGCGCCCGGGGATCGAGGCGGACGCCGATCTTGTCGAGCACCTCCTGCGCCGACCTGTTGATTCGGCCCCAGTTCTGGATGCCGAACCGGCCAAGGCCGCTGCGGTCGATGTTCTGGTGCTCGATGTTCTCGGCCACGGTCAGGTTGGTGAACAGCGATTGCTCCTGATGGACAATGCCGATGCCGGCCTTCAGCGCGTCGGTGGGACGGCGGAAATTGGCGACCTGGCCGTTGATCTCCATCCGGCCCTCGTCGGGGCGCTCGATGCCCGACAGGATCTTGAGCAGCGTCGTCTTTCCGGCGCCGTTCTCGCCGGTCAGGCCGATCACCTCGCCCTTGCGGATCTCGAGCGAGACGGAATCGACCGCCTTGATCTTGCCGAAGGTCCGGGAAATCTCCGTGAGCTTCAGGACAGGGGGAACGTCTGTCATTTCGCCACCTTCAGGCGGTCGCGCCCGGGCCAGGCGACGGCGATGATCGCGACCAGCAGGAGCAGGCCGAACACGCCTGACTGGTAATCGGGATCGACGCCGGCGAGCACGAGGCCGTTGTTGAGGATGATGAGGAGGAAGACGCCGAGCGTCGAGCGCATCATGCCGCCCTCTCCCCCGCTCAGGGCCGTGCCGCCGATCACGGCGGCCGGGATGACGATGAAGAGCTGTCCGAAGCCGATATCGGTGGAGCCCGAGCCGAGCTGCATCGTCGCCAGGATGCCCGCCAGCCCGCAGAGCAGCCCCGCGATGGCGAAGGCCGCGACCTTGTAGAGATCGACCGGCATGCCGGAGCCGCGGGCGATGGGCTCGTTGTTGCCGATCGCCATCAGCCCGCGACCGAACCGGGTATGGTTCGAGATCAGAACGCCTGCGGCCAGCACGGCCACGGCCAGCCAGAACGAGTTCGGCAGGCCGAGCGTCAGCGCCGTGGGCCAGCGCTCCAGCGCGTCGCTCGTCAGGGAGGGCAGCGAGCTGTTGCCGTAGAGGAGGATCGCGATGCCGAGGCCGACATACCAGGTCCCGAGCGAGACCACGAAGGACGGCACCTTCAGCTTCGCATAGATCAGCCCGGTCAGGAGTCCCAGTCCCAGCCCGACGCCGAGCCCCACGGCCCATGCCCAGACACCGAGATCGATGGCGAGCCGGGTGTTCGGGGACAGAAGGATCCAGGCCATGCCGGCCGCGCCCATGATCCCCTCCACCGACAGGTCGATCGAGCCCATCTGGATCACGAGCGTGGCGCCGACGACCAGGATCAGCGGGACCGACACCTGGAAGAGCACGTTCTGAAGGTTCTCGACGCTGGCGAAGCGCGGGTTCAGGACCGAGAAGACCAGGATCAGGACGACCAGCGCCGAAATCAGGCCCACCGGCCCGGTCGTGGCACCGAACAATCGGGCGAACGGTGCCCCCCCATGGCGCGGCGCGGTGCGCGGCCCCGCCGCCCGCGTCCCGCCGCCCCCGCTCTGCGCTGCATCCGCCATTCCGAAACCTCCCCCCGCGTTTCGCCCAAAAGTTCGGCGGCCACCGGCCGGGCCCCGCCCGCCCGGCAGCCGCACCGGCCCCCTCAGCCCTGCGGCAGTTCCTCGACGCCGCCGCCGACCAGCGGCACCGGCTCGGTGTCCCACGGGCCGCTCTCGATCAGCCGCTCGACGAATTCCGCCGGCGCGCCCTCCTCGTCGTATTGCAGGTACTGCTCGTAGTTCTCGGGCGTCACGCAGCTCAGCTTGAAGAAGCTCTCGCGCTTGTCGTCCTCCAGCTCGCTCGGCACGATCTGGCCCGAGGCCGCCAGATAGGCGGTATAGAGGCCGATGGCCGAGGCCATGTAGCCGCGGTGGAAGGTCTCGCCGACGATGGCGTTGTCGCCCCGCCCCGAAATGATGTCCTCGAGCGTCTTGGGATAGAGCCCGTCGGAGGCGAACTTCACGTCCTCGAGCATGCCCGCGTTCTCGAACGACTGCATGGCGCCGATCTGCATCCCGTCATCGGCGCTCCAGACGCCGTCGATCTGGTCGCCGTATTTCACGATCAGGTCCTTGGCGTTGCGCGCCCCCAGCTGCGGGTCCCAGTTCGACGGCCGCTCCTCGAGGATGGTGATGCCGGGATAGCTCTCGCTCATCTCGGCGCGAAAGCCCGCCACGCGCGTCTTGCTCGTGGTACTGTCCTGCACGCCGGGGAGCATGATCACGTTGCCCTCCCCGCCGAGCGCCTCGCCGAGCGCCTGCGCCCCGCAGCGGCCCGAATCGACGCCGGGATGCTTCTGGAAGGCGACGAAATTGTCGCCCACGTCTTGGGGCTTGTACTCGTCGGGCTTGTTCCACCAGATCGTCACGTAGCCGCCCGCCTGCCGGACCGCGTCGACGATGGTCGGCGCGTCCGAGCTCGCCACGGTGTTGACGAACATGATCGGCTTCTTGCCGCTCGCCAGGATCGCGTAGATCGACGAGATCGAGGTCTGCGACGAGTTGTTGGAATTGACGATCTCGAGCGGGATACCGAGCGCCTCCGACATCGCCTCCGCGCCCTCGATGTTCGAGATCATGTAGGGGTTCGTGGTGTTGATGACCGAGGCCACGACCACCCATTCGTCGGGGTTGAAGCCCTCGGGATGCTCGACCTGCTGGGCCTCGGCGCGCGGGGCGCCGATCCCCGCGACGAGGGCCGCCGCGACCGCCGCGGCGCCGAAGGCACGACGGGACGGTCGGGCCAGGTTCGGGATCGGGAATTTCATGTCTGTCTCCTCCTCTGATCGGTTCGCAGGCCCCGCCGCGTTCAGCCGCGCAGGCCGCCGAAGAATGTCCGGATGTCGTCGACGAACAGGTCGGGCACTTCGAGCGGCGCGAAATGGCCCCCCGCGTCGTGCACGCGATACTGTTTCAGGTTGAAATACTTGTCGGTCCAGGTGCGCGGCGGCTTGTAGATCTCGCCGGGGAAGATCGAGACCGCGGTGGGCGCGCCCACCACCGGAAAGCGGTCGTGGCTCGGGGACCAGGGATTGCCGCGGCATTCCCAGTAATACCGCGACGAGGTGCCGCCTGTCCGGGTCAGGAAATAGACCGCGGCCGTGGTGATCAGGTCCTCCTTCGGCCAGACCTTCTCGAAGCGTTCGGTGCCGTCCCCGCGCTCGGCGAGGCCCCAGAAATATCGCTTCTCGGTGATCCAGGCGAGCTGGCCCGCGGGCGAGTCGGTCACCAGCGCGGCGAGGGTCTGCGGCTTGGTCAGCTGGATCTCTCCATAGCCGCTCTCGCGCTCGACGAAGTGCTTGCCGCGCTCGAACCAGCCCTCTTCGTCCGCCGCGTATTCGCTCCGGGCCGGCAGGCCCAGGACCGGGTCGAACGCCACGCCCTCGGGCTGGTCGGGATGGGTGGGCAGGTAATGGCTCATCTGCGCGGGGAAGTGCGTGTAGACGCCGATCACGTCGCGTTCGTACTTGTGACCGTGCTGCTGCGCCACGAGCGCGCCCCAGTCGCCGCCAGCCGTCGCATACCTGTCGTAGCCGAGCACGTCCTTCATGAGCGCGTTCTCGAGGTCCGCGGTGCGCCAGAAGTTCCAGCCCGTCTCCGTCAGCGGCGAGGAGAACCCGTATCCCGGCAGCGAGATCAGGACCACGTCGAAGCTGTCCTCGGCGCGCCCGCCATGGGCCTCGGGGTCGGTCAGCGGACCGATCACCTTGCGCAGGTCCCAGAACGTCCACGGCCAGCCGTGGTGGATAAGCAGGGGCGTCGGGTTCGTCCCCTTGCCCTTGGCGTGGATGAAATGCAGCGGCACGCCCATCAGCTCCACCCGGAACTGCGGCAGGGCGTTCATCCGGCGCTCGACGTCGCGCCAGTCGTATTCGTTGATCCAGTACTCGATCAACTGCCGGTGATAGGCGGTGTTGTAGCCGTACTTCCAGTCGTCGTTGGCGAAGTCGTCCGGAAAGCGCGTGCGCTTCAGGCGCTCCATCATGTCGTCGAGATCGGCCTGCGGGATCTTGATCTCGAATTCCGACACGGTCTGGTCCAGGGCCATCTGTCGTCCTCCCTCAAAATGCGTCGACGGGCGCGCGCGCCCCTACCGGTGGAGATTGCGCATCACGTCCTTGATCAGCGGCCAGACGCGGGCCGCCGAGGTATGGTCCATGCTTTCCTTGGGGGAATGCAGGTCGTAGAGGTTCGTGCCGATGCCGATCGTGTCGAGACCGTCGATGCGCTGCGTGAACATGCCCAGTTCCAGGCTGCAGACCGACACCAGCACCTCGGGCCTCTCCCCCATCACGCGCTGATAGCTGTCCTTGGCGATCTCCAGCATCCGGCTGTCCGGGTTCCACGGGAATTCCGGCGCATCGAGGCCGATCTGCCGGGCGCTGACCCCCTCGCCCGCAAGCTCGGCCAGCATCATCATCTGGTCGAGCACCGCGTGCTTGCGCGAGGTCACCGCGCTGGTGATCGTGCAGGTGATCTCCACGCCGGTGCGGGTGGTGACCATCAGGCCGATATTGTTCGAGGTCTCCCAGTTGCCCTCGACCTCGAGGTTCTGGTTGGTGATGCCGTTCGGCAGGAGCGCGATGGCGCGGACGAGCTTGCCGGCGGCCTGGGGCGACAGGATGCGCTCGACATCCGCCTCGGGGCGGTCGACCGTGATCCGCATGCCGGGGTCCGAGATGCGGAATTCGTGCCGGATCTCCTCGGCGAGCGCGCGCACGGCCTGCGCGACCGCGTCGGCGGCGCCCGGCTCGACCAGGATCAGCGCCTCCGCCTCGGCGGGGATGACGTTGTTCTGGACGCCGCCCGAGACGCGGGCAATCGCGATCTCGCCCGTCGCCATCGCCCGCCGCAGAAGCCGGCCGAGCAGCGCGATGGCGTTGCCGCGCTCGAAATGGATGTCGAACTCGCAATGGCCGCCGAGCAGGCCGCGGATATCGATCAGCAGCGCGGTGCGGCCCTCGGGTGGCGCCTGCCAGCCGGCCTCGACATCGATCCGGCAGGTCACGTCGCCCGAACAGCCGGCGAGCAGCTGACGCTCCTCGATCCAGTTGAAATCGATCATCCGCTTGCCGGACAGCAGGGCCAGATCGACGTTGTCGCCGCCGACCTTCCCCATCTCCTCCATCACCGTCATCACGCATTCGAGCGGCGGGTGCGGAATGTCGCGCGAATCGAGCAGCGCCAGCATGTAGGAAATGCCGAGCCCGTTATCGGCGCCGAGCGTGGTGCCCTCGGCGCGGATGCGCTCGCCGTCCAGCTTGAGCCGGACCCCTTGCGAGAAGTCGTGCGTGACGCCCTCGTCGCACTTGCAGACCATGTCGATATGCCCGTGCAGGATGACCGTCGGCGCGCCCTCGTAGCCCTCCGTCCCCGGCTTCTTGACGATCACGTTGTCGAGCTTGTCGCGGTGATGTTCGAGGCCGCGCGCCTCGGCGAACGCGGCGATGTAATCGGCGGCGTCCTTCTCGTTCTGCGAGCAGCGCTGTCGCCCGCTCAGCTCCTCGAAGAAGAACGTCACCTCGCGCGGTTCGACATCTCCGAGAACCCGATTGGTGCTTTTGTCTGTGTTCGTCGTCGTCACGGCCGCTTTCTCCCCCCCGGCGCCCGCACCCCTCGCGGGATCATGTACCGGGCGCCCTCCGCTGTTGGACCAATTGTCCCAATACTGAACTTATGTATCATACCTGGATCGCGTCCGGCAACGACTATTTCGCCGGACACCGGGAAGCCCGGCGGTCGCCGCCCGGCGCCGCGTCGAGGGGAGGTGGTTTCGGCAATAGCGACGGCGCGGCGTGGCGCGGCCCGTCGCGCGGTCTTCAGGCGGGCTCCGACCGGGCGGGGCGGGCGGGGCGGCCGCCTCTCACGCGATGTCCCGCCAATATGTCGGCGTCATCAGCACGAAGACCGTGAACATCTCCAGCCGGCCGGCATACATGCCGAATGCCAGAAGCCATTTCGGCCCGTCGGGAAGGGATGCGAACGTCCCCGACGGGCCGATGATGTCGCCGATCCCGGGGCCCACATTGGCGACCGCCGTCATCGCGCCGCTGATCGCCGTCGTCAGGTCGAGGCCGAACATCCCCAGGCCCAGGGCGACGCCGAGGATCGTCATCGCGTAGAAGAAGAAGAACGTCATCACCCCGCCCAGCACGTCCGATCCCACCGGCCGCCCCTCGTAGCGGATCAGGAAGACGCCGTGCGCGGAATGGATCTGCCGCAGCTGGACGATCGTGCTCCGCAGGAAGAGCGTCCAGCGCATCATCTTGGCCCCGCCCGCCGTCGATCCGGTGCATCCCCCCATGGCGGTCAGGCACAGGAACGCCGCCGCGGCGAAGGGCCCCCAGGTGGTGTAATCCGTGGTCGCGTAGCCGGTCGTGGTCACCACCGACACGACGTTGAAGGCCACGAGGCGCAGGCTTTCGAGCAGGGGGGCGCCGCCGATCGCCACGCGCCACAGGGTCAGGACGGCGATGACGACGGCCAGGGTCGTGACCAGCGCCTCCACCTGCTCGCTGCGCAGGACGCGCCGGTTCAGCACCCGGATGTACCAGGCGAAGGGCAAGGCCCCGGCCAGCATGAACCCCGTCGCCATCCATTGCAGATAGGCGCTCTCGAACAGGCCGAACGAGGAATCGGAGGTCGAGTAGCCCCCCGTCGACACCGTGGTCAGGGCATGGGCCAGCGCCTCGAACCGCGTCATGCCCCCCGAGATGTAGACGAGCGTGCAGAGCCCGGTCAGCGTCACGTAGACCCAGATCGTCGCGGTCGCGAACAGGGCCGAACTGGCCAGTTCCTTGCCGCCCTTCTCCGAGCTCTCGGTCTGGAACAGCTGCATGCCGCCGACCCGCATGATCGGCAGGAGCGCGATGCCGGCGACGATGAACCCGACCCCGCCGATCCATTGCAGCAGGGCCCGCCACAGTAGGATCCCGTGCGCGGTCTCGTCGAGGCCCGTCATCACGGTCGAGCCGGTCGTGGTGATCCCCGACATCGCCTCGAAGAACGCATCGGTCGGCGACAGGCCCCATTGCCACAGCGGCACCGCCCCGGCCAGCGCGGCGGTGATCCAGGTGCTGCCCGTCAGCACGAAGGAATGCAGTCGGTTCAGCCGGCCCCGCCGGTTCAGCGTCGCGGCGCAGATGGCGACGCCCACCAGCAGCGTGACCGCAGCCGCCTCGCCGAAAAGGCCGCGCGTCTCGGGAAAGATCAGGGCGTTGGCCCCCATCAGCGCCCCCATCGCCACCAGGAGGACACCGTTGATGAAGGCGACAAAGGTCATGCACCGTCCTCCTTGGGGCGGGGCATTCCGGCCCCGCCGGCCCCTCTATCCCTCATCGGCGGCGCTCGCCACAGCGCCCGGTGCGAAATGCCCTTCCAGGCCCGCCGTTCCGCGCGCCGGGGCGTCGCAGGACCGGGCCGCAGCCGGCGATGGCGGCGGGGCGCCACGCAAGTCACTGACGCGGAACGGGTCTCGTGCGGGTCTTATTTCCGGGGCCGGATCGTCACAGGGCAGCCTTGCGCCCCGCGCGCGCAGATATGCCTGGCCAAACCGCTTGTGAAGGTCCGACCGATCGGTGTCGATCCTGGGCTCGGCAGCCTCGTGGCCGCACGGCTTCCCGTCCACCTCGTGGCCGTGGTGGCCCGCCCCGACCGGTTCTGCGGGCGCGGCAAGGCGCGGGCCGCTTCGCTCCCCACGACCGGGCCCGAGCTGACGGGCAAGCGCGCCCGGGGCGAGGCGCGCGACGAGGTCGCGGCGAGCGACCTGCGCGCCGGTGACATCGTCCTAATGGAGACGGGCGCCCTGGGCCCGGCCGAGGGCGAGGTGGTCGAGGGCGCGACCTCGGTCATCCGCGAGGCGGGGCATGACCGTTCCGCCGCCACCACCGAGACGCAGGTGATCTCGGACTGGATCAGGGTGAACGTCACGGCCGAGCCGGGAGAGGGGTTCCTCGACCGCATGATCGCCCCGGTCGAGGGGGCGAGCCGCGCCGAGATTCCGAACGAGATCGCGCTGACCGTCCTGCTGGCCGGGCTCCCGCCGATCTGCCGCATGGCCGTCGGCATCCTGCCGGCCTTCGTCGCCCATGCGGGCAGCCAGATCGCGGTGCCGGTGCTCGTGACGCTCATCCCCACCACGATCCCGGCGCTCCTGCCGGCCATCGGCTTTGCCGGCATGGACCGGCTGATCCGGTTCAACGCGCTCTCGAAATCGGGCCGCGCGGTGGAGGCGGTGGGCGGCATCGGCACGCTCCGTCTCGACAGGACCGGGACGATCACGCTGGGCGACCGCCCGGCGAGCGAGTTCCAGCCCCTGCCCGTCGTGCGGGAGGCCGAGCTGGTCGCGGCGGCGCGCCTCTCCCCGCTCGGCGACGACACCCCCGAGGGCCGGTCGACCACGCCCTGGCCGGCAACGGCGCGCTGAACGTCATGGGGCTCGCCAGCCCGGAAAGCGCGATCCTGTCGGCGCTCATCTTCAACGCGCTCATCATCCCGCTCCTGGTGCCGCTGGCTCGTCGCGGACTCGCCTACCGCCCGCAGAGCGCGGCCTGGCAGCTGGTCAGGAACCTCGGCCTCTATGGCGCCGGCGGCCTGATCGTGCCTTTCGCGGGCATCAAGCTCCCTCGATCTCGCCGTGTCCGGCCTCGGCCTCGGCTGAGGAAAGGACACGCCATGATCCGCTTCGCCTACGCCCTCGGGCTTGTCATCTTCGCCGCCCCGATCGGCACGGTCACCCGCCTCTTCAAGGACTGATCCAATGGACCACGTTCTCGTCATTCTCTTCGTCGTCGGGGACACGGCGCTCCTGTCCCTGCGCCTCGGCGCCTGGATGAAGCGGGCGATGGACCCCGCACCCGGGCAGGCCGACCGCCTGACCGGCCTCTCCGCCGGGATCGCCGGAATCTCGGGGGAGCAGGACCGGAAGCGCCACCTCGTCACCCTGATGATCCTCGATCTGATTAGGTTCACGGTGACTTCCGCGATCCTGGCCACGCAGCCATGGCTGCGGCTCAATCCGGACGGCAAGGGCGCGCTCGACCCCACGCTGGTGTTCAACGCCGCCGCCTCGTTCACCACCAACACCAACCTGCAGCATTGTTCGGGCGAGGTCTCGATGAGCCATCTCCAGCCAGCTCGGCGGACTCAGGCGGCTCCAGCTCGTCTCCGCCGCGACCGGCATCGCGGCGCTGGCGGCGACGGCGCGCGGGATCGGGGGTCGCGACACGGTCGGCACCTTCATAATCGACCTGCAGCGCGCCAGCTTCCTCGTTCTCCTGCCGGTGGCACTCGTGGTGTTCTCATGGTCGTCGGCGGCGTGCCGATGAGGTTGCAGGGCGCGGTCACGGCGACGACGCTGAAAGGGGCGACGCAGACGATCGCGCGGGGGCCGGTCGCGGCCGTCCTGACGATCAAGCAGTTCGGCACCCACGGCGGCGGGTTCTTCGGGCCCAACGCCACCCATCCGCTGGAAAACCCGACCTTCTGGACCAACGCGCTGGCCACGGTCGCGATCATCATCCCGATGTCCTGCATGTCGATGTTCGGCCAAATGCGCCACGCCGTCCTGATCCTCGGCGGCACCGCGCTCTTCGCGGCCACCAGCCGCGGCCAGGCGACGGTGCACGATCCGGGCGCGCGCGGCGTCTCCGAGATCCTCTTCGAGTTCACCTTCGCCGCGGCCAATACCGGCTCGGGCTTCGAGGGGCCGGGAAACGGCACCGGGCCGTGGACCATCGCCACCGGGATCGTCATGCTGCCCGGCCGCTACCTGCCCATGATCCTGCTCTTCGCCATCGTCGGCAGCCTGATGTCCAAGCGGCGCGCGGCCGAAAGCGCGGGCACCCGCGGCGTCGAGGACGCAACCTTCGGCACCTTGCTGGGCTCGACACTCTTTATCTTCGGCGCGCTCACCTTTCTTCCGTCCGCGGCGCTCGGGCCCATCGCCGGACATTTCGCGCTGCCCCGAGCTGCGCCAGCAGGAGAAGCGTTCATGTCCGACTGCCTTTCCGACCTGCGTGTCGCGGGCGCGACCATGGGGATCCGCGTCGCGGGCTATACCGCCCTGATCCTCGGGATCGCCCGGACGGTCCCGCCCGGCGCGGCCAATGCCTCGCGCGTCACCGGTGCGGACGGCACCGTGATCGGCAGCCCCCTGATCGCCCAGCCCTTCACCGCGCCCGGCCATGTCTGGCCCCGGCCCTTGGCCGTGGACTACGACGCTGCCGGGGTACCGAGGATCTGATCGCGGCGCTCGGCCGCGCTCCGGGGCAGGGTCCGGTCCCGACCGTTCTCGTCACGGCCTCCGGCGCCGGGCTCGACCCCCACGTCTCTTTGGGCGGCGCGCTCTGTCAGGGCGGGTAGGTCACCGAGGCGCGCGGCCTCGACCTTTGCGCGGTGGTCGCGATCGTCGAGCGGCTGGGCTATCGCCCCGGCGCCTTCCTCACCGACGCCCTGATCGTCGACGTCCTGGAGCCCAACATGACGCTCGACGCCGAGACGGATGCCCCGACCATTCCAACCGCGTCGAACCAGGTCCGCACCATGTCTGACGATGCCCGCCCCTCCCCCGCGTAGCGGAGCGGGAGGCGCGGCGCGCTCAGGATCTTCCTCGGCGCCGCGCCCGGGGTCGGACAAACCTACGAGATGCTGCTCGAAGGGGCCGAGAAGCCCGCGACCGGCGCCGACGTGGTCATCGGCCCGTCGAGACGCAGGGCCGCAAGGGGACCGAGGCGCTGATCGCGCCCCTGCCGATCGTTCCCCGCCGGGAGATCGTCCACGAAGGCCAGACCCTCACCGAGATGGATCTCGACGCCGTCCTGGAGCGCCCCCCCGGCATCGTGCTGGTGGACGAACTGGCCCATACCAACGCCCCCGAAAGCCGCCACCCGGAACGCTGTCAGGACATCCAGGAACAGCGCGCCGCCGGCCTCGACGGGATGACCACCGTGAACATCCAGCACGTCGAGAACCTGAACGGCGTGGTCGGCTCCTTCACCCGTGTCCGCGTACGCGAGACGGTGCCAGACACGGTCTTCGAGGAGGCAGAGATCGAACTGGTCGGCCTGCCCCCCGAGGAACTGATCGGCCGGCTCGAGGCAGGCAAGGTCTAGCTGCCCGACCAGGCCCGCCCCGCGCTCGACCACGTCTTCTCCAAGGGCGACCTGCTGGCGCTGCGCGAACTCGCGCTGCGCCATGCGGCGCAATACGTCGACGCCCGCATCAAGGAGCACCAGAGCGTCACCGGCAGCGGCGGCGGCCATGCCGGCGGACAGCGCATCCTCGTCTCAAGGTCCGGGACGCCGGCCGGCGAGCAGGTCCTGCGCGCCGCCTAGCGCCGCGCCGACGCCCTGAAGGCCCCGCTCATCACCCTCCACGTCGAGACGCCCGGCTCGCGCGGCGCCAGCGATCTCGAGAAGACCCGTCTGGCCCGGACCCTCTCGCTCGTCTCCACGTTGGGGGCGAGCCTGCATTCCGTCCCCGCGACCTCGGTGCGGGAGGCGATCCTCGTCCAATGCCGGGAGACCCGAGCGACCCACCTCGTCCCGGGGCGCCTGCGCCGCCGGACCCGGTGGTTCGGCGACCGCCGCAGGATTGTGGAGGCCAGCCTCGACCGCGGCGCCGGGACCGCGGTGCATGTCGCCCCGGCGGCCGGGGAATCGCCCCCCGCGACTGGCGGCGGTTCGTGCCGCGCGGGGAGTGGTCGGGCGACCTGGTCGCGATCGGATCGGTGGCGAGCCTCGCCCAGGCCGCCCATCTCGCCCAGGGCTGGATCAGCTACGGACCGATCGACCTCCTCTACCTTCTGCCGATGATCGTGACCGCCGGCCTCTACGGCTACCGCGCGGGCCTGATGGCGGCCATCGCGGCCGGCATCGCCTACGACTTCTTCTTCCTGCCGCGCTTCGACACGTTCACCATCTACGGGCCGGTGAACATCCTCACCGCGATCCTGCTCGTCCCCGTCGCCCTCATCACCAGCTCGCCGCGCGGGTCCGGGCGGCGGCCGCGCTGGGGATGCGGAGCGCGCGCGAGAACGCGGCGCTGGCGCTGTTCGCGACCAGCCTCGGCGCCGCAAAAAAACTCCGCCGAGGCGGCGTCGATCGTCTGCGCGGAGGTGCGCGGCCTTCTGGCGGTGCAGACCATCATCCTGCACGGCGGGCGGGACGGCGCGCATTACCGCCTCGGGGCAGTCGAAGCCCGAACTCGGCCCCATCGACAGCGCCGCCGCCGAACGGGCGTTCGAGCACAACGAGCCGGCCGGCACGAGGACGAACACCCTCACCGCAAACGCCTCAAGCTGGAAAGCGACATGCGGAGGATGGAGGTCGTGCGCCAGCGCGACGGCCTGCGCTCGGCGCTCCTCGCCTCCCTCGGCCACGACCTGCGTACATCGCTCACCGCGGTAACGGCGGCGGCCAAGGCGATCTCGGCGGCGAGCGAGGAGGCGGACCTGGTGGACGGTCCGCAGCGAGGCGCGGCGGATCGACAGGTTCCTCTCCGACCGTCTCGACCTGACCTGCATCAAGGAAGGCGCCGTCTCCCCCGAGATCGAGCCCGCCGACCTGACCGACGTGATCGCGGCGGCCATCGGCGAAACGTCCGGCCGACCGGAGGGCCGCGCGGTCAGGACCGCGATCGATCCCGCCCTGCCCCTGGTGTGCGCGGACGCGGTGCGTCTCCACCACGCGCTCCTGAACCTCATCGACGACGCGGCCAGGTATTCGCCCGATGGCGACCCGGTCGAGATCATCGCCCGGATGGGGCGCCGCGGCCCGGTGATCGAGCTGCTCGACCGGGGCCCGGCATCCCGCAGGGCAGCGAACAGCGCATCTTCGACCGCTTCGCCCACGGCGAGACCTCGGACCGGACGGGCGGCTCGGGTCCCGGCCTCGCGATCGCCAAGGGCTCCGCCGCGGCGATGGAATTTACCGTCGAGGCGGCGCGGCGCCAGCGCGGGGGTCGCGCGTCACCATCCGCGTTCCCGCCGAGACGATCGTCCAGATCTCGATGGAGGATATCGCGTGACGGGCCATATCCTGATCGTCGACGACGAGATGCCGATCCGGCGGCTCCTCAGGGTGTCGCCGGGGCGCCGCGGCCATGCCACCGGAGAGGCCGCCGATGCCGGGGCCGCGCTCCGGTCCCTGCATCGGCAGGCGCCGCAGCTCGTCCGTCTGGAGCTCGGCCTGCCCGACCGCGACGGGCGCTAAATCCGCAAGGCGGATCGCGAGGTTCGACTGACGCCGAAGCCATTCGCGCTGCTGGCCGAGCTTGCCGGGCATGCGGGCAAGGGGCTCACCCATACCCACCTGCTCCTTCAGGTCCGGGGCCCCGCCCATACCAACCACGGGGAATACCTGCGCGTCACCGTCCGCCCGCTCCGCAAGAAGCTCGAGGACGATCCCTCGCGCCCCAGCCTGATCCTGAACGAGCCCGGCATCGGCGACCGGTTCCGGGAACCGCCCGCGGCCGGGGCGGTGGCCGCCGCCCCGGAATGACGCCGCCGGGCCTCCACCCGTGTCAGGCGGGAATGATGCGGTCGTCGCGCAACCTCGCAAACAGGTCGCGGAACGCCGTGTCGGTGGCGACGTAGCCGGTGAACCCTTTCCGGCGGCTCTTCGACATGTCCGTGACGACCTCCATCGGCCGGCCGAGATCGGCATCGGTATGCCAGGGCGAGGCCAGGCGATGGAGGTCCGCCTCCCTCAGGTCGTGCTTGCGGGCGATCCCGGCCCAGGTCTCCGCGTCCCCGGACATCTGCTCCTCCAGCGGGCGCACCGTGCCGTCGAACGCCTCCGCCTCGAGGCCGAACCATTCGGCGATGCGCCCCCACATCCAGCTCCAGCGAAAGACGTCGCCGTTGACGACGTTGAAATCCTCGTTGCGGGCCGCGGGCGATCGCGCGGCCCAGGCCAGCTGGGCCGCCAGCTGGCGCGCGTCGGTCATGTCGGTCAGGCCGGTCCACTGCACCTCCGAGCCGGGGAAGCGGAACGGGCGCCCCGTCTCGCGGCAGATCGTGGCATAGACCGCCAGCGTCTGGCCCATGTTCATGGCGTTGCCGACGGCCTTGCCGATCACCGTATGCGGCCGGTGGACGCTCCAGGAGAAGCCGTCGCGGTCCGCCGCGGCAAAGACCTCGTCCTCCTGCGCGTAATAGAAGTTCTCGACATCAAGACGCCCCTGGTCCTCGCGGAACGGGGTCTTGGGCAGCTCGCCCGTCCCGTAGGCCTCGAACGGCCCCAGATAATGCTTGAGCCCGGTCACCAGGGCCACATGCGCGACCGACTTTGCCGGGCGGAGCGCGTCGAAGAGGTTGCGCAGCATCCCGGCATTGACCCGGATGTTTTCGGCCTCCGTCTCCTTGCGGAGCCAGGTCGTGAGGAAGATATGCGTGGGCTCGATCTCATCGAGCGCCCGCGCGAGCCCCTCGGGCGCCAGAAGGTCGGCCGCCACCGGCGTCACGCCCGGCTGCGCCTGCGGGGTCCGGGCCAGGCCAAACACCTCCCACCCGTCGCGGACCAGGCGTTCGGCGACCGCGCTTCCCTGAATGCCGGTCGCCCCGACCACCAATGCTCGCTCAGCCATGTCGTTCTCCTTATCCGTGTCCCGACCGATCTAGGCGGGGGGTTGCAGGCCGGCCAGACGGCACCGAATTGGGACATAGTCACCACGAGGTAACCATCATGCGGCCGGGCAGCGACGAACAGGAATGGCGCGAGGATTGCGCGCCCCGCCGGGTGCTCGAGATCTTCGCCACGAAATGGACGAGCATGATCCTGCACACGCTGGCCGCCCGGCACGGCGGCGCCGCACGGACCGGGGTGCTGCATCGCAGCCTGCCGGGCATCTCCAAGAAGATGATGGTCCAGACCCTGAGGGAGATGGAGAGCAGCGGCCTGATCGACCGCCGCGTCGAAAGCGCGGTGCCCCCGGCGGTCGAATACAGCCTGACGCCCCTCGGGCGCCGCTTCGTGGGCCTTGTCGAGGTCGTCTACGATTGGGGGCGGGAGAATTCCGACGCCCTGGACCAGTTGCGGATCCGCGCCTCTTCGCGGCGCCGGGCCGGCTGACGGCCTCGGCCCGGTCGCCGGTCCCGGCCCCTATCGCCGCAGGCGCACGCCTTCCAGCACGCTCCGCGCGATGCCCGACCTGAGGTCGTCCTGCGCCGCGTCGGTGAACAGGTCGCCGCCGAAATTCTCCGAGAAGGTATGCCGGTTCGCGACGTTGAAGAAGCACATCGCGCTGATCTGCCAATGCAGGACCAGAGGCGAGGTATCCGGCCGGAACACGCCCTCCGCGATCCCCGCGCTGCAGATCCGCGACAGCGTCGCGATGGCGACGCTGTTCAGCTCCGCAAGATCGCTCATGTCCGCCATGTGCCGCCCGCGATGGATGTTCTCGATCGCCACGAGGCGAATGAATTCCGGATTGGCCCGGTGGTGGTCGAAGGTGAACTCCACCAGCCGAAGCAGCGCCTCCTCGGGGGGCAGCCCGTCGAGGTCCAGTTCCCCCTCCTGGCGCCGGACGCTCCGGTAGGCATCTTCCAGGACGGCGCGGTACAGCCCCTCCTTGTCGCCGAAATAGTAGAAGACCATGCGCTTCGAGCTCTTGGTCCGCTCCACGATCTTCTGGATGCGCGCCCCCGACAGGCCGTGTTCGGCGAATTCCTCGCGGGCGACCGCCAGGATATCCGCCTTCACCGCCTCGGGATTCTGCTTCCAGGATCGCGGTTTCGCCTGCTGGTGGCCGTCTTCCATCGAATTCTCCCTGCGGCGGGGCGACCAGACCACAATGTACCAGCCGGAACAATCCTGTTGACGTAATTAACCGGATGGTTCAGTTTGGTCCCCGTCGGACTGGATCGGGAGGATCGGGGGGACCGATGCCGGAGGAAACACGCGTCTCGCCGCTGCTGGCCGGGCTCATCGGTCGCGGCATCGCGCTGTCGCGGACGCCCGCGATGCACGCCGAGGAGGCCCGCCACCAGGGCTTCGGCGGCGCCTACCGCATTCTCGACATGGACGAGCCGCCCCGATCGGGCACGCGCCTGGCGGACATGCTCCGCGCGGCGGAGCTTGCCGGCTTCGACGGGCTGAACATCACCTATCCCTTCAAGATCGAGGTCATCGAGCATCTCGACGCGCTGTCCGACAACGCGCGGGCGGTCGGGGCGGTCAACACCGTGGTCTTTCGCGACGGCCGCAGGATCGGCCACAACACCGACCTGTGGGGCTTCGCGGAGAGCTTCCGGCGCGGCCTCGCCGGGGCGGCGACCGGCCATGCGCTGCTGATCGGGGCTGGGGGCGCCGGCGTCGCCGTGGCCCATGCGCTCGCCGATTGCGGCATCGCGCGCCTCTCGATCCTCGACCGCGACGCCGATCGCGCCGCCGCCCTCGCCGATCAGGTCCGGCGCAACCGGTCCGGAACGCGGGTCGGGGCCGCGGCGGACGCGGGCGCTCTGACAGGGCCCGACCGGCCCGACGGCGTGGTCAACGCCACGCCCATGGGCATGGCCAAGCTGCCCGGCACCGCCATCGACCCGGCGCTGCTCCGCGCCGATCAATGGGTGGCCGACATCGTCTATTTCCCGCTCGAAACCGCGCTCCTGGCCGCCGCCCGCGCCAGGGGCTGCCGGGTGCTTCCCGGCTCCGGCATGGCCGTGTTCCAGGCGGTGCGGGCCTTCGAGCTGTTCACCGGCAGGCCCGCCTGCCCCGATCGGATGAAGGCGACGTTCGACGCCTTCGACACGTAACGCACGATCCCGGGAGGACTTACATGCGTACCGCGTTCACGACCCTCGCCATCTCGACGATGGCCACCTTCGCCCTCGGCGCCCAGGCCGAGGCGCAGACCATCCGCCTCGCCCATGTCGATCCGGACGATTGGCAGAACTCGAAGAAGGGCGCCGCCGCGCAGATCTTCAAGCGGATCGTCGAGGGGCAATCCGACATGGAGGTCGAGATCTTCCCCGCCGGATCGCTCGGCGACGAGACCGAGCTCGTGAGCCAGGCCCAGGACGGCCTGACCCAGATGATCCTCGTCTCCGGCGCGATGTCGCAGGCCTGCCCCGCCGCCTCCGTGCTCGACATCCCCTACACCTTCTCCTCCGCGCCCCTGGCCTGGGAGGTTCTCGACGGCCCCTTCGGCGACGCGCTGGCCGAGCACTGCCTCGAAGAGACGGGGCTGCGAACCCTGGCCTACGGCGAGACGGGCTTTCGCAACTTCACCAATTCCGAGCGCGAGATCCGCACGCCCGAGGACATGGCGGGGCTGAAGTTCCGCGTCCAGGAATTGCCGCTCTACATCGAGATGGTCGAGGCGCTCGGCGGCGAGCCGACCCCGATCGCCTGGACGGAATTGCCGAACGCCCTGTCGACGGGGGTGGTCGACGGGCAGGAGAACCCGGTCGGCGTCATCTACAACAACGGCCTGCACACCCTGCAGGACTTCATGACCCTCGACGGGCACGTCTATGCCGCGGATTTCTATCTCGTCTCCGACGAATTCTACCAGTCGCTCGATCCCACCCAGCAGGAGGTGGTCCGGAATGCGGCCCAGATCGCCGCGACCATGGGCCGTGCCATCCAGCAATGGACGACCGCCAACGGCATCACCGCCGTCCAGGAAGAGGGCATGCAGGTCTACGCGCCCACCAGTGAGGAGATCCAGGCCTTCGCCGACGCCGCCCAGCCGGCGGTGATCGAATACCTGCGCGCCGAACTGGGCGACGACGCGCAATGGATCGACCGGCTCCGGCAGGCGGTCGACGACGCCGGCGGCGCGGCCTCGGGCGAGGTGTCGGGCGACTGAGCCGTCACGCGTGAAATCGGGGCGGGCGCCGCGATCGGGCGCCCGCCGGGGCATCTATGGAACCGGAGGCCGCCATGGCCATGATCTCTGCAGCGATGCGACGCATCTGCGCCTTCGGGGCGGGACTGTGCATGGCGCTGGTGTTCCTCGTCATCTTCGGCAATGCCAGCCGCCGGTATCTCTTCGGCAGCTCGGTGGCCTGGGGCGAGGAGCTGCCGATCTACCTCACCATCTACGGCACCATGTTCGGCTTCGCGCTGGCCTACCTGACGGATACCAACATCCGTTTCTCGGTACTCACCGACGCCCTTTCCGAACGGGCGCGCCGGATGCTCTTCACCGCGGTCGACGCGGTGACGGTCCTGGCCGGGATCGCGCTGACATGGTCGGGGGTGGTCTTCGGGTTACGCCGCGCCGACCGGGACGCGTCGGGACTGACTTCGCTGGCCGATGCCTGGGCCCGGGCGACCGGCCTGCCGGCACTGGAATGGCTGGGCCGCATGGGGCCGTGGCAATGCGCGATCGCCTTCGGCGGCGCGCTACTGACCCTCGCCGCCGCGATCCGTTTCGCGGAACGGCTGGCCGATCTGCGGAAGGGAACCGCATGACCTACGTCATCCTGATCGCGGGGCTCCTCGCCGGCCTCCCGATCGCCATCGCCATCGTCGCGGCGCTGCTGTGGTTCATGGCCACGGGCGCGGCGCCCTACGACCTGCGGCTGGTGGCGACCGAGATGTTCTCCAGCCTGAACTCCTTCCCGCTGCTGGCGATCCCGCTCTTCATCCTCGCCGGCGAGGTGATGAACGAATCCGGCATCACCAGCCGCATCATCGCCTTCTGCAACGTGATCGTCGGCCGGCTCCGGTCGGGCCTCGCGCTGGTGAACATCTGGGCCTCGGTGATCTTCGCCGGGCTCTCGGGCTCGGCCGTCGCGGATACCTCGGCCATCGGCCGGGTCTTCATCCCCGAGATGGAGCGACACGGCTATTCGCGCGACTTCGCGGCGGCGCTGACGGCCGCCTCCTCGGTCATCGGCCCCATCATCCCACCCTCCATCCCGGTCATCATCTACGCGCTCATCGCCTCCGGCGTGTCGGTGCCGGCGCTGTTCCTGGCGGGCGTGGTCCCGGGCATCCTGCTCGCCGTCTTCCTCTCGGCCTTCGTGATGGCGACGGTCGATGTCGATCCCGGCCATTCCGGGGACGAGGACATCGACATGCAGCCCGGGCGCGACGCCATCCTGGGGGGCATCCTGCCGCTCTTCATGCCGGTCTTCGTGGTCGGCGCGATCCTTCTCGGCGTCGTCACGCCGACCGAGGCGGCGGCCTTCGCCGTCGCCTACGCCCTCGTCCTGGGCGTCCTCGTCTATCGCAACATCGGCGCGGGCGACCTGCCGCGGATCTTCGCGAAATCCATGGCCGACAGCGCCGCGATCCTGATCATCATCGCCGCCGTGGGCGCCGCCAACTGGGTGCTGACCTTCAACCGCGTCCCCAACATGCTGACCGACTGGGTGCTGGCGAACGTGGACGGGCAGACGACTTTCCTGATCGCGACCATCATCCTGTTCCTCCTCGTGGGCCTGATCCTCGAAGGGATCGCGGCGATGCTGGTCCTGGTGCCGATCATGCACCCGATCGCGGTCGAACTCGGCGTCGATCCGGTCCATTTCGGCATCCTGGTCATCTTCAACCTGATGATCGGCCTCATCACGCCGCCACTCGGGCTTTGCCTCTTCGTGGCCGAGGGGATCGCCAATATCGGCATGACGCGCATGGTCCGGGCCATCGTCCCCTTCTTCCTCGTCGAGGTGCTGGTCCTGGTGATCCTGACCTTCGTGCCGGGCCTCGTGACGTTCCTGCCGACCGTGCTGGGGTTCTGAACATGAAGACATCCATCGCGACCGTGACCGTCGCCGGCGACCTGACCGAGAAGCTCGCGGCCATCGCCGCCGCCGGCTTCGACGGGGTCGAGATCTTCGAGCAGGACTTCATCGCCCATGACGGCGGCCCGCGCGAGGTCGGCCGCATGGTGCGCGACCACGGCCTCGAGATCACGCTCTTCCAGCCGTTCCGCGACTTCGAATGCCTGCCCGAGCCGCTCCGCTCCAAGGCCTTCGACCGGGCCCGGCACAAGTTCGACACCATGGCCGATCTCGGCACCGACCTGATGCTGATCTGCTCCTCGTGCCATCCGCGGGCGCTCGGCGGCATCGACCGGGCCGCCGACGACCTGGCCGAACTGGGCGAGATCGCCGCCGGGCGCGGCCTGCGCATCGGCTACGAGGCGCTCGCCTGGGGGCGGCACGTGAACGACCATCGCGACGCGTGGGAGATCGTGCGCCGCGCCGGGCATCCCGCCACCGGGCTGATCCTCGATAGCTTCCATTCCCTGGGCCGCCGGATCGACCCGGACTCGATCCGGTCCATCCCGGGCGACCGCATCTTCTTCGTCCAGCTCGCCGATGCGCCCGCGATCGAGATGGACCTCCTCTACTGGTCGCGCCACTTCCGCAACATGCCCGGCGAGGGCGAGCTGGGCGTCGAGCGGTTCATGCGCGCGGTGATGGCCACCAGCTATGCCGGGCCCGTCAGCCTCGAGATCTTCAACGACCAGTTCCGCGGCGGCGAACCCAAATCCGTGGCCCGCGACGGCTATCGCTCCCTCATCGCGCTCATGGACGATGTCCGCCGGGCGGAACCGGACGTGGTCCAGGACCTCCCCGCGATTCCCGCGCGCGTGGCGGCCGAGGGGATCGGCTTCGTCGAATTCGCCTCGCGCGGCGACGAGGCCGCGGCGCTCGGGGCGTCGCTGCGCTCCCTCGGCTTCGACCTCGTCGGCCGCCACCGCAGCAAGGAGATCGACCTCTGGCGACAGGGGGACATCCGGATCGTCGTCAACCGCGAGACGGAGGGGCACGCCGCCCATACCTGGAACGCCCGCGGCACCTGCGTCTGCGACATCGGGATCGAGGTCGCCTCGGGCGAGGCGGCGCTGTCGCGCGCCCGCGCCCTAGGGGCCGATCCCTTCCACCAGGAGATCGGGGTGGGGGTCCTGACCCTCCCCGCGATCCGCGGCCTCGCCGGGTCGGTGCTGCATTTCGTCGACCAGACCAACGGGCTGGAAAAGGTCTGGAGCGACGAGTTCGTCCCCGTCCCGGTCAAGGGCGCGGGCGCGGGACTGACCCGCATCGACCACCTCGACCAGACCATGGGCTACGAGGACATGCTGAGCTGGACGCTCTTCTACACCTCGCTGTTCGACATGGAGAAATCGCCGATCCTCGACGTGATCGACCCCAACGGCCTGATCCGCGCCCAGGACGTGACCAGCCGCGGCGGCGGCTTCCGCGTGACGCTGAACGCGACGGAGACGCACCGGACGCTCGCGGGCGGCTTTCTCGCCGACAGCTTCGGCGCCTCGGTCCACCAGATCGCCATGGCCACCGACGACATCTTCGCCACCGCCCGGGCGCTCGCCGCCCGCGGCTTCGATCCGCTGCCGATCCCCGAAAACTACTACGATGACCTCGAGGCGCGGTTCGACCTTCCGCCGGGCCTGCCCGACCGGCTGCGCGCGGCCAACGTGCTCTACGACCGGGTCGGCGGGGGCGAATTCTTCCAGCTCTATTCGCGCGCCCTGCCCGGCGGCCTCTACGTCGAGATCGTGCAGCGCGGCCCGGGCTATCACCGCTACGGAGAGGCCAACGCCCCGTTCCGCATCGCCGCGCAGACGCGGCTGGCCAGACCGAAGGGGATGCCCCGGGCATGACGACACGACACGAGCGGGGGATGGCGGTTCGGCGTCGGGTTCTGGGTACGGAGCACGTGTCCCGGGCGGAGGGGGCGAAGACGGGGTTCGACGCGCCGTTCCAGGACTTCATCACCGAGGGGGCGTGGGGGTCGGTGTGGTCGGGGGATCAGTTCGACCTGC
>CANKVU010000031.1 GCA_947487205.1 uncultured Paracoccaceae bacterium | reverse complement strand
ATCCACGTCGCCGGCAGACGAGGTCACGGTCTACGAGGGCGTTCCCACGATCCGCGACGGCGACAACGTGAGGATCGACGGCGTGAACATCCGGCTTCTCGGCATCGACGCCTGCGAGCTGGGCCAGCCGGCCCGCTTCGCAAATGCCGAAATCGACTGCGGGATCTGGGCGCTGGACAGCTTCCGCGAGATGATCGGCTCTTGGTCCGTCCGCTGCGAAAGCACGGAGCGCGACGTCTACGACCGGCCGCTGGCGATGTGCTACACGGGCCAGCGCGAGATCAACCGCGCCCTCGTCCGGAATGGCATCATGTTCCCCTACGCCCGGGAGTCGGATTACCGTCCCGAAGCGAGGGAAGCACGGGACGCGGGACGCGGCGTCTGGCTTTTCGAAGAAGTGGAGGACCCGTCGGACTACCGGCGACGGAAGAGGAACGAGTGAATGAGCCAGGCCCCGGACGTGGCGGAGAAGTCCGCTGAAATCTGCTTCGCCGCCATGACCTTCGCCACCGGAGCCGCGGCCGGGATCGCACCCTTCGCAGTGCCTTTGGCTGCTCTTGGAACCATCGGCTTACAATGGCGCAACGGTAAGCGCGCCGCTTGCTGCATTGCCGCGCAAGACGACGCGCTGGCGGCGTTGTCGGTCAGCCGGGATTTCAGCGACGAGGACCTGGCCAGGGCTGCGGTCCTGCTCGAGGACCGCAGCCGGAAGGTTCGTCTCGAGCCGGCCGCCATGATCGCGGCTGCCCGATCCGGCGGGGCGACGACGTTCGATCGGGATCTGGCTCGCCATCTCATGTGCGACCTGCCGTTCGAGAGCGGCGAGGAGGCTGTCCGTCGCGCCATCGAAATCGCGTTCATTTCGGCGATCGGTACCTGCCGGCGGCATCCCGACATCGACCGCGACCTGACGCAGACCTTCGTCATCGCGAGCGCGCGGGACCACGCCGTTATGCTGGCGCGGCAGGAAGTCATGGACGCCAAGATCGATGAGATCCTATGGCTTTTGCGCGAGAGTGGCGCTCTGCAACAGGCGGAAGTGGCGGGGATCACCGACTTTGCCATTCGTGCGCTGGCCAAGCGCATCGCTCCCGAAGTCGAGGATACCGAGCAGGCCCTCCACGAGCTGGAACGTGCTGTCGAGATCGCAATGCGGGTTCGCGAGGAAGGGCGGCACGGCTCCAACCTGGGGGATTTCGTCGAAGAGGTACTGCGCCGGTCCGCCGAATTGACAGGCAAGGGCGATTACGACGCCGCGGATGCCGAGATCGAGGACGCACTACAGCGCGAGGCTAAGCATTCGAAGCTCCGCGAGCTTCGACTGCTGGAGCGCGGGGTGGATACGGCGCTGCTTCGACGTGATGCGATGACGGCCGCGCAGCGCATCGCCCGCCGGACGGAACTGGAGCTGCCGGACGGCGCAAACCTCTGCGACGCCCTCCTGGGTGTCCACGATGAATGGTATGAGCGGGGGCGAGACAAGGGCCTGAACCTCGACCTCGAGGTGTCGATACGGTTGGCGGAGATCGCCCGGCAGGCGGCCGCGGACCGGGACGAGAGGGGAAATTGCCTCAACGATCTCGGCAACGCGCTCGAGAGATTGGGCAAACGGGAGAGCGGGACGGCGCGCCTGGAGGAAGCGGTGGCGGCCTACCGCGCGGCACTGCAGGAATTGACGCGGGAGCGGGTACCGCTCGACTGGGCCCTGACGCAGGTGAACCTCGGCACCGCGCTTGCTTCCCTCGGTGAGCGGGAGAGTGGGACGGCGCGCCTGGAGGAGGCGGTAGCGGCCTACCGAGCATCGTTGGCGGAACGGACGCGGGAGCGGGTGCCGCTCGACTGGGCCTCGACGCAAAACAACCTCGGCAACGCGTTTCGGAGCCTTGGCGAGCGAGAGAGCGGGACGGTGCGTCTGGAGGAGGCGGTGGCGGCCTACCGTGCAGCGTTGGAGGAACGGACTCGGGAGCGGGTGCCGCTCGACTGGGCCTCGACGCAAAACAACCTCGGTAACACGTTTCGGAGCCTTGGCGAGCGAGAGAGCGGGACGGTGCGTTTGGAAAAAACGGTGTCGGCCTACCGCGCGGCGCTGGAAGAGTTCAGCGAAGAGAGCACACCAGCTTATTGGGCTGAGACTAACCAATGTCTTCAGGCTGTCTCGAAGCTCATAGAGGATCGCAAATAATTAGCATTATGGTAATTCAGACCTAACTCGCGATTGCTTCACCGGTTATGGCGCGGCGTCGTGGCTGTTGCCGTCGATGGCCAGCGACGATTTCTTGGCGTTCGGGTCGTGCATTCGCCGCTCCGTGTCTTTCTTGGAGCGAAGCGCCCCAACAAGCACGACAAACAATGTCATGAGCGCGAGAAGCGGGATGAGCCAAGCGAAGTCCATTGGGATAAGCCTCGTACTGGGGAAACTGGTTTACATTGTTCTCGCAACGTCGACCGGCAGTTCCCGTTCCGGCAACAATCACCGGTCCGTCTTTGGTCTTAAAATCCTCAAGACGGTTTGCAGCATCTCATAGAGATCAGTTCCGCCAGGCAGACAACGGCGCCGCCCCCGCACAGCGAGAGCTACCGCACGTCGTCCGTATGGTACACGGTTGGCGAGGGCCGCCGCGTCCGCGCGGTACAGACCATCGGCTCCGGTAGCGCGCCGGTGATTAAAGAAGAGAAAACTGAGCACTCCAATCCGGTGCTCGCGCGCTTCGTTCTCCGCCGCGCTCTGCAAGCGCAGCATCCAAAGGCTGCAAACGTAATTAATTGGGCAGACCCCAAGTTTGATGCGAGAATTGAGATAAATAGCCTCGCCGCTAAGGAGTTGCAGCGCGCGGCTGAAGAAATCGTAGGGCTTTATCTGGACCACACACGACTTGTTTGCGAGGAAGATAACCCGCACGAAGTTGGTCCGGTGTTAGTACGCACTGAGAAAATGGTGCTATTCAGCAATGCACTTCATGACGGCTACAGTGACCTCAACACCGACGAGGAAGCGGTTGCCTACGCTCTCGATGAAACCGGCCATACCTGGGCACGTAACCCGTCCCCTGGCGGTTTCTCCATTCCACTTCTCGACTGGGGCAAAACACGGAACTTTTTTCCAGACTTCTTGGTCTGGAAGGGCGATATGGTCTTTGCCATTGATCCGAAGGGCGAGCCGTATCTAGCAACTGATGCAGGGCGCAAGCTGCTCGCTATTCAAGACGAGAAGGGAAAGAAGTTCCTTGTCGTTCGTCTTGTGACGACCGGACGGTGGAATACTGACACCCTGAAAAAGATCGCAGAAGACGGCTACACCGCCTGGACGCTTACCAATACCGGTAAGATCAGAGCCCGGCATAAGCCGAGCATCGAAGAGATCATAAACGCTTGCCTCGACGAGCGGTTCTAAAATTGAAATCAACGAACGACGACACAATGTATACATTTGACGATCTTGAAAATGCGCGGGCGACATTACAGGTATCGGAAGATCGCTTTGACCGATATAGCGGTAATAATCCCAATAAATACCAGTCAGATATTAAGACTGCACGTCGAAACGTGCGCGTTATCGAAGATGCGCTTAAGGCACAGGGAGTCCTCCCACTAACGGAAAGAGAAAATCTGGAAAAGGAATTGGACGCGGCGTATCCCGACGCGAAGAGCAAACAGATTGTCGAATACAACGGTCGTAGGTTTCAGCGGCAGTTTTGGCCCGTCGAAAAGAGCCGATCCGGTAAGACAGTTACGGATTGGGGTAGCGGCTGGACTGAAATTAGCGGCAACTAACTATCGCTCTCTGACAATTTCGCAGTTCCTCAGCCGCGTTATTCAGTTCGCTATACCTAGAATTAGTGCGCCTTCGCACGCGGCAGCTCGTCCACGCGCGTTGTGTAGCGCGGCGATTTCATCTCGAACTTCGTCTGCCAGTCGCGCCGGATGCCGGCAGCCGCCGGCGCGATCGCGCCGCGGCCGAGCCGACCGTTGATCGTGTCGATCGCCTCCATTAGCGCGTCGGATCGTGCCCGGTCGCGTCGATCGAAGAGCGGCCGCGGGGCCGATCCGGCGGGCACCAGGTCGTCCATGACAATGCCGGCCTTCGCGTAGCGAAAGCCCTCGCGAAAGATGGCGCGCGCTCCGGCTTGGGCGGCGCGCACGAGGTCGAGGGTGTCGGCAGAGGTTTCAGGCAAGTGGACGGTGCGCGAGGCGAAATAGGCCGGACCTGGCTCGAACCGGGACGTGTGCATGAAGACGGCGACGTGCCCGGTTTCCAAGCCGTGCCGCCGTAGCTTTTCGGCCCCACGGGTTGCATAGGTGGCGACGGCTTCGAGCATATCGGGCAGCGCCGTCACCTTGCGGCTGAAACTTCGGGTGACAGCGCATCCCTTCCGCCGGGGCGCTAGGACTTCGAGATCGAGACAGGACAGGCCCCGCAGCTCGAGAACGGTTTTCTCGCCCACAACGGTCAGGATCGACCGCGCAAGGCGGGCGGGCATGTCGCGAAGATCGGCGGCGGTCTCGACGCCGATCCGCGATAGCTTCGCTTCAGACGCTCCACCGATCCCCCACACGTCCTCGATGGGGACCCGGGGGAGCCAGTGATCGCGAGCGGCAGGGCTGGTGAGGTCGCAGACGCCCGCCAGCTCGTCCTTCTTCTTCGCCAGATGGTTCGCCAGCTTCGCCAGCGTCTTTGTCGGTCCGATCCCGACGCAGGTGGGGATTCCGGTCCAGCGCAAGACGGTGGCGCGAAGGTCGCGGCCGAACGTGGCGCGTTCGGCCGTCGGGATGATTCCGACCGACAGAAAGCTCTCGTCGATGGAGTAGACTTCGACCTCCGGAGCGAAATCACGATAGATCGCGTTCATCCTGGCGCTCATGTCGCCGTTTATGTGGAATCGAATGCAAACGCCTCTCTGATGTCAAGCGTGAGACGGTAGACGGTCTGAACCGCAGAAGCCTTCATTTGGCGAAGGTGGTTCAGGCCATCGGCTTCAACGTGCCTGATCCCCGGTTGTATCGCTACTGGCGAACTTCGGGGTGCGGTCCAGTTTCCGTACTCGCGGAGCTTCGCAGCAGAGCGCAGTTCAGTGCACGAGCAGGACGGGCATTCTCTTCTGCTCGATCAGCGATCGCGTCGTGCCGCCGAAGACGGCCTGACGCAGGCGGGAGTGCCCGTAGGCTCCCATGACCACGAGATCGGCGCCGGTTTCGGCAGCGCGTCCGAGAATGCACTTGCCGATCTCCTCGCCGCCGCTTGGATATTGCTGCACGGTCACCTTGCAACCATGATGGCTGAGCCATCGTGCAATGTCCGAACCCGGAATCTCGCCGTTCCGCTCCGGAGACATGACGGGATCGAAGAGGCCGATCGTGATCTCAGCGGCTTCTTTCAGAAGGGGGATAGCTGCGTGGACAGCCCGCGCCGCCGGAAGGCCTGCATCCCAGGCAACGAAGATCCGAGCAGGTTCCAGCACCTTACCTGCACCGGTTCCGTTCAGAATGACGCCGGCGGGCGACGAAAAGAGAGTCCCATGGACAGCAGCGTGAAACAGCACCTCATCGTCGCGCAGATCGCTCGACATGACGACGCCGTCGCAGGTCGTCGCCCGGTGGGCGATGGCTGCGGGCAAGGCGGCGGGTTCGCAATTGAGGACGCCGATGTCGCCGCTCGTCCCGGAGCCGCGGAGAAGCGCCTCGATCGCCCGTGCCGTAGTCGTCAGTTCGACCTGTGCTGTTTCGATCTCTTCCTGCCAATTCTCGGGAACCGCCGGAAAGCCATAGGGCTCGATCCCGTAGGCAAAGACCGGGGCGCGCGGCATAGTGCCCAGGACCAGGAACGACAGTTGCGCCCGTACGGAACTGGCCGATTCCAGAAGCAGCTCCAGATCGGGGACGTTGGTGGATCCGGCAACAGGAACCAGAAGGCTGGCGTTTCTCATGGCGTTCCCCTCAGGCCGGGCGAATGAACATGCGCTCGGTCTCGCCGTCCTGCCGGTCGTCGCCGCGGATGGCGCGGTAGGCGTGCCAGGTGCCGTGGCCGAGGACCGGGAAGACGACGATCAGCCCCAGGAACGCCGTGGCGACCGAGACCGCGAACAGGCCCAGCACGAGGGCGCCCCAGGCCAGCATGACGGGCAGGTTGCTCCAGACCATCGCCATGCTGATGCCGAGGGCGGACAACGCATCCGTGCGTTCGGTCAGCAGCATCGGCACGGCGAAGACGCTGATGGCGAAGGAGAAGGCCGCGAAGAAGGCGCCGACCACGCTGCCGGTCAGGATGAGCGCCCAGCCGGTCGGGGTGAGCAGCAGCATCGGAACCAGGTCGTCGGTGCCCGGAAACGGAACGATACCGAAGAACAGCGCATAGATCAGCACGGCCGCGCGCAGCCAAAGCAGGAACAACCCCAGCAGCAGGACGCCCATGAAAAAGGACTGGGCCGTCGAGCGGGGCTTCACGAAAACCATGCGCGCGATGCTTATCGGTTCGCCCGCTTCGAGGCGGCGGCTCTTTTCATAGAGGCCGTTGGCGATCAGCGGCCCGACGACCATGAAGCCCGCCAGGGCTGGAAAGAGGGCGTATTCGTATTTGAACCGGAACAGCGCCCAGACGATCAGGACCGAGACAACAGTCACGCCCAAGCCGTAGAGCAGGCTGGCCAATGGGTTGATCCAGAGGTCCGACCAGCCGGCGCGCAGCCAGTGAAACGCCGTGCGCCAAGGCAGGTTGTGAGCGTGGAGGTTCTCACGCGGCAGCGGCGGGAAGACCTTGGGGATGACGCCCCCAGCATGGGGGTTGTCCGGCGGTGGGGGATCGGTGCGGTCGCTCAGCATGACGGTTTCGCCGCGCGGAAGGCGGCCCCTTGTTTGCTGGAGGTCAGGACGCAGTCGGGTTGCGACATGAAGGAAACGAAGACCAGATGCGCGTTGGCCACGACGAAGACGGCGAACACGGCCAAGGCGATGGCGATCCCGAGCAGCCGCGAACGCGTCCATATGGTCGGTTGGGACGCAGTAGTCATTGCGCGGTCTCCCTTGCGATGTCCTGCAGGTAGATCGTTAGGATCTTTCGGTCCGCGACGGTCAGACGATCCTCCCAGGCGGGCATCCAGCCCTGTCGGCCGCCCCAGATCGTCTCGAACATCGCCTCGTCGTCGCCACCGTAGATCCAGAAATCATCGGTCAGGTTCGGAGCACCCAGATCGGTCATACCCGTCCCATTCTCGCCGTGGCAGCTGGCGCAGTTGTTGACGAAGATCTCGGCACCAGCGGCGAGCCTGTCGGCCGGCGCCTCGGTGCCCGAGAGCGATTGGACGTAGTCCACGACGATGCGGATGTCCTCGCGCGGCAGGATGCCCTGCTCGCCGAAGGCCAGCATCTGGGCGTAGCGCGTATCGGGGTGAGTGGCGTTGATGCCGACGCGCAGCGTTTCCATGATTGTGTCGGCCTCGCCGCCCCAGAGCCAGGCATCGTCGATCAGGCTGGGAAAGCCGGGGCCTCCGGCCGCGTCCGACCCGTGGCAGCCGGCGCAATTGTCGCCGAAGAGCGCATGGGCGGTGTCGTTCACCCGCGCCATCAGGGCGGGATCGGCGCGGATCCCCTCGACCGCCAGCTCGGCGATGCGGCTCGCCCAGTCCGACCGCACCGCGTTGGCGACAGCGATATCCTCTTCCACCTCCTCGCGCTGATCGGTGCCGAGCAGACCCTTGGTATAGGTCGTGATCAGCGGCCAGGTGGGCATCAGGAACCAGACGACCAGCGCCCAGACATGGGTGACGATGACGAAGAACCAGACCGCGCGCGGGACACGCGTGTTAAGTTCCGTGATGCCGTTCCATTCGTGACCGGTTGTCTGGTGGCCGGTGAGGGGGTCGCGTTCCTTTACCGACACGGTTCGTCCTCCGGGTCGAAGCCTTCTCCCCGAGCAGGCCCGTCCTCGTCATCCAGGATGCTCTTGGCGGCCTTGTCGAATCGGTTCCCCAGCGAGGGCCAGAAAGCGTAGATCGTGATCCCGATCGACAGGGCAATCAAGTAGAACAGGCCGAAGGATTTCGAGAACCCGACGAACCAGTCGTGGGGGATGTCCATGCTCATTCCTCCGGCAGGATCTGGGTCTGTTCGGGCAGGTCGGTGAGCCGCCCGAGGATCTGCAGATAGGCCACCAGCGCGTCCATTTCGGTCAGCCGTCCGGGGCGGCTGTCGAAGCTGCGCACCGCCGTATCGTCGCCGTATCGCTCGAACACACCGTCCGATCGCTCGGTGTCGGGCATGGCCTGGCCCATCGCGTCGCTATCGGCCTCTGCGATCATCTCGTTGGTGTAGGGCACGCCAACCGCACGCAGGGCGGCGAGGCGATCCGGCAAGCTTTCGGTATCCAGCCCCTCGTCCAGCAGGAAGGCGTATTGCGGCATCACCGATTCCGGCACCAGATCGCGCGGGTTCACCAGGTGCCGGACGTGCCAGTCGTCGGAGTACTTGTTTCCGAGCCGCGCCAGGTCCGGCCCGGTGCGCTTCGAGCCCCAGAGCATCGGGTGGTCGTACTGCGACTCCACCGCCAGCGAATAGGGTCCGTAGCGTTCGACCTCGTCGCGCAGGGTGCGGATCATCTGGCTGTGGCAGAGATAGCAGCCCTCGCGGATGTAGATGTCGCGCCCGGCCTGCTCGAGCGGCGTGTAGAGGCGCATGTCGGGAGCGTCCTCCACCGTGTCGTCGATGGTGAAGAGCGGCGCGATCTCTATGAAGCCGCCGACGCCGGCAGCTATGATGATCCCGACGGTCAGGCCCATGGAGTGCCGCTCCAGCCGGTAATGCGCCTTGGCATGGCCTTCGAAGAAGGCGGCAAAGGGTTTGAGAAGGGTTCGGATGAATTTCATCATCGGATCACTCCGCGGCCGGCACGGCCGGCTCCCTGGACTCAGAGGAGGTCGGATAGTCCAGCTCGGGTGTCTCGGACGGCATCCGGCGGATCGTCATCGCGACGTTCCAGGCCCCGATGCAGGCACCGATGAGGAACAGCAGCCCACCAAAGGCACGCGCAATGTAGTAGGGATGCATAGCGACGAGCGTGTCGGTGAAGGAATAGGCGAGCGTCCCGCTCTCGGTGTAGGTTCGCCACATCAGCCCCTGGGTGATGCCGCTGTTCCACATGGCGAAGACGTAGATGACGGTTCCCGCTAGCGCGAGCCAGAAGTGCCATTCGACGGCTTTCCACGAATACATCGTCTCACGCCGCCATAGAACCGGCGCCAACGCGTAGATCGACCCGAAGGAGATCAGCGCGACCCAGCCCATGGCGCCGGCATGGACGTGGCCCACGGTCCAGTCGGTATAATGCGACAGGCCGTTGACGGGGCGGATCGCCATGAATGAGCCTTCGAAGGTCGAGAGGCCGTAGAACACCGCCGCCACCATCATGAAACGAAGCGTGGCGTCGTCGCGGACCTTGTGCCAGGCGCCGTTCAGCGTCATCAGCGCGTTGCCGGCCGAGGCCCAGGACGGCACCAGCAGCATCACCGAGAACGTCATCCCGAGCGTCTGCACCCAGTGCGGCAGCGCCGTGTAGTGCAGGTGGTGCGACCCCGCCCAGATGTAGAAGAACACGATCCCCCAGAAGGACAGGATCGACAGGCGGTAGGAATAGATCGGCCGCTTGGCCCGCTTCGGCAGGAAGTAGTAGAGCATGCCGAGGAAGCCGGAGGTCAAGAAGAACGCCACCGCGTTGTGCCCGTACCACCATTGCGTCATCGCGTCCTGCACGCCGGCGAAGGCCGAGTAACTCTTGGCGCCGGTCAGGCTCGCGGGCACGGCCAGGTTGTTGACGATGTGCAGTACTGCCACGACCAGGATGAAGGCCAGGTAGTACCAATTGGCGACGTAGATATGCGGCTCGTTGCGGCGCGCGAGTGTGCGGATATAGAGCACAAAATAAGCGACCCAGACCACGACCAGCCAGAGATCGGCATACCATTCCGGCTCGGCGTATTCCTTCGACTGGGTGACGCCCATCAGGTAGCCGCTGGCCGCCACGATGCAGAAGAGGTTGAAGCCAAGCAGCACGAACCACGGCGTGACCTGATCGGGCATCCGCGCGCGCGACGTGCGCTGCATGATGTGGAAGGACGTGGCGATCAGGGCGTTGCCGCCGAAGCCGAAGATCACGCCAGACGTGTGCACGGGGCGGATGCGCCCGAAGCTCGACCAGGCCGCGTCGAAGCGCAGATCGGGCCAGGCCAACTGCGACGCGACCCAGACGCCCATGCCCATGCCGACAACGGCCCAGGCAAGGGCGATGACGATGCCGACCTTGGTCGGGTCGTCGTAGTAGGAGGCCGCCCGGTCCTCGGCCGGCTCGGGGTCGTAGACCTTGTCGCCGACGAAGAAGAATAGCAGGGCCGAGAAGGCCAGAACGATCCAGCCATGCGTCCCCATTGGATCGCCATGCCCGACGGCGGCCATCGCCAAGCCGACGAGCACACCGGCGCCGGTGATTATCATTGCTGTGCCGCGTTCCGCGCCGGTCAGGTTGGACATCATGTCGTGGTCTCCTCGGTGATCGCCGCCGGTTCGCGCGGTGTGCGGCGCGGCGCGAGCGGCGCGTCGTCGTCGAAAAGAATGCGTTCAGCGTCGCCCGAGAGATCCTCGTACTGGCCGCTGCGCAGGCTCCAGAAGAAGGCGCCGAGCCCGATCGCGCCCATGATCAGCGTCACGGGGATGAGAAGCGTGAGTATGGTCATGCCGGAACGGCCTCCGGGCCGGGCCGAACGCTCCGCATCGGCGCGGCTGTCTGCGGGTCGTTCAGTCGCAGGGAATTGCCGATGACGAGGATCGAGGAGGCCGACATCGCGAGCGCGGCGATCAGCGGTGTGACCAGCCCGGCCACGGCCAGCGGGATCGCGATGCAGTTATAGGCGAGGGCCAGCCCGAAGTTCTGCCGGACCACCTGCGCCGTCGCGCGCGCGACGCCGTGCGCCGTCGTCACCGCGTCCAGCCCGTCGCGCAGGAACACGTAATCGGCGGCGGTGCGGCCCGCATCGGCCGCCGTGGACGGCGCCATCGACACATGCGCCGTTGCCAGCGCCGCGGTGTCGTTCAGCCCGTCGCCGACCATCAGCGCCCGATGCCCCCGGTCGCGGAGTTCTTCGAGGAGGGCGACTTTCTGCGCCGGCGTCATGCCGTAATGCGTCTCGACGATTCCGAGCATCCCCGCGACCCGCGCGGCCCGGGCCGCATCATCGCCCGACAGCATGGCGACCCGGATGCCGACGGCTCGCAGGTCCGACACGGTCTTCGCTGCGCCGGGGCGCAGGGTTTCGGTTAGATCGAACACTGCCGCGGGTTGGCCTTCGAAGGCGAAAGCGGGGCCGGTGACGGGTCCGGACCCGGCCGCGATTTCGGCCACCCACCCGGCCCGGCCGAGCCGCGCGTGACGGCCGTCGATGCGGCCCTCGATCCCGAAGCCGGGCACTTCGGTTGCATCCTCGACCTCGCGCGCCGCCTCGGTCAAATGGGCGACGATGGCCGACGCGGCCGGATGGCGGGACTGCAGCGCCAGTGTCTTCGCCGCAGACCGTTCGACGTCGCCGCGCGGGCCCGAGACGATGTGTTGCGTGCCCGTGGTCAGTGTGCCGGTCTTGTCGAAGACGGCGTAGTCGATCTCTGCCAGCCGCTCCAGCGCGCTGCCGTCCTTCATCAGGATGCCGTTTCGCATCAGCTGTCCGGCGGCGACGACCTGAGCCACCGGCACCGCGAGGCCCAAGGCGCAGGGACAGGTGATGATCAGGACGCTGATGGCGACGAAGGCCGACGCCTGCCAGTCGCCCGTGAACATCACCCAGCCCACGAAGGTCGCCAGCGCCAGAAGATGCACGACGGGGGCATAGAGGCGCGCGGCGCGATCCGCGATGCGGACATAGGCGCCACGCCCGGATTCCGCAGCACACAGCATCCGCATCATTTCGGCCAGGAAGGATTCGGCGGCCGGGCGTAGCACGACGGCCTCGATCGCGCCGGTCAGGTTCAGCGTCCCGGCCTCGAGCTCCGTGCCCGGGCTTGCGGCGACCGGCATCGCCTCGCCGGTGACGAGCGAGCGGTCGAGATCGGTCTCGCCTACCGCGATTCGGGCGTCGACGGGGATCCGCTCGCCGACGCCGACATGCAGAATCATGCCTTCGGCGATAGCGGCGAGCGGCGTCCAGCCGACTGTCCCGTCCGATCGCCGCACCATTGCCCCCTTCGGGGCCAGACGGGTCAGCCCGGTCATGGCGCTACGCGCGCGGTCCCGCATCAACTGATCCAGATACCGACCGGTCAGAAGGAAGAAGAGCAGCGTCACGGCGGCGTCGAAGAAGACGTGATCTCCGCCTCGCGTCAGCTCGGAAAGGCTGAGCGCCAAAGCCAGAAGAACCGCCAGTGCGATTGGCACCTCCATGTTCAGCCGACCGCACCGGAGTGAGGCGAGGGCCGAGCGGAAGAACGGCTGCCCGGCATAGGCCGCGACCGGCACGGCGATCAGCGCCGAGATCAGATGGAACGTCTCGCGCGTGGCCGCTTCCGCTCCCGACCACACGGCGACCGACAGCAGCATCACGTTCATCGCGCCGAAACCCGCGACCGCAATGCACTTCAGGAGATCCGGACCATCCTGTCGCGTCGATGCCGGCTCGGTGTCGGTCTGATCGAGCGGGCGCGCGGTGTATCTAAGAGCGGCCAGCGCATCGAAGACCGGCGACGGGTCGGTGTCGGCATCGGTCAACGTCACACGGACCTGTCGCAGCGTCAGATTGGCGCGCGCGGCAATGACGTCCGGACAATCATTGAGCGAACGTTCGATCCGCGCGACACAGGCACCGCACGAGATGTCCGGGATTGAGATCAGGCAGACGCCATGACCATCGGTGGCGGGCCGCACGGTCGCGCGCCATTCGGCGCGCGCTAGCGAGACGGATGGCTCCGGACGCACCTCGGGGTCGTACTCTTGCGAGATCTCGTGCATTGGCACAGTGCCCTTTCCACCAGCCCCGATCCGGCGCTCATCATGCGGGAACGGGCAGGACAGCGCGTTGCCTGGATTTGCCAACTCCGCCGCACATGCGGGTCATGGCACGGAATGTGGGCCCCTCATTTGATCGAAATCAAAAGTTCCGACGGTTTTTCGTGCCAGATCTCTTTCCATGTGTCTGAGACGACAGGAGCGTTGATCCATGCATCCGTCAGCGGCGGGCCTCCCGGACAGTTTCGGTGTCGCGAGACGCTTCGACGCCTGTATCGATCGGCAGATCGAGGTGTGCCTGGCGCTCGAAGCGCTCGCCGACAGTCTGCCCGCGCGCGTGGATACCTATGCCGCGACGATGCTCATGGATCGGCTGTCGACCACCTTGAGACGGTGCCACCGGCTGGAGGAGACGATGGTGTTCCCCATCCTCAGACTCTCGAGCCACGATGTCGGCCCGATCCTGGAGCGGCTGCGCACCGAGCATGTCGAGGACGCGGATCACGCCGCGGATCTTCGGGATGCCTTGAAGACCTTCGTGACGTGCAGAAGAACGGCGGCGGCAGACGAGATCGGTTACATGCTGCGCGGTCTTTTCACGGCGTTGAGGCGGCACGCCGCCTTCGACCGGGATCATGTCCTGCCGCTCTACCGTCGCAGCGCCGGACTCTAAGCCGTCAGAGGCCCGACGCGGCTTTTAGCGCGCTATGGTCGTTGATCGTGACATGGCGGTTCGTCTCTATTGCGACGATGCCGGCCTTCCGTAGGCGGGTGAGCTGGCGGCTGACCGTCTCGATCGTCAGCCCGAGGAAATCAGCGATGTCGGCCCTCTTCAGGGGGATGTCGAAGGTGCTCGAATATCCATCATTCATCGGATCGACATGTCGGCTCAGGAGAAGAAGGAACGACGCGACCTTCTCGGCGGCGGATTTCTGACCCAGCGTCATCATCCAGTCGCGCGCATCGTCGAGCTCGCGCAGGGCCTGCCGGTGCAGACGATGTTCGAGTGCCGGAGAGCGCCGAACGATATCCTCGAGCGCGGAACGGGGAAACGTGCACAGGCGCACGGTGCTGGCTGCCTCGGCATTGACATCGCTGGTTTCCGAGAACGGCCGGCCCAGGAAATCGGGCGCGAATTGCAGCCCAACGATCTGCTGACGCCCGTCGGGCATGAGCTTGGTCAGCTTCACCACGCCGCTGAGGATGTTGGCGTAGCTCTCGGCGGGGATTCCGGCCGCGACCAGCTCCGTTCCGGGCGCCACCTCGCGCCGTCCCGTTTTGCGACCGAGCCGCACGAGCTGACCGGGATCCAGGGCACCGCATATCCCCTTGTGGCGCGCCTCGCAGGCGCGGCAGAGCACGGGGATATCCGAGTTGTGAATGTCCAGTCGCATGGTCTCGGCCCTCTCGCCGATCGTTGCGGTTGCCGGGTTTCTCCGGTCTCAAGGCCCGTCTACATGGCGCTGGACTGCCAATCCTGATCCGAGCACGCCAAAGTCTGCTCACGTCCCGGTTCACGCGCCGGGAGGCCGAGCACAAGCAGCCCGAGCGCCTTCGCCGCCTCTATGCCCGCATAGAGAAAATGATGGAAAGAGGCGTCCGGCATCTTGCCGGACATGATCGTCTCGACCCGCGCCGTCAGTGCTGGAAGCAGCCAGACCGCCTGCAGGGCGAGGCTGACAATCACCGCCGCCGTCAGGATCTGGCGCCAGCGCGCCGGCCGCGACACCCAAACCGTCACGGCGAGACCGACGGCGAGACCCCATTCGACCCGCGAGAAAGTCCCGAAGGTCAGCCGCCCCACGTCCAGCGCGGTGGGCAGGTCGAGCCCGGCCGCCTGGAATTTGACCGGTGTTGCGATGAAGGACACACCGATCAGCATGCCGAGCCAGATCGCGGCGATCATCGGTTGCAATCTAGCAATGTCGGTCGATGACGGCATGGCGGCCCCCTATCCAGGGTTTGGGCTGAAATGGTCGGCGAGCTTGTCGGCCACGCCGTCCCAGTCGGCGGCGTCGTCGGGTGGCGGCTTCGCCGAGACGATGTTCGGCCATCTATTGGCATAGTCGGCATTGAGCGCCAGCCATCTGGCCAAATCCGGAACATTGGCTGTGTCGGCGAAAATCGCTTCGGCCGGGCATTCGGGCACGCAGACGCCGCAATCGATGCACTCGTCCGGGTGGATCACCAGCATGTTCTCACCCTCGTAGAAACAATCGACGGGGCAGACCTCGACGCAGTCGGTGTATTTGCAGCGGATGCAGTTGTCGGTGACGATATACGTCATCGCGCCACCATCGGCGCGCGGAGATTGTCGAGAGACGGAAAGACAGCCATGTGCAGGCTGCGGGCAATCCGCTCGGCGCGCTCGAAGAACAGCGCGGCCACGTCGGGTTCGCAGACTTCTCGTGCCGTCTCGCCGAAATAACCCAGCCAGATCGCGAAGTGTTGGGGCCTGAGATCGGACAGCCCCTGATGCGCGGGGACTAGACGGCCGTGGTAGCGCCCGGTCATGCACATGACGGATGACCAAAAGGCGACCATCTTTTGGAGGTGCGGCTCCCAGTCGTCGCCGATCCTGGCCGCGAAGATCGGACCGAGTTGCGGATCCCGGCGCGCGAGCTCGTAAAACCGCCGAACTGAACGGCGTCGACCCGCAGGTCTGGCTCGCCGACACATTGGCCCGCATCCCGGACTACAAGATCACCCGTGTCGACGATCTGCTGCCGTGGCGTTGGCGGACCGCCATACAGAAGGACACCGTCCCAGCATGACCATCGCACATCTGAAGATCACCCTCGATGGCATCGAACCCGCTGTCACGCGCATCATCGAGGTGTCCGTCGATATCCGGCTCGACCGGCTGCACCTCGTCATCCAGGCGGCAATGGGATGGGAAAATTACCATCTCTACGAGTTCATGACGGCGACACGCGCTGGGGCCTGCCCGATCCGGACTTCGGCACCGACACGCGGCCGGCCGCCAAGGCCAGCCTGGCAGACGTCGTCGATGCCGCCGGGACATCCCCGATCCGCTATGTCTATGACTTCGGGGACGACTGGGTCCATCTGATCGACGTCGAGATCATCGGCAAGCCGACACCAGGCAACCTCTATCCCCGGCTGTTCGACATCACCGGAAGATGCCCGCCCGAAGACGTCGGCGGCATGCCCGGATACGATAACTTCCTCGAAGCGATCAGAGACCCTGAACATCCCGAACATGAAGATGTGACGGAATGGGCCGGTGGTCCCTTCGATCCGCATGTCCCCGATGCCGACGAACGCCGCCTCGACGTCCTCAAGCTCGCCAAGAAATGGAAGCCGCGGAAGGGGTGAGCGGCGACGCCGGACGGTTACGAGCATCCAGCAGCCACAAACCTTAGAAGTAGCGGTCGTTCTCGGGGTCCCATGTGAAGTCCGAGCGCGACCAGGTGCCGTCGGCCCGCGCGGACTTGTCGAAGACGGGAATGAAGGGGACGATCTTCTTTGTCCGGACCACCCAGTCGAGGGTCTCGGCCGAGCCGTAGGCGGTGTCTGCCGTCAGCCATGTGGGTTTCAGCCCGAAGCGTTGCTCGACGCGATCCACCATGGTCCGGGCCGCCCCGACCTCGGCCTGCCGGATCGAGCGGGTCGCCTCCACGTCCAGGATGACGGCATTGTCGGTGTCGATGAGGTAATTGTCCGAATACGTGAACACGGCCGGCTTCTTTTGCGCTGCCGTCCACTGGCTGGCCGGATCGGCATGGGAGACGAACTTCGGCAAGACCGGGGTGGCGGCGCCGAACGCCGCGTCGTTCAGCGTCTCGAGATACTCGCGGACAGCGCGCGGGGCCTTCTGCGCATCGATGTCGGCGATGTCCCATCTGGCCTTTGCGCTTGAATTCATCTTGGCGACATCGGCCAGGATGAGACTGGCATCGACCGCAAACCCCGTGCCGCCCACCAGCCCTTCCTCGATGCACCGGGCGACGACGCCCTCGAAGACCAGCCGGAGCAGATCGCTGTCGCGGAACTTGCCGTGCCGGTACTTGGAGAAGGTCGAATGGTCGGGCACGCGACCATCGAGCCCGAGCCGGCAGAACCACCGATGCGCCGGGTTCACGTGGACTTCCTCGCAGAGCCGTCGCTCCGATCGGATGCCGGTCAGATATCCGATCAGCAGCATCCGCACCACCAGCTCGGGATCGATCGAGGGGCGCCCGAGGTGGCTGTAGAAGGGCCGAAGCCGAGCACGGATATCGCCCAGATCGAGAAACCGGTCGACCTTCCGCAGCAAGTGATCCGCCGGAATGTGACTCTCCAGATCGAAGTCGTAGAACAGCTTCGCCGGCGCCGTCTGCCTGCCCATCATCGCCAAATCCTCCCCACCACCCATAACCAAGTGAATCAGGGGACTTGCCGCACAGCAACAGTTACTTTTTCAACAAAATTAGCCCGGCTTTGACCGATGCTGCGGCGGGCGCAAACGGCGGCTTCGACGGATCGTGCTGCGACTGCCGGATGACGTTCAGATTGGATCTAGACCTGCATCGGTTGACGTTCCAAACGCCGCGACCAACTCATCTGCGTTCAGCGGTTGACCGGCGTTTTATGCATCAACGACAAGAATCACGTGTACGAACCCGGGACCATGCGCCCCGCGGACGTAGCTTCCCTCAATGTCGGTCGTCCCGCTGGGGCCGGTAATGAGCACGGCATTGCGGGGCGAGGTTTCGTGTCCGACAAGCAGGGCGGCGTAATCTTCCAGATGGGAAACGATGTTGGCCGCGCGCAGGACCACGATATGATGCAATGGCAGAAGTGCGAGTAGAATCCGCGTCTCCTTGCAGGAGTGAATGACGAGCGATCCGCTCTCGGCGATACCGTGGCGGGCGAGTCCGACTGCGGCGAGCGCATCCGGCGCCACGGCAAGGCGCGGTCGGATCTCTCCCCAGTCCAGATCGCGGAAAAGCGCGGCGGATTCGACGGCAATCTCCGCCGACAGCCTCTGGTCCTCGAGATAGCGTCTGACCGAAGCGGGAACCTCACCAATGCTCCCGATCCGGTCCAGCGTGACCCCGAGTGCCTCGACCTTCTCGCAGAACGCGTCGACCCGCGTCGCGGCGACTAGAGGCGGGCGGATCGTCTCGGGCGCGGCAAGAAGTTCCGCGGCCTCCGCGGCGATCGCAGCCGGGTCGTTTCGACTTCCGCCAAGGCCTGCGCGTATGGCCGACAGGATGCTGTCGCGCGTCCTCATCGTCGATCCTCCGGTCGCTTGCCGCGTTCGGCCTTGTAGCGCTCCATGAAGGTGCCCCCGGTAGGACTAGGAAGGTCGCGGTGCCGGGTCCAGCCAGCAGCGAAAGGCAGAGACCCGATCCACCCGCTGCGACCGAGCAGGCGCAATGCGCGCACGCCGATCCCGCTGGCCATTCGGTAGAGGCTTGGCCGACGGGCAAGGCCCGCCCAGGCCACGAGGCCTGTGCGCATCGGTTCGCTTTCCAGCCCCGCGCGCCAGCTTCGGCCCCGCCAGGACCGCAGCAGCATGGGGAGCGGGATCTCGACCGGACAGACCTCGGCGCAGCGCCCGTTCATGGTGCAGGCGAAGGGCAGATCGCGGGACGGCGCCAGTCCGTCGAATACCGGCGTCAGCACGGCGCCCATTGGACCCGGATAGGTGCCGCCATAGGCGTGGCCACCGATCTGCCGATAGACGACGCAATGGTTCATGCAGGCGCCGCAGCGAATGCAGCGTAGCATGTCGCGGAACTCGTTGGCGATCATCTCCGATCGGCCGTTATCCACAAGGACGATATGCATCTCCTGGGGGCCGTCGGCGTCACCGGGACGCTTCGGGCCGCAGTGGAACGTGGTGTATTGGGTCAACTCGCTCCCGGTGGCGGCGCGCACCAGAAGCCGGAGCAGCGCCATGGCGTGCGACGTGCTCGGGACCAGCTTCTCGATGCCCGCGGTCACGATATGGAGGCGCGGCGGTGTCGTCGTCAGCTCGGCATTGCCCTCGTTGGTGACGGTGCAGGTCGCGCCCGTGTCGGCGATCAGGAAATTGGCGCCGGAAATACCGACACCCGCGCTCAGGAACTTCTCGCGCAGCACATGGCGCGCGCTCTGAACCATGGAGGCCGCCTCGTCATCGGCCGGGGGCGGCTTGTGGTCGGCGTTGAAGAGTTCGGCCACCTGTTCGCGGGTACGGTGCATCGCCGGCCAGATGATATGCGAGGGATGCTCGCCCGCGAGCTGGATGATGTGTTCGGCAAGGTCGGTCTCGACCCGTTCTATCCCGGCCGAGCCGAGCGCATCGGGCAGGCCGATCTCCTCTCCCAGCATGGATTTCGAGCGGGTGACGCGCTTCGCACCGGCCTCCCGGCAGAGGCGGATAACGATGTCGCAGGCCTCGGCCTCGGTGGCGGCCCAATGGACCTTGGCGCCCGATGCGGTGGCATTGCGCTCGAACATCTCCAGGTAGTGATCGAGATTGGCAATCACATGGTCCTTGATCGCGCTGCCGCGGGATCGCGCCGCTTCATATTCGGCAAACCGGGCCAGCGCGGCGGCGCGTTTGCGCTCGGCGGTGCGGTCGATGGCGGTCTTCAAAGTGGAGTTCGCAAGGGCGGCGTCGCTGCGGGCCTTGAAGCCGGGCCGGGTCGTGGCGGTCACGATTTCTCTCCGATGGCCGGTCCGTCGCCGCCACCCGCAAGGATTTCGATAGTGTGGAAACAGCGCACCTTCGATCCGCGCCGGTTGAGCTTGCCCGCCATGTTCATCAGGCATCCGAGATCGCCAGCAAGCAGCATGTCGGCGCCGCTCCGTTCGACGGCATCGGCCTTCTCGTCGACGATCGCGTTCGAGATCGCCGGATACTTGACGCAGAACATCCCGCCGAAGCCGCAGCAGACATTCTCTCCGTCAAGCGGTCGCATCTCCAGGCTGTCGACCGTCGCCAGAAGGCGGCGGGGCTGGTCGTGGATGCCAAGCTCTCGCAGACCGGCGCAGCTGTCGTGATAGGTGGCGCTCCCCTCCAGCCGCAGCCTGCCCGGTGTATAATTGCGGATATCGACCAGATAGCTAATGATCTCGTGCGTCTTTTCGGCAAGGCGCGCGGCACGTGGCCCCCACTCGGCATCCGAAGCGAGCAGGGCGGGGTAACCGTGCTGGATCGTTCCGGCGCAAGATCCCGAGGGCACGATCAGATGGTCGAACGGCTCGAACGCCGCGATCACCTGCCGGGCCACCGCCGCCGTGCTCACGTCGTCACCGCTATTATACGCGGGCTGTCCGCAGCATGTCTGCCGCGTCGGCACCTCCACATCGCACCCGGCATCTTCCAGAAGCCGGATGGCGGCAAAGCCGATCTCGGGCCGCATCGCATCGACCAGGCAGGTGACGAAGAGGCCGACGCGGGGGCGGGATGCGTCCGTCACGGCCGCGCCGCCTGTTTTCCGGTTGCAGCCGCGCCGACAGGCCGGCCGCGGTTCATCGCCATGACGGTGATCACGCCGGCCGCCCAGACGATCGCCGCGATCCACCACAGATTGAACCCGCCGGCGATCAGCGCCGTTGCGATCAGACCGCCCTGAACGACGTAATAGCTGAGCGGGATCAGGACCTTGCGAATAATTTCGCCTTCACGGTCCACAAGGCCGACAGTGGCTGACGCCGCGACGACATTGTGGACGCAGATCATGTTGCCGGCAGCGCCGCCGACAGCCTGCGCGGCGACGACGACCGCCGCGCCCGCCGATCCCAGCCCGATCTGCTCGGCCGTGGAGAACTGGAACAGCGAGAACATCATGTTCGAGATCGTGTTCGACCCGGCGATGAACGCCCCCATTGCCCCGATCAGCGGCGCGAAGAGCGGCCACGCCTCTCCGGCGGCCGCCGACATGCCCTCTGCGAGGACGATCGGCATGCTGGCAAGGCGCTCCGATGCGGAGTTCAGGAAAACCTGAACCATCGGGACCGCAAGCAGAAGCGCCGGGGCCGCCGCGATCATGGTCGAACCAGAAGATTTCAGCGCGCGACCGAAATCCCGTATTGACATCTTGTGTAGAAAGAAGGTGAAGAGCGAGGCGAGGATCAACACCGTGCCCGGCAGATAGAGGATCTGGATTCGCGTCGTGATGCCCGATGCGAACAGATTCTCGAGGGCAAGGGTGGTCGCGGGCGAGGTCAGCCAGTCCTTTACAGGCCCGACCGTCCGCGTGAGGACAAGCAGCAGGACCACAAAGACATAGGGCGCCCAGGCGGTGAGCAGCGACATGGTGGGCGTATCACGGCGGTGGTCCTCGAGATCGTCGAGCTTGCCGATCCAACCCGAATCCCATTGGTCGCGGGCCGGAAAGGCGAAAGCTTCCTTCGGCAAAAGAAAACCGCGCTGCGTCGCCGGCACGACGATGAGCAAGCCAATGATTCCGCCGACGAGCGAGGGGAATTCCGGACCCAGGAGCCAGGCGATGACGTAATAGGGCACGGTGAAGGCGAGGCCGGCGAAAAGCGCGAACTTCCACACCTTGAAACCTTCCGAGAAGGACCGGTTCGCGCCGAAGAAGCGGGTCAGCATGCCGACCATGATGAGCGGGATCAGGAACCCGATCAGACCGTGGATCATGGCGACCCTGGTCGCTATGTCCAGCAGGTACTCAAGGAAGGGCGTGTCGATCGTGGCCTCGACCAGCTTCTGGCCCGACAGGCCGGTTTGGACGCCGACGAGGATCGGTGTGCCCACGGCGCCGAAGGATACCGGCGTGCTCTGGATGATCAGCGACACCATGACGGCAGCCATCGCGGGAAAGCCGATCGCCACCAAAAGCGGTGCCGCGATCGCCGCCGGGGTGCCGAAACCGGACGCGCCCTCGATCAGCGAGCCGAAGAGCCAGGCGATGATGATCGCCTGCACGCGGCGGTCGGGGGAGATGCGGGTGAATCCGCTGCGAATGGACCGGATGCCGCCGCTTTCCTCGAGCGTGTAGAGCAGCAGGATCGCGCCGAAGACGATATAGAGCAAGCTGGCGGCCGTGACCACGCCGTTGACCGTTGCACCCAGCACCTTGGCCGGCTCCGTACCCCAGATGAGGAGCGCGGTCAGCGCAGTGACGACATAGGCAACGAGCATCGAGAATTTGGCCGATCGCGCGAGCACGACCAACAGCACGAACACCGTCGCGATAGGTAGCAGTGCCAGAAGGAACGTGATTGGGCCTGGCATGTCTCCCTCCCTCATCGGGCGCGCGGCGCACGCCGGAATTGCGTCAACGTCGAATTGCGCAGCGGCCCCGGAGGATCATTGCCAATGCGCGCATTTTGAGGTCTGTCCGATCCCGGGATTGAGGCTGTTCGTGGGATCGATTGCGCGGTAGAACTTGGCCAGCGCAGGCTTGGCTTCGTAGAGGTGGCCGATATTGTGCTCGGCGGGGTATTGTGCCCCGCGCGCGTCCAGAAGCGTCCAGAAGCGTCCACATCTCACGCTCGATGGCGCGCGTGTCATGACCCTTCCTGACCACGTAATCCTGGTGGAAAACGTGGCAGAAGAAGTGCCCGTAATAGAGCTTCTTCTCGATCTTCGCCTCGATCTCTGGCGGCAGGGTCTCGACCCAGTCGGGATCGTTGCGGCGCAGCGCGATGTCGAGCGCCACGATGTCCTCGCAGATCCGCGGATGTACCGCGCGATAGCGCACCGCGGCGCCCGCGACGGCGAAGCGGTGCAGGAACGCCGCCTCGCCCTCCTCTTTCGTGCATTCGAACACGTCGCCCGCCGCCGAGGGGAAGAGCGCGTCCAGATAATCCCGCGCCTCGGCGATCCCATCGCCGCCCATCTTCAACAGCAGGTGATGCTCGAACCGGTCGCGAAACTCGTTCATCCGCTTTGGCAGATGCTGCGGCGCCAGAGATGCTACCGTCTGCGCCACGCGGTCGCTGATCGCAGTGCCAAGGCCCAATCGCTCGGTCAGCGCGTCGGTGCGAGACTTCGCGGCAAAGAGCGCCGGCATCCGGTCGGTTCCGGCGCGGCGGATGAACAGGAACGTGTCCTTGCCGTATCTCGCGGCCACGTCGTAGGCCTCGCGGTGAATGTACTCGGCCGCGATAGGCAGATGCTCGAAACGCGACAGCACGTGGCGCCGGATCGCGGTAAGCTCGCCCGGCTCGTTGGTGCCGACGTAGAACACCGCCGTCTCCGGCTCGGCTTCGAACGTGTCGAGCCGGACAGCGAAGACCCCAAGCTTGCCCGCGCATCCCGAAGCCCCGCGCAGGCGCCGCGGATCGGCGTTGAACCGCGCTGGTGTGTCGGCCTCAACATCGCGCACGTGCTCCACGTATTCGCGGTCCGAGCCCCAGGCTTCTGTTGCAGTGGCGGCGGGAAGGTCGCCACGCTCGAGGCGAGCCAGGATCTCCTCGGGTTCGTTGCCGAGCGGCAGACCCAGATTGTTGACCAGTGCCACGCTCCCATCCTGCCGGATCTCCGCATAGAGGCTCATTTCGGTATAGGCGGGGCCGCGGCGGACCAGCGCGCCGCCCGAATTGTTGCAGATCCCACCCAGCACCGACGCGCCGATGCAGGACGAGCCGATCACCGAATGCGGTTCGCGGCCCAAAGGCCGCAGCGCCTTTTCCAGCGCGTCGAGCGTGGCGCCGGGTAGGCAGACGACTTGACGCCCCTCGTCGATCAGATGCAGCCCCTTCAACCGCGTGACGCTGACGAGCACGATCTCGCGGTCGCAATCCTCGCCCCAGGGCGTCGAGCCGCCGGTAAGGCCGGTATTCGCGGCCTGGAAGATCACTGCCCGTCCGGCGGCGATGGTCGCGTTCAATACCCGCCACTGTTCGACCAGGTTGCCTGGACGGACCACTGCGCAAACAGGCCCCCCGCCGTAGCGGTAACCACGGATGAAACGTTGCGTGTCGCGCTTCCGGGTCAGCACATGTGCTGACCCGACGATCTGACGGAAATTGGCGATCAGGGCGTCACGGTCCTGTGGCAAGGCATTCCTTCCGTTGCCCGCTTCGGGGGATGAGCGTGTGTCACGCGTCCGGTCCAATTGTCGCGCAATGCGCCTCCTTAGCGCCCATTATATAAATCATCCGTGATCGTGGTCAAATAATTTGGCGATTGTATATTTAACAAACCCACCTGCAGAGGCTATATCTAACTCAACAAGTTAGAGGTCTCCGCAATGTCCGTCCTTTCCGCCCCCTACATGCACGACGAAGCCGCCGCCTTCGCGCACGTCGAGGCGATGCTCTGGGCGGACGGTCCGGTCTGCGGTCACTGCGGAGTGGTGGATCGCGCTTACCGTCTGGAAGGCGTCCGCACCAAGCCCTCCAAGAAGAACCCGGAAGGCAAAGAGCGCCACGGCCTCTGGAAGTGCCGTGAGTGCCGCAAGCAGTTCACCGTCCGCAAGGGCACGATCTTCGAGGAAAGCCACCTGCCGCTTCACCTGTGGCTCCAGGCGATCCACCTCATGGTGTCCAGCAAGAAGGGCATCAGCAGCCACCAGCTTCACCGCGTTCTCGGCATCACCTACAAGAGCGCGTGGTTCCTGACCCATCGCATTCGCGAGTGTATGCGCGAGGGCGCGCTTGCCCCGTTCGGCGGCAATGGCGGCACCGTCGAAGTGGACGAGACGTTCATCGGCAAAGAGCCGGGCGTGGTGAAAGCGAAGAACGCGCGTGGCTACGCTCACAAGATGAAGATGCTAACGCTTGTGGACCGCGAGACCAAACGCGCCAAGTCCATCGTCGTGGACGATCTCAAGAAGGACACGCTCGTTCCGATCCTGCGCGAGAACATCGCCGCCGAGGCCGTCATCTACACGGACGAAGCCAAGCAGTACCACAAGCTGGCCGACGACTTCGCGGGCCATGACTTCACCCGCCATAGCTCTGGCGAGTACGTCAAGCTGGAGGCGCCGGAGGTCCACACTAACACGGTCGAGGGCTTCTACAGCATCTTCAAGCGCGGCATGAAGGGCTGGCCTGCCCCCATCGGGTGGTCCGGTTTCAGTCTTAGTGCATGACGGGTCTCGGCGCCAAGGCGGATGCCTGGGAC
>CANKVU010000030.1 GCA_947487205.1 uncultured Paracoccaceae bacterium | reverse complement strand
GAACTTGCGGATGTGGTAGAACCCGCCCCCGTGCACCTGCCATTCCTCCCCCGCGGCCCCCGCCGGAAGGTCCGCAGCCCCCCGAAGCCCCAGGTCCAGCGCCACGAAGTAGAACGACGACCCGATCCACGCGATCGCCGTGATCACATGAACCCACCGCACCGCGAACCCGACCCAATCCCACAATATCGCGATGTCGTGCATGGCGGTCGCCTCCTGTCGCGGCAGGCCTATCGGCCCGGCGCCCTTCGGGATACGGACGGAATGACCGCAACACTATCAAACGCACCCTGACAATGTCGTATCTCGACAATATCCGCACCTTCGTTCGCATCTACGATCTGGGCTCGATGTCGGCGGCGGCGCGCGACCAGCGCGTCTCCCCGGCGGTGGTCTCCGCCCGCGTCGCCCAGCTCGAGGCGCATCTGGGCGTGCGCCTCTTCCAGCGCACCACCCGCAGCCTTTCGGCGACCGAGCACGGGCACCTCTTCTACGACGGCGCCAGCGCGATCATCGCCACGGTCGCGGCCGCCGAGGCGGCGGTGGGCGAGGCGACCGAGACGCCCCGCGGCGTCCTCCACGTGGCCGCGCCGCTGGGGCTGGGGCGGCGGCTGGTCGCCCCGGCCCTGCCCGGCTTCCTCGACCGGCATCCGCACGTGGAGGTGCGGCTGCGGCTGTCGGACCGGCGCGTGGACCTCGCCGCCGAGGGGCTCGACGCGATCTTCGTGCTCGACCGGCCCGAGGATTCCGCGCTCCGGATGCGCCACATCGCGGAATGCCCGCGCCTTCTCTGCGCCAGCCCCGCCTATCTGGCCCGTGCCGGCCATCCCCGCCGCGGCGAGGAGATCGCGGAGGGGCGCCATGCCTGCCTCAACCTGCGCTTCCCCGGCGCCACCGAGTTCCGCTGGGAGCTCGACGGACCCGACGGCCCCCGCCGCCACCGGGTGACGGGCCGGCTCGAATCGGACGACGGCGACGTGCTGACGGACTGGGCGCTGGCCGGCGAGGGGATCGTGATGAAGCCCGTCTTCGAGGTCGCCCGCCACCTCGCCACGGGCGCGCTGGTGCCGGTCTGCGAGGAGACGCCGCCGCAGCCGGTCCAGCTTGCCTGCCTCTACGTGCACCGCCGCCACCAGGACCCCAAGACGCGGATCTTCATGGATTTCATGGCCCGCCACCTCGCCGCGGCGGTGCGCGCCGACGCTCAGCTGCCGCGATAGGTGGAATAGCCGTAGGGCGACAGCAGCAGCGGCACGTGGTAATGGACCGCCTCGGCCATGCCGAACCGGATCGGCACCCGGTCGAGGAACGGCGGCTCGGGCCGGTCGCCCGTGCCGCGCAGATACGCCCCCGCCTCGAAGACCAGCTCGTAGGTGCCCGGCGCGAACGCGGCCTCGGGCAGGATCGGGGCGTCGGTGCGCCCGTCGGCATTCGTCTCGGCCCGCGCGAGGTGCTTCCGTTCCTCCCCCTCGATCCGGTAGAGGTCGATCCCGAGCCCCGCCGCCGGACGGCCGGTGGCGGTATCGAGGACATGGGTCGTCAGGTATCCGGGCATGGCAGCGCTCCTGCTATCTGGGCCCCGACCCTGCCGGCCCCGGACGCCGGGGGGAAGCCCCCCCGGGCGCCCGCGGATGTCCCCGGCATCATTCGAAGGACCCCGCCCCCAGGGCGGGATCGCGCCGCAGGGACAGGAGGCTTCCCGAATGCACAGGTATCCGCGCGACATGATCGGCCACGGCCCGCTGCCGCCCGACCCGGACTGGCCCGGCGGGGCGCGGACGGCGGTGCAGATCGTCGTCAATTACGAGGAAGGGGGCGAGAACGCGATCCTCCACGGCGACCCCGCCTCCGAGGCGTTCCTGTCCGAGATCGCCGGCGCCGCCCCCTGGCCCGGGCAGCGGCACTGGAACATGGAATCGATCTACGAATACGGCGCGCGGGCGGGGTTCTGGCGCCTCCACCGGCTGCTGGGCGCGCTGCCGGTGACGGTCTACGGCGTGGCCTCGGCGCTCGCCCGCGGCCCCGAGCAGGTCGCCGCCATGACGGCCGCCGGCTGGGAGATCGCGAGCCACGGCCTGAAATGGATCGAGTACAAGGACGTCCCCGAGGCCGAGGAGCGCGCCCACATGGCCGAGGCGATCCGCCTGCACACCGAGGTCACGGGCGCCCGCCCGCGCGGCTGGTATACCGGGCGCTGCTCGCAGAACACCGTGCGCCTCGCCGCCGAGGAGGGCGGCTTCGCCTATGTCGCCGACAGCTATGCCGACGACCTGCCGTACTGGATACGGATCGCGGGCCGCGACCAGCTGGTGGTCCCCTACACGCTCGACGCCAACGACATGAACTTCGCCGCCGGCAAGTTCGGCGCCCCGGACGACTTCTCCCGCTACCTGATCGACACCTTCGACATGCTCCATGCCGAGGGCGGGCGGATGATGTCGGTGGGCCTCCATTGCCGCCTGGCCGGACGGCCGGGGCGGGCGCGGGCGGTCGCCCGCTTTCTCGACCATGTCCGGGGGCAGGACGGCGTCTGGTTCGCCACCCGCGCGGCCATCGCCGATCACTGGGCCGCGACCCATCCCCCCGCGCCCCGCGCCCGGCCCTCCGAGATGGAGCGCGCCGCGTTCACGCAAGCCTTCGGCGGCGTCTTCGAGCATTCCCCCTGGATCGCCGAACGCGCCTGGGAGCTGGAGCTCGGGCCCGCCCACGACCGCGCCGAAGGGCTCTGGAACGCCATGGCGCGCGTCTTTCGCAGCGCCACCGAGGCCGAGCGGCTGGGCGTCCTGACCGCGCATCCCGACCTCGCCGGCAAGCTCGCCGCGGCCCGGCGCCTCACCCCCGACAGCGCCGGCGAGCAGGCCTCTGCCGGGCTCGACGCGCTGAGCGACGCCGACCGCGCCCGGTTCGAGGACCTGAACGCCGCCTATCGGGCGCGGTTCGACATCCCCTTCGTCATCGCCGTGCGCGACCACGACCGCGCCGGCATTCTCGCCGCCTTCGAGCGCCGGTTGCACAACGACCGCGCCACCGAGATCGCCGAGGCCTGCGCCCAGGTGGAGCGGATCGCCCGCCACCGCCTCGCGGAGCGGCTGCCATGAGGCGGGCGATTTTTCGGCGAAAAATCGGGCCCCGGACATGAGCGTCATCGCCCGGACATGAGCGTCATCGCCCGGCCCCTGACGGCGGAGGCGTTCCGCCCCTTCGGCGACGTGATCGAGGCCGGCGGCGCGCCCGACCGGACCATCAATGCCGGCCTCTGCGGGCGCTTCCACGACCGCGCGCGGCTCGATTTCGGTGACGGGCGGGCGGGAATCAGCCTGTTCGACGCCGTCCCGCGCGCCCTGCCCTACCGGCTCGATCTGCTGGAACGCCATCCGCTGGGCAGCCAGGCCTTCGTACCGATGACCATGTCGCCCTTCCTCGTCGTGGTGGCAGAGGGCGACGGCCCCGTCCCCGGGCCCGTCCACGCCTTCCTGACCCGGCCCGGACAGGCGGTGAACCTCCTCCGGGGCACCTGGCACGGGGTGCTGACGCCCCTCGCCGCGCCCGGCCTCTTCGCCGTGATCGACCGCATCGGACCGGGCGACAACCTCGACGAGCATCCGCTGGAGGATCCGGTCATGGTCCATGCCCCGGAACCGGGCGCGCGCCCCGCCTAGCGCGGGCCGGGGCCGGGCCGCGCCCGCCTCCGGGCGCACCCTCCCCCGCTATTTCGGGTTGGGCGCGGCATAGGCCCCCGCCTTGCTGGTCGCGATCCCCGCCGCGACCAGCGCCTCGACCATGGTCGTCGCGACCGCGACGCCGTCGATGACCGGGATGGCGCAGTCCCGCGACAGCCACTCCACCAGGTCGGCCATCCCGGCGCATCCCAGGATCACCGCCTCGCAGCCATCCTCGTCCCGGGCCCGCAGGATCTCGTCTCGGACCCTCTCGCGGGCCTCGGACCCCGGCTCCTCGAGGCCCAGCACCGGGACCGAGGCGGCGCGGACCTTCCGGCAGCGATCGTGCACGCCGTAGCGCCGCAGGGCCTCCTCGATGATCGGGACGGAGCGCGGCAGCGTCGTGACCACCCCGAAGGAGGTGGCGATCACCGTCGCCGCCTTCGCCGCCGCCTCGCAGATCCCCATCACCGGCCCGGTGGCCAGTTCGCGGCAGGCGCCGAGGCCCGGATCGTCGAAACAGGCCACCACGATCCCGTCCGCCCCCGCCGCCTCCGCCTCGCGGATTGCGGCCAGGAGGCCCGGCAGCGCCATCGCCTCGTCGGCATGGCCCTCGATGCTGGCCGGCCCCCCCTGCCCCGTGCGCGCGACGATCGTCGTGCCGGGCCGCGCGACGCGACGCGCCGCGTCGGCGATCTTGGCGGTCATGCTCTCGGTGGCGTTCGGGTTGATCACCCAGATATCCATCGGCCTGCCTCCTGTGAGGGCCGTTCCCGGGCCCGGTCTTCCGTGATCGATACTTCCGCGCCCCGCCGCCCGGCGGGATCGCTCAGACCGCCATCCGTCGCGGCAGCGCGGCGTGGCGGTTCACGTCCTTGTAGAGCAGGTAGCGGAACGGCCCCGGCCCCCCGGCATAGCAGGCCTGCGGGCAGAAGGCGCGCAGCCACATGTAATCGCCCGCCTCGACCTCCACCCAGTCCCGGTTCAGCCGGTAGACCGCCTTGCCCTGCAGAACGTAGAGCCCGTGCTCCATCACGTGGGTCTCGGGGAACGGGATCACCGCCCCGGGCTGGAACGTCACCACGGTCACGTGCATGTCGTGGGAGAGGTCCGCGGGATCGACGAAGCGCGTCGTGGCCCAGCGGCCCTCCGTCCCGGGCATCGGCGTCGGCGCCACCTCGTCGTCGTGCAGGATCGCCGGGCGGGGCGCCGCAATCCCCGCCACCGGCTCGTAGGCCTTGCGGATCCAGTGGAACGAGATCGGCCCCTCCCCGGCCTGGCGCAGCCGCCAATCCGACCCCGCGGGAAGGAACGCGTAGCTGCCCGGGCGCAGCGGATGGCGGCCCTCCAGCTCCAGGACCCCTTCGCCACGGGTGACGAACAGGACCCCCTCGGCGCCCGGGTCGGGCTCGGGCCGGGTCGAGCCGCCGCCCGGCCCCACCTCCATGACGTAATGCGAGAACGTCTCGGCGAAGCCCGAGAGCGGGCGGGCGATGATCCAGGCCCGCGTCCCCTCCCAATGCGGCAGGGCGCTCGCGGTGATGTCGCGCATCGTGCCCCTGGGGATCACCGCGTAGGCCTCGGTGAAGACGGCGCGGTCGGTCAGCAGCTGCTCCTGCCCCGGATGCCCCCCGCGGGGCGTGTGATAGGTGGTCATTCCGGTGCGGTCCTCATCGCTGCTCCTCCCCCTTTTGGCAGGCCGCCTCCGCCCCATCGACCGTCAATCGGCGAAAGGGACCCTCAGGCATTTTCTGAAAGTGGCCCGCCCCCGCGGCCGGACGCCGATCCGGGCCGATGCCGGGTCAGCGTCCGCCCGGTCGGTGCGCGGCCCCGCCGCCGGCCGGATGGGCGGGCGCGGCCGGCCGGCAGCCCGCCGCCTCGGCAGCCAGCGCGGCCATCGCCGCGCCGAAGGCGGCGCCCCGGCGATAGCGGTCCGCGGCGCGGCCGACCCGCTCCGGCGCCTCGATCACGACCTCGTGAGCGGAAAGGAGGCCCTCGATCGCCGCGGCGATCCCCGCGCGGTCCGGGCCCGGGATCGCCTCCAGCGCCCGCACCAGATCGACCATGCCCTCGCGGCTGACGAAGCCGGGCGCCGATTCGCTCAGCGCCCCCATCGCGGCGCGCGCCCGCGCCCCGGCCTGCCGGTCGACCTCCGTGCCCGCATCCGCCTCCACGAGGAAGGCCACCAGCGTGCCTGTTCCGAGCGCGATCACCCCGCCTCGCCCCCCTGCCCCGTCCGTTTCAGGACACCCGACAGCGTCATGACCGGGACCGCCCGCATCAGGCGCACCTCGCCGCTGTCCAGCACCACATAGCGCAGCCGGTCGCCGGGGCGCAGCGCCAGCGCGGCGCGCACGGCCGCCGGGATAGTGGTCTGGCCCCGGGCGGTGATGGTCGATTCGGGCATGGACCCTCCAATGCATTTTGCCGATCTGCATTACCTAGCCTGCCGCGCCGGGCCGGCACAAGCGTCGCGGGGCACCTTACCCGCGGATAAGGTGCCCTGCCCCGCCGCCCGACCTTATCCGCGGATAAGGTCGGGCCTCATCCCAACCCCTCGATCAGCGAGGCGACCGCGCGCTCCAGACGCCCCCGGTCGATGGAGGAGAAGTCGCGATCCACCTTGATCTCCAGCCGCCCCATGCCGGCGGTGCATTTCACCTGCCCCGCGCTGGAGCGGATGTGGAACGTGGTCTTCGCCTTGGCGCCGTTCGACCGCGCGCGGCGGGCCGGTTTCGCCGGTGCTTGCGCCGCCGCGCCGTCCGCATCCGCGTCGTCGCCCTCGACCGCGCGGCGCAGCACCGCCTGTTCGTCGGCGATCGTGCGCCCCTCCCAATCGGCCAGGTCGGCGGCGATCCGCGTCGCCAGGTCCGGCCGCTCCTTGATCTCGCGCGCCAGGGTCACGCCCAGGGCGCGCGGAATCTCGGTCGGATAGGCCAGCGACGCGCCGATCCGCTCCAGAAGGAACGCGAAGGACCGGATATAGCTGCGCTTGGAATAGGGCGCCGACTGGAACAGCTCCGCCACCGCCGCCGACAGGTCCCTGGCCCCGGTGGCGGGGTCCGCCGCATAATTCTGCGCGGCATAGGCCATCTCGGCGAAGGAAAGCTCCTTGCGGACGATGTTCTCGTCGACCATCCGCCGGTAGAGGCCGGCCACGTCGTCGCTCTCCACCGGCATCACCAGCGCCGGAATGCGCGCCCAGGCGGCGTCGCCGGTCTCCTCGGCCAATTGCCGATAGGCCGTCAGCCGCCGGTAGCCCTGGATCAGCTCGTAGCCCTCGCCGTCGGGGCGCGGCAGCACGCGGATCGGGTTCGACAGGCCCACCTCCCGGATCGAGGTGACGAGCGCGGCCATCTCCTCGTCCTCGCCGGGGATGCGGTCGCGCACCAGCATGAAGGTCTGCACCTGGTCGAGCGGCAATTCCTGAACGACATGGCCCGCCTCGCGGAGCGCCACGTATTCGTGGGCCAGCGCGTCGTTCTCCTCGCGGATCGCCTCGGCGGCGCTGCGGCGCGCCCTCAGCGCCTCGGCGTTCTCGGCGATGGCGCTGGCCATCGGGCCGCGGCGGCGCTCGGCGGCGTCGGGCGCGTCGGGTCGCGCCGGCGGCGCGGCCTCGTCCGGCAGGTCGATGTCGAAGGTCCGGCGCTTGCGGCTCATCGGCGTCCTCCCTCGGCCGCGACCGCGACCTTATCCGCGGGTAAGGTTTCCTGCGCCAGCGTTTCCCAATGCGGCTGCATCGTCGCCTTGAACTCGGCATAGGCCTGGTCGAAGCTCGCCCGCGCCCGGCGCCAGGTCTCGCGCGTCATCTCGCGGTAATCCATCTCGTAGATCGAGCTCAGGAACCGGCCCGATTGCTCGACCGCGCGCGTCATCTCGATCGGGTGCTGCGCAAGCTTCTCGCCGAACACCTTGCCGAACGCCTCGAACATGGCGGTGTGGAGCTGGTTGTTCGGCTCGTACCGGGTCAGCAGGAAGCGCACGTCGTGGAACGCCTTGGGCAGCGATACCTTATCCGCGGATAAGGTCCCCTCGAACCCGTAGGCCAGATCCTCCAGCGCCTCGGACAATTGGCCGATGAAGCTGGTGGTGCTGTCGTATTCCCAATAGCCGGGCCCGGACGGGATATAGAGCATGTCGGCCGCGAAGACCGCGTTCATCGACTGGTAGCCGATGGCCGGCGGGCAGTCGAAGAAGATCAGGTCCCATTCGCCGTCGGGCAGCCGGTCGAGGTAGCGGCTCACCGCGGCGAAGAACGACCATTCCGGGTTCAGGTGCCGGTACTGGGCCGAGGCGAACTCGACGAAGGCCGCGTTGGCGCAGGACGGGATGATGTCGATCGTCGGCCAGTTGGTCGGCTGGATGAAATCCGATTGCCGCAGGTCGTGGATGCCCAGGTCGGTGATCGAGGACGGGATCGTGCGCCGGGGCAGGGCGGTGCCGCTGCCCGCGCCCCGCGGGGCATTGTTCTGCGCCTCCGTCTCGCGCACCAGGTCGCGCGCCATGATGCCCCAGACGGTCTGCTCCTCGCTCACGTCGGTCAGGCCCATCGAATGGCTCAGCGTCGCCTGCGGATCGAAATCGACGCAGAGCACCCGGTACCCGTCGAGCGCCGCGGCATGGGCGAAATGCAGCGCCACCGTCGACTTGCCCGCGCCGCCCTTGAAATTGGCGATCGCGGTGCGGAAGGCCCGGCCCCCCGGACGCGGCGGCATCAGCGATTTCGACCGCGGCCGGATCTTGCGCCGCAGGACGTTGATCTCCTCCAGCGTGAACCAGCGCTGCCGCCCCTCGGGCTCGACCTTACCCGCGGGTAAGGCGGGGTCGGCGGCCATCTTGCCGCGAAAGGTCGACTGGTTGATCCCCAGGATCAGCTCCGCCACCTCCCACGAGGAGAACCGGCGCAGCGTCTTGACGTTCTCCGGAGAGAAGGTCTGCTGCCGGATCCACCCCTGCATCTTCAGTGACCGCGTCTGCAGATCGTGCAGGTCCGTATGTGTCAGCATGGTACCTCGGACGTAGATGTCATCACTTTTCCGATCTACGCCGGATTTGCGGTTTATGTCGAGATCGGTATTCTGGGCCCCGGCGCAACCGTGGCCGGCCCGCATCCGCCACGCCAGCGCCGCGCCGGGGCCGAATCGCCCCGCGGGCGGATCGCACCGCCAGGGCCCGGGAAACCGGGGGACACCGCCCCGGCCGATGGGCCCCTTGGGGGGACATCCGGGCCGATAGGGGGGACATGCAGGGCGTCCCCCAATACCAATTCATACCCTTCGATCCTCGAGTTTGAGGGCCCGACTTCGCCGGGCCGCGACGAATCCTTGACAAGGGACCCCTCCCCAACGCTAATTCGTCTCAATCCGGGAATAGCGTTTGGAACCCCGCGGCAGACGGGGCGGCGATCCGGGCGGAACGGGACCGGACGGCGGGTCCGGGGCAGGAGCACAGATGCAGGGCGGGCAGTCCACCACCACCCAGTCGCGACCCCCGGTCACCGGGCCGGGATCGTCGGCGATCAAGTACGACATCCTGACCGCGCTGCTCGTCACCGCGGCGCGGGGCGCACCGGCCGAGGCGCGCCTGGCGCTGCGGCTGTCGCTCCTCGTCACGGCGCGGTTCAACTGGCGGCGCGGCACCTTCGCCGTCGGCCTGCGGGAGATGGCGCGGATGTGGGGCGTGACCGAGCGCACCGCCAAGCGCGAGGTGGCGCGGATGCGGGCGCTCGGCTGGATCGAGCTCCGCGTGCCCGCCGCGCGGGGCCGGGTGGCCGAACACGCCATCGCCTTCGCCGCCGTCCTCGACGCCACCCGCCCGCATTGGGAGGCCGTCGGCACCGACTTTGCCGCGCGGATGGGCGCGGCGCCCGACCCCGAGGACGCGCCGGGCAACGTCGTTCCGCTGCGCCCCGCACCGCCCGGCGCGCTGCCCGAGGAGGACGGAACCGGCTGGGCGGCGGCGGCGCGGCGGCTGCAGGCGAGCGACCCGAGCCTCTACGGCGCCTGGTTCGCCCGACTGCGGCCGCTGGATTGCGCGGGGGGCGTCCTGACCTTCGTTGCGCCGTCGCGCTTCATCGCCGCCTATGTCGAGACCCATCACCGCGCCCGGCTGCTCGCGGCGCTCGGCGCCGAGGCGGCGGCGGTCGCCGATATCCGCATCCTCGGCCCGGAAGGGTAGGGGGCGGGCGCGAATGTCGGGGGCGATTGCCCCCCTGTGGCCGTTCCGCGCGTTGCCGGCCCGCATGACGACACCTGAACGGGGGAACCCGCCCATGGGGCTGATCCTGATCGTGGCCGTGATCGCGGCCATGCTTCTGCTGAACGCGCTCTTCGTCGCGGCCGAGTTCGCCGCCGTCTCCTCCAGCAAGCCGAAGGTCGCGGCGATGGAGGAGGACGGCAAGCCGCAGGCGGCGTATCTCGCCCGCACGATCTCGGACGATCGGCGGATGGACCGCTACATCGCGGGCGCGCAGGTCGGGATCACGGTGACGAGCCTGGTGGTCGGCTTCTACGGGCAGCAGGCGCTGACGCCCTACCTGGAGCCGCTGGTCGGCGGCGTCCTGCCGGGCGGCATCGCGGCGGCGGCGGCGATCGCCCCGATCCTGCTGATCGGGCTGACGATCCTGCAGGTGATCTTCGGCGAGCTGTTCCCGAAATCCATCGCCGTGCGCGCGCCCGAGAAGACGGCGCGCCTGACGGCGCGGCCGATGCGCTGGTCGCTGGTGGTGCTGGGGCCGTTCATCACCATCCTGAACGGTTCGGCCATGGCGGTCATGCGGTGGCTGGGCCTCGACCGGCCGAAGGAGCGCTCGGATGGCCATGACAACGAGGAATTGCGCCAGCTCATCGCCGACAGCCTGCGCGGCGGGGCCATCGGGCGATCCTCGCACGAGATGCTGCGCCATGTCCTGTCGTTCCAGGACCGCATCCTGCGCGAGGTGATGGAGCCGCGCCTGCGGATGCAGGTGCTGACCGCGGGCAGCCCCGCCGCCCCGGCGCTGCGCCGGGTGCTGGAGACGCCCTATACCCGCTTCCCGGTCCTCGACGGCACCGACGCCAACACGCCGACCGGCTTCGTCCATGTCCGCGACCTCGACGAGCTGGCGCGCGAGCGGCCCGACGCGGCGATCGACGACGTCGTACGCCCCGTGGACCTGCTGCCCGAGACGCTGTCCCTGGCCGAGGCATGGACCCGGATGCAGCGCCGGGGCGACGCGATCGCGCTCGTCTTCAACGAATACGGCGTCGTCTCGGGGCTGGTGACGGTCGAGGACCTGGTGGAGGAGATCGTCGGCGAGGTCGTGGACGAGTTCGACGAGGAGGAGCCGCGCATCCGCCGGGCCGACGGGCGCGTGGTGCTGCGGGGCGACATGGCCGTCGACGAGGTGAACCACCGCTTCGGCCTGGACCTGCCGGGCGAGGGGGTCGACACCCTGTCGGGCCTCGCGGCGCTGTCGCTCGGGGTGGAGGATGCCGCGCGCGGCACCGGCATCGACCTGGGCGGCGTGCGCTTCACCGTCGAGCGGATGGAGAACGGGCTGCCGCGGCTTCTGTCCTTCGTGCCGCGGGACAAGCAGGCGGAGGCGGCGGAATGATCGGCCTTGTCGTCATCGTCGCGCTGATCGCCGTGAACGGGCTGTTCGTGGCGCTGGAATTCGTCGTCGTGGGATCGCGGCTGTCGCGGGTGGAGGCGATGTCGCCGGCCGGCGCGCGGGTGGCGCATTCGCTCGACGGGGCGGAGGCGCAGGACCGCTACGTCGCGGTGGCGCAGCTGGGCGTGACGCTCGCCTCCATCGGGCTCGGCATGTACGGCGAGCACAAGATGGCGGGCTGGCTGGAGGCGCCGCTGGCCGCGCTCGGGATCGGCGGCGCGGGCGTCCACCTGGTCGCGGTGGTGCTGGCGGTGGTGGTCATCACCTATTTCCACGTCGTCTTCGGCGAGATGATCCCCAAGGCGCTGGCGCTGAAGGGGGCGGAGCGGCTGCTGCTCGTGCTCTGGCCGCTGATGCGGGTCTTCGAGCTGCTGTTCCGGCCGCTGGTATGGCTGCTGAACGTCATCAGCCGGGCGCTGCTGTCGCTCTTCGGGCTCGATCGGAGCGAGGCGCGCTTCTACACCCCGCGGGAGCTGGCCTCCATCGCGCGCGATTCGGGGCGGAGCGGCGAGATCAGCGACGGCCAAGCCGAGTTCATCCAGAACATCGTGCGCCTGCAATCGCGGCGCGCCGACGAGCTGATGACCCCCCGCCGCCACGTCCTGTCGCTGGACCTCGACCGGGTGACGGCGCCGGATCTCGGCGCCGAGATCCTCGCCGCCGGGCCGAGCCGCCTGCCGGTGACGCGCGGCGGGCTCGACCACGTGATCGGCGTCGTCCACGTCAAGGACGTGATCCGCCACCGCGCCGGCAGCGACCGGGTGCTGGACGCCGCGGGGCTGGAGGCGATCGTCCGGCCGCTGCCCAAGGTGCTGGCGAGCACCGATTCGGGAACGTTGCTGACCAGCATGCGGCGGCACGGCACCCACATGGCGCTGGTCGCCGACGAGTTCGGCAGCGTGCTGGGCGCGGTCGCCTTCGAGGATGCGATCGAGGAGATCGTGGGCGACATCCACAGCGAGTTCGAGGTCGACGGGCCCGAGGCCGAGGGGGCCCGGCCGCGCCGCTGGAAGATCCCCGGCGCCATGCCCCTGAGCCGCATGGGCGAGCGCTTCGGCTGGCAGGTGGAGGCGGGCGAGGCGCGCACCATCGCCGGCCTCTTCATGGAGCGGCTGCGCCGGCTGCCCCGCGCCGGGGATCGCTGCGAGGCGGGCGGGCTGCGGTTCGAGGTGGCGCGCATGGACGGCCTGGCGGTGGTCGAGGTGATCGCGGAGGTCCGGCCCGGCGCACAGGACGGCGCGGACGGCGCGGACGAGGTGGCGTCGTGACGGCGCCCGGGCCGGGACATGCCTGCGCCGATGCGGAGGAAGTGGCGGACCGGATCCTGAAGCGCCACGGCCCGTCGCTGAAGGTCGCGCTGCCCCTGGGGCTCGGCAAGCCGGTGCGGCTCGTCGATGCGCTGGTGGGCCGCGCCGAGGCCGATCCGTCGATCGAGATCGAGATCTTCACCGCGCTGACCCTGGAACGCCCGGCGCCGAAGGGGGGGATGGCGCGGCGGTTCCTGGCGCCGGCGCTGGAGCGGCTCTTCGGCGCCTACGAGGCGCCGCGCTACGCGCGCCTGATCCGCGAAGGGCGCCTGCCCGCGAATGTCCGGGTGCGGGAATTCTTCCTCCAGGCGGGGCGCTGGACCCATGTCGACGCGATGCAGCGGGCCTACACGCCGGTGGATTACGCCCATGCGGTGCCGCTGTTGCGGGATTGGGGCCCCGACGTGGTCCTGCAGCTGGTGGCCCCGGCGGAGGGGGGGGCGAGCCTGTCGTGCAACACCGACATCTCGGCCGACCTCATGCGGCTGCGCCGGGCCGGCGAGATGGCGTTCACCTTCGCCGCCGAGATCAACGACGATCTGCCGTCCTTCGGCGGCGACGCCTGGATCGCCGAGGCGGAGATCGACCTCCTGCTGGGGGCCGAGGGCGGCGGGGACCTGTTCTCGGCGCCGCGCCGGGCGGTCAGCGATGCCGAACACGCGATCGGGCTGCACGTGGCGGGGCTGGTGCCGGACGGTGGGACGCTGCAGATCGGCATCGGCTCGATCGGGGACGCGGTGGCGCAGGCGCTGATCCTGCGCCACGAGGGCCGGATCGCGCCCGCGCGCGCGGCCTGCCCGTTCCCCGCGGCGCCCCTACACCAGGGCCGGTTCGAGACCGGCCTGCACGTGGTGACCGAGATGCTGGTCGAGGGGCTCTTGCGCCTCTTCGAGGCCGGGATCGCGCGGCGGGTGGCCGACGGCGCGGCCATGCACGCCGCGTTCTTCGTGGAATCGCGCGACTTCTATCGCCGTCTGCGGGACATGCCCGAGAGCCGGCGCGCGGAGATCGCGATGCGCCCCGTGAGCTATACCAACCGCCTGATCGGCGACACGGAGGCGAAGATCGCGGCGCGGACCGGCGCGCGATTCGTCAACGCGGCGATGAAGGTCACGCTGACCGGCGAGACCGTGTCCGACACCACCGCCGCGGGCCGGATGGTCAGCGGGGTCGGCGGGCAGATGGATTTCGTCCAGCAGGCATTCGATCTGCCGGACGCGCGGTCGATCATCGCCCTGCCGGCCGTGCGGGGCACGGGGCAGGGGGCCGAGAGCAACATCGTCTGGTCCTTTCCCCACGCGACGGTGCCGCGCCACCTGCGCGACATCGTGGTGACGGAATACGGGGTGGCCGACCTGCGCTGGCAGAGCGACGAGGATGCGGCGGCGGCGCTGATCGCGATCGCCGACAGCCGGTTCCAGGACGGACTGGCGCGCCAGGCGATCGCCGCGGGCCGGCTGCCCGCGGGTTGGCAGGTGCCGCCCGAGCGGCGGCGCAACACGCCCCGGGCGGTCGCGGACTGGATCGACGGAGCGGGACGGGACCGGCTGCCGGTCTTTCCCTTCGGGACCGCGTTCGACGCCGTGGAGCAGCGGCTTCTGCCGGCCCTGGAGCTGCTCAAGGCCGAGGCGTCGGGATGGCGCGGGACCGCGGCGCATCTGTGGCGCGGGCTGCGGCACCGCGGCGTCCCCGAGGAGGCGGCCTGCCTGGAGCGGATGGACCTCGCCGCGCCGCGCGGCCTGCGCGAGCGGGCCGAGGCGCTGGCGCTGCGCGCGGCGCTGCGGCGGACGGACTGAGGGCGGCGGTCAGGCGCTGTCGCGCAGCACGAGCTCGGTCGGGACCATGATCTCGGTCCGGGCCGCCCCCCCGGCGAGGAGGTCGAGCAGCATCCGCGCCGCCTCCCGCCCGATGCGGCGCCGGGGCTGGCGCACGGTGGTCAGGGCCGGGGTCAGGTGGCGCGACATCTCGATGTCGTCGAAGCCCACCACGGCGATGTCCCGCGGGATCCGGACCCCGGCATGGTGGAGGCCGCTCAGAAGGCCGCAGGCCATCTCGTCGTTGTCGCAGAAGATCGCGGTCGGCCGGTCGGGCAGGGCGAGCAGGTGCGCCGCCGCCCGCCGTCCGGCGGCGAAGGAGAAATCGCCCGCTACCACCGCCGCGGCGGGCACCTGCAATCCGGCGGCGGCGATGGCGCGGCGGAAGCCCGCGTCGCGGCCGCGGGTCAGGCTGTTGCCGGCCGGGCCCGACAGGCGCCCGATCCGGGTGTGGCCGCGTCCCGCCAGGTGGGCGATGGCGGACGCCGCGCCGCCGGCATTGTCGGCCACGACGCGGGGCGCGTCGAGCCCGGCGACGATTTCGCAGACCTGCACCACCGGCGGGCAGTTCGGCCGGTCGACGAGCGCGCGGTCGATCTGGCCGTCGAGGACGAGGAGGCCGTCGGCGCGGGAGCGGTCGGCGTAATCGACCAGCCGCCGGCGGCCGCGCTCGCCGATCCGGGTATCGGCCACGATGAGGTTCATGTCGTGGTCGCCGAGAACGTCCGACATGCCCGCCAGGATCTCGGAGAAGAACGGGTTGGCGAGGTTCGGCGCCAGCGCCAGCACGCCGCCCGCCTGCCGCCGGCGCAGGTTGCGCGCCGAGACGTTGGCGGAATAGCCGGTGCGGTCGATCGCGGCGAGCACGGCCTTGCGGGCCCGCTCCGAGACGATGGCGGGATTGGACAGGGTCCGGCTGACCGTCGCCGTCGACACGCCGGCCAGCCTCGCCACGTCGCTGATCGTGGTCACGCGGTCCGGCGCCTTGTCGTCCATCGGCTGTTCCTCAACAATGGCCGTTCGTTAGAAGCGCGAAAATTTTCCCTTGTAAAGGTTTTCACCCTGCGCTTACGCTGGTGCAACCGATTACATGCGCGGCCCGGAGGAGAGGCGGCGGCGCTGCGAGCGGACGGGAGGAGACATGAAGACGATCAAGGGCCCCGGCCTTTTCCTCGCCCAGTTCGTGGGCGACACGGCGCCGTTCGACAGCTTCGACGGGTTGGCGGCCTGGGCGGCGGAGGCGGGCTATGCCGGCGTGCAGGTGCCCACGATCGAGCCCCGCCTGATCGACCTCGACGCGGTGGCGGCCTCGCGCGGGGCCGCCGACGAGCTGGCGGGCCGGGCCCGGGCGGCGGGCGTCGAGATCACCGAGCTGTCGGCGCATATGCAGGGCCAGCTTCTGGCGGTGAACCCGGTCTATGACGCGGCCTTCGACGCGCTGGCGCCCGAGCCGGTGCGGGGCGATCCCCGGGCGCGCACCGAATGGGCGGCCGAGCAGGTGAAAAAGACGATCGACGCGGCCGCCAACCTGGGCCTGACGAAGGTCGCGGCCTTTTCGGGGGGGCTCGCCTGGCCCTTCGTCTATCCCTGGCCGCAACGGCCCCCCGGCTTGATCGACACCGCCTTCGACGAGCTGGCGCGACGCTGGCGGCCGCTCTTCGACCATGCCGAGGACCGGGGCGTCGACATCTGCTTCGAGCTGCATCCCGGCGAGGACCTGCATGACGGCGTGACGTTCGAGATGCTGCTGGAGCGGGTCGATGGCCATCCGCGCTGTCGGCTGCTCTACGATCCCTCCCATTTCGTGCTGCAGGGCCTCGACTACCTGCACCATATCGACCTCTATTCCGACCGGATCGCCATGTTCCACGTCAAGGACGCCGAGTTCCGGCCCGACGGCCGGCAGGGCGCCTATGGCGGCTACCAGGGCTGGGTGGAGCGGGCGGGGCGCTTCCGCTCGCCCGGCGACGGGCAGGTGGATTTCGGCGCCGTGTTCTCCAAGCTGACCGCCGCGGGCTTCGACGGCTGGGCGGTGGTGGAATGGGAATGCGCGCTCAAGCACCCCGAGGACGGGGCGCGGGAGGGGGCGCGGTTCACCCGCGACCACATCATCCGCGTGACCGACCGCGCCTTCGACGATTTCGCGGCGGGCGACGGCGACGCGGCGACGAACGCCAGGCTTCTGGGACTGGAGGGATGAGCATGGAACGCCACGTTCCCATCCGGCTGGGGCAGGTCGGCGGCGGCACCGGCGCCTTCATCGGCGACGTGCACCGCATCGCCGCGCGCCTCGACGGGCAATTCGCGCTGGTGGCCGGGGCGCTGTCGGCCACGCCCGAGAAGGCCGAGGAGAGCGCCGCCGCCGTCGGCATCGCGCCCGACCGGACCTATTCCGACTGGGAGCTCATGGCCGAGCGGGAAGCGGCCCGCGACGACGGGATCGAGGCGGTGGCGATCTGCACCCCGAACCACCTGCACGTCCCGGTGGCCAAGGCGTTCCTGTCGCGCGGCATCCACGTGATCTGCGACAAGCCGCTGGCGGCCACGCTCGACGCGGCGAAGGATCTGCGCGACCTGGCCCGGCGGAGCGACGCGGCCTTCGTGCTGACGCACAATTACTCGGGCTATCCGCTGGTGCGGGAGGCGAAAGCCCTGGTCGCGCGGGGCGATCTGGGCACGATCCGGGTGGTGCAGGTCGAGTATCCGCAGGACTGGATGACCGACAAGGTCGAGGATCAGGGCGTCAAGCAGGCCGAGTGGCGCGCCGATCCGGCCCAGGCGGGACTGGGCGGGGCGACGGGCGATATCGGCACCCATGCCTATCACCTGGCGCGCTTCGTCAGCGGCCTGTCGCTGGAGTGGCTGGCCGCGGACCTGTCGGCCTTCGTGCCGGGGCGGGTGCTCGACGACAACGCCCATGTGCTGCTGCGCTTCGCGGGCGGGGCGCGGGGGATGCTGTGGTGCAGCCAGGTGGCGCCGGGCCACGAGAACGGGCTGCGCCTGCGCCTGTTCGGCGACAAGGGCGGGCTCGCCTGGTTCCAGGAGGACCCGAACGTGCTGTGGCACACCCCCCACGGGGAGGCGCCGCGGCGCCTGACGCGGGGCGGGCCGGGCACCGGCGGGGCGGGCACGCGCGTGCCGCCCGGCCATCCCGAGGGCTACCTGGAGGGGTTCGCCAACCTCTATGCCGACGCGGCGCGGCTGATCCGGGCGAAGCAGGCGGGGCAGGGGGTGCCCGAGGGCGTGGACCTGCCCGGCATCGAGGACGGGGTCGAGGGCGTGGCCTTCGTCGCGGCCTGCGTCGCCTCGTCGGCGGACGACGCCGCGTGGGTGGAGCTCGACCGGTGACGGCGACGCTCGCCCTCGACGGCGTCTCGAAGGCGTTCGGGCCGATCGAGGTGCTGCACGGGGTGGATTTCGACCTGCGCCCCGGCGAGGTCCATGCTCTGATCGGCGAGAACGGCGCCGGCAAGTCGACGATGATGAAGATCCTCGGCGGCTACCTGCCCGCGACCTCCGGAACGGTGCGGCTGGACGGCGACCCGGTGCGCTTCGCCGGGTCGGAGGCGGCGGAGGCGCAGGGGGTGGTGATGATCCACCAGGAGTTCAACCTGGCCGAGCACCTGAGCGTCGAGCAGAACGTCTTTCTCGGGCGGGAACTGCACCGGGGCTGGTTCCTGGACCACCGGGCGATGCGGTCGCGGACGCGCGCGCTGATGGAGAGCCTGGAGGCGCGGGTGGCGCCGACCGCCCGGGTGGCGCGGATCTCGGTCCCCGAAAAGCAGATGGTGGAGATCGCAAAGGCGCTGTCGCGCAATCTCCGCGTGCTGATCATGGACGAGCCCACGGCCGTCCTGACGGGACCCGAGGCGCGCGTCCTGTTCCGCCAGGTGCGGCGGCTGCGGGACGAGGGGGCGGCGATCCTGTTCACCTCCCACAAGCTCGACGAGGTCTCGGCGATCGCGGACCGGGTGACGGTGCTGCGCGACGGGGCGGTGGTGGCGCAGGGGCCAGCGGGCGAGTTCACCGAGGACGCGATGGCCACGGCGATGGTCGGCCGCGAGATGTCGGACCTGTTCCCCGAGAAGCGGCGCGGCGGCGGCGAGATCGTCCTGGAGGCGCGGGGGATCACGGTGCCGGGCCGGGTGGAGGGGGCCTCCCTCACCCTCAGGCGGGGCGAGATCCTGGGGCTGGGCGGCCTGGTCGGCGCGGGACGCACCGAACTGGCCGAGGCGCTGGTGGGCCTGCGGCCGCGGACCGGCGAGGTCCGGCTGAAGGGCACGGCCCTGCCCGCCGACGCCGCCGAGGCGCGCCGCCGCGGGCTGGTCTATCTGACCGAGGACCGCAAGGGCGCGGGGCTGCTGCTGGGCAGCCCGCTCAAGGAGAACCTGACGCTGCCGGTGCTGCACCGCTTCGCCCGGCCCTTCATCGACCGCAAGGCCGAGGAGGCGGCGCTGGACGCGGCGATCCGCGACTACGACATCCGCGCGCCCCGGCGCGACATGAAGGTCGGGAACCTGTCGGGGGGCAACCAGCAGAAGCTGCTGCTGGCCAAGACCATGCTGGCCGACCCGGACGTGGTGGTGATCGACGAGCCCACGCGCGGCATCGACATCGGCACCAAGGGCCAGATCTATGGCCTGATCCACCGGCTGGCCGGGGAGGGGCGGTCGATCATCGTCATCTCGTCCGAGATGACGGAGCTGATCGGCCTCGCCTCGCGGGTCTATGTCATGCACGGGGGCCGGATCGCGGGCGAGCTGGAGGGGCCGCGCGTCACCGAGGACAACGTCATCCGCCTGGCCACCGGGCTGGACCGGGCCGGGGAGGCGGCCGCATGAGCCAAGCCGCCGCGCGCCGATTGCCGGACCTGCACGTTCTGGGCCCGATCCTGGCGCTGCTCGCCCTGATCGCGATCGGCATCGCGCTCAACCCCAATTTCCTCAGCTACGCCAACATCACCAACGTCGCCGCGCGGTCGGCCTTCATCGGCATCATCGCGGTCGGCATGACCTTCGTCATCACCGCCGGGGGCCTCGATTTGTCGGTGGGCTCGATGGCGGCCTTCGTCGCGGGGCTGATGATCCTGGTCATGAACACCCTTCTGGCCTCGATGGGCCCGGGCGTCGCGGTGATCGGGGTGGGCGTCGTGCTGGCGCTGGCCTCGGGGCTGGTCGCGGGGGCGATCAACGGGCTGCTGGTCACCCGGGCGGGGATCGAGGCGTTCATCGTCACGCTGGGCACGATGGGGATATACCGCTCCCTCGTGACCTGGCTGGCCGATGGCGGCACGCTGAGCCTCGATTTCGCGCTGCGCGAGATCTATCGGCCGGTCTATTACGGCGGCCTGTTCGGCGTGTCCTGGCCGATCATCGTCTTCGCGGCGGTGGCGATCCTGGGCGAGGTGGCGATGCGCCACACCGCCTTCGGGCGCCATTGTGCCGCGATCGGGTCGAACGAGACGGTGGCGCGCTATTCCACCGTCGCCGTCAAGCGGGTGCAGACGCTGACCTACGTGCTGCTCGGGATCCTCGTGGGAGTGGCGGTGGTGATGTACGTGCCGCGCCTCGGCTCCGCCTCGGCCTCCACCGGCCTCCTGTGGGAGCTGGAGGCGATCGCGGCGGTGATCATCGGCGGCACCGTGCTGAAGGGCGGCTTCGGCCGGGTCTGGGGCACGGTCGTGGGCGTCCTGATCCTGAGCCTGATCGGCAACATCCTGAACCTGACCGACATGGTCAGCCCGTACCTGAACGGCGCCATCCAGGGCGTCATTATCATCCTGGCGGTGGTCCTGCAGCGCAGGGGCACCGCGGGCTGACCCGCAACCGAAGGGAGGAACGACATGAAGAACCTGATCCTGACCGCCGCGCTGGCCGGGGCGCTCGCGGGGCCCGCGACGGCGCAGACCATCGGCGTCTCGATCCCCGCCGCGACCCATGGCTGGGCCGGCGCGCTGAACTTCCACGCCGAGGAGACGGTGAACCGCCTGTCGGAGGCGCATGAGGGGCTGGACTTCGTGCTGACCACCACGCCGGACGCGGGCACCCAGCTGTCCGACCTGGAGGATATGATCGCGACGCGGGGCATCGACGCGCTGGTCGTCCTGCCCTTCGAGAGCGAGCCGCTGACCGGCCCCGTCGCCCGCATCGCCGAGAGCGGCACCTGGGTCACGATCGTGGACCGGGGCCTGGCGCAGGAGGGGATCGAGGATCTCTATGTCGCGGGCGACAACGAGAGCTTCGGGCGCACGGCGGGGGAATATTTCGTCGAGACCCTCGAGGAGGGGGCGAAGATCGTGGTGCTGCGCGGCATCCCCACCAGCATCGACAACGAGCGGGTGGCGGCGTTCGAGGCCGCGATCGAGGGGTCGGGCATCGAGATCCTGGCCATGGAGCACGGCAACTGGAACCGCGACGACAGTTTCACCGTCATGCAGGATTTCCTGAGCCGCTACGACGACATCGACGCGGTCTGGGCGGCCGACGACGACATGGCGCTCGGGGCCATCGCCGCGATCGAGCAGGCCGGGCGCTCGGACGCGATGTGGGTCGTCGGCGGCGCCGGCATGAAGGAGATGGTGGCCCGCGTGCGCGACGGCGATCCCATGGTGCCGGTGGACGTGACCTATCCGCCGGCGATGATCTCCACCGCGATCGAGATGACCGCGATGGCGGCGATGCACCAGGGGCTGCCGGTTTCGGGCCGCTTCATCATCGCCTCGGAGCTGATCACGCCCGAGAACGCGGAGCAATTCTATTTCGAGGACAGCCCGTACTGAGAGCGGCGGCCGGCGTCCCGCCCGGCGGTCGAGAGATCCCCGCGCGCAACCGGGACTCGCGTGGAGGCCGGACGGCCGGGTAGGGTCCAACCGGGTCGCAGGGCATCGGGTCCGCGGTCCGGTGCCTGCCCCCCGGCCGCGCCGGGTGGGGCGGGCGGGGGGCAGCGCCGGACACCGAAGGCAGGACGCGAGGTGGGGCACGCCCGCGGGCCCGGCCCTTAGCCCTCGTTGCTGTCGATGTCGCGGCCCTCATGCGCGAGATGGAGGTAGTTCGACCTGAACATCCCCACCTCCATCAGCGCGTCGGGATCGGGGATGTGGAGGGTGCGGTTCTCCAACTCAAGCAGGCGCTGGCCGGCGAGCGCCTGGATCGTGCGCGAGACGTGGACGGGGGTAAGGCCGGTCGCGTCGGCCAGGGCGATCTGGGTGATCGGCCAGTCGCAGCGGTTCCCCGAGGTCTTCCCGGCCACCCGCAGGCGCACGAAGACCTCGCAGATGAGATGCGCGACCCGTTCCAGGGCGGTCCGCTGGCCCAGGTTGAGCACCCATTCCCGCTGGATCGCGGTGGCGACCAGGGTGTCCCAGTAGAGCGCCTGCAGCAGCCGGGGATTGCCGAGCGTCACCGCCTCGAAATCGCCGCGGGTGATCTGGGCGGCCTTCAGGGGCGACAGGGCGCCGATGAAGTGGTCCATCTCGCGCAGGACGAAGATGTTCATGTCGCAGAGGTCGCCGGGCAGGAAGAAGCTGACGATCTGGCGCCGCCCGTCGGGCAGGTACTTGTAGCGCCCCGCCCAGCCGTCGAGGATCAGGTAGATGAATTCCGGCCGGTCGCCCTCGCGCGCCAGGTCCTCCTTGTGGCTGTAGCGGCGCAGGCGGGCATCGGACAGGAAGCGGCAGGCGTCTCGGTCCGCCTGGGACAGGCGGGTGTAATGTTCCAGCTTGCGGATCAGCACGTCGGCTGACACCGATCTCTCCCCCCTTTTCCGTGTCGCCGCTGCGAGTCCCAGGGATTCGCGCCGGCTGCATTAATGCAGGTTAACACAGGTGCGCCGGCCCGTGACCGCGGCCGACGCAAGCGCGCTCGGTTCGCCTGCCGTCCCGAAAGATGGGGAACGACGCGCGGCCTCGGAACTTGGGCGAGACTTGGTAAAGAGTAGGAGCCACGTGATGAACATCAGCGAAATCATGACCGGACGCGTCGACGTCATGGATCCGAACACCACCGCGCGCGACGCCGCCAAGCGGCTGCGCGACGCGGATGTGGGGGCGCTGCCGGTGGGCAGGGACGACCGGCTTACCGGCATGATCACCGACCGCGACATCGCCGTCCGGGGCGTCGCCGGCGACAAGGACCCCGACACGTCCATCGTCGACGAGATCATGTCCAAGAGCCTGTATTTCTGCTTCGAGGACGAGGACGCGTCCCGCGCCGCCGAGGTCATGGCCGAGAACCAGGTGCGCCGGCTGCCGGTCCTGAACCGCGACGAGCGGCTGGTGGGGCTGGTCGGGCTGGCCGACCTGGTCGAGGCCGGGGTCGCGGACAAGGCGCTGCGGGGCGCGTCGGCCGACACCCCGCGCGCACGCCAATAGCCCCGAGAAAGGGGGCGGCGCGGACCGGCTTCGCGCCACGCCCCCGTCCGTCCCGCCGCAGCCCGCCCCCGGGGATCCGGGGCGGAGCGGATGCGGCGGGGCGGACAGGTCCCAAGTTGTCGTTTGCCACAAATAACTTCAGCGGCGGGCATTGATTTTATTGGACCGGCGCTTTCGCAAAGGGCTTCAGTGGGCGTCACAAAAGTGTTCAGTGTGTCGCAATTTCGTCAGGGAACGGTTCAGTACGTTGCGTGGCGAAGGCTGCCGAGACGTCACCACAAGTTGTCGAACCGCGCCGCCGCGGTGCGGGTGTAGTGCGCCGTGTGCCGCGGATCGCGGTGCCCGAGGTAATCCTGGATCAGCCGCAGGTCGCTTCCCTTGTTCGAGAGCGCGAAGCCGCAGGAATGACGCAGCATGTGCGGGTGGACGTGCCCCAGATCGGCGCGCTTCGCCGCCGCGCCGACGATGTAGTTCACGGCCTGCCGGGTCAGGGGCTGGTTGCGTTCCGAGACGAACAGCCAAGGCAGCGCGTCGTCGCGCTTCGCGAGCCAGCGGCGTATGGCGCGCAGCTCGTCGCCGGGGATCGGCTGCTCAACGCTGAGGCCGTTCTTCAGCCGGGTGATCCAAACCCGCGACTGCGCGAGATCGACATCCTTCCGGCGCAAAGCGATGGCCTCGGAGACGCGCAGCCCGTGTCGGAACATCATCAGGAGCAGAAGGTGGTCGCGGATGCCGTGACGCCCCTTCTTCGCAGCCGCGAGAAGACGGTCGATCTGTGCCTGGCCGAGATAGTCGCGGGCGCGTTCATGCGCGTCGGCCGCGCTGTCGCGCTCACTCTTTACTTTTCGCCGGTTGGTCATGTTCCGCCACCGCCCTTCGCGCCTCTTGAAATAAGCTACGCCGCAGCGGCCTTTCATGGCTACTCTTTACACTATGCTTGCTTTGTAAAAAGTGGGGAAGCGGTCGTTCGCTGCGCCGCGCCCGAACTCACACTATGCGGACTATCCGGCCGTTCGGCGATCAACCGATGCAGTTGCAGCATGAAGATAGAGGGGCTCGCAGGTGCAGCGACAGAGGTTCTGCGCCGCCGCGCAGATCGCGGAAGCGGTCGTTCAAGGCTGCGCCAGACCGGGGAACCTAAACTCAACATTCGCTGCGGCTCGACGCAGCGCCGTCGATGCGGACGAAGAGGTCATCAGCCACCGATGCCCGAAGGGCAGCTACAGACACATTGAGATGCTTTCAGAATGCAGGAAGTGCCAAAGCGGAGTTTCGCGGAAGGGTACGAAGACGATGATGTCGGTCCTCGAGGAGAATTTCGGTATATCCGAATGACACCGAGTGGGAGCAGGTGATCCATCTCGAAAAGTATGATGGAGAGAAGCTATTCGATCTCGGCACACTGGGATGAATGATAGGATGCGGCGAGCGCTTGGCGCCACGTCCCGCCTTCACTCGGGAGACACCTCTGACATACAAATGGTTGGCCGAGAGCCGCACGATCAAAGGGGCGGCGCCCCTGCTTGCGGCCACCGGGTCAGCGCTCCTTGGGGGTGTCTCCGTCGATCTCACCGTTGGATTGTTCGTCGTGCCACGTCCTCGGACGTGGCGTTCCGAAAGGCCGCCCTCCCTTCCAGCTGAACAACATGTCCCGCGAGCTCAGCACGCGGACCTCTGGGTAGCGCTGCTGTTCGGATTGCACATAGCCTACCAGCGAGAAGGCGACCACGCCGCCCATGGTGTTGCCCAGACCCACTGGCAGCAGAAATCCCCAGGCAGCGGCGCCCAAATTGGTCCCGCTGCGGAAGTAGACGAAGAACACTTCGCAGGCCGAAGAGATGATATGGTAGAGGCCCGTCGCGTGAATGGTGAAGAAGACGAAGTAGATGATCAGCACGCGCGAGATCGTGTCCCGCGCCGCAAAGCTAAGCCAAACGATACCGGCAACAAGCCAGCCAGCGAAGAAGGCCTTGAAGAACACAGACCACCAGCCCGTCGCCAAGCTGTGCTCCACCAAGGCCGCCGCTGCGTCACCCCCGGCCTCGGAAACGACCCCGGCCTCTGACAGGATAAAGGCCCCGAACATGGCGCCGAGTATGTTGGATGTCAGCACAATCGCCCACAGCCTGAGCAGCAGCGGCAGGCTCGCTAACCTGGTCAGCACCAGCTTGACGGGCAGCAGCGTGTTCTCTGTATAGAGCTGGTACCGCCCTAGCACGATATAGAGAAAGCCGATCGGATAAAGCAGCGAAGCCAGGAACGGATTGTCCGGGAAGGCTGCCAATCCCGTAGTAAGGCCAAGAAATGTCAAGGTTATCGCGAAACCCGCGGTCAGGCCGCTGAAGAATAGTACTCGGGTTTTTTCGGCGACTTCTTCGTCGGCGCCCGCCAACAAGCGTTGGTGGATTTCCTCCCATGAGAAGCGGTCGCCTGTCGCCCACCCGGCGGCTGGCGCACCCGACGCGGCGCTGTCGCGCTCACGCACTTGGGGTGCCGAACTCTCTGACCGTACCGGAGACTGGCGGCCGGGCTGTCGCGGATCGGTCATTGCCTCACAATGTCCACCAGCGCCGACGGTTCCCGCCCTGGTAGCCACCCATGATGAAAAGATGCCACCCTTCTTTGCGACTTCGGCAGTGACCAGCGCTGAGGAAAAGGCGCTCGCGGAGTTTTATGCGGCGCATCGTCACGGCGACATCATGGCAGTCGAGGAAGAGGGCCACCTGGTCAGGCCGGAATTGCCGAAACGGTCATTCGAGTATTCCGCAGCATCGGTGAGGCAGGGCTCAGTCCCGTCGCCGGTCCATGCCCCGCCCGCGTCCGGTTCTGGGGGGCGAACGGCATGCGCCGTTCGCCCCGGCGTTCAGATGTCGACACCCTCGGCGATGCTCAGCGCGTCTTCGAGTTCGACGCCCAGATACCGAACCGTGCTGTCCACCTTCGTGTGACCGAGCAGGAGCTGGACCGCGCGCAGATTGCCGGTCTTGCGGTAGATCTGCGCCGCCTTCGTCCGCCTCAATGAGTGCGTGCCATAGCCGCTCGGCTCTAGCCCGATCGACGTCACCCAGTCTCGGACGAGGCGTGCGTACTGACGCGTCGATATATGCGGCTTTTCGTGGAAGCGGCTCGGGAACAGGAAGGCGCAGCCGATCATTTCCGGCCGCGCCACCCAGGCCGAGATCGATGCCCGGGTGTTTTCCGTGACTTCGAACTGGACGGGGCTCTGCGTCTTGCTCTGGATGACGGAGACCCGCTCGCGCACCCGGTCACCGACGACGAGATCGGCGACCTTGAGGCAGACGAGGTCGCAGCCGCGCAGCTTGCTGTCGATCGCGAGATTGAACAGCGCCAGATCGCGGAGATTGTCCGAGAGCTCGAGGCGGGCGCGGATCGCCCAGACCTGCTTCGGCACGAGCGGGCGCTTCTGGCCGACGAGCCGGCCGCGGTTCCAGGGCCGGCGCTTCGACTTGACGGCGGGGAGTTGGATTTTGGACATGAGGTTCTCTCTGTCCATCCCTCCCCGCCCAGGCGTCGACACCATGCGACCCGTCGAGTTTACCTGCAGTCGCGAACGGCCGGTCACGGATCCCAGACCCAGGGCACAGCCGCCGCAACGCGGCGGTCGGCTCAGAGCCCTTTCGCGACATTGCTCGACCATCACGGGGCAGACGAGTTTCACATAACCTTTGAAGCTAAACGCTGGAATGGAAGTATGATGAGAACGCTAATCGCCGGGGCATGGTTAACGGCATCAGAACATCAAAACTATCCGGTTTCTTCCCGCGCAGCTTTTCGACGCTGAAGCTGGCGGTAGCCATAGGTTGCGTTCCGCACCGTTTCGTCACTTTCTAACCCTGAGCCAAGCGCGCCCGCAATCGTAGCTACGGACGTCGCAAGCCAAGCCAGCTTCACGTAGTCGAGCAGCGCTATGGAATGGTCTAATTGGGATTCGAGCAGATCAGGGGGGACAAACAAGACCACTGCGATCATGAACAGCACCAGAAGCACGCTATAATAGAGAACAACGGAGATACTAAGCGTGAGCACCGTAGCCGAGTTATACAGCCTCATTAACATGGGCGAGCCACCCGCCCACCGCTTCTCCCATAGGTCGTGCGCGATGATCAGCCAGAACACCATGGCTACCATCGAGGTAGCCATCAGCGCGACCAAACGGATCGGACCATATGTGTCACTCAGTTGCCAGAGCGTCGGGAAAATCAGCCCGTATGCGCCGGTGGCGAAAGCCACGGCCACCACGCTCTTGAAGGCTGGAAAGATGGTCCAGGGCTGGTTCGCCCTCACCATTCCCTCCAGAAGGCGCGGCCATCCCCAAGGTCTCGGCGCAGCAACGAATCGCACATCGACGTCCACTTGCGGATCATGCGGTACGAGGCGCCGTATAGGCGCCAAATATCGCAACAACGGCCATCGGCTTGTTTGCCCCGTCGCGTTCTTGCGGGATCGGCTCCACTCCGCCTCGGCACCAGCTTCCTTATGTGACTTCGGGACCCCGGATACGAGCTCTCTGAGCACATGAACGACGGCGCGTTCTGTCCGGCCCTGCATGAGCAATCCGCCAGTGGCAGGCAACGAAATATTGCCGACGCCTTTTTCTAAGACAGCGTCAGCGACCACGACATGGCCCTGGCGGAGGATCGGCAGATCGGTGATGCTGATCACAAAATCCCAGCCGTACTGCCGCTTGCGTCTTTCGGCTTCGTCGAGGATTTCAGCCGGATCGCCCATACCGCCCGTCAATGGATCGCAGACAACTTCTATCTCCCAGTCGCTACGTTCACTAATTTCGCTGCGAAGCAGACTGGGCAATATCTGAGCCAGGTGCGCGGCTACCTTTTCGGGAAGCTCCGGCGCGGGAAGCAGCCCGAGGACCGTTGTGGCCGTATCCGTTGTTTTCCCATGCGAACCGCGCCTCACACCACTTTGCCCGGAGGACTGGTCGATAACCGATTTCCGGCTTTCCACCTTGGACATGAGGACCTCCCAAATTCGATCCTTCGCAGACTATGCTATAAGGATCTCTGCTGGCGACCTGAGGCGCGTCGTTTTCGCCTGCATGAGGCTATCATTCGATGCTTACATTTCGACACCGGCCTCCACAGAGTTTAGTGGGAACCTCAACCCAATACAGTTTGTTCCGGTGGAGACTGATTGAACTGAGTGAACGACAGCTTCTGTCCGCATTGTTTGAGTTCGGCTCCGCCTCGATCTTGCGGCTGCGGCGAATGTTGGGTTCGGCGGGCTGCGCCGCGGCATCGAGAGCAGCGGTGAACGGCAGTTTAGGGCCGGGGGCGACGGCCGCCGCTACCTGCCAGGTGTACGACCCGCCGCGCTGTTGCAGGTCGGCTTGGAGCCCACTGCGGAAGCGGTGGGATTTCGCTGCAACTGCTTACAGGAAAAATAGCGCTGCACGGCAGCAGAAGCTTTCGCCGCAGCGCAGCCAAGAGACCGGTCGTTAGTGCTTGGCGCAGCAATCTCCGGGGCGGCGACGACTGGTCAGCGGACTTTGCGGACCTCGACCCCCGCAGCATTTGCACGCCGCACGCGAGAAAGAGTTTCCCGGCATCTTTCAGTCGGGAATTCCGCAGCGCAGCGATCTTCCGCAGAGCGGCCATTTGCCGTGCGCCAGAACCACAGCTCGCAGTGCTGCCGTTCATCGTTGGCACGGTTAATCGTTGCAGGGACGATTTCATTTATGTGCATGGCGTATGATTGTGGGTGCAAATCGGGCCGCGCGGAGAAACTCCCCTGACCATCGGCGCGGCCCTTTGTCGTCAGCCGAGTGGGTGATCGGACCCACCCGTGAAAGGCTCACCGTCTTGCACCGGAAAGCCGTTTTCAAGCCCACGCCTGCGTTGCCAGGCACCGAAGGCACCATAAGGGTAGCCGCCGGGTGTGGGACGGCTTACCTTTTCGAGGGTTTCAGTCGCCTCCGCTGCAAGGGCGATGTCGGCGGCTCCGAGATTGTCTTGCAGTTGCTCCAGCGTGCGCGCCCCGAAGATCGGCGCCGTAACACCCGGACGCATCGCCAGCCAGCCGAGTGCGATCTGAGCAGGGCTGGCGCTCAGCTCGGCGGCGATGCGTTTCACCGCGTCGATCGTCTGCCAGTTCCGGTCGACCTCGGCGTATTCCTCGGTCACCCACTGATACAGTTCGTTGTCGGACCCGGCGCGCGTTTGCGCAGGCGCGCTGCCGCTCCGCTGGTATTTTCCGGTCAGCAGCCCGCCGGCCAGCGGCGACCAAGGCAGAAGGCCCATGCCGTTGTGGATCGCCGCCGGAGCGATTTCCCATTCGATCTCGCGCGAGAGCAGGCTGTATTGCGGCTGGAGTGTTGCCGGAGGGGCGACGCCCAGCTCTCTTGCCGTTGAGGCGAAGAGCTGCACTTCCCACCCAGTGAAGTTCGAAATGCCATAGTGGTGTATCTTGCTCGCCCGGGTCGCGTCATCGAGAAAGCGCAGCGTCTCTTCCATCGGCGTGTGGGGGTCGGAGGCGTGAAGCTGGTAGAGGTCGATCGTTTCGACATTCAGCCGTTTAAGCGAGGCATCCAGGGCCCGATGGAGGTGGCGGCGCGAATTGCCTGCGTCGTTCACGTCGGTACCGGTCGGCTGGCGCCCCTTGCTGGCCAGAACGACACGATCCGTCACCTCGCGTGGGCGGGAGGCGAACCAAGTTCCGATGATCTGCTCGGCCTTGCTGCCGGTATAGACATCTGCGGTATCGACCAGTGTTCCGCCGGCCTCGAGGAAGGCGTCGAGAATGTGATGGGCATCGCTTTCTGCTGTTTCATTGCCAAAGTACATCGTACCGAGCGCAAGGCGCGACACGGCCATGCCGGTATTGCCGAGGGTTGTGTATTTCATGATGGGTCTCCTTTCGGGGAATGGGCTGTCATGTGCAGCGGGAGGGGTGGACACCTGTAGTCAGACGCCAAGACGGGCGTTATGCGCGTGCCAAACCGGCCCGCAGTGCAGTCAGCGTGATGAGGGAGGCGAGTAGGAGGAGCGCGCCGCTGGCCGCGAATACGGTCTGGATGCCGCTGTGATCGAGAAGGACACCCCCCGTAGCGGCCCCGAGGGTCATGGCGATCTGGATGCCGGCGACCAGCAGGCCACCGCCAGCCTCGGCTTCGTCCGGAACCGCGCGGGTCAGCCAGGTGGACCATCCTACGGGAATCGTGCCGAAGCAGGCGCCCCAAAGGAAGACGACAAGCCCGGCTACCATGATGTTGTCACCAGCCAGCAGGCTGGCCAAAGTCAGCCCGGCCATGAGCAGCGGCACGAGCCCCAGCGTGCGCCGAAGGTTCAGCGCCAGAAGCCGTCCCGAAGACCAAGTGCCGACAATGCTGCCCAGGCCGAACACGAGAAGCGCCAGAGTAACGCCTGTTGCGCGCAGTCCGGTGATGGTTTCCAGAAACGGCCGTAGATAGGTGAACACACCGAAATGCCCGGCGAAGACGAGAACCACAGTCCCCATGCCTAGGGTGATCCCACGCCGGCCCAGCACCTCGACCAACGTGCTGAGCTGCGCTCGGCCCCGTGGCGGCATCGCGGGAAGCGAGGCAAATTGCCAGATGAACCCTGCCACCGCCAGTCCGGCCGCAGCGAAGAAGACACCACGCCAGCCAATAAATGTTTCCAGGAAACTTCCGGCGGGCGCGGCCAGTACCGTTGCGACCGACACGCCCCCGAAAATGATCGAGAAAGCCTTTGGCACGTCGCTTTCCGGCACGAGCCGCATCGCCAGCGAGGCCGAAAGAGCCCAGAATCCTCCCAAGGACACGCCCAGCAGCATCCGGCCGAGCAGCAATGTCGCAAAGTTAGGCGCCAGCGCGACCATCAGGTTCGATCCCACCTGCGCCACTGACAAGGCCAGCAGCACCCGATGGCCTGCCCCAATCGGGTGGTCCGGTTTCAGTCTTAGTGCATGACGGGTCTCGGCGCCAAGGCGGATGCCTGGGAC
>CANKVU010000029.1 GCA_947487205.1 uncultured Paracoccaceae bacterium | reverse complement strand
CTCAAGACCAGCGTCGATCAGGGCGCAGCGGACAAATAACGCCGACAAAACCCGGCCAGATAGCGAAGCGATCTACATCTGGTGATCGCCGCGCAACCGGCGCTCGCGCAGGACCTCGATCCGGTCTCGGACATGATCGACACCGTGATCGACGCGGTGACCGGCCCGATCGGTCGGGGCATTGCTGTCCTCGCGCTGGTCGCGCGGGCGTCATGATGTTCTTCGGCCGCCTGAACTGGCCGATCTTCCTCGCCATCTTCGTGGGCGTCGTACTGGTCTTCTCCGCCGAGACGATCGTGGACGGCTTCGGTGCGGCTGCGGATTGAGGAGAAACGGCCAGCTCGGAAGGGCTGGTCTCCGTGATTATGCGCGAAACGCCTCTCTTCCTAGGCCTGACGAAGCCGCCAAAGATCTTCGGTCTGCCGATCGGGTACTTCCTGTCGCTCGTCTTCGCGAGCGTCATTCCCTTCGTGCTGCTCGACGACATACGGTGGCTCTTGGTGCTCGTGGTGGGCTATCCGCCGCTCTGGATCGTGGCCGACCGCAATCCGCACCTCTTCCAGATCCTCAACGTCACGATTTCCCGGACCCCCCGAACGGCGAACCACGACGAGAACGAGGGTGATCGCTATGTCAGTTAAGGGCCTCCGCGGCTTCGTAGAGCGGCCGGCGGTCTCCGACGTGCTCGGTGCGGCAATCCTGCGCTCGGAACGGTTCGGGCGGCACCTGCCTTTCGTGTCGGCCGTGCGGGACGATGTGATCCTGACGAAGCAAGGCGATCTGATGGCCTCCGCCGTCATCGGCGGGATCGACAGCATGACTTCGGACGACGCGGCGATCGACGAGATCGGAGAGGGGTTCGCGCGTGTCGTCGGGCAGCTCGGCGAGCGCTTCGCATTCTATGTCAACAAGGTCAGCCGCCCGGATCCGGCCGACCTTCCTTCGATCGACGGCGCGGGTTTCGCGACGTCGGTCGATGCGGCCTGGCGCGCGACGCTGGCGGGACGTGCGCTCAAGGCGCGCGTCCTGATGGTCACGGTGGTCATCCGACAGAGCGCCGCCGACCGGTTCACCTTGCTGCCCGGACGCGGCAAGAAGAACTTCCGCAGGGACATCGAGGCCCGCATGGCGGCGCTCGATGAGGCGTTGAACCTCGTGCGGGGCATCTACGCGCCCCACGGGTTTCGGCGCCTTGGCGTTTCGAGCGGCGAGTGGCTATCGCTTCTTAGCTCCGTCCTGGGGCACGGCTACCGCAAGGTGATCGTCGAGCCCGGTCAGCTTCTCGCCGAGACCATGACCAATTTCGAGGTGACGTTCCGGAGCGGAACGCTGATCCTCGAGAACGGCATGGAGACACGCTACGGCGCGATCTTCGGGATGAAGAGCTACCCCGCGCGGACCTGGCCCACGATGCTGGACGGGCTACAGCTCCCCTATGACGTGACCGTCACGAACTCCTTCATTCCCCGGCGCGGGAACGAGGCGACGGAGAGGATCACGCGCATCTACCGGCAGCGCGGCGTCTCCGAAGACGCGGCGATCAGCCTGACCGAACAGCTCGTACAGGCCGCCGACGACGTGGCGTCGGGGCGCACGAGTTTCGGGGATCATCATTGCTCTGTGCAGGTTTTCTGCGACAGGCCCGAGGAGCTGGAAGATGCGGCGTCGGAGGTCTGGCGCGCGGCCCAAGAGGCCGGCGCAGTGATGGTTCGCGAACGCTGGGCGGCCAAAGCGCTCTATTTCGCGCAAGTCCCGGGTAACTGGCCTTACCGCATTCGCGACGGGCTCGTTTCGGCGCACAACTTCGCGGAGTTGGCCGCGCTGCACAACACCAGTCCGGGTCGAGCGCATGACGAGAGCCCCTGGGGCGTCAACATCACCGCGTTCCCGACCGTCTGTTCCACACTCCACCGGTTCAATTTCCATGAACGGGGCCGCGTGGGCGAGGAACCGAGCGTGGGCCACACGCTCGTCCTCGGCCGGACGGGTTCGGGAAAGACGATCTCGACGGCTTTTCTCATGGCGCAGGCAAGGCGAGCCGATGCCCGGCTGATCGTTTTCGACAAGGACCAGGGGCTCGAGATGGCGGTGCGGGCGCTCGGCGGCTCCTACAGCGAAATCAGGATCGGCGAGCCGACGGGGTTCAACCCCCTCGCGACCGAGATCGATGCGCGCGGGGCCGCATGGCTGACGGACTGGCTAACGGACATTCTCGGTCGCACGGCACCGCTCGACACGGTGCAGAGCGTGGCCCTGAACGAGGCCGTGCGTCAGATCACCCGCGCGGAGACGGAACTTCGGACATTCGAGGGGCTGGAAAGCCTCGTCGCTTCGACCGACGACGACGGTGATCTGGTGACGCGGGTACGGGAATGGACCGCCCAGGGCCGTTTTGGATGGCTTTTCGCGCGGCCCGCCTGGAAGTCGATCTCCATCGGCGAGGATGTCGTCGGCCTCGATATGACCGAACTTCTGGATCAGAACGCCGAGCGCAGCGCGCTCCTGGCCTATCTCTTCCGGCGGATCGAACGCGTGGTCGAGGACAGACGTCCGACGATCATCGTTATCGACGAAGCCTGGAAGATGCTCGCCGACGACATTTTCGTGAAGCGCCTTCACGACTGGCTCGTCACCATGCGGAAGCGGAATTGCGTCGTGATGATGCTGACGCAGACGCCGGGGCATCTCGTCGAAAGCTCGGTCGGCACGATTATCACTGAGAGCGTCGCGACCCAGCTCCTCTTTCCGAACCCGCGCGCGAACCCCGAGGACTACAAGATCCTCCGTTTGAACGAACGCGAGGCCGAGTTCCTGTCCGGGCCGACCGGAGGACAGCGCCTGGCTCTGCTCCGGTCGGGGCCGGATAGCGTCTACGTCAACACCGACCTCTCGGGCCTCGGTGGCTTGGTGACGGTCCTCGGCGGCGGGAAGACCGGCGACGAGCGCGCGCCCTTCGAGTGGCGGCAAACCCCCGACTTCTGGAAGGAAATGACATGACGACACGGCTTTGCGTGGCCCTGATGGCGCTCGCCGCGCTCGCGAGCTGCGCAGGCGTCTCCACGGGTGTTCGCTCACCGTGCTTTGAGCGCGGCGCGGTCGTGACCCGATCGGCGTCCTTCCTGTCCGATCCCGTGGCGCCGGTGCCGGCCGAGGATGTGGCCCATGATTGCGATTTCCGGACCTTCTGATCGCATGATTCGGGCGGCCGTCGCGGCCGCGTTGACCGCCTCCACGGCGGCCGCGGAGGGCGTGCCGGTCATCGACGGCTCGGCCCTGGCCAATGCCATCTCGCGGGTCGAAGAACATGCGCGGGACTTCGGGCTTCAGACCGAGAAGCTGACGGCGCGCTCGCGTCAGGCGGAGCTGCATGAAGACCAGCGGCAAGCCTACGCGCGCTTTCTCGAAGAGACGACCGGCCCGACCGATCTGAGCGGGTTCGAGGACGGCGCGGGCGATTTCGCGAGCGCGGCCGAGACCTATCCCGCCGTCGAGAAGCATCCCGATGCCGAACGCCTGTTCGGCGAGGATCAGGATGTCGAGCGGATGATCATCACGGTCGCGCAGCGGCATCAAGGCCATCCCGGAGTGGCAGCGGGCGGGTTGAACCCGCTCACGTGGCGCATCCTCTTCCAATCCCTCATCAAGCAGGAAAGCCGCTTCAACAATGCCGCCGTCAGCCATGTGGGCGCGCGCGGGTTCTGTCAGCTCATGCCGGGAACGGCGAGCGACCTGGGCGTCGATCCGCGCGATCCGTGGCAGAACCTCGACGGAGGCGCGCGCTACATCCTTGCGCAGCTCAAGAGGTTCGGGCGCGTCGACCATGCGCTTGCGGCCTATAATGCCGGGCCTGGCCGCGTGATCGAATACGGGGGCATTCCGCCCTTCGAGGAAACCCAGACCTACGTCCGCCGCATCCGGGGCTATTACGAGGAATATCTGGGCCAGATCACGAGCGCGGACATGACCGGCTCGCTGGCGGGCTTCGATGACGCCTCGGCTGCTTGGGGCAACTGGTCGGACGCATCCGTCGGATATGGAGGCCATGTCGGCGAACAGGTCGACCAGGCCATGGGACGCATCGCGGCGCTGCTCGACAAGGGCGCGCCGTCGAACGCCAAGGAAGCGGTCGATCTCAATACCTACATGCTCGGCGAACGCGCGCGCCTCATGGCGCTGACGCTCCGTCTGCGTGCCGCGCACGCGAAAGTCGAAGCCGCTCGCGGATTGACGGATGCGGCCGACGCCCTGGCCAAGTCCACATTCTGGAGGTTCATCGATGAAGGCTGAACGCATGTCCCGGTTTCTGGGCGGTCTCGCCGCCTCCGCGCTCATCTCGGTGGCAGGGGGGAGCCCGGGTCTCATGCCCCGCGCCGCCGCAGCCCAGGGCGTTCCGGTCATCGACGGATCGAACCTGGCGCAGAACATCGAGCAGCTTCAGGCGGCGCTGCGCGACGCCAACAACCAGATCCAGCAGATCGAGGAGCTGCGCCGGCAGATCGAGCTGCAGATCGAGCAGATCACGAACCTCGAAGGCATCTTGGGCTCGATCAGCGGGCTCAACGAGATCGCGTCGCTCTATAACAGCGCCGAGGACCTGCGGTCCCGCGCGGCGAAGATCACCAACATGGACGGCTTTCTGCGCGCGGTTCAGATCGGCGATTTCGACGGCCTCGTGGACAGCCTTCTCGATGGCGACGTGACCATGGGCGACAAGCGCGCCGCCGAGGCATTGCAAGAGACCATGGAAAGCGCGGGCTTCACCCGTGAGCGTCTGGACGCGCTGAACAGCGCGGAGGACCCGCAAGGCGAGATCATCGCGCGGACGGCTGCGGCGAACGCCACCGGCATCGCCGCCGCGCAGCTTGCCTACGACGAGGCGGGCCAGAGCATCGAGCGGGTGGATGGGCTGGTTGGCGAGATCGCCAACCAGGAGACGCTGAAGGAGTCTCTCGACCTCAACACGCGGATGGCGGCCGAGACGAATTTCATGCTCGGGCAGATGTGGCGGCTCAACGCGGCGCAGGGTCTCGCGCAGGGTCAGAGCGGCATCGACTTCGCGGCCGAGCAGGCGCGCGCCCGCTCGTTCTTCGATTTCAGCGGCGCGGAGGAGTGACGCCATGATCCCGATGAAAATGCTTGCCGTGGTGGCGATGACGCTGATGGCCGTGCCGGCGTCGGCGCAGGAGGCGTCCGACCTGTCGGACACGGGCGTCCTCGATGCGCTCCAGGAGGCGATCGACGCCAGCGACGAGGCCCGCGTCCTGGAACTGATGCAGGAAGCAGAGAGCCGCGGGCTGACGATCGAGGCGCGTGGTGGCGCGCCTCGTTGCGAACAGCCCGTGGTGCCGAAGGTGGGCGCCCTCGAACACCCATTCCGCTGGGGCATGGCCAAGCAGGCGCACGGGATCAGGCTGCGCCAACTCGCGATGGAACAGGGCTATTGCGGCTGTCTCTCGAAGCTCATGGATTTCGCGGAGTTCACCCAAGAGCGGACGGGAAAGGCACCCGAAACGCTGACCGAAGGTGATCTTACAGCGATCCGTGAATGGTATCACGGTATCCGGGGCGAAATCAGAGAGCCCTACATTGCCTATCGCAATCGTCAGTGCGGCGACTGACGGATGGCGGTTATCAACGATATTCTCGATATGGTGGATGGTGTCGTCGTTGGCGTTGCGGGTGATACCTACGCCGACATCGCCAACATGGTGCAACCGGTCGTCGCCACCGGTTCGGTTCTGATCGTGGCCCTGGTCGGCATCAACATCGTCACGATGACCGTGGCGTTGGCGCCCTCGACCATCCTCGGGCTGCTCTTGCGACTCGTGCTCATCAACATCTTCCTCGACTTCGACAACCTCGAACCCGTCTATGTGTCGCTCACGGAAGGACCTGCGGCCGTCGGGGCGGGAATGCTTTCGGCTTTGAGCGGCGGCGAAGCGACCAACCTGTACGAAGGCCTCGACGATCTCTATGTGAGCTGCCTCGAAATCGGCGAAGCGATCGCCGACAATGGCGGCCTCTTCGCGGGGCCGATGACGGCGGTCCTGATGTTCTTGGTCGCGGCGCTCATGGCGGTCGCGACGATCATCATCCTCTCGGCAGCGAAGATCATGATCGCGGTGCTCTTGGCGATCGCGCCGGTCGCGATCGGCTGCACGATGTTCAAGCAGTCGGCACCCGTCTTCGAGGCGTGGGTGAAGCTGGCGCTTGGCTTTGCCTTCGTGCCGCTCTTCGTGGCGGCCATGGCCGGCTTCACGATCGCGGCCGGGGAGACGGTCGCGCCGAGTGACCTATCGGATGCCGAGACGATCGGCGACGTGATCTCCTTCGTGGTGGTGATGCTTCTGGGGGCCGGTCTGATGGCGTTGATCCCCGGTTTCGCGTCGAGCCTCGCGGCCACGAATATCGGGATCGCCGGCGTGAACGACCGGTTCACCGGAAGCATGAGCCAGGCCATGGGCGGGGCCGGCGGGGCGATCCGCGGCACCGACGATTTCCGGCGCGGTGCGACGGCAGGCGCGCGTGGCCTCGGCGTGTCCGATCGCTCGTCGAGCGCCGCGCGGATCGGCAACTACACCGGAACCGGCATCGTGAGCGGAGCCGCGCGCGCGCGCCAGCTTGCCGGCAAGATGAAGGGTGGTAAGCCGCAATGAGCGATTTCGACATCGATCTCGTGACCGGTCCCCGGCGATCCGCTCGGATCGCGTGGCTCGTGGCGGGCTGCTCCGTGATCGTGTCGGTGCTTCTGGCGATCGTCCTGGTCGTCCTTCTGCCGCTTCGCAGCACCGAGGTCTTCACGGTCCTCGTGGACAGCACAACCGGCGCCGCGGAGCGCATCTATCAAGTGCAGCCGACCGGCATCGAGGATGCCGAGGCAATGAAGCAGGCGTTGCTCGTTTCTTACGTCAACGACCGCGAGAGCTACTTCCGGGCGGGCATCCAGGAACGGCTCGAGAGCGTGCGGCGCCGGTCTGCGGGTCAGGCGCGCCGCACTCTCGTCGAACTTTGGTCGGAGGACAGCGAGAGCTACCCGCCGCGCGTCTACGGACCCGGCGCGCAGGTCGATGTCGAGGTCCGCAGCATCACCTTCTTCGAGCCCGAGGTCGCCCGTGTAAGGTTAACGAAGATCCTCCAGCGCCCGAACCGCGACACGGTGCGGCAGTCCTTCGTGGCGACCGTCGAGTTCGATTTCAGGCCCCGGCAGGAACGCTCGCTCGAGCGGGTCTGGGAGAACCCGCTCGGCTTCGAGGTCACGTCCTACAGGGTCGATGCGGAGACGCTGAACGGAGGGAGCAACGGATGAGACTTATCATAAGCAAGCTTCTAGGTCTGGGTCTCATCCTCGCCGTCCCGATGGTTTCGCATGCCGAACGCGCGCCCACAACGATGGGCCAGGATGCACGGGTGCGGAATGTCCTCTACGCGCCGAGCGACGTGATCCGCATCGACACCAACCTCCTCGTCAACACGGCTGTCGAGCTCGGGTCCGGCGAGCGGATCAATCAGGTCCTGCTCGGTGATAGCGACAGCTTCGAGGTCCAGGTCCTGTCGAACCGCAACGTCGTCTCGATCAAGCCGGTGACGGCCCGGGCTTCCACCAACATGACGATCTACGCAGGCCGCCGGGCCATCGCCTTCCAACTGACCGAGGGGCGCAGCGGCACGCCGACCTATCGCGTGGCGATTAATTTCCCCGACGACCGGCCGCGCTCGGGTCTGAAGACGGTGAGCGCGCAGACGCTCGGCCCGCGCGACACCGCCTATCAATACACGGGCGATACGCGGAGCCAGATCGCGCCCGTTCGGGTCTGGAACGACGGGCAATCGACGTTCTTCGAGTTCCGGGGGAACGTGCGGCCCTCTGTCTTCGGGCTGAACGCGCAAGGCTACGAGATCACCCAGAACAGTGCGACGCGCGGCAACATCGTGCGGGTGAACGGCGTCAGGAACGCCTACACGGTCCGGCTTGGCGAGGAATACGTCTGCATCCGGCGGGTGCGCGGCACCTATGAGACCGACCCGACGACGGTTGCCTACCTCCGATCGAAGGAGTTCTGACCATGACCGGGCCCGAGGACAAACAGGTACAGCACGCCGAGAACCCGACGCGCCCGGAATACCGGATCGACCCGCCGCGGCGGCGCATGTCCGGCGGGTCGGCGTTCATCGTCTCGGCCATGGTGATCGGTGGGCTGGCGCTTGTGGCATGGCCATATCTCACCGGCGAGGAAACGATCTCGATCGAGACATCCGAGACCGAGGAATTTCAGGAGGCCGACGACGATCGCGGCTTCGGCGACATGGACCTGGGCGAGACCGAGCCGCAGCGGGACGAAGAGCCGGAAATCGTCGTGACACAGCCCGAGCCGTTCGATGGCGGCGCGCTTCAGGCCCAGCTCGACGCGCAGCGGCGGACGATCGAGGCGCAGAACGAGGATCTGGCCTCCGAAGTCACGCGGCTCCGCGAACAGCTTTCCGACCTGGCGGGGCGCGAGCCGGACGACAATTCAGCCGAGCTGGCACGGGCCCTGCAGGACATCCAGCGTCAGAATGCGGACCTGATCGAGTCGCTGCGGAGCGATTTCGAGAACAGGATCGAACAGTCCGAGCTCCAGGATCGCCAGCGCGAGGCCGACGCCGCGTCAGCTCGTCAGGCGGCTGAACAGCAGGCCGCCACGTTGCGACAACAGCTCAACTCAGTATCGCAGTCAATCGAGAGTCTGCGCCGCGAGAACCAGGCGCTCGAAGAGCAGTTTCAGAGCGGTCTCGACGCCGCTCTGACCGAACAGCAGGAGCGCGATCGCCAGGCCGAACTGGAGGCACAGCGGCGGGCCGAGCTGGAAGCGCGCCGGGCCGAGGCCGAGGAAGCGCGGCAAGCGCGGATCGAATCCGAAGGCGTCATCTTCGATGCCGGCGGCAGAACCGGCGGCACGTCCCCCGGCGGCGATGAGGCAGGGTCGGGCAACAGCGCCGACGGGGCGCCGCGCGTCCCGTCGCGCGACGATCTCGAACGCGACTTCGTATCGGCGGCTCCCGAGCCAGTGCAGACAGCGGCCGCGGAAGTGATCGCGAACCCTGGCAATACTGTGCTTCAGGGAACGATCATTCCCGCGACAATGGAGACGGCCATTTCGTCCGACATCCCGGGACCGGTTTCCGCCGTCGTGACCTATCCGGTCTGGAGCTTCGACCAGTCACAGGTCGTCATCCCACAAGGCTCGCGCCTCTTCGGCTCCTACAGCTCCGATCTCGCACTCGGGCAGAGCCGCATCCTCATCCGCTGGTCACGGATCGTGACGCCGGACGGCCAGTCCGTGCAGATGGCGTCTTTCGGCGCCGACGACCAAGGGCGGTCCGGTGTGACGGGAGATGTGAACCGACGCTTCGGTCTGCGCTTCGGGTCCGCCGCCCTGCTCTCGATCGTAGGCGCGGGTCCGACGCTGGCGGCCGCACAGTCGGACACCGAAGTGGGAGCCGAGGTTGCGGAGGACATCGCCGACGACTTTTCGCGGGTGACGCAATCCGTCGCCGGCAAATATGCGCGCATCCCGCAGGAAATCTCGATCCAGCCGGGCGCGTCAATTACCGTCATCGTCGATCGCGACCTGGAGTTCTTCTGAATGAACACCTCACCTGCCGATCGCCAGACATTCTTGGCCGCCTATCTTCGACCGCTGTCGGCCACGCTTGCGGACCCGAAGCTGGTCGAAATCGCCATAAACCCCAATGGCGCAGTATGGGTCGAGTGGCAGGGCTGCGCCCATATGGTCCGGCTTGATGGCGTGACGTTTTCACCAGCGCAGGCGAAGGACCTGGCGGGCGCGATCGCGGGCGGCACGCACGGTCAGATCAGCGAGAAGAAGCCGCTGATCTCGGGCAAGATCGTTCACGGTGGGATGCCGATCCGGGCGCAGGTCGTCTACACGCCTGTGGTGGAAGGAGCCGCCTCGATCACCTTGCGGAGGTATCAGACGCAGCGCCGGGGCCTTGACGGGTTCGAGCTTCTGCATGGCGGCCTCGTCGATCTCGAGGAGCAACGTCGTGAGAGGGCCCGGGCCGTCGTCGAGACGGTTGCCAGAGGCGCCATTCGGGACGCTATGAAGATGTGTGTCACGGACCGTCTGAACGTAATGGTAAGTGGCGGAACATCGACGGGAAAAACGACCTTCGCCGGCGGGCTGCTCGAACTGGTCGATCCTTCGGAGCGGATCATCACTATCGAGGATGCTTACGAACTGTTCCCGCCGCAGGAAAACAGCGTGATGCTGAAGGCGGACCGTGCGGAGGGGAGCGAGAGGTCTCCAGCCCGCCTTCTGGAAGCCGCGTTGCGGATGCGGCCCGACCGGATCATCCTGGGCGAGCTGCGCGGCGGCGAGTGCAAGACGTTCCTCGACGCGATCAACACCGGCCACAGCGGCTCGTTTACGACGATCCACGCGAACACGGCCCGGAAGGCGATCGACCGGCTTGCGCTCATGGTCATGTCGGTCGGCATCAATATGAACTTCGAGGAGGTTCGCCGCTACTGCGAGGGCTCAATCGACATGATTGTGCATCTCGGCCGCGCCGAGGGCGCGCGAGGGATCGCGGAAATCTATCTGCCGGACACTGACCGAGAAGCCGAATGAAGCGCCGTTCGCTGCGTTCGTCCGGGACGACCACAGTGCGGGACAAAGCTGACAAAGCTGGCATAGGTTTCTGGATTTTGGATGGTCGCTTTATGCGCTTTGCGTTGCCAAAGCGAGGTACCCTTCCGGAGGCTCACTGGCTGATGATCTCTGCGTCTGCCGGCATTCGGCTGGCGCGGAAGTCCGCGCGGACTCTGACCCCCAGACCGGAGCGCCGCGGTCGAGTGCCGACGACAACAGTCCGAATACGTCGACCGACGGCGGCCGCCCTTGACGATTGCCATTGCTCGAACTTGGGCGAGCGATCACATTCGCAGCACGATGCGACCCTCGATCTTGCCCTCGCGCATACGGTCGAAGATGGCGTTGATGTTGTCCAGTTCGTCCCAGGCGAACTGCGTCTCGACCTTGCCTTCCGCAGCGAAGGCCAACGACTCGGCGAGGTCCAGCCGCGTCCCGACGATAGAGCCGCGGACCGTCAGCCGCTTGAGGACGACCTCGAAGATCGGCAGCGGGAAATCGCCCGGCGGGATGCCGACGAGGGACAGCGTGCCATGCTTGCGCAGCATGCCCACGGCCTGCGCGAAGGCGGCCCGCGACGGCGCGGTCACCAACGCCCCGTGTACGCCGCCCAAGTTCGACGAGACCTCCTTCGCCGGATCGACCTCTCTGGCGTTGATCACCTCGTCGGCTCCGAGCGCGCGGGCAAGGTCGAGCTTCTCGTCCGCCACGTCTACGGCCACCACGTTCATGCCCATGGCCTTCGCGTATTGCACGGCCAAGTGCCCGAGCCCGCCGATGCCGCTGATCGCGACCCACTGACCCGGTCGCACCTCGGTCTCCCTGAGACCCTTGTAGACCGTCACGCCCGCGCAAAGCACCGGCGAAGCAGGGCCCCAGTCCAAGCCGGTCGGAATGACGCCGACGTAGTCGGCATCCGCGGCGACGTAATCGGCATAGGCGCCGTCGACGCTGTAGCCCGTGTTCTGCTGCGAGTCGCAAAGCGTTTCCCATCCGCCGACGCAATGCTCGCAACGGCCGCAGGCCGTGTGCAGCCAGGGTACGCCGACCCGGTCGCCTTCCTTCAGATGCGTGACCCCCGCGCCGACCTGCGCAACCTCGCCGACCCCCTCATGACCCGGCACGAACGGCCTGTTCGGCTTCACCGGCCAATCGCCTTCCGCGGCGTGCAGATCGGTGTGGCAGACGCCGGACGCCCGGACGCGCACGAGCACCTGCCGGGGGCCGATCCGGGGCACCGGAACCTCACGGATGTCGAGCGGCCGTCCGAACTCGGTCACGACGGCGGCTTTCATTGTCGTTTCCATGGGATACTCCTTTGGTTTCCTGTTTGGCTGGGCTTTCCTCGAGATAGACGGTGCGCGTCGGGAACGCGAAACTGGTGCCGCATTCGGCCACGACATCCATGATCGCGAGATTCAGATCCTCACAGACCGCGAGGAACCCGTCGTAGTCCTCGGCCAGCACGTAGGCGAAGACCTCGATGTCGAGCGAACTGGCGCCGAAGGCGAGAAAGCGCGCGCGGGCCGGATCCTCGGTGACCCGGTCGTCGCTTTCGAGCAGTCCACGCAGGCGCCAGAGCACGGCGCGCATCTGGTCGGGCGTGGTCTCGTAGCGCAGCGACAGGATGCTTTTGAACAGGAACTGGTCGCGGCTGGTGTAGTTCTCGATCCGCGCCCCCGACATGATGCCGTTGGGGATCGTGACCAGGGTCCGGTCGAGTGTGCGGATGCGGGTCGAGCGCATGCCGATGTCCTCGACGGTGCCCAGCAGGCCATCGACCTGGCAGAAGTCGCCGATCCGCACCGGCTGGTCGGCGATCAGCGTGAGCGAGCCCACGAAATGCTCGATGGTCTTCTGCGCGCCGAGCGCGAAGGCGAGGCCGCCGAGGCCGAACGCCGCAATCCAGCCGGTAAGGTTCAGCCCAAGCGAGCTGAAGACTGCCGCGGCGGCGAGGGCGAAGATCACGACCTTGCCGCCGCGTCGGATCAGGGTCACGACCGAGATGGCGCCGACCCGGCCCCTGCGCGTCATGGTGTCGAGGCTCACCCGCGCCGTGGCGTCGATCGCGCGCCAGACCAACCAAGCGAGCGCCAGCCAAGCGACGATCTCGGCGAGCGGCGCCACATGGGTCCGCGCGACGACCGAGATGCCGGCCAGAAAGCTCGCGATCGAGAACAGGATGCAGGCGAAGAACAGCCCGATCGGCAGCAGGGTCGCACGTCCGACACGTGCTGCCCGCCCTGTCCCCAGCGGCGACCAGACGCGGCCGGCGAGCCAGAAGAGCGCCAGCGCGACGTAGCGGGAGACAGCGAGCGACAGGAGCGCCAGCACGGCGAGCCCGACCCAGTGAGCGACCGGAGCACCGGCGAGCCGCGGCACGCCCCATGCCTCGGGGGTGAACCGGTCGATCAGGCTCTCGGGCGCGGTCAAGGACAGGCGGCGAACCAGCGACAGGGTGTCGGGCGTCACCTGCCAGACCTGCGCGTCGTCCGCCCCCGGAACGCGATGTGCGGTGAGATCGGCGGTGCCCTCGCTAGTGCGGATTACCGCGAAGCTGTCCTCGCCGGGGTCGAGGCCGTCGCCGGTATCGCCCTCCGGCGCGGTGCTAAGGCGGTATGTCGGAAGGATGCCGCCCGAGCGGTCGAGCAGCGCCTCGAGCGCCGCGGCGAACTCGGCGCCGCGCTGTTCTCGCGCCTCCTCCGGAACTTCGGAGAGGTCGAGATATTGCGTGGCCCGCACGATATCCGCTTCGGCCAGCGCGTCGATCAGGCCGTTGACCATGCCGCGCGGCGTGTCGCGACCGAAGGGATCGGCGACGCTTGTCGCCGGCTCCGCGCCGCCCGTAAGGTCCGGCAGCGTCTGCGCGACGGCGGGTGCGGCAGGGAGAAGGAGCATCAGTGCGAGGCGGTTCAGGGCGAAGCCGCGCAGGAGCGACCCCCGGCGACCGTCCTTCGCGGTCGCGGTTCGTCCAGCGAGCATCTACGCGTCCGCTCTCATCGGCGGGCAAGCGCGGCGGGTGGTGCGATCAAGACGCCCATCGCGCTGCCGTTGGCGACGATCCGGATCGGCAGGGCAGCCGCCAGGTCGGGGCGGTCGAGAGCGAAGCGCTCGTTCTCCTGCAGGCTGCGCAGGATAGAGATCATCCAAGGGGACGTCACCGGGGTCAGGTGGTTGGCGCCGCGGGCCGCCGCGGCGCTGCTGGTGTCGATCACGGTCACGTCGAGGGCTGAGAGCGCGGCGAGGTTGTCGATCTGCCCGAGCCGGGTGCCGCCGCCGCTCAGCCACTCCGAAAGCCGCAACGCGCGGTCGCGGCCAGAGACGAAGATCACGAACGGCTCGGGCAGATCGTCGATCGGCGCGACCTGCGCGAGAAACACGTCGACGTCGATGTCGGGCGAGATCAGCGCGATGCCGTCCACCTCGTCCCAGAGCCGACCGCCAGTGCGGATCGCGCGGCTGCGCAGCGTCTCGAGCAGGAGCTGCGAGCCGAGAGAATGGGCGACCAGCGTGATCCGCTCGGCCTGGGTCTCGGCCACGAGGTCGATCAGCGTCTCGAGTCCGGCGCGGGCGAAGAGGACGCTGTCGCGGTCGTAGAGGTAGTCCCGCGGCGACGCGGCAGATGGCCAAGAATAGAGGATCGGCACGCCCGACGTCTCGAAATCGTGGGTCATCTGCGTGAAGCGGTAGAGCCCTTCGGCAAAGGTCGCGTTGTAGCCATGGGTGAAGATCACGACGTTACGTTGCCCCGGCGGTAGAGCCGCCAGCCGCGCGGCGACGTCGGCTCGAAAAGTGTGCTGGTCGGGCGTCAGGGTCGCGCCGGTCACCACGAAGTCCGTCGCCGGATCGGGCGTCTCGTCCGGCCAGGAGACGGTCCCTGGCACGTGGCTGGGCGGCATCGCCACGGCATAGCGCCCGTAGGTCAGGTCGAGCTGCCGTCCGGTGCCGAACCCGGCGCTCTGCCCGATCCGCGCGCGCGTCGTGGCGACGAAGATCTCGTGGACGCTGCCAGGCGCGCGCTCGACGAAGGCGAGTTCGCCCCGTGGCGCACAGCCGGCCGACAAAAGGAGGCCCAGAAGGAGGATCAGCCGCATCCTCAGCCACCCGCCACCGAGCGGCGGAAGAGGACGAGACTGAGCGCCAGGAACGCCGCGCCCAGAAGGAATGTCCAGAGGAACTCAGCCCAGACGATGTCGAAGCCCGCGCCGCGATAGAAGATCGCCTCGGCGAAGGCCATGTAGTGCCGCGACGGCAGAAGCCAGGTGATGGGTTGCAGCCAGGCGGGCTGGCTCTCCACGGGGGTCATGCCGCCCGACAGGATCATTATCGGCATGATCACGAGCATGATCAGCAGCGCGAACTGCGCCATCGTGCGGGCGAGGATTCCGAGCAGCAGACCGATCGCCGCGGCGGCGAAGATGTAGATCGCGGTCCCGGCCAGCAGCAGCGCCTCGGAGCCCGCGAAGGGAATGCCGAGCGCGCCCTCGACGATGACGAAGAGCGAGAAGGTGAAAGCCGTGAAGATCACCGCCCCGTTCGCCAGCACCTTGGCCAGTGCGATCTCGATCGGGGTGAGCGGCATCACCAGAAGATGCTCGATCGTGCCGTGCTCGCGCTCGCGGATCAGCGCCGCGCCGACCAGCACGATGGTCAGCATCGACAGCGAGTTCAGCAGCCCGCCGATCGCCGCGAACCAGACGTTATTGCCCGCGGGGTTGAACGAGCGGCGGATGACCAGCTCCGTCGGCGGGTCGGCCACGACATCCGCGCGCGCGGCGAAGCGCTGCACTTCCTCGGTCAGGATCGCGGTCAGGTAGCCGGTGCCGATCGCCGCCTGCTGGGTCTTGGTGGCATCGATATTTATCTGCAGCTCGGGCGCGCGTCCCGCCCGCACATCCGCCTCGAACCCGCGCGGCACGACGACGACGAAGGTGACTTCTCCCCAATCCATCAGCCGGTCGATATCGGCCGCCTCGACCACGCGCGGCTCGAGGAACCAGGGCGGGTAGAGCGCGGTGCGAAGGGACCGCGACAGCGCCGAGCGATCCTCGTCCACGAAGGCCACGGCGGCCTTGCTGATCGTCTCGCCGGCCGCGTTCGATTCCACGTACATGCCGGGCCCGAAGGAATAGATGACCAGGAGCAGCAGCACGAAGTCGCGCCAGAGGGTGCGCAGCTCCTTTCCCGCCAGCCAGAAAATGTTGCCGAGGCTCCGCATCACCGCTCCTGCTTTTTGAGAAGGAGGGCCGCAACGCCCACGAAGACCGGCACGAAGACCGCGATCAGCAGGATGTTCGGCCCCAGCGCGCCGAAGCCCAGCCCCTTGTTGAACGCCCCGACGCTCATCTGCATGAAGTAGTTGGTCGGCCAGAGCTGGCCCATGACGCGCGCCGCCCCCTCGAGCGTCGAGACCGGCTGGATCAGCCCGGAGAACTGCACCGTCGGCAGCATCGCCAGGATCATCGTGGCGAAGACCGCGGCCACCTGGCTGCGGGTGAAGACCGCGACGATCAGGCCGAACCCGGTCGCGGCGCCGACATAGACGAGCGCGCCGAGCGCCAACGCCGACGCACTGCCGGTCAGCGGCACGCGGAACAGCAGGATCGCCATCGCGACCAGGATCACCCAGTTGACGAAGCCGATGGCGACATAGGGCAGCTGCTTGCCCAGCAGGAATTCGAGCTTGGTGGTCGGCGTAACGTAGAAATTGGTGATGGTCCCGATCTCGCGCTCGCGCGCGATACTGACCGCCATCAGGATCGCGGGGAACAGCATCAGCAGGATCGCCGGCACCGATGGGGCCATCGAGTAGAGGCTCTCGAAGCTGGGGTTGTAGCGGTAGCGCGGTTCGATCCCGACACTCGGATGCGCGAAGCCGGCCAACCCCGCCGCCGTGGCGCGGTCGCCGAGGAACGTGCCATGCGCTCCCTGGACATAGCCCTCGATCGTGGCGGCGCGCGCCGTGTTCGCGCCGTCGATCCAGGCGGCGATGCTGGTCGGCTCACCGGTCGTGACCGCGCGTCCGAAGCCCGACGGGATCTCCAGTGCCAGCGTCACCTCGCCCGCGGCCATGCGCGTTTCGAGCTGCTCGAGGCTCGCCACCGGCGGCGCTTCGGTGAAATAGGGCGAGCCCTCGAAATTGGCGAGATAGGCGCGGCTTTCGGGTGTGCGGTCCTGGTCGAAGGCGGCAAAGGTCAGATCCTCGACATCCGACGAAATGCCGTAGGCGAACATCAGCATCAGGATCATCGAGCCGAGAAATGCGAAGGCCAGCCGGATCGGGTCGCGCATCACCTCCAGCATCTCGCGGCGGCTGACCGCGAGCAGGCGGCGCAGGCTCCGCGCGCCCGCGCGCGGCGGGGCCCCGTCCATTTCCGCAAGCGCCGGGGTGCCGGTTTCCGCCGGGGCGCCGATGGCGCCCTGGATGTAGCGCACGAAGGTCTCTTCCAGCGAGGTCGCGCCATCCTCCCGCGCCAGGTTCTGCGGCGTGTCGTAGACCAGCACCTCTCCCGCGTGCATCAGCGAGATGCGGTCGCAGCGCATTGCCTCGTTCATGAAATGGGTCGAGATGAAGATCGTGACGTGATCGCGCCGCGAAAGTCCGATCAGCAGCGCCCAGAATTCGTCGCGCGCCACCGGATCGACGCCCGACGTGGGTTCGTCGAGGATCAGCATTTCCGGGCCGTGGATGATCGCACAGGCGAGCGACAGACGCTGGCGCAGGCCCAGCGGCAGGTCGCCCGAGATCGCCTCGGCATGCGGGCCGAGGTCGAACTCCGAGAGCAGCTCGTCCACCCGCCGGCCGACATCGGCGCGGGGCATATGGAACAGGCGCGCGTGCAGCAAAAGGTTCTGGCGCACCGTCAGTTCGCCGTAGAGCGAAAAGTTCTGCGACATGAAACCCACCCGGCGGCGTGTCTCTATGTTGCCGGCATCGGCGGGCTTGCCGAACAGCCACGCCTCGCCCTCGGAGGCGGGCAACAGTCCGGTCAGCATCTTCATTGTCGTGGTCTTGCCGCAGCCGTTCGAACCCAGAAAGCCGAAGATCTCGCCCCGCTCGATTTCGAAAGTAACGTCGCGGACGGCAGTGAAGTCGCCGAACCGGCGCGTGAGGCCCTTGGCGACGATGGCCGGTCCGCCCTCCCGCTGCGTGCGCGGCGGAATCTCCAGCGCCGTGCCCGCCCGCCGCTTCTCTGGCGGCAGGAGCGAGACGAACGCCGCTTCGAGATCCTCGGTCCCGGTCCGTTCGCGCAGCGCCTCGGGAGTGCCGGTGGCGAGGATGCGGCCCTCATCCATCGCCGCCAGCCATTCGAACCGCTCGGCCTCTTCCATGTAGGCGGTCGAGGCCAGGACGCTCATGCTTGGCCGGTCGGCGCGGATGTCGTCGATCAGATCCCAGAACTGCCGGCGCGAGAGGGGATCCACGCCGGTCGTCGGCTCGTCGAGGATCAGGAAGTCGGGGTCGTGGATCAGCGCGCAGCACAGGCCCAGCTTCTGCTTCATGCCGCCCGAGAGCTTGCCCGCGGGCCGGTTGGGGAACGGGTCGAGCCCCGTCGCGCGTAGAAGCCGGTCGATCCGCCGCCGACGCTCGCCCGCGTCGTGCCCGAAGAGCCGCCCGAAGAAATCGAGATTCTCGAAGACGCTGAGTTCCTTGTACAGGTTCTTGCCCAGCCCCTGCGGCATGTAGGCGGCGCGTGTGTAGACATGGGCCCGGTGCGATGCACCGGCCATCGACCCGCCCAGGACATTCACCTCGCCCGTCTGCATCTTCCGCGCGCCCGCAAGAAGACCCAGCAGCGTGGACTTGCCGACCCCGTCCGGTCCGATCAGCCCCAGCATCCGGCCAGCGGGCAGCTCCAGCGTCACGTCGTCGAGCGCCAGCACCTTTCCGTAGCGGTGGGTGACGCCGCCGACCTGCGCCACGGTGGTTTCGTCATGATCCATTATCGCCTATTCCGCTATTGCGGCGGTGGCCGGCGGCAGGGCCTCGGTAGGGATCGGCTCGCCCACCAGATCGGACGGCCACGGCACGTCCTCCGCGCCCAGAAGGCGGATGTAGGCGATGCCTCGCACACCAGTCTTGACCTGGTCGATATAGGCGCGAACCAGTTCTTCGGGCACGCGGACCTTGACGCGGAACATCAGTTTCTCGCGCTCGTCCTGCGTCTCGACCTGTTTGGGGGTGAACTGCGCCTCGGGAGAGACGAAGCTGACATAGGCGGGGATCGCGTAGGCAATGCCATCGACCCTGATCCGGGCCTCGGCGCCAAGCCCGGTGCGGGTGGCTTCAGGTGCGGGCAGGAAAACCTCCATATAGACCTGCGAGAGGTCCAGAAGTGTCACCACCCTGCCGCCGCTGCCTAGTACCTCGCCGGGTTGCGCCAGCCGGTAGAGGATGCGCCCGAATGTGGGCGCGGTAAGCGTCGCGTCCTCGATCTGCGTTTCGTACTGGCTCACCAGTGCTTCGGCCGCGTCCACTCCCCGTTCGGCCGTATGAAGCTGCGCGATCGCGGCGTTCAGAACGGCCTCCGCCGCAGCACGCTGGGTCGCCTTCTGTTCTGCCACCGATTGCGAGTTGACTCCGCGCTCGGCCAGCGTCTGCGAGCGGGCGAACTCATCCTGCGCCAGCGTTAGTTCGACCCGCCGTTGCGCGATCAGCGCCCCGACCTCCTCGACCTGGCTCTCTGCGCGGGCCGCGTCGGCCTTGGCGCGGGCAAGCTGCGCCTCGAGTTCGCGCGTGTCCATGACGGCCAGCACATCTCCCTGCTCGACCAGCGCGCCCTCGGCGACGCGAAGCTCGGCGACGCGGCCGGGAGTCTTGGTGGCCACGTCGATCTGGGAGGCCTCGATGCGGCCGTTGCCGGTAGCAAGACCCTCGGGCAGGCCGCCTGTGTTCTGGTTCCACACATACCAGGCAATGGCGCCGATCACGGCCAGAACCACGCCGATCCCGAAAGCAAGGCGAACAAATTTCATCGGGCATTCTCCGTTCGCGCCGCAAGAAGCGCATTGGTGGCTCTGGCGATCACGCTCTCCTCATCGGTGGGGAGCGCCAGGATGGGGACACGCGCCGTCTGCCGGTGCAATACTGGACCTCCGGCCCGGTTGAGGCTCTGATCGAGGTCAATCCCGATCCAGTTCATCCCATCGCAGATCCGTGCCCGCATCGCGGCGGAGTTCTGGCCGATCCCTCCGGTGAAAACGAGCGCGTCAAGTCCGCCAAGCACGGCCGCGAGGCCGCCGATCGCCTGTTGCGCGCGAAGGGCGAAGAGAGCCTGCGCCTCTTCGGCCGCCGGATCAGCCGACGCCTCCAGAACCCGCAGGTCGGCGCTGATCCCCGACACTCCCAGCAGACCAGAGCGGTGGTAGAGCAGATCGCCGGCCTCGGCAGGGCTCATGCCGCGCGCCTCGATCAGGTGCAGCACGAGGCCGGGATCGATCGCGCCTGACCGGGTGCCCATCATCAGCCCGTCCAGGGCGGTCATCCCCATCGTCGTGGCAATGCTCCGCCGGTTCCGCATCGCGCACATGCTGGCGCCGTTGCCCAGATGCGCGACGATCACCCGTCCCTTGGCAGCGGCGCCCAGGTGGTCCGGCAGCACCTCGGCGATGTGCTGGTAGGACAGGCCGTGAAAACCGTACCGGACAAGTCCGTCATCGTGCATCTCGCGTGGCAGCGCGAAGCGTTGCGCCAGCTCCGGCTGGGTGCGGTGGAACGCCGTGTCGAAGCAGCCAACCTGCATCGCACCGGGCCAGATTTCGCGCGCTGCGATAACACCATTGAGGTTGTGCGGCTCGTGCAGGGGCGCCAGCGGGACCAGATCCTCCAGCGCGGCCATCGCAGCGTCGTCCAGGACCACCGGCGTGTCGAAGTGGCGGCCGCCATGGACGATCCGGTGTCCCACCGCCGCGATCGACCCCGTCCTGAGGGAGAGAAGCTCCAGCAGCCAGACGGTGAGGTCGGTGACGGGCAGGCGGGGCGGTTCGGGCAGCGGCGCGCAATCGCCCTTGACCGCGACCTGCGGGCGACCCTGGCCCAGACCCGAAACGGTGGCGGCCGCGCGGCGCTTCCCGCCGTCCGCGCCGTAGACCGCGACCTTCAGGCTCGACGAGCCCGCGTTCAGGACGAGGACCGCGCCGGTCATCCCAGGGCCACCCCGCCCGCCATGTGCGCCGCGAAAAGGTTGGCGAGCGCGGCGGATGCGATCCGCGACAGCACCCCGTCCGAACGGCTGGTCAGGATGATCGGAACCCGCGCGCCGAGTGCGAGGCCGGCCGAATCCGCGCCGGCCAGATGGATCAGTTGCTTGGCGATCATGTTGCCCGAAACCAGATCCGGCACGACAAGGATGTCGGCCTGTCCGGCGACGGGCGAGACGATGCCTTTGGCGCGCGCCGCTTCGGGCGAGACCGCATTGTCGAAGGCGAGCGGCCCGTCCACCAGCCCGCCCGTGATCTGCCCGCGATCGGCCATCTTGCACAGCGCCGCCGCGTCCAGCGTCGAGCGCATGGCGGGTGTCACGGTCTCGACCGCCGACAGTATCGCCACCTTCGGCACCGCGATCCCCAGGGCGTGCGCAAGGGCGATGGCGTTCTGTACGATGTCGCGCTTCACGTCGAGCGTGGGTTCGATGTTGATCGCGGCGTCGGTGACGAAGAGCGGATGCGGGTGATGCGGAACGTCCAGGACGTAGACATGGCTGATGCGCCGCTCCGTTCGGAGACCCGCCTCCTTGTCCACCACGGCGGCCATCAGCTCGTCGGTATGCAACGCCCCCTTCATCAGCGCGCCGACATGCCCCTTCCGGGCCAAAGCCACGGCCGCTTCCGCCGAGGCGTGGCTGTGCGGTGTATCGACAATCTTGGCGTCGGCGAGTTCGATGCTTTCGGCGGCGGCGACCGCGCGGATTCGCGCCTCGGGTCCGACCAGCAGCGGCACGATCAGAGTCTTGCGCGCGGCCTCCATCGCCCCCCTGAGCGACAGCGCATCGCAGGGGTGGACCACGGCCGTCCGCACCGGGTCGAACCGCGACGCGGCGTCGAAGAGGCGGCGGTAGCGGGCCCCGCGCTCGTGCAGATGCACTTCGGGCAGGACCGCCCGGGGTCGGCGCACCTTGAGTTCGGGCGCGATCACCTCGGCCTGGCCGTCGATCACGGTCTCGCCTCTCGCGTTGACGCAAAGGCAGTCCAGCACGACGCGGCCCTTCGGCCTCTTCTCAGCGACCGTGACCCGCACTATCACCGCGTCGCCCAAACCCACCGGGCGCCGGAAGGCCAGCGACTGGGCGACGTAGATCGTCCCCGGCCCCGGCAGTTCCACGCCCAGAACGGCCGAGATCAGCGCGCCACCCCACATGCCGTGGGCGATCACCTTGTGAAAGACGTCGTTCTCGGCGAACTCCTCATCGAGATGGGCGGGGTTAACGTCGCCGGACATCACCGCGAAGAGTTCGATATCCTCCTTGCGCAGCACTCGCGACAGTTCCGCGCTGTCGCCGATCTCCAGCTCGTCGTAGGTCCGGTTCTCGACATACTGCATCGCCCCGGCGTTCATGACATCACGTGGTAGCCGGCATCGACATAGGCGACGTTGCCGGTCACTCCGCTCGCGCCGCCGCTTGCCAGGCCCGCCGCGACCGCGCCGACCTCCTCCAGCGTGACCAGCCGGCGGTTCGGCGCCCGCGACCGCGCCTCGTCGATCAATGCGTCGAAATGGGCGATGCCAGAGGCGGCGCGGGTCTGAAGGGGGCCGGGCGAAAGTGCGTTGACGCGAATGCCCGCTGGTCCGAGTTCGGCGGCGAGATAGCGCGTGGTGGCCTCGAGCGCCGCCTTGACCGGACCCATGACGTTGTAGTGGTCGACGACCTTCTCGGCGCCGTAATAGCTCACCGTCATCAGCGAGCCGCCCCGGGGCATCAACGGCTCGGCGAGCCGCGCCATGCGGATGAAGGAATGCACCGAGACGTCCATCGCTTCGAGGAACCCCGCGCGCGAACTGTCGGTCACCCGCCCATGCAGATCCGCCTGCGGACACCAGGCAACCGAGTGGAGCAGGAAGTCCAGTCCGTCCCAGCGCTCGCGGATGGCCTTGAACACCGCCCGCATCGCGGCCTCGTCCGTCACGTCCAGCGGCAAAACCATCTCGGCCGCCACCGAGTCGGCGACTGGCGCGACGTAGGGACGCGCCTTGTCGTTGAGATATGTGACCGCCAGCCGCGCGCCCGCGGCATGGAAGGCCCGCGCGCAGCCGGCGGCGATCGATTTGTCGTTGGCAATGCCGACGACCAGACCACGCCGGCCTGCTAGCAGTTCCGGGAAACTCATGGCGTCAATCCTGAAAAACGTAGGTTCCGGGCGCATCGCAGAGCGCTTCGCGGCCCATGGCGGGCGGGTCTCCCGCGGCGCCCGACCGTTCTGCCAGCCAGTCCGCCCACGCGGTCCACCACGACCCTTCATGGCGCTCCGCCGTCTCGGCCCAGGCGTCGGGAGCGAGATAGGGCGCGTGGTCGGGCGTCGTCCTGATCCGGTAGTGCCGGCGCGGATGGCCGGGTTCGGAAACGATGCCCCCATTATGTCCACCGCTCGCCAGCACGAAGGTTACTTCGGTGTCGCTCAGGTGCTGGATCTTGTAGGCTGATTTCCAGGGCGCCACGTGGTCGCGCTCGGTTCCCACGGCGAAGATCGGCGGCCTGATGTCGGTGACCGAGACCGGCTTGCCCGCGACATCGAACCGCCCCTCCGCAAGGTCGTTGTCCAGAAACAGGTGCCGAAGGTACTGGGAGTGCATCCGGTAGGGCATCCGCGTCGCGTCGGCGTTCCAGGCCATCATGTCGTTCGGCACGCCCCGCTCGCCCATGAGATAGTCGCGCAACATGCGGCTCCAGATCAGGTCGTTCGACCGCAGCATCTGAAACGTGCCGGCCATCTGCTCGGCCTTGAGTCCGCCCTGCCGCCACATCATGTCTTCGGTCAGCGCAAGCTGGCTCGGACCCGTGAAGAGCGTCAGCTCGCCCGCCTCGGTGAAGTCCACCTGTGCCGCCAGAAGGCTGAGCGAGGCGAGCCTCTCGTCCCCCTCCCGCCCCATCTTTGCCGCGGCGATGCTCAGAAGCGTCCCGCCGAGGCAATAGCCGGTGGCGTGGATGCGGGTCTTTGGCACGATGCCGTTCACCGCGTCGAGCGCGGCCATCACGCCCTGATCGAGATAGTCCTCCATGCCGAGGTCGCTGTCCTCGGGGCCGGGATTGCGCCACGAGATGCAGAAGACGGTGAAGCCCTGTTCCGTCATGTGACGGATCAACGAGTTCTCCGGCCTCAGATCGAGAATGTAATACTTCATGATCCAGGCCGGCACGATCAGCACCGGCTCGGGACGCACCGTCTCCGCCGCTGGTTCATACTGGATGAGCTCGATCAGATGGTTGCGGAACACGACCTTACCTTGCGTCACCGCAAGCGTCTCGCCGACGACGAACTCCTCCATTCCCGCAGGGGGTTTCCCGGCGAGGCGCCGCTGCCAATCGTCGACGGCATGACCGGCACCGCGCCGCAGGTTCTGGCCGCCCTCCCGAAACGTCTGTCGCTGCAGCTCGGGATTGGTAAGGAAGAAGTTGGATGGCGCCATCGTATCGAGGATCTGCCGCGCAACGAAGCGGGCGACCCGCTCATGCGGTGCGCTTACGCCTCGCGGGCCGGTGGTCGCGTCTTCCCACCACGCCTGCTGCGCCAGGAACGACTTGTAGAACAGGTTATACGGCCAGGTCTGCCAGGCCTCGTCGCGGAACCGCCGATCGAGAGCGGCGGGCGCCTTGCCAGAAACTTGACCGTTCAGGACGGAAAGCGCGCCCGTCCAGGCGCTCTGGGCCAGTTGCATCTGCCGTCCCGGCGAGGCGGCGAGATGCGAGGCCCAGTCCCAGTAAACCTGGCCTAGCCCTATGGGCGACAGCCCACCGGTCGTTCGCGCGACAGTGGCATGGAGCGAGCGGTCGATGACGTCGAGGACATCGGTATGTTTCGACGCAGATCGGCCGCGCTTCGACCGTCGGCGTTCCTCTCGTTTGCTCATCGAGTCGCTCCTATCCATGCTGCCCCGCGCCCGGACCGATCAGGTCCAGCCGACCCAGCGGCGCGCGTCCGATTCGCCCGCGGCCTCGAAGAACCGCATCTCGAACGGCATCATCGGCGCCACGCCCGACATCATGCCCTTCATCCAGCTCGGCGCGCCGACCACGGCGTAGCGCCCGACACTGCCGATCGCGCCGAACTTGGCGCCCATCACCGAGGTGTCGGTCATCAGCGATGGGTCGAACCCGTCCCAGGAGACGAACTTCACCAGCAGGTTCACCTTGCTGTCGCCCTCCAGGATCGGCTGCAGCGGCTGCATCACGCGCTCGACATCCTCGGCGGTGATGCGGCCGTTCACCTCGAAGGCGACGACACCGTCGCTCCCGTCGGCGAGCAGCGTGGCCCCCCTGCCGCCGCCCTCATCGACGTGCTGCGGAAGGTCCGAGGCGAAGGCCTCGGCCTCGGCCGCGTCGGCGGAGGCGAAGCAGCGGATATCGATCATCGGCAGGATCGGGTCGATCCATCTGGCGATCGCGGCAAAGGCCTGCAGATCTGTCACCAGCGCCATCTTCGCGATCTTCGACCATTGCGCCAGCAACCCGAACTCGAACTTCATGTCCTCGGCCATCGCTTCGGCGGTCAGGTCGCGCCATTCCTCGGCGCGGACGATCAGGCCGATCGGACCCTTGCCCTTCAGCGCCGGGGTCAGCTCGCGCTCCATTGTCTCGATGTCCGGCTTTTCGAGCACCCCCTTCAGCGTCAGCTCGTAGACGTTCGGCTTGATCTCTTTCACGGTCAGCATGGTGGCTCCTTTTCGGTTCGTCGGTTTGGCGGCCGGGCACGGACTCCGACCGCGCGTGCTTCAGCCCTGCGTCATCGCGCGTAGCATGAGGCGGTATTCCTCGGACTGGGACAGGGCGACACTGCCGCGTTCCAGGCCCAGCAGCCGGTCGATCAGCACGCCTTCTGCCGACATCCGCTCGGTCAGGAGGGCTGTCGCGGCGTCCAGATCGCCGGCTTCCGCGGTTCGTATGACCGCTTCGAGCGTCTCCCGTCGCCCGTGCGACAGGTTCAGGATCGTCTCCGAGACAAGGTCCACATCCGGTATGTCAAAGGTGCCTTCCCCCACGCCATCCACGAGGATCTTCCGCAAGACCGGTCTGGTGGCGTCCGCCACGGTATTCGAGATCCGGTAAGACAGAAGTTCGTTGCCCGGGCGCAGCATGGCGTCGAGGAAAAACCGCAACTGCTTGGCCTGCTCGATTTTCCAGCGATTGGACTCGGCCAGAAACTCGTTGAATTGCGCAAGCGCGTCACCGTCCGTTTGGCCCCGCGCTGCGTCCGCCGCATCCAGGGCCCGGGTTGTGAAGCGATTGACCACGCCGTCCAGCAAATCCTCCTTGGCTATGAAGTGGTGGTAGAAGCCGCCTTTGGAGATTCCGACCTCCGCCAGCACGTCGGCGATCGTCACCGCTTCCCACCCCTTGGCGAAGAAGAGCGCCTGCGCCGCATCGAGGATCTGCGATTTCCGCTTGTCCGGCGATAACCGTCCACGCCGCTGCGGGGCGTTCGACTTCGCCGGAGCACTGTCATTCATTGTGACTTCGTTCCAAGAGTTACAAACCGACCGCCGGTATGTTATCTGGCCGCGACTTTGTCAAGTCGTCTGCCCGATGGTTCCGGTTTCTGCGCCGAGGATGGTCGGTCAGACGAGGGAGAGGTGGTCCTGGATTTTCGACCAGTTTTCCGCCGTGCCAAGCTGTAGCATGGGTTTCATTTCAGGCGGCGGCTTTCAGGTATTGGTTTTGGGTATCATAGGCCTCGGCGGGCGTCAGCAGTCCGTGCGAGGAGTGCGGGCGCTTTTCGTTGTAATAAGTTAGCCACGCGCCGATCCCGTTTCGGGCTTCCGAGCCGGTCTCGAATGCGTTCAGGTAGACGCATTCGTACTTGAGCGACCGCCACAGCCTTTCGATCATCCGGTTGTCGATCCAACGGCCACGCCCGTCCATGGAGATCTTCACCTTGGCGTCGCGCAGCACATCGGTGAAATCGGTGCTGGTGAACTGCGAACCCTGATCGGAGTTGAAGATCTCGGGCGTGCCGAATTTATCCAGCGCCTCCTTCAAGGCCTCGACACAGAACCCCGCGTCCATGCTGTTCGACAGCCGCCAGCTCAGCACTTTCCGGCTGTGCCAATCCATGATGGCGACCAGGTAGAGAAATCCACGCCGCATCGGAATGTAACTGATATCGGCACACCAGACCTGATTGGGTCGGGTGATGTTCAAGTGCCTGAGCAGGTACGGATAAATCTTGTGTTCGGGATGCTTCTTGCTGGTCTTCGGCTCCTGGTAGATCGGCACCAACCGCATGAGCCTCATCAGCCGCCGCACACGATGGCGTCCGCATTCATGCCCGTCTCGCCGCATGTGACGGGCCATCTGCCGCGAGCCATACCAGGGCGTCTCCAGGAATTGCCTGTCGATGATCTCCATGAAGGCCAGGTTCTCGGCGCTTTCGCCGCGCGGGTGGTAATACAGGCTGGAGCGGGCCAGCGACAGCAGACTGCACTGGCGCCGAACGCTGAGATCGGGATGATCCTGCTTCACCGCTTTCTGCCTCCAGTGCCGAGGATGAGACTGGAGGCATCGGCCAAAAATCCCGTTCCACGACAAGCTGCCCGATCTTGGCGTGCAGCTTCTCGACCTCCCTCTCGGAGATCGTCGGCTCGGCGGACGAAGACCCGCCAAACGCCGATGCCATGTTCTCAACCGCAGATCTCTTCCAGCCGCTGATCATCGTCGGGTGAATGCCGTACTTCTTGGCCAACTCGGCCGTCGTCAGCTCCTCGCGGATCGCTTCCAAGGCCACCTTCGCCTTGAACTCCGCAGAATAGCGCTTCCGTTTCGTCATCTCGGTTCTGTTCTTCCTCAGCCGCTACAGCTTAGCAGCTGGTCCGAATTCCCGCGACCACCTCTGCTAACGCAGGTCGCGGCCGCGGGCGCGCTCTCGGAACTGTTCACCCGCCCCTTCCTGTCGACGCACGAAGAGATCGGAGAAGAGGTCGGACATATCCTCGTAGCCCGTTTGAGCTCGGGGATCGTAACGCCTTCCAGCGTCTTGCGTGGCATACTGGTGATAGTAGTGCTGCTCGGGGTGCTGATGGCCGCTCGCGTCGATTTCACCGGCATCGAAACGTTTGCGCTGTTCCGGGTCCTTCAGAAGCTCATAGGCCGCAGAGACCCCCAGGAACTTGGCATGCTTGTTCTTGTCTCCGGGGTGAAGATCGGGGTGCAGGGATTTGGCAAGCTTGCGGTAAGCCTTCTTGATCTGGTCTTGCGTCGCATCCTTGGCGATACCGAGGATCTGGTATGGATCTTTACTCGATGCCATTTCTCCAAATACTACTCTCCGCCGCAAACGATCAGCCGCGTGTTGTCTTTAGGGCCCACTCTACGATCGCCGCTGCGGGCATCGCACCGGCCTTCCGCTTCGCCTCGTGTCCGTTCCGGAATGCGATAAGAAGAGGGATGCCCCTGATCGCATAGAGGCTTCCGGCCTGTGGCCAGGCCTCAGTGTCGAGTTCGGCAAAGCGGGCCCTGCCGGCCAAGGTCTTCGCAGCTTCTGCGTATTGGGGTGCCATTGTCCGGCAAGGACCACACCAGGCGGCCCAGAAATCGACGATCAGCAGGAGCTGATCCATCCGGGCGGCCTTCTGCAAGATTTCGAGCGAGACCTCGACCGGCTCGGCCGGAACGAGGTCGGCGCCGCATTTTCCGCATTTCGGCCTCGCGGAAAGCTTGCCCTCGGGAACATGATTACCCTGCCCACAAGAAAGACAGGCAAGCTTGAGGGCCATGAATCTACCTCCGTGCATCCTATCTTCGGGCAATATAGACCCCCTAGGCAATGGGAGTCATTGCGCTTCATCAAGAGCGCACAGAACTACTTCGCCAGAACGTTCGCCAGTTCGCGAAATCTGGATATGGTGGTTCAGGGACATCTCGAAGAGCACGGTCTCCAAGCTCTGCAAGGATATCGACGAGCGGGTCGGCGATTTCCTGAACCGGCCGCTCACCGGCGACTGGTCTTATGTCTGGCTCGACGCGACCTATCTCAAGCAACGCCAAGGCGGCCGGATCGTCAGCGTCGCGGCCATAATCGCCGTGGCCGCCAACACCGAAGGTCGCCGCGAGATCATCGGGATGAGCGTTGATCCCTCCGAAGCGGAAACCTTCTGAATGGAGTTCCTGCGCTCCCTGAAAGGCCGCGGCCTCACCGGGGTGAAGCTGATGATCAGTGACGCCCATACCGGCCTGAAAGGCGCGATCACGCGGGTTTTCGAGCCGTCGTGGCAACGGTGCCGCGTCCCCTGGATGCGCAACACGCTCGCCCACGTCTCGAAGGGCCAGCACACGGTCGTGGCCGCGGCGATCCGGCAGGCTTTCGATCAGCCCGACCGAAAGAACGCCGGCGAAACCTGGCGCCACGTCGCGGAGCGGGTCCGGTCCCGCCGGCCGAAGCTCGCAGACCTCCTGGAGACCAGCGAGCATGATGTGCTGGCCTAGATGGCCTTCCCCCGCCAGCACCGCACCAAGCTGCACAACACGAACCCGATCGAGCGCCTGAACAAGGAGGTCAAGCGCCGCGCCGACGTGGTCGGGATCTTCCCGAACGAGGCCTCGATCATGCGCCTCATCGGTGCCGTCCTGTTCGCGCAGAAAGACGAGTGGCAGACCCCGAGCCGCTACATGATGGTCGAGGCCTTCGTCCAGATCGACAAGGAGGAGATCGACCCCATTCTCAGCATCACGACGAAGGTGGCCTGATCATGACATCAGGCCGCCTAGGAAATTACACCAGCTTGACGGACGTGATCCTGAAAACAATCCAGGCAAGCCGAAACCTAATCTGAAGTGCATAGATACTTGTTGCTTACGTGATCTCAAGATCACCGCCAAGATGCCCTGTTGGAGCATGAACCGAATACATCGGAAATCTATCGCGACCCAATTCCATTTATGCCTGGCTGGAGAACTCGGCTGCGCCGATGAAGGTTCGACACGAAGCTTGCAATGTGGCCGTGGCCTCCTTAACGCTGACCGCATCATCGATGGTAACCTCGGCTTTTTCTCGATGCGAACTCGTCGAAAGGTGCTGATTACGTTCAACGCCAGGTGAAACCGCTGACGCGGTCCTCTCAAAAAACATCCGGATATTTGACCTCAGTCAATGCCGTGGCCTCGGCCTGATCTAGAATTTGCCAACGAGTTACACGGAGGACGATCATGGAGCAGGTTGCCGAAACCCGGAAGAACAGCGACCGACGACGCCCCAGCGGCGGAAAGATGCGCGCTGCGATCTTTGTCGAGAAGGGCCGCATCGTGCTCGACGATAAGCCGGTGCCGGATGTCGGGCCGCTCGACGCGCTGGTTCGAATCACAACGACGACGATCTGTGGAACCGACGTGCACATCCTCGAGGGCGAGTATCCGGTCGAACGTGGTCTCACCATTGGTCATGAGCCTGTCGGCATCATCGAGAAGCTCGGATCAGCGGTGTCGGGATACGAAGAGGGCCAGCGGGTCATCGCCGGGGCGATCACGCCTTCGGGGCACTCCATGGCCTGCCTGTGCGGCTGCCATTCCCAGGACGGAGCCGGCACGCGGCACGGGTTCAAGGCGATGGGTGGCTGGCGCTTCGGCAACACGATCGACGGGGCACAGGCGGAGTACCTGCTGGTGCCCGATGCGATGGCAAACCTCGCCCCGGTGCCCGACGCGCTCACCGACGAGCAGGTGCTGATGTGCCCCGACATCATGTCGACGGGCTTCTCCGGTGCCGAGAGCGGCGCGGTCCGGATAGGCGACAGCGTGGCCGTGTTCGCGCAGGGACCAATCGGGCTCTGTGCCACGGCAGGTGCTCGCTTGATGGGCGCGACACGGATCATCGTCGTGGAGTCGGTGCTCGAACGCCAGGCGGTGGCGCGGCGGATGGGCGCGGATCACGTCGTCGACTTCTCCAAGGCCGATCCGGTCGAGGAAATCCTGCGCCTGACCGACGGACGTGGCGTCGACGTGGCGATCGAGGCGCTCGGCCGGCAGGCGACCTTCGAAGGAGCGCTCCGGGTTCTGCGGCCGGGCGGCACGCTTTCCTCGCTTGGCGTCTATGCCGAGGACCTGCGAATCCCGCTGGGTGCCTTCGCGGCGGGGCTCGGCGACCACCGGATCGTCACCACACTCTGTCCGGGCGGCAAGGAACGGATGACGCGGCTGATGAATGTCGTTGCCTCCGGCCGCGTCGATCTGAAGCCTCTAGTCACCCACCGCTTTGCACTGGACGAGATCGAGGCTGCCTACGAGCTTTTCTCCCACCAGCGCGACGGCGTGCTGAAGGTCGCGATCACACCCTGAGGATAGGACGGCGAGCGATCGGAGCTGCCAGGTGCCAAACCTTCCCAGTGGGTGAACACATCGCGGTGCTGGTACAAAGAATGCAACATTCCCGTTTGGACCCGCTTGTGTGCCAAGGCCATCACGATACGCTGGTTATAAGGAGAAAGCTCATGACCCTCAACATTGGCATGGCCGACCGTGTGATCAGATACGTCCTCGGCACAGTCCTTATACTGGCACCTCTCTGGAACCAGTACGTCCTGTCGTTCGCGCTCTGGATCGTCATCGCATCCGTAGTCCTCGGCATCATCCTCTTGGTCACCGCCTATTTTCGGTCCTGCCCCATCTACACTGGTCTCGGTGCGTCGACCTGCCAGCGCTAAACCGGCGTTGGGATCAATCGGTGAGCTTGCGGCTCCATGTATAGCTTACAACGTAACATGATTTATTCCAGATGCCGGCGTAACTTCAAGCCGATGTAGAGCAGCTCGAACCGATACAAAAACAACCCGGGAGATTCAACATGCCCAAATTCCCCAATTTCGCGGCACTCATGACTCTTTCGCTGGTCGCTTGCATCCGCGTTGAGTCAGGGCAATGTGCGGGTGAACGCATGGACGGAGCTCGGAGAGCGGCACCGGAAAATATCGGGGCCGAATTGCCAGACTATTCGGAATGCTGAACGCAAGGCGGCGTGAACGTTTGTCCATAGGAGAAAGGTAATGAAAAAGATACTCGTGGCCACCGATCTCTCGGATCGATCCGCTGTCGCCATTCGGCGTGCGGCTTGGATGTCGCGCACGCACATGGCAAAATTGCATGTCGTTCACGTCGTCGACCGGGAGTGGCCCCAGAAAATCGGCAGAATACAAAGGGAGTGCGCCGAGAATTCCATCAAAGCGCAGCTCTCCACCATTGAGGAATTCGGGCCGATCGAAGCTGACGTATCGGTGGTTTTCGGAGATCCAAGCGCCGATATATGCGTTACTGCTTCGGAACTTGAGGTGGACCTGATCGTGGCAGGGCATCATCGGGATCGAGGAACAGCCGAGTTCTTCACCGGCACCACAATCGAACGTATGGCGCGCCTGACGACGTTGCCCATCCTCATCGTGGCGCGGGTTCCCGAAGCCGCATACGACAGTGCTGTCGTCGGCATCGACTTTTCGAGATGTTCAGCGAACGCGGTGTCTCTGGCGGTCGATCTGGTTGGACGAGAGAAAGTGACGCTGCTCCATGCTTATCATCTTCGCACCACCAATCCGTCTCTGCGGGCTGGTGAGAAAAGGGGGCTTGCTGCGCTGGACAGGGAAAAAACCGAAAGTTTCATCCGCCAAGAGATCGAAGCGTGGAAAAACGATCAGGGGCTGAAACTTGACGGGCGCGATGTCATGCTGCGCGCGGGTGGCGCCGTCAACGTTCTTTCCCAGGTCGCATCAGAGGTCGGATCTGATCTGATCTGCCTGGGGGCGCATGGCCGCTCCTGGTTGTCTTCCATGATCCTAGGCAGCACGGTAAGCGATCTGCTGCACCATTCGGATTTCGATATCCTCATTGCACCGCTCTAGCTACTCATCGATTACAGGATCATGCGGGCAATTACGGCGATGGCCCGCACGGTGCCGATAGGATTGCCACGCCTCGCCACCGACGCGTTCGACTTCTGCGCAAGCTTTTCACGTGATGGCGCCGACGCCGAGGCTATTTCCGCTGGCATCTGCCGCTCCCGCGGCCGCCAAAGCGACGATAGAACCCGCAGCCTGGGTATCAACGCCAAAAGTGCAACTACAAAGTCGCGAAACCCATGCACCGGCAAATGTAGAGAAGGAATTCGGCGGACATGACGAACCAGCGCGACAAGTGCATCGGTTTGTCAGCTCTGGCCAAACCGCTATCCTCCATCAAGACCGTTGCTGACTCTCTGCACTTGTTTCGCGGCGCGAGCCCGATCGCCTTTGACTTCCGAGACACCCGGTGAGCATCGCCAAAAAGACGCATTCCGCCCCATGCAATCCGCTTCCAAGGACCTCCCCGACATGACCGACGAGCGGGAGCACCTCATGATCCTGAATGATGAGGAAGGCGACCTGACGGTAATGCTGACGGGCGATCTGACCTTGCCGCAAGCCTCGGCCCTACATCGCGCATTGACGGAGTTGCCGACGAACCGGGATGCGCGGCTCGACCTGTCTGGCTCTGGCCGCTTCGACACTGCCGGGGCTTGGGTCGTGGCCCGTGCGCGGCAACGATTTGCCGCCGCAGGACACATCCTGACGATCACCGGCGCCAACGACACGACAGACAGCCTGCTTGGCGCAGTTGAAGATGCGATGCCCGTACCCGCGACGCGCCCGAAGCCGCGGACTGGGATCGGCGCACGGCTGGATGGTCTGGGCCGTGCGGTTGCTTCAGGCGCGCGGTTCGGCATGGCATTGACCGGCTACCTGGGAATCTTCCTCGCCCGGCTGGGCCGCTCGATCCGCCATCCGGGCGAGTTTCGCCTGACCGCTCTGGTTCATCATTGCCACGAGGTCGGGTTCAAGGCGGTGCCGATCGTGTCATTGATGGCCTTCCTGATCGGGGTCGTACTGGCGTTTCAAGGCTCCGCCCAATTGCGCCAGTTCGGAGCCGAAGTCTTCGTGGTCGATCTGATTGCGGTTTCAGTATTGCGCGAGCTTGGCATCCTGCTGACGGCGATCATCGTCGCGGGGCGGACTGCCTCGGCCTTCACGGCGGCCATAGGGTCGATGAAGATGCGCGAAGAAATTGACGCGATGCGCACCCTCGGGTTGGATCCGGCAATGGTGCTGTTCGTGCCGCGGATTCTCGCGCTGCTGCTGATGTTGCCGATTCTGGGGCTGATCGCCAACCTGATGGGCCTTTTCGGCGGCGCCCTCATGGCCTGGATCGAGCTCGGTATCTCGCCCGCCATGTTCTATACCAGATTGGTGGAGGGGACCGATATCGGGCACCTCATGGTCGGAACGGCCAAGGCTCCGGTCTTCGCCCTGATCATCGGGATTGTCGGGTGCCATGCGGGGATGCAGGTTGAAAGCAACGCGGAATCCTTGGGTCGGATGACATCGAACGCCGTCGTCACCGCGATCTTCGCGGTGATCGTGGCGGATGCCATGTTCTCCATCTTCTTCGCGCAGGTCGGAATCTGAGCATGGCGGGCGGAGATCGAAATACGGACGAGATCGTCATCTCAGTGCGGGGGCTCCGCAATCAGTTCGGCAGCCACGTGGTGCACGAGAACCTCGACCTCGACGTGCGTCGGGGCGAGATCCTTGGCGTGGTCGGCGGCTCCGGCACCGGGAAGTCGGTCCTGCTGCGCACCATCGCGGGATTGCAGAAGCCTACATCCGGCAGTGTCGAGGTGATGGGCGTCGATGTGCTAAGCGCGGACGAAGAGACGCGGACCGCCCTCGAGGCGCGCTGGGGCGTGATGTTCCAAGACGGGGCGCTGTTCTCGTCACTGACCGTGCGCGAGAACGTTGAAGTGCCGATGCGCGCGGTGGTCGGGCTCGACCCGGAGATCCGGGTCGCGTTGGCCGATCTTCGGATCTCGATGGCCGGGCTGCCATGGAACGCCGGCGACAAGTACCCAGCCGAATTGTCCGGGGGCATGCGCAAGCGGGCGGGACTGGCCCGTGCCCTGGCGCTCGACCCCGAGATCGTGTTCCTGGACGAGCCGACCGCCGGGCTCGATCCGATCGGGGCCTCGGCCTTCGACGAGCTGATCGTAAAACTGAGCCGGGCCATGGGACTGACCGTTTTTCTGGTCACGCACGATCTCGATACGCTGCACGCAGTCTGCGACAGGATCGCAGTTCTCGCCGAGCGGAAGGTGCTGGTCACCGGCACGATGAAACAAATGCTGAAGGTCGATCACCCGTGGGTGCACGAGTACTTTCACGGGCCCCGGGCCCGGGCGGCACTGGACGCGGCGGCAGAGTAAGGCGGGGCAGAAGAGATGGAAACCAAGGCAAACTATGTTCTGATCGGAGTCTTTACGCTGGCCGGTTTCCTCGGTCTGCTTGTGTTCTTTCTTTGGTTCGCCCGGGTCGAACTGGATCGCCAGTTCGCCTACTATGACGTCGCCTTCAGCTCGGTTTCGGGGCTTAGCAACGCCTCGGATGTGCGCTTCGCCGGCCTGCCCGTGGGACAGGTCGTCTCTGTCGGATTCTCGCCCGACGGGGATGGCACGATCGTTGTGCGGGTCGAGGTGGATGCAGAGACACCGGTGCGAACCAATTCCGTCGCAACGATCGAGGCGCAGGGCGTCACCGGGGTATCGTTCGTGGGGATCAGCCCGGGCACCCCTTCAGCGCCCCTGTTGGAAGCCGCATCACCGGAAGAGATCCCCGAGATCGAGGCTGGCCGGTCGATGGTGCAAAGCCTGTCGGAAGATGGCCCCGAACTTCTGGCAGAAGCCTTGATCATCGTTCAGGAGATCAGCGCCCTGCTGAGCGGCGAGAACCGCGACCGGATCGAACGCATCCTCGGCAATGTCGAAAACGCCTCGGGCGATTTCTCGGAGGCTCTTGCCGATTTCTCTGATGTCGCCGGTTCGGTGTCGCGGTTCGCGACCCAGATCGACACGTTCAACGAGACGCTCGAAGGCCTCACCGGCTCGGCGGGCACTATGCTGACCACGGCCGACAATACGCTTATAGACATTGGGGAACTTGCGCAGGAAGCTCGAATGGTCCTGTCGGCCGGCGTCACGACGCTCGGCGATGTGCAGGCGGTGGCGGTCGAAGCGGAACGCTACATCGCGCAGGACCTCGCCGGCGCCACCGGCGAGGTTCAGCGTTCGGTGGCACAGGCCCGCTCCCGGATCGATGGGCTGTCCTCGGACGCCTCGACCATGCTGGGAGCGTTCACGGAGACGGCCACCCTCGCCACCGCCCGGCTGACGCAGGCCGAAGCACTGTTCGTTTCTGCCAATACATCTATTGCCCGCATCGACAGCTCGCTGGCGGCTGTCGAACAGGCGGCGGACGATTTCGATGCGCTGATGGAAGGGGACGGTGCCGCGCTGATCACCGAGGTCCGTGCCGCCGTGGCCGATACGACAGAGGCGGTCCGCCTCGTGACCGATGCGGCCGAAACCGACCTACCCGTGATCGTGGCCGATGTGCGCGCAGCCACGACGGCGGCGCGCGAAGTGATCGAAACCATCGGCACCGACCTTTCCTCTGCGTCGGGCCGGGTCGACAACATGGGGGAGAAGGCCGAGAATGCGCTCGATAATGCCAACGCGGCCTTCATCCGCGCCAATGCGACACTGGCCGCGATCGACTCGGCACTTGTGACCGGTGATGCCGCGCTTGCCGCTGCCGAGCGTGCCTTCGACGGGGCGGATCGGGTCATCAATGACGACGTGTCGGCGATCACTGCCGATCTGCGGTCGACGCTCGGCGCGCTGAACGAGGCAATCGGTCAGGTGTCAGAGGACCTGCCGGCAATCACCGCCGATCTGCGTCGTGCCGCCACCACGGCCGAAGGGGCCTTTGCAGAGTTCGGCCCGGTCGTTTCCGCCTCCAGTGGCGCGGTCAGCAGTTTTTCGCAGCTGGCCCGCGAGACCCAGACCCTGATCGAACATCTCGATAACCTGACGGGCCAGATCCAGCGCGACCCGGCGAGGTTCTTCCTCAACGAGCGCACCCCAGATTTCCGAAGATAGGACCATTTCGATGCCTCGCGCCTTCTCTTCCTACGTCCTTGCTATGTTCTGCACAGTGATCCTGACCAGCTGTTCGGCAATCTCGGCTCTGGATAGTGCAGGGAGGCCGCTCGAGATCGTCGAATTGCGCGCCTCGGCAAGCCAGATCGCCACGCGCGGTCGAGCGCCACGCGATTTGATCGTGGAACTGCCCAGTACCGGCGGCGCGCTCGATACCGACCGGATCATGATCCGTCCCAGCCCGCTGAACGCCCAGTATCTGCCCGATGTACGCTGGCCCGATCCGACACCGGCAATGCTGCAGACCTTGATCCTGCGCAGCCTCGAGAACACGCAAGGATTGCGGTATGTAGGCCGGCGCCCCATCGGCCAAGGCGGCGATGTGGCATTGGTGAGCGAACTCACTGACTTCCAGGCGGAGCAGACCGGCCCAGACGCGGCACGAATTAACCTTAGGCTGATCGCGCGGCTGGTGCGGGAGGAAGACGCACAGGTGGTTGCTACCCGGATATTCACGGCCCGCGCCGAGGTTCCATCTCTCAAGACTACTGCACTCGTGCAAGGCTTTGATTTGGCAACCGGGACACTGCTGTCCAACCTGACCGGGTGGGCGATAGAGACGTTGGGGATCGGACTACGAAAAACAGCGACCGTCAGATGACAATGGCCATTGCTAATCAGCTCAGTGATACCATCTCGCCGCTGGCGGTCCGCCGGCCCTCGAAAGATCTCCCATTTTCCGAAACGCGAGTCGCTTTCTATAGTCGCTTGTATCACCTTGACCGGTCGTAACTTCGTTGAAGGAGCCACCCTTCTGGCGGGTCGAACGAATGCCACTCCTGGTATCGACGCGCGAATGAAGCGCGTGTTTGGCTGGCAGAATTCTTGGGTTAGTGGAATAGCACTTCTGCCTGCTTCGTTTGGCAAGCGGCGACGTTGTGGCGTTTGAAATTGCGTACCGCCGCAGCTTCCCACCCGCTGTCTTGTCGGTGATCTTGAGATGCTGAGACTTCGGAAGAAGCTGTCGTGAATGAACCGATAGCGAAAAGAGTCCAATGCGCCGCCTGCGGGCAGCGGTTCGACCCTCGACGCCTAGTCCGCTGGATCTCGGTTCGACCCGACGTATCTCAACGGGATTGTCATTTGTGGACGGCTCCTGGCCTGCCCCTATCGGGTGGTCCAGTTTCAGTCTTAGTGCATGACGGGTCTCGGCGGCAATGTTGTCGCCTGGGGTGGTTGGGATCCACCGCTACATGACGGCCATTGGACGACCTGCGGTGCGGGCGGCCGATAGCCCCGGGACGAATGGGGCCGCGCGGTATTGTAATGGACCCGCCACGCCTCGATCACGACGCGCGCCTCGGCCAGCGAGTAGAAGATCTCGCCGTTCAGCAGCTCGTCGCGGAGCTTCGAGTTGAAGCTCTCGCAGTAGCCGTTCTCCCAAGGGCTCCCCGGTTCGATGAATGCCGTCTTCGCTCCCACCGCGTCGATCCAGTCCCGAACCGCCTTGGCGATGAACTCCGGGCCGTTATCCGAGCGAACATGCCCGGGAACGCCGCGCAAGATGAAGAGATCGGTCAGGACATCGATCACGGCGGTGGAGTTGAGCTTCCGATCGACCCTGATCGCCAGGCATTCCCTGGTGAACTCGTCGATAACGTTCAGCATACGGAACTTCCTCCCGTCATGCGTCCGGCTCTCGACGAAGTCGTAGGACCAGTGGAGTTCCCCCGGTTCCGTGGACACAAATCGGCTTTCATAGGAAGGTGTCCACATGCCGAGAACGAGGACCCCGTACCCTGCGGACTTCAGGGACCAGATCATCGCGTTGGCGAGGTCCGGGCGCAGCGTCGAGAGCTTGGCGCGGGAGTTCGAACCGTGCGCGGCGACGATCGCCGGCTGGATCAGACAAGCCGGTATTGATGCCGGGGTCATGGACGACGGCCCCACCAGTCTGGAACGCGAAGAGCTGGCGCGCCTACGCAAAGAGAACCGTCAGCTTCGGATGGAGCGCGACATTCTCTCAAAGGCTGCGGCCTGGTTTGCTCGGGACGAGCTCGGCTCGTCGAGGTCTTCAAACTCATGACCGTGAACCAGGCCGTGTATCCCGTGCAACTGATGGCGAAGGTCCTGGGGGTGTCGCGTAGCGGCTTCTATGCCTGGCAGCGCCGCGCGCCGTCCACGCGGTCTGTCGCCGATGCGGCGCTGAGCGTACGGATTGCCGAGATCCACACTGTGTCCAAGCAGACCTATGGCGCGCCGAGGATCCACGCTGAACTGGCCGATGAGGGAGTCAGCGTGGGCCGAAAGCGGGTCGCGAGGCTGATGAAGGCGGCTGCTTTGACCGGCGTCAGTCGCCGCAAAGGGACACGTACGGCGTTCCGCGACGCCCGGGTTCGCCCAGTCAACGACCTGGTCGACCGCAACTTCCGGGCCGACGAGCCGAACCAACTCTGGGTGGCGGACATTACATACGTCCCGACTTGGGCGGGCTTCATCTACCTGTCCGTCGTGCTCGATGCCTTCTCGCGACGGATCGTCGGCTGGGCAATGGGGCATGATCTCAAGGCGCAGCTTGTCATCGACGCGATGAACATGGCGATCGGCCAGCGGCGTCCCGACCGCGTCATTCACCATAGCGATCAGGGGTCCCAATACACGTCTCTGGCCTTCGGCCTGCGATGCAAAGAGGCAGGCGTTCGTCCATCAATGGGCTCGGTGGGCGACGCGTACGACAACGCGATGTGCGAGAGCTTCTTTGCCACGCTCGAGTGCGAGCTGTTCGATCGGCGAAAGTTCCGTACCAAGGCGGAGGCTCGCATGGCCATCTTCGAGTTCATCGAGGGCTGGTATAACCCGTCGCGTCGCCACTCGGCGCTCGGCTACAAATCCCCAATCACGTTCGAAAGGAGCGCACAAAAACAATTACGATCCGCTACCGGCTAACCGTCCACGGGGCCTTGTTGCACAAAGCGGTTTCTGACCGAACTTCCCCTTTCCCCATGCACACCTAATCCACGGCCTTCGTGACG
>CANKVU010000028.1 GCA_947487205.1 uncultured Paracoccaceae bacterium | reverse complement strand
GCGATCGCCTCGTGATCGGACCAGGAGACTGACAAATAACGCCGACAAAACCCGGACAGATAGCGAAGCGATCTACACGGCAGTCCGCTGGGCCGCGCGCATCCGGGAAACGAGGGTTTGCCAGGCAAAGCAGGCGAGGCTCGACGACCGGGCTGTCCGCCTTTCGTCCCCGGACGGGGATCAGGCGGGCTGGCCGCCCCCGACGAAAGCGACGGCATCCCACTGCCCGGCATATCGGTAATAGGCGTCCTCGTCGGCCACGTAGGCCAGCCAGCCGGCCTTCGGCGCATGGAATGTCCAGCCGTCGCCATCATGAATGGCAATGCTGTTCTCGGCCCCGGTCCAGTCGCCGGTCGCGGGGCTTGCCACGATATGGGCCTCTCCCGCCGCAGGATCGGCGGGCGGGGCGGACAGGGCGCGTGAGGCGACCGAAAGCTGCACGAGACAATCGAGCGCGGTGAGGGCCGCGTTGACGGTGATGTGCTTCTGGGCCTGGTCGGCGGCGAGGAGCGGCAAAGCGAGGGTCTGCGTCGGCATGGGACAATCCTTTCGAGAGTGGCGGGCGTCTCAGAGGGTCAGCACCGCCTGGGCGGCGGCACCGGGGCCGTAGCATTCGGAGATCTGGCTGACGGCGATCTCCAGTTGCCCCTGGACCGCGGGGAGCGGCATCTCGATCCGCGGAGTCTCCGTCTCCACGTCCGCGAGGGTCTGGCCGTCCGCGCGAAGGGTGACGCGGTAGCGCTCGAACGCTTCGCCCAGGGGAACGTCCCCGTGGGCGGGCCAGATATCGCCCTCGATCCGCGTGCGCCGGATCCAGTCGAGCGCCAGGGTCTGGCCTGTGACACGCGCCTGCAGATGCGCGGGCGCGTAGGGGCGCCGCCCGAGGCCACGGAACGTATGCCGGTGCACGGCATGCAGCGGATCGGTCGGATCGGCGCCGGCCGGGACGATCTTCCAGTAGAAGGGCGTGTCGAGGTCTTTCCCGGCGAGCCGGATCTCGGCTAGGCCGTCGTCGAGGAGGACCACCCGGGCCCCCGCTGGCGTGGCGGCGTCCGGAATAGCGACCTCGGTGCCGAGCTGGCCGCGGATCAGGCGCCGGATCCGGTAGGTGTCCGTGTCGACGAGTTCCGCCTCCTGGAACTGCAGGATCTCCCACGTCCCGCTCGCATGTTCGACGGCAAGGGCGTTCCGGCCCGCCAGAACATCCCGCTCGCTGCGGCGGACAGGTTGCCCGCGCCGCATCACGATATCCAGGCCCGTCTCCGTCCATAGCCAGGTCTGTGCCGGTGCGAGGGGTGTCGCGGTCCGGCCCGTGGAACCCGGAGCGATGATCCTCTGAACGAACGCGAAGCCCGTCTCCGGGTCGAGGGAGCGGTAGAGATCGGCGCCGCCCGGCCAGGGCGCCGCGTGGGGCGCGATGAACCCGCTCGTGTCGGCCATGTCGATCGCGGGCAGCAGCGGCAGGTCGAGGAAGATCGGCGCGACGCGGCGGCTCGGCAGCTCCGGACGGGACGTGCGGCGACGGCCCGGGCGAACTTCGGCCGGCTCGGCCTCGGTCAGCTGCGTCGCGCGTACGCGATAAGCGCTGCCCCGCGTGACCTCGTCCACCCGGTACGTCTTCGCGCCGCCACCGGCCGCCGGAAAATCGATGATCTCGCCCGGCGCGATCGGATCGTCCCCGGCGACCGAGAAGTGCAGCTCCTCGACCGACTGGGCCGCGCGGGATAGCAACGCTTCGACCTGGCCGTACATCCGGTCCCGGCTGGACGCGATGGCGAATTGGGAATGCAGCTCCGCGCTGCCGGGATTGTCGAGGCGCGCCGCCCGGACCGTGCCGATCTCGTAATCCCGCTCCACGTCGATATAATCGATCAGGGCCGATCGCGGGGTCTCGTGGAGGGCGGGGCGCGTGATGGTATGGCTCGGCCTGTCCTCGGCCTGGACGAGGGACTCCGGCACGATCGTCCTGCCCCGGGGCAGGGTCGCCTCGCTCTGGAACCGGATCTTTCCCTCGCGCTCGAAGACGTTCAGCCCCGTCAGCGCCCCCACGGGACGCAGGACCTCGCTCAGGCTGTCGCCGCCCGAGGCCATGAGCCCGTCGACCTGGCCGTGGGCCCGGGACGCGTCGAAGTCGTCCGCGCCGAAGCCGTAGACGGTTCGCATCCAGCGCTCCGTCATCTCCGCGACCGGCGCGGCGCCGGCGCGGCCGTTCAGCCAGTGGCCCGTGGTCCAGTTGTCCGCGTCCGACCAGGTCTCGCCATGGGCGGGGAACTCGGGCCAGGGCCGGGCGTCCCAGGCCCAGACCAGGATGTCGGCGGGATCGACCACCCCGGCGCCGTTGTCGCGCCACCATTCGATGGTCGCGCGGATATACTGGCGGGCCATGAAGTCGTCGCGGATGCCGCGACTGTAATGGGGCAGCGTGCTCTCGCTCGACTTCGGGTCGAGGAACTTGTTGGGCTGGTTGGCGCCCAGGTCGACCGCGCCGCAGCCGATCTCGGTGAACCAGACGGGCTTCGAGCCGGGCACCCAAGGGGTGGCCTGCGCCTCCCGCACGCCGCCGGGGCGATTGCGGTGGGGATTGCCGTGCCAGTCGCGGATCGCCTTCTGGCGGAAGATCCAGTCCTCGCCATGGGCGCCGTCCTGGATCGGGGTGCGGGACTGGGCGTCCCGGTCCGCCTCGGAGGCATAATACCAGTCGTAGTACTCGCCGCCCTCGATATTCGCCTTGAGATAGGCAAGATCGTAGATGCTGCCCCAACCCTTCCCGGGATCGTGGTCGAGATGGTCGGTCCCGGCACGCCAATCCGCGATCGGCAGGTAATTGTCGATCGCGACGAAGTCGATGTCGGAGCTGCCCCAGAGCGGATCGAGGTGGAAGTAGACATCCGACCCGGACCGGTGCGAGTGGTACTCGCTCCAGTCGGCCGCTTAGGACAGCTTCGCGTCCGGCAGCATGGTCCGGACATCGGTCGCCAGGGACACGAGGCCGTCGACAAAGGGATACTCTCCGGGCGTATCGGTCGCGGTCGTGAGACCCACCATCTCCGAGCCGATGACGAAGGCATCCACCCCGCCCGCGGCCCGCGCCAGCGCGGCCAGGTGGAGGATGAACCGCCGGTAGCTCCACTCGTCCGGCCCGGAATAGACCGGCGGAACGCCCGAAATGCTCGAGAAATCGCCCGGACCGGCCGTCCCGAGGAGGGTGGCGATCTGGCCCTGAGCCGCATCACCGCCATTGGCCAGACGGATGCGCCCGCGCCAGGGATAGGCCGGCTGGCCGGCTGTGCCCGCATCGTCGGGATCGGGCAGATCGTTGCCCGTCTCGATGTCCATCATCACAAAGGGATAGAGCACGGTTCGGATGCCGCGGTCCCTGAGGTCCCGGATCGCGTCGATGATCGACTGGCCGTCGGGGCTCGACCCGTAGGCCGGTCCGCCATCGACCTGCGTGACCAGCCTCGCCTCGTGGCGATCGAGCCCACCAGCCGACCAGGGCCGGTCGGTCTCGGCATCCTTCGACTCCACCCGCGGCTCGATCCGGCACGACCCTGCGCGCAAGTCGGTGCCGAACCAGGCGACGACAAGGGCGGCGGTCTCGCATCGGGGCAGGACGCCCTGGAGGTGGTCGATCGATGTGGTCCAGTCCGAGGCCGTGACGTGGCGCGCGGCGTTCGCGTACTTGGTGCGATAGCCCGCCTCGACCTCGACGATCTCCGGCGCGTAGCCCCATTCCGTCGAACCGGGGATGATGTCGACACCCCGGATCAGCTCCTCCATCTCGCCCGAAGGGCCGAACACCTCGAAGCCGAACTGGGGGATACGGTTCCCGTGGTCGGTGAGATTGTAGTTCTCGAAGACGATGTACGACAGGCCCCGATAGGCCGGGGCGCTTCCTTCGCGGGCGACGATCGCCGGATCCGGCTCCTGGTCCTCGCGGCCGTCGTGGAAGCGGTACGTGTAGTCGCCGCTCTTGAGATCGATGAGCTTGTCGTCGGCCCAGACCCGGCCGAGATGACGAATCGCTCCCATGCGGCAATCGGCGATCGCCACCGCGAAGGTGCAGACGTAATTGAATGTCCGCGTCTCGACCTTGGGGCTCCCCTTGCCGCCGCCTGTCCGTTCCGTCTCGCTGGTCTCGAGAATGTCGCCGGACCAGATCAGCCGGCCGGAGACCCGCATGACCCCCTCGACGACGGGGATCGGGGATCCCTCCTGCGGCAGCTTGATGTCGAGATTGTCGAGACGGGGGCCGTCCTGCCGATGTGTCGGGCCCGTCATGGCATTGAAGAGGTTCCCGGCGACGCCGCTGAAGAGGCTCCCCCCAAAGAGCCCGAGCTTGGGATTGCGTATGCTCGCCCCGAGCGACCCCCCAAACAGACTCGAGCCGGTCGAGATCGCGGCCGACCCTACGGTCGTGAAAGCCAACATGGTCATCGGGAGGAGTCCTTTCTCGCAGAGGAGAAGGCGGCGGCGAACCGCGCCGTCTTGAGATACTGGCCGGCCGGAACACGCACGACACCAATCCCCTCCATCGCGTGGATCAGGCGCCCGTGTTCCTCGAGGATTCCGCAATGGACCTCGCGCCGCCCGCCGATCCGCAGAACGACGACCGTGCCGGGCCCGGCCTCGATGACGGGGACCTCGGTCAGATGCATCCGCAGCGCCATGACGAGCGGACGGCCCCGGGCCCCGAACCAGTCCCGCGCGAGCGGCGGGACCGCCGGTGCGGGGCGATCCTCGATCTCCTCGAAGACCCCGCGGACAAGGCCGATGCAGTCGCAGCCGATCTGCCGCTTTGCAGCCATCGGGACATGGGGGGTGCCCAGCCAGGCACGGGCGGCCGAGAGGGCGACGGGGTCGACGAACATGGCTACTTCCCGCCCGACGAATTGACCGAAGCCGGTCGCGGCGAGAGCGGCGACATGGAGACCATCGACGGCATGGTCGGGAAGCCCCGGAACGCGGTCTCGTTGCCGAACCGCGCCTGGCAGGTGCCGTATGTCTTGTCGCACCCGGCGGTGATCGTGGCGGCGGTTCCGGATTCGGGCAGGGGCCGGGTCTGCCAGAACGACAGGACGTCCCCAGCCTGGCCGCGGATCTGGGCGCGGTACCCCTGGTAGTCCGCGCCGTCCCAGGTCATCAGCCCGCCGATGAAGCCGCGCTCCGACGGGTCTTCCAGCCCGGACACCCGGACGCGGCTTTCGCCGAGGCGCTCCACGACCGTCACCGTCTGCGTAAGGCGACACCCCTGCCGGTCCTGGCCGGCAGGGTCCACGCCGCAGCGTGCGTCTCCGAGCTCGGCGTCGCAGTGCGGGACGAACTGGCGTCCGTGCCCATGCGACAGCTCCGCGATGCGGGCCTGCATCTCGCAGACGAAGCCCTGGCGCGCGCGGGTGGTCTTGCCGATCCGGAAGCGCGCCTGCAGCTCCGGCACGGCGCGGGAGGCGGGGTCCGCCCAGTCGACCCGGTAGACCCGGACCTCGGCGCCGTCGAACTCGCCGTTCTCGAGCGCCGCCTCGGTGAGGCTCTCCGCGGAGAACCCGCCCTGCACCTCCATCTCGTCCACGTCGAAGCCCACGGCCGACTGCGCCTCGCTGGGCGTCAGCGCATCCGCCGCCCGGTAGGTATCCCCGGCCACGAGCAGATCCTCATCATGGTCGGTGAAGCCGAAGACGCGGCCGTCGCGCCGTTCGATCTTCTAGCACTGGCAGGTCCGCAGCGTCATTCCCGCACCTCCTTGAGCTGGATCTCCGGCGCGCGGGCCAGGCCCCGATGCTCGGCCTCCGAGAAGAAGGATAGATCGACGTCGAGTTGGTCGCTGGCAAAGCGGACCGGCACGTCGAAGAGAAACCCGGCCGTGACGGCCATACCCTCGCTCGGCGTGCCGACGAACGTCACTTCGCCGCTCGTCGCGTCGAGCGACCAATCGCCCCTCTCGATCCCGTCCACGGCGATGCGCACGCTCTCGGCCAGGGGCTTGGTGATCGCGCGGGTATACGGGGCGGTCCGACCATAGCTCTTCGTCAGCTGAAACGTCTTGGTCGACCCGTCGCCGACTCCGATCGTCTGGTCGAACGGGGTGGGCGGCTGGCGGGTCGCGCCGGACTGGAAGTCGGCCCAGTCGCGGAAGCGGAAGGAGTGCAGCGTGCCTTCCACCTCTTCGAAGAGCTGCACCACCGCGTCGAGATCGTCGAGGTCGCGGATGCCGCTGCCGGCGTTGTAGACCCGGAGCGAGTTGCGCCACCGGGCGCTGCGCCGCTCCTCGCCGTTGGCGAGGGTCAGGATGTTCACCTTCCGCACCAGCCCGCGGCTCACGGACGCCGCCACGCTCTGCGGAAAGGACACGTCGAGAAAGGCCATCGGAACCTCCTAGGCTTCAGGGCGGGCCTCTCGGCCGCCGGGTCGGATGGATACTGGTCAGGTCGCGGTGGCGCGCCGGTCTACTGCAGCGTCTTCATTCGCTGCGCAGTGCTGGCCGGATAGCCAGGGCTTCCACCCGGGAAAGAAAGAGGCTCGCCGAGCGATGGCGCCGCCGTGCTCCCCCGGACGTTCCCGAAACCGAGTGGCGTAGAGGGGTTCATGAACGGCATCCCGCCGAGAGCGTCCGACAGAGGGCTGGAAGACGCCAAGCCTCCGGCCGCTCGGGGCTGCCACGAATTCTGCTCCGCAATCACATCGAGCGCGTGCAGCTCGTGACCGGCTTCGATGAGACCGGACTGTCCGGGCAGACGTGCAGAAGAAACCCGCCCGATTGGCACCATATTCTTCGTGTGGTCGGCGTCGAAGAGGTTAAGAATCCCTGTCTTTCCGAAACTGAATAACTCGTCAGATCTTCTTCCGAAAACATCTCCCCCGAAACCGCCGAAGAAACCTCCGGCGGCTATAACAAACGGGGCGGCTGGACCAGAAGCTAGTCCCGTTGCCGTCAGCGCGGCTGTGGTACCAATTCCGCCAAGAACACCGCCAACGCTAGTGCCAACTATTGATCGAATATCCTCATTAGATAGTTCAAGATCATCCAGCCATTTGGCGGCGACGTTGAGACCGGTGGTCTTACTTAAGCCGATCCACGCCAGGCTCTTGACGCCAGTGATATGCGCCATTGCATCGTGGAAGGCCCCTTGCGCCATCGAATACCATTCGATGATTTCTTGGCCATTCCTATCACTCATTGTTCTTCTTCTTTCGATATAGATAAAATACCTGGAGCGGCATAACCAAAGGAATACTCACTAACAAAATTATATTTGGGATTCTGAATTTTCTTGGGTACTCAGAGTCCGGAACTAGGTAGAACAGGGCAAGCAACCCGACCCAGATTGCAAGTAGTAGACCTACATCGAGAGCAGCTTGCTTCCTAAAGCTACGCTTTTTCATGGGCAATCCTTTTGGAAGCAGCAAAGTACTGGTTGATTATGCGGCAGACAGATAAACTGCCCAACCCATCGTTTCTTCCTCGGAGAGATCGTAGATCTCTGCCACGCTTTTCCGCAGGTGGCTCGCGAGCCTGTAGAGAAACGCCGCCTCGCCACCTGCGCTCATCAGTTTCCCAGGTCGGCCCTCGGCGTCGAGCGGGTCATCTCCGTCGCGATACGGGACAGGACCGCCGGATCGACCTGCGTCTCGAGCGCCGCCAGAGTCTCGGCGTCGTCCTCGAACATCCGCGCGCCGTTGGCGTCCTTGGCGAACATGATGACGGCGAGAGCCACACCCCGCGCCTCGTTGCCCCGGGCGCGTTGCTGGAGCTGGTGGCGCTGGTGCAGCGTCATTGGGTCGAAATGCACGGTGACGGGCTTGCCATCGACCTGCCATTCTGGAACCTCAATGCTGCGGCCTCGCATCAGGTCAAAATGCTGCCGGGCGATATCGAGCATGCGGGCGTCGGTACTCATCGGCAATCCTTCTTGTCCGGTTCTGTTGTGGTGCGGCCGCCGCTTACGAAAGCGCACCGGTGGACAGCTCGCCCGATCCTTTGAACATGAAGCTCTGCAGGACGAAGCCGTCCTTCTCTGCCGAAACCGGCGCCCCCGTCACCACGACCGTGCCGGAATAGTATTTGCTCCCGGCGCCTTCGCCGGCAGGGTAGAAGTTCACCGATACCGTGTCCCCCGCGGTGATCTCGCCCTGGCCGGCATCGGCCGCGTCGAAGTAGCACTCGACGGACCCCGACCACGAGCGCACACCGCTCTTCGAGCTCTTCCAGGCCTCACCCATGCTGTAGCCTTCCAGCACGTCCGCCTTTACGTCGAGCGACCAGTTCTGGATCTGACCCAGGGCCGCGAAGCCCGAGCCCACCTTGATGACACCGTCACTGCCGTGGATCGTCGCCATATCATACCCCTTCGTTGTCCGGCGCAGGCACCGGTCGGAAACTCGGGGGCAAGTTGCCTCGTCGATCTTAAGACGACATTAACCTTGCGGGCGGCACGCGTCTCACCGCCTGCAGTGTCCGCTCGGCGGCCCGCGACTGGCGCGACGTCCCGGGCCACTACGCCTTGATCCCACGCCCGCCTTCACCTTTCAGGGCCGTGCGAGATCAACGAAAATGGTCGCGGGCTTGTCTGGCGCTTGACGACGTTGCGACGCGCCGCGCAGTCTCGCAGAACTGTACTTCAAGCCATTCTCACGTAGTGTGGTTCGAGCCCGATGTTTGCAGCCCGTTCTCAGACAATGTGGTTATGTTCGCAGATAATCCGGTCGCGACGGGTCCGATAGTCGCAAACAATGTGGTCCAAAAAGACCGATGTTTACAGTCCGAAGCCCGGATAATTGCGGTTCGTTACAGGTAACAGTGCCTCTGTACGGATCCCGTCCGCCATCATGCAGGCAGCCCGCCTCGATCTCGATGCAACCGTCGACGTTCGTGAGGAAGAGGGCCGGATCGTCATCGATCCAATTCGTGAGACCGTTGTTGACCTGGACAAGCTGCTGGACGGGATCACAGCGGAGAACGTCCATGGCGAAGTCGATTTTGGCGATCCGGTCGGCAACGAAGCCCTCTGACGGTGGCTTATGTCCCTGAGGCGGGAGACATTCTCTGGCTGCATTTTACCCCCCAGGCCGGCCATGAACAGACTGGCCATCGCCCGGCCCTTGTCCTGAGCCCGGCGAGATACAACCGGTTCGGCCTGATGGTGTGCTGTCCGATGACGACCAAGATCAAGGGCTACCCGTTCGAGGTCGCGATCGCCGGAGATGTCGAGAGCGTAGTTCTGGCCGATCAGGTCAGGAGCCTTGATTGGAAAGCTCGAAAGGCGAAGCGTAAGGGTCAGGTTTCGCTCGAAGAATTGGCGGAAGTTCGCGCAAAGGCGACGGCGCTGATTGCAGGCCCCTAGAAATATTATATTAGATCTTTATAAATTTGCCCGTTTTCGGTCCGCTCTGCCGAACTGCCCTGCGCTTGAGCGTCCCAGAGGAAATACGGGGAGCCTCTCGGATCCGACCCGCTATCTGGCGCTGCATGTCCGTCAGCTGCTATTGTCCCTCCATGCGTGTTTTTATTGTCGATACTACCTCCACGGTGGTCTTCTTCACCGTCGTCGCGACACTTACCGAACTTTTTATCGCCGGAATGACGCCGGCCGAGGTTCTAACGACGCGGCTCATGATGGTGCCGATGATGATCGTAACAGCACGCCCCTACACGAGCTGGCGTGATTGGCTACTGCGTCGGATACGACCGAGGGGGCGCCTCTCCGCTGCGATAAGCGACATCGCCGCGTTCGTGTCGTTCCAGGTTCCGGTCTATGGAACGACATTGCTGATTGCGGGCGCGAGCGGGCAAGAAGCATTGCTGGCAATCGTCTCGGCGATCATCTTCATGATTCTTCTGGCGCGGCCTTTCGGGCTGTTCGTCGATCGTGTCAAACGGTTGTTCAGCATTTCTGCGCCGTAAGTCGGCATTTTGGTCAAGTCCCCTGAAAAGTCCGCTCGCGGTATCGTCTGAATCTTTGGTCATGCCCTTGGCGAAAACCAAAACGGTCTGCGAACGATCCCAGTTATCTTGACAACCCTGGCCGAGGGATCGTCCATCTCATTCTTTAGGGGGCCAGTTCCTCTAGAACGGAAGCGGTTCGAATGGCACGCGCCTCCCAGTATCGATAGAGGTGCGGGCTGCCTTGAGAATAGCCAGCGCGTCGGAGGCATCATCGAGCGACGAGAGCGGGGCCCGGCCGCGACCGAGGCACTCTTCCAGGAACCACTTCTGCACCCACAGGAAGCTGTCCCAGTAGGCCGCGTCGTCCCAGCCGGGCTCGGGTTCATCGTTGTTCTTTAGCTCGTCCCAGGCCGAGATTCCGGCCCCCTTGGACCCGAGGAGCTTCACGGTCACGGTCCAGGGATCGCGGGCCGTGTCCTCGGTGGCCCATGATGCCCAGAGAGTGGCGATCTGGCCGTCCGCATAGGTCAGCGTCAGGCCGACCTGGTCGTCGTTCCCACTTTCAAAATACACGTTCGACGCCACAGCGGAAACGTCGCGGGGCCGTCCGAGCAGAAACAGGCTTTGGTAGGCCGGATGGACCATCATGTCATTGAGCACGATGCCAGGAATTTCCCCGAGCGACTGGCTCTGGCGTTGGTTGCAAAGGATCCAGAGCGAATGGATTCGCCCCAGGAAACCCGTACCGGCGTGGTGACCGAGCCGGCGTATGTCCGGCGCATAGACGTAATTGTGGGACGGCATGCAGATCCGCCCCGTCCGAGCGGATGTCTTGCGCAACCTTTGGAACCCGGCATCGTCGAGGGCCACCGGCTTCTCGACGAGAACGTGCTTGCCGGCGTCCATCGCCCGACATGCTTCGTCCACATGCGCTTCGGCCGCGGCTAGGACGAAGACGGCATCGATGTCCGGCCGGGCATAGAGCGCCTCGGCGCTTTCCATGGCCTCCGCGCCGTGGCGCTCGGCAAAACCCCGTCGCTTTGCCTCCGTAGGTGACCAGACAGCGACCAAGCGCGCATCCCGCGCTTGCCGCAGAGCCTCCGCATGGCGCTCGGCCACGTTCCCGGTCCCGATAAATCCGATACCCTTCATCAGATCCGCCCTTTCTCTATCCTATCGCACGCTAACGGGTGACCGCCTGCAGCCTTGCAGATGCTGCAATGCGGCACTGCAGGAGCACTGATTGTGCGATTGCAGCATGGCTCCTACCTGATGTCCCGAACACGACATCTCGTCTAAGAGGAGCCTTGCCATGGCTTTCACCGCCAGCTTCGACCGCCCCGCCGCCCCGCTCGGGATCCATGACTGGTTTGCCCGCAAGCTCGCGGCGCGCCGTGCCGAGCGCGCCCGCTTCGCGGAGTACTTCCGGACCTACGGCGAGCTGTCGCGGATGAGCGATGCCGACCTTGCCGATATCGGCCTCAGCCGTCACGAGATCGCCGACGTCGCCCACGCCCATGCTTACCGGTAACCTAGTAGGGAGCCGGGCGGTAGCGGTCCGGCTCCGCTTCTCAGGCATGATCCGCCTGGAAATCGGCTTCGAACTCTTCCAATGATTTGCCGCGGGTCTCGGGCACGAAGGCCGCGATGAATGCGAGTGCCAGCACTCCCAGGCCTGCGAACAGGAAGAAGGTCGCAGCAATCCCGAGGGCCGCAACGATCGGGGGGAAAGCGAAGGCCACGCAGGCATTCGCGGTCCACAGCATGAACACGCTGATCCCCATGGCAAAGCTGCGGATCCGCAGAGGAAACATCTCCGAGAGCAGCAGCCAGACCAGGGGACCGATCGTCCCCTGCATCGAGAAGACGAACAGCACCACGAAGATCAGGATGAGCCACGGCTTGATCGCTGCCGTTTCGGGAACGAGATAGGCACTGAGCCCCACCAGCAGGTGGAACAGCGTTGTCAGGGCGAAGCCGCCGAGGAGCATGGTCCGCCGGTCGATCCGGTTGATCAGCATGATGCCGGCGGTGATCCCGGCGAGACTGGCAAGGCCGTTGAGGGTATTGGCGATGATCGCACCCCGGGCCGAGAAGCCGGAATCCTGTAGCAGCTGTGTACCGTAGTACATGATGGAGTTGATCCCGGTCAGCTGCTGAAAGATGCCCATCCCAATCCCGATGATGATCAACCGGCGGATCCAGGGCACGGCGAGGTCACCGAACCCGGCTTTGTGAGCGCTCTTGTCGCGCTCGGCCAGGGTCTGGACCTCTTCCATCTCGGCCCGGGCGCGTGCGTCGCTGCGTACCTGCTGCAAGACTTGAAGAGCTTCCCCGTCGCGCGACTGCATGGACAGCCAGCGCGGGCTTTCCGGCATGCGCAACATGCCGAAGAACAGCCCGATGGCCGGGAGCACGGCAATGGCCAGCATCCAGCGCCAGATCACATCGTTCTCGCCCCAGATGTAGAAGATGGCCGCATTGATCACGAAGGCCGAGAACTGGCCGACGATGATCATGTACTCGTTGCGCGTCACCAAGCTGCCGCGGCGCTCGAAGGGCGCGACCTCCGCCAGGTAGATCGGGACAATGGCCGAGGCCCCCCCGACAGCGAGACCGAGGATGGCGCGGAACAGCGCCAGGACCTGCCAGTTCGGGGCGAAGACGCAGCCCAGCGTTCCCACGACGAAGACAAGCGCCAGCAGAATGATGTTGTGGCGCCGCCCATAGGCGTCGGCCAGCTTGCCGCCGATCACCGCGCCCACCGCCGCGCCGAAGATCAGGATCGAGACGACGAAGCCCTCGATCGTCGGCGTCATGCCGAGGTCGCGCTTCATCGGCTCCAGAGCGCCGTTGATGACACCGGTATCGTAGCCGAACAGGAGCCCGCCGAGGCAGGCAACGACGGTGATGAGGGTCAAACGCCTCGAATGATCGCCGGGCTCATCGGGCGGCAGGCGGCGGGCGATGCGTGCGTGGTCCGTGGACATGATGTCCTCCTCCCGGCAGGGATGCGCCCGGGCCGGCCCGGGCGGTGATCAGGCGTCCTTCTTCGCGATCCAGTCGTGATCGGGATGGTTCCGGAAGCGCCAGTTCCGGCGCGGTCCGGCCATGACGTTGAGGTAGTACATCTCGTAGCCGTAGGGCGCGGCGCAGGGGTGGTGGCCCTTCGGGACCAGCACCACGTCGTGGTTCGAGACGCTCATCGTTTCGTCGAGGGAGCCGTCCTCGGTGAAGACGCGCTGATGACCATAGCCCTGGGCCGGGTTCAGCCGGTGGTAGTAGGTCTCCTCAAGGTAGGTCATGTCCGGGAAATCGTCCTCGTCATGCCGGTGAGGCGGATAGGACGACCAGTGCCCGGCGGGGGTGAAGACTTCTGTCACCAGCAGACTGTCGGCGACGTCGCGCTCCTCCATGGCGATGGCGTTGATGTAGCGGGTGTTGGTGCCCTTGCCCCGTTCGGCGAGCGAGATGCCTTCCGGCCCGATGACCTGGGCGGCATGGCCGCCCTGCCCCGGCGCCGTGCAGACGCCGATGACGCAGTCGGTGGTCGCCTCGGCGTGCCAGTCACTGCCGCTCGGCACATAGAGACAGTGCGGTGGTGTCCTCTCGAAAACATCCATTCGCTCGCCCATCTCGCCGAAATCCTCGCCTGCCCCCGAGAGCCGCGCCTTGCCCTCGACGAGGACGAGGATCGCCTCGCGGTCGCCGGTCGCCTCTTCCGCCATCTCTCCGGGAGCGAGGCGGTAGCAGGTGAAGCCGACATAGGCCCAGTCGGGCGAGAGCGGACCCTTCGCGTTCTCCGGCGTGATGTCGTGGATACGCCCCGTCTCGCTATGCGGTTTCCTCAGCAGATCGCTCATTCGTCCTCCTTCTCCGCGTCCTTCGGGCGCGTGTCGTAGTCATGCACGATGAAGAATTGCCAGATGCAGACGGCGGTGATCCCGCCGAAGAGGATCGCCCAGAAGGGCGATCCGCCCAGCAGTTCGACGATCGCCCACCCCCCGGCCAGCACGACGATCGCCACCCGGCGCCAGAGCGGCGCGAAGAAGGGACTGTCGAGCCCCCAGAGGGTGGGGCGAAACTCAGGCATAGAGATCCGGCATCTCGCCAATGCGCACGTCGACCGCCTCACCCGTCCGCGCGGCTTCGAGGCCTGCATCACTGACGGCGGTGATCGCATATCCGTCCCACGCCGAAGGACCGGTTGCGCCGCCTTTCGAGGCGGCCCTGATCCATTCGTCGATCTCGAGGTCGTACGCGGTGATGAAGCGCTCCCGCCAATCGGCCGGGACCCGGCCGTGGAAGGCGCTGCCATTCTTCACCACGGCGGCGTTCGTCTCGGCAATATCGATCACGCCGTTCTCACCGGAGATTTCGGCGCCAATATCGTAGCCGTAGCCGATGTTCACCGAGACCTCGCAGGTCGCGAGCCCACCGGTCGACAGCTCCATCACCGCAAGGATCGGGTCGCGCAGATCGCCGCCCTTGGAGTTCTTCTTCCCGTGAAACACCCGGATCCGCGTGATCTCGCCGCCCATCAGGTAGCGGGTGACGTCGAAATCGTGGACCATCGTGTCCGACACCGCCATGTCGGAGGTGTAGAGATCCGCCGGCACTTCCGCGTTGCGATGCTTGGAGTGGAAGATCAGCGGCGCGCCGATCTCCCTGGCATCTAGGGCGTCCTTCATTGCCCGGTAGCCCCGATCGTAGCGGCGCATAAACCCGACCTGGATCAGCCTGCGGCCCACCTTTACCTCGGCATCGATGATCCGCTGGCAGGCCTCGCGGGTGGGCGCCAGGGGCTTCTCGCAGAAGACGGGCTTGCTGGCCTCGAGCGCAGGCAGGATCGCCTCCTCGTGCGCCGGACCCCAGGAGCAGATCAGGAGCGCGTCGATCTCGTCGCTCGCGATCATGGTCTGCGCGTCGTCGAAGACCTTTGCGCCGGGCTTCTCGGCGGCCTTCGCCGCGCGGTCGTGGTCCGGATCGGTCACGCCGGCCACGCGCGCCCCGGCCAGAACGTCGGTGATGCGGCGGATATGGTCCTGGCCGATCATGCCGCAGCCGATCACGCCGATATTCAGGGTCATGGTGTTTCTCCCTCCGGCCGGGGCCGGTTTACTTGTAGTGGGTGTCGATCAGGCGCTGCATCTCCTGGCGCTGGAAACGCCCGGACGCGTCGGCGCTCTCCTCCCAGGCGAAGACGCAGGAGGTCATGATCCCGTCGAAGCCGATCTCGGCCAGCGTGCGGTAGAAGTCGTCCCAGGGCACCTCGCCCTGCCCGATATTCAGGTGCTGGTGCACGCGCGCCGACGAACCCGGCGGGTTGACGATGTAGCGCAGGCCCGAGCTGGCCTTGTGGTTGAAAGTGTCCGCGATGTGGACATGGGCCAGAACGTCGGCGCATTCGCGCAGCATTGCCACGGTGTCGTCGCCGAAATAGAAGGTGTGCGGCGTGCAGTAGAGGAACTTGACGTTCTTCGAGTTGATGGTCCGGATGATGTCCACGGAGGGCTGCAGCGTCTCGACCCAGTCCTCGGGATGGGGCTCGATGTTGAGCTGGATGCCTTCCTTCTCGAGGACGGGCACCAGTTCCTCCATGGAGCGGAACCAGTCATCCTCGCACATCTCCACCATGCTCTCGCCGTGGCAGGAATAGCAGCCGCCCTTGTCGGGGTGGGGACCACGGCCGAACTCGGAGTTCATCGTGTCGACATCCATCTCGACGGCGATCTCGATGGCGCGCTTCCAGTGCCGCACGGCCGCCTGCCGCTCGGTCTCGTCGTTCGAGGCCCAGCGATACATCGGCAGGAGCGAGGCGATGCCGACATTGGCGTCGCGGAGCGCCTTCTTGAACGAGGTCATCCGGTCGGGGAAGACGCGGGGCGCCTTGAACCATTCCAGGAAATCTGCGCGCGGACTCAGTTCGATCCACTCATAGCCAAGCTCGGCAGCTTTCTCCGGGATCTTCTCGAGCGGCAGATGCCGGTGCATGAACGGGTCGAGGGCGATCTTCATGGGGGGTCTCCCTTTCGTGTTCAGTTCGAGTACTGGCTGATGTTGTCCGGGGTGACCGGCTCGAACGGGATCCAGACCGCCTGCGGACGCTCTTCACCCCGTGCCAGAGCTACAGCCGTTTCCACCGCGGCACGCCCCTGACCGGCACCGTCCTGGAACACGGTGACATCGAGATCGCCCTCCGCCATCGCCGCCAGGCCGTCGGCCGTCGCGTCGATGCCGCCGATCACCACGTCGTCCATCGACACCCCGGCCGTCTTCAGAGCCTGCGCCGCGCCGATCGCCATCTCGTCGTTGTTGGCGATGACCGCATCGGGCTGGATGCCGGCGGTCAGCCACGACGACATCAGGTCGCGCGCCTCGACGCGCGACCAGTTGGCGGTCTGCTCCTCGACAAGGTCGACCCCCTCGCAGGCGGGGGTGTCGGCTAGCGTCTCCTTCGTCACCTCGGTGCGGGTGATCGCGGCATGGTTGGCGAGAGGCCCGATGAGGATGACCGCGGTGGCGGGCTTGTCCAGCATGCCGCAGATGGCCTCTGTCTCCATCCGCGCGGCCTGCGTCTCGTCCGAGCCGACATAGGCGGAATTGTCGGGAAGCGCGTCGAGGTCGTAGGGGGGGTGGTTCACGTAGACGAGCGGGATGCCGGCCTCTTCGGCCCGCAGCGTCATGGCCTGGGTCGAGTCGCCGTCCACCGGGTTCACGACGATCGCGTCGGCGCCGGACGCGATGAAGTTCTGCACCTGGTTGAGCTGCTGGGCGACGTCCTCCTCGGCGTCCTCGACGGTCAGGGTCAGGTCCCCGGCGGCCTCCTCGGCCTCGCGCATGCCGCTCTGGACGACCGCGAGCCAGGGATTGTCGAAAGAGGTCATCGAGACCCCGATCCGCATGCCGTCCTGCGCCGCCGCGGGGACGGCGAGAACGGCGGCCAGCGCGGTTCCGGCCAGAAAACGGTGCATCGCTTCTCTCCTCAGCGTGGGTCGAGGCCGGTCTCGGCGGCCATGTCCTTCAGGGCCTTGAGCCCCATGCTCTGATACTCGAACGGATTGCGCTTGGCGGAATCCTGTTCGGCCTCGATGATCAGCCAGCCGTCGTAGCCGGCATCGGCCGCCGCCTGCAGGACAGGCTTCATGTCGACGCACCCTTCGGGGTCGCCCGGCACGGTGAAGACGCCGCGCCGCACCCCTTCGAGGAAGCTCAACTTGTCCTCGCGCACCTGTTTCATCAGGTCGGGGCGGATGTTCTTGAAATGCAGGTGGCTGATCCGGTCCATGTATTTCGCCGCGAGCGCCGCGGGGTCCGCGCCGCCGAACCAGGCGTGGCCGGTATCGAACAGCAGCCGGGTATTGGGGCCGGCCATGTCCATGAAGCGGTGGATGTCGTCCTCGCTCTCCACGATCGTGCCCATGTGGTGGTGATAGCCCATGGCCAGCCCTTCGGACTTGGCAAGGCTCATCAGCTCCTCGAGGCCGGTCATGAAGCGGTCCCATTCCGCATCCGACATGATGACGCGGTCGTTGACCGGAATGTCGTCGGAGCCGTGAACGGTGTTGGAGCATTCGCAGGCATTGATATGCGTGCCGCCCGCCGCCCTGGTGAAGTCGATCCAGTCCTTGAGGGCCTTCTTCTCCGTGTCGATGTCGTTGACCAGCAGGTTGGTCGAGAACCAGCCGGCCGCGAAGACCAGCCCGTACTCGCCGAGCTTGTCCTTCAGGGCCGTGCCCTCGTCGGGCATCTTGTGGCCCTTCTCGATCCCGTCGAAGCCGATCCGGCGGCAGTCGCCGAGGCAATCGTCGAGCGAGAGGTGATCGCCGATCGACCAGTCGTCGTCGTTCGACCAGGCGATGGGGTTGGTGCCGTAGCGGATCATATCTTGAACCTGTCCTTGACCATGTCGTCGTATTCGGCGCGGGCGGCGCGGGCGCTTTCGAGCTCCGAGACCTCGGGCGGCACGACGTCCCAGAAGAAGCCGCCGATCTCGGTGGGCGGATAGGGCGTGGTGTCGATCAGGATCACCTGCGGCCGCGTCTTGCCGCGGGCCTTCGCGATCTCTTCCTCCAGGTCATCTATGCGCGACACCTTGACCGCGTCCGCCCCCATCGACCGGGCATGGGCGACGAAGTCGATCTGCGGCATCTCCTGTTTCAGGGAGTGCTCGTACATGTTGTTGAACTCGGGGGAGCCGGAGCCCATCTGCAGCCGGTTGATGCAGCCGTAGCCGCGGTTGTCGGTGAGGACGACCGTGAAGCCCACGCCCATCATCGCGGCCGTCGCGATCTCGGCGTTCAGCATCATGTAGCTGCCGTCGCCCACCATGCAGATGACGTCCTTGTCGGGGCGGGCCATCTTCATGCCCATGGCGCCGGCGAGTTCGTAGCCCATGCAGGAATAGCCGTATTCCATGTGGTAGGAGCCGGGCTTCCATGGCTTCCAGAGCTTCTGCAGCTCGCCCGGCATGGTGCCGGCGGCGCACATCACCACGCTCTCGTCCACGCAAGACCGCTGCACTGCGCCGATCACCTGCTGGTCCGAAGGCAGTTCGTTGTCGCTCGAGGGCCGGTCCGTCACCGCGTCGAGCCCGACGAACCACTCCTGCCGGAGCGTTGCAACATCGGCCTTCGCGTCATGATCCCCGAGGGCGGCGGAGAGCGCCTCCAGACCGCGTTTCGCGTCGCCGATCACGGGCAGGGCGCGGCGCTTGTGGGCGTCGTAGGGCGCCAGGTTGATCTGGGCGAAGCGCACGTCGGGGTTCTGGAACAGTCGCCAGGAGCCTGTGGTGAAATCCTGGAACCGCGTCCCCACCCCGATCACCAGGTCCGCCTGGTCGGCGTAGCGGTTGGACGCGTCCGATCCCGAGACGCCGATGCCTCCTAACGCCATCGGATGATCCCAGGGCAGCGCGCCCTTGCCGGACTGCGTCTCCGCGACCGGAATGCCGTGGGTCTCGGCAAAGATCCTCAGCGCATCGCAGGCCTCGGAGTAATGCACACCGCCGCCGGCGACGATCAGCGGTCGCGCCGCCGCCTTCACCGCGTCCGCCAGGCGCGCCACGTCCTCCTCGTCGGGGCGCGGCCGGCGCGAGGTCCAGACCCGCTCCTCGAAGAAGGCCTCGGGGAAGTCCCAGGCCTCGGCCTGGACATCCTGGCACATGGCGATGGTCGCCGGCCCGCAGGTCAGGGGATCGGTCATGGTGGCGAAGGCGCGGGGCAGCGCCGACAGGAGCTGCTCTGGTCGCGTGATCCGGTCGAAATAGGCCGAGACCGGCTTGAAGGCATCGTTCACTGTCAGCGTGCCGTCGTGCCAGGGCTCGATCTGCTGCAGCACCGGATCGGGCTGGCGGTTGGCGAAGACATCCGACGGGATCAGCAGAACCGGCAGACGGTTCACATGCGCCAGCGCCGCGGCCGTCACCATGTTGGTCGATCCCGGACCGATCGAAGCCGTGACCGCCATGGCCCGCTTGCGCCTGAGCTCCTTCGCGTAGGCGATGGAGGCGTGGCACATGCCCTGCTCGTTCTGCCCGCGATAGGTCTTGATGCGGTCGCGGTGGGTGTAGAGCGCCTCGCCGAGTGCGGCGACGTTGCCGTGGCCGAAGATCGCCCAGATGCCCTCGATGAAGGGAACGCCCTCGTCCGTCTTCTGCGCCGCGATGTAGCGCACCATCGCCTGCGCCGCCGTGAGCCTCACCGTCGTCATGCCGTCACCCTTTCGCTCGCATCCGCGCGGGCGGCATCCCAGGCCGTCACCAGGTCGCGGAAATTGTCCCGCATCTGCGCCACCGCCGCGTCATCGCCGATCTCGCCCCGCATCCAGGCCCGCGCCGGTTCGCCGAAGATCGTCCGGCCCACCGCGAAGCCCTTGACCAGCGGTTGCCGGGCGGCGAGGCGAAAACCCTCGCGCAGGTCTTCCGCCGGGGCATCGAGACCGAGAACCACGATGCCGCGGGTCCGGGGATCGTTCTCCTCGATCGCAGCACAGGCCTTTTTCCAGGCCGCATCGCTGGCCTGCGCCTCGAGTTTCCACCAGTCCGGGCGGATATCCGCGTTGTAGATCTTCCGGATCACCGCGGCGGTCGTGTCCTCGTCCACGGGGCCGACCTTCGACGGGATCACCTCCAGGAGAAATTCCAGGCGATTGCGCCGCACCGCCGCGGCGAGCCGGGTCAGCGTCTCGATCTGGTCGGCCCAGGTCGCCGCGTCGTCGTCGGGGTGGCAGAAGCAGAGGCATTTCACCACGTGCTCGCGCGGCCATTCCTCCAGCCCACCGAAATCGGGCCCGATCTCCTCCAGCCGCAGGGGACGCGATCCGGGCAACTCCACCGGGCGTCCGATCCAGAGCCCCTGCCCCGCAGCCTCGTGGAGCGCCTCGTCCCCGAGCCGCCCGTCGCACAGGATGCCGTAGGTCCCCTCGCCGTTGCGCACATCGAGGGCGGCCCGCAAGCACAACTCCTTGAACGCTCCGATCCGCTCCGGGGTGGCTCCGTCCATCTCCTCAAGCTGGATCCGGTGGTCGAAGGCGAAGACCCGGAGATCCGACCAGTCGCCGGTGCGGTTCGTGGCCCAGTGGACCTGCTCCAGCTCGGTGTCCTTGCGCAGGGCCTTTTCCACGACGCCGCGCTCGAAGAAGACCTGCAGCTCTTCCCAGGACGGATAGGCCGGCGTGCAGCCATGGCGCGAGACGGCGAAGGCGCCGCAGGCATTGGCGTATTTGAGGGCAGTCGGCCAGTCGGCCTCGTCGAGCCAGCCCTTCAGCAAGCCACTCATGAAGCCATCGCCCGCGCCCAGCACGTTGAAGACCTCGATCGGGAAGCCGGGGCCGACCTCGCCCGCGTCGAGGCTGTCGGGGATCGCGCCGGCGAAGGCCGCGGCCCCCATCGGACCCCGCTTGCAGACGAGCGTGGCCTCCGACTGCGCCCGCACCGCCCTGAGCGCCGCCACCGTGTCGGTGGTGCCGCCGGCGATGTGGAACTCCTCCTCGGTGCCCACGATCAGGTCGAAGAGGTACAGCGTCCCCTGCAGCTTCTCCGTCACCGCGTCGGAGGCGATGAAGCGCTCCTCGCCCGCGTCGTGGCCCGCCAGACCCCAGAGGTTCGGCCGGTAGTCGATGTCGAGTGCCGTGCGCGCCCCGTGCTCGCGCGCCAGGGTCAAGGCCTTCATCACGGCCCGCTCGGTACGCGTGTTTGACAGATGCGTCCCCGTCGCCACCACCGCCCGGGCCCGGGCGATAAATGCTTCGTCGACGTCCTCCTCCGAGAGCGCCATGTCGGCGCAATCCGTGCGGTAGAAGATCAGCGGGAAGCGGTCCTTCGCCTCGATGCCGAGGATCGCCAAGGCAGTCAGGCGTTCCGGGTCGGTCTGGACCCCGGTCACATCCACCCGCTCGCGCACCAGTTCTTCGCGAATGAACCGGCCCATGGCCTCGTCGCCCACGCGCGTCAGGAGCGCGGAACGCAGCCCCAGCCGCGCCGTCCCCGCCGCGATGTTCGTTGGAGAGCCCCCGATATACTTCTGGAACGAGCGCATGTCCTCCAGGCGGCCGCCGACCTGCGTTCCGTAGAGGTCCACCGACGACCGGCCGATCGTGATCAGGTCGAGATCCTTTGCCATCAGTTTTCCTCCAGGATATCCGAGACCGCCACCACGCGCCGCTCCCGGGCGGATTGGGTCGCGGCCTCCGCGAGGACCAGCGCCATCAGGCCGTCCTGGCCGGTGATTTCGGGAGGGTGTCCCTCGCCGAGGCAGGCCGTGAAATGCCCGATCTCGGCGCGGTAGGCGTCATAGAAGCGGTCGAGGAAGAAGTTCGGGAGCGGCGGCTGGCGGAACCCGTCGGACTTCCCCACGCTGACCCGGTCGCCGTCGTGGTTCTTCATGAAGGCCGCGCCGGCCGATCCCAGGACCTCCGCCCGCATGTCGGCGCCGTAATGGCTCCGGCGGGTATTGGAGATGACGCATTGCCGCCCCTTCGCCGTGGTCAGGAGCGTGTTCACGCTGTCGAAGTCGCCGAATGCGTTGAGCCCCTCGTCGATCAGGACGGATCCCGCAGCCTGGACATGGGTCACCTCGTCGTCGAGCAGCCACCGGGCCATGTCGAAGTCGTGGATCGTCATGTCGCGGAAGATCCCGCCCGACCCCTTGAGGTATTCGGCCGGCTGCATGGCCGGGTCACGGGAGGTCAGGTTGACCATCTCCACCTCGCCGATGGCCCCGTCGGTGATGCGACGCTTGAGCGCCCGGTAGTCGGGATCGAACCGGCGCTGGAACCCGATCATCAGCGTCGCGCCGCGCTCCGCGGCGACCGCGATGCAGGCGCGCGCGCGCTCCACCGACAGGTCGATGGGCTTCTCGCAGAAGATCGCCTTGCCGGCACGCGCGGCGCGCTCGATCAGGTCGGCGTGGCTGTCGGTCGGCGTGCAGATCAGCACTCCGTCGATGTCATCCGCGTCGATGATCGCATCGAGGTTTCGCGGGTCGCCGCCAAACTGGTCGGTGACTGCCGAGGCGGCGTCTGCGACCGGATCGAACGCGGCCACGAGCCTTGCGCCGGGCGTTTCCGAGATGGCCTGGGCGTGCACCTTGCCGATGCGCCCGCAGCCGATGAGGCCGTAGCGGATGGTCATGGGGAACTCCGTCAGGTCGGCCCGGACGTGATGTCCGGGCCCGTGTCAGGGTCAGGCGTAGGCTGCCCGCTTCTCGCCTTCGGCGCCCTTGACGCCAGTGATGTAGGCGACGACCTCGTTGCCATCGACTTCCTTCGCGTTCAGCGTCGCGGCAATCCGTCCGCGGCGGAAAACGATGATCCGGTCCACCAGGTCAAAGACCTGCCGCAGGTTGTGGCTGACGATGATCATCGGCACGCCGCGCGCCTTCAGTCCCTTGATGATCTCCTCCACCTGCGCGGTCTCCTGCACCCCCAGGGCGGCTGTCGGCTCGTCGAGAATGATGAGCTTGGAGACGAAGGTTGCCGAGCGCGCGATGGCCACGCATTGCCGCTGCCCACCCGACATGTGCCGGATCGAGTTGTCGAGGTCCGGGATCTTCACGCCCGTCCGCTTCAGGCCGGCCTCGGTCTCCTCGCGCATGGCGCGCTTGTCGAGGATCGAGAAGGGCCCGAGGTTAAAGCGGATCTTTTCGCGGCCGAGAAAGAGGTTCGAGGGTACGTCGAGGTCGTCGGCCAGCGCCAGGTTCTGGAACACCGTCTCGATCCCGGCTTCCCGGGCCTCCAGGGGGCCGTCGAACTGGACCTCCTGGCCGTCGAACCAGATCTTGCCGCGGGTACGCTGTTCGACCCCGGTAATCTGGCGCACGAAGGTGGACTTGCCCGCCCCGTTGTCGCCCACGACGGCGACGTGCTCGCCGTCCTTCAGTTCAAAATTCGCGTCCTCGAGGGCATGGACGCCGCCATAGTGCTTGGTCAGGCCCTCGGTCTTCAGGATGATCTTGTCGGATGCCATGGGAATGTCTCCTGGGATTGAGGGATCAGGCGGCGAGTGCCCGGCGCTTCTGCCGCCACACGTCGGCGACCACGGCGGCCACGATGATCACGCCCTTGATCATCTCCTGGTAGTAGGCGTCGAGGCGCAGGAAGGTGAACCCGCTCAGGATCACGCCGAAGATCAGCATGCCGATGAAGGTGCCCACCACCGAGCCGCGACCGCCCGAGAGACTCACACCTCCGATCACCGCCATGGCGATAGCGTCGAGCTCGTACATGAGGCCCATGCCGGCCTGGGCCGTCAGGCCGCGTGCGGCGATGATCATGCCCGCGAGCCCGGTCAGGAGGCCGGCGATGGTGTAAACCAGGATCAGGTGCCGCTCGACATTGATGCCCGACATCCGCGCGGCGTCCATGTTCGAGCCGATGGCGTAGGTATGCACGCCATAGACCGTGAAGCGCAGCAGGAAGACGAAGAGCGCGATGATGCAGAGCAGGATCAGGACCGGCATCATGCCCTGCCCGATCGCGGCGAACGCATCGGTTGGAAAGCTGATCGGCTGGCCGCGGGTCCACCATTTGGCGATGCCGCGCGCCGCGACCATCATGCCGAGGGTGGCGATGAAGGGCGGAATCTTGGTGTAGGCGATGAGCGCGCCGTTGATCAGTCCCGCGAACGCTCCAACGGCGAGGCCGACGATCAGCGGGATGATGACCGGCAGATCGACCCATCCCTGGTCGATGAAGACCGCCCGCTCGTATGTGCCGACCTGGGCGAAGCTCATGGCAATCATTGCCGCGGCGGCCGTGACGGAACCCGAGGACAGGTCGATCCCGCCGGTGATGATGACCTGGGTTACGCCCACGGCGATGATGCCGATGACCGAGACCTGCAGGATCATGATCTGGAGGCGCTGCAGGTTGCCCAGGAAGCTCTGGCCCTGGAAGATCCAGCCCAGGATCTCGAAGATGAGCGCGATGCCCACGAGACCGATGAGGGCATTGAACTCGGCGGACCGGTGTTTCTTCTTCGCCGTGTCCGGTACGGGCATGGCGGCATTCGTCGCATCGGCCATTGTAGGACTCCTCCCTCAGCTCGGCCCCCCGGGCCGCGATTGACCGGATCGATCGGAGGGCGGGCCACCCGGCCCGCCCCTCCCCTCAGTTCGACTGGGTGAACTGGTCCATGTTCTCGGGCGTCACGAGCTGGAACGGCACGTAGACCTTCTGATCCACGTCCTCGCCCCGCGCGAGGCTCAGCGCCGCGTCGACGGCGCCCTGCCCCTGCCCGGCCGCGTCCTGGAATACGGTCACGTCGAGATCGCCTGCCTCCATCGCGGCAAGCGCATCCTGAGTGGCGTCGATCCCCGCCACGATCACATCGTCCATCGACATGCCGGCCGACTTCATTGCCTGGATTGCGCCAATCGCCATCTCGTCATTGTTCGACACCACGGCGTCGAATTCGACACCGGAAGACAGCCAGTTCGTCATCACGTCCTGGCCCTCGGTGCGCATCCAGTTGCCCGTCTGCTCGGCAGCAATGGTGATGAAGCTGCACTCGTCGGTGGCGATGACATCCTTGATGTCCTGGGTCCGCATCCGCGCCGCCTGGTTCGAGAGCTCGCCCACCAGGACGAGGATCTGGGCCTCCTCGACGCCCTGCTCCTTGAGCAGGCGGCAAACCTCCTGGGTCTCCAGGGTGCCGGATTCCCGCTCGTCGGAGGCCACGAAGGCCTGGTTGTCCGGGAGATCGTCCACGTTCACCGGCTCCCGGTTCACGTAGACCAGCGGAATGCCGGCCTGGCTGGCGGAATTCGACATCGCCTGGGTGGCATCGGTGTCGACCGGGTTGACGATGATCGCGTCAACGCCCGAGGCGATAAAGTTCTGGATCTGATTCAACTGCTTGCCGACGTCGTTCTGGGCGTCTTCCACCTGGATATCGACGCCGTCCTGGCTCTCGGCATAGTCGATCATGCCGTTCCGAAGCACGGTCAGGAAGTTGTCGTCGAAGAGCGCCATCGAGACGCCGATCGTCTCCTGCGCCATGGCGGTGGTGGACAGAAGCGACGCCACGGTGGCGGCGAAAATGGTTCTCATCGGTTTCCTCCCTTGAACCACGAATGTCTTGCCGGACATCCGGCCTTTCCTCCGCCGCCCCTGGGGACGGCGGACAGAACTTACGCGAGCCGCGCGTTCATGAAGTCGATGGTCTTCCGCAAGGCGGGCTCTGGATCGTCAAGCGCATGGATCTCGGGCGAGAAGGCCTCGATCGAGATCGCCCCGTCATAGCCTTGGGCAAGAAGCTCCTTCAGCTGCGGGATATTCTCCAGGCGGTCGTCGTCGTCGACCAGGACCCGGTGGTCGTCGCGCATCTCGTCCACGGAGGGTGCGGGATCGACGATCCCGGAGACGTGGACGATCCCCGTATGCTCGACGAAGTACGGGCCCCCGCCTGCCAGGGTATGGTGGAACGTGTCATGCACCAGCTTGATCCGTCCGGTGGCACCGATCTCCTCGATCAGGCGGACCGCCTCGTCCTTGCGACGCAGCGAAGACGCGAGGAAGCCCAGCGGTTCGACAAGCGCGACGATGCCCGCGGTCTCCGCCATGGGCAGAACCTTCTCCACCGCGCTCTTCAAATCGGCGAGACGTCCCTCGTCGGGTTCGGTCCGCCCGTCGTTGCGCGGAATGAGGGAGATGCTTTCCCCGCCGCAGGCAACGGCCTGGTCGATGAGTGTGCGGATGTTGCGCTCGGTTTCGTCCGACCAGTCCTGGAACGGATAGATCTGGGAGACACCGACGATCCGGAGGCCGTGGTCAGTGGCCGCTTCCCGGACTTTCCCGGCATCGTCCCCGTTGAAGAGCGGCTGGGAGAGGTCATTGCGCAGCTCGACGCCGATGCAGCCGAGCGACCTCGCAAGCGCGAAGAGCTCGTCGTAGCGCAGCCGCGGCGCCGTCATGTGGTTGAGCGCGATCGGCAGCATCTGTCCCCCCTGGAAATCAGTTCGTCTGGCCTCTTCCTCGAGGCCTTCAATCAACCGTATATTCCATAGTTAACCGATTTGCAATCTTTTTTGGAACAATTTTTTCACTTACCCCGCGCTGCGCCCACTCCGACCGCCAAGCTCGTCGAGAGAACCAGGCTCGCGGTCAGCGTCCGGAAGGATCCCACGTCGATCTCCCGGACAATCAGGGTTTCGTCGGCGTAGCGTGCCAGCGGGGATGAGGGATCGTCGGTCACCGCGACCACGCTAACACCCTGAATACGGGCTTCTTTCGTGAGATCGATCGTCTCCGGAGAATACGGGGCATAGGAGATGGCGAGAAGGGCATCGCCGCGATGGAGACTGCCGGCATTGACGATCCCGCCGGTCATCCCGTGCAGGTTCACGGGGATCTGCATCTTGTCGAAGGTATAGAACAGATAGGTCGCGATCGGGAACGTCCGCCGCAGGGCCCCGATATGGATGACATTGGCCCGACTCAGAAGACCCACCGCACGGTCCAGCGCCTCGTAGTCGATCTGTTCGAGAAGACCATTGATCGAATTCCGCCCCGCGCCCGCGAAATCGAAGAGAATGGAGCTGGTTTGCGTCTCGATGTCCCGAAACCGCTCCAGGCGATCCTCGTAGTCCGGCCACCCCCCGGCGTAATCCTCCTTGTAGACCCGCTGGAAGTCGGAAAAGCCGGAAAACCCGATCTGCTTACAGAACCGCACGAAGGCCGAGGGCTGCACCTCCGCCGCGGCGGCCAGTTCCGCCACGCTCGAGACCGCGATCCTCTGCGGATTATCCAGAACAAACCGGGCGCATTGGCGCAGCCGTTTGGGCAAGCTGCCGAATTCCGCATGAATGGCCTGACGGACATCCTCGACGCTCGACGGAGCGTGCTCTCCGCCATCGAATGCCACATTCGTCATGGGGGGTTCCTTCGCAGCCGCGATCAAGCCCTAATAGAACATCTTTTCCATTTTGAGGTCAACGGAGCGTCACGCGTTCTCCGCCATGTGGATCGCGATCTCAGTGGCATGGGGCACCGGCGCCTCTAGCCTCCCGAGCAGGGAAAGCGCCGCTTCGGCCGCGAGCCGGGCCCCCAGTTCGGGCCTCTGGTCGATCACCGCGTCGATCGCGCGGGCGCGGAGCAGGGCCCGGCGGTCGGGCGTCAACTCATGCGCCACCACCACGGTCGTCTCGAGCCGACCGGCGGCGCGCAGCGCATCCACCACCGCGCCTGCCCCCGTCGAGGCGAGGTAGAGCGCGTCCAGAGGGTCTCCGGCCTTCAACCGCGCATGGACCAAGTCGCCTGCGCGTTCGGCGATCTCTCCGCATTCGAGGACCGCGGCGAGCCGAACCTCCGGGTAGCGCTCCGCCAGGACGGCACGCACCCCGTCCACGCGCTTGCGCTGCCCCGCCAGGCCGGAAAGCCCCACCACCGCGACCACGTCTCCGCCACCCGGTCCCATGAGCCGCCCGAAGAGGTCTCCCGCGGCGCGCCCGGAGCGGTACTCGTCCGTCCCCACATAAACCGTCCGGGCGGCCTCACCGACATCCGTAGCAAGCGCCACCACCGGCACCCGGTCCCGCGCCCCCGACAGTGCTTCTGCCACCACCGCGTCGTCCGGGACGGAGACGATCAAAGCGTCCGCGGACCGGGAGGCTGCCGTCACCTGGTCCGCGATCCGTTGCGGCGCGCCCTGATCGATATGCTCGACTGCGAACTGGACATTGGCCTCCCGCCGACTCCGTGCGGCCTCGGCGATCCCGTTACGGAGAGCGGCATGGAACGGGTTCCGGGGCGGCTGGATCAGGACAGCCACCCGCAGGGTGCGCGTCGGGCTGATCCGGATCGCCCGGTCGAGCCCAATCCGCCGCGCCACGTCCAGCACGCGCGCTTCCCGCTCGGCCGAGACGCCGCCCCGCCGGTTCACCACCCGGTCCACGGTGGCGATGGAGATCCCCGCCGCGCGGGCCAGGTCGATCAGGGTCGGCTTCGAGGCCATCTCGCCTCCTTTGATGGGATCCCATCATCATATCCGTTCCGCCGGCCGGGCACCATTCGCTACGCATGGGCCACGACGCGGAGGAGGATCCATGCACGCGACCATCACCACGGCCCCCTGCTGCTGGGGGGTCGACGACATATCCAGTCCCGACCTTCCCGATTGGCGCCGCGTCCTCGACGAGACCCGCACCGCCGGTTACGGCGGGTTGGAGCTCGGCCCCTACGGCTACATGCCGCTGGAGGGCTCGGTCAGCGCCTCCGCACTTGCCGAGCGGGATCTCTCCATCGTCGCGGGCACCATCTTCGACGACTTGGTCTCGCCCGCGAACCGGGAGGCGGTGCTGCGCCAGGCCCGGGAGATCTGTGCCTTCCTGTCCACGCTTCCGCCCGTGCCGGACGGGCGCGGGCAGCGCTACCCCGCGCCTTACCTCACGGTCATGGATTGGGGTCACGACGAGCGTGACTTCGCCGCCGGGCATTCCGACCGGGCCCCGCGGCTCGGCCAGGCGGACTGGGACGGGATGATCGATACGATCCGCGAGATCGCCGACATCGCTTCCCGCCACGGCGTGCGGGCCGTTATCCATCCCCATGCCGGGGGCTACCTGGAGTTCGAGGACGAGATCGACCGCCTCGTCGACGACTTGCCGGTGGAAGAGGCAGGTCTCTGCCTTGATACAGGGCATCTCTGGTATGCCGGCCTCGACCCGGTCGCAACGCTCGACCGGCTCTGGGAACGGACCGACTACATCCATTTCAAGGATATCGATCGCCACGTCTACGACCGCGTGATGGACGAACATATCCGCTTCTTCGAGGCCTGCGCCCAGGGCGTCATGTGCCGGATTGGCGAAGGCTGCCTCGATTATCCCGCGATCCGCGACCTGCTGAACCGGCGTGGCTACGCCGGCTTCGTCACGGTCGAGCAGGAACGAGACCCCTGTAACGCGGCAACCAGCCTCGAGGATGTGCGCGCCAGCCGCGCCTACCTCGAATCCATCGGCTTCACCTGAGGGAGGACCCCATGCTGTACGGAGAACCAAAGGTCGACAGACCTATCCCATGGGCCATGGTCGGCGGCGGCCGAGGCAGCCAGATCGGCTACATCCACCGCGCCGCCGCGCTGCGCGACCGGCATTTCGCCCTTGTTGCGGGCGCCTTCGACCTCGATCCCGGCCGCGGGCGGGATTTCGGCCAGAAGCTCGGCGTCGACAGGGACAGATGCTACGAGGATTGGCGCGCGATGTTCGCCGCCGAAGCGGGTCGCTCCGACGGGATCCGCGCCGTCTCGGTCGCCACGCCCAACAACACCCATTACGAGATCACCAAGGCCGCGCTCGAGCACGACCTTCACGTGGTCTGCGAAAAGCCGCTTTGTTTCACCGTTGCCGAGGCGGAGGAACTCCACAACCTCGCCCGGGACCGGAACCGCGTGGTCGGCGTCACCTACGGGTATTCCGGGCATCAGATGATCTTGCAGGCGCGGGCGATGGTCGCCGCCGGAGAGATGGGGGAGATCCGGCTGGTGAACCTGCAATTCGCTCACGGCTATCACTCCGCGGCCGTAGAGGAGGAGAACCCGGCCATCAGGTGGCGCGTCGATCCGGCCTTTGCCGGCCCCTCTTACGTGCTGGGCGATCTCGCCACCCATCCGCTCTACATTTCCGAACTGATCTGTCCCGACCTCAGGATCCGACGGCTCCTTTGCGCCCGGCAGAGCTTCGTGAAAAGCCGCGCGCCCCTCGAGGACAACGCGGTGACGCTCATGGAGTACGAGAGCGGCGCGTTCGGACAATGCTGGACCAGCGCGGTGAATGCAGGCGCCACGCACAGCCAGAAGATCCGGATCGTGGGATCGAGAGCCTCCATCGAATGGTGGGACGAACACCCCAACCAGCTCCGGGTCGAGGTCCAGGGGGAGCCCGTCCGCATTCTAGACCGCGGCATGCCCTATCTGCACCCCGCGGCGACGGAGGACGACCGCATTGGGGCGGGCCACCCGGAGGGGCTGTTTGAAGCCTGGGCCAACCTCTACGATCGGTTCGCCGTGGCAATGGACGCCGGCGACCGGGGCGTGGACTGCGATCTGATCTATCCGGGCATACAAGCCGGTGTCGAAGGCGTCCGCTGGGTGCAGAACTGCGTGCGGTCAGCCGATCGGGGCGGTGTCTGGGTCGATTACGCCTGAACCTCAGCGGGCGGCTCAGCCGCCCGCAAAAACTATCGCGCCCGCCTTCGCAAGTAGCAGGACCGACAATCCGAGAAGCAGGGCTTCAATGATCCGCACATAGGTCGTCTGGGCCAGCCGGCCGGTGATCCATCGTCCGATCCCCGCGCCAGCCATTCCCGCCATCGCCAGAACAGCGATCAAGCTCCAGTTGAGACCCTCGAGGGTCCCGAGCGCCCAGTAGCCGGGCAGCTTGGCGACGTTTCCAGCTGCAAAGGTGATGGCGATCGTACCGGCAAAACGCAACTTCGGCAGCTTCTGCGGCATCAGGTAGGCTTGGGCCGGAGGGGAGCCGGAATGGGTGATGAAGCTCGCGATGCCGGTGAGCACGCCCCAGAAGATTCCAGGCGCTACCGCCGCGGGCGTCGCCTCTGCCCGCCCCCGCGCTAGCCAACTTCGGCCGACATACCACATTCCGATGAGGCCCGTGGCCAGAAGCAGGCCCGATTCCGGCAAGACCGGCGTCAGCAGCGTCGCGAGCCCAGTTCCAAGGATCATGCCCGGGATCAGGATCGCCAGATTGCGCCCCGAGAAGTCGCGGCGGTAGAGCCAGACCGCTGCCCAGTCCGTGACTAAGAAGACCGGTAGCAGGATTGCGGCTGCCTGTACCGGGTTCATGAAGAGCGCCAGGAACGGAACCGCCAGCGCCGCTGCCGATGCAAGCCCCCCTTCGACAGGCCCACCACAACGGCCATCAGGATCAGGGGAATGAGGTGATCCAAGTCAGCCCTTTCGGATGGATTGGGTGCGACTGGGCATGCTCGCCGCCGTGGGTCGATCCGGAATGAGCAGCCCCGCCCGGGGAGGTCGGGCGGAGCTGCCATCTCCATGGCCGCCGCTCAGAGGGTCGGCATGGAGAACTCGGCATCGGCGCGCACGCCCGTGGGCCAGCGCAGCGTCGTGGTCTTGATCCGGGTATAGAACCGCACCCCCTCCATGCCGTGCATAGCATGATCGGAGAAGACGGAGTCCTTCCACCCGCCGAAGGAATGGAACGCCATCGGCACCGGGATGGGCACGTTCACGCCGACCATGCCGACCTCGATGTCCTGGGCGAAGCGGCGGCCCGCATCCCCGTCACGGGTGAAGATCGCCGTGCCGTTGGCGTAGTTGTGGCGATGGATCAGGTCCACTGCGTCCTGGTAGGAGTTCCGCCGCACGATTCCGAGGACGGGGCCGAAGATCTCCTCCTTCCAGACGTCCATCTCCGGCTCGACCCGGTCCATCAGCGTGCCGCCGATGAAGAAGCCGCCCTCGAAGCCCTGCGGTGCGGTGAAGCCGCGCCCGTCCACGACGATCTTTGCGCCCTCCTCCTCGCCGCGGTCGATATAGCCGCGGACCTTGTCGAGATGGGCCCGCGTGACCAGCGGCCCCATCTCCGAGGCACTGTCCGAGGCGGGCCCGATCTTCAGCGCCTCGATCTTCGGCACCAGCTTTTCGATCAGCGCATCGGCCACGGCGTCGGTCACCGGTACCGCCACCGAAACCGCCATGCAGCGCTCGCCGGCCGAGCCGTAGGCCGCGCCCATCAGGGCATTGGCGGCCATGTCGAGATCGGCGTCGGGCATGATGACGGCGTGGTTCTTGGCGCCGCCGAGCGCCTGCACCCGCTTGCCGTTCGCGGTCCCGGTGCGGTGGATGTACCTGGCGATGGGAGTGGAGCCGACGAAGCTGACGGCACGGACATCCTCGTGCTCGAGAAGCGCGTCCACCGCTTCCTTGTCGCCTTGGACGACGTTGAAGACGCCCTCGGGGAGACCCGCTTCCGTCAGCCATTCGGCCATCAGGAGGGAGGCCGAGGGGTCGCGCTCGGAGGGCTTGAGGATGAAGGTGTTGCCCGTCGCCAGCGCGACGGGGAACATCCACATCGGCACCATGGCGGGGAAGTTGAAGGGCGTGATCCCGGCCACGACACCCAGCGGCTGGCGCATGGAGTAGCTGTCCACCCCGGTGCCCACATTGGCCGAGAACTCTCCTTGCAAGTGGCTCGGGATGCCGGTGGCGAACTCGACCACCTCCAGGCCCCGGGTGACCTCACCAAGCGCATCCTCGTGGGTCTTGCCGTGCTCGGAGGAGATCGCGCGGGCCATCTCGTCACCGCGTTCCCACAGGATCGTCTTGAACCGGTCGAGTACCCGCGCCCTCTTCAGGGGCGAGGTCCCGGACCATCCGGGAAAGGCGGCCTTCGCCGCCGCGACGGCCCGGCCGACCTCGTCGCGCGACGCAAGCGCGACCGTTTTCTCCTGTTCCCCCGTGGCGGGGTTGAAGACGGGGGCGGTCCGGTCCGAGGTCCCCGCGAGGGCGGACCCCGAGATGTAGTGGCCGATCTGGGTCATGTGGCAACTCCTCCGTTGTACCGGGGCGTTACTTGCCGATTTCTTTTGGCATATAAATAGACGCAAACGGCAAACCGCTATACGGAAACGTGCATGGACTGGGATGACGCAAAGTTCTTCCTAGCGGTGGCCCGGGAGGGGCAAATGCTCGGAGCCGCCCGGCGCCTGGGCACCAGCCAGGCGCGCCTTAGCCGGCGCGTGGCCGCGCTGGAGGAGGCGGTCGGAGTACGCCTACTTGAGCGCACGACCAAGGGCTGCGCGCTGACCGAAGACGGGAGAGCTTTCTTCGAAACTGCCGAACGGATCGAGGCGGAGCTCTTGGGTGGCATCGGTCGGTTGCAGGGACGGAGCGGCGAGGTCCGGGGCACCATCCGGATCGGCGCGCCGGACGGGTTCGGCAGCGCCTTCCTGGCGCCCCGCCTCCACCGCCTGACATCTCTCTACCCCGAGCTGCACGTCCAACTCGTGCCGATGCCACGCAGCTTCTCTCTCTCGCAGCGCGAGGCCGATCTCGCCGTTATGGTGGGGCGACCGGACCGGGGGCGCCTGCGAGTGCGCCGCCTGACGGATTACACCCTTGGATGCTATGCCTCCCGCGACTACATCGCCGAGCGCGGCCAGCCGGGTACCGTCGAGGATCTCGCGGCCCACGACCTCGTGGGTTATGTCGAGGACCTCGTTCCCTCGGCGGACTTCGCCTATGCCAGCGAGATCAGCGGCGACTGGCGCGCCCGGATCGAGGTCTCGACCGCCATCGGCCAGCTCGCCGCCGTCAAGTCCGGCGCAGGCATCGGCGTGCTGCACGACTTCATGGCCGCCGACGATCCCGCCCTCGTCCCGGTCCTGCCGGAGCACAGGGTCACCCGCGCCTACTGGATGGCCTGGCATGAGAACATGCGCGTGGCGCGGCGCATCCAGGCCGTGGCCGAGTTCATCGAAAGCGAGGTTCAAACGGCGCGGCAGAGTTTTATGAACGGATAATCCTATTTATTATATTACACCATATTAGGGTCTATAAGCTTACAGAGGACGGCGAAATTTTTATTTTCCAACAGGCAATTACCACCACACCTCGATCCAAAGCGAAGGTGTCTGTTTTGATCATCGCCGCGCGCCTGGATCGGCACCGTTCGACGATCTACCGGGAGATCAATCGCAATCACTTTTAGGATGACGAGCTTCCGGAGCTGACCGGCCACTTCGGTTTGCTGGCTCAGAAGACCACGATGCTGGCGGGGGCGTTTTCCCCGGTCCGCGCGGTGATCACCGTTCCGGGCCGGGCGACCCGCCGGGCAGCCTCCGCGATTTTGTCCGTCATGCTCGCGGTGGAGTTCGGGTTGATGACCCAGATATCCATCGGCGATCTCCTCGTTTTGGCAACTTTAATTGTTAACAATGTTTGATGTCCAGAAATGTTTCATTTTACCGTAATCCGCTTATGATCTCGTGGGATAGGATAGAGGTGTCCCGAAAGATGACTGCATCCGCGGAAGACCGGTTGGTGGAGGCGATTCTCGATGCGATCACTGATCAACGTCTTCGCCCGGGGGCCAAGCTCGGCGAACAAGCGCTCTGCGATCTCTTCGGCGTGAACCGCGCGCAGGTTCGACGGGCGCTCTCAGCACTGACGGGATATCACGCAGTCACCCATGTCCCGAACCGTGGCACCTTCGTCGCCACCCCCACGGCGGAAGAAGCCCGCGACGTCTTCGAGGCGCGCCGCGCCATTGAGGCGACCATCGCCCGCAGCGCCGCCGAACGCGCAAGCGAGGACGACATCGCCCGGCTCAGAGCGCATCTCGATCTGGAGCGCGAACGTCGCAACGGAGACGCACGGCGGGAGGAGATCCGCCTCTCTCGTGCTTTTCATTTGGAACTGGCCGAGGTGGCGGGAAACCGGGTTCTGACCGACTACCTCTCCGACCTCACTCTTCGTACATCCCTGATCCTGGGCCTATACGGGCGGGCGAAGACGGGGTACTGTGGTACCGATGACCACGAGGGAATTCTCGATGCCGTTGCCGCTCGAGCGCCCGAACGCGCGGCCGACCTCGCCCGCGCGCACCTCCATAGCCTCGAAGCGGGGCTCGATCTCAACGAGCGCCCTGTCCCGGTCAACGCCCTGGCCGACGCTTTTCCAGACCGGGCGCAGGTGTTCTAGAGGGCACCGCCCCCCCGCCGCGGGAGCACCGCATGGCGGTTCACGTCCTTGTAGAGCAGGTAGCGGAACGGCCCCGGCCCCCCGGCATAGCAGGCCTGGGGACAAAAGGCGCGCAGCCACATGTAGTCGCCCGCCTCCACCTCCATCCAGTCCTGATTCAGCCGGTAGACCGCCTTGCCCTGCAGAACGTAAAGACCGTGCTCCATCACATGCGTCTCCGGAAACGGGATCACCGCACCAGGCTGCAATGTGACGATGGTGACGTGCATGTCGTGGGCCAGGTCGGCCGGATCGACAAAGCGCGTCGTGGCCCAGCGGCCCTCCGTCCCCGGCATGGGCGTGGGCGCCACGTCGCCCTCGTGGAGGACCAGAGGATCGGGATTGTCCAGATCCTCGACGGCCTCATAGGCCTTGCGGATCCAGTGGAACTTGAACGCCCCCTCGCCCGCCTGCCGCAGCCGCCACGTCGCCCCCGCGGGAACGTAGGCATAACTGCCGGGGCGCAGAGCGTGATCGCCTCCCAACGAAAGGACGCCCTCGCCCGCGACCACGAACAGCACGGCCTCCGCCCCCGGATCGGGCTCCGGCCGGTCGGATCCTCCGCCCGGACTGACTTCCATGAGGTAGTGTGAGAAGGTCTCCGCGAAGCCAGACAGGGGCCGCGCGATCACCCAGAGCCGCGTCTCCTCCCAACCGGGCAGCACACTCGTCGTGATGTCGCGCATGGTCCCCTTCGGAATCACCGCATAGGCCTCGGTGAACACGGCCCGATCTGTCAGGAGCTGTTCCTGCCCCGGATGTCCGCCTTCCGCTGCGTAGTACTCGCTCATCCCGCCATCTCCGTCTTGCGTGGCGTCGTTCTCACCGGTCTTCGACGGCTTCACCATGGGTGACGAACAGAAAGGATTGTCTTGCTTTTCTTGAAGATTGGCGAAGTCCAATTCGAGATCCGGGTTGCCGCCCCTCCGTTGGCAATTCCGGCATCCTTCACGCCCCGCCGCTCGACCAATCCGGCAGGAGACGGATCCTGCTTGCTCAGGCTGCTGTCACCTCCGAAAGGACCCATTCGCGGAACGCAGCAATCATTAGGGACGTCCGAACGACCGGCTGCTCGCGGCAGAGAAGGTAATACGCGTAGTCTTCGGACACGGCGATGTCCGACAAGGCCAGCAAGTGCCCGCGTTCGATATCCGGCCGGACCATGGCGGTGGGACACAGCGCTACGCCCTGGCCCGACAGGGCAGCGGCCCGGAGCAGGTTGAAATCCTCGAAGACGACGCCCGGCATCTCCACGGGCGTCTCGAGCCCGGCGCGGTCGAACCAGCGGCACCATCCACCGGTATCCGTGTCGTGCAGCAGGCCGACGCCGAGGAAGGTCCGCCTGTCACCGGCGGCGACCCGGTCCCGCAATCCCGCGGCGCAGACCGGAACGCTCCGTCCGGGCAGAAACGGATCCACCCGGATGCCCGCGGATCTCGGCACGGTGTCGGAGAAGACAAAAGCCAGGTGAACCTCCGCGAAATCGATTTCGTGCCCGTGGAGGGAATAGATGATGCGGATCGGGATGTCGGGATGTGCCGTGCGGAAACCGGAAAGGCGGGGGATCAGCCAGCAGACTGCCACGGAGGGGATCGCGGCGATGACGAGGGGTTGAACGTCCCCCTGGGTGCGGGCCCGATTGCAGGCCGCCTCGATCCCGCCGAAACCGGAGGTCAGATCCCGCGCCAGGTCCTGGCCGTGGGGAAGCAGGCGGGGGCGACCGCTCGACCGGTCGAAGAGCGGCCCTCCGAGCCAGGTCTCCAGGTGCCGGATCTGGTGACTGATGGCGGACTGGGAGACGCAAAGCGCGTTCGCCGCGGCCCCGAAGCTGCCGAACCGCGCCACGGCCTCGAAGACGCGGAGGGCATTGAGCGGCAGCTGGGCCAGGTCGGTCTCCCATGAATTTTTCTCAAACGATGCGCGAGAAATGGTCTTTTGACAACTTCCCCCCTCGTTCGGAAGCTCGACGCTAGTGAATGCATCTCATCCCGAAAGGATAGGTCCATGGAGCGCGAACGGCTTCAGAACTTCATCGGCAATGGCACCAAGGCCAGGCCCACCTTCTCGCCCGAGGAAATGCGCCGGCGGCAGGACGCGATCAGGTCCTACATGGCCAATGCCGAAATCGAGGCGGCGCTCTTCACCTCGTACCACAACATCAACTACTACGCCGACTTCCTCTATTGCCGGTTCGGACGCCGCTACGGCCTCGTGATCGACCAGGACGAGGCCACTACGGTCAGCGCGGGGATCGATGGCGGACAGCCCTGGCGCCGCACTTTCGGGACGAACATCACCTACACGGACTGGAACCGCGACAACTACTTCCATGCGGTCCGCCGGCTCGTCGGATCCGCCCGCCGCATCGGGATCGAGTTCGACCATGTGGACATCGAGCTCCTGACCCTCCTGAAATCCGAGTTTCCCGGGGTGGAGTTCGTCGACATCGCGGCGCCGGCGATGCGGCTGCGCATGATCAAGTCCGCCGAGGAAATCGCGCATATTACCGAGATGGCCAGGATCGCCGACCTAGGCGGCGCGGCCGTGGTCGAGGCGACCGCGGTCGGCACGCCCGAGCATGAGGTAGCGCTCCATTCGACCCAGGCCATGGTCCGGGAGATCGCGCGGGTCTGGCCGGAGGCCGAGCTCCTCGATACCTGGACCTGGTTCCAGTCCGGCATCAACACCGACGGGGCCCACAACCCGGTCACCGCGCGGAAGATCGAGCGCGGGGACATCCTGTCCCTGAACTGCTTCCCGATGGCCGCCGGCTACTACGTCGCGCTCGAACGGACGCTCTTCGCCGAGGAGGCCAGCGATGCCCACCTGAAACTGTGGGAGTTCAACTGCAAGATCCACGACCGGGGCAAGGACCTGCTGGTCCCCGGAAAGAGCTGCGCCGAGATCGCGGCCGAGCTGAACGAGATGTATGCCGCGGAGAACCTGCTGCAGTACCGCAGCTTCGGCTACGGTCACTCCTTCGGCGTCCTCTGCCACTACTACGGGCGCGAGGCGGGGCTAGAGCTGCGGGAGGACTGCGAGACAGTGCTGGAGCCCGGCATGGTGGTCTCGATGGAACCGATGATCACCATCCCCGAAGGCCAGCCGGGGGCCGGCGGCTACCGGGAGCACGACATCCTGGTGATCGAGGAGGATGGCAACCGTAACATCACCGGCTTCCCCTACGGACCCGACCACCTGATCGTCGGGGCGAAATCCCGGGCCGCGTGACCTTCGACGGCGCCCGGACCTGCCGGGCGCCCGCCGCATCGCTGCAGGGACACCTCCATCGGCTCCCCGCACCAGATCTCGACCGCCACCATTGGGAAGGACCGGTCATGATTGTCAGATCAGGCCCCTTCAGGGGCATCAATCCCTTTTCGGCCCTCATCTCCGCCGGCATCGTCCTGCTCTTCGTCCTCGTCACGCTCGGCCTTCCCGAGCGCTCGGCGAGCTGGATCGAGGCCGCGCGGACCTTCGTCACCTTCTACTTCACGTGGTGGTACGTGGTCCTTGCGGGGTTCTTTCTCTTGTTCCTCCTGGCCCTCGCGGCAAGCCCCTACGGGGCCATCCGGCTGGGCGATCCGGACGAACGGCCGAAATACAGCTACTTCACCTGGTTCGCGATGGTCTACGCGGCCGGCCAAGGCATCGGCATCATCTTCTGGTCCATTGCGGAGCCGGTCTTCCACTTCTCCGGCGGCACCCCGTTCGGGGAGGAGACCGGCACAGCCGGAGCCGCCGACACGGCGCTGCGCGTGGCCTTCTTCCACTGGGGCCTCAATGCCTGGGCGATCTACTGCATCGTCGCGCTGGCCCTGTCCTTCGCCAGCTACCGGCTGAAGATGCCCCTGGGGATCCGCTACACGCTCTATCCCCTGCTGGGGAACCGCGTCGAGGGACGGCTCGGGGTCCTGATCGACGTGATCGCCGTCTTCGCCACCGTCTTCGGCATCGCCACCTCGCTCGGCCTCGGCGTGACCCAGATCAATGCCGGTCTGAACCATCTCTGGGGAGTCCCGATCACGGCGCCGATCCAGCTCGGTCTCATCGCGGTCATCACCGCCATCGCCCTCTGCTCGGTGTTGTCCGGCCTCGACCGCGGGATCAAGTGGCTCTCCCAGGTCAACATGTGGCTGACCCTCGTCCTGCTCGTCTTCTTCTTCGTCTGGGGACCGACACGGTACCTGGTCGTCACCCTGGCCGAGGTGACGCTGGGATACGTTGTCGATCTCGTCCCCTTCAACCTCTACGTCGAGAGCGTGCCCTGGGAGGCCACGTCTTGGAGCGACATGTGGCAAGGCTGGTGGACCACGTTCTACTGGGGCTGGTGGATCTCGTGGTCCCCCTTCGTCGGCGTCTTCGTCGCCCGCATTTCGCGGGGGCGTACGGTGCGGGAGTTCATCTTCGGCGTCGTGGGCGTGTCCTCGATCCTGTCCTTCGTCTGGATCGCGGCCTATGGCGGCACCGCGCTCTGGGCCGAACTCTTCGGACCCGGTGGCGTCACGGAGGCGGTCGGTGCGAATGTCTCGATGGCGCTCTTCGCCACCTTCGAGGCCATGGATGTCGGGGTCGTCGGGCTCCTGGCCGGAATTCTCGGCACGATCCTCGTGACCACGTATTTCGTCACATCCTCGGACTCGGGTACCCTGGTCGTGGCCACGATCCTCAGCGAGGGCGACGAGAACCCCTTGCATCGCCACCGGATCATCTGGGGGCTGTTCGAGGGGGTGGTGGCCGCCGTTCTTCTCGTCATCGGGGGAAGCGCGGCCCTCGGGACGCTCCAGACGGCCGCCATCATTGCCGCCCTGCCCTTCTCGGTGATCGTGGCCCTCATGTGCGTGGCCATCCTCAAGGGGCTCATGGGGGAACACAAATCGGCGAAGCTCGCCGCGGGATCCGCCTCATGACACCGGCGACACCGTGGGATCCAGATCTGTCTCGACCGCAAGCTAGGAGGACCACATGAAACCCAGCGTCTTCATCGGCGAGATGCCCTGGCCTGACTATGCCGCCCGTATCGACTCCGGCGAGGCCGTCGTGCTCCTGCCCGTGGGGGCGCTCGAACAGCATGGCCATCACATGGGCATGAATGTCGACGTGCTCCTCCCGACGGCGGTCTGCCAGCACGTCGCCGAACGCATCGGGGGCCTCGTCGCCCCGGCCCTGCCCTATGGCTACAAGTCCCAGCAGAGATCCGGGGGCGGCAACCACTACCCCGGCACGACGAGCCTCGACGGGGCCACCGTGACCGCGACGGTCCAGGACATCATCCGAGAACTTGCCCGGCACGGCGTGCGCCGGCTCGCGCTTCTGAACGGACATTTCGAGAACTCGATGTTCCTCGTCGAGGGCATCGACCTGGCGCTGCGGGAGCTGCGCCTCGGCGGGATCGCGGATTTCCGCATCGTCGTTCTCTCGTACTGGGACTTCGTCGACGATCCTGACGTGATCGCGCGCCTTTATCCCGACGGGTTCGACGGGTGGGATCTCGAGCATGGGGGCGTGTTCGAGACCTCGCTGATGCTGGCCCTGCACCCCGACCTGGTGGACATGGACCGGGTCGTCGACCACCCTCCGGCGACCTTCCCCCCCTACGATGTCTTCCCCCCGGATCCCTCCAGAACGCCGGATCCGGGAACCCTGTCCTCGGCGAGATCTGCCAGCCGCGAGAAGGGAGACCTCATTCTCGACGTTTGCGTCAGGGGCATTGCCAGCGCCCTCGAGACCGAGTTCGGCGCCGGATAATCATCCGGCCGGCATCATCCCTCGAACTGACGCGGCAGGTCACGGGCACCATGGAGGACGCGGACGATCCGAACCTCATATTCCGCGTCGACGAAGAAGATCAGGTAACGACCATGCCGCGCGGCCCTCAGCCCCTCGTGGATCTCGTCACGGGCCGGAAAGCTCTCAGGCCGGATCGCGACCGACTGCATCCTTGCCTCGATCTCCCCGACGCAGGTGATCGCCCGGCCGGGATTGTCTGCGGCGATGAAGTCGCCGATCTCGATCAGGTCTGCCCGGGCGGCGGGCAAGATGAGCAGCCGCTTCACCGTCAGGACTTGGCCGCGTAGCGGGCGCGCAGCTCGGCGAAGACCTGATCGGCCGGGATGCCTGGCCCGCTCTCGAGCCCCGACCGGATGGCTTTTCGCAAGACTTCAAGGTCCTGGCGTTCCACGTCGCGGCTCCGCGCCCAGTCCCGGAGCGCCTCGCGCACCACCTCGCTGGTGGAGGCGTATTCTCCCCCCGCCACGGTCTGGCGCAGGGTTTCGGCCATCTCCGCAGGCATGGTGATGGTCATGCGTTCGACTCCAGGCAAAGGATCACCTTTCACGGAAGACATACCTAATCATACTTATGAAGCGCTACGATGTCGAGAGCATGGTTTCCGTGCTCTTCTTTCTTCGTCGATGGTCTCGAGCGCTTCACTTGAGATGCTTGTAGGGCCGTCGCCGCCCAGATCCTGCAGCTGAAATGAAGATTTGCACGCCGGATGGATTGTTCCCGTTCGCAGGCGGCGATTCCGAAGCCCCAGATGCCACGCAGCCGATCCTCACGTTGTCGCCGTCGCGGATCGTGGGAACGCCCTCGTAGACCGTGACCTCGTCTGCCGGCGACGTGGATCCGCCCTCCCGACATGCTGCCAGCAACATCAGGAGCACCACCGCGGCCGCGGCGCCGATCCTCCTCATGCCACCTCCTTTCGCCGCCAGATCGAAAGCCCTTCGAGGCTGCCGACGAGGTTCAACTGCCCGCGCTGGTAGGCTTGGGTCATCCCGCGCAGGTAGCCGCCGGGGTTTCGGACGGGATCGGT
>CANKVU010000027.1 GCA_947487205.1 uncultured Paracoccaceae bacterium | reverse complement strand
CCCTGCATCGAGGCCCCCGACCAGGTCGCCGACGCCATCAAGACCCTCCTCGCCCGCCTCCCATGATCTCTCCCTTCGACCACCCATGGCTCGCAGGCCTCTTCGCAGACAATGCCGCGCTGACGATCTGGTCGCCCGAACGCCAGATCGCCCACATGCTCGCCTTCGAGGCCGCCTGGTCGCGCGCGCTCGGCGCCGCGGGGCGGATCCCGCCCGAAACGGCCGAGGCCGCCGCCGCGGCGATCGCGGCCTGGCCGCCCGAGACCGAGCTGCTGCGCGCCGGAACCGCGCGCGACGGCCTGCCGGTCCCCGCCCTCGTCCGCGCGCTGAAGGCCGCCGCGGGAGACGCGGCCGAGGCGGTCCATGCCGGGGCCACCTCGCAGGACGTGATGGACACCGCCCTCGCCCTGACCCTGCAGGAGACCTCCGGCCTCCTGGCGCTGCGGATCGACGCGCTGGACCGGGCGCTCGGCGATCTCGCCGCGCGCTTCGGCGACCGTCCACTGATGGGGCGCACCCGGATGCAGGCCGCCACCCCGATCACCGCCGGCGACCGGATCGCCGCCTGGGCCGATCCCCTGCCCCGCCACCGCGCGCGGCTGGACCAGATCCGCCCCCGCGTCGAACGCCTGCAGGTCGGCGGCGCCGCGGGGGACCGCGCAGCACTCGGAGACGACGCGGCCACGGTGATCGCGGCGCTCTCGGGCGCGCTCGGCCTCGCCCCCGCCGACCGGGCCTGGCATGCCGCCCGCGACGGGATCGGCGAATATGGCGCGCTCCTGTCGCTCCTTGCCGGGAGCTGCGGCAAGATCGGCCAGGACATCTGCCTGATGGCGCAGCAGGGCATCGACGAGATCGCCCTCGCAGGCGGCGGCGGCTCCTCCGCCATGCCGCACAAGCAGAACCCGGTCCGCGCCGAATTGCTCGTCACCCTGGCGCGCTACGCCGCGACCGGGGTATCGGCGCTCCACCACGCCCAGATCCACGAGCAGGAACGCTCCGGCGCCGCCTGGGCGCTGGAATGGATGACCCTGCCGGCCCTCGCCGTTGCGGCCTGCCGCAGCCTCGATGTCGCGGCCCACCTTCTCGGCGATATCGAACGGATCGGGCCGGCCTAGATCCCCAGCAGGCCCGCCCAGAGCGCGATCGTGGCGAAGGAGACCGTCACCGCGGCGACGAGCGCCGTGGCGCAGAGCCGGTCGATGCCGAAGGGCTCGCCGAGGATCGGGAAAATCGAGATCATCGGCATCGCCGCGAACAGCACCGCGATCCGGCCCAGATCCGGCATCCCCCCCGGCGTCAGCGTCACCGCCGCGAGCACCAGCGCCGGATGCACGAGCAGCTTGGCCACGAGGATCGTCGCCGACAGGGATGCGTCCGACCGGTCCACCGGATACCGCGCCAGCGTCGCGCCCACCACGAACAGCGCGACCGCGGGCGCAACATCGGCCAGCATCCCGATCGCCTCGGCGGCGGGGCCCGGCACCGGCACCCCGCCGAGCCGCACCGCGAGGCCCACCAGCACGCTGACCAGAAGGGGGTTGCGCGCCGCCAGCCCGATCGCGGTCCGCACCAGCCTCTGCAGGCCCTCGCCCCGGCTGCGGCACAGATCCGCGGCCACCAGCCCCAGCGGCAGCATGACGACGTTCTCGACGATGACCGCGATGGCGAAGAACCGCGCCGCCAGGTCCGGGCCCACCAGCAGGGCGGCGATGGGAAACCCCATGAAGCCGCTGTTCGACACCCCGCAGCCGAGGCTCAGGATCCAGGCCCGCGCCGCCGGCACGCCCAGAAGCGCGCGCAGCGCCACGCCCCCCGCCGCGAACGCGGCGAGGGAGCCCGCCAGATAGGCCAGCCCGACCCCGGCCTCGAGCGGCCGCTCCGCCCCCGGCAGCGCCACGGCCGCGAAGATCAGCGGCGGCAGGCAGACCCGGAGGGTGAAGCGGCTCAGCCCCGGGACCGACCCGGCCCCGATATATCCGGTGCGGACCGACAGAAAGCCCAGGCCGATCAGCAGATAGACCGGCAGCGTTATCCAGATGGTGCCGAGAATGATGCCTCTCCCTCGAAGGAGCCGTCGCGATGCGGACAGGGTCTCCTCGGACAAGGCGGAGGCCATGTCCAGACGGGGGGGATCGCTTTCGGGGTCGCGCGGCGGCTGCGCTCAGGCGACCCCGTCCCGCCGCGCTCCCACCGCGTCGAGAAGGCGGGTCAGGAAGTGCAGGCAGAGGTTCAGCTGCGCGATCTCCACGAACTCGTCGGCCCGGTGGGCCTGCGCGATCGAGCCAGGCCCCACGATGATCGCCGGGATTCCCCCGTCGACCTCGAAGACACCGCCTTCGGACCCGTAGGAGACCTTGCCGCCGTATTCGGGCATGATCCCGCGCAGCCGCTCGAAACCGGGGCTCCGGGTCGCGTCGCCCATCGCCGGATAGGCGAAGATCGTCTCGAACGCGATGCCGGTCTCGGCGTCGACGGCGTGCATCTCGGGCTCGATCTCGGCGCGGATGCGCTCCTGCAGCGCGGCCATGTCCGCCTGCGCCGCCGCCTCGTCGATGCTGCGAAGCTCGAAGGTGAAGGTGCAGGTATCCGGCGTCACGTTCGTCGCCACCCCCCCGTCCACCATGGTCGTCAGGCAGGTCGCGTGCGGCACGGTGAATTCGCGGTCGAACGGCCCCTCCTCGGCATAGGACCGGGCCTGCTCCTCGATCACCGCGATCGCCCGCGCGGCGTGGGACACCGCGTTGACGTGCCGTGGCGCGAACGAGGAATGGCCGCTCGTCCCGCGGACGGTCGCGCGGACGGCGATCTTGCCCTTCTGGCCGGTCACCAGGGTCATCTCGCTCGGCTCGCCGATGATCGCCAGATCCGGGGCCACGTCGAGCGCCGCGAGGTGCCGGGCGATATCGGGCGCCCCGAGGCAGCCGACCTCCTCGTCGTAGGAGAAGCACAGATAGAGCGGCCGGGCGAGCTCGATCCCCCCCGCATCCTGCATCACGGCCAGCAGGCAGGCCGAGAACGCCTTCATGTCGCAGCTTCCCCGCCCGTAGATCCGCGCCGCGCGCTCGTCGGCCTCGAAGGGCGGGGTCGTCCAGTTCCGCGCCCGGGCGGGCACCACGTCGGTATGGCCCGACAGGACCACGCCGGGCACCCCTTCGGGGCCGAAGCGGACGACGAGGTTGGCCTTGTCGCCGCTGGCGTCGGGCAGGCGGGTCGCGTGGCCCCCGAGCCCGGTGAGCACCGCCTCCAGGTGGTCGATGATCGGCAGGTTCGAATTGCGGCTCACCGTGTCGAACCCGATCAGGTCCTTCAGGTGGTCCTTGGCGGCGTCGAGGCGGCCGTGCCGGTCGATGCCGGTCGGAAGGTCCTTCATTGCGGCTGTGCCTTTCCGTCTTGGGCTTTCTTGATTTCGCGGCGGGCCGTCAGGCCGATCACGAACAGGATCAGCGCTGCGAAGATCCAGGTGATCGGCGAGGACAGCAGGACCAGCGGGTCCCCGCGCGAGGTGGCGAGCGCGCGGCGCAGGTTCTCCTCGATCATCGGGCCGAGGATGAAGGCGATCAGGAACGGCGCCGTGGGGATCGCCAGCAGGTACATGAGGAACCCCACCACGCCGAGCGCCAGCAGCACCACCACGTCGAACATGGAGCTGTTGATCGCGTAGATGCCGTAGAGGCAGAGCAGCAGCACCACCGGGCTCAGAAGGCTCGCGGGGATCTTCGAGATGGTGGTGAAGGCGCGCATCGTGATCTTGCCGGCCCCGAACAGCAGCACCGAGGACAGCATCATGCCGATGAACAGCATGTAGACCTCGTGGATGTTGGTCTGGAACAGCAGCGGCCCGGGCGTCAGGCCCTGGATCATGAAGGCGCCGAGCATCACCCCGGTGATCACGTCGCCCGGCACGCCGAGCGCCAGGAGCGGGATCATCGTGGCCCCGCAGGCCCCGTTGTTGGCCGATTCCGAGGCCGCGACCCCTTCGAGCTCGCCCTTCCCGAAATTGGCGCCGCGGGGCGATCCGCGCTGCGCGGCCCCGTAGGAGAAGAACGCGGCGGCCGAGGGACCGATCCCCGGGATCGCGCCCAGGACGACGCCGATGAAGCTGCCGCGCAGCAGCGACTTGATCACCGGGCGCAGCTCCCGGCGGCTGACATGGTCGTCGCCGATCTCGGCCGACCGGTTCGGCGGCGGCACCCGGAACACGATCAGCTTGAAGAGTTCGGGCAGCGCGAAGAGGCCGATCAGGACCGGCGCCACGTTGAGCCCGGCCTGCATGTCGGGGGTGAAGGCGAAGCGGAACGAGCCGTACATGTCCTCCCCCGCGGTGGCCAGCAACAGCCCCAGGCAGGCCGAGACCAGGCCCATCAGCAGCGAAGTGCCCGACACGCCCGCCACCGTGGTCAGCGCGAAGAGCATGAGCATGAAATATTCCGGCGGCCCCACCTTCAGCGCCAGAAGCGCCAGCGGCGCGGCCAGGAAGATGAGCGAGATGTTGGACAGGAAATCGCCCACCACCGACGAATAGAGCGCCATGTTCAGCGCCTTGCCGGCCTTGCCCTGCCGCGCCAGCGGATAGCCGTCGAGCGCCGTGCACGCCGCCGAGGCGGTGCCCGGCGTCTTGATGAGGATGGCCGAGACCGACCCGCCATAGGTCGACCCCTTGTAGAGCGCGACCAGCAGCAGGATGCTGGGCACCGGCGCCATGTAGAAGGTGAAGGGCAGCGCCAGCGTCACCGCCATGGTCCCGGTCATGCCGGGGATCGCGCCGATCACCACCCCGGCCCAGATCCCGGCGGCCATGATCAGGAAGTTCTGGATCGTGGCGACGGCCTCGAGCGCCGTCAGCAATTCGGTCAGCATCGTGGAAATCCCCCGAGGCAGGATCTAGCGGAACAGGGCTCCCGCCGGAAATTGGGTGCCGAGCGCCTCGCCGAAGAAGACGTCGAGCCCGAAGGGCAGCGCCAGCACGCAGATCGCCACCGCCGCCAGCCGGCCGCGCTCCCCGGTCAGCGCGATCGCGGCGGCCGTCAGCAGCATCGCGGCCAGAAGGAAGCCCAGCACGTCGACCAGCAGCGTGAAGCCGATGAGCGCCGCGACCATCGCGGCGAACCGCAGCAGCAGGGTCCGCACGGGCGCCGTGGCCTCGACCGCCTCGTCGGGATCGACCGGCGGCGTCTGTTCCAGCACCGCCATGATCGTCGAGACGAGGCCCAGGGCCATGCCCGCCCAGCAGACGAGGCGCGGCCAGAAATCGGGCGGCGGCGCGAATCCGGGGATGAAGTTCGGCCGCGGGACATAGACGGGGATCATCGCCCAGATCACCAGGGCGAAGAACGCGACGGTTCCCAGACCGCGCAGGATAGCCAGGTTCATGGTCGCGCCCTCCCCCCTTGCGTCGGTCTTTCCGGCCCCGCGGCTCACTCCTCGATGTAGCCGAACTCGACGGCCAGATCGCGGAACAGCTCGTATTGCGACTGCGCGTATTGCGTCATGTCGACCTCGCCCACGGTCGAGATCGACCCGCGCCGCTCGGCCTGTTCCAGCCAGGTCTCGTCGGTGGCGACCTCGCCCAGCACCTCGTCCCAGGTGCTCTGGACGCCGTCCGGCAGGCCCTCGGGGCCATAGAGGGCGCTCCAGCCGGTGATCTGCCCGGCGGTGTCGTAGCCCAGCTCCGAGGCGGTGGGCACCTCGGGCAACTCGTCCATCCGGTCGGGCGCGAAGACCATGAGCGGCTTCATGTCGCCGCTTTCGATATGCGGCATGAGCGACCCGGCGGCGATGGCCAGGAAATCCACGTGGCCGCCCAGCAGCGCCGTCGCCAGCGCGCCGCCGCCCTTGTAGGGAATGAGCGTCGCCGCGGTCAGCGGGTCGAGGTCGTTGTCGGACAAAAGCGCCTGGACGGTGAAGCCGTCGATCGCCGTCGCGCCCGAGGCGGCATAGGTCATCGTGCCGCGGTTTTCCGCCACGGCCGTCATCAGCTCCTCGACATTGTCGTAGGACGCGTCGCCCTGCACCGCGAGGATCATCGGCGTCGCCTCCAGCGCGCCCAGGAACGTGTAGGCGTCCCAACCGACCGAGGCCTGGGGGTTCACGGCGGGCGTCAGCGCCATGCCGACGCGGGCCAGGAGCAGGGTATAGCCGTCGGGCTCGGCCTCGGCGACGGACCGGGCGCCGTTCATGCCCCCGGCGCCGGGGCGGTTCACGACCGCGATCGGCTCGTCGAGGTACTTTCCGGCCGATTCCGCCAGCGCCCGCCCCGCCAGGTCCGAGGCGCCGCCCGGGCCGTAGGGGATGACCAAAGTGATGGATCCGGCGGGATATTCCTGGGCGGCCAGCGGCGCGGCCAGAGTGGCCGCGGCGGCGGTGGATGCAAGAAGTCGAAGCATGGGGCCTCCTCTGTCGTCTGTTTTCGCTTTCGTGATCGTTCGGCGGTCGGAAACAGCTTGCACAGTATTCCGAAGCGATCAACTTGGAGCGCCGACATTCCTGAGTGGAATACCGAGGTGCACAGTGAAGTTGCGGGAATTGCAGGCTTTCGATGCCTACATGCTCTACGGTTCGACCAAGGCGGCGGCGCAGGCGCTCGATGTGGGGCAGCCCCTCATCAGCAAGCTTCTCGCCTCGATGGAGGGCAAGGCGGGGTTCCGCCTCTTCGAGCGCAAGCGCAACAACCTCGTCCCGACGCCCGAGGCGCTGCTGTTTCACGCCTCCGTCTCGCGCCACCTGGCGAAATACCGCGACCTCCTCGCCGAGGCGGAGGCCATCGCCAACCTGCAGCGCGGCAACGTGGTGATCGCCGCCCAGCCGGTGTTCTGCGACACGTTCCTGGTCGACACGGTGGCGCGGTTCAAACGGCGCTATCCGGACGTGACGGTCCGGCTTCTGGACGTGGGCCAGGAGGAGCTCCTCGGCCTGATCGCCGAGCGGAGCTGCGACCTGGGGATCGGGATCACCCTGGGGGCCGCGGATCTCTACGGGGCGACGGTGTCGCCGCTCGGGCGGTGCGAGGCGCTCTGCGCCCTGCCGAAGGGGCATGCGCTGAACGCGCCCGGCGCGATCCCGCTGCCCCGCATCCGCCACGAACCGTTCGTGGATCTGCCACCGGGAAGTCCCCTGCGTGCCCGCATCGACACCCTGATGGCCAGCATCGAGGTCCGGCGGACCATCGCGGTGGAGATGCGGACCCTGCGCGGCGTCTGCTCGCAGGTGGCCGCCGGTACCGGCGTGGCGATCATCGACCCGCTGGCGAGCCTGCTGATCGACCGCCGGCGCGTCGCGACCCGGCCGCTGATCCCGACGATCGAATGGGAGATCGCCCTGTTCCACCCCGGCGACCGGCCGCTGAGCGCGGTCGCCCGGACCTTCCTCGAGACGGTGCAGGAGGATGTCGAGCGGCTGAAGCGCAGGGGCCTGATCTCCTGACGCGGCGCGCGGAGCGGCCGCGCTTTAGGTGGCGCGCGGGGCCGTCCCCGCGCCGAACCCCGACAGGACCGATGTCAGCGACACCGCCAGGTCGGGCGACAGGTACCCGCCCTCCTGCACGATCGCCGTCGGCAGGCCCGCCGCCTCGATCAGCCGCCCGGCGCGCCGGAACCCGTCGAAGGTGACCTGCATGCCTTTCAGGGGATCGTTCTCGTGCGCGTCGAGCCCCAGGCTCAGCACCAGCGCCCCGGGATCGAACGCCGCGATCCGCTCCAGCCCGGCCTCGATCGCGGCCACCCAGCCCTCGTCGCCGGTGGACCGGGGGAGCGGCAGGTTCAGGGTCGCTCCGGCCCCGTCGCCGTGGCCCGTCTCTTCCGCATAGCCCAGGAAGAAGGGATAGTAATCCGCCGGATCGGCATGGACCGAGACGAACAGCACGTCCCCCCGCTCGTAGAAGATCCGCTGCGTGCCGTTGCCGTGATGCACGTCGATGTCGAGGATCGCGACGCGGTCGTGTACCCGTCGCAGCCGCTCCGCCGCGATGGCCGAGACGTTGAGGAGGCAATGGCCCGCCGCCGTCTCCCGGTCGGTGTGGTGCCCGGGCGGACGGCAGAGCGCATAGGCCGCCCGGTCCCCGCCCGCCACCGCGTCGGCGGCGGCCACCGCGCACCCCGCCGAGGCGAGCGTCGCCTCCCAGCTTCCCTCTCCCAGGGGCGCCGACGTGTCACCCATGTGCCAGCCGGCGCGGCCCACGATGCTGTCGGGATAGCGGGCCCAGTCCCGCTGGGCGAAGGCGTTGGGCACCACTTCGTCGCCCGGCTCGGGCAGGGCCTGCCAGGCCGACCAGGCGGTGCGCAGGAACGTCACGAAGGCCGCGCTGTGAACCGCCGTCACCGCCTCCATCGGCACGTCCGGGGGGGTCTCGGTCGCAAGGCCCAGCTCCGACAGCCCCCCGAGCAGGATCTCGGCCCGTTCCGCCCGCTCGGCGCTGCGATGCACGCGCCCGTTCGTCAGCCGGAACCGGGGGTCGTGGCGGGCGGTGCGGGGATCGTGGAAACATCTCATGGGCAGCTCCGCCTGCAGGGGACGCGCCGCGCCGGACGCGTCGTCGCGTTGCCTCACCGACATAGCCGCCGCGCCCCGCCCGGCCAGCCGCGGCCCGGCGGTCTTGACCCAGGGGCATCCGCGCCGTCTGGTGGAGGACGATCCCGAACGTACCCGCGAAAGGTCGGCCGATGTTCACCCCCAGCCAGTCCACGATCCTCGCCGCGATGGTCATCTTGTGCGCCGCGGCGCTTCTCGGCCTGTCGTGGTATTTCTACCGGCGGATCGGCACCTCGGACGATTACAACGTGGCGGGGCGCCAGACCACGCTCTTTCCGCTGATCTGCACCCTGGTCGGCACGGCGATCGGCGGCTCCACGCTGCTGGGCTTCATGTCGGCGGGCTTTGCCAGCGGGATCGGCCAGATCTGGCTGCCGGGCGCCATCACCCTGACCGGGATCGTGGTCCTGATGGCCTTCGTGTCGCGCATCCGCAGCTGGGGCGAGCGCCACAACATGGTCACCCTCGCCGATTTCATGGTCCGCCGCTACGGCCCCGCGGCGCGGCTGCCCACCGTGATCAGCATGATCTCGGCCTATGCCGCCATCACCGGCATGCAATTCGTGGCGATCGGGACGGTGCTGCAGCTGGTCTTCGGCCTGGCCCTGCCGACCGCGATCGTCATCACCTGGTTCGTCCTCACGTTGAAGACCTGGCTCGGCGGGCTGATGGCGGTGATCTGGTCGGACGCGATCCTGGGCGCGCTGCAGACCGTCGGCATCTTCTTCCTGCTCGCCGTCGTCTTCGTGCAGGTCGGCGGCTTCGGCGGGATCGGCGACAGCCCCGCGCTCGCCGACAATCCCGGCTTCCTCAGCGTCTTCGGCATCGGGCCGGCCGAGCTCTTCGTCTACCTCATGACCATCGGCGGATACCAGTTCGTCCGCCAGGACCTGTGGCAGCGGTTCTGGGCCGCCGACAGCGCCCGCACCGCCTGGAACGGATATTTCGTGGCCGTCGTCTTCACCATGCTGATCGGCGGCGCCGCGGTCATGATCGGCAGCTTCGCGCGGCTCGGCCTCGACATCTCGGTCGAGAATCCCGACCTCGTCTATTACGCCGTGCTCCAGGACACGCTCCCCTTCGCGCTGGTGGTGGTGATGATCCTGGTCCTTCTGGCCACCGTGGTGTCCTGCGCGGATTCGTTCTTCATCGCCGGCGCCTCGTCGATCTCCAACGACGTGCTCCGGCCCTATTTCGGGGTCGAGGAGGATGGCCGCCTCCTGATGCTCAGCCGCCATGCCGTCCTCGTCATGTCGGTGATCGCCCTCGGGCTCGCGCTCTACGCCCCGAACCTGGTGGCGATCTGGGTGCTGGGCAGCGCCATGCTGGTCTGCGGCGTGCTGGTCCCCGCGCTCGCGGCGCTGCTCTACGAGGATCTCGATCCCCGTTTCTCGGTCGCCTCGATGTGGCTGGGCCTGGCGTCGGCGACGCTCTGGCAGGGTCTGGGGCAGCCATTCGGCATCCATCCGGTCTTCGTCGGCCTGCCGCTCGCGTGTCTGATGCTGCCCTTCATGCTGCGGGGTGCCTATCGCGCCCGACCCGCCTGAGGGTCGCCTCCCGCCTGCCGGAACTCGGGCCGGCATTTTTCCGCTGCGGCGCGGCGTATGCCCCTTGTTGCCGCTGCGGCGCGGCATTACCTCTAGGTCAACCGCGAACGAGATCACCCCAAAGGAGGCTCCCCATGGCCAAGCAGAACGCGAAATCCACCGCCACCGACATCCAGAACCTGTTCGATCCGCGCGGCTACCAGAACGTCTTCAAGACCTGGGCCAGCATGAACGAGCGCATGGCCAACATCGCCGTCGAGGCCGGCACCCGCTCGACCGACATCGCCAGCGAGACCGCCAAGGAAGCCTTCGGCAACATCCGCGAGGTCTCCCAGGTGCGCGACGAGGCCGCCGATTACGGCAAGGCCTACAGCGACTTCGTGCAGAAGCAGATGGACCTGTTCATGCGCACCGCGCAGAACCTCGCCGACGTGACCAAGCAGGCCGGCAGCGAGACCACCGACCTGGCCTCCAAGGCCGGTGAGGAAATCGCCAACAAGGCCGCCGCCAATGCAGAAGGCGCCGCCGACAAGGCCAGCTCCGCCGCCAAGAAGGCCGCCTGAGGCCTCCTCCCGCCGGGGCGGCCCATCGAGGGCGCCCCGGCGGGGTGACGCATTTCGCGCACCCCCGGAGCGGCGTATTTCCCGCCGCTTCGGAGCTTGCGTATATCACGCCCCTTCGGGGGTTACGCATATCACGCCCCTTCGGGGCGATGCCGCTACGAGGGCGGGGTCCCGTGCCGGGGCTCCGCCCGCATGCCGTCCGGCCCCGCGCAGGGCGCCGACGGCGATGGCGCTACGACGCGCCGGCGCGGTCCGTGCGCTCCCGCTCGTGGCGCATGACGCTCTCCACCGCATCGAGATGTTCGGACATGCGCCGCGCGGCGGCCGTGCCGTCGCGCGCGGCGATCGCCGCGAACAGCGTCTCGTGCTGGGCGCCGAGCTCCAGCATCCGGCCCGGCGAATGGCTGCGGCGCCGCTCCGCCGTCCAGCGCTGGTGGCGCCGCACCGTCCGGATCGACTGGAACAGCGTCAGGAACAGCGGGTTGCGGGCCAGCTGCGCGATGCGGAAATGGAACACGTCGTCGGCCGCCTCGTAGACGGCCGGGTCGGACACGTCGAGCGTGGCGCGCATCAACCGCGACAGGGTCGCGATCTCGGCCTCGGTGGCGCGGCGGGCGGCGAGCGAGGCCAGCGCGGGCTCCACCGTCAGGCGCACCTCCATGATGTTCTGCGGCGTGACCTGGCGCGACAGCGATTGGTAATGGCCCGCCTCGACCGCCGGCGGCGGGGCCACGAAGGTGCCCTGGCCATGGTGCCCGAACAGCTCCCCCTCCGCCTTCAGCCGGTCGAGCGCGCGGCGCAAGGGACGGCGCCCGACGCCCATCAATTCGGCCAGGTGCCGTTCGGGCAGCACCCGGTCGCCGGTGACGTATTCCCCGGCCGCCAGCCCCGATCGCAGCCGCTCCAGGATCTCGCCGTCGTCCATCGCCCCCGCTCCGCTCAGCCCGCCGGCCCAAAGACCAGGTCGCGGCCCATGTTCGCGGCCGTCAGGATCAGGAACAGCCCGAACAGCAGCCGCAGGCGGCGCTGGGGGATGGTATGGGCGATCCGCACGCCCAGCCGGGCCACGGTGGTGGTGAGCGGGACGAGGATCACCAGCGACAGCAGGTTCACATAGCCCAGCGAGAACGGCGGCAGGTCGGCCTGCCCCCATCCGGTGATCGCGTAGATGATCGCCCCCGGCACCCCGATCACGAAACCGATCGCCGACGAGGTGCCGACCGCCCGGCGGATGTCGTAGCCCAGGATGTTCAGCACCGGCACGCAGACGGTGCCGCCGCCGATCCCCATCATCGCCGAGATCGCGCCCGCGACGATTCCCAGACCGGCCCAGACCGGGCGGGAGAAGCTGCGCTCCGCGCCGCCGGACTGCGGCCTGCGCAGGATCATGTCGAGCGCCACGATCAGCGCCACGGTGGCGAAGACCGCGATCAGCACCTGCCCCGAGACGAGACCGCCGATCAGGCCGCCGAGGATGGTCCCGATCAGGATCCACGGCGCCCAGAGCTTCAGCAGCGCGGTGTCGATGGCCCCCCGCCCCCAATGCCCCCACGCCGAGGAGGCCGAGGTGAAGACGATCGAGGCGAGCGACGTGCCGACCGCCACCTGCATCGTCAGGCCCGGATCCATCCCGGTCAGCGACAGCGCCACATAGAGCGCCGGCACGATGACGATGCCGCCGCCGACGCCCAGAAGCCCCGCGAGGAGCCCCCCGGCCAGCCCCGCGGCGCCGGCGATCCCGGCAAAGAGGGCGATCTGGCCCGCGTCCATCACGCGCGCCCCCCCGCCACTGGCAGCGGGCGTGGGGTCCGGCAGGGGTCGATCATGGGGGCTCTCCTCGGGATGCGGCGGGGGTGAATGCGCGGGGGCGGGCTCAGCCGCCCTCGGATTCGGGATGCGTCTCGGCCCGCGACAGGCGGCTCTTCTGGCGCGCGTCCTGCACCAGCGAGAAGACGATGCAGATCGCCGCCAGCGCAAAGAGCGTCCCCGAGATCGGCCGGGTGAAGAACTCGGTCCAGGAGGGCTGCAATTCCAGCCCGCGGAAGAGCTGCGTCTCCAGCGTGCGGCCCAGCACCACGCCCAGGATCAGCGACGTCAGCGGCACGTCGCAGCGGTCGAACACATAGCCCAGGATGCCCGCGCCCAGCAGCACCCAGATATCGAAGAGGTTGTTGTTGAGCGCGAAGGAGCCCACCGCGCAGAACACCAGGACCACCGGCGCCAGCACCGCGTCGGGCACCAGCGCGATGCGGACCGACCAGCGCACCAGGACCAGGTTCGCCACCAGCATCACCACCGCCGACACCAGCATGGCAAGGTAGATCGAGCCGATCAGAACCGGGTTCTCCTGGAACAGGAGGGGCCCGGGATTCATCCCGTGCAGGATCAGCACGCCCAGCATCAGCGACATCGGCAGGTCGCCCGGGATCCCAAGCGCGAGCGTCGGGATGAAGGCCCCGCCCGGAACAGCGTTGTTCGACGCCTCGGACGCGACGATGCCCGACGGGATGCCGGTGCCGAACCGCTCGGGATGGCGCGAGGCCTTCTTGGCCTGGTCGTAGCTGACGAAGTTGGCGATGGTCCCGCCGGCCCCCGGCAGCGCGCCGATCAGCGCCCCCAGAACCGAGGAGCGCAGCAGGTTGACCTTCTCCGCCAGGATGTCGCGCAGGATCACGCCGTAGGGGATCTCCACGTTGGCGGCGGGGACGCCGGCATCCCCGGCCTTGGCCGCGCCGCTCTCCAATCCCCGGAAGACCTGCGGAAACGCGAAGGTGCCGATCAGGATCGGCAGCATCGACAGGCCGCTCTCCAGGGTGACGAAGCCGAAATCGAACCGCAGATTGCTGTTGGCGTCGTAGCCCACGGTCGTCAGCAGGATGCCGATCACCGCCGCGATCAGCCCCTTCAGGAGGTTGCCCGAGGACAGGCTCGCCACCAGGGTCAGCGCCAGCACGACAAGCCCGGTGATCTCCCACGGGCGGAAGTTGATGCTGAACCGCGCGATGAGCGGCCCCAGCGTCACCAGGATCACGACGCTCAGGATCGTGCCGATGAAGGACGCGACGAAGCCGATCCCGAGCGCCCGGCCGGGCTCTCCGTTCACCGCCATGGGGCGGCCGTCATAGACCGTTGTGATCGAGGACGGCGTGCCGGGGATGCCCAGCATGATGCCGCTGATCAGCCCGCCGGAATAGCCGCCGACGAAGACGGCGGTCATCAATGCCACGCCGGCGACGGGATCGATGGTGAAGGTGAAGGGGAACACCACCAGGATCGCCATCGTCACGGTGAAGCCCGGGATCGCCCCTCCGACGATGCCGAGCAGGGTGCCGATCACGATCAGTCCCATCACGTTCAGGGACAGGACCTCCCCGGCGGCTTGCAGCAGGAAATCGGGCATGGGATCTCTCCTGTCCTGCCGCGATCACGGCAGGCGAATGGCCAATACGGCTTCGAAGACGGTCTGGACGGCCAGGGTCGTGACCACGCCCAGGACCGCGATGACCGCGACCCGCCGCCGGTCGAGCGGGCGCCACAGCAGCAGCAGCGACAGCACGAGATAGGCCAGCGTCGCCACCCGGAACCCCACCCGCGGCATCGCCAGCACATAGAGCCCGAAGAGCGCCATGCCGGCGAAGATGCGCCGCTCGGTGGAGAACCACGCCCCGATCTCGCGGAGCGCGTTCCCCGGCCCCGGACTCAGAAGCTCACGCACCAGCAGGAGCCCCGAGAGGCCCGCCAGCGCGCCGATCAGGATGCGCGGGAACCGCGCCGAGCCATAGGTCTGCCAGCTCGTCGGTCCGGGAATGTCGCCGGTCGCCCGCCACAGCACCGCCGAGACGGCGAGCAGCGCGAGCGACAGGAGGACGGTTCGGTTGGGCATCGGCATCGGGGCCTCCCGTGCGGCCGCGTCGTTGAGGGGGCGCGCCCCAGCGCGCCCCGGCCGGATCTCAGCGGGCGAATTCCATGTTCTCCGCCGCGCGGGCCAGCGCCGCCTCGTTCTCTTCCAGGAACGTCGCGTAATCCTCGCCGCGCTTGATGTTCACGATCGACCCGAACTCGTTCTCGATCCGCGACACCAGCTCCTCGTCCTGCAGGGCGGCCTCGTAGGCGTCGGCGAGCGTCTCGACGACCTCGTCGGGCGTCCCCTTGGGCACGAAGACGCCGCGGCTCGTCGCGGTGGTCACGTCGATGCCGGATTCGATCAGGGTCGGCACCTCGGGCAGCGCGTCCAGCCGCTCCTCCGACCCCACGGCGAGGGGCGTCATCGTCCCGGCCTCGAACTGGCTCCCGGCCGAGGGCATGTTGAACATGCCGAAATCGATGTCGCCCGCGATCACCGCCGAGACCTGCTCGCCGGTATCGGGATAGCCGATCAGGCGGATATCGGCCATGTCGATCCCCGCCGTCTCGAAGAAGGACGACCAGAAGAAGTGGTCGGTGGAGCTGGGGATCATCGAGAAGGCCAGCTCGCCGGGATTCTCGGCGGCATAGGCGGCGATCTCGCCGATCTCCGACACGACCGGGTCGGCCCCGCCGGCGACGATGTTGATGGTCTGGGTCAGCAGGATCACCGGCTCGAACGCGCCGTAGGAATAATCCACCATGCCGGCCAGGTTCGACAGCGCGATCGTGTCGTGGCTGCCCAGGATGGTATAGCCGTCCGGCTCCGCCTCCATGACGGCGCGCGATCCGCGCGTGGCGCCCGCGCCGGCCATGTTCACCGGAACGATCGACTGGCCCAGATGCTCCTCGGCCGCGGCCGAGATCAGGCGGAACAGCACGTCCGTGGCCCCGCCGGGCCCGAACGGAATGACGAGTTCCACCTCGCGTTCGGGATACTCCGCCGCCGCGGGTCCGGCGAGGGCCGTGGCGGCAGCGGCCGCGGCGAGGGTCAGGGGAAGTGTCTTCATGGTGTGGGTCTCCTGTCGGTCAGCGGCGGTTTCGCCGGATCGTTTTCTTGGGCCGGACGCTCAGAGGGCGAGCGCACAGCCGTCCTTGCGCGGATCCGACCCGGCGGAGAGGACCCCCGTCTCCGGGTCGATCCGGACGCCCTGGCTTCCGCCGAGGGGGGTCTCGGGGATCGACACGTCGTGGCCCAGGGTCTTGAGCCGCGAGAGCGTCGCGGCGGGAATGCCCCTCTCGGCGGTCACCTTGCCCTGATAGCCGAAGATCCGGGCGCAATCCTGCGCCTCCTGCACGTCCATTCCGTAATCGAGCATGTTCGACAGCATCCAGGCCTGCCCGAAGGGCTGGTAATGCCCGCCCATGACCCCGAACGGCATCAGCGGCCGGCCCCCCTGCATCGCCATCGCCGGGATGATCGTGTGCAGCGGGCGCTTGCCCGGGCCGATGACGTTGGGGTGATCCTCCTCCAGCCGGAAGCTGAAGCCGCGATTGTGAAACATGATTCCGGACCCCGGCGCCAGGATGCCCGACCCGAAATTCTCGAAGATCGAGTTGATGAAGCTGACCGCGTTGCCATCGGCGTCGACGACGCTGACATAGACGGTGTCCTCGGTCGCGGGCATCGACAGCGGCGGGGTCGGACCGGCGGCGCCGGGATCGATCCGGTCGCGATGCGCCGCGGCGTGGTCGGGCGACAGCAGCCGCTCCACCGCCACCTCGGAATGGCGCGGATCGGCCAGCAGGGCGTCGCGGTCGCCATAGGCGAGCTTGCCCGCCTCGAGGAAGGCGTGGATGCGCTCCGGACCCAGCGGGTCGCCGCCGAAGACATCCATCTCCTGGAGGATGTTCAGCATCACCAGCGGCACGATCCCCTGGCCGTTCGGCGGGCATTCCAAGAGCTCGACGCCGCGATAGGCAGTGCTGATCGGCGTCACCCATTCGCCTTCGGTCGCGGCGAAATCGTCCAGCGTGTGGCTGCCCCCCAGCGCGCGCAGCTTCGCCACCATGTCCTCGGCCACCGGGCCGGCATAGAAGCCGTCGCGCCCCTCGCGCGCGATCCGCTCCAGGGTGCGGGCAAGGGCGGGCTGGGCATGGACCTGCCCGGTCCGCGGCGCCCGGCCGCCGGGCAGCATCACCGCCGCCGCATCCGCGTCGCGCGCCAGTTTCGCCGCCGAGCCCGCCCAGTCGACGGCCACCCGCTCGTGCACCACGTAGCCGTCGCGCGCATGGGCGATCGCCGGGCGCAGCAGGCTCTCGAACTCCATCCTGCCGAACCGCTCGTGCAGCGCGAACCACGCGTCGACCGCGCCGGGCACGGTGATCGCGTCGGCGTCGTAGCGCGGCGTGCTGCGGTGTCGGGCGCGCAGCGCGGCGGCGTCGGTTCCCCCAGCCGCGCGGCCCGATCCGTTATAGGCCGCGACCTCGCCCTCCGGCGTGGCGACGATGGTGAAGTTGTCGCCGCCGATCCCGGTCATTCCCGGCTCCACCACGCACAGGGTGGCGCAGGCCGCGATGGCGGCGTCGACCGCGTGCCCACCGCGGTTCAGCACGTCGATCGCCACCACCGCCGCCGCGCCGTGGGAGGTGGCGACCGCGGCCCGCGTGCCGTGGACGACCGAGCGCCCGGGAAGGTGGAAATCGCGCATTCTCTGTCCTCCTGGCCGCCGCGGGCCGCGGCGGCACCTGCCCTGGGATCGGTCCGCGCGCGCCCCGGGGGCCGCCGATACCGAACCAATTCGTGATTGGTTCGGGATAGACGCATTCCCGCCCCCAGGCAACGCCGCGACGCGAAAACCCCGCCGCGGGTGCCGCGGCGGGGCCGGAATGCCCGAAATTTGGGCAGAGTGGCGCCCTCGCGGGCGCGGCGATCAGACGCTCGTCGTGATGCCCCCGTCGACGAACAGGGTCTGCCCGGTCACGAAGGACGCCGCGTCCGAGGCCAGGAACACCGCCGCGCCGACCAGTTCCTCGACCTCGCCCCAGCGCCCGGCGGGCGTCCGCCCTTCCAGCCAGCCGGTGAATTCGGGATCGGCGGTCAGCGCCTCGTTGAGCGGGGTCCTGAAGTAACCCGGCGCCAGCGCGTTGACCCGCAGGCCGTGCCGCGCCCAATCGGTGGACATGCCCCGCGTCAGGTTCCGCACCGCGCCCTTGGTGGTGGTGTAGGGCGCGATGCCCGGACGGGCCAGCTCCGCCTGGACCGAGGCGATGTTGACGATGCGCCCGGCGCCGCGGGCGATCATGCCGCGCGCCACCGCCTTCCCGACATAGAACAGGCTGTCGACATTCGTCCGCATCAGCCGCGCCCATTCCTCCTCGGGGAACTCCTCCAGGGGCGCGCGGAACTGCATCCCGGCATTGTTGAACAGGATGTCGATGGGGCCGGCCTCCTCCAGACCGGCGACGGCCGTTCGCACGGCGGCGGGATCGGTCACGTCGAAGGCCGCCACCTCGACCTCGGCCCCCGCCTCGGCGAGCGTCGCGGCCGCGGCGTGCAGCTTGGCCTCGGTGCGCCCGTTCAGCACCACCCGGGCACCATGCGCGGCCAGGCCGCGCGCCAGCGCCAGGCCGATGCCCTGGCTGGACCCGGTGACGAGCGCGCGCTTGCCGGACAGGTCGAAGATCGAAGACATGGGATTTCCTCCTCGGGGAACGGGTTGCGTCGGGGATCAGCCGATCAGGTGCCACAGGCCGGTCGTCAGGACCGGGAACAGCTCGAGCAACAGCACCACGACCAGCGTCGCGAAGATGAACGGGACGACGGCGCGGAAGACCGGGCCCGGCTCGACCTTCGCGACCTGCGCCGAGACGAAGACCAGGATGCCGACCGGCGGGGTCACGCCGCCGAGCTGCAGCGCGATGATCATGACGATCCCCGCCTGCACGGGATCGACGCCATAGCTCGACAGCACCGGCATGAAGAGCGGCGCGGTGATCAGCATCGCCGGCGTCAGGTCGAGGAACATGCCGATCGCCAGCAGGAACGCGGTCATCACCAGCATCACCGTGAGGCGCCCGTCGAACCCCGCGCTCATCCACTCGACGAGGTCCTGCGGCACGCGGTCGGCGATCAGCACCCAGGCGAAGGGCGCCGACGCCGCGATCAGGAACGTGACCGTCGCCGCCTCGATCCCGCATTCGCGGAAATTGCGGAAGAAGCTGCCCCAGGAATAGGCGTTGAACACGAACTTGCCGAGCAGGAAGACGTAGAACAGCGTCATCACCCCCGCCTCGGTCGCCGTGGTGACGCCGAACCGGATGCCCCCCAGCACGACCACGACCACGATCAGGACGGGGAACGCCTTGAGGAAGCTCGACCACATCACCGAGGCCGGCGCCCGCGTCGACGCGGCCTCGTAGTCGCGGCGGCGGGCGATGACATAGGACGTGGCCATCAGCGCCGCGGCCAGGATGAAGCCCGGCACCACCCCGGCGATGAACAGCCGCGCGATCGACACGTCCACCACCGAGGCGAAGACGAGCATCGCGATCGCCGGCGGCACCACGTTCGGCAGCAGCGCGGAGGCCGCGGTGATCGCGCAGGAGAAGGCCGGGGAATACCCGCGCTTGACCATCTCGGGCACGATGATCTTGGTCGTGGTCGCGGCATCGGCGCTGGTCGAGCCCGACACGCCCCCCAGCATCAGGCTGTTGAGGACGTTGACATGCGCCAGCCCGCCGCGGAAATGCCCCACCAGGCTGCCGGCGAAGTCGATCAGCCGGCTCGACAATCCGCCGAGGTTCAGCATGTACCCGGCCGACAGGAAGAACGGGATCGCGAGCAGGATGAACTTGCCCGCCCCCGCGACGGCGTTCTGCAGAACCGCCTGCGCGGGCAGCATGCCGCCCGTCCAGGTGGTGACGACGACGCTGCCGATCAGGCAGAACGAGATCGGGGTCCCGATCAGCATCAGCGCGAAGAAGGCGGCGAGCATGATCGTGCTCTGCGACCCGCCCGACACCAGCGGCAGCGGCGCGCCCGCCTCGAAGGCCGCATAAAGCACGATCCCGGCCGCCAGCGCGACCAGCCGCCGCATGAACAGGCGCGGCTCCTCGGTGTTCTGGGTGAGGTACAGGAACCCGCCCAGGACGCCCGCCACGGGAATGATCGCATAGCGGACCGGGTTGGGGATGCCGAGCGTCGGGCTCGCCCCGCCCACCATCTCGACCAGCACCAGGCCCTTGGTGGCGAAGACCGTGAGCGTGAGGAAGATCGCGGCGTCGCGCACGAGGTGGAGCCCGCGCCGCGCGCCCTCGGGCAGGAGGTTCGCGACGACCTCCATCGCGACATGGCCGCCCCGGCCCAGCCCGACGGCGGCGCCCGTGAAGATCAGCCAGGTGAAGGACCAGATCGCGAATTCCTCGCTCCACGACAGCGCGTCGTTGAAGACGTAGCGGCTGACGACCCCGGCCAGCACCACGACCGACATGGCCGACAGGATCGCGAAGACGGCCGTGGCCGCGACCGCGTCCACCAGCCGGTGCAGCCGGCCCAGCGTCGCGAGCCATGCCGGGCCCGCGCCCGGTCCGGTCCGCGCCGTTCCGCCCGATTCGGGAAACTCCCCCGACGATTGATCTTCCACGACTTCCCCCCCTCTCGCTGTCTCGGGACATGCCGGGGGCCGGCGACGCGGCCGGCCCCCCGCGGAACGCTCGGCGCGCGATCAGGAGCCGGGATCGGCCTCCGAGATGATCTCCAGCAATTCCTCGGCGCGGGGGATCTCGGCGGCATAGCTCTCGCGCACCGGCATCATCTTGTCGGTCCAGGCCTGGCGATCGACATCGGTGATGATGGTCGATCCTTCCTCCTCGGTGCGCGACAGCGCCGCCGCGTCCTGCTCGGCCTGCAACTCGGGCTGCTGCTCCTGCGCCGTGGCCGCGGCCTCCTCGATGGCGGCGCGATGCTCCTCGGGCAGCGCCTGCCACCACGTCTCGGAGAAGACCCAGCTGCCGATGGCATAGATGTGGTCGAGCTTGGTGTAGTACGGGGCGACCTCGTACCAGCTCTCCGAGTAGTAGTTGGAGGCGGTGTTGTCGAACAGGTCGACCACCCCGGTCTGCATCGCGTTGTAGATCTCGGGATGCGGGATCGGCGTCGGGCTGGCGCCGGCCTGGTCCCACAGGTCGACATGCAGGTCGCTCTGGATGACGCGCATCTTCTTGCCCTCGACATCGGCGGGGACGCGCACCGGCTCCTTGCTGATCACGGCGCGGGCGCCGTTCGGGGTGAAGCCCAGCAGGTGGAACCCGGCCTCGGCGAAATCGTCCTGCAGCGCCTCGGTGACGGGTCCGTTCATCGCCACCGCATGGGCGTCGCTGTTGAAGATGAACGGCAGGTCCAGCACCTGCACCTCCGGCACCCATTGCGCCAGCACGGAGGAGGTGATGATCCCGGCCTGGACCGAGCCCAGGCGGATGCCCTCGGCCGATTCGACCTCGCCGCCCAGGAGCGAGTTCGGAAAGAGCTGGATCTCCACCGCGCCGTCGGTGTTCTCCGCGACCTGCTCGGCGAAGATCTCGGCGGCGGCGTATTTCGGATTGTCCTCGGGCACGTCCAGCGACAGCCGCGCGGTATAGTCCTGGGCCGGTGCGGCGCCGGCCACGGCGATGGCGGCGAGCGTGCTGGCGAAGGCGATATGGTTCGGTTTCAAGGTGTCCCCCCTGAATGATGACATGGGATCTCCGCCCCTCCCCGGGCGGACGATGCGGCGATGCGCGCCCGGTCGGGCGCGGCGGGTCCCCGTCCCGGTCGCGGCGCATCCGGCCGGTTGCCCGGTCGCTCGTCGCTCGGCCGCCCTGGGGCGGCCCCCGGTTCGAGGTGCGACAAACCGTGCATGATTGCGTTGTCATTTGCAACCATAGTTGACAGAATGGCCCCGGTCAAAGGACAAGCACCTGATATGAATAAACGAAAAGACACCTCTCTGCCGACCTTGAAGGACGTTGCCCGCGAATCCGGGGTCAGCGCGATCACCGTCTCGCGGTGCTTCCGCCACCCCGAACTCGTTTCCGCCGAGGTGCGCGCGCGGGTGATGCAGGTCGTCGACCGGCTGGGCTACGTGCCCAATTCGGCGGCCTCGGCGCTCGCCTCGCGCCGGACCGGCGTGATCTGCCTGCTGCTGCCGTCGCTGTCCAACAACGTCTACGTGGACGTGGTGAACGGGGCCTATGACCGCGCCTACGGGACCGCGCACACGATCCAGATCGGCAACCACAAGTACAGCCCGCTGGAGGAGGAGAAGCTCGTCCGCGTCTTCCTCCAGCAGAACCCGGCCGGCCTGATCGTGGCGGGCGGCGAGCAGACCGGCGCCGCCCGCGACCTGCTCGAACGGGCCGATTGCCGCGTCGTCCAGATCATGGACAGCCAGGTGCGGCCCATCGACCTGGCGATCGGCCTCGATCACGAACGCGCCGGGGCCGACGCGGTGGAGGGCCTCCTGGCCCGCGGCTACTGCCGGATCGGCTTCCTCGGCGCGCGGATGGACGCCCGCTCGCAAAAGCGCCTGCAGGGCTACCGCAACGCGCTCTTCCGCGCCGGGGCCGATGAGCGCGTCTCGACCTCGCCCTCGCCGTCCTCGGCCCGGCTCGGGGCGCTGCTCCTCAGCGACCTGCTCGCCCGCCACCCCGACACCGACGCGGTCTTCACCAACAACGACGACATCGCGCTCGGGGCGTATCTCGAATGCCAGCGCCGCGGGATGCGCCTGCCCGACGCGTTCGGCATCTGCGGCTTCAACGACCTCGACCTGCTGGAAGAGCTGAACCCCCCGCTCAGCACCGTGCGGACCGACCGCTACCAGATGGGCTGGCAATCGGTGGACCGCCTGATCGCGCTGGCGAATACCGACCGGCCGACCGGGTCCGGCACCGTCGACCTGGGATATGCCTGCATGTGGCGCGGCACGACCCGCCCCGCCCCCGCGACGGTGCCGGAGCGGCGGGACCGGGCGGGATAGGCGCCACCGGCGGATTCCGGCGCATCGGCCCGCCCGCGATCCCGCGCCCCCCGGCGGGGCCCAAGGAATCGCTTTGCCGGCGCGGGGGCGCGTGCTTCCCTTCCTCTCGGCCCGCGATGGGCGCGGGTCCGGGTTCTTAAAGGAACGGATCAATGCAGACCGGAAGAATGTGCGGATGGCGCATCGGATCTCTGCGTCACCCTGCGTTTGGCCTCATGACCACCCTGCTCGCCGGCGCCGCCGGCGGCGCCTCGGCGGCGACCCTGTCGCTCGAGGGCACGGTCCTCGAGGGGCTGGCCAATCCCCGCGGGCTCGCCCTCGACGCCGAGGGCTGGCTCTACGTGGCCGAGGCCGGCTCCGGCGGGACCGGGGCGCAGATCACCGGCGGCGACGGGGCGATCCTGTCCTACGGCACCACCGGGGCGATCACGCGGGTGCGGGACGGGGTGCGCGAGACGGTCGCCGCCGGCCTTCCCTCGCTCGCCGGCGATGGCGGCTTCGGCGCCACCGGCATCCATGACCTCGCGATCCTCGACGGCGGGATCTACACCGTGCAGGGCTTCGGCGGCGATCCGAACCAGCGCGACGGGCTGGTCGCCGCCGACCCCGGCGCGATCCTTCTGGGGCAGGTCGGGCGGCTGGAGGGCGGCACGGTGACGCCGGTGGCCGATATCGCGGCGCTCGAACGCGACGGCGGCCCCGACGACGAGGCCAACAGCAACCCCTTCGGGCTGACGGCCGGGCCGGGCGGCCTCGTGGTCGCGGATGCGGGGGGCAACGACATCCTGACGGTCGGGCCAGATGGCGGCGTGGCGGTGGCGGCGGTGCTGCCGCCGGCCCCGAACCCCCTGCCCTTCGGCCCGCCTGTCTACCAGGCGGTGCCCACGGGGATCGCGACCGCGCCGGACGGCACCATCGCCTTCGGCCAGTTGACGGGCTTCCCCTTCCCGCCCGGCGCGGCGAACGTCTTCTCCCTCGGGGTCGACGGCGGGGTCGACACCGTCGCGGGCGGGTTCACCAACCTCATCGACGTGGCCTTCGGCGGCGACGGATCGCTCTATGCGCTCGAGGCGGACAGCGATTCGCTCCTGAACCCGGGCACCACCGGCGCCCTCTTCGAGGTCTTCGCGGACGGGACCCGGGCGCTCCTCTTCGATGGGCTCGAAAGTCCGACGGGGCTCGCCGTGGGGCCGGACGGCGTCTTCTACGTCAGCACCAACGGCCTCTCGCCGAGCGACGGCCGCGTCGTGGCGCTGGCCCCCGACCTCGCCCCGGTGCCGCTGCCCGCCGGGTTGCCGCTCCTCGCGGCGGCGCTGGCGGGCCTCGGCGTGGCGGCCCGGCGGCGGCGGTGACGCCCGGCGGGGGCTGCCGGACCGCCCCCGCGGCATGACGTCCCGGCCCCCATCACGAAGGCGTAAGGCCCGTGTCGCCGGACGCCCTCCGCCGCCATGATGGGGGAAATCCGCAGCCATGACGGGCCGCGCCGGGACGGACGCGCCGAGGCGGGTTCCCCGGCGCGGCCCCACAGGAGAGACCGAGATGATCCACCTCCGCCCGACCCGCCGCACTGTCCTGACCGGCGCCGCCGCCCTTGCCGGGGCCGCCACCGCCACCGGGTTCGCGGTGCCCGCCCGCGCCAGGGGCCTCGCGCCGACGCCGACGATGCGCGGCGGATCGAACAATTACCGCCCCGGCGCTCCGATCGTCGAGCGCATCGGCGGCGGCGGGTTCTGGATGACGGGAACCGTGCGCCGTGCGGGCGACGGTGCCCCGATCCAGGGCGCGCGCATCCAGATCTGGGCCCATACCACCGAAGGCCACGAGCGCGATCCCGCCAGCCACGGCGCCACCCTCACCGACGCCGCGGGCGCCTTCCGGCTGGAGATGCCGCAGATCGTGCCCGCCTTCGGCCAGCCGCACGGCCATCTCGCCTACGATGCCGATATCGGCGGCGGCGGCTTCCGGACCGTGTTCCTCCGCCCGGTCATGGCGAGCGCGGGCGATACCCGGCTCGCCGCGGATTTCGTGCTGGAACCCGCCTGATCGCCGTGCCCCCGGCCCGCGCGATCCTCGTCTGGGCCGCCGTCGCGGCCGCCATCGTCGCCCCGCTCGCCATCGCCGCGACCAGCCCGCTGCTGCAATGGCGCGGTCCGGTCTATGTCGCGGCCTGTTTCGCGGGCATCGCGGCGCTGGCGCTGATCTTCGCCCAGCCGCTCCTGGCGGGCGGCTACCTGCCCGGGCTGCCGCCGCGCCGCGGCCGGCGCGTGCATCGCGGGGTGGGCGCGCTCCTCGTCGCGGCCATTCTCGTCCATGTGGGCGGCCTGTGGGTGACAAGCCCGCCGGACGTGATCGACGCGCTGCTCTTCACCTCGGCCACGGCCTTCTCCGCCTGGGGGGTGCTGGCGATGTGGGCGCTTCTCGCCGCCGCGCTGCTGGCGGCCCTTCGGCGGCGCCTGCGCCCCGGCCCGTGGCGCCTCTGCCATACCGCCCTGGCCGCGCTCGCGGTGCTGGCCAGCGTCGTCCACGCCCTGCTGATCGAGGGGACGATGGGCACCGCCTCGAAATGGGCGCTCTGCGCGCTGGCGCTCGCCGCCACCGCCAAGGCGCTGCGCGACCTGCGGGCATGGGCGGTCCTGACGCGCTGAGCGGCGGGGGCGCGCATCGCGGCCGGCCTCAGCCCGCGTCCTCGCGCCCCCACAGGACGCCGCGACGCCGCTCGCCCAGGCGTTCCAGCACCGCGTAGATCGCCGGGATGATGAGGATGCCGATGAAGGTCGCCGCGATCATGCCCCCCATCGCCGCGGTGCCGATCGCGTTCCGCGCCGCCGCCCCCGCGCCCGTGGCCAGTACCAGCGGCACCATGCCGAACACGAAGGCCAGCGCCGTCATCAGCACCGCGCGGTAGCGCTGGCGCGCGCCCATCGTCGCGGCCTCGGTGATCGACATGCCCTCGGCGTGGCGGTTCTTGGCGAATTCCACGATCAGGATGGCGTTCTTGGCCGCCAGCCCGATCAGCATCACCAGCCCGATCTGGGCATAGACGCTGGCGGTGAAGCCGAAGGCGGCCAGGCTGAGCGCCGCCCCCGCCCCCGCGATCAGGACCGAGAGCATGATCGCCAGCGGTTGCAGCCAGCTCTCGAACTGGCCCACCAGGAACAGGAACGCGAACACGAAGGCCAGCCCGAAGGCGATGAAGGTGACGTTGCCCGCCGCCTGCTGCTGGTAGGACGCCCCCGAGAACGACAGCTCGTACCCCTCCGGCAGGGTCTCGTCGGCAACGCCCTGCAACGCCTCCAGCGCCTGCCCCGAGGAATAGCCCTCCGCCGGCTGGCCCGAGATCTCGGCCGCGGTGAACAGGTTGAAGCGCGGCAGGATGTAGGGGCCGAACGTCGTCTCCACGTCGGCGGTCGCCGACAGCGGCACCGACCCCCCGCTGCGGTTCTGGACATAGAGCGAGGTGATGTCGTCGGGCTGCGACCGGAACTCCGCCGCGCCCTGCTGGCGCACCTGGTAGACCCGCCCGTCATAGATGAACTGGTTCACGAATCCCGCCCCGAGCGTCTGCCCCAGCGTCTCGTAGATGGTGGCGACCGACAGGCCGAGCTGCTCCGCCCGCTCGCGGTCGACGTTGACGAAGAGCCGCGGCACGTCGGCCGAGAAGGTCGTGCGCGCCCCCGCGATCGCGGGAGCCTGGTTCAGCGCCGCCACGTAGCCGCGCGCCACCTGCGCGACCTCCACCGGGTCCTGGCCCTGCGTCGCCAGGATCTGCGCCGAGAACCCGCCGACGGAGCCCGCGCCGGGGATCGCGGGCGGCGGGAAGGCCTGGATCTGCAAGCCCGGCAAGGTCGCGAAGCGGGCATTGAGCTGCCCCAGGATGGCGAAGAGGTCGCGCCGCTCCCCCCAGGGCCTCAGCGTCGCGATCGCGATCCCCACCGAGGAGCGCGAACCGCCGAGGAACGAGAACCCCGCCACCGAGATCGTGTTCTCGACACCGTCCGTGTTCTGGATGATGTCGCTGATCTCCTGCATCGCCTCGGTGGTGCGCTGCAGCGAGGCGCCGTCGGGCAGCGAGACATCGACGAGGATCGCGCCCTGGTCCTCGGCCGGGACCAGTTCCGTGGGCAGGCGGATATAGGTCGCCGCCGCCAGGAAGATCCCGAGGCCCAGCACCGCCATGGCCAGCACCCCCCGGGTGACGAAGAATTCGACCACCTTGCCATAGAGGTCCCGGCTCCAGAACAGCAGCCCGTTGAACTTGCGAAAGATCCAGGCCGGCTCGTCGGTCCGCGTCAGCATCGCCCCGCAGAGCGCGGGCGTCAGCGTCAGGGCGACCACCGAGCTGAGCAGGATCGACACCGACAGCGACAGGCCGAACTGCCGGTAGAGCTGGCCCGAGATCCCCGGCAGGAACGCGGTCGGCAGGAACACCGCGAGCAGCACCAGCGTGGTCGAGATGATGGGCCCGGTGATCTCGCCCATCGCCTTGGTCACGGCCGCGCGCCGCTCCATCTCGGGGTTCTCCTCCATCACCCGGCGGGCGTTCTCCACCACCAGGATCGCGTCGTCGACGACGATGCCGATCGCCAGGATCAGCGCCAGAAGCGTGATCACGTTGATCGAAAAGCCGATCGCCAGCAGCGCCGCGAAGGTCCCGATGAGCGATACCGGGATGGCGATGATCGGGATGATCGTCGCCCGGACCCCCTGCAGGAAGGTGAACACGACGACGACGATGATCGCGGCCGTCAACAGCAGCGTCTTGACGATCTCCTCGATGGTGACGCGGACATAGGCGGTGGTGTCGTAGACCACGTCATAGCCGAGCCCCTCGGGAAAGCTCTCCACCCGCTCCGCCAGGTCCGCCCGGATCGCGTCCACGGTGGAGATGGCGTTGGCCCCCGGTGCCTGGTTGACCTGCATGGTCAGGCTCGACCGGTCCCCGAGGAAGGAATTGGTGGCGTAATCCTGCGCCCCGAGCTCCACCCGCGCCACGTCGCGGATGCGGATCACGCCGCCATTGTCCCCGGCGCGGATCACGATCGCCTCGAAATCCTCCGGCTCCGACAGGCGCCCCTGCGCGGTCACCGTGTAGACGACCGCCTGCCTGTCCACCGCCGGGGCCCCGCCGATCTGCCCCAGCGCCGCGGCGACGTTCTGGCTGCGGATCGCGTCGGCCACGTCCGAGGGCGACAGGTCGAACTGCGCCAGCTTGTCGGGGTCGGTCCAGATCCGCATGGCGTAGTTCGACGGCCCGAGGACCTGCGCGTTGCCGACCCCGTCGATGCGCTGCACCGCGGTCGTGACGTTGGTGGAGACGTAGCTCGCCGCGTCCACCGGCGTCAGGCCGCTTTCGGGGTCGATCGGGAACGCCACCGCCATCAGGAAGTTCGGCGACTGGGACCGGATCGTGACGCCCTGATCCACCACCGCGGTCGGCAGCTGGGATGTCGCGAGCTGCACGCGGTTCGACACGTTGACCTGGGCGATATCGGGATCGGTGCCGATCGCGAAGGTGATCGACAGCGAATAGGTGCCTTGGTTCGACGAGGAGGAGGACATGTAGAGCATCCCCTCCACCCCGTTGATCGCCCGTTCCAGGGGGGCGCCCACCGTCTCGGCCAGAACGGTCGAATCGGCGCCGGGATAGCTGGCCGAGACCTGGACGGTCGGCGGCGAGATGTTGGGATATTGCGTGACCGGCATCACGAAGATGGCCAGGAATCCCGCGATCACGATCACGATCGAGATGACGGCGGCCAGGCGCGGCCGCTGGATGAAGATCCCCGAGATCATTCCGTCCCGCCCCCGGATCCGGCCTGGGCAGCTTGGGCGCCCTGGCCGCCCGCCCCGCCCCTGCTGCCGGACTGGCGCGGATCGACGGTCTGACCCTCGGACAGGCTGAGCGCCCCGCGCACGACGACGCGCTCGCCGCCCGCCAGGCCCCGCGTGATCGAGACGGTGCCCGGGCGCGGCCCCGCCGCCGTCTCGACGGGCAGGCGCGCGGCGGTGTCGTCGTCGCGCACGACCCAGACCGCGCTGCCGTCCCGGCCAAGCTGCACGGCCGCCTGCGGCACCACCGGGCGGACCGGCGGATCCGATTCTCGCACCTCGAGCGTCACGTTCTGGTTCGGCAGGAGAAGCCCGTCGGGATTGTCGAAGCGCACCCGCACCGACACCGTGCCGGTCTCGGGATCGACCGTGTTGCCGATGAAGTCGAAGGTCCCGCCCCGCCCATAGCTCGACCCGTCCGGCAGGACGAGCGTCAGGTCGTAGCCCTCGGCCGACAGGCTCCGCGCCCCGCCATCCCCGCCGCCGGCCCCGTCCGGCGCGTCGGGATCGGACCCGCTGAGGCCGATCTGCCGCCAGGTCGCCAGCCGGTTCTCCCCGAGCGCGAAGACCCCCCAGATCGGGTCGAGCTGCACCAGCGTCGCCAGCGTCCCCGATTGCGCCGAGACGTAATTGCCGCGCGTGATCTCGGGCGCCGACATCTGCCCGTCGATCGCCGCCTCGATGGAGGTGTAGCCGAGGTCGAGCTCCGCCCGATCCACCGCCGCCTGGGCCTGCAGGCGCTCGGCACGGGCCGCCTCCAGCGAGGCCAGCGCATCCTCCAGGTTCGCCTGGCTGACGGTGCCGGACTCGGCCAATTCGCGCTGCCGCTCGGCCTGGCGCTGCGTCTCGCGAAACGCGGCCTCCGCCCCGGCCAGCTGCGCCTCGGCCGATCCGAGCGCCGCCTCGTATTGCGCCCGCTCGATCTGGAACAGCAGATCGCCCTCCGCCACCATCTCGCCGCCCTCGAAGGCCACCTCCTCGATGAAACCCGGGATGCGGGCCTGCACGGAAACCCGCTCGATCGGGGTGATCCGCCCCAGGAACCGGTAACTATCAGCCACGGGTTGCGCCTCGGCCGGTTCGACGACCACCGCCGGCGGCCCCGCCTGCCCCGATCCGGACCCATCCTCCCCGCCGCCGTCAGCGCCGCCGTCACCGCCGTCGAGGCCGAAGAGATCGGCGACGAACCCCGGCACCGGCAACTCGCCGATCACCGGAAGGTCGAGCCGTGCGCCCCCGCCGCCCCCGCCACTCTCCTGCGCGGAAAGGGGGAAACCGGCGGCGACAAACGCGGCCGCAAGCAGAAGGGGGCGGTGAATCATGGAGGCGCTCCTGGCAATCGGCCGACGAGTTAGACCGGTCCCCCGCGAAGGCGACCCGCCCGACGGCGAAAGGCCCCGCCGGCGGCGCCCCCTCCGCCGTCGTCCCCAGGCTCCCGCGATCCCCGCCCACCCGGCACACGGTATCCGGGTATCCCGATTGGCTCCGGGGGGTCGTCCTGCGCGCCATGGACGCCGGGCCGGGGCCGGCGCGCGACGGCGCAAACCTTCCGGCGCGTCCCCATGCCCCCTTGCTGCCAGAGGCCGCGTCGCGCATGAACGGAGGCCCGCCGCCGCCAGCGAGATCCCCGGCCCCGCCGATCCGGCCTCGGGATGCGTCCATTGACCGCGCTGCCCGATCGCCGTCGACCGCTGCCGGGGGGGAGAGGTGCGCCGCCCCGGGCGCCCGGCACCGGGCGACGCGATCCCGCCCGGGCGGTGGCAAATGACGTAGGATTTCGGGCCCGCCCCGCCCCGATCCGTGTCGAATGACGTGGCCTCCGGGCGGGGGCCTAGCCGGCGCGCCGCGCCTGCCGGTCGCGGAACCGGTTCACCCGTCCCCCGGCCGCCAGGATCTCCGCCTCCGGCTCGGACAGGTCGAGCCGCATCGCCACCTCCTCGCCGTCGATGCGCGCCGACAACGCCCCCGTCCCCGCCACCGCGGCGGCGAGGTTCGACAACGCCAGCACGGCGTCGCGCCGCCCGCCCGGCCCGGCGGCCCCCTCCTCGAAGGTCAGCGGCACGATCCCGTAATTGATCAGGTTGGTGCGGTGGATCCGCGCGATGGACTGCGCCGCCACCGCCCGCAGGCCCAGATGGCGCGGGGCGAGCGCCGCGTGCTCGCGGCTCGACCCCTGCCCGTAATTGCGCCCGCCGATCACCGCGTGGCCGTCGCCCTCGGACCGGGCGGCCTTGGCGCGCGCCACGTATTCGGGATCCACGTCGCGGAACACGAAATCCGCGATCCGGGGGATGTTGCTGCGGAAGGGCAGCACCTCGGCCCCGGCGGGCATGATGCCGTCGGTCGATATGTCGTCCTCGGCCACCAGCAGGATCGGCAGCTCCATCGCGTCGGGCAAGGCGTCGAAATCGGGCAGGGAGGCGATGTTGGGACCCTTGACCAGCTCCACCTCCCGCGCCTTCTCGAGCGGCAGCGGCCGCTCGAAGGCGTCCGGCGTGCGCGTGGGTTCGGGCACCTCCACCGCGCCGATCCCGTCCCAGTCGAGGTCGCGCGGATCGGTGATCCGCCCCGCCAGGGCCGAGGCCGCGGCCGTCTCGGGGCTGCACAGGAACACCGCGTCCTCGCTGGTGCCCGACCGCCCGGGGAAGTTCCGCGGCACGGTCCGCAGGCTGTTGCGTCCCGAGGCCGGCGCCTGCCCCATGCCGATGCAGCCGTTGCACCCGGCCTGGTGCAGCCGCGCGCCGGCCTCGAGCAGCGCGAACAGGTGCCCGCTCCGCGACAGGTCGGCCACCAGGTCTCGGCTCGACGGGTTGATGTCCAGCGACACCTGCGGCGGCACGCGCCGTCCCTCGACGATCCGCGCCGCCACGGCGAAGTCGCGAAAGCCCGGATTGGCCGAGGACCCGATATAGGCCTGGTAGATCTCCTCCCCCGCCACGTCGCGCACCGGCACCACGTTGCCCGGCGACGAGGGCGTGGCGATCATCGGCTCGATCGCCGACAGGTCGAGCTCCTCCTCGTGGTCGTAGGTGGCGTCCTGGGCGGCGACGATCTCGACCCAATCGGCGCCGCGCCCCTCGCTCTCGAGGAACCGCCGCACCTCCCCGTCCGAGGGAAAGACGCTCGTCACCGCGCCCAGCTCGGTGCCCATGTTCGCCATCACGTGCCGGTCCATCGCCGACAGGCTCTCCAGCCCGGGGCCGTGATATTCGACGATCCGCCCGTTGCCGCCATCGACGCCGTGGCGGCGCAGCATCTCCAGGATGGCGTCCTTGGCGCTGCATCCGGGCGGCAATTCCCCCGTCAGCCGCACCCCCCAGATCTCGGGCATCACCGTCTGGTAGGGTTCGCCCGCGATCGCCATCGCCACGTCGAGGCCTCCCGCCCCGATCGCCAGCATGCCCAGGGCGCCGGCGGCCGGCGTGTGGCTGTCCGATCCCAGCAGGGTCGCGCCCGGGCGGCCGAAATAACGCTGGTGCAGCGGGTGGCTGACCCCGTGGCCGGGCGGCGCGCAATGCAGCCCGTACCGGCGCGCGGCGCTCAGCAGGAACAGGTGGTCGTCGGGGTTGCGGTGATCCTCCTGGATCAGGTTGTGGTCGATATATTGCGCCGACAGCTCCGCCTGCGTGCGCTCCAGGCCGAGCGCCTCGAGCGTCAGCATGACCAGCGTCCCGGTCGCGTCCTGGGTCAGGGTCTGGTCGATCCGCAGGGCGATCGGTTCGCCGGGCGGCGGCAGGTCGCCCTCCACGTGGTCCGAGATCAGGTGCTTCGCGACGTTCATCGGGGCCTCCTTCCGTTCGGGGCCGGCGCGACCGCGGGCGGCACGGCCGCCCTCCCCCGTCCCGCTGCCGGCCTGGGGCTTGGGCGCCGCGCCGGTTCGGGGGACGCGCGCCGCGCGGCGACCACGAGGGGGCGCCGATGCCCCGGACGGGGCCCGCCCGGCACCAGGGGCGGTTGCCCCTCGTGCCGCACGCGGGCGCGATCCCACGGTCAAGTAGTCGACGCGGCGATGGCAGCCCTTGTTCCATCTCGCCGCGAGATTCCCGGCCGCCCGGCGGTCCGAGCCCCGCGCCGCCCGCGCACGATCCGACCCGGCACGCCATGGGCGCACCGGGCCATCGACCATCGGGGGCCGGGCGGCGTCCGTCCCGGCCGGCGGGGTTACTGCGGCAGCGCGTAGGCCGCGATCTCGTCGCCGACCTCGGGCTTCAGGATCGAATTGCCGCCGGCGATGAAGACCACCCATTGACGGCCCTCGTGCTCGAACACCGCCGGGTTCGCGACGGCGGGGGCCATGACCACGTCCGACCACAGCTGCTCGCCCGTCTCCGTGTCGAGCGCGCGGACCCGCGAGTCGATCGAGGCGCCGATGAAGAGCAGCCCGCCGCCGGTCACGGCCGGTCCGCCGATCGTGGGCGAGCCCCAGCTCTCGGGCATGTAGAAGCCGTAGCGCTGCACCCGGCCGAAGGGCTGCTCCCAGACCTTCTCGCCGCTGGCGATGTCATAGGCCGACATGGTGCCGAAGGGCGGCTTCCAGCACGGCATCCCGGCCCAGTTCTGGAAGTTGGACAGGTAGAAGGCATAGGGCGCCCCCTCCTGCGCGTAATAGCCCTGCTCGGCGAAGGAGCCGCCGTCCTGCATGTCGACGTATTCCTCGCGCGGGATCAGGCGGTATTCCTGCACCACGCGGCTCGCATTGACGTAGAGCAGGCCGCTTTCGGGATCGACGGCGGCGCCGCCCCATTGCATGCCCCCGGCGGTGGCCGGATAGGTCAGCGTGCCCTCGACCGAGGGCGGGGTATAGAGGCCCTCGTACTGCATCGCCTCGGCCCGGCGCGAACAGCCGCCGAACGACACCGCGTCGGCCAGCCACCACACGCCCGGCCAGGCGTCGGGGTCGTTGGTCGGCGGCGGCGCGGTCGGGAACGGCTGCGTCGGAGCTGCCTCTTCGCCCTCCGCCTCCGAGGTCGGCACCTCGCGCTCCTCCCACTCGAAGATCGGCTCGCCGGTCTCCCGGTTCAGCACGTAGAGAAAGCCCTGCTTGGTGGTCTGCACCAGCACCGGCACCGTCTGCCCGTCGCGCTCGATATCCATCAATGTCGGCGCGGCGTTGGTATCGTAATCCCAGATGTCGTGATGGACGAGCTGCCGCGACCAGGCGACCTTGCCGCTTTCAACGTCCACGGCGGTAACCGACGTGGCGAGCGGGATGTCCTCGGTCCGGTTGCCGCCCCAGTAATTCGGAGAGGGCGACGAGACGGGGATATAGACGAGGCCCAGCTCCGGGTCGGCGCTCATCGCCGTCCAGACATTCGCCGTGCCGGTGCGCTGGCGGATCTCCTCGGGAATGAAGTTCACCTCCCAGAGCTTCTCGCCGGTCCGCGCGTCGAGGCCGAAGACGGTGCCCGGCGGCGCCTCGGAATAGGCCCAGTCCTTGCCGGCCCAGCCCAGCACCAGCGTGTCGCCCACCACCGTCGGCGGCTGCAGCAGCGACAGCGGCCAGCGGTCGTTGGTGGTGTTCCACTGGTTCACGTCGAGGATGCCCTCCTCGGCGAAGTCGCGGCACGGCTCGCCGGTATCGGCGTCCACCGCGTGCAGCGTCGCGGCCATCGTGCCCAGATAGACCCGCCGCTGGCAGGCCTGCCCCTCCTCGGGGTTCTCGGCCGCCCAATAGGCGACGCCGCGGTTCTTCAGCGCGGGCTGGGTCAGCGCCTCCAGCCGCGACTGGCTGTCATAGGTCCATTTGCGCTCGCCCGTGGCGGGGTCGAGCGCCAGGATGCGATAGAACGGCGTCCCGATATAGAGCGTGTCGTTGGCGTAGATCGGCGTCGCCGACCACACCGTGGGCGGCAGCTCGCCCGACCCGTCCGACATGTCGCCGGTATGGACCGTCCATTGCCGCTCCAGGTCGGCGACGTTGTCGGCGGTGATCTGGTCGGCGGGGGCGTATTTCTGGCCCGAAAGCTGGCCGTGGAACGTGTCCCAGGTGCCCTGCGCCGCGACCGGGGCGGCGCACAGCGTCAGGACGGCGGTGGTGGCGAATCTCCGGATCATTGGTGGCCTCCGATCAGGTGTCCGAGCGGCAGGGTGAAGAGGGCGACGATCGCCGGGGCGAGGATCAGCGGCTGTTCGAGCAGGTACGCCGCCAGGCAGGTGCCGAGCGCCGCCAGAATGTAGAGCGTGACGAGCGCGCCCCGGCCCGTCGCCAGCACCAGCAGGATCACCGCCAACGCCGCCATCGCCGCATGCCCGAGCGCGGTCAGAAGCGGCCCGGCCGTGTCATCCACCCCCGTCGCCGGCGTGAGATAGGCGTGGACCGAGGCCGCGAACCCGACGAGTGCCGCCAGGATCGCCGCGGCCGAGAAGGTCTTCTGTGCTGTCATTGTCTTGCTCCCGCCGGCCTCGGGGCCGTGCGCCAATAGGTCACCTTGCCGGTGAGGGTAGGACGGCGCGCGCGCCTTTCAGGCCCCCCTCCTCCCGATTTCCCGCGGATTTTTCGCCCCCCGGTTGCCCCCTGCGGCCGTTCCGGGGCCGCGATCGCCACACCCGCCACGGTTCCGTCCGCCCGCCCCGCGCCATGCTCGGGTCGCAGTCGCGGTGTTCCCTGCCGGCCATCCCGCGCGCCCCGCCGCGTCCCGCCGCGTCCCGCCGCGTCGCCGACGAAAGCGGCGCGACGATGGTGCTGTCGCTCTTCATGGCCATCGCGATGGTGACCTTCGGCGGCATCGCCGTCGACGTGGCCCAGTACGAATACACCCGCACCCGCACGCAGACGCATCTCGGAAACGCGGTGCTCGCCGCCGCCGGCATCGACACCGCCGCGCTGGCGGTGGAGATCACGTCCGAGCGGCCGGGCGGCCGGCTCGTCGGCCGCACCGTCGATGCCCGCCTCGACGGCGGCGTCGACACCCATTTCATCCGGCTCCTGGGCTACGACCGGCTGCCCCTGGGGGTCGCGTCGCGCGCCACCGGGCGGGTCGACGACGTGGAGATCTCGCTGGTCCTCGACGTGTCGGGGTCGATGCGCCTCGATCCCTGGGGCCGCGCCGATCCGCGCAAGATCGACGCGCTGAAATCCGCGGCGAGCGAGTTCGTCGACAGTGTCCTCGGCGGCAACGCCGAGGGGCGGGTCTCGATCTCGGTCGTGCCCTATTCGATGAACGTGAACGCGGGCGCGGCGCTCCTGGCGGGCTACGCCGCCACCGACGAACACGCCGCGTCACATTGCATCGACTTCGAGGCCGCGGATTTCGCGACCGCCGCCCTCGACCCCGCGCGCCCGCCGCAGCGCAGCGGCCGCTTCCAGTTCCAGGGCTTCAGCCGCACCGAGGCGGCGCCCGGCCAATGGGCCTGCCGCGTCGACCCGGGGTTCGAGGTCACGCCGCTGTCGAACGCGGCCGGGCCGCTCGAGGACCGGATCGCGCGCCTGTCGTCCGAGGGCAGCACCTCGAACGACATCGGCATGCGCTGGGAACTGGCGCTGCTCGACCCTTCGGCGCGCGGCCCGGTGGAGGGGCTGATCGCGGCCGGGCGCGTCGATCCCGCCTTCGCCGGCCGGCCGCGCGACCACGGCGCCACCGGCAGCATGAAGGTCCCCGTGGTCATGACCGACGGGCGCCACGACACCGAGTTCCGCCTCCGCCCGGCCTGTCGCGACGGCCCCTCACCGGTCTGGCAGATGGCGGCGACGGGGTCGGGCAGCCGCCACCATTCCGTCGACGCCCCCGAGGTGCCGGGCGCCCATGACGGCAACGCCCCGTTCGGCGCGCGCTGTTTCTACGCCAGCCACCCGTTCGGGACCTCCCGGGCCTGGGACGACGCGACGCTCATCGACCACCCCGCGATGGCCCCCCACCGCGCCCGCTTCACCGAGCGGCGCCTCGACTGGCCGCAGGTCTGGGCCGCGATGTCGCCGCTCTCCTACGCCTACACGCTCCAGGCCTGCAGCTCGACGATTCCGGCGACCGCACTCGCCGCGTCGACCGCCTCTGGGACGAGAAGGACCGCCGGCTGCGCGACATCTGTGCCGCCGCCGAAGCGGCCGGCGTCGGGTCTATTCCATCGGTTTCGAGGTGCCGGATTCGGGATCGCTGGAGCGGCTGCGCGACTGCGCCTCCAGCGAGGCGCATTATCTCGACGTGGAGGGGCTGGAGATCCGCGACGCCTTCGACATGATCGCCAGTTCGATCAGCATGCCGAGGCTGACGCGATGACCGGCCGCCTGCAGCGCTTCGCCCGCGGGGCCGAGGGCGGCGTCACGGCCGAGTTCGTGGTGCTGTTCCCGCTCCTGCTCTACGTCGTCCTCCTCGCCTTCGAGGTCGGTTGTGGAACATCCGCGAGCTGACCTTGCGGCGGGCCACGAACCTCGTCGCGCGCAAGATGCGGGTCGCCGCCGACGCGCCCGCCCCCTGCGACGAGATGCGGAGCGCGATCTGCGCCCGATCGCTCTTTCCCAGCGGCTGCGAGGCCAACCTCCGGCTCGAGATGCGGGCCCTGCCGCTGGCCGAATGGGCGGGCATCGACGCGCCGGTGGCCTGCATCGACCGGCGCGCCGAGGCCGAGCCGATCCGCGTCTGCCGGCTCTACGAGCCGCTCTTTCCGGGCGGCGCCCCGGGCCGGGGCCTTGCGACCGGGGGCGCGGGCGGGGCCGGATACGCCGTGCGCGTCGCCACCGGCTTCGTCACCGAGCCGGGCGCATGAGGCCCCGGCGCCGCGGCCCGCCCCTGCTTCGGCGCGCCCGCGCCGAGGATTGCGGCAGCCAGTCGGTCGAGCTCCTGATCATGGTGCCGATCCTCTTCTGGGCGCTCTTCGCGCTCTACGCCTTCACCGATGCGGTCCGCACGCGGGCGGTGGTCACCGACGCGACGGCGGTGATCGCCGACGCCCTGTCCCGCCGGACCGAGCCGATCGACGCGGCGGACCTGGCCGGCCTGCGCGCCGCGGCCGGGCAGCTCTCGGGGTTCGGCGGCGCGCTGGGGCTCCGCGTGACGCAGTTGCGCTGCGTCGAGGCGTGCGAGGACGCGGCGCGGCGCGACCTGCGGGGGATTTTCTCGCGCGGCGACGGGATGGCGCCCCTCGGGGACGGCGATTTCGCCGCCCGCGCCGCGCGCGCGGCGACCGCGTCCTCCTCGTCCAGACCTGCGCCCCCTATATCTCCCCTGTCCGCGGCATCCTCGGGGACCAGGTGATCGTATCGGCGCAGGCCACGCGGATGCGCTTCGCCCCGCGGCTCTGCCGGGAGGCCTGCGGCGCCGAGCCGACGGGCTGAGCCCGCCCCGGCGAAGGGCCCCCGCCCGACACTTGCAGGCAGCGCAATGCGGCACTGCGGCAGGATTGATTGTGCAACCGCAGCATCGACCCTAGCTTTCGTGTCAGACGGCACCGCCCGCGTTCGAAAGGAGACGTTCATGGCCTTCACCACCAGCCTCGACCGCCCCGCCGCCCCGCTCGGGATCCGTGACTGGATCGCCCGCAAGCTGGAGACCCGGCGCGTGGAGCGCGAGAAGTTCCGCACCTATTTCCGCACCTATGGCGAGCTTTCCCGCCTCAGCGACCGGGAACTGGCCGATATCGGCCTCGCGCGCGACGACATCGCCGAGGTCGCGCTCCGCCACGCCTACGGCTGAGGCGGCTTCCCCCGCCGCGGCGCGGGCGGCTCAGCCCGCATAGCCGCCCCGCCGGTACCACCGCCACGCATCGGCGATCATGGTGTCGAGGTCGGAGCGCACCGGGCGCCAGCCCAGCTCCCGCTCGGCGCGCGTGCTCCCCGAGACGAGCCGCGTGGCGTCGCCCGCGCGCCGCGGCCCCTCGGTGCGCGGCACCCGCCGGCCGGTGACGGCCTCGCTGCGCTCGATCACCTCGCGCACCGAATACCCCGTCTGGGTCCCCAGGTTGAAGATGCGGCCGCCGCCGCCCTCCAGCAGGCGGCGCAGCCCCAGCACATGCGCCTCCACCAGGTCCATGACGTGGATGTAGTCGCGGATGCAGGTTCCGTCCGGGGTGTCGTAATCGGTGCCGTGGATGGTCAGGGCCGGCCGGCGCCCGTCGATCGCCTCCAGGATCACGGGGATCAGGTGCGTCTCGGGGTTGTGCGCCTCGCCCACCGCGCCGTCGGGGTCGGCGCCGGCGACGTTGAAATACCGGAACACCACCGCGCGCAGGTCATGCGCGGCGCCGAAATCGCCCAGCATGTCCTCGATCGCCCGTTTCGACGCCCCGTAGGCGTTGAGCGGCGCCTGCGCGCTCTCCTCGTCGAGCGTCACCCCGTCCTGCTCGCCATAGACCGCGCAGGTGGAGGAGAAGACGATGTCGCGGCACTCCGCCGCCACCGCCGCCTCCAGCAGGGTCAGCGATCCGCCGACATTGTTGCGCCAGTAGAGGCCCGGTTGCCGCATCGCCTCGCCCACCTGGCTGAAGGCGGCGAAATGCATCACCGCCACCGGCGCGTGGCAGGCGAACACCTCGTCGAGCCGCGCCCGGTCCGACAGGTCGCCCTGTTCCAGCGGCCCGAACTGCACCGCCCGCGCCCAGCCGGTCGACAGGTTGTCGTAGGTGACCGGCACATACCCTTCTCGCGCCAGCACCTTGCAGGCGTGGGAGCCGATATACCCCGCCCCCCCCGTCACCAGCACATTCGCCACGCCGTCGTCTCCGGGATTGCGTCCGCTCGCGGCAGGCTGGCGCGCGGCGCGGGTCCGGTCAAGGGCCGCGCCGCCCGCGCCGGCGACGGATAGAAATGGGCCAGGTTGCGGCGGACCGGCGGGGAACAATCGCGACGGGGCGCCATTTCTTTCGCGATATCGGATCACGCGCAACCGAACGGAGGCTCCCATCGTCGAAACCCTCGTCACCGACATTCCCGACGACCTGCAGGAGCGGATCCTGCACACGCTCGAACGCGCCGGCGCCGACAAGCGCCCCCTGGCCACGGCCGAAAGCTGCACCGGCGGCCTCCTGGCCTCCCTCTTCACCGACGTGGAGGGGTATTCGGGCGCCTTCGAGCGGGGCTACGTCGTCTATTCCACCGCCGCCAAGACCGAGATGCTGGGCGTGCCGGCCGACCTGCTCGACGCGCACGGCGCCGTGTCGCGGCCAGTCGCGATCGCGATGGCCGAAGGCGCCCTGCGCCGTTCCGAGGCCTATGCGGCCCTGTCGGTCACGGGTTATGCCGGGCCGGGCGGCGACGATGCCGAGGAAGGTCTCGTCCACTTCGCCTGTGCCGCCAGCGGCCGCCCGACGGCCCACAGAGAAGAGCATTTCGGGGCGGTCGGGCGCAGCGGCGTGCGCCTCGCCTGCATTGGCGTCGCGGTCGACCTGTTCATGGAGGCAATGAGATGACCGACGATCGGGCCCGGGGCGATTTCCACGCCCTCCACCGCCACGGCTTCGTGCGCGTCGGCACCAGCACGCCGCGCGTCCGCACCGCCGACGTGCCCTTCAACCGCGACGCCATCCTCGACGAGGCCCGCCGCGCCGCGGCCGCGCGCGTCGATCTGCTGGTCTATCCCGAACTCTGCCTGTCCTCCTACGCCATCGACGACCTGCACATGCAGACCGCGCTCCTCGACGCCACCGAGGACGCCCTGGCCGAGATCGCCGACCAGACCGCTGACCTCGCGCCGGTGCTGCTCCTCGGCGCGCCGCTGCGCCAGGACGGGCGGCTCTACAATTGCGCGGTGGCGCTGTCGCGCGGCCGCATCCTGGGGGTGGTGCCGAAATCCTACCTGCCGAATTACCGCGAATATTACGAGAAGCGCTGGTTCGCCCATGGCCGCGGCGTGCGGGGCCGCACCCTGCGCTTGGCGGGGCAGGAGGCGCCGTTCGGCACCGACCTCCTGTTCGAGGCCGAGGACCTGCCCGGCTTCGTCCTCCATGCCGAGATCTGCGAGGATTTCTGGGCCGCGATCCCGCCCTCCTCCGAGGCGGCGCTCGCCGGGGCCACGATCCTGGCCAACCTCTCGGCCTCCAACATCGTCATCGGCAAGTCCGACGAGCGGCACATGCTCTGCCGCTCGCAATCGGCGCGGGGCATGGCGGCCTACGCCTATTCCGCCGCCGGGCCCGGCGAGAGCACCACCGACCTCGCCTGGGACGGCCAGGGGGCGATCTACGAGCTGGGGGACCTCCTGGCCGAATCGTCGCGCTTCTCGCTCGAGCCCGAGCTCTGCTTGGCCGACGTGGATACCGGGCGCATCCTGAACGAGCGCCTGCGGACCGGCACCTACGCCGATGCGGGCGAGGCGCCGAGGCCCGAATTCCGGCGCATCGGCTTCGCCCACCGGCCCCACCGCGAGGATGTCGGGCTGGTGCGCCCGATCCGGCGCTTTCCCTACGTCCCGAACCGGCGCAGCCATCTCGACCGCGACTGCTACGAGGCGTTCAACATCCAGGTCGAGGGCCTGCGCCGCCGGTTCGAGGCGACGCCCGGCGACCACATGGTGATCGGCGTCTCCGGCGGGCTCGATTCCACCCACGCCCTGATCGTGGCGGCCAAGGTCTGCGACCAGTTGCAGCTGCCGCGCACCGCCATCCTGGGATACACGATGCCGGGCTTCGCCACCGGCGACACCACCCGCGGCAATGCGTGGAAGCTGATGCGCGCCCTGGGCGTCACCGCCGCCGAGATCGACATCCGCCCCGCCGCGCGGCAGATGCTGGAGGACATGGACCACCCCTTCGCCCGCGGCGAAGAGGTCTACGACGTGGCCTTCGAGAACGTGCAGGCGGGGCTCAGGACGGATTACCTCTTCCGCCTCGCCAACGACAATCGCGGCTTCGTCATCGGCACGGGCGACCTGTCCGAGATGTCGCTCGGCTGGTGCACCTACGGCGTCGGCGACCAGATGAGCCATTACGCCGTCAATATCGGCGTGCCCAAGACGCTGATCCAGTACCTGATCCGCTGGACGGTGCAGACCGACCAGTTCGACCCCGAGACGGATTCCGTGCTGGAGGCGATCCTCGAAACCAAGATCTCGCCCGAACTGGTTCCGCAGGGCGACGACGAGGAGCTGCAATCGACCGAGGACAAGATCGGCCCCTACGAATTGCACGATTTCTTCCTGTTCCACACCATGCGCTACGGCCTGCCGCCCTCCAAGGTGGCGTTCCTGGCCTGGCATGCCTGGCGGGACGCGCGATCGGGCCTCTGGCCGATCGACTTCCCCGAGGCGGCGCGGCGCGAATACGACCTCGACACGATCGCCCGCTGGCTCGAAGTGTTCCTCGCCCGCTTCTTCGGCTTCAGCCAGTTCAAGCGGTCGGCGCAGCCCAACGGGCCCAAGGTGTCGCCGGGCGGCGCGCTCTCGCCCCGTGGCGATTGGCGCGCGCCCTCGGATGCCGAGGCGCGGGTCTGGCTGGACGAGCTGCGCCGCGCCCTGCCGCGGAGCCCGTGACCGGATCGGGGGCCGGTCCGTGCCGGCCCCCCTCGCGCCTTACTCGGGCCCGGCCCCTTCCCTGCCGCGCGGCACCGCGACGCGGTCGAAATCGCGGGCCAGTTCGGTCAGCGCGCCGCGCATCTCCGCGCCCCGCATCGCCGGTCCGTGGCCCGTGATCAGCAGGTCGGGCTCCAGATCCGCCAGCGCCGCCGCCGACCGCGCCGCCGCCTCCCAGTCGGAGGTGAAATATTGCGGCGGGCCGTGCATCCGGGGCGTCTGCCGGGCCACGGCATAGGCCGATTCCTGGTCGGTCGTGATGACCGCGTCGCCCGCGACGAGCGCCCGGTCCGCCTCCCGCCAGAGAGAGACATGGCCCGGGCAATGGCCCGGCGTGTGGATCCAGCGCCAGCCCGGCATCGCCGGGACCGACCCGTCCGAGGGCAGCGCCTGGAGGTGGGAGGCGACGTCCACCGGCCCCCGGGGATAGAGCGGCGAGAGCCGCGCCATCGCCCCGCCGACGCCGGGATCGGGCGGCGGGTACGAGGACCGCCCGTCGAGATAGGGATGCTCGAGCGGATGCGCGATCACCGGCACCTCCCACCGCGCGGCCAGGTCCTCCAGCGCGCCGACATGGTCGAAATGGCCGTGCGTGAGCACGATCGCGGCGGGCGGCACGTCCGCGCCGAACCGCTCCTCGGCCGCGCGCAGGATCAGGTCCCGCGTCCCGGCCACGCCGGCATCGACGAGCACCCAGCCCGGCTGCCCCGGCGCCCCGTAGAAGACCGCGTTGACGAGGCCGAGCCGGCGATAGGCGAGGTCGGGGGCGATTTCCCGCACCCCGTCGCTGGAATGGCCCTCCTCCGCGACATTCTGCGGATCGAGGGGGATCTGGCGGGACATGACGATACCGTTTCCTGGATAGACTTGTGTCGTTTGTCACAACTAAGTTCAGCGGCCCGTCATAGGCGGTTCAGTGAGCGCCCGCAGCACCGAAGCGGTCGTTCGTGGATTGCGCGGCGGACGGCGGTTCAGAGCCCTTTTGAGACATTCGATTTTCAGTGCTGTGGCCTGCCCCCTGAAAAGTGGTCCTCCCTGAAGTAGGCTTTCGAGCCGTATGGAGGACGAGGAATGGGACAGAAGA
>CANKVU010000026.1 GCA_947487205.1 uncultured Paracoccaceae bacterium | reverse complement strand
TGAACAGGTCCAGCCAATCGATAACGTCGCATGACGCGTTGGACGAAACGCCCTCCGGGTAAGCCGGGGCGGTTCACAGCAGTTTCGTCTTGATGTCCCGCCGGAAGCAACATCGCTCTGTAACTTCCCACTAGACATCTAGACGGGAGCGAGCTCTCATGGACTTCGACTAGCTTCAGACAGTTGGAGGGTGCAATAGGTGCTTTCGAGGAGAGGGTTTGCGATCGGTCTTGCTGCTGCCATTGGAGTGAAACCGATTGGAGCATCTGCTCAAGCGTTGAGCCCAGTTCGGCTCTTGGTGGTTAGGAAGCCAGGGTTTTCGCTGACTAACCAGTGCTTAGCGCCTTGCATACGCGGAAAACTATATGACGTATCACACATTGATAACCTCAACTTACAGGGCGTCGTACTTCCGATACTGGGGGCACCTATTTGTGACGTCATTGAGCGCCCATGGAAGAACAACGCACCCTCAGTGAGCGCAATTCCTGTTGGATTCTACCAGGCAATTGTCAGAAACGACACAACAAAAGCGTGGATGACTAATATTAACCGGAGTTGGAGGATAGAACTATCCGGTGTGCCACACCGTTCCAACATTCAGTTCCACTACGGCAACGATGTTAATTGGTCGGAAGGTTGCTTTATTGTAGGCGATCTGCTTCAGCCCGACGGCTCAATTGGAATGGAGAGCGCTTATTGTGGCTTAAAAGGAGGAGAGGCTGCGATCGAACGTTTGAGAGGGATCGTTGAAGCACCTGGCTCCAACTCAGCGGATTTTAGGGTCGGTGTGACCAACGACTACAGCCTGTTCCCGGATTTTTCGTCCGTGCCCGACTGCTAGTGGCAACGTTAAGCTTGATTCGGCGTTCACTCGACCGGTGACGCTATGCGCACATTTTCGGACGCTAGCTGGCAAACGTGACCTGCCACGGGTCTTTCATCCAGCCGCGACCGGAGCCCGGTTGGTATTTACGCCGATCGACGCGGGTTGAGCAATTGCCCGACGCGCGGAGCTTTCATCTCGCGCAGCGGGGCGGGCGATTGCGGTGGTCAGGGCCCGCGCGTAGTCAGCCGGGGTTTGGTAATCCAATGCCGAATGGGGACGCTCGGTGTTGTAGTCTGCGGCCCAAGCCGCGATCACGACGCGCGCATGTGCCAGGTTGCGGAACATTGTCTCGTTGAGCAGCTCGTCGCGCATCCGCCCGTTGAAGCTTTCGACGAAACCGTTTTGCATGGGTTTGCCCGGCGCGATGTAGTGCCACTCGATCCGGTGCTCGGAACACCACCGCAGGATGGCGTTACTGGTCAGCTCCGTCCCATTATCGCTGACAATCATGCCGGGTTTGCCGCGACGCTCGATCAGAGCGGTCAATTCTCGCGCCACACGGCGCCCCGAGATCGAGGTGTCCGGGATCGCCGCGAGGCATTCCCGGGTGACGTCGTCGACCACGTTGAGCACCCGAAAGCGCTGGCCGCCCGCGAACTGGTCATGGACGAAATCCAGCGACCAGCGCGCATTGGGCCGCGCCTCGACCAAGATCGGGGCTCGCGTCCCAATAGCCTTGCGCCGGGCCTTTCGCTTGCGCACCGTCAGCCCTTCCTCGCGGTAGAGCCGATAGATCCGGTTTATGCCGGAAGGCTCACCCTCGCGCCGTAGCAGCGCGAAGAGGCGCCGATAGCCGAACCGCCGACGCTCGTTGGCCAACTCCCGCAGCCGTCCGCGCAGCACCGTGTCCGGCGCGCGCTGCGCTTGGTAGCGGACCATCTTGCGATCCGCCCCGGCAATCCGGCACGCCCGCCGTTCCGATAGCCCGAGAAGGGCCTTCAGATGCGCGACCGCCTCGCGCTTCACGGCAGGCGTCACCACTTTTTTGAAACCAGTTCCTTCATCGCGGCCAGATCAAGCATCTGCTCGGCCAGAAGCTTCTTCAGCTTCGCGTTCTCATCCTCAAGCGTCTTCAGCCGCTTGGCCTCAGACACCGTCATGCCGCCGAACTTGGCCTTCCAGTTGTAGAAGGTGCCTTCCGACATACCGTGCTTGCGGCACAGGTCAGCGCACTTCGCGCCTGCCTCGTGCTCGCCAAGGATGCCGATAATCTGTTCGTCCGTGAATCTCGTTCGCTTCATTGTCCGTCCTCAGGTTGGGCCGGACTCTAATCGACGGTGGAGGAAAAATCCCGTGGCAGGTCAAACGCTCTTCGAGTTCCTTTCAGGCACTGCGCGGCTTGGCTGTAAGGTCGAATAAATCTGCAACTGGCCTCGCCATAGCTTGCCTCTGGAAGGGCGCAGTATAGCCTGCTTCACTGCTCACTATTGCACAGTAGCAACTTCATCGAGCGTGCCCGACTCTGGCGGTTCAGCAATCTCTTTGTCTGCCGTAATCAATTCGAATGTTTCAAAATCCATTATGCCAGTAGCCGGAAGATCCTTACGCCGCTGAAGTTCCATTACCGCGCGGACCGAGAGCGGTCCGTACAGGCCGTCTATAGGTCCCAAGTACAAGCCCTCTTGCTGAAGAATCTGTTGTGCCCGAGCTACTTCTCTACGTGAATAGCGTATTGGAACGAGGCATCCACTCTGCCCTGATCTAGCATTGATGTAACGTTCCTCACGTACCGCGCAACCACCATCTATATGGCCTGTGATTGCGATGCGCCTGTCGGATACGATTGGCAAGCTGTCCAGGCCAAGTTCGTACCCACGGAGTGCAAGTATCAACGATACGCCACCCACCGGGACGTTCGTCGTTCGCGCACTTAGGAAAAATCCAAGTGCATCTCGGTCCAATGGAATTGTGAAATGGACCTCTCGGCCAATTGGAAGTGTTGTTGTATATGGCGTCAAGATGTGCCTTTGTCCGAACAACATTGCCTCTGCTCTTACGAGGCGAGGTGTTATAAGTGCAACCGTGTTATCCGGATACTCTCCCCGAACGAAAGCAAGCACCTCGTCGTCGGTACGATCTGGCGACAACCGAGGATTGACGGAAAAGGTAAGCATCCCAGATTCAGGCGTAGCATTCCGCATAGTATAGATGACGCTTATGTCGTCTGGCGAAACTTCGGCGTAAGAAGGCGCCAATAGAATTGCGTCTGAAGTATCTACAAACGCCAGAAGGCTCTGTATTTCGCTGAACGCAACTGGTTCGTAGAATTCTATGCCTCTGAATTTCGGAACAGCTGATGTGTCTTGCGGCGTCTGCCCGAAGCACGGAGAACTGATCAGCATAGAAAAACAAAATAGGATGCCAAATCTAGTTCGAGCCAGTGTATCGTGCTGGATGAAATGCGATGCCATCACCGGTTCTCCGGCAGAGCGTCGCAGCCAACGGATGATCCGCGGTCGTCGGAAACGAACACTGTCGCACCAACTGCTTCGCAGAGATCGCCGAAGCGGTACCTCCCTTGGAAGAAATCGTGTACAGTCAATGGTGCGGGCTGCGCACTCGGGAGTTCGATATTAACTTCCGTTTGAAGGTTATGGTAAAGGAGAACTTCTCCATTGTCCTCCGACACCGTCACGGGGACAGCCTTTACGATCCGCTCAATATACTGGCGAATCTGCTGTGGTTGTACAGCGTACTCCGAGACGTACTTTTCGCGCAGCGCCTCATAAAGCTGTTGAACCGCACCAGCGGCCGGCAAAGGACCCAGCTCCTGAATATCCCTTGCGAGCAATCTCTGCCATTCATTGTCGTCCACGCCTCCAGTCGGAGGAAGCGTGACCCTCACATCGTATGAAAACAGAATACCCATCTCTTCCTCGCCGTATAGTAGCCCGTTGATACGGCCGGGCTCCAGATTAGGCACTTGCAGCACGATAACGGTGGTCGCCCCCAGTACCACAGAAACCGGCTGGAACCTGTGTGTCTCGAGCGCTCCCTCCGGGCTAGCAATGTAAAGGTACGGTGTCGCCGTGATGTCGGGCCATGGGGCGAACGAAGTTATTCCCTTCTGCTTAAGGTCCTCGAGCGCCTTCTCCTGTTCGTCCGAAAGGCGCCACGCGAGTGTGGGCACAATGGAGAGTGTGTACTGTCCAAATGAAGCTTGCCGAACAAATATGTTAACGATTGGCCTGGCGCTTTCGTTTCTTTCAATTTGCGGATTCAACGGAAAGAATACTACGGAGGAACCATTGATTAGGGTAAGAACTTCCTCATCGCTAATCTCGGGAACCTGCGCAGCTGCCGCAGAGCAGGTTATCAACAGTGATACGAAGAAGGTACGAACACTTCTAATCATCGCGTTAATTCCCCTGCATGCACTCGTACCGGCTCTTCGCAACTGACTCGCTAGCATCTGCGAGGGCAATCTTCTGCAGATCCAAATTTGGTAACAAGGCGATGGCTTGATATAGGCTGGCGCGCTCATTGGTTGCCCTAGCATCGCATTGTGCCTTTAGCGTCTGATACCGTGTTGCCGCGGAGCTTATGTCCGTCGCCTCAATGCACCCTGGTCCGTCAACACCCTGTGCGACAAATAGATCAGGGTATTTTGAGCACATACCCTGAAAACCCATGCCGATTGAAAAAGTACGCTTTCCAATTATCTGGCGGTCAATTGTGAACGTGAAGTCTTTCTGCTCCTCCAGACGTTGATAGGACCAAGCGCCCGAAAAGGACCATCCGAAAAATGAGCCTTGGGTCGCAGGCGCATTAGCAGGAGGAGAAGAGGTAAGCGTCGGCTTAAATATGCCTTCACCATTTATTTGCGCTTTAACTAGAGTATTGTATATTGTCTCAAATTCGTCCGCGTCACTCTCAAATGCGCCTTCCAATATCTGAAGCTCAACTCCACCGCTTTCCTTGAGTTTCTGAAGATCTACGGAATGACGGCCTCTGAAAGCGAACCAACCCCCGCCCGCTTCTTCGTGCAGATGAGTATAAAGGCGGCTCCAGTTCACCTTTATTTGCGCCCTGACCCGCGTTCGAATTCCAGATACGACGTATCTGTATCTGACGCCAAAGTTTGAGGCATCCTCACCGCCGTTGGTCGCAAAAATCGCCCCTGCGTCTGGCGTGAGTGATATCGCAAAGACTTGATACGCCCCAACTTGTGCGCCCGGAGTCGTAGAAGCGATTGATGGATCTTGTATCACCGTAATATTGTTGTCTGAAGAAGTAACTATCCCATCGAAATACTCCAGCGTCACGTTCTCTTCAGGCGCAAGAGCAGAGGCGGCATCGTCGGGAACCGTAGGCGCGTCTACAGCCTCCTTGAGCTCCTCCCTAAGAATAAGGGTTTGCACTTGAGTGGCGGCTGACTTGTCGAACAGGGCAGACCCAATAATTAAATCCATAAAAGACGAGTCTGGAGCTATGACTGCAATCTTAGCATTGGGATTCTGCTCCTTTATCGCTTCCCATTCGGCTGGCAACTCATTTTGATCGATCACGGGCCGGACAGAAACATTCAATACTGCGCCCAGACCTCCGCTTATACTTGGCAGCTTAATCCCGTATGTTAACATGGAGAAAACTGGAGTCTCTCCGTCATCTCTTAGCGCATACTCCAATGTCGTCGGCGGCGCCCAGTAGAGATCTGGGTCTGTATTGTCGTGGTATAATGTGATTGATTTTGGATTTGGCAGGCCCACTGATCTTGTAAAGTCGGGTATGGCGTACGCGGGACTGCCGAGAAAAATACATGCGGCTGACACAAGGTTTGTGATGCGGTTTCTCAAATCACTCTCCCATTGATCGCTGTTCGTATTTCGTCCTTAATTCTAGCATATCCGCGGCAAAAGGACTAGCGTGTTTCGAATCTTGAGCTGCAGCGGCCCGTCACCTGGGATGTGGTTACTCCGAAGCGCCCGTCGCACAGCCGCTGAGCAAGCTCGTTGCGAGCGCGATAGCGACGTAGTTCAGCGCCGACCGCATCCACGGGCTGGTGGCGAACCCGCCAAGCAAGATGCCGATCACCGTCTCCCCCGCTTCCAGTCGTCGAGACGCGCGTAGATCGTGACCGCAATGCCTCCGAGCGCCACGGCGATGAACACCCAGCGGAGCGTATCGAGATACGGCACCAGCGGCAGGATGGCGGTTTGGGTTTCGGCCAGGACGCTCTGCGCCACCTCGACCCCGGCTGCGCCCAGCGTTGCCACGCCCGCCGCGCCGCCGCCCTTCATGGTGCGGCTATCGGCCAGAACCTCGCGCGCTGGTGGCGTTTCTTCGGCGAAGGCAGTCGCCCGGACCGGGAACCGCTCGCCCCACTGACGCGCCGGGCCGAGATCGACATGGATGAACCCTGATCGCGGGTAGAAGCCGAAGCCGAGGAACCCGACCTCGCGCGCCGCAGCCTCGAAGGCCACGGGGTCGTGGTTCGCCATGGCGATGTCAAAGGCCGCGCCGTCGAGGTGCTTCGACCGGGTGGCGCCGCCCACGGCGCGGTTGTGCTCGGGGCTGCGATAGGCCGAGCGGACGATCAGCGGCTTGCCCAGCCGGTCGCGCAGCGCCTGCAGCTTGTCGAGCGCGGGCTCGTTGACGAGCAGCTTGCCAGTGCCCCGGCAAGCGATCTCGGCCGGGCTGAAGTTTGACCAGCGCCAGGCGCTCTCAGGCACGTCGCGCCAATGGCTGTGGAAGGTCGTTGTCATGGGGTCCTCCGAAAACGAAAAACCCGCCTCAAGGGCGGGTCATTGCGGGCTGATGAATGTGGATGGGGCGCGGCTACGGGCCGCCGCCGAAGATCTTGAGTTTGATCGCGATGCCCGCGAGCAGCGCCAGCATGACGCCGGTGGTGATCATGCGGACGGCGGTCTGCATCGCGGTGCGGCGCACCAGCCGGATGCAGTCCACCAGGGAGCGCAGATCGCGGATGTCGAGCGCGGCCTTGTCGCCGTCGAGCCCGACATGGCGAGCGCGCGTTTGGCTCCTTCCTCGGCGGCCCGCGTCAGGATCGCCTCGAACTCGGCGTCGGGCATGCGCACGAAGCCCTCGGTTCGGGGTGGTGTCATCGGATCCTCCTTCCGCCGCTCATCCGACCTTGCAACCCCAGAAGGACGTGTGATCGGCGGCGAAGTAGCCGACGGCGACCCGGAAATACCCCTGAAGCTCGACGGTGTCGCCGGCAGTCAGCGGCACCATGGTCTGGAGCCAGATGGCGGTGGCGAGCGAGACATGGGTGGCGGAGATTTCGCCGAGGGAGCCGCGAATTTCGGTCGTGCCGTTCAGGACGAGCCGCCCGCGCATACGCGCCGTGGCACTGGTGTTGATCTTGTAGAGGAGCGTCGCGCCGAACAGGTAGGTGCCGTCCACGGGGGCGACGAAATGGTTGTTTGCGGCGTCGAACGCACCCTGATCGTTGTTGTCGGTGTTGTTGAGGCCAATCTTCGTCCACGCGCCCACGCCGACGTAGTTGTCGTAGTTCGTGTACGCCTTGAACCGCGGCAGCCGGGGCTGGTCGACGATGCCGTTGGCGTTGTCGACGCTGAGCCCGTCGAAGAAGGTGCTGCCGTCGGCCGAGACCGCCAAGCGGAAGCGGTCCGAGCCGAAGAGCCCCACCAGCGCCTTGGTCACGAAGTTGGTCTGCAGCGTCAGACCGAGATCGTCGCCCGCCGCCTCCTTGTTCATGGTGTAGAACAGGTCGCCTGTGCCGCCTTCGGCCACCGTCTTGGCGGTCCAGAGCGCCGCGTTGAGCTTGGCCGAGAACGGGTTCGAGGCGTCGGCCGTGGTGCCGACGCCGAGCAGCGCCATGTTCTGCAGCGTCGTGGGTGTGGTGCCGATCCAGCCTGCGCCGTCATGGACCAGCAGCAGGCCTTCGTCCTCGACCCACGCCCGCCAGCCGGCCCGTGGCGGCAGACGCAGCCAGGCGCCGTCCGTCCAGAGCGCCACGTTCAGGTCCCACCCCGCCCAGTCGCCCGTCGCGCCGGAGCCGACGATGTAGCGGTCGCCATCGGCGGGGCTCGCCGGGGGTGCTACCAGGTCCCTGTCGAGCACGGAGAGTTGCACCAGCCCGTCGAGCAGCCGCAGCGCCTCGTTGTGGGTGACGTGCTTCTGGGCCTGCGCCGCGAGGATGTAGGGCAGCAGGAGATGGGTCGTGGAATCGGACATGAGATGGCCTCAGAACGTGAGGGTGACGGTTTTCGGCGCACCCCGCCCGACGAGGGCGGAGAGCTGGAAGATGCGGATGTCGAGCGTGTCGCCGGGGCCGAGCGGCGCGCCCCAGTCGGCGGTCTGCTGGGCGGCGGTGTAGACGGCGTTGGTGGTGGCGGTGCTCAGCACCCGCTTCACTGTGGCGCCGTCGAGAATCTCGACCTCGTAGGCTTCGAGCTCCTCCGCCAGCGGCACCTCCAGCCCGCCCCAGCTGTCGGCCGCGAGCGCGCGGGACCGGCGCGTCCAGCGGATGGTGAGATCACCGGGCGTGCGCGGCGCGCGCCATGGCTGCTCGACATGGGCAACCGAGAACGGCCGCAGTCCGACGCCCTCGGGTGTGAAGGACTGCGCGACGTAGGTCTCGTCGCTGACCGGGCGGCTGGCCGGGCCGATGCGCCAGTTCCACGGGATGCCGAGATCGGCCTCTGCGATCGGCAGTGACGCGAGCGCGGTGTCCAGGACGACGACCCGCGCGCCAGCGGGCGCCGGGTTGCCCATGGCGCTTTCGGTGCCGCGCTGGCCGCGCAGGAGCCGGGTCAGACGATACCGACCTGGGGCCAGCAGGTCGGCCGCACCCGCCTGGACGATCTCCCAGACGCTGGGCGCGCTCTCGATGGCAAGCGCGTTGGCGCCTCCGAACAGGGTCAGGTCGGTGACGCTTTCCAGCGTGCCGGTCAGCAGATCGACCGCCAGCGCATTGCCGAGGTCGAAGCGCGAGGTCGGCCCCGCGAAGAAATCTGCGACCAGCGCCCCGATCCGGGCGCGGCTGCCGAACGTGGTCAGCAGCTCGAAGCCATCTGTCGAGGGGCTGCGGAACACCGCCATCTCGCCGGGCCAGGGAACGGCGTGCGCGGCGACCATCGGCCGATGCGCGGGCTGGTCCTCGGTCAGCTGCGGCAGGTCCATCAGCACTGCATCCGGCGCGTCGAACACCACGGCCCGCGTCAGCGACGCCGCGCGGGGATCGCCGGGCGGCAGGTCGTAGGTCGCGCGGTCCTGGCGGACCGCCTCGATGCCGCGCGCCTCGGCGTCGGCGATGGAGACGAGCCGCAGGTCGACCAGCCGCCCGTCATGCGCGAGCCGGATCGCATCGGCCGGATCGAACGCGAGGCGCGAGGGTGGCAAACGGAACGCCGCCATCTCGCGCCCCACCCACGCCTCCATCAGCGCACGGCGGCAGCGGCGCTCGGCCTCCTCGGGCGGCACGGCCATCGGGAAGGACTCGGAGGCGATCCGGGTCGTATCCACGGTGATGCGCCGCGCCTCGACGAGAGCCGCGTCGTAATCCTCGTCGGCACGGGCAACCTGCCATTTCAGGGCCTGCGGCAGTTCGGTCTCCTGGCCGCGCGTGAGCTCGAGGATGTCGCCGTCACGACCAGCTACCAGGTCGTCGGGCGCGAGGGTGGCGACGGAGGCCCGGCCGCGCATGATGAAGCGAATGACGCCCTCGGTCTCGACGGCGTCGAAGCCGAAATGCCGCGACAGCGTGGTGATCGAGGCGCGCGGGCTTTCGAGCGCTGTGATGGCGTAGCCCTCGACCGCGCCCCAGAGGCCTGTGACGTCGATTCGGATCTCGGGCAGCCCTGCGCGCAGGCAGAGGTGCCGGACGAGGGCCGCCAGCGATACCGCCCCGAGCCTTCCGGTCAGCCAGTGCCCCAGCCGCCAGTTCGCGCCGTCCGTCCAGACGTCGGTCAGCGCCGGAAAGAACGGATATGGCCGCGCGTCCCATGTCCAGGCGGCGCATTCGGGGACGTGCACCATGCGGCCGCCGTAGACGGCGGAGATCGGGTTGTTCGCGGCCTCGCCCCACCAGAGATACGTCGCCTCCAGATAGGCGCGCTGGATGGCATCATCGCGCCAGCCCCGCGAGAAATGCGGCGTGAAGCTCTCCGAGGACTTGGGATCGAAGAAGACGTTCGGCTGGTTCGTGCCACGGTCGATGGCGGGACATCCGAGCTCGGTGAACCAGATCGGCTTCGACTGCGCCACCCACGCCGTCGGCGTCCCGCTCTCCACCCCATCGGGGCGGTTGTAGTGCTCGTTCAACCACCAGGCGCGCAGATCCTTGTAGCGGAAGACCCAAGGCTTGCTGGCCGCGCCATCGGCAATCGGCGTCCGGACCTGCGTGGAGCGGTCCGCGGCCGAGGCATAGAACCAGTCGAAGCCTTCGCCGCCTGCGATGTTCCCCTGCAGATAGGCCCGGTCGTAGATCGCGGGCCAGCCCTCGGCCGCGTCGAGATGCTCGAAGCCGTCCCGCCAGTCGGAGAGCGGCATGTAATTGTCGATCCCGACGAAATCGATCTCCGGATCGGCCCAGAGCGGGTCCAGATGAAAGAACACGTCGCCGCTGCCATCGCCCGGCTGGTGCCCGAAATACTCCGACCAGTCGGCGGCATAGCCGATCTTCGTCCCGGCCCCGAGGATCGAGCGCACATCCGCGAGCAGATCCCGGTAGGCCTGCACCGCCGGATAGGTGCTGGCGCCGGAGCGGATCGTCGTCAGCCCCGGCATCTCGGTTCCGATCAGGAACGCATCGACGCCGCCCGCCGCCGCGCAGAGATGGGCGTAGTGCAGCACCATGCGGCGCAGACCCCAGTCGCCGGATGGCCCAGTCCACGAAACCGACTGGCCCGAGACGCTGAAGCTCGCGGGCGTGGCCGCGCCGAACAGCGCCGCGACCTGGCTTGCGACCGTGGCGGTCTTGTCCACCGTTCCCGCGAACCCTGCCGCGGGAGAACAGGTGATCCGCCCCCGCCAGGGGAATGCGGGCTGCTCCGTCTCGGCGGCGTTGTCGGAATACGGGTTCGGCAACGTGTTGCCGGGCGGGACGTCCATCAGGATGAAGGGGTAGAAGGTCACCCGCAGACCGCGCGCCTTCATCTCCTGGATCGCCTGCACCACGGAGAAGTCCGACGGAGTGCCGCCATAGACCGGGCGGTCCTGGTCGTCGCGGCTGACGAGGAAGGCATCGGCGCGGCTCACGCCATTCACCGCCCAACTGGCGGGCGTGGTGGATTTGGCCGAGACCTCGACGCCCGGCCGCACCTTGCAGGAACCCGCGCGCAGATCGTCGCCAAACCACGCCACGACAAGGCTGACGCTCTCGACCGCGGGCGCCATGGCCTGCAGCCGGTCCAGCGCCTCCACCATGTCCGTGGAGTCCGCCAGCGCGTTCAGGTTCTCGGGCACCGTCGCGCCGCCGTCGGTCTTGCGGATCGCCTGTGTCGCGTAGGTGAACTCGCCCGAGGCCGGGATCATGGTGACGGCGCGGGTCAGCCCCTCGGCGGTGTCGGGATCGGCGAGCGGGCGGAACACCTCGAACGAGAGCTGCGGCAGGCGATTGCCGTAGGTCGAGAGCGCCAGTTCCTCGAAGACCACATAGGCGGTGCCGCGATAGGCTGGGGTGTTGGCGGCACCCATCTTCGCCGCGATGAACGGATCGGGGCTCTGCAGCTCGTCGCCCGGATACCAGCGCCAGGTGACGCCGGAGAGGTCCATCGGCTTGCCGTCGGCCCAGATGCGCCCGATGCCGGTGATCGGACCTTCGCAGAGCGCCACGGCGAAGCTGGCATAGTAGAGATACTCGGTGGTCTTGACCTTGCCGCCCCCACCGCCCTTGCCGCCGCCCTGCGTGGTGGTCTTCGTCTCCTCGCGGAAATCTGTCGCCCAGATGATGTTGCCGCCCATGCGCATCCGGCCGTAGAGCCGCGGGATGACCGCGCCTTCGGTGGCCGAGGTGATGCGCAGCGTGTCGAGCCTCGCGCCCTCGATGCGCTGCGTGGGCGCCAGCGACGAGATGATCCAGCTGTCGACGACCGAGCCGATGGTGGAGCCGATGAAGCCGCCGATGGTCGCGGCGCTGACGCCGAGGATCGCGCCGCCAATGCTGCCTCCGATGGCAGCGCCGGCCGCGCCGAGGACAAGCGTTGCCATGGTCTGATCTCAGCGTTGCGGGAACAGGAAGGCGAAGGCGATGCGCCGCCGCCAGGATGCAGTGAGCCGTTCCTCGATCACGCCGAGTCGCTCGTAGGCGTGGAGGAAGGTGTCGGGCTCGGTCAGGATCCCGACATGCTTCGCGATGGCGCGGGGCTTCATGCGGAACAACACCAGCGCGCCGGGGCCTGCCTCGGCGGGCGCCACCTCGATCATCATGGCGCGCGCACCCTCAGCCAGAACCTCGCGCGGGCCCGTCTCGCCCCAGTCCCGGCTATAGGCCGGGATCGGGAACGGCTCGGGGCCCACCACCTCGCGCCACACGCCCCGGGCCAGCCCGAGGCAGTCGCAGCCGACGCCGCGCAGGCTGGCCTGGTCGTGGTAGGGCGTGCCGAGCCACGCGCGCGCCGCGGCGATCACCCGATCCGGATCGGCGGGCTTCACAGCACGCCTCCGTCATGACCGCCGTCCTTCGTGGCATAGCGCAGCACCACGTCCTGGCCGGGGATATGCGGGAAGCCGCGGAAGTTTGCGGTGTTGGCGAACTTCGCGCCACAGGTCTCCATGCGCTTGTCGCAGCCCGCCCGGATCGTGAAGCCGTCGCCCTCGGCGATCGCGCGCACCGGCGCTTCGAGCAGGGTCAGGATCGCCACGCCGTCCGTGACCTCATGGCCCAGCACTTCCGTCATACGCCCCGCGTTTGCGCCGTTGGTCCATTCGAGCGTGCCGAAGGTGAACCAGCCGGAGGCGAAACCGCCGAGGCCCGAGGCGGTGAAGGCCCGGTCGCGCAGCATGTCGATGACGGTGCCCGTGCCCTTGAAGGCCGGGTCCTCCAGATTGACGCCGCAGCGCGCGTCGCCGAGCGCGGCATCACAGGTCGCCTGGAACGTCCGCCCGACCGTCTGGCCGAGCACATGGGCGAGCGAACGGACCTCCGCGACGAAGGCCAGACGCCCACGCCGGATCTGGCCGATGGCGCCACGCCGCATCAACACGCGCTGGCTCGGATCGGCCCAGTTCACACGCCAGACCTCCACCTCCGCGTTGTCCCAGCGGCCGTCGAGGATGTCGGTCTCGGTGATGCGGTCCGAGGTCAGCACGCCCTCGGCGTCCTGCGCATCGACTGAGAGGTCCGAGCCCGAGCGCACCTCGGAGGCTGTCAGCCCGCTCTCGGGCTCGAAATCCGTCCCGTCGAAGCTGAGCGTTCGGTCGTGGTCGGTGAAGCCGAAGCTCACGGCGTCGGCGCGCGTGATCCGCCAGCACCAGGCGAGCGTCGTCGTGCCCTCGTCGAGATGGGCCTGCAAGGCAGGAGCGAAGGTCTTCATCGGCGCAGTTCCAGAAGTGGAATGGAGGTGATGGAGCCGAGCCGCTCGAGGTCGAGCGTCACATCGAGCACGTCGGTGTCGAAGCGGACCGGCACGTCGAACTCGAAGCCCGCGGTGATCGTGACGCCAGCGCCCGGCGCGGCGCTGAAGGTGACGATGCCGGTGGCGGTGTCGACCGACCAGCCGGAGAGCTGCTCGACCCCGCCGAGGGCGATGCGCACGCTGCCCGCCACCGGCTTGGCGATGGCGCGTGTCCAGAATTGCGCGCCCGAGGTGTAGTGCTTCACCAGCTGGAAGGCGGTCTTCGCGCCGTCGCCGGTGCCAATCGCCTGATCGGTCGGCGCTGTTGTGCCCGAAGGCAGACAGGACTTGTGGTCGCCCCAGTCCTTGAACCGGAAGCCGTGCAGCCGCCCGTTGCGCGCCTCGAAGAAGGCGACGACGGCGGCCAGATCGTCGGCGCGGCGGATGCCGTAGGCGACGTCGTAGCGGCGGCGCGAGTTGGCCCAGCTGGCGTCGCGTTCCTCGTCGCCCGAGGCGAGCTCGACGATCTGCGTGCGCCGTTCCGGTCCACCGCGCGCACCGCGGCTGATGTTGTCGGGAAACCGGACATCATGGAACGCCATCAAGTTTCTCCTTGGTTCGTGCTCTGGCCCCAGCAACCGGTTCCCACTTGCCGGGTCGCACTCACATGCCCCTCCGCCCGAGCGATACCGCGCGGGCAATGTCGGCCGCCACCTGCGTCCTCGACTGACGGAAGCTCTCGGCGTCGCGGGCCATGATGGTGACGTTGACGCCGCCGCCCGCGCCGTAGCTCTGCGCCTCGCGCCGCGACAGCACCCGCTCGCCCCGCTGGAGGATCGCGGGCACCTCGTCATGGCGAAGCCCGGCCATGCCGCCGCCATGCATCCGCGGCGCGGCGGCGAAGGCCATGGCCGGCACCATTCGTAAGGGCCCAGCCGACCCGACCATCCCGCCCGCATGCAGGACGTTCGCGAAGATGCCGCCAGCACCGGAGAATACGCCAGAGAGCGCATTTGCGATCGGCCCGAGGATGAACCGCCGCGCCGCGAGCTGGGCGAGATCGGCCAGCAGCGAGGTGACGAGATCGCGGAAGTTCAGCTTGCCGGTCTTCACGAACTCACCGACCGCGTTCTCCGCCGACTGGAAGGCGCCGACGAGGCTCTGGCCGATGTCGCCACCGATGTCGCGGGCCTTGCTGGCGTAATCCGACAGCGCTGCCGTGACCGCCTGCCACCCGGTGACAGCGGCCTCGGTCGCGGGCTCCGCTGCAGCGGCGGCGGCTCCGGCCGACGCGCCTGCACCTGTTGCGGCGCGCCCGGCATCGCCGAGCGCCGTCTCCAGCCGCTCGGCCGCGCCGGTGGCCTCGGTCAGCGCATCGGCACTGGCCTCGTCGGTGCCGCGCACGGCATCGCGCAGCGCCTGCCAGCTTTCGAGTGGCGCGCGGGCCCCTTCGGCCAGATCGCGCGCGGCCCCGCGATAGAGGTTCGCGGACTCGAGCGCGCGGTTCGCCGCCTCGGTCAGACCGAGATCGGGCGCGGTGAGCGGGTTGTCCTCGAAGGCCCGGTCGAACGCCGCCTGCGCCGCCGTGGTGGCGGCACTGGCTGCACCCTCGAAGTGGTTCTCGATCTCGCCAAGGTCGAGATCGGGCACCAGCGAGATGCGTCGCTCCGACCCGAGGGCTTCCAGCCCCTGGTTGATGCCGGCGATGAAGCCGTTGATGCGCGAGACCACGCCGTTCAGCATCGCCTCGACGCCGTCGACCAGGCTGTTGGCCGCCTGGAACGCCAGATCGCCGATGGCGGCGGGCAGCAGGCCCCAGATCGCCTTGATTGCCTCGTACGCGCCCTCGAAGGTGTTCGCGGCGGTGTTGCCGAATCCGACGACGCTCTCGATGGCGCTCTGCATTCCGGAGGCGGCGTCCGCCTTCAGCTCGAAGAACATTGCCGTTGCCGCGGCCCCGGCCGCAGCGGCGCCCATGCGGATCCGCTCCCAGACCTCGACGGCGAGGTCCTTCAGGAGCGACATCGCTTCGCCGAAGCCGCCAGCGCCGGAGACGAGCCGGGTAAACTGGTAGACGAGCTCGCCCGCGCCGACGATGAGTGCGCCGATGCCGGTGCGGATGAGCGCCCCACGCAGGACGACCAGCGCCGTGGCAAGGCCGCGCACAGACAGGGCGGCAGCGGCCATCCCCGCGACCCAGCGGCCCGCGAGGAAGGCGGCGAAGGTCGCGGCATAGGTGGTCAGGCGACCGATGTTGTCGAAGAGACCGCGGATCGCGATGCCGAGCGGGCCGGTGCGGCTCGCGACCGCAGCCATGGTGTTGGCGACGGCCTCGAGCGCAGGCGCCGCGGCGACCGCGAGCTGGTTCGACAGCCCGCGCCAGATCAACCCAAGCCGGGAGATGGCATCGTTCGTCCGCTCGATCTGGTCGGCGTCCTGTTCGGAGACGACAACTCCGAAGGCAAGCACGTCCTCGGTCGCCTGGCGCAGCGTCGCGGTGTCGATGCGCGACATGGCGATGGAGCCTTCCTCGCCGAAGAGCTGCCCCGCCACGGCGGCCCGTTCTGCGGCGGGCACGAAGCTCTCGATGGCCGCATTGATCGCGCCGACCCGCTGGTCCAACGGCAGGGCGATCAGGTCGTTGGCCGAAAGCCCCAGCCGGTCCAGTGCGTCAGCGGCAGGACCGGTCCCGGCCGCCGCCTGGCTGAGACGGCGCGTCAGATCCTTCGTCGCCTGCTCGATGCCGGACATGGACACACCAGCCAGTTCGCCCGCCCGCTCGAGCGTCTGGATCGAGGCGACGGTGGTGCCGAGGGACTGGGCAAGCTTGGCCTGCGCATCGACCGTCTGGAGGCCGGACCGGATCATCGCCACGCCAGCGGCGGTCGCGGCGGCAACTGCGGCAGCGGCGGCCACACGCACCCGCCGTGAGAAGGCCGCGAGCCGGGCGTTGGCCGCTTCCATCTCGCGGCTAAGCCGCCCGAAGCCGCGCGATCCGGCCTCGCCGACACCTTCCAGTTCGGCGCGCACCTGCCGTCCGCCCACGGCCGCGAGGCGGACGCTGACCCTCTTCTCAGCCATGGGAGTGATCCATCTGTTCGTTGAGCTTGGCCACCATCACTGCTTCGATGACGGGCAGCAGTTCGGCCATGACGACGGGCGGCACGCTTAGGGCTTCACCGAGCGCCAGCGCCGCCGACATGTCCCAGCCGATCACCGCGCCCGGCAGCACGCGCAGCTGGCCGCCGAGGCGGCCGACCAGGTCCCAGACCTGCCAGCCCTCCGGCGTTTCCGGCCGGTTCAGCCGCGCCGGGCAGTCCGGGCACGTCGTTTGGCAGGCTTCGCAGTATCGCTCGCCCCCGCTGAAGGACCATTCGGCGAGAGCGCGGAGGCGTTTTTTTCCTGTTCCAGTAGCAGGCCCTTCGAGACATAGGTCAGCTGGAAGGCCTCGAAGATCGGCCAGACATCGAGCAGCGCGTCGATGGCATCCGGGCTGGGATCGATCGGCTTGCCGTCGGCGTCGCCGATGCCCTCCCAGGCGAGCACCGCGCGGCGAGCGAGAGCCTTGGCGAAGGCGACGGCGCGCTCCTCGTCCGAGGCCTCCTCGGGGACCGCCTCCACTTCGGGGTCGCTGCGCGTCGCCACCATCAGCGCCGTGGTCAGCGGGCGCAGCTGCACCCGGACGCCGGGCGCGAGGTCATGCCAGCGCGGCGCGTTGGTCAGGTCGAGCGTCAGCATCAGTAACTCTCCACGTCGTTCACGAGGGTGGCGGTGCACATCCGGCCGACGACGCTGTCGCGGGCGGCCTGCCAGTCGAAGGTGGCCTGCACGCCCTGCGGACCGGAAATCTCGATCCGCGGACGCGGCAGGTAGACGGCGTGCACGGTGAAGGTGAAGCTCTCGCCGGACGGCAGGACGTAGGCGAATTCCATCTCGCAGGCCTCGCCGTTGATCGCCTGCGTCACCAGCGTCTGGTCGGCGAAGCGGATCTCGATCCGGCCGGTCAGCGCCGCGATGGACGGGTCCGCCCCGTCGATGCGCCCGTCCGAGCGGATGGTCTCGATCCGGTCGAGGTTGTTGGCATAGGTGATCTCGGCCGAGACCACGTTGCCGAGCGCCGTGCCGTTGCGGGTGATCGCCCCGTTGAAATGGCCGAAGCGCTTCAGCTCCAGCGCGGCGGGTGTGTCGGCGCCAGAACTCGTGCCCACCGTCTCGCCCTGCGCGACCAGCCGCGCCGTCGCGGTCAGCAACCCCGAGCGCTGCATCTGCCAGCTGATCTGGTCGAGCACGCATCCGGAGTACATCGCGTAGCGCGGCACCTCCGGCATGCCGGTCTCGATCGACACGCTGGGCAGCGTCCAGGACCCCGACTGAAACTCGTGGGTGTAGGGCGCCTCCACACCTGTGGTGGTGGGTGTCCCGAAGGCCGCCTTGAGCCAGAACCCGAAGGCCTCGGCGTCGAGCGGTACCACGACGTCGCCGTCCGCCGTCACCGCGTCCTTGATCGGCGCCAACGGATCGCGGCCATAGCCCAGCAACTCCGAGTTCAGCAGCGGTTGCTCCGCGCCGAGCGAGGTGCTGGCGAAAGGCATGCGGGTGAAGCCGCTGGCGGGCGGCGTTCCATAGGTCGTCTCGAACGCAAGCGCCATCAGCGCCCGCGCCCCCTGGGCTCGTGCCATGGTGTTCTCCTCGGGTTGTCGGGTCAGCCGAGCGGATCGGCCGTGGAATAGTGCAGCACCACCGCGATCACGGCGGCCTTCAGGCTGGCCGCGCCCTCGACCGGCAGATCGACCGGCCTCGGCGCTTCCGCCTCGACCCAGTCGCAGAGCCCGCCCAGCGTGCGGTCGGCGGCGAGCGCCGCGCCGATGCTGGCGGTCAGCGTGTCGAAGGCGGGGTCACGGGCGGTGCCCTGCACGACAGCCTCGATCTCGGCGCGGTGCTGGTAGTGATAGCGCAGCGGCGACAGCGTCACCTCCGGCTCCCCCGGCTCGCCATCGCGCAGGATCAACAGGCCCTCGGTTGGCACGCGCTCGGGCAGCACCTCGCCACGCAGGGCGGTGGCGGGCAACGCCGAAAGCCGCGCGTGCAGCGCGGTTAGGATGGTTTCGCGGGGGGTGGGCATGTGGGGGTGCGCTTCGGACCGTTATTGCAAAATTAGTGCTTCGAGGCTATATAGCTTCCAAGACATGAGGACCGTATGCCGTGGACAGTTTCGTTTTCAGAGGAGTTCGAGCCGGAGTTCGACGAACTTCCGCCCGAGGTGCAGGACGCAATCCTCGCCCGCGCCCTTCTTCTGGAGCGCGAGGGGCCATCGCTCGGTCGCCCGCATGCCGACACCCTGACCGGGTCGAAACATGCGAACATGAAGGAGTTGCGATGCAACGCCGCTGATGGCGTGTGGCGCGTCGCTTTTGCATTCGATCCCGACCGGCAGGCGATCCTGCTCGTCGGCGGGGACAAGTCAGGTGGCAGCGAGAAGCGCTTCTACAAGCAGCTGATCGCCCGGGCCGATGAGCGGTTTGACCGTCATCTGGCGAAACGGAAAGGATGAGGACCATGGCACGGACCCTGAAGGACAAGCTGGCCGCACTCGAACCGGCCCGTCGCGCGGGCGTCGAGGCCGAGGCCAACCGCCTCCACACCGAATATCTGACGCTTCAGGAGCTTAGGAAGGCCAAGGATCTGACGCAGGTCCAGCTGGCCCAAACCCTCGGCATTCAGCAGGCGACGGTCGCGAAATACGAGCGCCAGAGCGATCTGCTGCTCTCGACGCTTTCAAGCTATGTGCAGGCCATGGGGGGCAGCCTGAAGCTCATGGTCGAGTTTCCCGGCAAGGCTCCTGTGGCGCTCGAGGGTCTTGGTGAGATCGAGGAACCCCGCCGCCGCCGTTCTGCACGCGGCAATGAACAGGCCGCCGCGCGTGCCTGACTATCTCGCTTCCACCCAGTTCGCCACAATCAGTCCCGGCACGCTGTCCAACGCCCGGTCTGCGTCCCGTGCCAGATCCAGCCGCTTCGGCAGTTTCACCTGCGGCACCAGCAGGAAGATCGGCGCGGTGACCTTGCCGCGTCCGGTCTTCGAGCGCGACACGACCGCCTGGCCCTTCGTGTTCAGCCGCCCCTCCGCGACCAGCAGGCTCGGGCCGGTGCGACGATAGACGAAGCGCAGGCGCAGCCCGCGTCGCCGTTCCCATTCGCCGGGCGTGATCCGGCCGCCGCGCAGGGATTTGCCCGCCGCGGGCAGTGGGATCGCCAGCCAGAACCCGTCTTTCGAACGGATCAGCGGCCCGGTGTCATGCGCGCCGACGATGACCGGCGCCTTCGACCAGACCAGCGCGGCTGCGTCCAGGCTTTCGCCCGATTTCGGAAACGTCTGGCTCCGGATCGAATTGGCGAGCCGTGTGCCGAGCCCCGCGCCGGTGATCTGCAATCGCCAAGCCGACTTCAACCCGGTCCCGGCCTCGCGCATGGCGGCGGTCACGGCGCGTTCGCCCGCTGCGACCTCGGCCGCCATTATCGCGACGATGTCGGGATCGATGTCGAGCTTCAGTTTCACGCGGGCCTCAGATCGACAGTCCAGACCAGCCGCTCACGGTCGCGGACCGGCTCTCCTTGAATGAGGAAGGCGTCGCCGTCGATTTCGAACCTGTCGCCGGGACGCGGGTTCGCCACTTCAGCGACGCGCAGGTCGATCCGAGTGGTCTCGGACCAGAGTCGCGCGTCACCGAAGTCGGTGATCGCATCGGCACGCCGGGCGACGACGCGCACCATAACGGGCGCGCCGCCCTCGGGCGTGTAGATCGCATCCCGGCCGATGTTCGGATCCGCAAAGAGCGCGCCGACGGCGGCGGCGAAGGCGTTCATCAGAACGTCGCGTTCAGGCGCACCCTGCCGATGGTGTCGCCCGCGCCGCTCGCCACCGCCTCGACGGCCACGCCGATGAGGGTGTTCGAGGTCGCCACGTTGGTGGTGCGCTTGTTGGTGTCGTCCCAGTAGATCCTGGCACCCGCGGTCCAGGCCTGCGAGCCGATCTTGGTGACGTCGAAGACGCCGGTGAGCGCGGTCTCGACGCTTTCGCCGAGGGCGGCGGTGCCTGCCGCAACGCCGAAGATGGAGCCGACAAGCAGGCCATCGCCGGAGGCGACGGCATAGGGCGCGGTCAGGGTGAGGGTGTTGCCGGGCTGGACGTAGTTCTTCATGGGAGGATCCTCGTGGAAAGACGAAGGGCGGCCCGATTGGACCGCCCGTGTGTCAGGGTTCAGGAAGCGCGCCTTACGCGCCCGGGTTCTTGTAGAGGCCACGCCAGTCGATGGCCTTCGCGCCGAAGTCGAGGCGGCACTTGATCTCGACCCCGTCGACGTCGAAGCCGTTGCGGGTCTCGATGTAAGCGCCCTGCTGTCCCTCGAGATAGGCGTACTCGATGGTGTCGATCTGGTTCGGGCTGGCGGCCAAGTACCAGGCGGTGGCACTGGCCGCGTCGAGCCGGGGCTCGCTGATCGGCGAGAGCGTCCGGATCGACTGCGGCACCACGCTGGAGGTCGCAGCAGGCACGAGGTTCTGAGCCACGAGCTGCTCGGCCTTCAGCTCCAGCGCGGCAGGCACGATCAGGAAGGCGGGGCGGATGTTCAGCACCGTCTTCTTGTCGAGGCCGGTCTGCAGCGCCATCGCCGCGCGGGCCGCGCCCACCGCATCGACGGCCAGCGCCGCGCCTGTGCCGGCGAGGTTCTTATGGTTGGTGTGGAACAGCGCCGTGCCGTCGGCCATAGCCGGGTTCGACGTGATGATGCCCCAGACGACATCGCTTTCCAGCTGGGCGATCGAGTTTCCGTACATCGCCGGGATGCGCGTGAAGGCGTCGAGATCGTCGTTGATCAGCACCTGCCGGGTGATCGCGACCACGCGCCCATAGGTCTTGACCTTGTAGCTCTCCTTGCTCTCGCCCAGCGTCCCGCGCTTGAACTCGCCGCTTTCGCCAACTTCCGGCAGTTGCGGCGCTTCGCCGAGTTGCACGCGGTGCATGGATTTGAAGTCGGTCGCCAGAACCTGGCGGCAGAAGAGCGAGAAGGTCCGGGGATAGGCGTCATAGGCCTGCCGCAGGGTCTTGTTGGTGACGGCCGAGAGGATCTCGGGGAAATCCGATGTGGAATGCAACGCACGCGTGGCCACCTCGTCGCGCGACAGGCCGCGGGTGTTCACGCCCGCATTGCCGAGGCTTTCGCGGGCCAGCTCCAGCAGGGTCATGCCGCGATACTGGCGCGCGGCGTCTTCCAGCGGGAACAGCGTCGGGCTGTAGCGGTGCAAGAGCGCGTTCGCCACCGCGTCGCGGCGGGTGATGCGCTCGTCCCGTCCGCCGAGGGGGACGGAGACATGCGGGAAGGTCCGGGTCTCGTCGGATTTCGCGGCGACCTGATCGAGGATCAGGCGGCGGGACTCGTCGACGCTGACGCCGCGCTTGACCAGATCCTCGGCGAAGCCGCGTTCGAGGTTCAGTCGCCCGGCCAGATCGTAGATGGTGGAGACGCGGTCGCGCTCGGCCTCGCGGGCGCGGGTCGCGATGGCATCGGTATCCGGGGCCTCGGGCTTGGGGGCCTTGGGCTGGCTGCGCGTCTCAGCCGCGCGCGTCTGCGCCTCAGTCGCGCCGGTCTTGTCGTCGGGCATGGTGATCTCCTCGGTCGCTGCCGTGTCGGTTGTGTCGTCGGCCGGGGCGGCCGGGGTCGTCTTGTCGGTCATCGGGGATGCTCCTTCGCTGGTTTCGGCGTCCCGGCGATGGAGGACGCAGTCGTGGTGTTCGCCCTTGGCACGGAAGCCCGCGGCGGGGTCGGCGCCGACCGGCACGGCCGAGATCTCGAACGGGGTCCAGTCCACCGCCCGCCAAAGCTCGCGCCCGCCATCGGGTTTCGAGATGTCGAAGCGGTGGACCTGGTAGCCGATGGAGACCGCGCGGATGTGCCCGGCCTGGATGTCGCGCCAGATCGGCTCGACGTCGGCGCGCTCGCTGATCCGGACCTGCGCGATGCCGCGACCGTTCTCGATGCGGGCCGAACCCGGCACGACCGAGCCGATCACCGCGTCGAGCGTGTCGAGCTCGTGCACCTTCAGGAACGGCGCGCCCGCGTTCAGCCGGTCGAGCCGGACATGGGCGGGGTCGAGGCTCAGTTCCTCGTCATAGGGCTCGCCGAAGAAACTGGCGCGACGAACGCGAGCGCCTGCCGACCAGATCACCTCGACGGTGCGCGCGTCATTATCGACGCTGTTCGGCGCAAGCTCCGCCGACCGGCGGAGGGCCGGCAGTTCGATCATCGTGTCCATGAAGGTCAGTCCTGTTGGTCGGCCTGCGCCGGGGTTGGCTTTGCATGTTCAAGCGAGGGCCACATCTGCATTTACCGAACTCACCGCTGCAGTAGACTAAGAGTGAGACAAGCTATTTTCCGCAGAGGACAGAAATTCATGCCGTCAGACCTTGAACTTGCCATCGCTACATTGCCCGTCCCAGTCGCGGCTCTTTTTCGAGAGCTTCACGAACATCCGGACTTTTCCTGTGCTGCCCTAAAAATTCAGATGACCGTTCATTTTCGGGGGCAAAAGGTTGGCGGTCTGAACCGAACTACAAGCGAGTGGTATTTTTCGAAGGTATTCGTTGCCGATCATGGCGGCGGAAAAGTTCCCGAGAGGTTCGGTTTTACCCAAATGTTGAAACGGCCGGATCATGAATACTGGGGGCGTAGCGGCGCTGGCGCGACCGAAGCATTTCGTTCTGCGTTGAGCGAAATGACCAAAGCTTCTCTTTAACTCGAGTCCGTACTTGATACCGGGTCGCCCGCCTGAGCGCTGCCGGTCTTGGTGACGCGGCGCGGGTCGCTGTCGAGCACGAGGCCGAGGTCATCGAGCTTCGCGTTAGTCGCGGCGATTTCCGCCAGCACGGCGTCAGGGTTGCGGCCCTGCCGGGCGATCACCTCGGCCAACGTCATGGTGCCCGACCGGATCGACAGCAGGTTCGCCATCGCGTCCTTCTGCGGATCGACCGCCTCGAACTTCGGCGGCGACCATTCGACCGGTACGGTCGGAGACGGGATCTGCCCCGCGGCCCACGCAGCTTCGGTGAACCAGCGCCAGACCGGCGCGCAGAACATCGGAATGAACAGCTGCCATTGCACGGCGTCGATCTGGCGGCGGAACTCCACGAGCCCTGCCCGGATCGAGGAATAGTTGACCTGGCTGAGATCGCCGGTGAGCAGCTCGTAGGGCACGCGGAAGCCCGCCGAGATCGTGTGCAGGCTGGCCCGCTTGTATTCGGCGTAGCCGCCGGTGGCGGAGGGCTGGTTGAAGCGGATGTCCTTGCCGCCTCGGGCATATGCGATCAGCCCCGGCTCGAACTGTTCGACCCGGTTGCCGTCGGCATCGACCACGGCGGGCGCGATGCCCTGCTGCGCCTCGTCGTCACCGAACACGATGGCGGTGACACAGGCCTCGGTCTTCTTGCGGACCAGTTCGGCCACCTCGTAGTCGTCGAGATCGCGCAAGCTGCGGATCACCGGCGCACCCCAGGGAACCCCGCGCGCCTGCGTGCGCTGCTTCTCGTAGATGTGCGCGATCTCGCTCGCCGGGACCGGGCGGCTCTGCAACCCGTTCTGCAAGGCCCCATAGGCGTCGCCCGGATGCTCGGCATGGAGCCAGTAGGCCCGGCGTTTGCCGACCGGGTCGAACTCGATCCCCTGCACAAGGCGTCCTGCGCCGAGCGCGCCGGATTTCGAGGCGTCGAGGAAATCGGCCTCCAGCACCTGCAATTGCAGCGGCACCGGCAGGCCATCGCTCGCGCGCCGCAGGCGGCGGCGCACAAGGACTTCGCCCGCCTCGACCATCTCCCGGCAGATCAGCGTCTGAAGGCCGTAGAAGTCGAGCTGACCATCGGCGTCGCAGTCCGCCGTCCAGCGCTCGAACAGCGCATCGACCTTGCGGTCGAGCTTGTCGCCGCCACTGGCAGCGCGCGGCATGATCCCCGCCCCGATGATGTTGTTGACCAGCACCGCGACGGCCTTGGCCGCATGCGGGTTGTTGCGCACCAGATCGCGCATGCGGTCGCGCAGCAGCGCCCCTGCCACGCCGATCTCGGTGTCGGCGGAGGATCCCGGCGCACGCCAGCCCTCGGTCCGCCGTCCGCGCGCGGCGCCGTCGTAGCCCCGCGTCAGGGTCTCGAAGGCCTGACGGGCCATCACGCGACGCGCCGCCATGCGCGGGGCTACCGTGGCGATGGCGTGATCGAACCAGGTCGCCGACATCACCGGTCCCCGCGGCTGAAGCCCGCAAGCCCGGCCACCGGCAGCGGACGGCCCACGCCCGCGATGGCGCGCTCGATGGTGCGGATGCGGGCGAGCAGATCCTCGGCCGAGCCATAATCCACCGACTTGCCGTCATAGCTGACCCGGGTCGTGCCGCTGGCATACGCGCGGCGCAGCGCCGAGAGCTCGGTTTCCGTCCAGTCGGTCATGTTCAGAACCATCCCTCCCGCCGCCCGAGCCAGTCGGAGCGGCGCTTGCCCTGCGGGGCCTGTCCCGGCCGGTTGATCTGCCCGGCGGGATCGCTGTCGGTGGGCGCGGCCCCGAGCTGATCCTCGAGGTCGCGCCATTTCTCGTCGGGCCAGCGGTCCGCGCCCGCGATCCAGGCGGCGGCGCGGGCGTAGACCCGGCAGTCCAGCGCCTCGTTGCGCTCGCGCAGCTTCTGCCATTCCAGCCGGGCGAAGCCGCGCTTTGTGCGGACCGTCACCAGCTGCTCGGCGACGAACTGCTTCAGCCATTCGTTCTCGACCCAGTGCGGCAGATGCACTGAGCCGGGTGGGAACGCCGCCCCGTCGGCCATCTCCTCCTCGGTCGGCCGCGCCAGCCGCAGGAAGCGATAGGTCTCGGCCTTGAAGGTCGACACCGCCACGGTCCAGAGCCGCGCCCCGCGCCGCAGCCGCTTGCCACCCTCGGTCGCATCGACGAAGGTCGGCCCCGACACAGGGCTCGAGCGGTTGAACCCCTCGACGCCCTTCACCGGCGACACCTGCGCGAACCCCTGCGCCCGCGACCAGGAATAGACCGCCGGGGCCTCATAGCCCGTATCGATAGCCAGTCGCGCAATGCGCAGATGCGCGCCGCGCTCGTGCGGCCACGACCGGTCCAGCAGCGCGGTCAGTTCCGACCAGGCGTCGTGCCGATCCGGCCCACCCTCGATCACAACGTGATCGACGAGCCAGGACTCAAGTCCGCGGCCCCAAGCCCAGACATCGACCTCGATCCGGTCCTTCTGCACGTCGGCCCCGGCCGTCAGGAACAGCCCGCCCGCTGGCACCGTGCCGGATGTCCAGCGCTCGCGCCGGTCGTAGAGCCGCTGCCAGTCGGGGGCCTCCCCGGTCTCGACCCATGTCTCGCCGAGGATCGTGTTGCGAAACGCCTTGATCGCCTCGTCCGACCCCTGTGCCGCGCCCCATGCCCGCACGATCCGCTCCCAGCTCAGCCAGCCAATCGGCGAGTAGAGCGCCGAGAGATGATACCCGACCGTGGTCGGATCGGCGGCCGTGGCGGTCGCCCGCCATTCGCCGCCCTCCAGCATCGCCGTCTTGTGGTGCTCCGCGATCGGCCTCTCGCAGCCCTCGCAGTGATATTCCGCCGTTTCCGGCTTGCCCTTCTGCCAGCGCAGGCGGTCGAACTTCAGCCACTGCATCGCCCTGCAGTGCGGGCATGGCACGAAGAACCGCCGCTGGTCGCTGGCTTCATATTCTCGCTTGATCCGGCTCAATCCCCGGATCGTTGGCGTCGAGACCAGAAACACCTTGCGCCGATGGGCGAAGGTCAGCGACCGGGCTTCCGCCAGCGTGACCGGATCGCCTTCCTCGTCGGCCGAGGCCGGATAGGCGTCGACCTCATCCAGAAAGATGTAGCGCGCCGGGGTAGACCGCAGCCCGACCGCCGAGTTCGCCCCGGTCATGATCAGGATGCCGCCCGCGAACTCCTTCGACAGCATCGTGTTGCCCGCGTCGCGCGATCGGGCCGGTTTGACCCGCTCGCGCAGCTCCGGGCTCTCGTCGATCAGCGGATCGATCCGCTGGCGCGAGTTGCGCTTGGCCAGCTCGACCGTGGGCTGGACCGCCAGCATCGGCCCCGGCGCCTGGTGGATGGCGAAGCCGATCCAGTTGTTCCCCGCCTCGGTCGCGCCGACCTGCGCCGCCTTCATGAACACGATCCGCTGCGTGGGATCGCCGGGGCTCAGCCGGTCCATGATCTCGCGCATGTAGGGCGTGCGCACCGTGCGATACCGCCCCGGCTCGGCCGAGGCGCGGCCCGAGAGCATCCGGTGCCGGTCCGCCCATTCCGATACCGTCAGGTCCGGGTCGGGCCGTAGCCCGTTGCCCCAGGTGCGCAGGATCTCGCCCGCGCCGTCGAAGTCGGTCAGGCCATCGCCATTCTCATCGGAAGTCGGGCCGGACCTCGGCGAGTTCGTCGAGGTGGGCGCGTACATGTTTCTCCAGGACCTTCTGCATCGCGGCTGGCTCCACGGTGATCTGCTGGCCCGCCGCGTCGCTGCACGAGGCCGAGAGCTCAGCCGCCATCAGCGCCGCCGCACGCGCGGGCCAGTTCACCCACGTGTCCCGTTCCTCCCGCGCCAGCCGAAACACCAGCGCCAGCGCGCGGGCCCGCTCGATCAACTCCCCCTTCAGCTTCTGGAGCCGGATGCGCCGCTCCTGCGCCTTCAGCACCTCGTTCGCGGTCTTGGCCTGCAGGAAGGTCGTGCCGCCGCCGAGCGCCGGAACCGCCAGACCCTGTTCGCGCAGCGTGTCGCCGACGGCGGCCACGGCCGCCTCGGGAACAGGCTTCAGCTTCGGCGCGGGCACCTTCCTCGTCTTCGACGGGTCCGTCGTCTCGGCACGCCTGGCGTCGCTGGCGGCCGCGTTGATGCTGCCGTCGGGATAGAGGACCAGCCGCTCGGCGGTCTTCGCCTTCTGGATCGCGCCCCGCGACAGCCCGACATGCGCGGCGTACTGGCGCTCACTCATGCCCTGCATCGACGGCTCCGATTATCATTCTGAATCATGTGCTTATCGAGTTGATAAGCACAGCGGACAGAGGGAACGTGTCTCCAACGAAGCGATGCAACTCACCACGGAGCCACTACGATGACCACCCGCCTGAACCCGATCACCACCCCGCGCCACGAACTCCGCGCCGAGAAGGCCCGGCGGAACAAGGAAGCCGCACTTGCCGCCTTCATCGGCAAGAAGGCCGAGATCGACGAGATGCTCGCCCGCCTGCAGGCACTCAGCGACGACCATTTCAACTGCGCCCCCGACGAGGCGGGCTGGGCCATGGTCGGCACTCTCGAACACTACGCCTGCCTCCTGAAGCGCATCACCGACAGCGCCTTCGGCGAGGGCGAACACGCCCGCTGATCTCCGGCACCGCCCGGAACTCCCGCCGCGCGCCCTGCGCGGTGAGCCCGAACCGTGGCCCCAGTGGGGCCGCGTAAGTCGGGCGAACGGGTCGTAGAAGGCGCCGCATGACGCGGGCCCGAATACGGAGACGACCCCATGACCAAGATTTCCGATACCCAAGCCATCATCCTCAGCGCGGCCGCACAGCGCGAGGACCGCATCGCCCTGCCGCTCCCCGACAGCCTGCGCGGCAGCGCTGCCGCCAAGGTGGTCGGCGCGATGCTCGCGAAGGGCTTCCTGCAGGAGGTCGACGCGGACATGCGCAAGGGCGAGCCCATGTGGCGCGAGACCGGCGACGGACACGGCGTCACCCTGATCGCCACCGACGCGGGCCTCGCCGCCATCGGCATCGAGCCCGAGGACGCGAACACCGCGCCTGTGGGCGCGACGGACGCGCCGAGCGAGGAGCACGCACCGGATACCACCACCGAGACCGAGGCCGCCCCCAAGGCGCGCACGCCGCGCGAGGGCACCAAGCAGGCGACCATGATCGCCATGCTGCGCGCGCCGGACGGCGCGACCATCGAGGAGATCATGGCCGCGACGGGCTGGCAGTCGCACACGGTGCGCGGCGCGATGGCCGGGGCGCTGAAGAAGAAACTCGGGCTCGAGGTGACCTCGGAGAAGGTCGAGAACCGGGGGCGCGTGTACAAACTCCCCGCCGCCTGACGCGCCGGACCCCGACAAGCTGATGACCGCCGTCCCTCCGGGGCGGCGGTCGATCATTTGGCGGTCCGCATCCGGATCGCCTCGAACACCCTCCGCAAGGCGAAGGAACGCGCTATCGACACGATAGTGAAGATGGCGCCCATCTTCAGGTTCTGCGCCAGCGTCGTGTGCAGGCCGAAGATCGGGAAGATCAGGATCTGCGTCATGACCGCGACGCCGTAGCCGACGATCACGTTGGCGACGGACTCGACCAGCGACATGAGACGTGATTGCTTCATGTCGCAGCCTCATCCATCGGCCAGCAATTCAGCCGCCAAAGTTCGCAACGCATGCGCTGCAACCAGGGGAACCACGCCGTTGCCACAGAGGCGAAGCCGGTCCACCCGGTGGGCCAGCCCATCAGCGCCTCGACGAACAGCGGGTTCAAGGTCCGGCGCGCATCGCAGGTATCGCTCCCAGCCAGCGGCGTCACCAGGACCTGGCGGCCAAGCAGGCCGTTCACAGGCGTGTTGGCAAGGCTCGTCGCCCCGTCCTTGTGATCCCGCGCTGTCGGCGTCATCCACATCCCCGCCGAATGCGTCAGGTCGGCCGAACGGCGGTTGCCAGCACTCGGCTTGCACCCGTCGTTCGCCATCGGCGTCGGCCACATCGCGGCCGTTGTTGCGAGGTTCATCCCATGCTGCCCCGCTTCCTGCGAAGGTGCCGGCTTCGTCTGCCGGTTCTCGTTGGCGCTGGCGCGAGGCGTCGGCCAGAGCCGCAGCAGTTCCGTCCGGTTCCCGCCACTCGACCGAGTGCCAGAGCAGGCGCGCGGGGTCGGCCAGCTCGTCGCCCTCGCGGATGGCGAGGATGAACAGCCGCTCACGCTTGTGGGGCGCGCCGACCTCCGCCGCCGTGAAGAGGCCTGCCGCAAGCATGTAGCCCATGCCGCCCAGTCCTGAGGCGACTTCGGGGAAGCCGAGGCGGAGATGATGGGCGACATTCTCGAGGAAGACGAACGGTGGCTCCACTTCGCCGATGATGCGGGCGACATGGGGCCAGAGGTGGCGCGGGTCGTCCTTACCCCGGCGCTTTCCCGCGACCGAGAACGGTTGGCACGGATAACCCGCAGTGACGATGTCCACCGCGCCGCGCCACGGGCGGCCGTCGAACGTGGCAACGTCGTCCCAGACAACAGCCTGATTCAGGGACGCGTCTTCCATCCGCGCCACGAGAGTGGCTGCGGCGTAGGTTTCCCGTTCGACATGGCCCACAGCACGATATCCGGGGATGGCGATGGTGAGCCCGAGATCGAGCCCGCCTGCGCCGGAACAGAGCGAGATGCCGAAGAGGCATGCGTCTCCGGCTCCGGAAGTGTCTCCGGAGGAAGGTAGAGCCAGGTCATGCATGTCACGCGGCGGTCTTGCGCTTTCGCGCGGGTTCGGGAGCGGCGTCCGTGTCCGGCGCGTCGGCCGGGGGTTCGGCGTCGTTGCCCAGTCGCTCGGTTCTCACCTGCGCAAAGGTCCGACCGTCGCCGTCGAGGATTGCGTCGCGGCCCGACTCGGCCTGCCAGCGCGCCACGGCGACATCGACATAGGCCGGGCTGATCTCCATCGCGAAGACGCGCCGGCCATTGGCTTCGCCCGCCATGATCTGCGAGCCGGAGCCGGAGAACGGCTCGTAGCAAAGCCCGCCCCGCGCGACGTGCTGGCGCATCGGGATGCCGAAGGCGTCGAGCGGTTTCGGCGTCGGGTGGTCGGGCCGGTCGTCCTTGGCGAAGCTGGGCAGCGCCCATGTCGATGGCAGCGTTTCCTCGGCCACCTTCGGCGGGCGGTTCGGGCGGCGCCAGCCCATGAAGCAGGGCTCGTGTTTCCAGAGGTAGTGAGACCGGGTCAGAACCCCGCGGTCCTTCACCCAGATGATCTGCTGATGGACGAAGGCCCCTGCCTTTTCCCAGCAGGCTTCCAGCATCGCCTGGCGGCGGGAGGCGTGCCAGCAATACCAGGCGGCATCCTCGGTGATGGCTTCCGCCACTGCGGCGGCGATGAACCCGTCGTAGAGCTCCGCGCCCTGCGAACTGTCGTCCCAGGTCGTGCCGTAGGACGCGGACCAGTCCTTGTTGCGGGTCGGATGGTTCGAGCCGTCGTAGTCGACGAGATACGGCGGATCGGTCGCAAACAGCACCGCGCGTTCGCCGTTCATCAGGCGGCGGACGTCGGCAGCGCTGGTGCTGTCGCCGCACAGCAGGCGATGATCGCCAAGAATCCACAAATCGCCCGTCTGCGATGCCGGGTTGCGCGGCGGTTCAGGGATGGTCACCGGCGGCACCGAGCCACCGGCGCCACCTTCTTCACCGTCGTCTTCCGCGACGTAGGCCAGCAACTTGTCCAACTCGCCGTCGGAGAACCCGACCAGCGACAGGTCGAAATCCTCGGCCAGCAGGTCGTTCAGTTCGGCCGACAGAAGCGCCTCGTCCCAGGTGCCGAGTTCCGTCAGCTTGTTGTCCGCGATCCGGTAGGCCCGCTGCTGCGCCTCGGTCAGATGCCCGAGCACGATGACCGGCGCCTCGGTCAGTCCCAACTGCGTCGCGGCCAGCACGCGACCGTGGCCCGCGATCAACTCGCCATCCTCGCCCACGAGGCAGGGCACGGTCCAGCCGAACTCGGCCATGCTGGCGGCGATCTTCGCGACCTGGTCCGCGCCATGCGCCTTCGCGTTCTTCGCGTAGGGCTGCAGGCGCGACAGCGGCCACATCTCGATCGCGTCAGGGGCGAAGCTCAGCGTCATGGTGGGCAAGGTTCCTCGGTCGGGTGGATGCCGGTGGCTTCCGGACTCCGGATGCCGGGCCGGACTCCAAGCGGGGTCCAGCGGCTACCAGCGGTGTCCGGTCGGAAGGCCAGCGTTCATTGGTGTTTGCGCCGGGCGCGTGTGGCTCCGGCTTCCGGGTGGCTTCCCAAAAATCCGGCCCTGTCGCTGGCGACGTCCCGCGCTTCGCCCGCCAGCATACGAATATGGCCAGGAAGGAACCAAGATATCAAAGGCTTGGCAGTTCGGGCCCTGACTGGTCCCCTCGCTGGACCCCGGAAGTCGGCTACGCGGCCAGTGCCTGCGCGCTCCTCTCCCGAGTATGCCCTCATTGATAGCCTCGGAACGGCTGATTGTCTTGGCGTTCAGTGTCTCACATGAAAGTGTCTCGACCGCACGACGGCTCTTGACAGATTCAGGGCGTCACCTTCGCCACCACGAAGTCCATCGACCGCTTGGTCGGCACGCGCTTGCCGTTCAGACGCCAGACGATGACGGCGATGCCATACTGCCATCGGCGATTGGCGGTGGCGCGGCTGATGCCCAATTCCCAGCAGATCGGCTTCCAAGGCTTGCGGTTCGCCCGGAGCCACACAAGGCGCGCGTCGGCCTGGTCCAGCCAGCGCAACCATAGCAGAGCGTCGTCGGCTTGGCTGATGTCTCGCGGACCGGGTTTCGGCCGTCGCATCCGGGGTTCCTGACCGACATGATCGGCGAAGCTGTGGAAATACTCGGGCCAGGCGTTGAAATAGCCCTGCGGCTTCACCTCGGGCAGTGACCGGAACACATCGGCCGCGCTCTCAAGGCGCGCTTCGACCATGGCGGGTGTCCAATCACCCATTGGCCACCTCCCTTGGCTCGACACGCGGGCCGTAGAGTTTTTCACCCAGCTGGCGGACCAGTTCCTGCTCGGGCCAAGTGAGACGGGGGTCGTCGATGGAGACGGCCAGCAGACCATGGTCGTGCCAGCCTTCCTGCTTGACGCGATCTGGATCACGCCGGGTGCCACCATAGCCTCGGGGATACCACCTCATGCGACACCCCCGTTCGTTTCGATCGCCCAATGCAGGATGGCGATGGCATCCGCCTCGTTGTCATCGGCGGGACTGAACCCGCGCGCCCGCGCGGCCGCGATCATCGCCTGCTTGTCGGCGTTGCCCTTGCCGGTGGCATGGCGCTTGATGGTGCCAACCGGAACGCCCTCATAGGGGATTCCGCGGAGTTCAGCCCATGCCGTGAGCGTGGCCATCAGCCCGCCATAGACATGGGCAGCGTCCGTTCCGACATGGCGGCGGACTTCCTCGAACCAGATCGCAGCGATGGGGCCTGATAGCCGGTCGACCTCGGTCAGCCAGTTGGTGAAGCGAAGATACCGCATACCGCCGCCGTCGAACCGCCCGGGGCGAAAGGACATCGTGCCAGAGGTGATCAGGCCGTCATGGCCACGCAAGGCCCAACCTGTCGTTGTCCCGAGGTCGAGGGCAAGGATGCAGGACGTGGAAAGGCGCCCCTGTTCGAGGTGCAGATCCGCAGTCTGGATGGTCGGCGTCATGTTGAAGGCTCACCTGAAACGTGGGCCTTCGGCTTTGGTCATGGGCAGAGAATCATGACATGCGCACCCATTCAAGAAAAATGCGCCAGACGATGCTTCTGTCCCACCTGGTCTCGGGTTGTCCCACTTGCCGATCAAAGTGGGACGCCAGATTTTCCTTTCAAAACAAGGCGCGTCCTACCTGTCCCACTTGTCCCACCTTTTTCCCTATGTCGCATGAGGAAGAACGAGGTCGAGGGGCACACATACGCTCCATATGGGAAAGAGAGAAGTTGGCGGTCCAAGTGGGACAGGTGGGACAGGATTGATTTAAAATGGTTTTTTCTGTCCTACCTTGGACTTGAAGTGGGACACGCCGCGAAGTAGGACAGCGGCAAATGAAAAGGGGCACCCGGATGGATGCCCCTTCGGTGCCTGACACTGCCATCGCGATGTCAGCCGCGCTGCGATCTGCGGTAGCGCCATTCGCGGGTCGCGCCTGCGCCGCTGCGGTATCGCTCCCAATCCCGCGACTTCAGCCAAGCCCCCACGCGCATCTGGTCGCCCTTGGTCCATTTCGCGGGCTCGATGCCGAGCGCGCCTTCGAGGATTTCGCCCACCGACACATCGCGGATCGGCTCGGGACGTTCGAACTCTTCATCCTGCCAATCATCCCAGCCTGCTTGGCCGCGATTGACGCTGCGGGTGTCGTGGGTCAGCCAGCGGTCGATCCGGGCGTCCCAGGCGTCCGCCTGATAGCACGCTTCCTGCGCCGCGGCGGCTTCGGCAAGCAGCGCCGGATCGTCGATCCACCAAATCGCGCCTGCGCGGAAACGGTGGACGGCTTCGGCCCAGAGTTGATCCCGGTCGCGAGCGATTGCGGCGATGTCGATGCTTCCACAGCGTAGCGGCCAGAAGCGGCGGTTGCCGGTTTCGTCGCGCAGATAGGTGTCGGGGTTCACGGTGCCTGCGAAGACGCATTGGCGCGGCACCTCGACGGTATAGCGGCCATAGGGCGGGCGGAAGCGGTCGGTGGTGCGGGTCAGGAAGGCCTTGATGCGCGAGACCTCGGCCCGGCCGATGGCGTCGAGCTCGGCGATTTCCACGATCCAGACGCCCTGCATGTGAATGGCCGCGTCCTTGGACCCAAGCTCGGGCAATTCGTCGGTGAACCAGTCCTCGCCCGCGAGCACCTTGATCGCGGTGGATTTGCGCGCGCCCTGCGGCCCTTCGAGGATCAGCATGTGATCGGCCTTCACCCCGGGCCGGTAGATCCGGGCCACGGCAGAGATCAGCCAGAGCGCGCCGATGGTGTGATGGAAGGATGTCGGCGCTGCACCGAGGTAGGTGCTGGTCCAGGTCTCGATCCGGGGCGTGCCGTCCCATTTCAGGGTGTCGAGCCAGTCGCGAACCGGATGGATGCGCAGGTCGCGGGCCACCGCGCCAACACCACGGCCGACAACCATCGGAGCGACGTTGAGCCCGCGCAATTGCAGCCATTCGGCGGTGCGCACATCGTCGGCATCGTCCCAGGGGCGCGGAAAGCGGATGGCCGGGTCATCCCAGGGCAGCGGCTGGCGCACAACGATGGATTGGGCGAACTCGTCGAAGGCCAGGAGCCCGGCAAAGACCGGATCCGAGGACAGGGCGATAATTACATTGGCCTCGTTGCGCTCGGGCGTGCCGGACAAGTCCTGGCACAGCCGCCCGAACCAGGCGGGACGCGCAATCCTGCCCTGCGGATCGCCCGTCGCATGCACGCGGCGGCGCAGTTCCGTCAACTGTTTGTCGAGGATCGACATGGAGATGCCGGTCGCAGTCTTGATCCGGGCGAGGATCTGGCGTTCGGGCAGCGGATCGAGCCGGGCAAGCGCAAGGCGGCCGAGAAGGCTGGAGAGCGCGGCGAGTTCGGGCGGGTTGGTCAGCGCCTCGGTGGCGGCAATCAGAGCGTCCGGATCGCCAGGCGTCGGAGCTGCCACTGTTGTCGATATCTCAGGTCCGACAGGCTCGTCGGCCGAAGTCTCCGGGCGATAGTCGGCCGCACGCGCTCCGCGCATCAGATCGTCGTTGAAATCATCGCCATGCAGCGGGACCACGATCTGGTTCGGAATGTCGGCCCGGTTCAGTCGATCCGACAGGGTCGCAGCGGCCTGACGACCTGCGTCGCCTGCATCGGCGTAGATTGTGATCCGCGTCGTGCCCGCCGGCCACTGAAACCGCGCGAGCCCGTCGGCAGAGAGTGCCGCCCAGACAGCGGTGCCGAACAGGGCATTTGCTGCCAATGCTGTCTCGATGCCTTCAGCGATGCCGAGGTGGCCGTCCGCAGGCATGGCGAACAGGCGCACGGCCGCATCCGCTACCGATCCCAGCATCTTCTTCCCGGCAGGCGCCTTGGCGCTGCCGTCGTCGAGCAGGAAGGTCCGGTGGATGCCCTGCGCGCGGGTGCCATCCACCAGGCGTGGCAGTGCGATCAGCCCGGGCCAACCGCGTCGCGTGTCGAAATCAGGCAGGTCGGGGTGGAACAGCAGATCGGGCGATTCCGGATCACCGAGGCCGCGCGCACGCAGGTAGGCTTCTCCTACGGTTCCAGCGAGCGGCTGCGCGCCATCGACCAGCCGGGCAATCTCGCCGGTATGATCGGGCTTCGCGCGTGGCGCGTTTCGGGGCGCGGGATGACCCATCCCGGCAATCCGCGCCGCTTCATCGAAGAGTGCGCCATCGCAGAGCCCGGTTGCCTGCGCGATCAGGTCGATCGGTCCGGCACTTTCGCCGGTGGCATAGTCGAAGCCCCAGCCCGCATAGGGCCCGTCAAGGTGGATGGTACACGACCCCTCCTTGCGCGGCGGGCGGCCGGACAGGTCGGCACAGCGCAAGGAACGACGGTCGCGCGCAAGCCGCGCCTCCGGAAAGATGCCGGGGAGCCAGTCGCAAGCTGTCGCCGCCAGCCGGTCCTTTACGGCCGCCAGATCGTGGCGTGCTTTCGGCGTGCCGACATCATTGAGATCGATCATCGCGCCCCCTCAGGCCAAAAGGACGAGCCCGCGCTCAGCGCGGGTGATGGCGGTGTAGAGCCAGCGGCGGCGGTCGATCTCGCTGCGTCCCAGCCCGTCGTCCCAGACGATCACGTTCTCCCACTGCGACCCTTGCGCCTTGTGGGCGGTGATCGCCCAGCCGTAGGTCGCCTCGGTCAGCTTGCGCTTTTCCCGCCAGTCGCGGTCATGGCGCTTGGCGTCGTAGGCGACGTGATCCTCGAAATGCCCCTTGTAGATGCGCAGCCGCCCGGGGCGGCCGTCGCTATCGAAGGGGGAGACCCGGCGCCCGTCCTCGTCATGAACCACGGCCGAGAAATAGAGGCTGCCCTCGTCGACGATATCCTCGAGGGTCAGGAACATGCCGTTTATAAGCCCGAGCGAATTGTCGTTCTTGAGGCAGATGATCTTTTCCGCCGCGCCAGTGGGCAAATACGTCCCGCCAAGGCCAGCCGCCGCGCGCATCGCATTGTTGATCTGCAACCGTGTCGCGTTCAGCCCGCAGATCAGCTGCCCGCCTCGCAATGCCTGTTCTGGCGAGATGTCGCCCTTGCGCATCTTGGCGACATGGGTGTCGTAGGTGCCAAAACCGATGGGCTCGCCCATCCGCGCCATGGTGGCGAGACGGATGATCGCGCTCTCAGTCGCCTGACGGTGGATCTCGGTCAGCATCACGTCGGGCGTATCGCGGGTGAAGGCGCCTTCGCCCTTGATGGGCGGTAACTGACCCGGATCGCCCAGAACGAGGATCGGTTTTCCAAAGCTCATCAGATCGCGCGCCATTTCCTCGCCCACCATCGACACCTCATCCAGCACGATCAGCCGCGCATCCGCGGCATCGCTTTGCGGGTTCAGGGCAAAGCGGGGATGCTTCATCGCGGACAGCGCCTGGCGCATCGCCTCGATCCCAGCTTCGGCCGCGGTCCTGTCGAATCCGGTCAGTTTGCGCGCGGCGGTCTCGGCCTCTTGCACCTTGGCGGCCGCGGCGGTGATTTCCTCTTCGGTCGCCTCGATCACCGAATAGATCAGGCTGTGGATGGTGCGGGCGGGCGTGCCCTTGCGGCTCAGGACCAGTGCGGCCTTGCCGGTGAAGGTCGCGGTGACGACGCCCGGCACGCAACGGCCGTCCTTGGCGCTGCGGTGGGGTGACAGACCGAGGTCGTCGAGGGCGAATTTCAGGACCGTGCTCTTGCCCGACCCGGCATAGCCGAAGAGCCGGAACACCTGTTGCGTGTCCGTGCGGTTCTCGAACCAGTCGCGGACCTCGGCGATGGCGGCGGCCTGCGCTGCCGATGGGGTGAATTCCGTCATGCCTGTCGCGCCTCCACCGCAAAGTCCTTCACCACCCCGCCGCGCGCGGGATCGCCCACTTCGCATTGGCGCACGAAGATGCGCCGACCGTCCGGCAACTGACGCCAATGCCCCCGACGCAGGTGCCAGCGCGGGCTGGCATGACTGCCGCCGAGCCGTTCGGATGCGGTGCGAAGCCGGGCCGGATCGATGGCGACCTGATGCCAGGTCCAGCCGCGCACGCCATCCCGCGCGAAGGGTTTGCGCTTGATTGGGGCGATCTGCCGTTCGCTGATGCTTGCAGCGGATGCGAGGATCGCGAGCGCGCGCCAGACGATGGCGGCCGCCGCCTGACCGCTTTGTTCCGCCAGTCCTGCATCGCGGAGCGCCGGATTGGTAGCGAATTCCGCGATGCCGCCATCGGCGAGCCGGACATGGGCATGGATATCGGTCCAACGTCTGGGGCTGCGCCACAGGGCAAGCCAGACCGCCTCGATGCCGTCGTCGCACTGTCGGGCGTAGACGATCTGGCTGCGGATGATCCGACTGCGATCGGACAACTCAAAAATCGTCTCGGGGTGCGGCAACCGTTGCGGACCGGCCGCCAGGCGGCGGGCCAGCGCATCGACGTCGTCGGAATCGAACTGCGCCTGATCGGCGAAGCGCCAGACCGGTGCGAACTCGAACCCTTCGAGCAGGTCCGGCAGCCAGAAGCGCGCGCGATGGGCGCGGACGATGCGTTTGAGATCATAGGCGTCGGGGATCATCGCAAGGGCTCCGCCCGTTCGCGGCTGAAACGCTCCACTGGAGCGTTTCCGGGACGCCGCTCACCCCAGCACCGCTCCGCCCATGCGCAGGGCGCGTGCCACTTGCCGGCCGCCATGCCACCCCGGCAGACGACGGCCGTGGGTTCGGTCGCCGCCCGAGGCAACCATTCGCCCGCCTCGGACGCCAGCACGACCCCGAATGCGCGATCCGACATCTCCTGCGCCAGGCGGGCATCGAAGGGCACGAGTTCCGTGTGCAATTCCATCGTGTCGCGGTTCAACGCGGTGAAGAGCGCCGGGTTGGGCAGGTCCATATAGGCCTGATAGAGCGCGATCTGGGCGGCGTAGACAGGGCGCGCGATGCTGACGCCGCGCTTGACCACATCCTTCCAGCTCGACGCGCCGAGCGCCTTGTTCTCCCAGAGCGCGGGATAGTCCATGGCCACGGGGCCGGAGACGAAGCAGCCGTCGATATGGCCCTTGAACCGGCCCGCCATGGCCTCGAAGCCGAACTGGCGACCATCGGGGCGTTCGGTGCGCAGGTCGAACCCTGCGATCCGGAACCAGCCCGCGACAATGTCCTCGGCCCGGTGTCCAGCCTCGAAGATCCGCAGGATGCGCGGTTCAAACTCGTGGCCCTCGTCCTTGGGGACAGCGAGATAGTCGAACTGGATCTGGCGCATGCAGTCGCGCCCGAGCCCAGAGGAACTGACATAGGTGCGGGGGCGCTCGGCGCGATTGCGCGCCGTCAGGGCGGTGTCGATGGCGGCCGAGACGGCGGAGGCGATCGGTGGACGCGGTGCGTCCTGGCCATAGAGGCAACCAGAGCCATGGTTCAGGTCGATCATTGGTCGCGCTCCCAGAACCCGCCAGCCTGCGCAATGCAGGTCAGCTTGTGATGCTGGGCCTCGGTCTGCCGGGCTCGCGGGCCGGATGTCTCCAGCTTCTGGTGCAGGCTCTCGCAGAACTCGACCTCGAAGTCGGTGATGGCGTTCGCCGTCGCGGCGGCGAGAAGGTCGGTCCAGGGGGCGGCCTCATTGTTCAGATCGATCATGACGGCCCCCTCAGAACGGAATCGGATCGTCATGGGCCGTGCCGGTCCGCTCCTTGCGCGCGCCCTGCGCCAGCATGCTGTCGACATAGCCGGTGACGGCCGCCTCGATCAGCCGGTCGATGTCGGCGGCGGTGCGGTTGAAGAAGGGCTCCATGAGCCCGAGGTCGGTCAGCGCTTCGGCAAAGAGCGCCCGCGCGTCGCGGATCGCTTGTGCCTCGCGGGCGGTCTTGTCGATCATGCCATTCATCCTTTGGGCGATTGCGCTGCCCACGTCCTGACAGCGGAGCGAGCAGAAGCGGTGATAGGGATAGCGGTCGCGCTGGAGGCGGTGGACGTAGCCGAAGCCGCGGGCTTCCCGCGCGCAGACGGCGCAGAGCGCTACCCCAGCAGGAAATTCGCGATCGGGTCCTCGGGCGGCCAACCCGCCCGCTGGAGCTTCTCGGTCTGCATCACGATCCAGCGCGAGATCGCGTTGCTGGCCATGGCCTCGAGGTCGCCGAGGGTAAGGCTTGCGATGGGTTGGTGCAGTCTTCCTCGGGCCTCGAGCCATGTTCCGATCTCCAGCGCGGCGGCGCGCGTCACATGCGCCTGCCATTCGTCGGGGGTCATGGGCCGGTCTGCCGGCCCATCCCCATCGGGCTCGGCGGCAGGCGACCCTGCGGACCCACCTGACCGCCGCTTCCGCCGCACCTCAGCCATTGAGCCACGCGGGCATCGCCGGGGTGCCCGGTGCTGCGGGTGCCGGTGTTTGGGGCGTGGCCGGTGCAGCGGGTCCGGTCTGTGCTCCCCAGGTCGGAGCGGCCGTCGCAGTGGGCTGCGGTGCCGCGCCCCATGCCGGTGCCGGCGCCTGCCAGCCCGGCGCCGCGACGCTCGTGGCCTTGCGCGGCGGGGCGTTGACGGGTTCCGGCGGGACGGTTTCACCACGCATGACGGCCGTATGCTGCGCCTCGTCGGGCAGAACGACGTTGGCGATGCGGTTCTGGTCGCGGTATTGCGGGTTCGAGGCGGGCTCCACCATGATGCGGGCGGCGAAGACGATGCCGTCGAGATGCTTGAGGCCGGGCAGCACCCGCTTTGCCTTGGTCGCCGGTGTTTCGTCGCGGGGATCGAGACCGAGGGCGCTGTCGACCATGGCGCGAAACGTGGATTTCGAGATCTTCCAGCCGATGGACTGGCCTTTCTCGTCGAGCTTTCCGCCTGCCACGGTGAAGCTCTGCCAGAACTTGCGGCGGGCGTGCGGGCCCTCGACCACGGTGAATTCGCAGTCGAGCATGCGCGCATCGCTGGACTGCGAGGCCTTCAGCAGCCCCGCATCCATCGGGGTTGCGCCATTCACCCCGCCGGGGCGGATGGTCAGGCGGACCTTGGCGAAGGTGCCGTCCGGGATCAGCTCGCCGATGGGGGCCATCTGAGGCTGGGCGTCGTTCAGATCGTAGCTCATGTCAGTTCCTTTCAGGGATCAGGTGGCGAAAGCGGGTTCACGCGAGGTGCGGCCGTCGATCCGCGCGAGCAGCGCGCCGAGATCGGGCGGTTCGGTCAGGTCGAGACGGCCGGAGCGGTCCTTGGCTGGAAGGCCCCAGGGATTGCCGGACTTGCAGACAAGGCGGCGGTCGGTGGCGGTCTCGTCCAGCACCCAGCCGCCCTCGGCATCGCGGGCGAAAAGCTGCATCGAAACCACCTGGTCCACGATACCGGGCAATTCTCGCCCGGCCTTGCTGCCTTCCATCTGCGGTTGCCAGGTGACGGCGCCGAAATCGTCGGTCACCTTTTCCAGCACGCCGACGAAGATCACGGTCTTGCCGCGTGCATGCTGGAGGTGCTTCAGCGCCTGGATCACCTCACGCCCCATAAGCCCATAGGCACCGCGGACATCCGGCTTGCCGGTCCGGTCCGAGAAGGCCTCAGGCTGCTGGCGGGCATAGGCCATCGCCTGCCGGGTCAGATCGGTGATCGAGTCGACAAAGACGATGCGGCGCGCGGCGAGGAAGGCCTCGATGCCGCTGTCGCGGTGCTGGGCCTGCAGCCACGCGTGCCGTTCGGTCCCGTACCAGGAGTGCGGATGTTGCGCGGGGTCCGGCCCGCCGATCAGCACCGCCAGATCGCGGAAGTCGGTGAAGCTGCGCACCGGGATCGACGCGCCGCGCCAGTCCTGCACCGATTTCATGCCAGCCTCGAGGTCGAGGCAGACGGTTTCCTCGGCAGGGAGGGATTTCAGCAGCGTGGTCTTGCCCACGCCGGGCGGGCCGAAGATGGCGAGCGAGGTCTTGTTCTCGGCGGCCGAGAGGCGTTCGTCGGCGGTGATGATGCGGAAGGCCATGGGGTTCTCCGAAGGATTGAAAGTAGCGCGGCGGCGGGGGTGACCGGGTGCCGAAGGGGAACCTGCCCGGCGTTGCCGCTCGGGCGTTCCGCCGCCGCGCGTCACCGGTCTCGGGTCTCGAGCCGGAACACGGGTTTGCCGGTGGTCTCGGACCGGGCGGCTGCGAAGCCGTCGCGCATGGCGTCGGGCCAGGCCCCGAAGCGGCGTTCGGGCACGCGATAGGCGATCTCGAGATACTGGGTCGGGTCGTCGCCGGCCTCTCGGATCCGGGTTGCCATGGTGGCCAGCCGGTCCTGATCCCACGTGACCTTCTTCGGCAGGTCGGCGATGACCACCACACCCGCATCCTCGATCCGGACCGTGCCCGAGGTCTTGCCCTGCGCAGACCGCTCGGCCTCGGTCGCGGCGCCATATCGCTGCGCCAGTGCCGCCTCGAAACGGTCCTTCAGGCGCTTGACCCGGGCGCTCTCGGCCGCTGCTTCGTCCTGCAGCGCAAGAAGCAGCGCAGCGGGCATGTCGGCGATCTCGCCGATGGACAGCCGCTCGAGGTCGTCGAACGTTGGCAGGTTGTCGAGGCGGGCCTCGGTCGGCGCCTCGGTGCTGGGGAAAGGCGTGGCCATTACAGCCCCTCCCGCTTCAGTGCCGCATCCACGGCGCGGTCCGTGCCGACAGCCCCGGCTTCACGCGCCAGACGATGGAGCTTTTCCAGCGCCGAGGATCGCTGGATGGCCGCGGACAGTTCGGCATTCGCGGCGACGATCGCGATGGCGATCTCGTCGACACTCGCGGTCTCGACGGGCAGCGGATCGCTGGCATCGCCGGGACGCCAGGCGGCGGGGATCACCTCCGGCAGATCCTCAAGGCTGCGGAAAGCCTTGCGCAGGCGCGCAAGCGGGCCGTTGGTCTCGGTCATATCGTGGTCTCCGTTGGGGGATGGGGCCGAATTTCCGGCCAGAAGGAAGTAGAGGGACGGCGGAAGCCGATCCCCGATCCAGGCAAGCGTGGCGCGCATCAGGCGGCCTCCTCTGTCGCGATGAGTTGGGAAAACGGGATCGGCGCATGGCGCGGCTTGGTCCGCGCGATGGCCAGATAAGCGAAGCGATCAGGGCCGACGCGGACCTGCACCAGATGCACCAGCGCGGCCTCGAAGGCGCGGTGGGCGGCACTGGCCAACGCCCCAAGCCTGCGGCGCTCCGGTTCCGGCAAGGTGGAAATCACCGCCGTGGTATCGATCCCGAGAAACCCGCGATGATACTCGAGCCGGTCGCCCGGCATGGCTTGGCCGATCCAGGCGCAGAACTCGATGTCGGTGAGCGGCCGGACCTTTGCGGGCGTGAATTCGGTGAGGGGCATGACGATCATCTCCATGTCGATCCTCTACTCACGCCGCTTTCGAACCGTCCCACTCGGCCCCAATCCCGCGCATGGCGAGGTCGAGCCGCAGGCGGGCGATGTGACGGTAGAGGGCGGAACGGGAGGTGCCGGTGCGTTCGACGATCTCCGCGACAGCGCATGTGCCAAGCGCCGCGCAAAGCCCGCGCGCTTCCCCGGGCAGGCCGCCCAGCACCCGGGCGAGATCGTGGTGGGTCTCGGCGTCGTCCGTCGCAGAGCGGTCCTGCCCATGCCAGGCGGCCAGACCATCGGCTTCCGCCAGCAAGCAGCCCAGCAGTTCGGTCGCGCCGGAAACGGGAGCATCGAGCGAAAGCACCGTGCCGCCCTGCATCCTGCGCTGGCGATGATGGCGGATGGCGATGCGCGAGGACTGGTTGCGCAAGACGATGTTGGCGAAAGCGCCGATGCTGCCACGGCGGGCGTCAAAACCCGGCAACCGGCAGATCAGGTCGACCAGCAGGTCCTGGCGGAGATCGTCGAGATCGGCGGCAGGCAGCACCAGCTTGCGATGCAGGCGACGCGCGGCAACGGCCGCCTCGTCGATCAGCGTGGCAAGGTCGTCGGGGGAAATCGGCGGAAACATTCGGGAGCACCTCGGAACATGTTGCTGTTGTTCCGAATGTGCCGTTCAGCGCGCTGCCGCCGGTGTGATTGCCGTGTGTTTGTTATGTGCGGATTGTGTGTGGCGGCCTCAGGGTTCGATGGCCACTTCGGCAGGGTCGAGGCCGAGCCGATAGCCGCGAGCATGTACCGTCGCGACCAACGCCTTTGCATGGTCGCTGGTCAGCCCACAACCGACCAGCGCCTTCCGAAGGTCTCGGATGATCTGGTTGGGCGGCCGGCCGGTCTGCGTCTCGATCTCCTGATTTTTCAGGACTGGATCACGCTTGACGGATTGCTCGATCAGCAGACGAAACAGCGCGAACATCTGAGTCGGCAGGTCGAGCCGACGGCCGTCGAGAGTGACTGATTGCGCCGAAAGCGTCATGACAAGACGCGGAACTGAAGATGGCGGATCGAGGACGAGGCGTTCCGTGCCATCCGACCCTGCCTTGAAAACCGCTGCAATTTCGTGGGGCTCGACCCCGACCTCCCGCAGCCTGACGGCGATTGTTGCAGAAAGGTCGTGGACGATTGCCATGATCGGCTTCGCCCCCACGGCCGCCCTGATCGCCATCACCGCGCCCGGCGCAACCAGATTGTCGGCATCGAATGACAGGACCACGGTATGGCCGGACGGTGTGTCCCCCAATAGCCAGAGGCCGTCCGCAACGCGGGCGACCGCGCCGCCAAGATTCCCGCTGGCCGCAATTCGGGCCACGAGCCGATCGACGTCGACCGAAAAACGGCGCAGATCGTCGTTCTGCAGGATCACGTCTTCGGCGGGATCGTGCGGGCAGCAGGCCCGGAACGCATCACCCGACTGTTCGACGGGGCGCGCATCAAGCCCGCAATCGCACTCCGCGCAGACAGACCAGGTATCGGCCTTCCGCTCTTCGATCAGCACCTGCGCCCGCAAGAGGCGCTCGATATCGTTTGCAGGAAAACGGCTCAGTGCCCGGCCCGAGATCGAGACCCGGGCGCCGTCCTCACTCAGCCGCGTCCACAACCATGCCAGCATCGCGGTCCTTCTCGAGTCCATTGCGCTGAACCAGCGTGTGGATCGCCTTTTCGAACCGCGTCTGAACCGCCCCGGCTTGCCTGGAGGGCCGAACTCTCGAAGGATAGCCCTCCATGGACAGGAAGACGCACTCTACG
>CANKVU010000025.1 GCA_947487205.1 uncultured Paracoccaceae bacterium | reverse complement strand
GCGCCGGCGTGGTGTCGAAGATCCTCGAATGAGCCCGCCGCCGGCCCCCCGGGGGGCCGGCAAGGCACAGGCCGCGCCATGACAGGGCGCCTTCCGATCCCCCGGGAGGCGCCCTTTTGCTGGGCCGGGATGCCGTGGGCGCGCGCGGGCGGACCGCGTCGCGCGGATGCCGGGCCCGCCCCCCGCTCCGATCCGGCGGGGCCTGCCGCCCGGTCCTCCCCGAGGCAGCGGTTGGCGACGGGCGGGGGCGACCCTGACCGGCGTCACCACACGAAAGGGGCGGCCGCGGCCCGTGCGGGTTTCATGGCCGTGCCTCAATATTCCCATCGCGTCCGGCACGGCCCGGTCATCCGCGGCGGATGGTCATCTTTCGCCGTCTCATGCGGCAGCGCCCGCTTTTGGAGGCGGCGCTGAGATCGCCCGGATCAACGGCGCCGCCGGCGATCCGGCGAGCCACACGCATATGCGGGAATTCGACACCGCGCATGGCCGGTGGGACTCGGGGATCGGCCATGGCGCGGACCGCGCCGGCGTCGGCCGAGCGCGGCCACCCGTTGGCGCGCGCGATCGGGACTCCCCCGCTCGACGGTGCGATGGTGAAAGTCGATGCCCGATACGGCAAAGAGCCGGGCCATGCGCACCGGCCCGTCGCGGCAGCGATGCCGCCGGGCCTGCCGGAGCGGTGCACGGATGCGCGAGATGCCCGAAGTGATCCCGAAATCGGCGAACGTGCACTGGCTGCCCCGGCGCGGGGGGGCCTGTTCGGCGCGCGGGAAGGGGGGCGTCGTCGGCATGCCGATCCATGTCCACGCCGTAATGTCGGACGGGACCGAGGCCGGCGAGCGGGCCGCGTTCGTCATGGGCGGCTCCGTCATGGCGGTCTGGATCGTCCTTGACGGCGCGGTGCAGGCGGCCGCGCCCCGCCTTCCGAACGCCGCCGCGCGCGCCCCGAGGGACAGCAGGTCTCGGCCGCACACGTCCGGGCGCTCGCCCGCCCCGTGGTGCCGGCAACGCTGGCGGTGGCGGCCGGGATCGCGGGCGGTCCGGCCCCTGGCTCACCGCGGCGCGCGGGACGGGATTGCTCGCCTTCGGCGCGCTAAGCGCAGGGAATTCCTCGTTCCATTCCTGCGTGATCCGCGCCTGCACGCGGGACGAGCGGATGACCATGGATGCAGGCTTCGTCCATTTGGCCGTTGCCGGAGAGCGGCTCCTTGGACCGCTCCTGTCGGGGCTGGCATACTCATCGGGCGGGCTGTCCCCGTTGCGGGCGACCGCCGCGGCCATGCCGGGGCCGAGCGTGCTCGGCCTCGCATGCCTCGGGCCCGGACCGGGCGGCGGGGCCGGTCCGAGCGGTGCGGCCCCGCCGCCCGGCATTCTGGTAGGCCCGGAGGGACTCGAACCCCCAACCAAAGCGTTATGAGCGCTCTGCTCTAACCAATTGAGCTACAGGCCCTGAGCGAGCCGGTGGTATCAGACGCCGAACTCCGGTCAAGTTCAAGCGACGGGCGCCCGCGCCGCGCGGGGAGAGGGCGGAGCCGAAACCCACGTTGTCGGCTTGGCACGGGTGTTGTATGGCCGCGCCAGAGCAGGGGCCGAGGGGGGCGACGTGACGCGCAAGACGGGATTGACCTATGCCGAGGCGGGCGTGGACATCGCCGCGGGGAACGCCCTGGTCGACCGCATCAAGCCGGCGGCGAAACGGACCGACCGCCCCGGAACGATGGCCGGGCTGGGCGGGTTCGGGGCGCTCTTCGATCTCAGGGCCGCCGGGTTCCAGGACCCGATCCTCGTCGCCGCGACGGACGGGGTCGGGACCAAGCTGCGGCTGGCCATCGACACGGGCGAGGTGGCGGGCGTGGGCGTCGACCTCGTGGCCATGTGCGTCAACGACTTGGTCTGCCAGGGGGCGGAGCCGCTGTTCTTCCTCGACTATTTCGCGACCGGCAAGCTCGAGACCGAGACGGCGGCCCGGGTGGTGGAAGGCATCGCGGCGGGCTGCGTGGCCGCCGGATGCGCCCTGATCGGCGGCGAGACGGCGGAGATGCCCGGCATGTACGGCGCCGGCGATTTCGACCTGGCCGGCTTTGCCGTCGGCGCCATGGAACGCGGCACGGACCTGCCCCGCGACGTGGCGGCGGGCGACGTGCTGCTGGGCGTCGCCTCGACCGGGGTGCATTCCAACGGCTATTCGCTGGTGCGGCGGATCGCCGAGCGGGCGGGCCTTGGCTGGGACGATCCTGCGCCGTTCGCGGACGGCCCGCTGGGCGCGGCGCTCCTGTCGCCCACCGCGCTCTACGTCCGCCCGGCGGTGGCCGCGATCCGTGGCGGCGGCGTCCATGCCCTGGCGCACATCACCGGCGGCGGGCTGACGGAGAACCTGCCGCGGGTCCTGCCCGAGGGGCTGGGCGCCGAGATCGACCTGGGGGCCTGGACCCTGCCGCCGGTGTTCCGCTGGCTGGCCGAGGCGGGCGACGTGGCCGAGCCCGAGATGCTCAGGACCTTCAATTGCGGCATCGGCATGGTCGCGGCAGCCGCGCCCGACCGCGCCGACGCGGTCGCCGCGGCCTTCGCGGCGGAGGGGCACGCGGTGTGCCGGATGGGGCGCGTCGCGACCGGGGACGGGGTGGCCTATGCCGGCACGCTGATCTGATGCGGGTCGCCATCCTGATCTCGGGCGGCGGGTCCAACATGGTCGCGCTGGCCGACAGCATGGTCGGCGACCATCCCGCGCGGCCCTGCCTGGTTCTGTCCAACGATCCGGCCGCCGCCGGGCTGGTCCGGGCGGCGGAGCGGGGGATCGCGACGGCCGCCGTGGATCACCGGCCGTTCCGCGGCGACCGGGCGGCGTTCGAGGCGGCGCTGGCCGACCCGCTGGAGGCGGCGCGCCCCGACCTGATCTGCCTGGCCGGGTTCATGCGGATCCTGACGGCGCCCTTCATCGACCGCCGGCGGGGGCGGATCCTCAACATCCATCCCTCGCTCCTGCCGAAGTATCGCGGCCTCGACACCCATGCGCGCGCGATCGCGGCGGGCGACGCCGAGGCGGGGTGCAGCGTTCACGAGGTGACGCCGGAGCTCGACGACGGCCCGGTCCTGGGGCAGGCGCGGGTGCCGGTCGCGCCGGACGACACGCCGGCGAGCCTGGCGGCGCGGGTGCTGGTGATGGAGCATCGCCTGTATCCGGCGGTGCTGCGCCGCGTGGCCGAGGGGGATCGCACGCCGCTGCGCCTGCCCTGACGGGCTTTCCTTCGCGCCATTCGGGCGGTAGGAGGCGGGAACCCCAACGGCAAGGGATCCCGCGCCCGGCATGATCACCATCACCGACACCGACGCGCTGGCCGCGTTCTGCGACCGGGCCCGGTCGCATGACTACGTCACCGTCGATACCGAGTTCCTGCGGGAGCGGACCTATTACGCCAAGCTCTGCCTGATCCAGCTTGCCGTGCCGGGGCCGGACGAGGACGATGCGGTGCTGGTCGACCCGCTGGCCGACGGCCTGTCGCTGGAGCCCCTCTATGCGCTCTTTCGCGACGAGAGCGTGGTCAAGGTGTTCCATGCCGCGCGCCAGGATCTGGAGATCTTCGTGCATGACGGCGATGTCATGCCCCGCCCGCTCTTCGATACGCAGGTGGCGGCGATGGTGTGCGGGTTCGGCGAGCAGGTCGGCTACGAGACGCTGGTCAAGAAGATCGCCAAGGCCCAGATCGACAAGTCCTCGCGGTTCACCGACTGGTCGCGCAGGCCGCTGACCGACGCCCAGAAAGCCTATGCGCTGGCCGACGTGACGCATCTGCGCGAGGTCTACGAATACCTCGCCGCGGAACTGGACCGGACCGGGCGGCGCGACTGGGTGGAGGAGGAACTGGCCGTCCTGACCGACCGCCAGACCTACGTCACCCGCCCCGAGGATGCCTGGAAGCGGGTCAAGACGCGCACCAATTCGGGCAAGTTCCTGGCCGTGGTGCGGGAACTGGCCGCGTTCCGAGAAAGCTATGCCCAGTCGCGGGACGTGCCGCGCAGCCGGGTCTTCAAGGACGACGCCCTGGTCGAGCTCGCCTCCACCCGGCCGCAATCGGAGGCGGATCTGGGACGGACGCGCCTGCTGCTGCGCGAGGCGCGCAAGGGCGAGATCGCGGACGGGATCCTGGACGCGGTGAAGCGGGGCGCGGCGTGCGACCCGGCCGAATATCCCGCCCCCGACCGCACGCGCGAGCGGCTGCAGGTGAATCCGGCGCTGGCGGACCTGCTGCGGGTGCTCCTGAAGGCCAAGGCCGACGCCGCGGGCGTGGCGCAGAAACTGGTCGCGACCTCGGCCGATCTCGACATGATCGCCGCCGGCGAGCGGGACGTGCAGGCGTTGCGCGGCTGGCGGAAAACGGTTTTCGGCCGCGACGCGCTGCGCCTGATCGAGGGCCGCGTCGCGCTCCGGGCCGAGGGCGCCTCGGTCGTGGTCTTCGACCTCTAGCGGCGGACGATCTGGGAGTTCCGCGCCCCCGTGACGCGGATCTCGCGGATGCCGGCCAGCGCCTCGGCGGACAGCTCCAGCGCCACGGTGACCTCGCGCGAGCGTTCGGTCGAGACGCGGTCGGGCGCGGCCGGCGGCTCGGCGCGGAAGGCGTAGGCGAGGACCGAGGCCTGGCCCGTCTCCACCGGGACGAGGGCGCCGTTCCAGAACCCCTGGACGGGCGCGATCCCGGTCGCGCGGAGGACGGCGCCGTCCGAGGTCGGCAGCACCGCCAGATCCTCCACCCGGTCGATGAGCGGCCGGGGATCGACGGACGTGCCGAGCGCGGCGGCATCGGTCTCGGCCGGGCGGCCGCCGAACCACGAGAACGGGCCCTGGCCCGTCCCCCCGCAGGAGGCGAGCGCCAGCGCGGATGCCAGCAGGAATGCGGTCTTGCCCATGGATCCCCCGAACGTGGTCGCGATCCCGACCTAGCCCATGGGCGCGGCTTTGAAAAGCGCGCGTCCGGTTGCCCCGCGCGGCCGCAGCGCTTACCTCGGGCACGTCCCCGCAGGAGAGTCCCATGGCCAGCGCCGCCTTCGAAGAGATCGCCGAGACCTTCGAGTTCCTCGACGACTGGGAGGACCGCTATCGCCACGTGATCGAACTGGGCCGCGGCATGGACCCGCTCGACGAGGCGCTGAAGGTGCCCGCCACCAAGGTCGAGGGCTGCGCGAGCCAGGTCTGGCTGGTGCCCACCATCGACGCGGGGCGGTTCGACTTTCGCGGCGATTCGGACGCGATGATCGTGAAGGGGCTGATCGCCATCCTGCACGCGCTCTATTCCGGCGAACCGGTGGACGAGGTGCCGCGCATCGACGCGGGCGGGGAACTGGCGCGCCTGGGACTGAACGAGCACCTCTCCTCGCAGCGCTCGAACGGGCTCCGCGCGATGGTGGAGCGCATCCGGACCACGGCGGCCCGGGCGGGCTGACCGCCCCGGCCGCCCCCGCGCCGGTCACGGACGGGGCCGGTGCGGCCCCGCCCCCGTCGGATCAGCGGGTGTGGTGGACCTCCTGCCGGGCATAGACAGGCGTGGCGATCCCCTCCATCCGCGCCTTGATCTGCAGGGCGAGGTACAGGGAATAATGGCGCGACTGGTGCAGGTTTCCGCCGTGGAACCACAGCCCCTCCTGCGCCGTGGGTTTCCACATGTTGCGCTGCTCGCCCTCCCACGGGCCCGGATCCTTGGGCGTGTCCGAGCCGAGCCCCCAGACCTTTCCGACCTTGTCGGCCATGTCGGGGCTGACCAGGTCGGCGACCCATCCGTTCATCGAGCCATAGCCCGTGGCCAGCACGACGAGATCGGCCTGAAGCGCGGTGCCGTCGTCGAGCACCACGCCGTCCTCGACGAATTCCTCCACCTGGCCCTTCGCGAGCTTGATCTTGCCGTCGATGATGAGCTGGCTGGCGCCCACGTCGATGTAATAGCCCGAGCCGCGGCGGAGATACTTCATGAAGAGGCCCGACCCGTCGGCGCCCCAGTCGAGGTCGAATCCCGCCTCTTCCAGGCCGCGGTAGAATTCGGCGTCGCGCTCGCGCATCTGGTCGTAGAGCGGGATCTGGAACTCGTGCATGATCCGGTACGGGATCGAGGCGAAGGTCATGTCGGCCTTCTCGGTGGTCATGCCGCCCGCCACCGCCTCCTCGGAATAGAGCGCGCCGAGCCCGATCTCCATCAGCGTGTCGGACCTGACGATATGGGTGGAGGACCGCTGCACCATGGTCACGTCGGCGCCCGCCTCCCAGAGCGCGGCGCAGATGTCGTGGGCGGAATTGTTGGAGCCGATGACCACGACCTTCTTGCCCCGGTAGGCGTCGGGGCCGGGATGCTCGCTGGAATGCTGGATCTCGCCGCCGAATTTCTCCTCGCCGGGGAAGCTCGGTCGGTTGGGCTTGCCCGACATCCCCGTCGCCATGACGAGCTGTTTCGGGTGCAGGGTGACCGTCTCGCCGTCGCGGTCGACCTCGACGGTCCATTCCTGCCTGTCATCGTCCCAGGAGGCGGAGGTGACCGCGGAGCGGGTCCAGTAATTCAGCTCCATCACCTTGGTATACATTTCCAGCCAGTCGCCGATCTTGTCCTTGGGGGCGAAGACCGGCCAGTTCTCGGGGAACTTGATGTAGGGCAGGTGGTCGTACCAGACCGGGTCGTGCAGGCAGAGCGACTTGTAGCGCTTGCGCCAGCTGTCCCCGGGGGCGTCGTTCTTCTCGAGGATGATCGTGGGTACGCCGAGCTGGCGCAGCCGCGCGCCGAGGGCGATGCCGCCCTGTCCGCCGCCGACGATCACCGTGTAGGGCTGGCGCGTCGTGCCGAGGGCCTGCCGTTCCTCCTCGAGGCTCTCCTTCCAGGTGACGCGGTTGCTGTCGGCGCCGTGCGCCGCGCCAAGGGGGCGGTCGTGCCCCTTGGGCTCCTCGAAGCCCTTCAGCTCCTGCAGCGCGGTCAGCAGCGTCCAGATCCTGTCGCCCTTGAGCCGCATCAGCCCCCAGCCGCGGCCCTGCGCCGTCTCGAAGGTGATCCAGGCGCTGGTGACGCCGTCGGCCTCGGTCGGGGCCTCGCCCTCCTGGATCTTCCAGTTCGCGGGCCGCGCGTGGTCGATCTGGGCGCGGAGCATGTCGGCCACGCCCTCCTTGCCCTCGACCGTGCGCAGGTTCCAGGTGAAGGCGACGAGGTCGCGCCAGTAGCACGTATCGGCGAACAGCGCGGTGGCGCCGTCGATGTCGCCCCGCGCCAGCGCGCGTTCCAGATCCTCCAGAACCGAGCGGACCCTGTCCGTCGTGGTCGTGTCGAGCATTCCGTTTCCTCCCTCGGATATCTCCCCGTGCAGGATGACGTAACGCCAAGCGGCCTGGCGAGGGGAATTCGGGCGCCCGCGCCCGATCGGCGGGCATCTGCGGGAGCCGCGTTGCGCGCGCAACGGCGCGCACCCTCAGGCGGGGGGCGCGAGTCCCGCCTTGCGGACCCGGCGCAGGACGGTCGAGCGGTTGAGCCCCAGCCGGCGCGCCGCCCGGGCCATGTTCCACTCGCAAGCGTCGAGGACCGCCTCCAGGTCCTCCCGGGCCGCGTGGGGGGCGGAGGCCGCCGCCGGAAGGTCGGCCACGTCGAGCGCCGGGCCCGTGCTCAGCGCGAGCGCGGTGTCGAGCGTGCGCTCCAGTTCGCGGATGTTGCCGGGCCATGCGCGCGATCCGAGCGCGTCCCGCGCCGCCGCCGAGATCCGCGGCGTGGCGGCGGTGCGCCGGCGCAGGAGCCGGTCGAGCAGCCAGTCGAAATCCTGCCTGAGCCGCAGCGGGGGCAGGTCGATCCGGGCCCCGGCAAGGCGGTAGAACACCGCGTCGCGCAGCGCCCCCGCGGGATCGGACCGCACGGAGGAGAGGGGGCGGAGCGCCGGACGGGCGTCGAGGATCGCGGGCAGGCGCGCCTGCAGATCGGCGGACAGGTCCTCGACCCCGCGCAGGAACAGCGTCGCGGGGATGTCGGCGGCGGGAAGCGCCGCGCCGAGCGCCTCGGGGGTGAGGCCCGCGGCGTCGAGATCGACGAAGGGCGTGCCCGGCCGCCCCGCCGTGTGGATCGCACGGGCCAGGCGGGACTTGCCGGTGCCGGTCTCTCCCGCGATCAGGAGCGGCACGCTCGTGGGGGCCAGGCGCATGGTGCGGTCGAGAAGCGCGTCCATCGCCGGGTCGGGCCCCGCGATCGCGGACAGGGCGGCGGGCAGGCCGGCGCGGGCACGGCGGGGCATGCGCGCGATCTGCGGCGCGATGGCATGTCCGAAGAGCCCCCGCCCGTCCTTGAGGCGGATCACCCGATCCTCCGGGGGCCGGCCCCGCATGAGGTCGGGCAGGTCGTCGACGGACAGGTCCGTCACGGCGTCGATCCGCTGCCCGAGCAGCGCCTCGGGCGTGCCGTCGCCCAGCAGGTCCTGCGCGGCGCGGGTGAAGCCGGTGATCCGGCCCGACCCGTCGAGCACCACCGCCGCCTCGGGGTCGACCTCCAGGAATTCGGGGCGGGCCGCGACCCGCAGCACCCATTCCCGGCGGCTGCGGGTCATGACATTGGCCATTTCCACCCGCCGGGCGGCGGTGGTCACGAGGTTCATCGCCAGGTTCTGGCTGGATTTCGGCGCCGGCGCGCGCAGCAGCGAGATGTCGAGCACGGCGGCGAGCCGCCCGACCGAATCGTGGATCGGCGCCGCGGTACAGGACAGGGGCGTATGGGCCATGCCGAAATGATCGCCCTGGTGGATCGTCACCGGCTGGCCGGTATAGAGGCAGGCGCCGACGCCGCAGGTGCCGGCGAGGCTCTCCGACCAGTCGGAGCCGAGATGGAGGCCCGCCTGGCGCAGCTCCTCCGCGAAGCGCGGATCGCCGAAGAAATCGACGCAGATCCCGGCCGCGTCGGTCAGCAGAAGGACGTAGTTCTGCCCCGCGACCTGTCGGAACAGCGCCTGCAAACCCGACCGCGCGGTGGCGATCAGGTGCTCCGCCTGGTCGCGATGCGCGCGCAGTTCCGCGTCGGTGACGATATGGGCGGGGTCGTCGCGGCCGGGCTCCATCCCGTAGGATTCCACGCAGCGCCGCCAGCTCTCGGAGACGACGGCGTCGCGCCCCGTGGCGCATCCATCGAGGACGCGCCCGATCTCGGTCACGTGGTCGAGGTCGCTCATGGGCGACAGCATAGGGCGCGCGGGGCGGGGGCGTCTGTCCGACTTTCGGCGCGGCCGCTTGCCCGGTGGGCGGCTTCCCGCTATGGCCCGGCCATGACCCAGTTCGAACTGCGCCCCACCGGCCCCGGCGACCTGGAACCGCTGGCCGACATGCTGTCAGACCCCGCCGACATGGCGCGGGTGAACCCGGCCGCCAAGGTCCCCTTCGACCCGCTGGAATGGTCCGAGAAATGGCTCGGCGATCCCGACGATCGCGCCTATTACATCGTCGACGGCGCCGAAGAGATCGTGGGGTTCTTCGCCCTCCGGATCGGGATCGGGCCGGAGGTGCGCCACCTCGTCTATGTCTTCCTCGTCCCCGAGGTCCGCGGGGGCGCCGGGGAGCGGCTCGCCGCGCTGAGCGAGGACGCCGCGGCGCGCCTCGGCGCGACGGCGATCTCGCTCAAGGTCGAACTCGACAATCCCAGGGCCCACGCGACCTACCTGTCGGCCGGCTACGCCGAGCTCGGACGGTCGAACGGCATGGCGACGATGCGCAAGGACCTGTAGGTCAGGAGCGCCGGCGGGCATCGGTGACCGCGCGCTCGATCTCCATCCGGCGGCGCATGTCGGTCTCGGCGATCTCGGCCAGAAGCTGGCGGCGCCTGGTGCGGTCCGGTTCGACGGCCAGCCGGGCGCGCAGATCGTCGAGCTTGCGGATCAGGATCACGACTGGGGGCGTGTAGCCCGACTCGCGCAGCGATTTCGGCACCACCGGCCGGTCGGGCCCGAGATCGAGCGGCTTGCCGGCCCCGGGAAGGTCGTCGAACTGACCCTCCTCGATGGCGCGGTCGATGCGTTCGCGGGCAAGGCGTTCGAAGAAGAGCATGGGGCGCGGCGTCCGGTCGGGTCACGGGGGAGGGCGGGGCCTGACGCGGCCCCGCCGGCACCGCGTCAGGCCGTCGCGAAGCCCAGCTCGTAGGGGTGGATCTCGAAGGTCGGGTGCTGCCCCGCGCCCACGATGGAGGCATCGTAATGGCGGAAGGTGGACCGCCAGTAGGGCTGCACCACCACGCCCTCGTCGCGCAGGATCGTCTCCAGCCGCGCCATCAGCTCGGACCGTTCGGTCGCATCGGCGATGCCCTGGGCATCGTTCAGGATGCGGTCGAATTCCTCGTCGGAGAACGCCGTCTCGTTCCAGGGGACGCCGCTGCGATAGGCCAGCGACAGGACCTGGATGCCGAGCGGGCGGTGCCCCCAATCGGTCGCCGAAAGCGGATATTGCGTCCAGTTGTTCCAGAAGGTCGAGCCCGGCACCACCGACCGGCGCACCTTGATCCCGGCATCGCGCAGGAGCGCGGCCATCGCATCGGCGGTGTTGCGGCGCCAATCGTCGTCGAGCGACACGATCTCGTGTTCGAAATCGGCGGCCCCCGCCTCCTCCAGAAGGGTCATCGCCTGTTCGGGATCGTAGGTTGAGGGGCCGATATCGGCGTAATCGGGCTGGATCGGGGCCACGTGGAAATTCGCCGCAACCTCGCCGCGGCCCGAATAGCCGAGCTCCAGCAGCGTGGCGTTGTCCGAGGCGAGTTGCAGGGCGCGGCGGACCCGCACGTCGTCGTAGGGCGGCGAGGATTGGTTGGCGCGGATCACGAGCGTGCCGGCGGTCACCGTCTCGGATTGCTCCCAGCCCAGGGTGTCGAAGAGTTCGATGAACTCGCCCACCGTCTCGTAGACCATGTCGATCTCGCCCGCGTCGGCGGCGGCGAACCACGAGGCGGGGTCGGTGCCGTAATCGATGAACTCGATCCGGTCCAGCGTCGCGGGGCCATAGACATCGGCGCCCCACCAATCGTGGTCGGTGTTCTTCTCGATCGCGGCGCGGATGCCGACCTCGTATTCCGCCGGGCGGTAGGGGCCCGTCCCCTTGGATTGAAGCGGATCGCCGCCGAAATCCTGCGGCACCACGGCGGCGGGGAAATCCGAGAAGCTCGCGATCAGCGTCACGTCGGGGAAGGACAGGTTCAGCGTCACCGTGCCCTCTCCGGTCTCGACCGCGCCCTCGCGGATCTGCCCCGTCTCCTCGTCTATGAGGGCGTTGAAGCGGCTGGCCATCGCATTGCCCTCCACCGTGGAATCGCACCAGCGCTCCACGTTGAAGGCCACGTCGGCGGCGGTGAAGTCGCTGCCGTCCGACCAGGTGATGCCGGGGCGCACCGTCAGCGTATAGGTGCGCGCGTCGTCGCTGATCTCCCAGCCTTCGAGCAGCATGGGCGACAGGGAGCCGTCGCGTTCGTACTTGACCAGGTATTCGAGCCAGCCGCGCGTGACGTTGGCCATGTGCGGCCAGTCATAGGCGCGGGGGTCCTTCAGTGCGCGCACGTCCTGCTGGATCCGCAGCGTGCCGCCGTCCTGCCGCTCGCGTTGCTCCTGCGCGCGGGCCGGTGCGGGAAGAAGGCCGATCAGGCCGTAGGCGGCGGTGGCCGTCAGGCCGAGCGACGTGGCGCGGGTCAGGAATTCGCGGCGGGTCAGCTGGCCGGCGCGGTGTTCGCGGGCGAGCGTCCGGGCGGCGGGATGGATGGGGGGCATGGGCGTCTGTCCCGTATGGTGTTGGGGCGGGCGGTCTGACCCGGGATCTAGCGGCGGCGGCCCCCCGTTCAACTTGCGCCCGGGGCGGGCGCCATCACGAAGGCCCGAGCCGGGGCGGGGCGTCTTGACCCTCCGCCCGGCTTGTCCCAAGGGTCCGCCCGACCTGTCGGAGGCCGCCCCCGTGTCCCAGCCCGCCCCGTTCTCGCGGTTCGAATGGATGATCGCCTGGCGCTACCTGCGCGCCAAGCGCGCCGAGGGCGGCGTCAGCGTGATGACGTGGATCAGCCTCATCGGCATCACGCTGGCGGTCTTCGCGCTGATCGCGACCCTCGCCGTGCGCTCCGGGTTCCGGGCCGAGTTCGTGGACACGATCCTGGGCGCCAATGCCCATGTCACGCTCTATTCGGCGAGCTACACCGGCGGTACCGGGGCGGAGCGGAACCTGTCGGAGTACCAGGCCATCGCCGAGCGGGTGTCGGAGGTGCCGGGCGTCACCCGCGTGGCGCCCCTGGTCAAGGGACAGGTCATGGCCAGTTTCGACGGTCAGACCGCGGGGGTCGAGGTCTTCGGCATCGCGCCCGCCGACCTCGCGACGATCCCGCGCGTGGCGGGGGCCGAGGAGTCGCGCGGCGACATCGCGTCCTTCGGCGGGGCGACCATCGCCATCGGATCGGGGGTGGCGCGGGAACTGGGCGTGGGCGTGGGCGACGTTCTGCGCCTGATCTCTCCGGACGGGGCGAGGACGCCCTTCGGCACCACGCCGCGGGTGTCGAACTACGAGATCGGCTACATCTTCACTGCGGGGCGCTACGACATCGACCGCACGCGCGTCTACATGCCGTTCGGCGAGGCGCAGACCTACTTCAACGCCGACGGCACCGCCTCGGAACTGGAGGTGATGGTCGAGGACCCCGAGGCGGTGGACGAACTGAGCCTGCCGATCCTCGACGCGGCCGGGGACGGGGTGATCCTGTGGACCTGGCGGGACGCGAGCGGATCGTTCCTGCGCGCGCTCGACATCGAGGACAACGTGATGTTCGTGATCCTGTCGGTGCTGGTGCTGATCGCGTCGATGAACATCGTCTCGGGCCTCATCATGCTGGTGAAGAACAAGGGCCGCGACATCGGCATCCTGCGCACGATCGGCCTGACCGAGGGGTCGATCCTGCGGATCTTCTTCATCTGCGGTTCGCTGACGGGGGTGATCGGCACCGTGCTGGGGGTGATCCTGGGCGTTCTCTTCGCGCTTTCGGTCGATCAGATCTTCTCGGCGGTGAACTGGCTGTCGGGCGGCGACGCCTGGGACCCGTCGATCCGCGGCCTCTACGCCCTGCCGGCAAAGCTGCAATGGAGCGACGTGATCTCGGCGGTGGTGCTGTCGCTCGGCCTGTCCTTCGTGGTGACGATCTTCCCCGCCCGGCGCGCCGCGCGGATGAACCCGGTGGAGGCCCTGCGCTATGAGTGAGGCGGCGCTGGACCTGGCGGGGATCGAGAAACACTATAACCGCGGCACCGAGCGCGAGGTGAACGTCCTGCGCGGCGCGTCCCTGTCCGTCGCGCCCGGGGAGATCGTGGCCATGGTCGCGCCCTCGGGGGCGGGCAAGTCGACGCTGCTCCATATCGCCGGCCTGCTCGACACGGCCGATGCGGGGCGCGTGCGCCTCGGGGGGCAGGACATGACCGACCTGGGCGACCGGCGCCGGACCCGGGCGCGGCGGGGCGACGTGGGCTTCGTCTACCAGTTCCATCACCTGCTGCCGGAATTCACCGCCGAGGAGAACGTCGTCCTGCCGCAACTGGCGCATGGCGCCCGGGCCGGCGCGGCGGCGGCGCGGGCGCGGCGGCTTCTGGACGTGGTGGGCGTCGGGCACCGCGCCGGGCATCGCCCCTCGGCGCTGTCGGGGGGCGAGCAGCAGCGGGTGGCGTTCTGCCGCGCCCTGGCCAACGCGCCGCGGGTGCTCCTGGCCGACGAGCCGACCGGCAATCTCGACCCCGAAACATCCGATACCGTCTTTGCCGCGCTGATGGACCTCGTGCGGGAAACCGGCCTGGCGGCGCTGATCGCGACCCACAACCTCGCGCTCGCCGACCGGATGGACCGCGTCGTGCGGCTGACCGACGGGCGGGTGACCTGATGCCGCGTCCGATCACGGGAGTTTCGGCTGTCATCCGCAGCGAGACCCGGTAAGGTCCTGCAACGCAAACGGGAAACGACACGATGCTCGATGCCGGACCGCGCGAGGTGCTGGACCTGCCCCTGGAAGAGGCGATCGCCTGCCCGCAATGCGATGCGCTCTACCATGCGCGCCTGCCCGAGGACGGGCAGCGGGTGGTGTGCCATCGCTGCCACACGGTGCTGATCGCGCCGAAGCGGAACGCCTACCTGCGCACCATCGCGCTGTCGGTGACGGTGGTGATCCTGATGGCGGGGGCGACGATGTTCCCGTTCCTGGGCGTGAATGTCAGCGGCTTCTCCAACCGGGCCTCGGTGCTGGACGCCGCGCTGGCCTTCCTCGACGGGGGCTGGATGGCGACGCTGTCGGTGCTGGTGGCCGGCTTCATCGTCCTGATCCCCGTCATCCGCTCGGCTTTGGTGATCTACGTGCTGCTGCCGCTGGTGCGGGGGCGGCCGCCGCTGCCCCGGGCGCGGCAGGTGTTCCGCTGGACCGAGGACCTGCGGCCCTGGTCGATGGCCGAGATCTTCATCATCGGCTGCGCGGTGGCGCTGACCAAGGTCGCCGACCTGGCGCGGGTCGAGTTCGGCCCGGCCTTCTGGATGTTCGGCGTCCTCGTCGTGGTGATCGTCCTGCAGGACGGATTGATGGACAAGTGGACGATATGGAAAGCGCTCGAAGAGAGATCCTGACCGCGCGGGAATGCGGGTTGGTCGCCTGCCGCCGCTGCGCGAAGGTCTGGCCGATCGCGCAGACGACCTGCACTCGCTGCGGCTCACCGTTGCAATCGCGCGACTGGCGCTCGCTGCAGCGGGTCTGGGCGTGGCTTGTCGTCGGCATCATCTGCTACATCCCGGCCAACATCTTTCCGATGTTGAGGACGCAAGTGTTGTTCAACACGTCTGAATCCACGATCATCGAGGGCGCGGTGGAGCTTGCCATGCATGGCAACCTGCCCATCGCGGCGATCATCCTGATCGCCTCGGTGGCGATCCCGATGGGCAAGTTCGCGGCGATCGCCTACCTCGCCTGGTCGGTGCGCCGTCCCGAACGGCTGCGGCCGCGGCAGCGCCACCGCCTGTACCATTTCGTGGAGTTCATCGGCCGCTGGTCGATGATCGACGTCTTCGTGGTCGCGATCCTGTCGGCACTGGTGCAGCTGAACTTCGCCGCCTCCATCCATCCCGGGCCGGCGGCGATCACCTTCGCGCTGTCGGTGATGTTCACCATGCTCGCGGCGCTCAGCTTCGATCCGCGGATGATCTGGGACCAGACCCCTGCAGAACGGACCGTCCATGAGTGACAGAGACACGAACCCGGCGGTCGAGCCCAAGATGGAATCCGGGCGGCGCTCGTGGCGCGACCGCATCTCCATCGTCTGGGCGGTGCCGATCCTGGCCCTGCTCGTGTCCCTGGCGGTGGTCTGGCGGACCTATGCGGATCGCGGCCCGGTGATCGAGATCCTGTTCGACGACGCCTCCGGTGTCCGCGCCGAGGAGACGCAGCTGCGCTACCGGGACGTGGTGGTGGGCCTCGTCGAGGCGGTGCGGTTCACCGAGGATCTGGACCAGGTCGTGGTCGAGGTGCGGGTGGACAAGGAAGTCGGCCCCTATATCGACAGCGACGCCCAGTTCTGGGTGGTGCGGCCCGAAGTGTCGGCGCAGGGCGTGTCCGGCCTCGATACCGTGCTGAGCGGCGTGTACCTGATGGGCAGCTGGGACGGTACCGTGGACGAGGAGCAGCGCACCTTCGAGGGGCTCGGCACCGCGCCGCTGGTGACCAACAACCAGGAAGGCGTGACCTTCACGCTGCGCTCGACCTCGGTCGCGGGGCTGGCCGAGAATGCGCCGATCCTCTACCGCGGCATCGACGTGGGCCAGATCGGCAACCTCCGCCTCGCCGATGACGGGGTATCGGTGCTGGCCGACGCCTTCGTCCGGGCGCCGGAATCGCGCCTGATCAATTCCTCCACCCGGTTCTGGGACACGTCGGGCTTCGACTTCTCCTTCGGGGCGAGCGGCGCGCAGTTGAGCGTCGATTCGCTGGCCACGCTCGTCTCGGGCGGCGTCGCCTTCGAGACCACCGCCTCGGGCGGGACGGCGCTGGAGGAGGACCCGGTGTTCCGTCTCTATCCGGACGCGGCGGCGGCGCGGTCTTCCGTCTTCGACGCCACGACCGACGGCACGCCGGTGAACTTCACCGTCATCTTCGACGAATCGGTGCCCGGACTCGAGGTCGGGGCGGATGTGGAACTGGGCGGGATCGTGGTCGGGCAGGTTTCGGGCCTGACCGGCGTGCTCGACGAGGAAACGTTCGGCGACAGCGGCGTCAGGTTGCTGACGACGCTGGAATTGCAGCCGGGCAAGATCGGCCTCGCCCCCGAGGCCACGGCCGAAGAGGTCTACGACTTCATGGAATTCGCCGTCGACAGCGGATTGCGCGCGCAACTCGTCTCGGCGTCGCTTCTCGGCGGGCTGCAGATCAGCCTGGTCCAGATCGATGACGTGGCCGCGGCCGACCTGGAGATGGAGGCCGAGCCCTATCCGCGCATCCCCTCGATCCCCGCGGATCTGACCGATTTCGCCGATACCGCCGAAGGGGTGTTCAACCGGGTCAACAACCTGCCGATCGAGGAGCTTCTCGACAACGCGATCCTGGTCATGCAGTCGGTCACCCGGGTGCTGAACTCCGACGGGGTCACCGAGGCGCCGGACGAGGTGCTCGCGCTTCTGGGCGACGTGCGGAGCTTCATCAATTCCGAGGGCATCCAGAACATCCCCGTCCAGGCCGGCGACACGATGACCGCGCTGTCGAGCACCGCCGCGCAGCTGAACGACGTGGTCACCCGGCTGAACGAGGCCGGGGCGGTCGAGGCGCTCGTCTCCGCCCTCGAAGCCGCCGAGGAAGCCGCCGATTCCGTCTATGTGACGATGGAGGACGGCCCCGAGACGCTGGCCGAGATCAACGAGGCGGTGAACGAGCTGACCGAGCTCATCGCGACCACCAACGACCTGCCGCTGGCCTCGGTCGTGGCGGAAACCGAGGGGTCCATCGCCGCACTGCGCGAGCTGCTGGCCGCCCCGGCGACCCAGGGCCTCACCAGCGATGTCTCGACCCTCCTGACGGAGGTCGAGGGGCTGGTCTCGGACGTGCGCGAGGCGGGGCTGGTGGAAACCGCCAATGCCACGCTCCTCGACCTGCAGGCGACGATGGACGAGGTCGCGGCCGACCTGGCGCCGGTCCTGGCGGAAATCGAGACGGCCGTCGCCTCGGCGCAGGGCTCGATCGACCGGGTGCCCGCGCTGCTCGAGAATGTCGAGCGCCTGACCGGGACGCTGAACGCGGTCGCGACGGACATAGACGAGATGCCGCTCGATCAGACGGTGGCGACCGCGAACCGGCTTCTCGCCTCGATTGACGAGGTCGTCAGCGCGCCCGCCGTGCAGGAGCTTCCCGCAGACGTGCAGATGGCGCTCGGCGAGGCCCGGCAGGTGATGGCCGACCTCACCGCCGAAGGGGGCCTGATCGACGAGGCCACGACCTTCGTGCGGACCAGCGAGGAGACCGTGGCCGAGATCCGCGGCGCGCTGCGCCCGGTCCTGGTCGAGGCGCAGCGCGCCGCGGTGTCGGTGGCCGACGCCGCCGAGACCGCGCCCGAGGTCGCGGACCGGGCCAAGCGGGTGGCCGACCAGATCGAGCTGCTGGTCAACGAGGCCGCCGACCTGCCGCTGCGCGAGATCGGCGACCGGACTTCGAGCCTGCTCGACAGCGCCAACACGCTGATCGCCTCTCCCGACACGCAGCGCGTCCCCGGCGCCCTGTCCGACGCGCTCGAAGAGGTGCGGCGTCTGCTGATCCAGATACAGGAGGGCGGGCTGATCGAGAACGCCAACGCCACGCTCGCCTCCGTGCGGGGGGCGGCGGACCGGCTGCCGGTGCTCCTGAACGACGTGAGCCAGCTGCTCGACCGGACCGGAACCGTGGTCGGCGGCTACGAGGCGAACGGGCAGCTCGGTTCCGAGGTGCAGTCCACGCTCCGCGACATCCAGCAGGCGGCGAGCTCGGTCGATGCGCTGGCCCGGCAGCTGGAACGCAATCCCAATTCCCTTCTTTTCGGACGGTGATGATGACACGTACCCTGCTTCTCGCCGCCACGGCGGCCCTCCTGACCGCCTGCGGGGGGGAACCGCTCCGCTACGACCTTCCGGCGAGCCGGGCGGCGGGGGCGCGCATTCCGGTCTCGGTCGGGTCGGTGGAGGTGCGCGACGTGTCGCTGCCGCTCTATGCGGGGCAGGAGGTGATCTTCTACGAGGGTCCGGACGGCGCGCTGCGGAGCGACGACGACCTGCTCTGGGCCGACGACCCGGGGCGGAGCTTCACCGAGGGGCTCGCCTTCGCGCTCGCCGCCCAGACCCGCGCGCGGGTCGCGGCCGAACCCTGGCCGTTCTACGACCGGCCGGATGTGCGGCTCGACGTGCGGATCGCGCGGGCCCTGCCGGGGCGGGACGGGATCTTCCGCCTGTCGGGCCAGTATTTCGTCGCCTCGAATGACGGCCAGGCGCGGGAGGTCGCGCGCCGCTTCGACCTGGCGGCGCCCTATGACGGCGGCGATATCGCCTCGATCGCGGCGGCGAAGGCGCGGCTGATCGATGCGCTGGCCGCCGAGATCGCGCGCGAGGGACTCTAGGGCCCGGCCGCGCCGCGGCCTTAACCGAGTTCGGCCCGGGTGGGCGGGTTCGCCCCCGCCCGCGAGACGGTCACGGCGGCGGCGCGGCTGCCGAGCGTCAGGGCGGCTTCGACCACCTCCCGGTCGAGCCGGCGAAGAGCGGCCTTGTCCAGCGCCCCGGCGGCGTCCAGCGCGGCCAGGACACCGGCATTGAACGTGTCGCCCGCGCCCACCGTGTCCACGACCGCGACCTTGCGGGAGGCGACGGTGACCGGATCGCCCGCGCCGAAGGCGGTGACGCCTTCCGCCCCCCGGGTCAGGCAGACCAGCGCCGGCCCGCGATCGAGGATCGCCCGCGCCCGGTCCTCCAACGGGCCGTCCTCCATCAGCCAGGACAGGTCCTCGTCGGAGACCTTCACGATGTCGGCGCGCTCGATCATGCGCCAGATCCGCGCCCTGTACGCCGCCGGGTCGGAAACGAAATCCGGGCGCACGTTGGGGTCGAGCATCATCGGCATGTCGGGGGCAAGCCGGGCCGACAGCGCGTCGTAGGTGTCGGCGCACGGTTCGACGGCGAGGGAGATGCCGCCGAAGAAGCAGGCCCGCGCCGTGACCTGCCGCGGCAGGTCGGCCTCGGAGAGCATGCGGCCGGCGGTGTTCTCGTCGTAGAAGGCATAGCGGGCCTGGCCGCCGTCGAGCGTCACGAAGGCCAGCGTCGTCGGACGGTCGGAGCGATGGGCGAGCGAGATATCGATGCCGTCGGTGCCGAGCGCGCGGGCGATCCGGTCGCCGAAGATGTCGGTCGAGAGGCCGGAGAAGAAGGCGGTTCGGGTGCCGAGCCGGGCCAGCGCCACAGCGGTGTTCAGCACCGCGCCGCCCACATGGGGCGCGAAGGCGGGCGCGCCTTCGGCGGTTTCCCGCGGCAGCATGTCGATCAGGGCCTCGCCGCTGCACAGGATCATGTCCGTCCTCCTCCGCCCATGTCGGGAACCGGGATAATCCGCGGCCCCCGCGCGCGCAACCGCCCGCCCCGTCAGACCTCGCCGGGCAGCAATTCGCGGGCGATGGTGTGGACGATCGGGCGGGCCTCGGCCTCGGACATGCCGGGCCGCAGGCGGGGATCGTAGAGGATGTTCAGAAGGTACTCGTCCATGTCGGTCAGCAGCGCGAATTCCTCGTCGTCGTTGAAGATCGACGGCCGCGCGCGGGGGGAATCGTTGGCGATCCCGAGGCCCTGCGCGATCTCTTCGTGAAAGCAGCTCTGCCGCAGCAGGTCGGGATGCTCGGCCCGGATCAGGGCCACGGCGCGCGCGTAGCGGCCCGTATCGCCCTGGTCGAGCGCGAAGACCACGCAATAGGTCGAGCGCGGCAGGTCCAGGACGGATTGCAGCGCCCGGTCCGAGATGCCGGGGACGAGGGCGCGGATCTCGGGCCCCAGGGCCTGCCGCTCGGCCTCGGCCACGATGTAGACGACGAAGTTGCCGTCGGCATCCACGGTCGAGATCGGGTGCTGCGCCGCCCGCGACAGCCGCCCGGCGAAGGCGGCGATCTCGGCCTGGTCGCGGGACCGGACCGCCGGGGCGACCGAGGCGCCGAAGCGCGGCTCGATCCGCACCGGCCGTTCCCAGCGATGAAGCTGGCTTTCGGTCTGCCGGGCGAGGGTGATGCCGGCCTCCGGCGCGTATTCCTCGTAGAAGGCGAGTTCGAGGAAGGTCCGGGCCAGGCGGTCGGCGTCGAACGGTGTGTCCGGCCCGCCCCCGTCCCGGCGCAAGAGCCCCCGGAGCAGGAAGCTCTTCTCGATGTCGCGGTAATAGGCCGCCAGTTCGCGGCTCGAGATGCCGGGCATTGCTGAGGGGGCGGGGTCGGGGGCCGTCCGTCGCTCGGGTCGCTCCGGCGGACGGGGAACGGGATCGACCGGCCCCAGCCGGGCGCAGCCCGCCGCGGCCAGAAGCGCCAGGGTCAGAAGCACCGCCCGCATGTCAGCGCGGCCGCTTTCCGGACCGCGACCGCGCATCGGCGAGCGCGTCGCGCAGGTCGGTCTCCATCCGGCCGAGATCGGCCTCCGCCTCGGCGCGGGCCGCCTTGCCCTCCTCGGCGATGGACAGGCTGTCCTCGATCGTGGCGATCAGATCCTCGTTGGCGGCGCGCACCGCCTCGATGTCGAAGACGCCCCGCTCCACCTCGGTGCGGATCTTGGCGTTGGCCTCGCGCAGGTTGCGCGCATTGGCGCCCAGAAGCTCGTTGGTGAGGTCCGAGGCGTCGCGGACGGCGTCGGCGGCCTCCTGCGAGCGCTGGATGGTCATCGCCTGGGCCAGCTGCGTCTCCCACAGGGGAACGGTGTTCACCAGGGTCGAATCGATCTTCGTCACCAGCGCCTTGTCGTTCTCCTGCACCAGCCGGATCGAGGGGAGCGACTGCATCGTCACCTGGCGCGTCAATCTCAGGTCGTGGACCCGCCGTTCCAGGTCGTCTCGGGCGGCGCGCAAATCGCGCAGCTCCTGCGCGGCGACGACATCGCCCTCGGCCCGCTCGCGGACGGGGATTTCCGTCTCGTCGATCCGGCGCAGCATCTCGGTCCCGGCGGCGATGTAGAGGACGAGTTCGTCATGGAAGGCGAGCGTCTTGTCGTAGAGCTGGTCGAGCGCCTTGATGTCCTTCATCAGCTTGTGCTCGTGGGCCAGGAGGTCGCCGGCGATGGCGTCGATCTGCGCCTGCACGTCCTCGTACTTCGCCAGGAAGCGCGACACCGGCGTGGCCCGCCGCAGCAGCCGGTCGACGAACGACCGCTTGCGCCGGATGTCGAGTTCCGCCGCCGAGAAGCCGCGCAGCGCCGAGACCATGTCGCGCAGCGAATCGCCGGCCGGACCGATCTCCTTGTTGCGCACGTCGGCCAGCATCGACTGGCTGATCCGCTGCAATTCCTCCTGCGCGGTGGAGCCGAACCGCAGGATGGAGCCCGAATCGGCCATGTCGATGCGCGCGATGCGGTCGTCGATGGCGGCCCGCGTCTCGGCCGGCGCCGTCGCGTAATCCGGAACGCCGGCGGCTCTGTCGGGCGCCGGCGTCTCGTCCAGGGTGCCGGGAAGGGGGGCGCGCGTCGTCTTGTCGGCCAATGTCTATACCTCGTCTCTCGCCGCGGGGGCCAGGTCGTCCCGGCGCAACCTGTCGCGCAGCACCTCGATCTCCACGTCGAGGTCGGACCGGTCGTCGAGGAGCATCGCCTCCGTCCGGCGGGCGAAGCCCTGTTCCAGATCGTCGAGCAGGGCGACGAATTCGGCGCGCGCCGCGGGGCCCGCCCGGTTCGCCGCGAGGTCGGCGTACTTCGCCGCCGCGTCGCGCGCCCCCAGCAGGTAGACGCCGAGCCAGGCGCGCGCCTGCGGCAGGTCGCGGGGGTCGCGTTCCACGGTCCGGAACAGCCCGCGGGCGGTATCGGCGAACGCCTCCACCCGCGTCGTCAGGGGGCGGTCGCCGGTGCGGGCGATGTGGTCGCGCATCGCCGCCAGGTGCGCCTCGGCCGCATCGATGGCCTCCGCGGCGCGGTCGGATTGCCAGGCTTCGGCCCCGTCGGGGCGCTTGTTTCGCAAGGGGTCGATGCCGAAGGCCCCGACATGGAGCGCGACGCCCAGGCCCGCCAGCGCGATCGCCCCGCCGATCGCAGGCAGCCCGGCCAGCGCCAGCCCCGCCCCGGTCAGCACCGCGCCGAGCAACTTGCGCGGCAAGGCGGGACGCCGTGCGACGGCCCGCGCCTCGTAGGCCATCTCGGCCCGGATCCCCTCGCGGGTGGAATGGGCGGCGGCCATCAGCACGAAGAAGGCGGCAAGGTCTAGCGCCAGCCCCGCCGGCCCCCCGCCCCATCCGGTAAAGAGGAGCGGGATCGGCGCCACGTAGAGCGCGTTCGTCCGCGCCCCCGCCCGGATCGGCCGGCGCGCCGACCAGCCGCTCGCGGCGTCGGGCATCAGCCAGCCCCCCAGATCGCGGCGTAGAAGATCAGGGCGACGAGGAGGACGAAGGACAGGCGTTGCATCGGCGTGGCTCCCAGGGCGGCCAGGCGCGGTCCGCCTCGGACGGTCGAAAGGGTCCGCGCCAAACGCTCCACTCCGGCGGCGAGAAGCCATGCCGCGAGGGCGAGGACCAGGGTGGCGAGAAGCAGGCGCGGCATGGCGGGGCTATATCGGGTCGCTTAGAAATATAAGGGCGAAGGGCGGTGCGTGCCAGACATCTCAGCGGGGACGGCGCCGGACCGTGCGCCGCGGGGCACGCTTCTTCTCGGCGAAGCCCTCGCTCGGCAGGCCGAGCTGGTCGCGCACGACGCGCGGCTTGACCTCCTCGACCGTGCCGGCGGCCAGATCGCCCAGGCGGAACGGGCCGAACGAGATCCGGATCAGGCGGTTGACGGGGAAGCCCACCTTCTCCAGCGCCCGGCGGATCTCGCGGTTCTTGCCCTCCCGCAGGCCGATCGTCAGCCAGGCGTTCGATCCCTGCTGCCGGTCGAGGCTGACCTCCATGGGGCGGAACCGCTGGCCCTCGACCTCGATCCCGCGGCGCAGCGGTTCCAGGTCGCCATCGGACGGCACCCCCATGATCCGCGCGCGGTACTTCCGCAGCCAGCCGGTCGCGGGAAGCTCCAGGCGGCGCTTGATCTCGCCGTCGTTGGTCAGCAGCAGCAGGCCCTCGGAATTGATGTCGAGCCGGCCGACCGAGACCACGCGCGGCATGCCCTCGGGCAGGTTGTCGAACACGGTGGGCCGGCCCTTCTCGTCCTTGGCCGTGGTCACGAGCCCCGCGGGCTTGTGGTAAAGCCACATCCGGGCCGTATCGGGCGGGCCGAGCGGGGCGCCGTCGACCTCGATCCGGTCGGCGCCGGTGACGTTCAGCGCCGGGCTGTCGATCGGGGCGCCGTTCACGCGCACGCGCCCCTCGGCGATCAGCCGCTCGGCCTCGCGCCGCGACGCGCGTCCGGCGCGGGCGATCACCTTGGCGATGCGGTCGCCCTCTGGAGTGGGACTTGCCATGCCAGCCCTCATAGGGGCAGGGAAGGGCCATGCAAAGCCCGTTCCGTTCCTTCATGGACCTCGCTTTGGCCGAGGCCCGGGCCGCCGGGGCCCGGGGCGAGGTGCCGGTGGGCTGCGTGGTGGTGCGCGACGGCGCGGTGCTGGGCCGGGCGGGCAACGAGACGCGGGCCGCGTGCGACCCCTCGGCCCATGCCGAGGTCCAGGCGATCCGGGCGGCCTGCGCGGCCACGGGGTCCGACCGCCTGCCGGGCGCGGACCTCTACGTCACGCTGGAGCCCTGCGCGGCCTGCGCGGGCGTAATCGCCGCGGCGCGGATCGCGCGGCTCTATTACGGGGCGGCGGACCCGAAATCGGGCGGCGTGGCGCATGGCGCGCGGGTCTTCTCGCATCCGCAATCGCACCACGCGCCGCAGATCTATGACGGGATCGCCGAGGACGCGGCGGCGGCGCTCCTGCGGGATTTCTTCGCCGCGCGCCGCTAGGGCAGCGTCATCACGGGGCGTCGGGCCCGAAGACCGCGTCGAATGTCTGCCGCAGGGCCACGTCCACGTCGTCCATGGTGACCGGCAGACCCAGATCCACGAGGCTCGTCACCCCGTGCTCGGTGATGCCGCAGGGCACGATCCCGGCGAAATGCGACAGGTCCGGCTCCACGTTGATGGAGATGCCGTGCATCGACACCCAGCGCTGCAGCCGCACGCCGATGGCGGCGACCTTGTCCTCGCGCACCGCGCCGCCGGGGGCGCGGGGCAGGTCGGGGCGGGCGACCCAGACACCGACCCGGCCGGGCCGGATCTCGCCGCGCACGTTGAAGCGGTCGAGCGTCGCGATCACCCAGGATTCGAGCTGTCCGACGAAGCGGCGGATGTCCTTGCCGCGCGCGCCCACGTCGAGGCAGACATAGACCACGCGCTGCCCCGGTCCGTGATAGGTGTATTGCCCGCCGCGGCGCGTGGGGTGGACCGGGAACCGGTCGGGCTCCAGCAGGTCCGCGGCCCGCGCCGACGTGCCGGCGGTGTAGAGGGGGGGATGTTCGAGGAGCCACACCAGCTCCCCTTCCTGCCCGGCGCGGATCGCGGCAGCGCGGGCCTCCATCTCGGCAACGGCCGCCTCGTAGGGCACGGGGGTATCGGAGATCCGCCATTCGATCATGGCGGATCCCTAGCGCCTCCGGGGCGCCGGTGCCAGCCGGATCAGCCGGCGATCAGGCCCATGCTCTCGAGCTTCAGGAGCACCTGGTGGGCGCAATTGTCCACGTCGACATTGGTGGTGTCGATCCGGATCTCGGGGTTCTTCGGCTCGTCATAGGGGTCCGAGATGCCGGTGAACTCCTTGATCTTGCCCTCGCGCGCCAGCTTGTAGAGCCCCTTGCGGTCGCGGGCCTCGCATTCCTCGAGCGGGGTGGCGACATGGACCTCGCAGAAGGCGCCGTAGCTCTCGATCTCCTCGCGCACGGCGCGCCGGGTGGTGGCGTAGGGCGCGATCGGGGCGCAGATGGCGATGCCGCCGTTCTTGGTGATCTCGCTCGCGACATAGCCGATGCGGCGGATGTTGAGGTCGCGGTGCTCCTTGGAGAAGCCGAGCTCGGAGGACAGGTTCTTGCGCACGATGTCGCCGTCGAGCAGCGTGACGGGGCGGCCGCCCATCTCCATCAGCTTGACCATCAGCGCGTTGGCGATGGTGGACTTGCCCGACCCGGACAGCCCCGTGAGGAAGACGGTGAAGCCCTGCCGCGCGCGCGGCGGACGGGTGCGGCGCAGTTCCTTGACCACCTCGGGGAAGGAGAACCAGTCGGGGATCTCGAGCCCCTCCTGCAGGCGGCGGCGCAGCTCGGTGCCGGAGATGTTGAGGACGGTGACGCCCTCCTCGATCTCGTCGGCGGGCTCGTATTGCGCCCGTTCCTGCACGTAGACCATGTGTTTGAAGGGCATCATCTGGATGCCCATCTCCTCCTGGTGCTGCAGGAACAGCTCCTGGGCGTCGTAGGGGCCGTAGAAATCCTCGCCCTGGCTGTTCTTGCCGGGTCCGGCATGGTCGCGTCCCACGATGAAGTGCGTCACGCCGTAATTCTTCCGGATCAGCCCGTGCCACACCGCCTCGCGCGGGCCGCCCATCCGCATGGCCAGCGGCAGCAGCGACATGTGCGTCGTGGCCGCCGGATACTTGTCGAGCACCGCCTCGTAGCAGCGCACGCGGGTGAAATGATCCACGTCCCCGGGCTTCGTCATGCCGACGACGGGATGGATCAGCAGGTTCGCCTGCGCCTCCTTGGCGGCGCGGAAGGTCAGTTCCTGGTGCGCGCGGTGGAGCGGATTGCGGGTCTGGAACGCGACGACGCGGCGCCACCCCATCTTGCGGAAATAGGCGCGCAGCTCGTTCGGCGTGTCCCGCCGGGCCTTGAAGTCGTAATGGACGGGCTGCTGGATGCCGACCACCGGGCCGCCGAGATAGACCGCGCCGGCCTGGTTGTGGAGATAGTTGACCGCCGGATGCGCGTCGTCGTCGGCGCCGAACACCTTCTCGGCCTCGCGCGCCTTGTCGGGGCTCCACTTGTCGGTGACGGTCATCGTGGCGAGGATCACGCCCTCCGCATCGCGCAGCGCGATGTCCTGGCCTTCCTCGATCTTCGCGGCGAAGGCCTCGGAGACATCGAGCGTGATCGGCATCGGCCAAAGCGTTCCGTCCGCCAGGCGCATCGTCTCGACCACGCTGTCGTAATCGGCGTGGCCGAGGAACCCCTTGAGCGGCGCGAAGGCGCCGTTCATCAGCAATTCCAGGTCGCAGACCTGTCGCGGGGTCAGGTCGTGGCTGACGAGGTCGCCGGCCTTGGTCTTCAGCTTCTGGGCGCTGTCATAGGACACGTAGAGCTCCGGGACCGGAGCGAAGTTCGAAGGTTGCATCGGAATTCATTGCCTGTTCGGTCGCGCATATGGCGGCTCCCGTATCGCGAGGGTCGCCGGGTCCACAAGCCGCGCGGACCCGCCGCAAACGCATTCGGGCCGTTTTCGGGCCGATCGAGCGCCGCACGAAACATTTTCCCGGGTTCCGCGGCGGCGGGGAGATGGCCGCCGCCCGGCCGGGGCCCCGGTGGGACGGCCCGACGCCGCGACGGCCGGAGGCGCCCGCCCACCGGGCCCGGCCGGGCGTCAGGGCCTGCGGCGGCGCATCGCGCCGAGCCCGCCCAGCGCGCCCAGAAGCAGGATCCCCGCCGCCGGAAGCGGCACGGCGGAGGGCGCCTCGGGCGTGTCCCCGTGATCGGCGCCGTCGTCCTTGCCGGGATGAGCGAACTTGTCCTTCCAGTGCTTCAGCAGTTTCTCCAGCGCATGGGCGTCGTAGCCCCACGACCCGTGGTCCCAGATCCAGGAGAGATCGGTGCCGTGGACCAGGCCGATCTGCCATGTGTCGCGGATGCCGCCCCCGTGGGACGGCCCCGTCCACCCCCATTCGCGGTCGGACCAGGTGTCATGGCCGCTCGCGGACCAGGCCCAGGACGGCGAATAGCTGGTTGCGGCGGCGGGCAGGGCGGGGGCCAGCAGGGCGGCGGTCAGGGCGGCGCCGCGCAGAATCTTCATCGCGAACATGTCTCTTCCTCGGTCACGGATGCAGGGAGACCCTACCTCCACGACCGGGAAACGGGAGGAATTCGCGAAATTTAGACGTTAATCCAGGTGTTTACCATGTTCCGCGGAACGGTGGCGCAATCTCCGGCGCCACCGTTCCCGCGGCGGGATCATTCGGCGGCCGGAACCTCGGCGCCATAGCCCAAGGGAAGCGATTCGTCGCGACCCTCGTCGAGGCCGACCTCGGAGAGATAGCGCTCCGCCTCCAGGGCCGCCATGCAGCCCATCCCGGCGCTGGTCACGGCCTGCCGATAGATGTGGTCGGTCAGGTCGCCCGCGGCGAAGACGCCGGGAACGGAGGTCGCCGTGGAATCGGGCCGGGTCACCACGTAGCCGCCCATATGGGTCTCGAGCTGATCGGCCACCAGTTCCGAGGCGGGGGCATGGCCGATCGCCACGAAGACGCCCTTCACCGCGATCTCGCGCGTCTCGCCCGTGTCGACATGGCGCAGGCGCACGCCCTCGACGCCCTTGGGGGTGTCGGTGCCCGTCACCTCGTCGAGCTGGTGGTTCCAGACCACCTCGACCTTTGGGTGGTCGAACAGGCGCTTCTGCAGGATCTTCTCGGCGCGGAGCTCGCCGCGGCGGTGCACCAGCGTCACCTTCGAGGCGAAGTTGGTCAGGAACAGCGCCTCCTCGACCGCGGTGTTGCCGCCGCCGATGACCGCGACCTCCTGCCCGCGATAGAAGAACCCGTCGCAGGTGGCGCAAGCCGAGACGCCGAACCCCTTGAACGCCTCCTCGGACTCGAGCCCCAGCCAGCGTGCCTGCGCGCCGGTGGCCAGGATCACCGCGTCGGCGGTCCACGTGGCGCCGCCATCGGTCCGCGCCGTGAAGGGACGCTGTGTGAGGTCGAGGGAGGACACCATGTCCGAGACGATCTCGGCTCCGGTGGCGCGGGCATGGGCCTCCATCCGCACCATGAGGTCGGGCCCCAGGATCGACGCCTCGCCGGGCCAGTTCTCCACGTCGGTGGTGATGGTCAGCTGGCCGCCGGGCTGCAACCCCTGGATCAGGACCGGTTCCAGCATGGCGCGGGCGGCATAGACCGCCGCGGTGTAGCCCGCCGGGCCGGACCCGACGATGAGAAGCCGGACGTGGCGGGGTTCGGGGCTGGTTTGGGCCATGGTTCCCTCCGTTGTGCTGGGCGCGATATAGGCGGTGCGCTCGCCGGCCGAAACCCCGCCGCGAATGTTGCGCCGCGGCGAAACATAATTGCGCCTTCCCGCGCCCGGGCGTAAGGTTCGCGCGTACATCCGAGGACGACCATGCCCGCACAGAAGCTCGACGCCATCGACCGCAAGATCCTCGCCGAGTTGCAGGAGGACGGGCGGATGACGAACGTGGAACTCGCGCGCCGGGTCGGCATTTCCGCGCCCCCCTGCCTGCGCCGCGTCCGCACCCTGGAGGAGGCGGGATACCTGCGCGGCTATCATGGCCGGGTGAACGTGCGTCAGCTCGGGTTCGAGGTCCAGGTCTTCGCGATGGTGGGCCTTCAGAGCCAGGCCGAGGCCGACCTGTCCGCGTTCGAGGAGCAGTGCCGCAACTGGCCGCTCGTGCGCGAGTGCCACATGCTGAACGGCGAGGTGGACTTCATCCTGAAATGCGTGGCGCCCGACCTGTCGAGCTTCCAGAGCTTCCTCACCTCGGATCTGCTCCGGGCCCGGAACGTCGCGAGCGTCAAGACATCGCTGGTGATTCGGGCCGCCAAGGAGGCCCCGGGCGTGCCGTTCGAGGTGCTCGAGGAACGGTTGGCGCGCACGGCCTGATCCTCAGCCCGGCTGGGCCACCCGGTCGAGCACCTCTCCCGACAGCCGCGCGGCCGCGAGGGGGCCGAAATCGGCCCGATCGCCCAGATGCGGGAACATGCCCAGGAATTGCGCCCACAGCTCCGCCGGGTCGGAGGGGTCGGGCGCGCCGGGATGGACGCTGTCGAGCTCCACCCCGTTGGCGGTGAAGATCGTGTGGCGCGCGAAGCCCAGGTGGAAGACCGGCACGCCCGAGACGGGGCGCACCTGAACGACCGATTCGCCGTCGGCCAGCGCCTCGATCGGAACCAGCGCGCGGGAGGCCCCGATGAGCGCCGGCAGCGCCCCGCGCCGCGACACCAGGCGCGCCGCCGGTCCCAGCAGCAGGTCCGGCATCGGCCGCCCGGGCCCCAGCGCGTCGGCGGCGATCCGATAGAGCGACAGGGAATGGTGCTGCGGCGCGATCACGCGGCTGCCCTTCCACAGGAGTTGCTCGGGGCCGTCCTCGGTGACGATCCGGTCGCCGGGCAGGAGGTCCTCCACCGCGGCCGGGCCGTCCGGCGTCTGGACCAGGCAGCCCCGCGCGAGAGCCGCGAAACTGTCGGTGAAGATCCGCGCCGAGGGGCCGGGACGGGCCATCTCCTCGATCGCGCCGTCGCGGCCGCGCCACCAGATGTGGTAGCGGGTGTCGTTCGGCAGGGCGGGGCCCGCGGGTCGGGCCGCGTGGTAGGCGCGCGCGCCCGGCACGGTCCAGGCGCGGGTCGCGCCGGCGGGCCGGCCGGCGGCGGCGTTGCGGGCGGCGGTCACGTCGTGTGCGGACATGGCTCAGACCCCCCCGGTCGACGGGGCGGGGGCGATCCGCGCGATGGCGGCGGCGCAGGGGCGTGTCGTCATGGCGGTGTCTCCTTGGCGGGGGCCGAAGGGGGCCGTCCCGGTCAAGGACAGGGTCGCGCGGGAATGGGACGATTCCGGGGCGCCCCCCGGGCCATTCCGCGGCCCTTCTAGGAGGTCCGGACGACGGAGATCAGGCGGCCGTAATCGGCCTCCTTGCGATGCACCGACCGGCGGTAGGAATAGAACCGGTCGGGATCGCCATAGGTGCAGCGGCGGATCCATTCCGCCTGCGCCACGCCGGCGCGGCGCAGCCGGTCGAGCCCGTAGCCGGGCAGGTCGAGATGCAGCCTGTCGTCGGCGCCGTCGAGGAAATACCGCGCCGCCTCGGGATCGGCGGCGACGAATTCGAGATAGAGCTCCGGCCCGACCTCGTAGGCGGTCTGGGAGATGGCCGGCCCGATCGCGGCGCGGATCGCGGTCCGCCGGGCGCCCAGATCCTCCATCGCCGCGACGGTCGCCTCGAGGATTCCCGACAGCGCCCCGCGCCATCCGGCATGGGCGGCCCCCACCACGCCGGCCTCGGGATCGGCGAGGAGCACGGGCAGGCAATCGGCGGTCAGGATGCCGAGCGCCACGCCCGGGACCGCCGCGACGAGGGCGTCGGCGGGCCGCGCCGGGTTCTCCGCTTCGGGGCCGATCACCGCCACGCGGGCGGAATGGACCTGCTCGGCCGTCTTCAGCCCCTCGGGGGGGACGCCGATGGCCTGGGCCACGCGGGCTCGGTTGATCCGCACCATCTCGGTCTGGTCGGAGGAGCCGTGGCCGCAATTCAGCCCCGCGAAGACGCCGGCCGAGGCGCCGCCGGCGCGGGTGAAGAAGCCGTGGCGCACGGGAGAGAGGAGATCCGAGGTCAGGAAGGGCACCGCCATCACGTGCGCTCCAGTCCGGGGGGCGGGCCTGACGCGTCGTGAAGCGCCAGCACCTGGAAAAGCTGGCCCATCTCGTCGGGGTGGGTCAAGCGGCGCAGGGCGGCGACATGGTGGGCGCGCGCCGTTCCCTCCAGCCGGGCGGCCAGCGCTCGGGCGCGCTCGGCGATGCCCAGCCGTTCCAGCCAGACGCCCTGGGCCACCGGGCCGGCGGCGGGGCAGGGCGCGGCCCGCGCCAGGGCGGCGAAATCCACGTGCGCGGTCAGGTCGGCGGCGCCGGGATGGGCCAGCGGGTCCTCCTTCGCGTGGCCGCGCACCGCCTGGAACGTGTCGCCGAGCGATCCCGCGCTGCCGTAATCGATCAGCAGCGCGACCCCGCCGCGATCCGCGATGCGGCGCCCGATCTCCTCGGCCACCGAGGCGGCGGCGGCGGAGGTCTCGACCATGTCGCCCTGCCGCGTGTCGGCGAGGCGGGGGGCGAGGTCGGGCAGCGGGATCGCCGGACCGAGCGCGAAGGCGAGCCGGTCCTCCACCACGCCCACCAGCCGCTCGCGCCAGGCGTCGCCGTCGCGGAGGAACTGGCGCACCGGCAGCGCGTCGAGGAACTCGTTCGCGATCAGCAGCAGCGGCAGGTCGGGAAGGTCGCCCACCGCGTCGATCCACGCCACGTCATATCCCGCGAGCGCCGAACGCTGCCGGGCGCGCATGAGCGGCGAGGCCTCCATCAGGACGGGGCGGATCGCGGCGTGAAAGCCGGGCACCCGCTCGGTCGCGCGCAGGATGTCGGCCATCAGCGTGCCGCGCCCCGGCCCCAGCTCGGCCAGCGCCACGGGGGCGGGGCGCCCGCGGTCGAGCCAGGACCGGGCCAGGGCGAGGCCCGCCAGTTCGCCGAACATCTGGCTGATCTCGGGGGCGGTGACGAAATCGCCCGCCGCGCCCAGCGGATCGCGCGTCGTGTAATAGCCGTGGCGGGGATGGAACAGGCAGGCCGCCATGTACTCGGCCACGCTGATCGGGCCGGTGGCGGCGATCTGGCGGACGAGGATGTCGGCGAGCGGCGTCATCGGTCGCGCCGCGCCGCAAGGACGAGGCCGGCGCCGATCGCCAGCATCGGCAGCGACAGGAGCTGCCCCATCGACAGCCCGGCGCCGCCAATCTGGACCACGTAGCCCATCGGGTTGTCGGGGGTGATGAATTGCGCGTCCGCCTGCCGGACCAGTTCGACCAGCATACGCGATGCGGCATAGCCCATCAGGAACACCCCGGTGAGCGCGCCGGGCCGCTTCAGCCAGCCCCGCGCGAAGGCGAGCCAGATCACCAGCAGCCCCAGCAGCAGCCCCTCCAGCCCCGCCTCGTAGAGCTGCGAGGGGTGGCGGGCGCACGGCCCCTCCACGCCCGGGCAATCCTGCGCCGCGGCACCGGGGAAGATCACCCCCCAGGGCAGGTCGGTGGGCCGCCCCCACAGCTCGGCGTTAATGAAGTTCGCGATCCGGCCCAGGAGCAGCCCCGGCGGCGTGGCCAGCGCCATCGTGTCGAGCAGCGACAGGAGCGGGATGCCCCGCCGCAGGGCGACGATCAGCCCGCCGATCGCGACCCCGAGCATGCCGCCGTGGAAGGACATGCCGCCCTGCCAGATCGCCGGGATCTGGGCCGGATGGGCCAGGTAATATCCGGGCTGGTAGAACAGCACGAAGCCGAGCCGTCCGCCCACCAGGATGCCCAGGATCACGGCTGTCATGATGTCGTCGACATCCGTCGCGCGCATCGGGGCCCGGTCGCGGGGCCAGAGCGCGGGGCGGCGGACCGCGATCACGGCCAGCCGCCATCCCAGCAGGATGCCCGCGATATAGGCCAGCGCATACCAGCGCAGCGCCAGCGTCAGGCCGCCGATTTCGACCGAAACGAGGTCGGGCGAGATGTCGGGGAAGGGAATGGCGAGGATCATGGCGCGACAAAGCGGAGGGGCGCGGGGGAAGTCAACCGGATGCCCTCCTTGAGACGGGGCGGACCGGGCGCCATATGCGGTGGAACGCATTGAGGGAGATGGCGCATGCAGAGCCGCAACAAGATGTTCGACGACCTGTCGCAGTTGATGACCAACGCGATGGGCGTGGCCCAGGGGGCCCGGACCGAGGCCGAGACGGCGATGAAGGGCATGATCGACCGCTGGCTGGCGGATCGCGATTTCGTGACGCGCGAGGAATTCGACGCCGTGCGCGCCATGGCCCAGAAGGCGCGCGAGGAGAACGAGGCGCTGAAGGCGCGGATCGACGCGCTGGAGAGCCGCGGCCCGGCCTAGAGCGCGCCGAAGCGCAGCGCGCCGTCCCGGATCGGCGCGAGGCGGAAGGCGCCGATGTCGCGCAGGTAGTTCTGATGCGCGCGCCACGGCGCCGCGCCGCCCTGCGATGGGATCAGGTGCCGCGCCCGCCCGACGTATCCCGAACTCAATGCCACGAATTGCTCGCGCGGGGCGTCCGGGTCGGCCGCGGGCATGACCCAATCGGCCTCGGTCCGCTCCATGTGGTCGAGGAGCCGCGCCACCCACCGCGCGATCAGGTCGCATTTCAGCGTCCACGACGCATTGGTGTATCCGAAGGCCATGGCGAGGTTGGGCAGGCCGTCGAGCATCGCCCCCTTGTAGCAGAGCCGTCCGGCGGCGCTTGCTGGGACGCCGCCGACCGACAGCGCGGCGCCGCCGAACAGTTCGACCTCCAGCCCGGTGGCGGAGACGATGATGTCGGCGTCGATCCGCGCGCCCGATCGCAGCACGATCCCGTCCCGGTCGAACCGCGCGATCCGGTCCGTCACCATGCGGACGTGCCCCGCGCCGATGGCGCGGAACAGGTCGCCATCCGGCACGATGCACACGCGCTGGTCCCACGGGTCGTAGGCGGGACGGAAATGGCGGTCCACGTCGAACCCTTCCGGCAATTGCCGCGCCACGTTGCGAACGAAGAAGTCCCGCATCCAGTCCGGCCGACGGCGCGCCAATTGGTAGAACGCCATGCCGAGGCCGATATTCTTGGCCCGCGTCAGGGCATGCGCGGCCCGCGCCGGCAGCACCGATTGCAGCCGGCCGGCCCACTTGTCCCGCGCGGGCAGGGTGACGACGTAGGACGGCGAGCGCTGCAGCATCGTGACCTCGGCCGCCTCGGCCAGCGTCGGGGCGAGCGTGACCGCCGTGGCCCCCGACCCGATCACGGCGATGCGCCGGCCCTGCCAGTCCAGATCCTCGGGCCAGAATTGCGGCTGCACGATCGGGCCCCCGAACGTCTCCGCGCCGGGATAATCGGGCAGGTAGGCCCGGTCGTAGGCATAATAGCCCGTGCAGAAATAGAGGAATCGGCACGCGACGCGGCGGACGCCGCCGGGCGTGTCGAGCGTCACGGTCCACCGTGCCGCCTCCCACGACCAGTCGGCGCTTCGCACGCCGTGGCCGGTGCGGATGCGGTCCGCCAGGCCGTGCTCGCGCGCGGTGTCGGCGATATAGGCGTGGATGTCGCGGCCTGCGGTGATCGCCTCGTCCCCGCGCCAGGGGCGGAACGGGAACCCCAGGGTCGCCACGTCGGAATCCGACCGGATGCCGGGATAGCGGAACAGGTCCCACGTCCCGCCGAGCCGGTCGCGCCGCTCCACGATCTCGACCGACAGGCGGGGGCAGCGCTGGGCCAGGCGCACGGCGGCGTCGATGCCCGACAGGCCCGCCCCCACGATCAGGACATCGCAGGCCTCGGGCAGGGGGGGCTGGGCGCTCATGCCAGGGCGCGGTCCACGACCCGGGCGAAGATCCGCGCGCCGTGCCCGATCAGCTCGTCGGGGAAGTCGTAGCGCGGATCGTGCAGCGGCGGCTGGTCGAGGCCCGATCCCAGGAACAGCATCGCGGCGGGGGCGATTTCCCCCAGGCGGCCGAAATCCTCGGCCGGACGCCAGGGCTGGCCTTCCGTCGTGTGCGGCACGCCGAGATCGTCGAGCGCGGCACGCAGGTCGGCCACCGCCTCCGGGGCGTTGTCGCAGGCGGCGAAGATCTCGTGGTACGAGATCTCGAGGCCCAGGCCCCCCTCTTCGGCCGCCGCGGTGGCCTCGGCGCGCGCCCGGTCGATCAGGCGGTCCATCTTCGCGTCGCGCATGGTGCGCAGGGTGGCGCGGATCTCTCCCTCACCGGGCGCGACGCCGAAGGCCGTCTCTCCCATCAGGACGCGCGCGACAGTCACGAGGGCGAACTCGTCGTCGGGGAACGCCGCCTGCGAGCCGAGCGCCGGCAGGCTCTGCATCAGCCGCACCAGCGCCAGGCGCGGAGAGATCCCGTCCTCGGGCTGTGAGGCATGGGCGGCGCGTCCCTGGAGCCGCACCAGCATGCCCGTCGCCGCCGTCGCGATCGGCCCCTCGTCGAGGATGGCATGGCCGATCTCGAAGCCCGGATAATTGTGCAGCGACACGATCCGGTCCGGCGCCAGCGACCGGAATTGCGGATCCTCCAGCAGGGCGGCCGCGCCCTCGCCGCTCTCCTCGGCGGGCTGGAACAGCAGGATCACGCGCCCGCGCGCGGGCCGGTCGCGCCCGAGGCGGCGGGCGAGCGCGTACAGGATCGCCATGTGCCCGTCATGCCCGCAGAGGTGTCCCACCCCGTCGACGGTCGAGCGGTGGGCGACGCCGGTCTGTTCGGTGATCGGCAGCGCGTCGAGCTCGGCCCGGATCATGATCGACGGGCCGCGATCCGCCCCGTCGAAGATCGCGGCGACGCCGTGGCCGCCCAGGTCGGTCATCACCACGTCGGCGCCGGCCTCGCGTATCTTCTGCGCGACGATGCGGGCGGTCTCCGCCTCGTTCGAGGACAGTTCCGGGGCGCTGTGAAGCTGGTGGCGCAGGTCGCGCGCGGCGGCGAGGTCGTCCTCGGTGGGGCAGCAGGTCGTGGTCATGCCCTCACAGATGGGTGCCGACCCGGCCGCGTCAATCCGGGGTCGGCGGGGCGAAAAGGCGCCCGCGCTCGGCATAGGCCACGAGCGCCAGCGACAGGATCGCCAGGGCGAGGAACCCCGACAGCATGGGGATCAGCGTGGCGTCGTAGAAATGCCCGACCAGCGTGCCCAGCAGCCCCCCGATCAGCATCTGCGCCGAGCCCAGCACCGCCGACCCGGTGCCGGCGACGTGGCCCAGCGGCTCCATCGCGAGGGCGTTGAAGTTCGTGGGCACGAAGCCGAAGAAGGACATCATCGCGATCAGGAGCACCAGGAACATCCAGAACGGCGTCGCCCCGCCATAGGCCAGCGCCAGGGCCAGGTGCAGCCCCGAGATCACGATGAAGGCCAGCAGCGCCGTCTGCGACATGCGCCGGGTCCCGAACCGCGCCACGAGGCGCGAATTGACGAAGGACGAGGCCGACATGAAGATCGCCGTCAGCGCGAAATAGAGCGTGAAGGCCGGCCCCAGCCCGTAGATCTGGGTATAGATCTGTTCGGCCTGCGCGATGAAGGCAAACAGGACGCCGAAGAACGACGCCATCGCCAGCGTATAGCCGAAGGCGACGCGGTTCGTGACGACGACGCGGAACGCCTCCATCAGGCGGCGGCCGGTCAGGGGGCGCCGGTTCTCTTCCGCCAGCGTCTCGGGCAGACGCGCCCATGTCCACAGAAGGGCCACGAGCCCGAGCAGCCCCATCACCGCCGACAATTCGCGCCAGTTGCCGAAGAGGAGCACGAGCGAGCCGAGGTTGGGCGCAAAGACCGGCATCACCATGAAGACCATCATCACGAGTGACATGACGCTCGCCATCTGCGCGCCGTGGAAGCGGTCGCGCACGACCGAGGTGGCCACGACCCGCGTCGCCGCCGCGCCGATCCCCTGCACCAGGCGCACGGCCAGCATCGCCTCGAAGCTCGGGACGAAGACCGCCGCGATGGCGCCGGCCAGGTAGATGGCGAGCCCCCCGAACAGCACCGGGCGCCGCCCGAACCGGTCCGACAGCGGCCCATAGATGATCTGCGCGCCCCCGAACCCCACGACGTAGGCGGTGATGACCAGCTGCCGGCGGTTCTCGTCGGCCACGCCCAGGGCGGAACCGATCTCGCGCAGCGCCGGGATGTAGACATCGATCGCCGCGGCGTTCAATGCCATGAGCAGCGCCATCATGGCGACGAATTCGGGATAGGAGGGCAGGGCCGGCGACCGGCTGCTCGACATGGTCATGGTTGTCATTACCTGCTTCCCCTCGGACGTGCGATCGGGGCGCTCCGGTCAACCCGGTCGCCCCGGCCCATGTCGCCCGATCCACGCTATGCGGCAAGTGCGGGGGAGGTCAGCCCGGCCATGCGCCCGGCGCATGCCTGGCGCCGAAATGGCGGTGCCGCGGGGGCGCCCGTGGACGCAACGGCCCGAAACGACGCGCAAAATCGCCTGCGCTGCGGGTGGGGGCACCGTCGAGGCGGAACCGGGCCGCGAATGTTCGCTGGTGCACACGCATTTGTGCGCGCCGACATGGGGCGACCGCCTTGACCCCTGCCGGGGATTTCGGAGATCGGGGCGGATGGACCCGCGCCGCCGCCGATCCCGCCCGCGCCTGCCCGCCGCCCCCCGGCCGCGACCGGCCGCCGGTTGCGTGGACCGGGCGATCGCGGGGCCGCCCGCGGATGCGTCCGTCCCGGCCCGCCGGTTCCGCGCCGACGCCCCGGCCCGGGCCGCCGCCGACCTCACAACGTTCGGGCGCCGCGGCGCCTCCGAGACCAGGGATTCGACATGATCCGCCTTCTCGTGCTCCTCCTCGTGCTCCTGGCCGGTCCGGCCCCGGCCCAGGAGGGGCCCGCGCGCCCCGTCAAGCTGACGCAGATCACCGCCGGCGCCGACCGTCTCGAGCGGGAATTCTTCGGCCGCGTCCGCGCCCGGGAGACGGTGGACCTCGCCTTCCAGGTGGGCGGGCAGATCGTCGATTTCCCCGTCTCCGAAGGCAGCCAGCTGGAGAAGGGGGCCCGCGTCGCGGCGCTCGATATGACCCGGTTCGAGCGGCAGCTGGACCGCGCCGAGGTGACCCTCGACAAGGCCGAGCGCGACCTGCAGCGGCTGGAGGAACTGTCCGGATCGGCGGTCAGCGACGTCCAGATCCGCGACGCGCGCACCGAGGCCGACCTGGCCCGCATCGCCGTCGAGGAGGCGCGCGAGGCGATGGAGGATGCCACGCTCGAGGCCGGGTTCGACGCCCTGGTGGCGCGGCGCGAGGTGGCCAATTACACCACGGTCGCCGCCGGGGAGCCCGTGGTGCGGCTCCACGACATGTCCGAGCTGCGCGTCGACATCGACGTCCCCGAGATCCTGTTCCGCCAGGCCGCGGGCTCCGAGAACGTCGCCTTCACCGCCGTCTTTCCCGGATCGGACGAGGAATTCCCGCTGGTCCTGCGCGAGTTCGAGGCCGAGACCGCGGAGGTCGCCCAGACCTACAAGCTGACGCTCGCCTTCACCGGCGAGGTGCCGGACTGGGTGCTGCCCGGCGCCTCCGTCACGGTACGGGCCTCCGCTCCCCGCCCCGGAGAGGGCACGACCGTCCTCCTGCCCGAGACCGCGCTCGTCTTCGACGCGGGGGGCGCGCCGGGCGTGATGGTCTTCGAGCCCTCCGAGGATGATCCCGCCACCGGCACCGTCCACCGCCGCGACGTGACGGTCGAGATGCGCGCGGATGCCCGCGTGGCGATGACGGACGGCCCGGCCCCGGGCACGGTCATCGTGTCGGCCGGCGCCTCCCTCCTGCAGGAGGGGCAGACCGTCCGCCGGTTCACGGGGATGGGGGGCTAGGCCATGTCCATCGCCCGCGGCGCCATCGACCGGCCGCTCCTGACGTGGATCCTGATGCTGGGCTGCCTGCTGGGCGGGCTCTGGGGCTTCGCCACCATCGGCCGGCTGGAGGATCCCGCCTTCACCATCAAGAACGCGATCATCCTCACCCAATATCCCGGCGCCACCGCCGAAGAGGTCGCCCGCGAGGTCACCGAGCCGCTGGAATCGGCGATCCAGCAGATGGGCGAGGTGCACGAGATCACCTCGTCCAACAAGCCCGGCATCAGCCGCATCGACGTGGAGATCGAGAGCACCTACGACGGCGAAGAGCTGCCGCAGATCTGGGACAAGCTGCGCGCGCGGGTCTCCGACGCCCGGGGGGACCTGCCCCAGGCGGCCGGGGCGCCGTTCGTCAACGACAGCTTCGGCGATGTCTACGGCATCTTCTACGCCGTCACCACGCCCGGCTTCACCGACCGCGAGACGCACGACATCGCCGATTTCCTCCGCCGCGAGCTCCTGGCGGTGGAAGGGGTGGCCGACGTGACCCTGGCGGGCCTTCCCGAAGAGGCGATCTTCGTCGAGCCGGACCGCGCGATCATGGCCAATCTCGGCGTGCCGCCGGGCGCCATCGCCGAGGCGATCGCCAATGCCAACGCCCTCGCCCCGGCGGGCAGCGTGCAGCAGGACGGGCTTTCGGTTCGCATCGACGCGCCGAAGGGGTCAGACACGGTGGACGCGATCCGCAACCTGACCATCGGCGTGGGCGGCGAGATCATCGACATGACCGATTTCGCCACCGTCTCCCGCGGCCGGGTGGAGAGCCCGTCGATGATCATCCGCCATGACGGGGCCGAAGCCTTCACGATCGGCGTCTCGGGGCGGGAGGGCCTCAACATCGTCGACGTGGGCCGCGCCGTGGATGCGCGCCTCGACGAGTTGCAGGCCGACATCCCCGTCGGCGTCGCGCTCGATCCCGTCTACCAGCAGCACGAGGTGGTGGACGAGGCGTCGAACGCCTTCCTGCTGAACCTCGCCCTGTCGGTGGCCATCGTGGTGGTGGTGCTGGCGCTCTTCATGGGCTGGCGCTCGGCGCTGGTCGTGGGCTCGACGCTCCTGCTGACCGTGGTGGGCACGATCTTTTTCATGGCGGTCTTCGGGATCGAGATGGAACGGATCTCGCTCGGGGCGCTGATCATCGCCATGGGGATGCTGGTCGACAATGCCATCGTCGTCGCCGAGGGGATGCAGAGCGACATGGCCCAGGGCAAGGGATCGCGCGAGGCGGCCGGCGACGTGGCCGCCAAGACGCAGATCCCGCTCCTGGGGGCGACGGTGATCGGCGTCATGGCCTTCGCCGGCATCGGCCTCAGCCCCGACGCGACGGGGGAATTCCTGTTCTCGCTCTTCGCGGTGATCGGCATCTCGCTCCTGCTGTCGTGGCTGCTCGCGATCACGGCGACGCCGCTCCTGGCGCATTACGTCTTCCGGCGGGGCAGCGCCGGCGGCGCGGGGGAATATGACGGCCCCGTGTTCAGGGCCTACGCCGCCGCGCTGCGGCTGGCGCTGCGGCTGCGCTGGCTGGTCGTGGCGGCGCTCGTGGGGATCACGGTCCTGTGCTACTGGGGGTTCGGGCTGGTGCAGCAGCAATTCTTCCCGGATTCGAACACGCCGCTCTTCTACGCCCATTACAAGCTCCCCCAGGGGGCCGACATCCGCACCACCTCCGCCGCCATGGCGACGGTCGAGGAATGGCTGGCCGGGCGCGACGACGTGGTCTCGGTCGACACCTTCGTGGGCGGCGGCGCGTCCCGCTTCATGCTGACCTATTCCCCCGAGGAGAGCCTGCCGACCTACGGCCACCTGATCATCCGCACCGCCGATATCGACCAGATCCCGCCCCTGCGCGCCGATCTGGAGGCGTTCGGCCGGTCGGCCCTGCCGCAGGGAGAGTTCCGCACCGAACGGCTCGCCTTCGGCCCGGGCGCCGGCGCCCCGATCGAGGCCCGGTTCTCCGGCCCCGACCGGGTGGTCCTGCGCCGCCTGGCCGCGGAGGCCGAGGAACGGATGGCGGCCACGTCCGACCGGCTGCGCGACCTGCGCATCGACTGGCGCGAGCGCGAGCTGGTGATCGCGCCGCTCTACAGCGAAAGCCGGGCCCAGACAGCCGGCATCGCCCGCGAGGACGTGGCCCAGGCGCTGGAACTGGCCACCGACGGCATCCAGGCCGGCGTCTACCGCGAGGACAGCCGCCTCATCCCCATCGTCGTCCGGATGCCGGGCGCCGACGCCGAGGGCGGCCGGCACCTGATCGACCAGCCGGTCTGGTCCGACGCCGCCAATACCTTCATCCCCCTCGAACAGCTGATCGACGGGTTCGGCTACGAGGCGCAGGACACTCTGATCCGCCGCCGCGACCGGGTGCCGACGATCTCGGTCCAGGCCGGGGTGCCGGCGGGCGTCAACGCCGACGCGGTCTTCCGCGAGGTGCGCCCGGCGGTCGAGGGCATGACGCTGCCCGAGGGCTACGCGCTGGAATGGGGCGGCGAGTACGAATCCGCGACCGAGGCGCAGGAGAGCCTGGGCCGGCAGCTTCCCGTGTCGCTCTTGACCATGGTGCTGATCTCGGTCCTGCTCTTCGGCAAGCTGCGCCAGCCGCTGGTGATCTGGCTCCTCGTGCCGATGGCGGTGAACGGGGTGGCGATCGGCCTTCTGGCGACGGGGCTGCCGTTCTCCTTCACCGCGCTGCTGGGGCTGCTCAGCCTGTCGGGGATGCTGATCAAGAACGGCATCGTCCTGGTGGAGGAGATCGACCTGACGCGCGCGGAGGGGGTGCCGTTCACCCGCGCGGTGGTGGAGGCCTCGACCTCGCGTCTCAGGCCCGTGGTGCTGGCGGCGGCGACGACGATCCTGGGGATGACGCCGCTGCTCTGGGACGCGTTCTTCGCCTCGATGGCGGTGACGATCATGGGGGGCTTGGGCTTTGCCAGCGTGCTGACGCTGATCGCGGCGCCGGTCCTCTATTACATGATGTTTCCCGGTGCGCGCCGGGAGGAGGAGCGGGGCGGGCCCGGCCCGGCGGCGGGCTAGGGCGCCCGCCGGCGCACCCCCCGCGATCCGGGCGAGCGGCGCGCCGGCGCCTTGCGTACGGCGGACATATCGAGTATTCATGAAATATGGATAAGACAGCCGCCCTGTCCGCGTTCGCCGCGTTGAGCCAGCCCACGCGGCTCGACACCTTCCGCCTGCTCGTCCGCGCCGGGCCGGAGGGGATGACGGCGGGGCGGATCGGCGAGGTGCTCGACGTGCGGCAGAACACGCTCTCGGCCAATCTCGCGGTGCTGCGCCATGCGGGGCTCGTGCGGAATGCGCGGGAGGGGCGGACGATCCGCTACTTCGCCGATTTCGACGGGGTTTCGGCGGTGCTGCGCTTCCTGCTGGAGGATTGCTGCGGCGGCGAGCCGGCGCTCTGCCGGCCGCTCCTCGACGACATCGCCTTTCCCTGCTGATTGAGAAATCGGAAAGGACGGCCTTTCATGACCGACGCGACGCCGACCGCCCCCGCTCCGATGGGCTCCTTCGAGCGCTGGCTCTCGCTCTGGGTGGCGCTGGCCATCGCGGCGGGCCTCGCCCTTGGCGCGATGGCCCCGGAACTCTTCGCGGCCATCGCCGCGGCGGAGGTCGCCTCCATCAACCTCGTGGTCGCGGTGCTGATCTGGGCGATGATCTATCCGATGATGGTCGGCGTCGATTTCGGCGCCGTCTCGCAGGTGGCGAAGCAGCCGAAGGGGCTCCTGATCACGCTGGCGGTGAACTGGCTCGTCAAGCCCTTCACCATGGCCGCGCTGGCCGTGCTGTTCTTCGAGGTGATCTTCGCGCCGTTCATCGCGCCCGAGGATGCGGCGCAATACGTGGCGGGGCTCATCCTGCTCGGCGCCGCGCCCTGCACCGCGATGGTCTTCGTGTGGTCGCAGCTGACGCGGGGCGACGAAACCTACACCCTGGTCCAGGTCTCGGTGAACGATCTGATCATGATCGCGGCCTTCGCGCCCATCGTCGCGTTCCTCCTCGGTGTGACCGAGATCGCCGTCCCGTGGGAGACGCTGCTGATCGCCATCGTCCTCTATGTCGTGCTGCCGCTCGCCGCCGGCGTCGCCACGCGGCAGGTCCTCGCGCGCCGCGACCGGATCGACGCCTTCACCGCCCGGGTGAAGCCGCTCTCGGCGATCGGCCTGATCGCCACCGTCGCGATCCTCTTCGGCCTGCAGGGCGGCGTGATCCTGGACAGGCCGCTGGTCATCGCCCTGATCGCGGTGCCGATCCTGATCCAGAGCTACGCCATCTTCGCGCTGGCCTACGGGGCGGCCTGGGCGATGAAGGTGCCGCACCGGATCGCCGCCCCCTGCGCCATGATCGGAACGTCGAACTTCTTCGAGTTGGCCGTGGCGGTCGCCATCAGCCTCTTCGGGCTGAATTCGGGCGCGGCCCTGGCCACCGTGGTCGGCGTGCTGGTCGAGGTTCCGGTGATGCTGTCGCTCGTCGCCATCGCCAACCGGACGCGCGGCAGGTTCGGGGCGGCGTGACCATGGCCGCCCCTTCCCGCGATCCCGCCCCACGGCGCCCGGTCCGAACCGATGCCCCGGCCCGGCGCCCTGCTTCCGGAAGGTGACGTTCCATGACCGCGACGCCCGTTCCCGACCTGCCCAATGTCGATCCCGCCCATCTGCGCCCCATCGATCCGGCCGATTACGTCGGCGCGGGGGATGACGGGCATCCGCCGCGCCTGCTGATCCTCTGCGGTTCCGTGCGGGAGCGGTCCTATTCCCGCCTCGCGGCCCAGGAGGCGGCGCGGCTCCTGGCCTGGTTCGGCGCCGAGGTGCGCCCGCTTTCCCTTGGCGGCGTGCGGCCGAGCCAGGGCAAGACGCTGGCGCTGATGCAGGTCTGCGGCGGCTCGCAGAGCTTCAACACCGTCAACCAGATGCGCGTCCTCGGTCGCTGGATGCGGATGGTGACGATCCCGAACCAGTCGTCGATCCCGAAGGCCTGGGACGAGTTCGACGCGGCCGGCCGGATGCGCCCCTCGCCCCTCTACATGCGGATCGTCGACGTGATGGAGGAATTGGTGAAGTTCACCCTGATGACGCGGGGTCGCGCCGCCGCCCTGACGGACCGCTATTCCGAACGGGTCGAAAGCGCCGCGGCCCTGTCGCGCCGCGTGAACCAGACCCGGATCTGAGCCGCGAACGATTTCGCGCCGCCGCGCGTTCCCCGTCCGAACCCCAATCCCAGGAGCCTTCCATGCAGACCCGGCAGCTCGGCCTCACCGGCCTCGAGATCGCCCCCCTCGTCTTCGGCGGCAACGTCTTCGGCTGGACCGCCGACCGCGACACGTCCCACGACCTGATCGACCGCTTCCTCGATCGCGGGTTCAACGCCATCGACACGGCGGATGTCTATTCGGCCTGGGTGGACGGGAATTCGGGCGGCGAATCCGAATCGGTGATCGGCGAGTGGATCGACCGCACCAAGCGGCGCCACGACATCGTCTTGATGAGCAAGGTCGGCATGCTCGAGGGACGCAAGGGCCTGTCGGAGGCCAACATCGTCGCCGCCTGCGAGGAGTCGCTGCGCCGGCTGAAGACGGACCATATCGATGTCTACTTCGCCCATCGCGACGATCCCGACACGCCGCTGGCCGAGACGCTGTCGGCCTTCGCCAAGCTGAAGCAGCAGGGCAAGATCCGCCATGTCGGCGCCTCCAACTACACCGCCGAGCGGCTGGAGGACGCGGTGTCGGCCGCCCAGGGCGACGGCAAGGCGGCCTACGAGGTGTTCCAGCCCGAATACAACCTCGCCTCGCGCGGCTACGAGGGCGCCCTGAAGGAGGCGGCGATCGGCCACGGCATGGCCGTCACCCCGTATTTCTCCCTCGCCTCGGGCTTCCTGACCGGCAAGTACCGCTCGAAGGACGACATCGCCGGCACCGATCGCGAGGCGATGCTCGGCCCCTATTTCGACGGCAAGGGTCCGCAGGTTCTGGACGCGCTCCTGGCCGTGGCGGGAGAGCGCGCGGTGCCGCACGCCCAGGTGGCGCTGGCCTGGCTGATCGGCAAGGACGGCGTCACCGCGCCGATCGCCAGCGCCCGCGATGCCGGCCAGCTCGACACCATTCTGGGCGCCGCCGACCTGCACCTGTCCGAGGACGAGATGGCGCGCCTCGACGCCGCCGGCCGATAGGCGGCCCGCCCCGGGCCGTCCGCGCGGCCCGACCGGGCGGCGGGGGGGGGGGGGGGGCGCCGGCCCGCCCGAAGATCCCGTCCAGGAGGCACCCGACCGTCGGCCCCTCCGCGTGTCGAAGGCAGCCGGAGGGGCCGAGCCCCCGCCATAGCCTCCGGCACGGGAAGGGGCTCGCGGCGGCGGGGATGATCGGCAGGGCGGTGATCAGCGAGCCCCCCACCACCTTGATCGCCCTGGCCAGTTCCACTGGCTGCCGCTCGGAGGCCGATGCCGCCCGCCCGCGCCTGCCTGACCTCGCCGAGCAGGACTTGCAGGAGCGTCGACTTGCCGGACCCGTTCGGGCCGACCTCAGGCACGATCCCGCCCGGCGCGACCCGGACCTCGATCCGCTCCAGCGCCGTCTCCCAAGGCGGAGGCTCAGCCCGGTCGTTTCGATCGGCGCCCTCGCGCCGCGCCCGTCCCCGCGCAGGCCGGGCAGAGCCCCTCGGTCTCGCGCGCCGTGTACGCGCTCCCGAAGCCGGCGACGCGGACGTCGCCGTTCCGGACCGGCGCCACCTTCTTCCCGGGCGCGCAGTTCCCTGGCGGGGAATCCGCCGGCGGGGACGGGCGAGGGCGACCACGACCACGACCACGACCGCGGCCATCGACCGGTGGGCATCGGGATCGCGCCGGGGCCGGACGTCCATCCGCAGCTGATCGCCGCCTGCGGAGGCTCCGGGCGCCGGAAAGGCCCTCCGGGTGCCCATCGTCCGTGGGGCCGTCCGCGCCCGGCGGAGGAGGGGCGCCGCCGGGCAGGCCGAAATCGCCGCGGGCCCTTGCATGCCGGGGCAATTCAGTGAACGCTTAACCTCCACCGGGAGGCAATCGTGGCGAAAAGTTCGAAAGCGGCGCGCCCCAAATCGCGCAAGACGCGGGACGCCGATCTCAGCCGCGCCGACATCCTCGACGCCGCCACGAGCGAATTCTCGGAAGGCGGGTTCGACGGGGCGCGGGTCGGCCGCATCGCCGAGGCCGCGGGCGTGAACATCAACCTGATCTACCATTACTACGGCAGCAAGGAACGCCTCTTCGTCGCCGTGATGGAGGCCGCCTACGTCACCATCCGGACCCATCACAAGGATCTCGAACTGCGCGCGCTCGACCCGGTGGAGGCGATGACCGCGCTGGTGCGCGCGACCTTCGAGCTCTTCGCCACCAACCCCCACATCATCGGGCTGCTCGGCTCCGAGAACATGCACCGGGCCCGGCACGTCCGCAGTTCCGAGCAGATCCGCAACCTCTACAATCCGCTGCTCGACACGATCGGCGAGACGCTGGCGCGCGGCGAGGCGGCCGGCCTTTTCCGGGCCGGCGTGGACCCGGTCGAACTCTTCCTGTCGATCAACGCGGAATGCTACTTCTATCTCAGCAACCAGCATACGCTGGGCTTCATCCTCCATCGCGACCTGACCAGCCCCGACATGCTCGCCCGGCGCGAGGCGCATGTCGTGGATGTCATCCTGTCCTTCCTGCAATTCGGCGCCCGCAGTTAAGCGTCCGCTGAAAAAATCTTTGACAGCGATCGGCGCCATAACTAACTATTAACTTAGTTAATCGGGAGGAGGTCGCCCAGGATGCTGGACGGGAACCATTTGTCCGATCTGCCCGGGCGGATCGAGGACGAGGACATGCTGGAGGAGGTGATGTCGCGTCCGCCGTCCTGGCTGGGCGCGCGGCTCGGCCAGCTCGACGGCGACATCATGGTGCTGGGCGTCGGCGGCAAGGTCGGCCCGACCCTCGCGCGGATGGCGCGGCGCGCCGCGCCCGACAAGCGGGTGGTGGGCGTCGCCCGCTTCTCGGATCTCAGGATCCGCGACCGCCTCGAAAGCTGGGGGATCGACACCGTGCCCTGCGACCTCCTCGACCGGGAGGGCGTGGAGGCGCTGCCGAAGGTCCGCAACATCGTCTACATGGCGGGCAAGAAATTCGGCACCGACGAGGATCCTTCCTTCGCCTGGGCGATGAACACGCACGTTCCCGCCCTGGTGGCGGACGCGTTCCGGGCCTCCCGCATCGTCGCCTTTTCGACGCTCTGCGTCTATCCCTTCGCGCCGGTCGCCGAGGGCGGCTGGAGCGAGGAGGTGCAGCCCGGCCCGACCGGCGATTACGCCACGAGCTGCGTGGGGCGCGAGCGCATCTTCTCCTACTTCTCGCGCCAGCACGGGACGCCCGGGCGGCTGGCGCGCCTGAATTACGCCATCGACATGCGCTACGGCGTCCTCCACGACATCGCGACCTGGGTGCGGAACGGCACCCCGATCCCGATCGGGACCGGCTATGCCTCGGTGATCTGGCAGGGCGACGCCATCGCGCAGATCGTCGGCTCGCTGGCCCACACGACGGTGCCCACCACGCCCCTCAACATCGGCGGGCCGGAGCACATGAGCGTCATCATGGCGGCGCGGGAATTCGGCCGCCGCTTCGGCCGGGAGCCGATCTTCGAGGGGGAGGTCCAGGATCGCGGCTGGTACAACAACACCCTCGCCGCGCAGAAACTGTTCGGCTATCCCTCCGTGCCGCTCGGCGTGATGATCGACTGGGTCGCCGACTGGATCGACCGCGACATGCCGAGCCACCACAAGCCCACCCATTACGAGGAGCGCGCGGGCCAGTTCTGAACGACGGGCGGGATCCGCGGCGGGGCGGAACCGGTCGAGAAAAATTCCGCATCTCTGGGAGGAGGCATCATGACACGACGGATCGGGAGCATCGGCGCGGTCGCCGCGTCGCTCGCGCTGGCGGCCCCCGCGGCGCAAGCGGCGGAGCGGGTGGATTTCATTCTCAACTGGACGGTGGCCGGCTCGCACGCGCCGATCTACTACGCGCTCGACCAGGGCTGGTTCGAGGAGGCGGGCGTCGACCTGCGGGTGGAGGCGGGCAAGGGCTCCACCCTCGCCGCGCAGAAGGTCGGCGTCGGCGCCTCGGACATGGGGATCGCCGACCTGGGAACGGCGATCGTGGCGCGCGGCGCGGGCGCGGACCTCGTCGCGGTGATGAATGTCTTCGCCAACTCGCCCTACCAGTTCTACTGGCTCAAGAGTTCCGGGATCGACGACGTGACGGATTTCGCGGGCCGCAAGCTCGGCAATCCGCCGGGGGACGCGGCCCGCGCGATGTGGCCCGCGGTGGCCGCGGCGCAGGGCATGGACCCCGACTCGGTCGACTGGGTGAACATCGCGCCGAACGCGAAGGTCAGCGCGCTGAAATCCGGGACGATCGAGGGCACGACGTTCTTCGCGAACTTCCACTACATCATGGAGGACGCCTTCGGCGACGATCTGGGCTACGTCGCGGTCCGCGACCTGGGCGTGAACCCCTACGGCAACTCGATCATCGCCAATGGCGGGTGGCTCGCCGACAATCCCGACACCGTCGCCGCCATGGTCGCCGTGCTCCAGCGATCCTACCGGTATTGCGTGGACCACGGCGAGGAATGCGTGGCCGTGCTGCCCGATCATGCCTCCGGCCTCGATCCCGCGCAGGAGATCCGCAACTGGCGGGCCGTGGTCGAATTGATGACCGACGAGACCACGCGCAACAAGGGACTGGGCTGGTTCGACGCCGCGCGCGTGCAGTCGGATATCGATTTCGTCGAGACCTATTTCGACGTGAAGGAGCCGGTCTCGGCCGAGGCGCTGGTCACGACCGACTACCTCGATCCGTCGATCACGATGCCCTGACATCGACGCGGCCCGGCCCGGCCTGTCCTGTCCTGTCCGGGCCGGGCCGACCGCTCCCCTCCGAAGGATCAAGACATGCCACAGACGCCTCCGCCGGGGCTCGGGCGCACCCTGAGCCGGTATGGCGGGCCGGTACTCGCGCATCTCGCGGTGCTTGCCCTGTGGCAGGCCGTGGCCAGCCTGCCCTCGATGCCCGCCTACATCCTTCCCTCCCCGGTCGAAACGCTCGCGACGCTCGGGGACCCGGGCAATGCCTGGGTGTCGAACACCCTCGTCACCGCGACCGAGATCGTCGGCGGCTTCGCGATCGCGGTGGTGGTCGGCGTGGGCATCGCGCTGCTCTTCTCCTGGAGCCGCACGATGCTCGACTGGGGCATGCCCCTTCTGGTGACGCTCAACATGATCCCCAAGGTCGCGCTCGGCCCGATCATCATCGTCTGGATGTCCTACGGGATCGGGACGAACACGGTGATCGCCTTCGCGATCTGCTTCTTTCCCATCGTCATCACCACCGCGCGCGGCCTCGCCGAGATTGAGCCCGAGATGCTGTATCTCGCCCGCTCCCTGCGGGCCACGAAATGGCAGATCTTCCGCAAGATCCAGTTCCCCGGCTCGCTTCCCTACATCTTCTCGGGCATGAAGGTGGCCGCCGTCCTCGCCGTCGCCGGCGCGATCGTGGGCGAGTTCATCGGCTCGGAACGGGGGCTCGGATACCTGATGCTGCAGGTTCAGATCAATCTCGACACGGCGACGATGTTCATGTGCGTGCTGCTGATCTCGATGATCGGGATGCTGCTCTACGGCGCCGTGGACCTGCTCGAACGTCTCACCTTCGGCAAGGAGGACGGGGGATGAAAGACGCGGCCTTCATCGCGCTCGAGAACGTCCGCAAGGTCTACGGGGCGGGCGGCAGCACCCCCTACACCGCCCTCAGCGATGTCACGCTCGCCGTGGACGAGGGAGAGCTCGTCTCCATCGTCGGGCCGTCGGGCTGCGGCAAGTCCACGCTGCTGATGATCCTCGCGGGCCTCACCACCCACGAGGGCGGCACGGTCCGGATCGGCACCGAGGCCGCGCCGTTCGACCCGAGCCGCGATATCGGGATGGTGTTCCAGCAGGCGCTGCTGCTGAACTGGCGCACGATCCTCGACAACGTGCTGCTGCCGGCGGAACTGCTGCACCTGCCGATGAAGCCGGCGCGGGACCGGGCGCGGGCGCTGCTCGACCTCGTGGGTCTGGGCGGGCAGGAGGAGAAGTATCCCCGCCAGCTCTCCGGCGGCCAGCGCCAGCGGGTCGCCATCGCCCGGGCGCTGATCCACGATCCCAGGCTCATCATGATGGACGAGCCGTTCGGCGCCCTCGACGCGCTGACCCGCGAGAAGATGAACCTCGAACTCCTGCGGATCTGGGAGGCCAGCGGCAAGACGATCCTGTTCGTCACCCACGGCATCTCCGAGGCCGTGCTCCTGGGCTCGCGCATCGCCGTGATGACGGCGGGGCCGGCGCGCATGGCCGCGGCGATCGATGTCGACCTGCCGTATCCGCGCACGCTCGACATGAAGACGCATGAACGCTTCGGCGATTACACGCGGCAGGTCTACGACCTGCTGGGCATGACCTGAGGGAGACGCCGATGACGGGCACCGGGCTGATGGCCTTCTGGGCCGCGATCGATTCCGAATACGTGCTGCGCTACCAGGAATGGCACAATTGCGAGCACATCCCCGAACGGGTGGCGATCGCGGGCTTCCGGCTGGGGCGCCGCTACCGCCTCCGCGCCGAGCGGCCGGCCTTCCTGATGATGTACGAGACCGACACGCCCGAGGTGCTGGCATCGAAGCCGTACCTCGCCGCCCTTGATGCGCCGACGGAGTGGACGCGCGAGGCGCTGACGCATTTCCGCGATCCGGTCCGCAACATCTATCGCCGCCTGGTCGAGGCCGGCGCGCCGGGCGCCGCCCCCGCCCCCTGGATCGCCGCCCTGCGGTTCAACGCCGACGCCGCGCCGCGGGACTGGGCGCGCGGGGTCGCCGGGGCAGACGGCGTGACGCGGGCGCGGCTCTACGCGGTGGACGAGGAGATCTCGAACATCATGACCTCGGAGCGCGGCGTCTATGGCGGCGGCCCGGGGGCGCAGCAATACCTCCTCCTCGTCGAGGCCGCGCGCGCCGACGCCGCCCGCCCGGCCCTGGAGGGGGCGCCGGAGGAGCTGCGCGACCGCTTCGAGGATCACGGCTGGCTCGAGATCTCGCACGATCGGAAAGGAACGATTGCATGAAACTGGTCAGATACGGGGCGCGCGGCGCGGAACGGCCCGGATTGCGCGCCCCCGACGGCTCGCTGCGCGATCTCTCCGGCCACGTGGCCGAGATCGACGGACGCGTCCTCGCCCCCGGTGAACTCCGCCGGCTCCGGACGCTCGATCCCCGCGACCTCCCGGCGGTCGAGGGGACGCCGCGGATCGGGCCCTGCCTGGCCAATGTCGGCAAGCTGATCGGCATCGGTCTCAACTATTCCGACCACGCAGCCGAATCGGGAATGCCCGTGCCGAGCGAGCCCATCGTCTTCATGAAGGCGACGAGCGCCATCAGCGGCCCCTATGACGACGTGGAGATCCCCGCCGGGGCCGACAAGGTCGATTGGGAGGTCGAGCTGGCCTTCGCCATCGGGACGCGCGCGAAGAACGTATCCGAAAGCGCGGCGCTCGACCATGTGGCGGGCTACATGATCCTCAACGACGTGTCCGAACGGGCCTGGCAGGCCGAGCGGCAGGGCCAGTGGACCAAGGGCAAGAGCCACGATACCTTCGCGCCGATGGGCCCCTGGCTCGTCACCGCCGACGAGATCGCGGACCCGCACGCCCTGGCGATGCGCCTCGACGTGAGCGGCACCCGCCGCCAGGACGGCTCCAGCCGGACCCTGATCTTCGGGATCGCCCACCTCGTGAGCTATCTCAGCACCTTCATGACGCTGGAGCCCGGGGACGTTGTGACGACCGGCACGCCGCCGGGGGTGGGCCTGGGGATGCGGCCCCAGCTCTACCTGAAGCCGGGCGACACGATGCGGCTCGAGATCGACGGCCTGGGATACCAGGAGCAGCGATGCGTGCGCGCGGCGTGAGCGGCGCGCCGCCGGCGGAGGCGGGGGCGTACGATTACGTCATCGTGGGGGCCGGCTCGGCGGGCTGCGTGCTGGCCAACCGGCTGAGCGCCGATCCCGCCTGCCGCGTCCTTCTCCTCGAGGCGGGGGGCAGTGACAACCGCTTCTGGGTCCACGTGCCGATCGGCTATCTCTACGCCATGGGCAATCCCACCATGGATTGGTGCTTTCGCACCGAGGCCGAGCCGGGCCTCGGCGGCCGGGCGCTGGACTATCCGCGCGGCAAGCTCCTCGGCGGATGCTCGTCGATCAACGGCATGATCTACATGCGGGGCCAGGCGCGCGACTACGATCTGTGGCGGCAGATGGGCAATCCCGGCTGGGGCTGGGACGACGTGCTGCCGTATTTCCGCAAGTCCGAGGATCACTGGGGCGGGGCCGACGCCCATCACGGCGCCGGCGGGGAATTGCGGGTCGAGGCCCAGCGGCTCAACTGGCCCATCCTCGACGACGTGGCGCGCGCCGCCGGCGAGATCGGCATCCCGCGCACGGACGATTTCAACGCCGGCGACAATACCGGCGTCGGCTACTTTCCCGTCACCCAGCGCAAGGGGCTGCGGTGGAACGCGCGCCGGGCGTTCCTCGACCCCGCGCGCCGGCGGCGCAACCTGCGGATCGTCGTCGGCGCCGAAGCGACCCGCCTCACCATCAAGGGCGGGCGGGCGACGGGCCTCGTCTACCGGGCCGCCGGGCGGACCTGCCGCGCCACCGCGCGGGCGGAGGTCATCGTCGCGGCGGGCGCGATCGGGACGCCGCAACTGCTGGAGCGATCGGGCATCGGCAACCCCGAGATCCTGCGGCGCGAGGGGATCGAGGTGCGCCATGCGCTGCCGGGCGTCGGCGAGAACCTGCAGGACCACCTGCAGCTTCGCACGGTCTGGCGGATCTCCGGCGCCAGGACGCTGAACGACCGCGCGGCGACGCTCGCCGGCAAGATGTCGATCGGCCTCGAATACCTGCTGCGCCGCTCCGGCCCGATGTCCATGGCGCCGAGCCAGCTCGGCATCTTCTGCCGCTCGTCGGACCGCCACGAGACCGCGAATATCGAGTATCACGTCCAGCCGCTGTCGCTCGACGCCTTCGGCGCGCCGCTGCACCGGCATCCCGGCATGACCGTGTCGGTCTGCAATCTGCGCCCCGAAAGCCGCGGGAGCGTGCATATCCGCCACGGCGATCCCGGCGGCAAGCCCGAGATCCGGCCGCGCTACCTGTCGACCGAGGCGGACCGCGCGGTCGCCGTGGACAGCATCCGCTCCGCCCGGGCGCTCATGGCGGCGCCCGCCATGCGCCGCTACGCCCCGCAGGAGATGCTGCCCGGCCCGGCGCTCGAGAGCACGGCCGACCTGGTCGCGGCCGCCGGCCGGATCGGCACGACGATCTTCCACCCGGTCGGCACCGCCCGGATGGGGCCGGACAAGGGCGCCGTGGTCGGCCCGGACCTGCGCCTGCGCGGGCTCGGCGCGGTGCGCGTCGTGGATGCCTCGATCATGCCGACGATCGTTTCGGGCAACACGCACGCCCCCGTCACGATGATCGCGGAAAAGGCGGCCGACATGATCCTGGCCGGCCGCAAGGTCGGCGCCTGACCGGCGCGGGGGGGCGGGCGCGCGGTTCGCGCGGCGCGCCCGCCCCCCCCGCGCGCGTCACGCGCCCGGGCGGACCGCCGCGCCTATGGCGGCGACCAGGCCGTACAGAGCCGGATCGGCGCCCGGCGCGGCGAGGATCTGCAACCCGACCGGCAGGTCCTCCGGCCCGTGGACCGGGACCGAGGCGCCGCAAAGCCCCAGGTAATTGCCCGGCTGGCTGTTGCGGGACAGGTCGACGGCATGGCGGTAGGCCGTCTCCAGCTCGTCGAAATCGGCGAGCGGCGGGGCGGGGATCGCCGTCGTCGGCGTCACGATGGCATCGACGCCCGAAAGCTGTCGCGCCGCCCGGTCCATCGCCGCCCGACGCTCCCATTCGAGGGCGAGGACCGCGTCGCCGGTCACCTCCAGCCCCGCATCGACGCGGCGCCGGATGACGGGATCGACGAGGTGGCGCCCCGCCGCGTAGCGCTCCCGCCCCAGCACGGCGACCGCGGAGGCGCCCAGGATCGCGGGAAAGTAGGCCTCCCGGTTCCGGGCGCCCGACAGCGCGTCCATCTCCTCGATCGTCGCGCCCTGCGCCCGAAGCCCCGCCACCGCGCGCTCGAAACCCTCCGCCACGGCAGGGTGGAGGCCGTCGAGGAAGTAATCCCGCGGGATCGCGAAGGTGGCGCGATCCAGGCGCGGTTCGTCCAGCGCGATCCCGTCGATGGCGGCTGCCACCTGCGCGGCGTCGCGCGCGTCCCGCATCAGGAGGCCCGGCGTGTCGAGGTGGCGGACGAGCGGGAACGCGCCCTCGGCCGACCAGTGCCCGTGGGTCGGCTTCAGGCCCGCCGTGCCGCAGAGCGCCGCCGGCACCCGCACCGATCCGCCCGTGTCCGACCCGATGGCGAAGCCGCAGAGCCCGGCGGCCGCGGCCACGGCCGAGCCTGAGCTCGACCCGCCGGGAATGCGGGGCACCGCCATGTCGCACGGGTTGCGCGGGGTCCCGTGGGGCGCCGAGACGCCGGCGATCCCGAGCGCGAATTCCACCGTCCGCGTCTTGCCCAGCACAATGCACCCCAGCGCCCGCAGGCGGCGCACCAGCGGCCCTTCGGCGGTTCCGACGATGTCGGCCACGTCGATGTCCGTGCCCGCCCCGGTCGGCATCCCCTCGACCACGAACAGGTCCTTCACCGCGACGGGGATGCCCGCCAGCGGCCCGGGATCGCGGCCCGCCTCCAGCGCCCGGTCGATCTCGTCCGCCGCCTCCAGCGCCGCGGTCGCGGCCACGTGGCGGTACGCGCCCAGGGTGGGGTCGAGGGCCGCGATTCGCGCCAGATAGGCCTCGGTCGCGGCGCGCGCCGAGGTCGCGCCCGCCCGGAGGGCCCGCGCGAAGCTGGCCATCCCGTGGGCGAGCGGATCGGGGGGAAGGGTCGTCATCGCGGGGCCTCTCGTGGTTCTGCGGCCCGGGTTTGACATTCCCCCGGACACTTGCTCCTATTCCTCCTAACCGGTGGACAAGCCGGACTTCCAGCAGCGAGACGACAATCATGAAAGCGATGACGACCGTCACGACGGCCGCGGCCATGGCCGCCGGTCTGGTGGCCCCTGCCGCGCAGGCCGAGATCAGCATCGGCGTCGTGAATTCCCTGTCCGGGGCCTTCGCGACCTTCGGCGAGCGGTATCGCGACGGGATGCAGGTGGCGCTCGACGAGATCAACGGCGCCGGCGGCATCGACGGAGAGCCCCTCAGCCTGGTCGTCCGCGACGACGCCTCCGAGGCGCGCAACGCGATCACCTCGCTGGAGGAGCTGGGCGGCATGGACGTGCCGCTGGTGCTGGGCTCCTACGCCTCCTCGATCACCGGGCCGATGGCCCAGATCGCCGACCGGCGCGAGGTGCCGCTGGTGGTGCTGGGCAGCGCCGACGACGCGATCACCAAGCCGGGGTCGGAATGGGTGTTCCGCGCCAAGCACAACACCACCATCATCGGCCAGACCTATTTCGACTATTTCGACGCCATGCGCGAGGCGCATCCCGATGCCGAGCTGCAGAGCGTCGGCATGCTCTACGGCAACAGCGCCTTTCCCACCGCTTTGGCCGAGATCGCGCGGAGCGAGGCCGAGGAACGCGGCTACGAGGTCGTGGCCGACGATTCCTACGACCAGGGCGTCAGCGACTTCCGCCCGATCCTGAACAACTTCCTCTCCGCCGATCCCGACATCCTGTTCCTCGTCAACTACGCCGACGACGGCATCGCCATCATCCGCCAGATGGCCGAGGTCGGCCTGTCGGCCAGCATCATCGCCATCGACACCGCCGCGGCGCTCCCCGCTTACATCGAGCAGACGGGGGACTTGTCGGAATACGTCGTGACCGCCGTCGATTGGTCGAAGGACGTGCAATACGAGGGCACGCAGGACCTCTACGAGCGGTTGAAGGCCCAGTCCGGGGCCGAGCCCTCGTTCTACGAGGCCGAAGGGTACCTCGCGCTGATGGTCGCGGCCGAGGCGCTGCGCCAGGCGGGATCGACCGACCGGGCCGATGTCCGCGAGGCGCTGGACGGGATCTCGGACTTCCAGACGCCCGTCACCGGCGTCACGTTCGAGGATTACGACGGCTTCCAGAACCAGAACCCGATCCAGGACCTGATCCTGCAGATCCAGGACGGCGAGCACGTCACCGTCTTCCCCGAAGAACTGAGCGCGGGCGATCCGCGCTTCCCCGTCCCCGCCTGGTCCGAGCGCTGAGGCGCCGCCTCTCCGGGGGGCGGACCGCCCCCCGGCCGGATCGGAGAACGGGGAGAGCCCATTGGACACGACCGCCTTTCTGCAGAACGTCTCGAACGGGGTCCTGATCGGGGGCGTCTACGCGCTGATCGGGATCGGCCTGACGCTGGTCTTCGGGGTCATGCGGACGATCAACTTCGCGCATGGCGACTTCACCGTGCTCGGCATGTACGGGGCCGTGGCCTTCAACGCGGCGATCGGCTGGGATCCCTATGCCGCGTTGATCGTCGCGGTCCCGGCGGCGTTCCTCGGGGGCGTCTTGATCGAGCGGTTCGTGCTGTCGCGGCTCGTCGAGGCGCCGCCCGAGACGACGCTGCTGGCGACGCTGGGCCTGTCGCTCATCATCGGCAATTGTCTGCTCCTGATCTGGGGGCCGGAGCCGGAATCGGTCAACGTGTCCTATGCCGCCACCACCATCGCGCTGGGGCCCGTGCGGGTGTCGGTCGTCCTGCTGGCGGCCGGCGTCCTGACGCTCGCGGCGATCACGGCGCTCTGGCTGTTCCTGTCACGGACCGAGACCGGGCGGGCGGTGAAGGCGACCGCCTCCAACCGCCTGGGCGCGGAGCTGGTCGGTATCGACACCCGCCGCATCCATTCCCTCGTCTTCGGCCTGGGAACGTCGATGGCGGTGATCGCCGGGGTCGCCCTGATCCCGCTGCTCTTCGCCAACCCGACCAGCCTCGGCCCGATCTTCACCCTCAAGGCCTTCGTGGTGACCGTGCTGGGGGGGCTCGGAAACGTCTGGGCGGCGATCGCGGGGGGCCTCATCCTGGGCATCGTCGAGGTTCTGGGCACCGCCTACCTCGCCTCCGAATACCGCGACGCCTATGGCCTGGTCGTGTTCCTCGCGATCCTCCTTCTCCGGCCCGAAGGGCTGTTCGGACGGACCACGAAGCGCGCATGACCCGCATCTGGATCATCTTCGCCGGCCTCGCGGTGGCGGGTCTCGTCTATCCCTTCGCCATGCCCGGCATGCTGTCCGTGGCGGTGACGGTGCTCCTTTTCGCCGGGTGGGCCACCGCCTGGGACATCGCCGGCGGCTGGTGCGGACAGGTCAGCCTCGGCCACGCGGCCTTCGTGGGCCTCGGCGCCTATGTCGTGGCCCTTGGGCAGGTCGAGCTGGGCATCGCGCCCTGGTTCACCCTCCCGGCGGCCGCGGCGCTGGCCGCGGCGCTGGCCTGGTGCTGGGGGCGGCTGACCTTCTCCCTGGCGGGGCCCTACTTCACCCTCTCGACCATCGCCGTGGCCGAGATCCTGAGGATGGTGGCGATCAACGAGGACTGGCTCACCGGCGGGGCGATCGGCGTGTTCATCTCGACCCTGCCGGAGCCGTTCGGGATCGACCTGTTCTCCCGCGAGGCCCAGTACTGGATGGCGCTCGCCTTCGCGCTCGGCACGATCGCGCTCGTGGCGATCCTGTCAGAGCGCCGGTTCGGCTACCGGATGCGCGCCGTGCGCGAGGACGAGAATTCGGCGATGGCCGCCGGGATCGACCCGACGGCGACGAAGCTGCACGCCTTCATGCTGTCGGGCGCGCTCACGGCCGTGGGCGGCGGGATCTACGGCATCTTCCTGTCCTATCTCGAGCCGCACGTGATGTTCTACCTGTTCCTGTCGGTTCAGATCGCCCTGACCGCGATCATCGGCGGACGCGGCACGGTGTTCGGACCCGCGGCGGGGGCGGTGCTGCTCGTCGGCGCGGGAGAGGTCTTCCGCACCGCCTTCGCGCAGGCCAACCTGCTGATCTACGGGATCCTCATCCTGATCGTGGTGCTGTTCTTCCCCCGCGGCCTCGTGGCCGAGCTGACCCGCCGCATCGCACGGAGGCGGTATGCCCGATCTGCTCAGAGCGAGTGAGCTGACGGTCCGGTTCGGCGGGCTGACGGCGGTGGACGCGGTGGATCTCCGCGTCGGCGAGGGCGAGGTGGTCGCGCTCATCGGGCCGAACGGCGCCGGCAAGACGACCTGCTTCGACGCGCTGACGGGGTTCGTGCGCCCCGGGGCGGGGCGGGTGGAACTCGACGGCCGCGACGTGACCGCCCTGCCGCCGTTCGAGCGCACGCGCCTCGGCATGGCGCGGACCTTCCAGACCGAGCGCCCGTTCGAGGATCTGAGCGTGCTCCGGAACGTGCTGGTCCCCGCCTTCCTGCGCCATCCCCGCCGGGCCGAGGCCGAGGCGCTCGCCCGCTCGGCGCTGGAGCGGGTCGGCCTGGCCGACCGCGCCGACCAGCCCGCCTCCGACCTCAACCTGGCGCGGCGGCGGCGCCTCGAACTGGCCAAGGCGCTGGCGCTGGAGCCCCGGATCCTGTTCCTCGACGAGGTCATGGCGGGGCTGAACCCGCCGGCCCTGGCCGAGATGATCGCCTTCCTCCGCACCCTCTCGGACGAGGGCATGGCGATCGTGCTCGTGGAGCACATCCTCGAGGCGGTGATGCAGCTGGCCGACCACGTCGTGGTGCTCGCCTCCGGCGCGGTGATCGCCGAGGGCCGGCCCGACGCGGTGACATCCGATCCGGCGGTGATCGAAGCCTATCTGGGGACCGAATGATGGGGGAACCGATCCTCGATGTCCGCCGCGTGGATCTGGGCTACGGCGCGCTGACGGTCGTTCACGGGGCGTCCCTGACGGTCCACCCGGGCGAGCTCGTCGGCCTCGTCGGGGGCAACGGCAGCGGCAAGTCCACGATCCTGCGCGCCGTCTCCGGCATGATCGGCCAGCAGAAGGGCGAGATCCGCTTCGACGGCGCTCCGGTCGTCGGCGGCCGCCCGCACCGCATGGCCCGCCGCGGCCTGGCCCATGTCCCCATGGGGCGACAGCTCTTCGGCGAGATGACGGTCCGCGACAACCTCCTCCTTGGCGCGACGCTGCCCGGCGCCCGGGCGCGGCGGGAGGAGACGCTGGCCGAGGTCGAGGCGCTGTTTCCCGACCTCGCGCGCTTCTCGGCCGCCCGCGCGGCCGAGCTGTCGGGCGGCCAGCAGCAGATGGTGGCGATCGCGCGCGGCCTGATGCTGCGGCCGCGGATGCTGCTGATGGACGAGCCCAGCCTCGGCCTCGCCCCGATCGTGGTGAAGGAGGCCATGCGGGCGATCCGCAAGGTCGCGGATACGGGCATGCCGATCCTGCTCGTCGAGCAGAACGTCAAGCAGGTGCTCGACATCGCCGACCGCGCCTACGTGCTCGAGAACGGACGCATGGTCCTCGACGGCACGGCCGAGGCGCTGCGCGGCGACGACCGGGTCAGGCGGGCCTATCTCGGCATCTAGGGCCGCCCTCGGCGACGACCCGCCGCACGAGGCCAGGCGGACCCGCCGGCCCCCGTTGAATCACGGCCCGCCGCGCCGCCCGGATCGCGGCCGGGGTGGCGGGATTCTATTATAAGTAATTGATATTCGTCTGTAATATCGGATATATCAGGATATGGTGTAAGCGCCATCCTGCGGGAATGCCGGATGTGTGCCAGGCAGTGCACCATCTCGCCTGCGCGGCTCACCGGCAAACCATTTCGAGGTTCCGCGGCCCGAGACTTCTCCGGCGCGCGTCAGCACTGCTCCAAGCGCCAAGCCGGCCGCCATCGCGCCGAAGGCGCCTGCCACGGATCTCGCCGGAAGCGCATGGTGCCATCCCGGCGAAAGGCGACGCGGCAACAAGCCATAATCGACACAACCGGCAACCGCTCCGGTCACGGCCGCGGCCCGCACGATCTCACTCGCAGACCGGCTCCGGTCCCTCGTGACCCACCAGGCCAGCGGGAGCGCCCAGAAGATCGATGCCCCATGGTTGATCGCGACGCCGGTGGCCGTGTGCGAGAGATCGACCCGATCGACCGAACCCGCACGAGGGCCGTGAACGATGTGGCTGGTCGCATTGATCGGCGCCACGGCGCTGCGCCCGGCCGCGCGCCCCAGGATGGCGAGCGCGCCATGAACGGCGAGGCTCGCGACGGTTCCGATCGCCGCCGCCCGGGCCATTACGGGCGCGGTGCGCCGCGCCTCTTCGGCGCCTGCGGAAAAGTAATACTGGTTCGTCATGGTGCTGATCTCCCCCCGAGAGCCGAGTGCTAATGCCCAATCCCGGCGCGTCACGCCTGAACAGCGCGCGGACCTGCGTCTCGTTCCGATCGGTGGGCGCCCTCAAGCACACCGGCCGGTCTCTTGTTGATTTCCTGCGACGGAATGACCTTGAGGGTCTTGTCTCCTGCGTCGCCAGACTGGCAGCGACGGCGTGAACTGCCCCCGCCTCGCTCTCGGCCGCGTGGTGCATGTCTGTGCCAGCCCCCCGCCAGATGGGCACGGGGCCTGCGCCGGGTCATGGAAAACCACTCCATATCGAAGGCACCGGATTATTCTCGCGCCCGCGGCTCCGCTTGCGTGTTCGGCCCGACGATCTCGGGCCGAAGCCGCGGGCTGTCCGGTTACAATCCGACCTTTGCCACCCGCGCTCGTGGAGGGCGTTCTTGCGGGGCATCTTGGCCCTTCCCGACAAGGTCCGAACCACCGTCGATGCCCTTGCGGGCGGTGAACCCCGCCCTCTTTATTTCGAAGAACCCGTTCAGGCGGCCGCATGGCGGATGTCCTTGACGGAATTCATGACCGCCTTCTCGAAAAACACCCGATCCTTCCTTGAAAAGGCGCCGTGCTTCACATCGCCGGGTAACCGCCTGAAGCCACGAAGTGGATCCTCTGTCGTCAGCGATGTGCAACGATGCCGATCACCGATGACGTGAACACCGACGCGGACGCGGAAGAGGCCCGCACCGTCGAGGCGGCCGCAGAGGTGAAGGCGGACGCGAACGCCGAAGCGTGTGCCGCCGAGAAGTCTTCCGGGAGGAACGGTACTTACGGAGCGACGCCGAAAGCAGATGCGCCGGACAGCGTATCCGAGCCGTGATCCCTGCGAGGCGGCCGAACGGAACAACTCGCCGGCCGGGCCGCTCGTATCTACCCACTACGCGAGAAGGATGGGATGTTCGGTCCGAGTCCATCGCGGGCTCCCGCAGCCACGAAACCCGCGTGAATGGAAGATCTCACTTGAACGCTTGACCGATGCGCGACGCGCTCAGGGCGGATACCTCCGCTCAGGCTTGTAGATCTCTCACTGCCGGCAATCTATTACTGGGTCATGACCGCCGACCGCATGTCCGGCCTGTATGGATCCGAAGATTCCGTCGGCCCGCCAAGCCTGCGGCGCAAAGCTGGTCTCTTGATCGGTGCAGCGATCGGAAGCGGGATCAGTGCTCAGACGGCCGCACGGGGCGGAGTGGACTTTCTCCTCGCTGTCAATGCCGGGCGCATGCGCAACATGGGGGCGCCCTCGATCGCGAGCATGTTGCCCTGCTGGCCTGCCCCAATCGGGTGGTCCGGTTTCAGTCTTAGTGCATGACGGGTCTCGGCGCCAAGGCGGATGCCTGGG
>CANKVU010000024.1 GCA_947487205.1 uncultured Paracoccaceae bacterium | reverse complement strand
GGAGGCGCGGCGGATCTACCTGCAGGCGGGCGTCACCCACGCCATGCCGCCCGGCAATGTCAGCCACATGACCCCCGTGGAGCGCGCCGCCATCGCCACCTGGTACCGCGCCGCCGGAGGTTAGGGGCGGACGGTCATTCGGCCGGTGCGCCCGAGGCCGTCGGCGCCCCCTCGTCCTCGGGGGCCTGCCGCACCGGCCCGCCCGCGAGCCGCGGATAGAGGAAGAGGAACAGCGCCGCGATGAGGTAGCCCGCGGTGATGCCGTCGAGGCGGGGCGCCTGCAGGCCGGGCGCGTGGACGATGCCCACCGCGCTCATCGCGCCGGCGGCCAGGGCGAAGCCTGCGGCGTTGCGGAACCGCCCGTCGATCACGCCCGCCACGATCGCGCCCCAGACGAGCCCGGTGATGATCGCCCCCTGCGACAGCGCCAGGTGGCCGGTGTAATGCGCCCCCTCCTGCAGGAGGGCGGCGGTCAGGGCGGGATCGCCCAGTTCGGGAAGGTCCCGCGCGCCCGTCTCGCGCAGGGCGTTGAGGAGCGAGCCCCATTTCGTCACAAGGAACGCGGAGACATGCGGCAGGATGGCGATGGCCACCGCCGCCATGTGCTCGGGGCGGACGCTGCGGGCGGTGTTGGCGATCAGGCTGATCGCGACGAAGACGAGGATCGGCGCGGCCGCGGCGATGGGAATGAGGTTGTTGAAGAGCGCCAGCAGCCCGAAGAGCGCCGAGACCGCCACCACCGCGCCCACGCCCAGGATGTAGCCCGACCGCGCGCCCATCTGCTTGTAGGCGGGATGGCCGATATAGACGGTGGTGGGAAAGGGCGAGCCGAAGACGGCGCCGATCATCGTGCCGGCCCCGTCGGTCAGCTGGCACAGGCCCACCGGATAGGGGTCGCCCGCGGCCTCGGCGCTCTCGACGTTGTTCATCGTCTCGATGAAGTTGTAGATCTGCACCGGCACCAGGACCAGGAGCAGGTCCGGGTTGGCCGCGAGGTAGGACAGCCCCGCGGCCATGTCGCCGAGATAGGGCACGGGGAGGTAGAGCCCCGTGCCCGTCGCATCGAAGCTCGACTGGCCCGCCAGGATCGCGGCGACGGTGCCGACCCCGATCGCCAGCAGGCCCGCGGGCACGTTCAGCGGCAGGCGGAACCGCCCGACCAGCCCCCACAGGATGATGACCATGGCCGAGAAGCCGATCACCGGGTTCTCGAACACTTCGGCCAGGGGGACGGCGCCGATGAAGACCAGCGCGATGCCGCAAAGCGTGCCCAGCATTCCCGCCCGGGGCGTCACCCGCTTGAGGACCGGGCCGATGAGGGCCCCGAGGGCGGCGACGATGCCGCCGACGAAGCCCGCGGCGATGCCCACCTGCCAGGCCAGCAGCGCGTCCTCGGTCGCCCAGTAGATCGGCCCGATCACGCCGAAGAGATAGACGAACATCACCGGGGTGGAGATGCCGTAGGGCAGCGCGGTCATGTCCTGACCGCGCCGGCGGGCGGTGCGCCGCGCGAGCCACGCATAGACCGCGATCCCGGCCAGGATCGCGACGGCCGCACCCGGCACGATGCGGCCGTAGACGATGTCCGGCGGCATCTGGAACACGAACTGGCAGATGCCCGAGAGCACCATCAGGTTGACGAGGTTGTCCGTGAAGAGCGCCCAGAAGGCGCTGTAATCGCCCCGGGAGACGGGGCGGTAGCTGTAGGCGGTCGGTGACATGTCCGCGAAACCTCCGATGTCCGTGCGGCCGGGCCGCCCCCGCGCGGGGGCCCGGACCTCAGATGCGGGGAGCCGCCGCCGGGGCGGGCGCGGGGGCGAGGGCGGCCATGATCTCGGCCGCGGCGAAGGCGGCGATGACCTCGGGGCGCTTGTCCGCGCCCCCCGCCGCGCCGATCGGGCAGGTCAGCCGGGCGGTGTCGAGGCCGGGATGGGCGCGCGCCGCCCAGGCACGGAAGCGGGCGCGCTTCGTGGCCGAGCCGATGAGCCCGACATAGGCGGCGTCGGGGCGCGACAGGGCCTCGGCCGCCAGCAGGAAGTCGAGCGCGTGGTCATGCGTCAGCACGATGAAGGCCGCGCCGGGCGGCGCGGCGCGGATCTCGGCCTCGGGCAGGGGGGTGTGGCACCGCGAGACGGCGGGCGTCGCCCGGGCGAGTTCGCCCGCGCGCTGGTCGACGAGCCGCGTCCGGACCGGCAGGAGCGCGAGGCAGCCGGCCAGCGCGCGGCCCACATGGCCGGCGCCGAGGACCACGATCGCGGGCCGGGCCATCCGCTCGGCGGCGGCGCGGTCGAGCGCCGCGGCGCGGTGCGCGCGGTCCATGAGGTCGAGCGCGACCTCCACCCGTCCGCCGCAGCATTGCCCGATCTCGGGGCCGAGGGGGATGTCGAGAAGCCGCGAGACGCCGCCCGAGGCGATCAGCGCCCGGGCCGCGTCGATCGCCATGTATTCGAACTGCCCGCCGCCGATCGTGCCGTGGACCGCGTCCCGCGCCACGGCCATCTCGGTCCCCGCCGCGCGGGGGGAGGAGCCGCGCACCCGCAGGATCCGGACCCGCACGACCGCGCCGTGGCGGTCGAGGAAGGCGGCGAGGGGGTCAGCCACGGCCCGGCCCCGCGCGGCGCCGCGCCCCCATCCGGCAGGGAGCCCCCATCCGGCAAGGAGATCGTGTCATCCCGGCGCCCTCGCGGTTCGGCTGGCATCGGCGGCCAGCATGGACGCGGATGCGGGCCCGTGTCCCGGCGGGACCGCGCCGGGGCGCCGGGAGGCGGGGGCCGGCTGCCGATCCGTTGGGCATCGCGCCGCGACCTGCCGCGCGGACGGGCAGCCCGTGTCCGGGCGGTGCGGGGGGCGGGACGGCGAAGCGGTCTGTCATGCGGCCCTCCTGGCCGGTCGGGACGTGCCGGGACCACAGGAGCGGAAACGGCGCCCGGAGGAAACGGGCCCGGTCGCGAGGCTGTTTCAAGAAAAGGTTGAAAGTCGGGGGGGCGCCGTGCCGGGATCGGGGCATGGCCGGGGCGGAGTTGGCAACTGGCCTTCGCCCCGACCGCGCGCTAACCTGATCGCCACCAGAGGCGATGCGCGCGGCGCGCCCCCCGTCGCAAGGGGCCGGGGCGGCGCGTTACAGGACGGCAAGACGAAAGGGACGATCCCCGTGAGACATGTTTTCGGCACGCTCGCCGCGCTGGCGGCCCTGGCCGCCGCGCCCGCCGCGCAGGCCCACGATTTCGGCTTCGCCGGGATCCTGTCGAACGAGAACCAGGGCGAGGAGCTGCCGACGCTGACGCTCGCCTCGGGGCAGCCCGTCGCGGAGGGGGCGATCGAGCTCGAATCCGGCAAGCTCTACGAGCTGGAGATCGAGGCCGACGGATCGGCCGAGCTGGCGCTGGAAGGGTCGGGGTTCTTTCGCAACATCTGGGTGAACGAGGTCGTCATCAACGGGCTGGAAGTGCGTCCCTTCGGCCTCGAATCGGTTGAGTTCGACCAGGCCGGCACGATGGAGATCGAGTTCATCGCCATCAAGCCGGGACAGTATTTCCTCCGCATTCCCGGGTCCGAGGGCGAGAGCCAGCGCGTCGAGATCTCGGTCCGCTGACCGGCCCGACCGGGCCTGGCGTTCGGCTCAGGGGATCTGCACGCCCACGGGCAGCGCTTGCGCCGTGGTCGCGGCGTTCGTCATCACCAGGAGAACGATCGTGTCGGTGCCGTGCACGAAATGGTGCCGCCGGGCGAGCGGCATCGCGGCGAAGACGGCCGGCCTGTGCATGCCGGGACGGGGCAGGATCGCATGGGCGGGCCGCGGCTGGCTCGGATCGGGGTCCCGCGGCGCATCGGCCAGGATCCGCGCGAGGGCCGCACGCCCCCGCCGCCAGCAGGCCACCACGCGGCCATCCTCCAGCTCGATCCCGTCGCGCGCCACGAGCGCGGCGTTTCCCGGGCCGTTGGCGGCGAGGAAGGTTCCGTCCGGCAGCGCCAGCAGGGCGGGCGCGGAGAGACCCTCGAGTATGTCGCCGTGGCGGGAGACGTCGCTGGCGGCCATCTCGGCGATGCCCGCGGCGACCATGAGCGGCTGGCGGATCGCCTCCAGCAGGCGGATCTGGAGCGCCTGGACATGGCCGGCGCTGCGCGGCCAGAACCACACGATGGCGGTGGACTTGCGCGGCTGGTCGATCAGGCGCAGGCCCATTCGGTAGGTCACGTCGTAGCGGGCATTGTTGGCGTAGAACGCGCTTCTGCGCATGCCGGCCTCGTCGATATAGTCGTAATCCACGAAGCGGCGCCAATGCGGACGCTCGGCCGACCATTGGACCGGTTCCGAGGTGGGAGCCATCCTGGCCATGTCCCGGTCGATCTCGGGAATGACCGAGGTGCGGCTGGTGAAGCGGTTGCCGTCCTCGTGGTCCACGACGGCGAGCTGGGAACCGGTCGCGTCGAACAGCACTTCGGTAGTGGATTGCACGCGCGGCCAGGCGCGTGGATCGAGTGCCGCGCTGCGAATTGCCTCCAGCGCCATGCCGAGCTTGTCGCGTGTCATCGCTTGATCCTGTCCCCCGCCCGAGGATGCGGAGCGGCACGCGAAATGCAACCCTTCTGCGCGCATCGCGTGTGGAGAGCGGCCGTTCAGGCCTTCAGGTCGAGCCGTTCGGGGGCGATGCCGCGCCGGAGCGCGCTGTCGCGCGCCGCGTTCTGGATCGAGGGATGCTCGGCCACCAGGCGCAGATAGACCCGCTCGTCGAGAAGCAGGAAGGTCGAGGGGGCGATGGCGGTCACCTCGGTGCGCCGCGCGGTCCGCAGGAGCAGCGCCAGGTGGCCGAACATCTCGCCCCGGCCGAGGCGCCAGGTCTGGCCGGCGGCCCGCAGCTCCACCGCGCCGGAGGCGATGAAGTAGACGCCGCCCGTTCGCCCGTCGCGCGGCACGATGACCTCGCCGGCATTGGCGTAGCGGGTGACGAGCGCGCGTTCGAGGCGCCGCAGCGCCTTCGGGTCCATGTCCTTGAAAAGGGGGAATTGCCGCACGACCTCGGAGCGCTGGACGGCCATGTCGAGGGGCGGGCGCTTCTCGGCCTCGGCGCGGCGGCGGGCGAGGTCGCGCAGGAGCGACTGGTGCAGTTCGGCGCCGATCAGCCCGTCCTCGCGCATGGCCTCGTATTCGCGCTCCTCGAGGCGCAGCGCGGTGCGGCGGATGAAGCGTCGCTCGAGCTTCTCGGCATAGCCCGGATATTGCAGGCGCAGCCCCTCCATGGCCGAATCGACCGCCTCCTTGCGGCGTTCGAGCAGTTCGGTCAGGATCTCGGCCACGCGGCGTCCGTGGATGCGGCGGATGCGGCTGCCGGTGAACCCTTCGAGGTCCTGCAGGATCAGCCGCTGCAGCAGCAGCCGCTCGAACCGGTTGGCGGTGCGGTGGGCGAGCGGGGACGAGATCCGCAGCCGCCGGTGCAGAAAGACCGCGGCGAAGAAGCCGCGGGAATAGGCGGTGCTGGCGCGCGCCGCGCGGCGATAGCCGTGCCGCCCATGCGTGCGCGTCGCCTCGATCATGCGGTCGGCGTCGGCCAGCGCCTGCTCGGAGCGGCGCGACGAGATCAGGCGGTCGCGGATGCGCTCCAGGATCAGCTCGCGCTCGGCCCCCGCGAGCGCCAGGAGGCCGAGCGTCACGCGGTCGCGCTCCAGGATCTCGGAGGCATCCTCGGCCGCCTTCACCGCCGATTCCAGCCGTTCGCCGAACTGCTTGGCCTCGGAGCGGACGACCTCGTGGCCGAGATCGTAGGTTTCGGTCGCCTCGGCCACCTCCTCGCGGACGGTCTGGAGCGAGATCGCGATGACCTGCTTGGAGAGCGCGGCGTCGAGCGGCGAGAGCTCGGCCAGGCCGAGCCGCTCGATCACCCAGCGCAGCGTCGTGCCCTGGACGATCAGCGTGAAGAGGGTGAAGCCGGTGGCCAGGATGCCGACGAGGCGCTTGACCTCCATCGGGACGAGGCGGCTTTCGGTCACCGCGAGCGCCAGGGCGAGCGTCACCGCGCCGCGCAGCCCGCCCCAGAGGATGGCGGTGCGGTAGGGCCGTTCGACCACCGGCGAGAGCCGCGCGCGGGCCAGGAGCGGCAGCAGGCCGTAGAGGATCACCGCGCGCGCCGCCAGCGCGGCGGTGGTGACGACGCCGATCAGGGCGAGGTCGGTCAGGCGAAGCTCCTGCAGGAGGCGGGGGATGAGCAGCGCGGCGATGATGAACAGGAGCGCCCCCGCCCAATGCGCCAGGAGCGTCCAGACATCGCGCAGGTTGTTCCAGACCGACGGCGTCAGCCGCCCCGGCCCGGCGAGGTTCAGCGTCACCCCCGCCGCCACGACGGCGATGACGCCCGAGGCGCCGACGATCTGTTCGGCGCCGATATAGGCGAGGTAGGGCAGCGACACCGAGATGGTGATCGTCGCCAGTTCGAACCGGCGGCTGACCATCATCAGCCCGACCGCGACACGGCCCGAGATCCAGCCGGTGAGAATCCCGCCCGCGACCAGGACCGGGAAGCGGCCGATCGCGTCGCCGAGCCCCGGGTCGGGCACGCCCCGGCTGACGAAGCCGATGAAGAGGCCGAAGAGGGCGATGGCGGCGGCGTCGTTCAGCAGGCTCTCGCCCTCGATGATCCGGACCAGCCGGCGCGGCGCCGAGATCGACCGGAAGATCCCGACCACGGCGGAGGGGTCGGTGGTGGAGACGATGGCCCCCACCAGCAGGCAGGCGGCGAGCGGCAGGCCGCTCGCCCATTCGAGCGCCGCGCCCACGGCGAAGGTCGAGAACAGGACCGCGATCACCGCCAGGACCAGGATCGGCACCCAATCGTCGAGCATCCGCCGGATGTTCACCCCCAGCGCCGCCTGGAACAGGAGCGTCGGCAGGAACACGTAGAGGAAGACGTTGGACCGGATCGGCAGGCCCAGGATCGCCTCGGCCACCGGGTTGAGCGCGTCGGTCAGTTCGGTGGCGAGAAAGAAGCCGGCGCCGATGCCGATCAGCGTGCCCAGGAGCGCCAGCATCACGCTGTAGGGCAGGCGCAGGCGTGCCGCCGCCGGCTCGGCCACGCCGATGGCGAGAAACAGCGCCGCGACGACGGTGGTGATGAAGACGATGCTCACGCGGGTAAAAAAATCCGTCTGGGCTGGCGTGGATCGCGGAGACCGCCCCCCGTCTGGAGCGGGCCGGGACGATGTTGTCAAGATCGGGGTGGCATCGGGGTGGTGCCGCGGCGCCGCGAACCCCGCCGCCGGACGAATCGGTGGCGGTGGGCGCGCATCCCCGCCAAGAGGGCGCGGGCGCTGATGGATCACGACGCCCCTGGTCCGGGCCGAGTCGGCGCGGGCGCGCGACCCTCGCCTCATGCGCGCAGGTCGGGGGCGACACTCGCCAGCACATTGGCGCCGGGGGGTCAAAAGTCGCAGCAGCGAAGCTGACGTTCCGGCAGATTCTTGCTGCAACCCGGTGTCACCACGCGAAGCTTCGCCGAGATCGGGGCAAATCGCGCCCGGTCGTTGCGCCATCGCGCGCTGGGGGACAGACAGTCCCGAGCGGTCCAGGCGATAACGTCAGGCGCGGGAGAGCAGTTCCCGCGCGGGCGGGGGTAGCGGGATCGTCGGTGTCGAATCCTGGGCAAGCGCGCGAAGAAAATTTTAATAAAAGCCGCTTACCTCGGGGAAACACCGGTCTCGACCATCCGAAAGCAGGGACTTTCCTCGCATCATGGGACATATCATGGCGGCTCTAAATCCAGCTCGTGCAGATCTGTTGCGGACCTTCGCGCTCGAGGCGAAGATGGTTCGCGCCTCCGGGTTCCGTCTCTTCGACGAGGAGGGACGCGAATATCTCGATTTCCTCGCCCAGTACGGCGCGCTGCCCTTCGGGCACAATCCGCCGCAGATCTGGGCGGCGCTGAATGCGGCTCAGGCCGAGCAGCTGCCCTCGCTCGTGCAGCCGCTGCGCCCAGTCGAGGCCGAACGCCTGGCCGCGCGGCTGGCGGAGGTCACGCCCGGCGATCTGGGGATCACCACCTTCGCCAATAGCGGCGCCGAGACGGTCGAGGCGGCGATCAAGCTGGCGCGCATGCGCACCGGCCGGAGCGGTATCCTGGCGACCCGGAACGGGTTCCACGGCAAGACGCTGGGCGCCCTGTCGGCGACGGGCAAGCCGCTTTACCAGGAAGGCTTCGCCGCGCCCGCGCCCGGCTTCGACCACGTGCCCTACGGCGACCTGGAGGCGCTGCGCGACCGGCTGGAGGCCGATACCGGCCGCATCGCGGCGTTCATCGTCGAGCCGATCCAGGGCGAGGGCGGCGTCGTGACACCGCCCGAAGGCTATATCGACGCGGTGATCGCGCTGTGCCGCGAGCACGGCGTGTTGACGATCCTCGACGAGATCCAGACCGGGCTGGGCCGGACCGGCAAGCTGTTCGCCTGTTCCGACGGGGCCGAGGTGCCCGACATGCTGCTGCTGTCGAAGGCGCTCGGCGGCGGGATGGTGCCGATCGGGGCCTGCATCGCGCGCCCCTCGGCCTGGGACGACCGGTTCGGCCGGCTGCATTCCTCCACCTTCGCGAACAACAACCTGGCCTGCCGGGTGGCGCTGGCGACGCTCGACATGCTGCTCGACGACGACCAGGCGCTGGTGCGCCAGGTGGCCGAGAACGGCGCCTACCTGATGGCCGGGCTGGAGGCACTGCGGCAGCGCTATCCCGAGGTGATCCGCGAGGTGCGCGGCCGCGGCTACATGGTGGGGCTGGAATTCCTGCCCTTCGACGGGCGGCGCGATTCGGCCGTCATGGCCTTTTCGAGCCTGAACGGCGGCGTGACGCCGCTCGTCAGCTCCTACCTGATGAACGTGCAGGGCGTCCTGACCGCGCCGCTCTTCAACGAGACGCACGTGCTGCGCCTGCAGCCGACCCTGATCGCCGGGCGGGAGGAGATCGACCGGGCGCTGGCGGCGCTCGACGCGGTCTGCGACATCATCGACCGGCGCGACTATTACGCGATGGTGCGCCACCTGGTCGCCAAGCCGCTCCCCGAGGACGAGGACGACCTGCGCCCGGCCCCCGAGGCGGCCGCGCCGGCCCCCGTCGCGGCCGAGCCGGGGCGGTTCGGCTTCCTCATCCACTATACCGAGGAAGAGGACATCTATCGCTCCGACCCGTCGTTTAGGCAGTTCACCGACGCGGAATTCGCCAACCTGCGCGAATGGATCAAGCGGTTCGGCCCGGGCTTTGCCCATCGCATGCCGAAGGTCACGTCGAAATCCGGCGCCGATGCCGAGGGCTGGATCATGTCGGTGCCCATGCTGCCCGGCGACATGCGGGGCGGCGGGCGCGGCGCCGCCGTCGGGATGATCCAGGATGCCGTCGACCTGGCGGGGCGCAACGACGCGTCCCGCGTGGGGCTGGGCGCCTTCACCTCGATCGTGACCCGCGGCGGCGATTCGGCCACCGGGCGCGGCGTGCCGATCACCAGCGGCAACACGCTGACCACGGTCTCCGCGGTCAAGGCGGTGGAGCAGATGGCGGCGCGCGTCGATCGCCCGCTGGAGACGGCGAACGTGGCCGTGATCGGCGCCTCTGGCGCGATCGGGCGGCTCGCCGCGCTGATGCTCGGGCGCCGGGTGGGTCGGCTGAACCTGGTGGGCAACGCCGCCAACCCGTTCAGCCCCAGCCTGCTGTCGCGGGTGGCCGACGAGGTCTATGACACGCTGCTGTCGCGGTCGGCGGACACGATCGCGGAGCAAGGCGAACTGGGCGCCGCCGTGGAGCGGATGAAGCGGCGCGTCGGCGTCGGCGCGAACCGCGAGCTGAAGGGCCTGGCGCAGCGCTTCACCGCCGCGGCGCAGGCCGCCGGGTCCCCGGCGCCGGTCAACTGGAAGACCCCGATCGACGCGGCGCTGGCCCAGGCCGACATCGTGTTCGTCGCCACGAGCTCGGAGACGGCGGTGATCGACCCGCTGGCGCTCCGGCCCGGCACGCTGGTCTGCGACATCGCGCGGCCGCCGAACGTCGCGCGGGCGGAGATCCCGTCGAACCGGGCGCTCGTCTTCGACGGCGGGCTGGTGGCGCCGCCGTTCGGCGTCGATCTGGGGGCGTTCCAGACGCTGCCGACCGACCTGTGCTGGGGATGCCTGGGCGAGACGATGCTGCTGGCGCTGGCGCGGGAGGAGCGCGATTTCAGCATCGGATCGCGGCTACCGGTCGAGGACGCGGACCATATCTCGAAGCTGGCCGACGAGCACGGGTTCGATCCGGCGGCGCCGCAATGGTACGGCCGCGACATCACGGACGCGGAGATCGCGGAATTCGCGGACCACGTCGCGCGGGATCGCTCGGTGCTGCGCGCAGGCGAGAAGGGTGTGCTGCGGGAGGGCGCCTGAGCCCCCCGCCCACCGGGCCCGTCCGGAACAGACGTGAAAAGGGGCCGCGAGCGGATGCTCGCGGCCCCTTCTCGTATCCGGGGATCGGCCGGAGAAACCGGCCGATCCGAAGGCGATCAGGCCTTGCGGAAGCGACGCAGGGCGCCGAAGCCGCCGAGGCCGGCGAGCAGCAGCACGCCCGAGGCCGGAAGCGGGATCGGGGCCACGTCGTCGGCCTGGATCTCGATGCCGTTGATCTGACCGTCGATGTTGTCCTCGGTGTCGGTGGTGCTGATCATGAATCGCAGCGCACCAACGCTACCGAAGTCGAACCCGGCATCGCCCGTCAGCTGGTCGAACGCCAGGAAGGGGCTGAACCCGGCCGACAGGTTCTCGCGGTACGAGACCCGGTTACCGCTCGTGTCGTAGACATCGGCCGAGAAGAACGCGTTGGCGTCGTTGTCGAACCCGTTCGGCGGCACGTCGAAGAAGAAGCGCGGGTTGTCGCCGATCAGGAAGTTGATGCCGCCGAGGCCCGCCGTGTCGAGCGTGGTCGGGTCGTCGTTGCCATCATAGGTGATGGTGCCTTCGCCGCGAGCGCCACGGATGTTGGAGAAGGTCAGAGCGCCTTCGCCGGCGATCGGGGTGACGCGCAGTTCGGTCGCGTCGGTCGAGTCGCCGCCGGAGACGGTGTTCATGACGCTGAGGTCACGGAAGCCGCCGATGATGCCGTCATCGGCCGCCTGGCTCATGTTGACGTTCCCGGTACCCGGAACATCCGTCACACGCTGGTTGCCGTCGAAATTGTCGATGGTCAGGGTGGTCAGGGCGAGAGCGGGCAGCGCGAACAGGGTCACGCTCGCAGCGGCCGCCGAACCCAAGAGCTTGGTATACATTTTATCCCCTCAAAACAGAGTTACTTGTACTCGAGCCGTAAGCACGATCCGGAGCACAAGCACGATTGTGCACGTCGGAAAGACACCGTGCCGTGACACTCCGAGTATTTAGCCTATGGACGGTCAAATCAAAGGGAATTTTTAACCTTTGGTGAGGAACCGCGCCGCATTCCGGACTTCTCGGCGAGAACAACGGGTTGCAGGGAGGTCGCGGGCCGGTTGCACGGTGCGGGGCTGCCCGGGACGCAACGTCAGCACGCCGCGGAGCAGCAATTTCCGGCCGAAAGACGGCGAGGAGCCGCGCGAATTTTCTGGACGCATGACGCCCTGCGGGTGCAGGCGAATCCGGTCCCGGGCGAATCGGGGGGCCGGGTCAGGCGGGCTGGCCGGCCCGGTCGGGATCGCCCGGCAATTCGGCGGCGGGACGGACGGGCTCGGCGCTCTCGTTCTCCTTCAGGATCCGGGCCAGGGCCCGTTCCTCGAGCGTCTCGTCGAATTTGAAGCCGGTGGTCCGCCGGCCGCTCCAGGCAACGGAGCAGGGGATCGCGACGCTCGCCACGTGGAGGATGGCCGCCCGGCCGTGGCGGTAGCGCTGCGACGAGACGATGGCCAGCCCGGACTGACTGACATCGCGGCAGCGCGTCCCCAGAAGCTCGCCCTCGCCGAAATCGACGAAGCAGGGCAGGTCGATGTCGAACCGCTCGAAGGCGCGCAGGCTGGCGAAGTCCGAGCCGTCCTCGGGCTCGGCGGCGCGGCAGCGGGCGGTCACGGCATAGAGGCCGAGCAGCCCCAGCGCCGCGACGGCGAGCCCCTGGAGGAGGATGAGGGGGCGGGAGGTATCGTCCGTACCGGCGCCGTCGACCTGGCGGGGCAGGCCCGCGGCCCTGGTGCCGGGGGCCTCGGCGAAGCGGTCGCCGGTGCGGTCGCCGTCGGTGAGCGGGGGGGCGGGCTCGGGCGCGCCGCCGGCGCCCTCGCCCGCACAGCTGCGCGACGCGTCGATGCCGCCGAGATAGCGCACCATCTCGCCGTATTGGGGGGAATCGAGGATGGCGCGGGCCTGGTCGAGCGCACCCGCCGAGGTGAGGAGCAGCGCGGCGCGGGTCTGCGCGCGGATCTTGCGGAGCGCGCGGGTCACGGGCGAGCCTTCGCCGAAGAGGCGCGTGGCCTCGGCCCCGAGGCGGTCGAGCTCGTCCGCGGCGCGCGTCACGGTCTTCCAGTCGGTGGCGGCGGAGGGCGTCTGGACCGCGTCGGCGACGGAGCCGGCCGTCCGGGTGAGGTCGTCGAGGACCTGGCACCGCCCCGGCTCGGCGGCGGCGGCGGCCGTCCAGAGCGCGAGGGCGAGCAGGATGGCGGCGGCGGCAGGGCCGCGCGGCGCGATCCGCCCGCGCGCAAAACTCGTTTCGTTCTTGCCGGCCCTCGCATGATGCACGGTTGTCGCCCGGATTGAAACTGCCATGGGGCAGCATCGCCGGGCTTCTCTAAGGAAGTGTTGAGGGCGCCCCTGCGCCGGCGAGGAGCGGTGCGTAGGCGATGGCGAGCAGCACCGCGACGAGGGTGATCAGGTAGGGCACCACGGCACGGGCGATCCGCTCCAGCCCGATGCCGGTCACCGAGGCCGCGACATAGAGGTTGATCGCCACCGGCGGGGTGACCATGCCGATGGCGAGCCCCACCACGAGGACGATGCCGAAATGGACCGGGTCGATCCCGATCTGCAGTGCCAGGGGCAAGAGGATCGGGGTCAGGATGATGAGCGCCGAGGCGGTCTCGATCACGATGCCGGTGGCCAGGATGACCAGCAGGATCAGGGCCATGACGACGACCGGGTCCTGCGACAGCGACAGCACGCCCTCGGCGATGGCGCGGGGCACCTGGGCGTTCGAGAGGGCCCAGGACAGCGCCGCGGAGGTGGCGATGACGAACATGACGACGGCGGTCGTGACGCCGGCGCGGATCGTCAGCCGGTAGATGTCGCGCAGGGTCAGGTCGCGGTGGACGAAGAGCGAGACGAGGATGGCGTAGTCGACGGCGACCACCGCGGCCTCGCTCGGGGTGAAGATGCCCGAGAAGATGCCGCCGAGGATGATGACCGGCGTCATCAGCCCCCAGAAGGCCGAGACGAAGCTTCGCGCGACGGTGCGGGGCGAGAACGGCTCGCCGCGGGGATAGGCGCGCGCGTAACCCTGCCAGAGCGCCACCGCGATCAGGCCGCCGCCCATGGCGAGGCCGGGCAGGATGCCGGCGAGGAACAGCTCCGACACCGATTCGCGCGCGATGACGGCATAGAGGATCATCGGCACCGAGGGCGGGATGACGACGCCGATCGTGCCGCCGGCGGCGATGAGGCTCGCCGCGGAGGCGGGCGCGTAGCCCTTGGCGCGGAGCTGCGGCACGAGGCTGGCGCTGACCGCGGCGGTGGTGGCCGCCCCCGAGCCCGAGATCGCCGCGAAGAACATCGCCGCCAGGATCGAGACCACCGACAGGCCGCCCCGGAGCGCGCCCACCAGCGTGTCGGCCAGCGCCACGAGACGTTCGCTGATCCGTCCCGCGGCCATGATGTCGCCGGCCAGGATGAACATCGGCACGGCGACGAGCGCGAAGCTGTCGATGCCGGCGAACATCTGCTGGGGCACCACCAGAAGGGGGGTGCCGCCGGTCCAGATCGCGACGAGGGTGCCCGCACCGATGGCGATGGCGACGGGCACGCCGATCGCGAGCAGGATCCCGAAGATGCCGAAGAGGACGAGGGTCATCGCGATCCCGGCGCGAGCGCGGACAACAGGCTCGACACCGCCATGAGGGCGCAGGTCGCGGGGATGACGGCATAGACCCAGATCATCGGCACCCGCAGGGCGGCCGAGACCTGCGTGCCCTGCATGCTCGTGTAGCGCCAGGCGATCCAGGCCAGCGCGGCCAGGAACGCGGCCGCGGCCAGGTGGCCGGCGACGACGAGCGCGCGGCGGGGCGGGGCGGGCAGGCGGTCCACCAGGACAGTGACGGCGATGTGGCGCCCCTCGGCCAGCGCCAGGGTGGCGCCGAGGAAGGTGAGCCAGACCAGCAGGAAGCGCGCCACCTCCTCGGTCCAGCCAGTGGCGGTGAAGAAGACGCGCGTCACGATCTGCAACGTGATGACCGCGACGAGCGCGGCCATCGCGGCGAAGACGACCGGGCGCAGGACCGCCCGGATCGCGGCGTCGAGGGCCGTGGCGAGGCGGCCCATGTCAGTCGATCTGGGCGCGGATGCGGTCCAGGTAATCGCCGAAGCGCTCGCCGTATTCCTCGTAGACGGGCGCCACCTGCTCGCGGAAGGCGGCGAGGTCGGGATCGGTGTCGATCTCCATGCCGCGCTCTTCCAGCTCGGCCAGCTGCTCGGCCTCCATGCGGGCGTTCTCCTCGCGCTCGAAGGCGGCGGCGTCGCGGGCCGATTGCACCAGCACCTCGTGGGCTTCCTCGGGCACCTTGTTCCAGGCCGGCATCCCCATGACGAAGAGCGCCGGCGCGTAGGTGTGCCGGGTCATGGTCATGTAATCCTGCGTCTCGTCGAGGCCGAAGGAATGGACCACGTTCACGGGGTTCTCCTGCCCGTCGATCGTGTCCTGCTGCATGGCGGTCAGCGCCTCGGTCCAGGCCATGGGCACGGCGTTGGCCCCGAGCGCGCGGAACGTGTCGATGTAGACCGGGTTCTCCATCACCCGGATCCGCAGCCCCTCCATGTCGGCGGGGGTGGCGACCGGCGTCTGGCTGTTGGTGAGGTTGCGGAAGCCCCGCTCGGCATAGGCGAGGCCCTTGAGGTTGACCTCCTCCAGCCGGTCGAGCAGCTCCTGGCCGACCTCGCCGTCGAGGACCTCGTAGGCGGCCTCGCGCGAGGGGAAGAGGAACGGCAGCTCGAACACCGCGATGTCCTCGAGGAAGTTCGACACCGGCCCGTTGGTGATCACGCCCATGTCGATGGAGCCGATCTGCATCCCCTCGAGCAGGGTCCGCTCGTCGCCGAGCTGGGCATTCGGCACGATCTCGACCGAGATCTTGCCGCCGGTGCGCTCGTCCACCAGGTCGCGGAAGCGCTCGGCGGCGAGGTGGAAGCCGTCCTCCTCGTTCACGACATGGGCGAGCCGCAGGGATACCGGGTCCATGTCGGCGAAATCCTCGGGCGCCGCCTGGGCGGCGGCGGCTGTCAGGGTGAGGGCGGCGAGGCCGCCCATCAGGTCGCGTCGGAACATCACATCCTCCTCCCGGTCGAGATCGCGCGGACTTTGATCGAGGGTCCGGCGAAGGTCAAACCGGCTTTCGGCAACCTCGCGCGCCGATCTATTCGGCGGGCATGTCGGGATCGCCGTCGGCGAGGCAGTTGACCGTGGGGCCGGTGGCGTTGATCGCGTCCCCCTCGGGGCGGGCCTGCCCGGTGACGAGGCGGGTATAGGCGTCGAGCCCCTCGACCATGGCGCCGCCGAGGTCGAGCGCGTCCATCGCCCGGCTGGTGGCGTAATAGGTGAGAAGGTCGCGGGCCGCCTGCCGATCCTGCGCCGCGATCATCGCCTGCGCGGTCGGCTCGACCCAGTCCAGGTCGGCGCGGGTCTCCGCCTCGAACCCGGTCAGAAGGCGGGTGACGGGCGGAAGCAGGGTGTCGGGGGCCGAGCAGGCGTAATACATCACCCGCTTGAAGACGCGGCCGGCGAACTCCGTCGCCTCCTGGCCCTGGAAGTCGGGATGCAGGAACGTCGCGGCGGCGTCCTTGGTCAGGTAGCGGTGCTGGCCGTATTCCATCGGCACCTCGGTCACGCCCAGCCACCAGACGTTGAAGGGCGCCGCGACCGATCCGGTGGGGGCGTTCCACATGCGGATCAGGTCCGGGTCGGCGAGATCGGCGTGGAGGCCGACCACCTGGCCGTAGCCCGCGTCGTCGTCGACCACGCGCGGGTCGCGGACCCGCTCCATCAGGTCGGCCTCGCTCACCGGGGCCATGGCGCGGGTCGCCTCCTCCATCGCGGCGGGCGACATCAGCTTGATGCCGGGATCGCGGAAATCGTCGACGCTCTGGCGGCCATAGACCGCGTGGGCGTCGAAGGGCGCGCCGGCATCGGGATCGTACCAGCCCTGCTCCTCGGCGAAGGAGAAGAAATTGTCGGAGGCGAGGAAGTCCTCGCTCCCCTCGATATCCGTCGGCACCTCGCCGATGCCGCCCGGGTAGAGGACGCGCACGTCGTCCGGGCCCAGGCGCTCGGCCACCCAGAGGCCCTGGCCGCCGGCGAATTCCCAGACCACCCATCCCTCCTGCGGGTCGGCGATGAGGTGGGTGTTGCCGCCATAGGTCGCGTAGCCGTGCCGGGCGATCAGCTCGCCGATGAGCTCCACCCCCTCTCGGGCGGTGGTGGCGCGCTCCATCACCAGGCGGGCGAGGTCGGAATATTGCAGGCCGCGCTGGGGTTCGGGCGTCATCTCGACCAGCTCGTCGCGGGACGGCGCCCAGACGTCGCGGACCGCGACCTGGTGTTCGTTGACGCCGCCATTCGTGAGCGGCGCGGGGAAGCCCTCGTAGTCGGAATAGGCCATCTGCATGTAGCGGAAGGTGTGCGGGACCTGCGGGATCTCGATCAGCTCGCCGGGGATCGAGGCGTCGGCGGTGACGCCGACGCTGATCGTGGTCCCCTCGGGGTGGTCGGCGGCGGGCACGATCTCGAGCCAGTGGCTGGATACCTCCTCGCCGGTTCCGCCCAGAAGGACGCTGCCGTCCTCGGTGAGGTCGCGGCCGACGTAATAGGCGTAGCTCGCCTCGGCCGCCGGGGCGGCGGCCCAGAGGCCGGCGGCGAGGATCGGCAGGGCGAGGCGGGATCGGCGGACGGGTCGAGCGGTGATCATGGGCGCAGCCTCCGGGGGATGGTCGGGGGAAGCATTCGCCGAACGGCTGCGCTTGTCCATGCGGGATGCGGGCCGGCGCTCAGCCCGGCTGGCCGTAATAGGCCCCGGCGCCGTGCTTGCGCGTGAAGTGCCGGTCCAGGAGCTCGGGCTCGATCGGGGCCAGGTCGGGGGCGAGGGCGAGGGAGCGCAGCGCCATCTCGGCCACGCATTCGAGCGCCACGGCGGTGTCCACGGCCCGGGCGGCGCTCTCGCTCCAGGTGAAGGGGGCGTGGCGGTTGACGAGGATGCCGGGCATGTGCAGCGGATCGTGCCCCGACAGCCGCTCGACGATGACGCTGCCGGTGTCCCATTCGTACTGCCCGGCGATCTCCCCGGGCGTCATCTTGCGCGTGACGGGCACGTCGCCGTCGAAGTAATCGGCATGGGTGGTGCCGAGGATCGGGATCGGCCGGCCGGCCTGCGCGAAGGCGGTCGCGGCCGTGGAATGGGTGTGGACGACGCCGCCGATCGCCTCGAAGGCGAGGAACAGCCGGCGATGGGTCGGCGTGTCGGAGGAGGGGCGCAGATCCCCCGCCACGATCTTTCCGTCCAGGTCGACCACCACCATGTCGTCGGGCCGCATCGCGTCGTAGGCCACGCCCGAGGGCTTGATCGCGAAAACCCCGGCGTCCCGGTCGATCGCCGAGGCGTTGCCGAAGGTCAGGTTGATGAGCCCGGCGGCGGGCAGGGCGAGGTTGGCCTCGAAGGCCTGGCGCCGCAATTCGTCCAGCTTCACGACGCGTATCCCTTCGCGATGTGCCAGTAGACCTCGTTGACGCGGAGATCCTGGCGGAAGCGGTCGAGCTCGGTGCCCGCGCCGATCCGGCACATCTCGATCCCGGCGATGGTGGCGAAATCGTCCAGCATCTCCGTGGTCACGTCGTGGCTGAAGGCGGTGTGGTGCGCGCCGCCGGCATGGATCCAGGCGGCGGTGGCGGTGGCGAAGTCGGGCGCGCAGCGCCAGACCGTGCGCGCCACCGGCAGGTTCGGCAGGTCGGGATGGTCGATCGCCTCCACCTCGTTGACGACGAGCCGGAAGCGGCCGCCGAGATCGACCAGCGAGGCGTTGAGCGCCGCCCCCCGCCGCGCGTCGAAGACCAGCCGCACGGGGTCGGACTTGCCGCCGATGCCGAGCGGGTGGACCTCCATCCGCGGGCGGTCGCGGGCGATGGAGGGGCAGACCTCCAGCATGTGGGCGCCGAGCACCGCCTCCTGGCCCTCGGTCAGGTCGTAGGTGTAATCCTCCATGAAGGAGGTGGCGCCGGTCAGGCCATGGCCCATGACCTTGAGCGCGCGCACCAGCGCCGCGGTGCGCCAGTCGCCCTCGCCGGCGAATCCGTAGCCCTCGGCCATCAGCCGCTGGGGGGCGAGGCCGGGCAGCTGGTTCAGCCCGTGCAGGTCCTCGAAGGTGTGCGACAGCGCCATGGCGCCCCGGTCGCGCAGGAAGGCGGACATGCCGAGCTCTTGCCGCGCGGCGTCCAGGAGGGCGTCGCGCCGGTCGCCGCCGGGGCGCAGGGCGGGGGCGAGGTCGTAGCTTTCGGAATAGGCCTCGGCGAGCGCGTCCACGTCCCGATCGGGCACCTCGGCCATCCGCGCGGCGAGATCGCCCACGCCGTAGGTGTCGATCGTGAAGCCGAAGGCGATCTCGGCGCCGACGCGGTCGCCGTCGGTCACGCCCACCTGGCGCATGTTGTCGCCGAAGCGGACGACGACGCCCCCCTGCCAGTCGTGCCAGGCGCGCGCGGCGCGCATCCAGGCGTCGATGCGCGCCTGCACGCCCGCGTCGGACCAGTGGCCGGACACCACCTTGCGGCCCATCCGGAGACGGGTGTGGAGGAACCCCGCCTCCCGGTCGCCATGGGCGGATTGGTGGAGGTTCATGTAATCCATGTCGATCGCGTCCCAGGGCAGGGCGCGATGGAATTGCGTGTGCAGGTGCAGCATCGGCGTCCGCAGGCGCGACAGGCCGCGGATCCACATCTTCGAGGGCGAGAAGGTGTGCATCCACAGGATCACGCCGCCGCATTCGGGGTCGGCGTCGGCCGCGGCGCAGGTCGCCGCGGCGTCCTCGGCCGAGGTGCAGATCGGGCGCGACACCACCTCGGCCGCGAGGCCGGCTGCGGTGAGGGTGGCCGCGATCTCGTCCGAATGGGACTGCACCTCGGCGAAGATCTCGGGTCCGTAGAGCGGCTGGGTGCCCACCACCAGCCAGACCTTCATGGGTTTCAGTCCGATCATGCCTGGATCTCCTTGGCGCGTGTGTCTGTCTTGAGGTCGAGCAGGCGCTTCATCACCCCCGTGAGGTCGGCGGAGGCCTCGAGCCCGCCGAAGGCGTCGTGAAGCTGCCGGTAGAGGGCGTAGAGGTCGTCGTAGACCGCCGCGCGGGCGGGATCGGCCTCGTAGCGGATGTCGCGCAGGCCCGTCATCGCCGCGATGGCGGAATCGAGGTCGGGATGCGCGCCGGCGGCATGGGCCGCGCCGATCGCGGCCCCCTGGGCGCAGGCCTGTTTCGAGGTCGAGACGAGGAGCGGCGTCTGCAGCACGTCGGCATAGATCTCCATCAGCATCGGGTTCTTCTCGGCGATGCCGCCGGCGCAGATGATGGCGTCGATGCGGGTGCCGTTCTCGCGCAGGCGCTCCAGGATCGCGCGGGCCCCGAAGGCGGTCGCCTCCACCAGGGCGCGGTAGATCTCGGCCCGGGTGGTGTGCAGGGTCTGGCCGACGAGCAGGCCGGTCAGGCGCTGGTCGACCAGGATCGTGCGGTTGCCGTTGTTCCAGTCGAGCGCCAGGAGGCCGGATTGCCCGGGGGCGAGCGCGGCGGCTTCCTCCGTCAGCCGGGCATGGAGGTCGGCGTCGCCCTCGCAGATGCCCTCGGCCCACCAGCGGAAGATGTCGCCGACCGCCGATTGACCGGCCTCGATCCCGTAGAAGCCCGGCAGGATCGAGCCCTCGACGATGCCGCACACGCCCGGGATCGTGCCGGGATTGTTGGCCGGGGCGACCACCGCGCAATCGCAGGTGGAGGTGCCGATGACCTTGACCAGCACGCCCTCCTCGATGCCGCAGCCGATGGAGCCGTAATGGTTGTCGAAGGCGCCGATGGCGATGGCGATCCCCTCCGGCAGGCCGAGCCGTTCGGCCCACTCGGTGCAGAGCGCCCCCGCCGGCGTGTCGAGATCGTGGGCGGTGTCGTAGAGCCGGCCGCGCAGGTCGGCCAGCGCGGGATCGAGGGCGGCGAGGAATTCGGCATCCGGCAAGCCGCCCCAGGCCGGGTTGTAGAGCGCCTTGTGCCCGGCGGCGCAGACGCCGCGCACGACGCGCGCGGGCGTGTCGGCGCCGGCCAGGACCGAGGGCACCCAATCGGCCAGCTCCACCCACGAGGCGGCGGCGTCGAACACGTCCGGCGCGACCTTGAGGCAATGCCAGATCTTGGCCCAGAACCATTCCGAGGAATAGGTGCCGCCGCAGATGCCCAGGTAATCGGGACGCATCCGCCGCGCGGTGCGGGTGATCTCCTCGGCCTCGGCGATGCTGGTATGGTCCTTCCAGAGCCAGCATTGCGCCGCGAGATCGTCCGAGAAGCGCGCGTCGAAGGCCAGCGGCACGTTGCCCGCATCGACCGGGATCGGGCAGGAGCCGGTGGAATCGACGCCGATGCCGACCAAGCGCGACGCCGCGAAGCCGGGATCGCCGGCGGCCTCGGCCAGGGCCGCGGCGACGGCCGCCTCGAGCCCGTCGAGGTAATCGGCCGGGTTCTGCCGCGCGAGGTTGTGGTCGGTCGCGTCGAGCAGGATGCCCTGGTCGCCGGAGGGGTAGTCCGCGATCCCGGTGCCCATCGCGGCGCCGTCCGAGACGCGCACGACGAGCGCCCGGACCGAGTTGGTCCCGTAATCGAGACCGATCGTGTAGCTGTCTGGCATGGCTCTGGTGTGCCTTCGGTTGGGGTGGGGCGCGCGGGGCCGGTCAGGCCCGCGCGGCGGTCAGGCGCAGGAGGCCCTTCTGCAGGAGGATGAAGAGGAGCAGCAGCAGGCCGATGACGATCTTGGTCCACCAGCTCGACAGGCTGCCGTCGAAGACGATGTAGGTCTGGATCAGGCCCATGATCAGCACCCCGAAGAGGGTGCCCGCGACATAGCCCGCGCCCCCGGTCAGGATCGTGCCGCCGATCACCACCGCGGCGATGGCCGTCAGCTCGGTGCCCACGGTGGCGAGCGGGTAGCCCGAGCCGGTATAGATCGAGAAGACGATGCCGGAGAGCCCGGCCGTGAAGCCCGAGACGGCGTAGATGCCGACCGTGGTCGCGCCGACGCGCACGCCCATCAGCCGCGCGGTCTGCACGCCGCCGCCGAGCGCGAAGACCCCGGCCCCGAACCGGGTGCGGTGGGCCAGGACGGCGCCGGCGGCGACCGCCAGCAGCATCACCACCGCGATGAGCGTCAGCCGGCCCTTGCCGGGCATCAGCCAATAGGCCGATTGCAGCGCCTCGAAGAAGGGATGCGCGATCGGCACCGAATCGATCGTCAGCATGTAGGCGGCGCCGCGGGCCAGGAACATGCCCGCCAGCGTGACGATGAAGGCCGGCACCCCGAAGGCGTGGATGATCCAGCCCATCGCCGCGCCGAAGGCGGTGGTCACGCCCAGCAGGAGCGCGAACACGACCAGCGGATGCAGCGCGGTGTCGCGCAGCAGGACGGCGATGAAGACGCCGGAGAAGGCGATCACCGATCCCACCGACAGATCGATCCCCCCCGACAGGATGACGATCGTCATGCCGACCGCGACGATGCCCAGATAGGCGTTGTCGGTCAGGAGGTTGCCCACCACCCGCGTCGACAGCATGGCGGGGAACTGCATCCAGCAGATCGCGTAGGCGACGCAGAAGATGCCGATCGTCGCGAGGAGCGGGTAGAGGCGGGGATTGACGCTCATGGCCGCGGTCCCGGGCTGGCGGCAGGACGCGGCTCGCGCCGGGCGCGGATTCCGGCGCGCACGAGGCTCCAATGCGCGGCGAGGTTGGGCGACTGGACCACGAGGATCAGCAGCACAAGGCCCGCCTTGATGACGAGGTTGTATTCGGAGGGGAAGCCGGCGAGCAGGATGCCGGTATCGATGGTGTGGATGATCAGCGCGCCGATCACCGAGGCGGCGACCGAGAAGCGCCCCCCGAGGAGGGAATTGCCGCCGATGACCACCGCGAGGATCGCGTCGAGCTCCAGCCACAGGCCGGCATTGTTGGCGTCCGCGCCGCGGATGTCGGCGGTGGCGATGATGCCCGCGAGCGCCGCGCAGAGACCCGAGGCCATGTAGACCGCGATCAGCAGCACCCGGGCGTTGACGCCGGCCAGGGCCGAGGCCGGCCGTTTGATGCCGATCGATTCGACCAGCAGCCCCAGCGCCGTGCGCCGCATCAGCACCGCGACCCCGATCGCGGTGGCGAGCCAGATCAGGATCGGCACCGGCAGGCCCAGGACCGTGCCGGTGCCGAGATAGGCGAAGGTCGGATCGCGGAAGGTCAGGATGCGCCCCTCGGTGATGAGCTGGGCGATGCCGCGCCCCGAGGTCATCAGGATCAGCGTGGCGACGATGGGCTGGATGCCGATGACGGCCACCAGGCAGCCGTTCCAGGCCCCGCAGAGCAGCCCCGCCCCGAGCGCCATCAGGATCGCGGCCCCCCATCCCCAGCCGGCGGCGAGCGTCCAGGCGGCGGCGGCGCCGGTGATCGCCATGACGGTTCCCACGCTGAGGTCGATGCCGCGGGTGGCGATCACCAGCGTCATGCCCACGGCCAGCAGCGCCACCGGCGCGCCGCGCTTCAGCACGTCGATCACCGGCCCCGACAGGCGGCCGCCGCTGTAATCGACGTGCAGGAATTGCGGGAAGACCAGCGTCACGAGCAGGACCAGCGCGGCCAGCGTGGCGATCTGCGGGGCGATGCGGCGCAGGGTCCGGGCCATCACGCGGCCTCCGTCCCGTCGCGGTCGGGCGCGGCGATGGCGCGGACCACGGCGTCGGGGGCGAGCGCCTGCCCAGTCAGCTCGGCGACGTGGCGGCGGTCGCGGACCACGACGATCCGGTCGGAGACGGCCACCAGCTCGTCGAGCTCGGAGGAGATGACGAGCACCGCCATGCCGCCGTCGGTCAGCTCCGCGATCAGCTTCAGGATCTCGGCATGGGCGCCCACGTCGATGCCGCGGGTCGGCTCGTCGAGGATCAGGAAGCGGGGGTTCATGCCAGCCAGCGGGCCAGGACGACCTTCTGCTGGTTGCCGCCCGAGAGGTCGCCCACCGCCTTCTCGGCGTCCGAGGTGCGGATGTCGAGCCGGCGGATGTAGTCGGCGGCCAGGCGCTCCTGCTCGGCGCGGGGGATCGGCCGGGTCCAGCCGCGCCGGGCCTGCAAAGCGAGGACGATGTTCTCGCGCACCGAGAGGTCGGCGACGATGCCGTCGGTCTTGCGGTCCTCGGGGGCGAAGCCGAAGCCGGCGGCGATCGCCTCGCGCGGGGTGGCGTGGGAGACGGGGCCGTGGGCATCGGTGGTCCGCCCGGTCTGGGGGGTGCGGACGCCGAACATCAGCTCGGCGCTCTCGGTGCGGCCGGCGCCCAGAAGGCCGGCCAGGCCGATCACCTCGCCCCGGTGGACGGTGAGGTCGAAGGGCTCGACGACGCCCCGGCGGCCGAGCTCGCGGAAGCGCAGCAGCTCGGTCCGGGTATCGGCGTCCGCGCCGGCGGGGTCGCGCGGCGCGTCGGACTTGCCCGCGTCAAGCTCGTGGCCCAGCATGTGCTCGATCAGCCGCAGCCGGTCGAGATCGGCCGTGACCTCGGTCGCCACGCGGCGGCCGTTCCGGAGAACGGTGACGCGGTCGGTCAGGTCGAAGACCTGGTCGAGGAAATGCGACACGAACACGATCCCGAGCCCCTTCGCGCGCAGGTCCCGCACCACGTCGAAGAGCAGCCGCACCTCGGCCGCGTCGAGGCTCGCCGTCGGCTCGTCGAGGATCAGCACCTTGCCCGACAGCGCGACGGCCCGGGCGATGGCGACGATCTGGCGCACGGCCACCGAGCAGGTGCCGAGATCGCGGCCCACGTCGATGTCGAGGCCGTAGCCCGACAGCATCTCCTGGGCCATGCGGCGCTGCGCGCGCCCGTCGACGAGGCCGAAGCGCCGCGGCTCGCGCCCGAAGGTCAGGTTCTGCGCGACCGTGAGGTTCGGCAGCAGGTTCACCTCCTGGTAGACGGTGCCGATCCCCAGCGCCTGCGCCTCGGAGGTGGAGGCGGGCGAGATCGGCGCGCCGTCGAGCACGATCTCGCCCGCGTCGCGCCGGTAGGCGCCGGTCAGGCACTTGATGAGCGTCGACTTGCCCGCGCCGTTCTCGCCCAAGAGCGCGTGCACCTCGCCCGCGCGCAGGGTGAAATCGACATCGTCGAGCGCCTTCGTGCCGGGGAAGGATTTCGACAGGGATCGAACCGACAGGAGCATGGGCGGGCCTACCTTCAGCGAACGGGCCGGGGCGGCGGCGCCGCCCCGGTGCGGGGGTGTCAGTATCCGAGATCCTTGCGCGCCTCGTATTCGGCCTGCGGATCGTCCTCGGGGGTGTAGAGGGTCGATTCCGTCTGGATGAACTTCGGCGGCGTGGTGCCGTCGTTCCAGTACGCCTCGAGCGCGTCGAAGGCGGGGCCGGCCATGTTGGGCGTCAGCTCGACGGTGGCGTTGGCGTCGCCGTCGGCCATGGCGCGGAAGATGTCGGGGACGGCGTCGATGGAGACGATGAGGATGTCGTCGCCCGGATCCATCCCGGCCTCGCGGATCGCCTGGATCGCGCCGAGCGCCATGTCGTCGTTATGGGCGTAGAGCGCGCAGATCTCGTTGCCCGATTCGGCCTGGAGGAAGCTCTCCATCACCTCCTTGCCGCCGGTGCGGGTGAAGTCGCCCGTCTGGGAGCGCACGATTTCCATGTTGTCGTGGCCCTCGATGGCGTTGCGGAAGCCCTGCGCCCGGTCGATCGCCGGGGACGACCCGGTGGTGCCCTGAAGCTCCACGATGCGGCATTCCGCGTCGCCCACCTCGTCCACCAGCCACTGGCCGGCGACCTCGCCCTCGTGGACGAGGTCGGAGCCCACGGCGGTGCGGTACATGTCCTCGGGCGCGTCGACCTGGCGGTCGAGCAGGACGACGGGGATCTCGGCCTCCTGCGCCTCCTGCAGCACGCCGTCCCAGCCGGTGGCGACCACGGGGGCGAGCAGGATCGCGTCGACGCCCTGGGCGACGAAGGAGCGGATCGCGGCGATCTGGTTCTCCTGGCGCTGCTGGGCGTCGGAGAAGCGCAGGTCGATGCCGCGCTCCTCGGCCTGCTGCCGGGTCAGCGTCGTTTCCGCCGCCCGCCAGCCGGATTCGGAGCCGATCTGGGAAAAGCCGACCGTCTGGGCGGCGGCGAGGGTGGTGCTCGCCGCGAGGAGGGCGGCGCTCGTCAACAGCAATCTCTTCATGTCTAGATCTCCTTCCTGAAATAGGGTCCGGCGGTGGCGTTCCGCGGCGGAGCCCGGGTTCGGCCGGGGCCGGCCCGGTCGTCGTGTCCCCGAAAGCGCGTCAGGTCCTCCCTGGGGGTCTTCGAGGCGGTCGCGCGGCGCGGGGCCGCGGGATGGGGCGCGATACCGGGCGCGCCCTCAATGGCTGTCACGGGGCACCTCCCGGCCGCGGCAGCCCTTGAGGAAATCGAAATCGGCGCCGGTCTCGGCCCCCTCGACATGGTCGTGGAAGAGCCGCGCATAGCCGCTGGCCGGGGCCGCGGCCGGGGGGCGCCACCGGGCGAGGCGCTCCGCCAGCTCGGCCTCTGAAATGTCGAGATGCAGGCGCCGGGCATCCACGTCGAGCTCGATCGCGTCGCCGTCGCGGACCACCGCGATCGGCCCGCCCGCCGCCGCCTCGGGGGCGGCATGGAGGACGACCGTGCCGTAGGCGGTGCCCGACATGCGCGCGTCCGAGATGCGGATCATGTCGGTGACGCCGCGGCGCAGGAGCTTGGGCGGCAGGCCCATATTGCCGACCTCGGACATGCCGGGATAGCCGCGGGGGCCGCAATTCTTCAGCACCATCACGCAGGTTTCGTCGATGTCGAGATCCTCGTCGGCGATGCGCGCCTTGTAATCGTCGATGTCCTCGAACACCACGGCGCGGCCGCGATGGCGCATCAGGTGCGCCGAGGCGGCCGAGGGCTTCACCACCGCGCCGCGGGGCGCGAGGTTGCCGGTCAGGACCGCGATCCCGCCCGAGGCGGTCAGCGCCCGGTCGGGGGGGCGGATCACGTCGTCGTTCCAGCAGGCGGCGTCCTTCACCTCGGCCCAGAGGGGGCCGCCCGAGACGGTGAGCGCGTCGCGATGGAGCATCCCGGCCTCGCCCAGCCGCCGCAGCACCACCGGCAGGCCGCCGGCATAGAAGAACTCCTCCATCAGGTATTCCCCCGAGGGCATGAGGTTCACGAGCGTGGGCACGTCGCGGCCCAGCCGGTCCCAGTCGGCGAGCGTCAGATCGACGCCGACCCGGCCGGCCAGGGCCAGCAGGTGCATCACCGCGTTGGTGGAGCCGCCGATGGCGCCGTTGACGCGGATCGCGTTCTCGAACGCGGCGCGGGTCAGGATGTGGGAGGGGGCGAGGTCGTCCTTGACCATCTGCACGATGCGCCGGCCCGAGAGCTGCGCCATCACCCGCCGCCGCGCGTCGACCGCCGGGATCGCGGCATTGCCCGACAGCGCCATTCCCAGCGCCTCGGCCATGGAGGCCATGGTGGAGGCGGTGCCCATCGTGTTGCAGCTGCCCGAGGAGCGCGACATCGCCTGTTCGGCCTCGAGGAAATCCGCCTGCGACATGCCGCCGGCGTTCACCGCCTCGGAGAAGCGCCACAGATGGGTGCCGGAGCCCACCCGCTCGCCGCGGAACCAGCCGTTCAGCATCGGCCCGCCGGTGACCACGATGGAGGGGATGTCGGTGGAGGCGGCACCCATCATCAGCGACGGCGTGGTCTTGTCGCAGCCCACGAGCAGCACCGCGCCGTCGATCGGCTGGGCGCGCATCGTCTCCTCCACCGCCATGGCGGCGAGGTTGCGGTACATCATCGCCGTGGGGCGGAACGTGTTCTCGGAAGCGGAGAAGACCGGCACCTCCAGCGGCACGCCGCCGGCCTCCCATATGCCCGCCTTCACCTTCTCGGCCAGCTCGCGCAGGTGGCCGTTGCAGGGGCTGAGATCGGACCAGGTGTTCAGGATGCCGATCACCGGCCGCCCGTCGAAGAGGTCGTGGGGATGGCCCTGGTTCTTGAGCCAGCCGCGGTGGTAGATCGCGTCGCGCGAGGTGCCGCCGTACCAGTCCTGGCTGCGCAGCCGGCGCGGCCAGGGCGCGGGGGCGAAGCCCGCGCTCACAGCACCGGCCCCGGGATGCGGGAAGGGGTTGCGGCGGGGATCATGCTCAGCCCTTCTTCTTGTTCACGACATCGAAGATCACGGCGGCGAGCAGGACGAGCCCCTTGATCACCTGCTGGTAGTCGATGCCGATGCCGAGGATCGACATGCCGTTGTTCATCACCCCCATGATGAAGGCGCCCACGACCGCGCCCACCACGGTGCCGACGCCGCCTGCCATCGAGGCGCCGCCGATGAAGACCGCCGCGATCACGTCCAGCTCGAACGTCGCGCCGGCCTTGGGCGTCGCGGTGTTGAGCCGCGCGGCGAAGACGAGGCCCGCGAGCGCGGCCAGCATCCCCATGTTGGCGAAGGTCAGGAACACGAGCCGCCGCGAATTGATGCCCGAGAGCGCGGCCGCCTTCTCGTTGCCGCCGATGGCGTAGATGCGGCGGCCCACGGTGGTGCGGCCGGTGACGAAGGCGTAGATCGCGATCAGCAGCGCCATGACGATGAAGACGTTGGGCAGGCCGCGGAAATCGGCCATGAGCCAGCTCATCCAGACGATGCCGAAGAAGACGATCGCGGTCTTGGCGGCGAAGAAGGCGAAGGGCTCCTCGGGCCGGCCGACGCGGGCCTGCGACTGGCGGGTGCGGATCGCGAGGGCCACGAGGCCCAGGGCCACCGCCAGTCCGATCAGGAACGACAGCAGGTTCATGCCCTCGACCGCGAAGATGTCGGGCAGGAAGCCCGAGGAGATGAGCTGGAATTGCGGCGGGAAGGGGCCCACGGATTGCCCGGCGAGGAGCCACAGCGTCAGCCCCTTGAAGACCAGCATGCCCGCCAGCGTCACGATGAAGGAGGGGATGCGGAAATACGCGACCCAGAAGCCCTGCGCCATCCCGATGAGGGCGCCGGCGGCGAGGCAGAGCACGCCCGCGATCGGGTAGGGGATGTTCCAGTGGACGATCATGACCGCGGCGAGCGCGCCGATGAAGCCCAGCACCGACCCGACGGAAAGGTCGATATGCCCCGAGACGATCACCAGCAGCATGCCGATCGCCATGATCACGATGTAGCTGTTCTGCAGAACGAGGTTGGTGATGTTGACCGGCCGCAGCAGGATGCCGCCGGTGGCGATCTGGAAGAAGGCCATGATCGCGATGAGCGCGAAGAGGATGCCGTATTCGCGCAGGTGCGTCTTGAGGAAGCGCCACCCGGCGCGGGCCTGCTCGCCGGCCGGGGCCCTGGCGGTGTCGTCGATGATGTCGCTCATGCGGTACGCTCTCCCGACCTGATGATGGCGGCCATGATCCGTTCCTGGCTGGCCTCGGCGGTGGGCATCTCGCCCACGAAACGGCCCTCGTTCATGACGTAGAGCCGGTCGGTGATCCCCAGCAGCTCCGGCATCTCGGAGGAGATGACGACGATCGCCTTGCCCTGCGCGGCGAGGTCGCGGATCACGGTGTAGATCTCGAACTTGGCGCCCACGTCGATGCCGCGGGTGGGCTCGTCCAGGATCAGGATGTCGGGGTCGGCGAAGAGCCATTTCGACAGCACGACCTTCTGCTGGTTGCCCCCCGACAGGTCCATCGTGTCCTGGTCGATGCTGCGCGACTTGATGTTGAGCCGCTCGCGGTAGCGTTCGGCCACCTCGCCCTCGCGCCGGCGGTTCACGACCATGCCGTCGGCCACGGCCTCGAGCCGGGCGAGGGGCACGTTGTGGCGCACCGTGTCGCCGAGGACGAGGCCGTAGCTCTTGCGGTCCTCGGTCGCGTAGGCGAGCCCGGCATCGATCGCCCGGCGCACCGTGGAGATGTCGACGGGGGCGCCGTTGATCCGCGCCTCGCCGGTGATGTCACGGCCCCAGGAGCGGCCGAAGAGACTCATGGCGAGCTCGGTCCGCCCCGCGCCCATCAGCCCGGCGATGCCCAGCACCTCGCCGCGGCGCACGGTGAAGGACACGTCCTTCACCACCCGGCGGTCGGCATGGACCGGGTGGTGGACGGTCCAGTCGCGCACCTCCAGCGCGATGTCATCGGTCGCGTGGGCGATCTTGTCGGGGTAGCGGTCGTCGAGGGCGCGGCCGACCATGGCGCGGATGATGTCGTCCTCGTCGATGCCGTCGGCGCAGTCGAGGCGGGCGACGGTGGCGCCGTCGCGCAGCACGGTGATGGTGTCGGCGACGCGGCTGATCTCGTTCAGCTTGTGGGAGATGAGGATCGAGGTGATGCCGCGCGACCGGAACTCGGTCAGCAGGTCGAGCAGCTTCTGGCTGTCCTGCTCGTTGAGCGAGGAGGTCGGCTCGTCGAGGATCAGCAGCCGCACGTCCTTCGACAACGCCTTGGCGATCTCCACCAGTTGCTGCTTGCCCAGGCCCAGATCGTCGACGAGGGTCTTGGGGTTCTCGGACAGGCCGACGCGGGCGAGCAGGTCGGCGGCGCGGGCCTCGGTCTCGTGCCAGTCGATGATGCCGCCCCGGGCGCGCTCGTTGCCCAGGAAGATGTTCTCGGCCACCGACAGGAGCGGGATCAGCGCCAGCTCCTGGTGGATGATGATGATGCCGCGGGATTCGCTGTCGGTGATGCCGCGGAACCGCTCCACCTCGCCGTCGTAGACGATGTCGCCGTCGTAGCTGCCATGCGGATAGACGCCTGACAGCACCTTCATCAGGGTCGACTTGCCGGCGCCGTTCTCGCCCACGAGGGCGTGGATCTCGCCGGCCTCGACGCGCATGTTCACGTCGTCGAGCGCCTTGACGCCGGGGAATTCCTTGGTGATCCCCCGCATCTCCAGAATGGTCGCCATGTCTCTCCTCCCCAGGGGGATCGGGATCGCGCGCGCGCGGCCGGGGATCAGGCGGCGCGCGGGGCCGGGCCCGCACGCCGCCCGACGGTCACTCGACCTGGTCCTTGCTGTAATAGCCGGACCCGACGAGGACCTCCTCCCAGTTCTCCTGCGTCACCGGCTGTGGCTCGAGCAGGTAGGCGGGGACGACCTTCACCCCGTTGTCGTAGGTCTCGGTATCGTTGATCTCGGGCTCGCCGCCCTGGAGGAGGGCATCGACCATGCCCACCGTCACCTCGGCCAGCTGGCGGGTGTCCTTGAAGATCGTGGAATACTGGTCGCCCCGCAGGATCGCCTTGACCGAGGGGATCTCGGCGTCCTGGCCGGTGACGATCGGCATCGCGGTGTCGCCCGTGCCGTATCCCAGGCCCTTGAGCGACGAGATGATGCCGATGGAGAGCCCGTCATAGGGCGACAGGACGCCGTGGATCGTGCGGTCGCCGGTGTAATTGGCCGACAGGAGGTTGTCCATCCGCGCCTGCGCGACCGAGCCGTCCCATCGCAGCGTGCCGACCGTGTCCATGCCGGTCTGCCCCGAGGGGATGGTGATCCGCCCCTCGTCGATCAGGGGCTGGAGCACCGACATCGCGCCGTCGTAGAAGAAATAGGCGTTGTTGTCGTCGGGCGAGCCGCCGAACAGCTCCACGTTCCAGGTGTCGGCGTCGGGGAAGCGCTCCTCGAGCCCCTGGACGAGCGTGTTGGCCTGCTGCACGCCGACCTGGAAATTGTCGAACGTGGCGTAGTAATCCACGTCGCCGCTGTCGCGGATCAGGCGGTCGTAGGCGACGACGGGGATGTCGAGCGCCGCGGCATTCGCCAGCGCGTTGGTCAGCGTGGTGCCGTCGATGGCCGCGATCACCAGTGCGTCGACGCCCTTGGTGATCATGTTCTCGATCTGCGCGAGCTGGTTGGGGATGTCGTCCTCGGCGTATTGCAGGTCGGTGGCGTAGCCCGCCTCCTGGAACCGGGTGACCATGTTCTCGCCGTCGGCGATCCAGCGGGCCGAGGATTTCGTCGGCATGGCGATGCCCACGGTGCCGCTTTGCTGGGCGAAGGCCGGAGCGGCCAGCATCGTCGCAGCGAAAGCGGTCGCGCCGAGGGCGCGTCTGGTGAACCTCATTCTCTCCTCCCTCTCTGGCGGATCTTGCGTCCGCCGGTCCGTCACGGCGGCAATGAGGCGCCGCGATGACGCCGCAAGCCTTGCGCGATCGCGACGTAACCGTCAAATACGGTTTTCGACGTGCAATATGTCTGGATCGCTATGACGCGGGATACGATCGCCGGTCAGGACCTGGTGCGGCGGGGATTGAAATTCTCGCAATTGCGGCTGCTCGCGGCGCTGCGCGAGCATGGCCGGATCGGGGCCGCCGCGCAGCAGGCGGGGATCACGCAGCCCGCCGCCTCGCGGCTGCTGGCGCAGCTCGACGGGCTGGTGGGCGCGCCGCTCTACGAGCGCCATGCCCGCGGCGTGACCCTGACCGAGGCGGGACGCATCCTGGCCGACGAGGCCTGCGCGGCGCTGCGGGGGTTCGACTTGGCCGGGCAGCGGATCGGGCAGGTGGTGTCGGGCGTGCGGGGGCATGTCCGCGTGGGCTCGGTGACCGGCCCCGCATTGGAGATCCTGCTGCCGGCGATCCGCGCGGCGCGCGACATCCTGCCCGAGATCGACCCGTCCGTGACGATCGACACCTCCGACAAGCTGGGCGAATTGCTGCGCGCCGAGGAGATCGACTTCTATATCGGGCGGATCCCCGAGGGCGCGGATGCCCGTCCCTATGCGCTGCGCGAGATCGGCCCGGAACCGGTGGCGCTGATCGTGCGCGAGGATCATCCGCTGGTGGGGGTCGATCCGCTGGACCTGGATCAGTGCCTGTCCCATATCTGGGTCATGCAGCCTGCGGGCGGCCTGCTGCGGCGCACGGCGGAGACGTACCTGCTGGCCCATGGCCACCGCCTGCCGGACCGGGTGGTGGGCACGACCTCGCAGCTCTTCACGCTGGCCTTGGTGCAGGATTCGAACGCGATCGCGCCGCTGGCCAGGGCGGTGGCCGATTTCTTCATCGCGCGGGGCGGGCTCGGCAGCCGGCTGGCGCGGCTGCCGGTCGCCACCGACATGCAGGTTCCCGATTACGGCCTGATCACGCGCGCGCCGCTGGACCTGACGCCGGCGGCCCTGCGGCTCTACGGGCTGGTCGCGGCCGAGTGCCGGCGGGACGGGGCCGCGCCCCCGCCCGCGGCCGGGGATCGGGCCTGAGCGCGGCGGGCCTCAGTCGATGGTGCGCAGGATGTCGGCGAGGCGGGAGAACAGCGTCTCGATCTCCGCCTCGGAGATGATGAAGGGCGGCGACAGGGCGATGATGTCGCCGGTCACGCGCAGCATGAGGCCGGCCTCCCAGGCGCGGGTCATCGCCTCCCAGGCGCGCTTGCCCGGGGCGCCGGGACGCGGGGCGAGCTCGATCGCGCCGACGAGGCCCAGATTGCGCAGGTCGATCACGTGGGGCAGGCCGCGCAGCGAATGGACGGCCGCCTCCCATGTCGGGGCGAGGGAGCGGGCGCGCGCGAAGAGGTCGTCGCTCGCATAGGTGTCGAGCGCGGCGGTGGCGGCGGCGACGGCGAGCGGATGGGCCGAATAGGTGTAGCCGTGGAAAAGTTCGATCGGCGTGTCGGCCCGCTCCATCGCCGAGGCGTAGATCCGCTCGTCGACGATCACCGCGCCCATCGGCACGACCCCGTTCGTCAGCCCCTTGGCGGTGGTGATGATGTCCGGCGTGACGCCGAAATGCTCGGCGGCGGAGGCGTGGCCGAGCCGTCCGAAGGCGGTGATGACCTCGTCGAAGATCAGCAGGATGCCGTGCCGGTCGCAGATCTCGCGCAGGCGCTCGAGGTAGCCCCGGGGCGGCAGCAGCACCCCGGTCGAGCCGGCCATCGGCTCGACGATCACCGCGGCAATGGTGGAGGGATCGTGGAGCGCGCAGAGCCGTTCGAGATCCTCGGCGCGGTCGGCGCCGTGTTCGGGGCAACCCCGGGTGAAGGCGTTGCGCTCGGGATCGTGGGTGTGGCGCAGGTGGTCGACGCCGGTCAGCATGCCGCCGAAATGCTTGCGGTTGTTGACGATCCCGCCGACCGAGATGCCGCCGAAGCCGGTGCCGTGGTAGCCGCGTTCGCGCCCGATCAGCCGGGTGCGGGACGCGTCGCCGCGCATCCGGTGGTAATGGAGCGCGATCTTGAGCGCCGTGTCGACCGATTCCGAGCCGGAATTGGTGAAGAAGACATGGTCGAGCCCGGCGGGGAACAGGCCCGCCAGCCGGGTCGCGAGGTCGAAGGCCTGGGGGGTGCCGAAGTTGAAATGCGGCGCGAAGTCGAGCGTCTCGACCTGCCGCTTGACCGCCTCGGTCACGCGCGGGGCGTTGTGGCCGGCATTGACGCACCAGAGCCCGGCGGTGGCGTCCATGATCTTCCGCCCGTCATGGCTGGTGTAATACATGCCATCTGCGGCGACGATCAGGCGCGGATCGGCGGCGAAGTCGCGATTGGGCGTGAAGGGCATCCAGAAGCTGGAGAAATCGTTGGCCTTGTGCCGGGTCATGCGGGCCTCCTGTGCGTCGGTGCCGTGGCCCCGAGTCTGGCAGGGCGCGGCGCCGGGCACCATCCCGCTTCGCGCACGCGCGGGGGATTGAACGCGATCAAGGGCTTGGGCATCCTGCGCTTTTGATCCGAAGCGCGAGAGCGGGGCCGCCATGACCGATGCCCATGACGCGATGGTGGCCCGGCGGCTGCGGGCGGTGCGCCGCGCCCACGGCCTGTCCCAGCGCGAGCTGGCCCGCCGGACGGGGGTGGGATCGGGCACGATCAGCCAGATCGAGGCGATGGCGATGCAGCCCTCGGTGTCGGTGCTGAAGCGGATCCTGGACGGCGTCCCGATGGACCTGGCGACCTTCTTCGGGTTCGAGCTGCCGGACGACCGCTCGCCGGTCTTCCGCCGGGACGACCTGCTCGATATCGGGGCGCCGGGCGTGGCGTACCGCCTGGTCGCGGCGCGGCGGCCGGGGCGGATGCTGCAGATGCTGCACGAATTCTACGAGCCGGGCCGGGATTCGGGGCGGCGCTGGCTGAGCCACGAGGGCGAGGAATGCGCGGTGGTGATCGCCGGCCGGCTGGAGGTGACGGTGGGCGACGAGGTCTTCGTGCTGGAGCGGGGGGACGCGTATTACTTCAACAGCAGCGTGCCGCACCGCTTTCGCAATGTCGGGTCGACGGTCTGCGAGGTGGTGAGCGCCTGCACGCCGCCGTCGTTCTGAGCGGGCGGCGGAGGCTTGCCGCGCGCCGCGGCTGTGGCAGGGTGGGCATCCGGAGGGAGGCCGCGCAGCATCGCGCCGGCGCCGGGAGGGAGGGATCTCGATGAAGCATGTCGCAGCCATCGTGGCGCTGGGGGTCGCGCTCGGCGCCCCGGCTTGGGCCCAGGACGGAGAGGCGGGCGGGGAGCGGCCGCAGAGCATCCTCGTCTTCGGGGACAGCCTGACCTGGGGCTGGACGCCGAGCGATCCGGTGACGCCCACGACGCGCCATCCGGTGGAGGATCGCTGGACCACCGCGATGGCGGAGGCGCTGGGGGCGGGATATTCCGTCGTCGTCGAGGGGCTGAGCGGGCGCACCACCAATATCGACGACCCGACCGATCCGCGGCTGAACGGGGCCGATTACCTTCCCTCGGCGCTGGTCAGCCACGACCCGCTGGACCTGGTGATCATCATGCTGGGCACCAACGACACCAAGACGTACCTGGAGCGCACCCCGCTCGAGATCGCGCTGGGGGCGGGGGAGCTGATCAACATGGTGCACGAGATGCCGTGGAGCTTCACCGAGTACGACGCGCCCCAGGTCCTGCTGATCAGCCCGCCGCCGCTGGGCGACGAGATCGGAGCCGAGGCACGGGACGCCTTCGACGCGGCGAGCCAGGAGAAGAGCGGGCAGCTGGCCGATGCCTATGCCCAGATCGCCGAGCTCGCCGGCGAGCATTTCTTCGACGCCGGCACGGTGATCGAGACCGACGGCATCGACGGCATCCACTTCACCGCCGAGGCCAACGCGACGCTGGGCGAGGCCGTGGCGGCGCAGGTCGAGGAGATCCTGGGCGCCGCGGCCCAGTGAGCTTGCCGCGCCGCCGCGTCGGGAGCGCGGCGGCACGGTTGCGGGGGCGCGCGGCGCGCGGCGCGCCGCGTCTCGTCGCGGGAAGCGGCCCGCCGCGATCGCCACCGCTCCGCGGCCGGTATCGGCCTCGGCCCGGGATTCGGGCCGGCCCTCCGCCGCGCGCGGTCGCTCGACGGGGCCAAGCCTGCGCGGCTTGCGTCGACGGGCGGGAGGGGCCGCTCAGGAGGGTCCGGCGGCCAGTTCGGCGCGCAGCCGCTGCTCCTCGGCCGCGCGGGGCTGGGTGAAGCGCGCGAGCAGGAGATAGGCCACCGGCGTCAGGTAGAGGGTGGAGAGCGTGGCGAGCCCCAGCCCGCCCACGATCACCCAGCCGAGCGCCTCGCGCGCCTCGGCGCCGGCGCCCGACGACAGGATGAGCGGCACGCCCCCCAGCACCGTCGAGATCATCGTCATCATCACCGGGCGCAGGCGGATGCGGCAGGCGTCGAGGATGGCGTCCCGCACGTCCGCGCCCCGGTCGCGCAGCTGGTTGGCGAATTCGACGATCAGGATGCCGTTCTTGGCCATGATCCCGATCAGCATCACCAGCCCGATCTGGCTGTAGACGTTCAGGCTGAGCCCGGTCAGGAGGAGCGCGAAGACGGCGCAGGCCAGCCCCAGCGGTACCGTCGCCATCACGATCACCGCCGAGACGAAGCTTTCGAACTGGGCCGCCAGCACTAGGAGCACGACGAGGATCGCGAAACCGAAGGTGAGCAGCAGGCCGGAGGCGGTCTGTTCGAGGCTCGCGGCCTCGGCCAGGGGGACGATGCGGTTCTCTTCGGACAGGATATCCCGCGACAAGGCTTCGACCCGGTCGAGCGCGGCCCCCAGCGACAGCTCCGGCGTCAGGCCGGCCGAGATTTCGACCGAGCGCTGCTGGCCCTCGCGGTCGAGCTCGGGGGCGACGGCGCGCTCCTCGAGCGTCACGAAGCTCGACATCGGGACCATGGTGCCGTCGCCGGCCTGGACGAACACGTTCTCGAGGTCGCCGGGATCGTTCACCGGGTCCGCGGTGGAAAGCATCTGGATGTCGTAGCTTTCGTCGCCGACGAAGACCGAGCCAATGGTGCGTCCGTCGAGCACCGCCAGGAGCGCCTCGCCCAGCCCGGCGATGTCGATGCCCAGATCCGAGGCGCGGGCGCGGTCGATCTCCACGAAGAGCTGCGGCTGCGTGGTCTCGTATTCGAGGCGCACCTGCCCGAAGGCGGGGATCTCCTCCATCCGGGCGACCAGCCGTTCGGCGGCCTGGGAAAGCTGGGCGTAGCTGTCGCCGGTCAGCGCGAAGGTCAGGCCCCGTCCGGCGCCGCGGATGCCGAGCGAATTGGGCTGGATCGCGTAGGCGCGCACGCCCACGATCCGCGACAGGCCGGCATTGACCTCGTCCACGATGTCCTGCTGGGAGCGCGCGCGCCCGGCCCAGTCGGACAGCGACATCACCATGAAGCCGCGATTGTCGGCGCCGCGCCCGGCGATGGAGAACACGTTGGTGACCTCTCCGGAGCGGCGCATCGGCTCGATCACGGCCTCGATCTCGCGCATCTTGGACAGCGTGTAGTCGAGCGACACCCCCTGCGGCGTCGTCACCGAGAGGAGCGCCACCGCCCGGTCCTCGGGCGGGACCAGTTCCTGGCGGATGGAGCCCGCGGCGAGATAGGCCGTCGCCGCGAAGAGGAGGGCGGCGAAGACGATCACGAGGGGCATCGCGAGCGCGCCCCGCAGGCTCCGGGCGTAGAGGCGGGCGAGCCCGTCGCCGAGCCGGGCGACCGGCCCCGCCGCGGGCGCGGCGGACCGGTCCGACAGGAGGCGGCTCGCCAGCATCGGGCACAGCGTCAGCGCGACCACCGAGGACAGCAGCACCGCCATCGCCAGGGTGAAGCCGAATTCGCGGAAGAGGCCGCCGGCCTGACCGGGCAGGAAGGACAGCGGCACGAAGACGGCGGCGAGCGTGGCGGTGGTGGTGACGACGGCGAAGAAGACCTCCTGCGTGCCGAGGACGGCGGCGGCGCGCGGCCCCAGCCCCTCGGACCGGCGGCGCACGATGTTCTCGAGCACCACGATCGCGTCGTCGACGACCATGCCGGTGGCAAGGACGATCGCCAGGAGCGTCAGGATGTTGATGGAGAAGCCGACGAGGTAGAGCGTGGCAACGGTGCCCACAAGCGCGACCGGCATGGTCAGGGCCGGGATCATCGTCGCCCGCGCGTCGCGCAGAAAGACGTAGATCACCGCGACGACGATGACGATCGCGAGGCCCAGCGTCTTGAGCACCTCCGCGATCGACCCGTTGATGAACACGGCGTCGTCCGAGGTGACGAAGATGTTCACGTCAGCGGGCAGCGTCCGCTGCAGCTCGTCGACGAGCGCGCGCACGGCGGCCGAGATCTCCAGCGTGTTGCTGGTCGCCTGCCGCACAACGCCGAGGCCCAGGCCGGTCTCGCCGTTGGCGCGCAGGATCGATTCGTCCGGCGCCGGGCCCAGCGTCACGGTGGCCACGTCGCCCACCGTCACCTCGCGGGTGATGTTGAGCGCCTCGAACGCCGCCGGCGTGGCGACGGTCGCGGTGGCGCGGACGTTGAGGCTCTGGCGGAGGCCGCTCAGCTCGCCGGCCGGGGCGTTGTAGGAGGCGTCCGACAGGGCCTCGCGCAGGTCGGCCAGGGTGAGACCGCGGCTGGCCAGGTCCTTCTGGTCGATATCGACCCGGAAGATCGGCTGGCGGTCGCCGTAGATCTGCAGGTCGGCGACGCCGGGGATGGAGACGAGCCGGTCCTCGACCCGCTCCTCGACGATCCGGGTGAGGTCCTGCGGCGACCGGGCGGGGGAGGTCACGGCGACGCGGATGATCGGCTGGGCATCGGCATCGGCCTTGACCACGCGCGGATCGTCGGCCTCGTCGGGCAGGGAATTGGCCAGCCGGGCGACGGCGTCGCGCACGTCGGTCGCGGCCACGTCGATATCCACGGTCTCCTCGAATTCGAGGGTGACGCGGCTGCGCCCGAAGCGGGAATTGGACGAGATCGCGCGCACCCCGGCGACGCGCCCCGCCGCCCCCTCGATCTGGCCGGTGATCTCCTGGTCGACGGTCTCGGGGGAGGCGCCGTCGAAATCCGTCGTCACGCTGATCACCGGGCGGTCGACATTGGGCAATTCGCGCACCTCGATCCCGAAGGCGCCGGCGATGCCGGCGATCACGATGAGCGCGTTCAGCACGAAGGCGAGGATCGGGCGGCGCACGAAGAGCGCCGTGCCCGAGGCCGCGGAGCCGTCCGCCGCCGCCACCCGCTCAGGTATCCCCGTCGGCGCGCAGCGCGTCCGGCCCGGCGGCGGCGGGGGCCGGGCCCGCAAGCTCGACCGCGTCGCCCTCGCGGAGCGCCTGCACGCCCTCCGTCACCACGACGCCGCCGACGGCCAGCGGCCCGTCGACCAGGATCGCATCGGCGTTGCGCTGGCGGATCGCGACCGGCACCTGCACGGCGCGGCCCTCCTCGACCGCCCAGACATAGGCGCCCTCGCTCGACCATTGGAGCGCCAGCGGGTCGATCGCGGGATAGGGGTCCCCGCGCAGGCCGAGGACGATCGAGAAGGCCATGCCGGCGCGCAGCCGGTCCGCCGCGTTGCCGAGACGGCCCTGGACCAGGAGCGTGCGGCTGGCCCGGTCGACGGTGGAATCGATCGCGCTGATCTCGCCCGCCAGGGTCAGGTCGGGAAGGGCGAGGGGGGTCGCCTCGAACGGCATGCCCACCGCGACCTGGCCGATCACGCGTTCGGGCACGCGGAATTCGACCACCACCTCGGAGCGGTCGGTGATGGTGGCCAGCACGTCCTGCTCGGAGATCCGGTCGCCGATGTCGAGTTCGCTCAACCCGAGCCAGCCCGCGATCGGCGCCCGGATCTCGCGTTCGTCGAGGTCGATCCGCGCCTCCTTGAGGTCGAGCTCGGCCGAGCGCAGGGCCAGCTCGGCGGCGCGGGCGCTGACGGCGGTGGCGATGCCGCTCGATTGCAGGCGCTCGATCCGGTCCAGTTCGTCGCGGGCATCGGCGAGCGCGATTTCCGCCCGCTCCAGCGCGATCCGCTCGGCCCGGTCGTCGAGCCGGGCGATGACGCTGTCCCGGGCGACGCGGGCGCCGGGGGCGCGCACGACCTCGGTCACGCGGCCGGCGGCGCGGGCCCGGACCTCGACGGAGCGGACGGCCCGCCCGTCGCCGATCGTCGCGATGCGGTCGTTCATTGTGTCGCGGGCGACCTCGGCGGTGACGACGCGGGCGGGCGCGGCGGGCCCGCGTCCGGGGCCGCCGGCCCCCTCGTCCCGCGCCTGGTCGATCTCGACGCCAATGAGGTCGGGAAGCCCGGTGCGCGCCAGAATCGTCGCGGCCGAGGGCACGAACACGACCCATCCCGCCAGCGTCGCGGCGGCGAGGAGACAGCATATGAAGACCTGGCGCAGCATGGATCGCCTTTTCCGGACTGGCCCCGTTATAGCGCAAGATGCGAAAGCCGCTTGCCGAATTGGGCGCCTCGCGGTGAAGTTATCGCGGCGGGAGCCCCGTCATGCCATGGACGGGCGGCGTCCCGGCCGGGTCCGGGGGCGGGGCGCGCGGTTGGACGCGGGGCCCCGCATGGCGGCCGCGGGCACATGGATATCGGGAGGGCCGAACATGGCGGGACGGGGGATCATCGGGCGGCGGGCCGTCCTGGCGGCGGGCGGCGCGGCGCTGGGGCTGCCGCTTCTGGGGCGGGGGCGCCCGGCACACGCGCAGGCGGCGATCGGGATGCAGCTGTCCTGGCTCCATTCGGTGCAGTTCGCGGGCAGCTACATCGCCCAGGACCGCGGCTGGTGGCGGGAGGCGGGGCTGGACGTGACGCTGTTGCAGGGCGGGCCGAACGCCCCGGTCGAGCCGCCGGTGGTGTCGGGCACCGCCCTCGTCGGCATCTCGGCGGCCGATTACACCGCCGCGGCGGTGGCGCAGGGGGCGCCGTTCAAGATCCTGGCGGTCGCGATGCAGAAGAACCCCTTCGTCGTCGCCTCGCTGCCGGGCAACCCGGTCGCGGCGCCCGGCGACCTGCCCGGCAAGCGCATCGGCATGGCGCTGGCGAACACCCCCGTCCTGGAGGCGCTCTGCAGGCTGAACGATGTCGATGCGAGCGCGGTCACGGTGGTGCCGACGCAGTATTCCGCCGCGCCGCTTCTGAACGGGGAGGTGGACTGCCTGCTTTGCTGGGAGACGGATCTGCCCGTCGCCATGGCGGTGCAGGGGGTGGAGAGCGTCACCATGCTGCTGGCCGATCACGGCTATTCGGTCCATTCCCAGACCTATATCGCGACCGAGGAGAGCCTGGCCGAACGGCGCGCCGAGCTGGTCGCGCTTCTGTCCGGCGAGGTGCGGGGCTGGGAGGCCTACCGCGAGGACCCGGTGGCGGCGGCGCGGCTGACGGTCGCGCGGTTCCCCGATGCCGGGCTCGACCTCGCCACGCAGCGGCTGCAGGCGGACCGGCAGGTGCCGCTGATGTTCTCGGACCTGACGGAGGCGCGCGGCTTCGGCTGGTGGACCGAGGAGGCGGTCGCGGCGAATATCGAGACGCTGGCGCTTCTGGGGCGGGACGTGACGGCGGATCTGTGGGACCGGTCGATCCTGGAAGAAGTGCACGGTGCATGAGCCCCGGGGCTCCGCCCGAGGTGGAATGTACGCGACTTTCCAAGGGGTTTGACGGCGGTGTGGAGGTTCTGCGTGAAATCGACCTGCGGATCGAGGCGGGACGGACGACGGCGTTCGTCGGACCGTCGGGATGCGGCAAGTCGACGCTTCTGCGGCTGATCGCGGGGCTGGAGCGGCCCAGTTCCGGTGCGGTCGAGATCGGCGGCCGCCCCCCGGCGGAGACGCTGCGGCGGGCCGGCCTCGCCGTCGCCTTCCAGGACCCCTCGCTGCTGCCGTGGCGGACGGTGCGCGGCAACGTGGAGCTGGCCCTGAAGCTGGCGCGGCGGCGGCCGCGGCCGCGCGCGGTGGAGGACCTGATCGCGCTGGTGGGGCTGTCGGGGTTCGGGGACGCGCGTCCCGCCGCGCTGTCGGGGGGAATGCGGCAACGCGCGGCGATCGCCCGCGCGATGGTGACCGAACCCGGGCTGCTGCTGCTCGACGAGCCGTTCGGCGCCGTGGACGAGCTGACCCGGCGGCAGCTGGCCCAGGACCTGCCGCGGCTGTGGGAGGCGCGGGAAACGACGGCGATCCTCGTCACCCATTCGATCCACGAGGCGGTGATGCTGTCCGACCGGGTCGTGGTGTTCTCGTCCCGTCCCGCCCGGATCGTCGCGGATGTGCGGATCGACCTGCCCCGGCCGCGGCCCGCCGGGACGACCGCCGATCCGCACTTCCTAGCGCTTTCGGACCGGGTCTCGGCGGCGCTGGCGAAGGGCATGGGCGATCGCGCCGACGGGCTGGCGGCGCAGTGAGCGCGCGGGCGGCCGCCGCCGCGTTCCGGCCCGCCCCGAACGGCCTTGCGGGCGCGGCCCTCCTCGTCCTGGGCTGGGAGGCGGCGGCGCGGGCCTTCGCGGGCACGTACCTGATCGCCGGGCCGGTCGATGTCCTGGCCTACCTGTCCGGAAACGGCGCGCTCATGGCCCGCGCCCTGTCCGAGACGCTGGGCAACGCGGCGCTGGGATTCGTGGCGGGCAATTGTGCCGCGATCCTGCTGGCCGCGGCGGCGCAGCTCTGGCCCCGGGGCCGCGCGGCGATCGCGGGGCTGGCGCTGCTGGTCTTCTGCCTGCCGCTGGTCGCGACGGGGCCGATCCTGCGCGTCCTTCTGGGGCCCGGCCCCGGCCCGCAGATCGTGCTGGCCGCGCTGGCGGTCTATTACACGACGTTCGTGCCGCTCCTCGTCGGGCTGCGGGCGGCACCGGCGAGCTGGTTCGACCTGGTCCGCTCCTACGGCCGGGGGCCGGTGACCGAGCTGCGCCGGGTCCGCGCCCGGGCGGCGCTGCCCTATCTCTTCGCCGGGCTGCAGATCGCGGCACCGGCGGCGTTCCTCGGGGCGATGGTCGGCGAGTTCACCGGCGCCGAGCGCGGCATGGGCGTACTGACCGTCCGGGCGATGCGGGCGCTCGACGTGGAAGCGACCTGGGCGTTGGCGAGCGTCGCCGCGCTGGTCTCGATCCTGGCCTATGCGGGGATCGGGGCGCTGGCCGAAATGGTCCTGCGGGAGCGGCCGCCGGTGATCCTGTCGCCGCCCGGCGCGGCCGGACGGGGGGCGGGCCCGGCGCGCGGCGCCCTGGTCCTGGCGCTCGCGGTCGCGGCGTGGTGGATCGTGCTGGAGGCGGCGGGCCTGCCGACCTTCTTCGCCAAGCGTCCCGACGATTTCTGGGCCGCGTTCGTCACCGCCCCGGACGCGGCCGCGGCCCGGGCGACCCTGCTGGGCGCGCTGGCCGAGACGGCGATCTACGTGCTGCCGGGCTATCTGGCGGGGCTCCTCCTCGGGGCCGGGCTGGCGATCGCGATACTGCTGGTGCCGGCGGCCGCGGCCGTGGCCCTGCCGCTTGCGGTGGCGCTGCGCTCGGTGCCGATCGTGACATCGGCGCCGCTGCTGGTGCTGGCGCTGGGGCGCGGGGCGGTCGGGACCGTCACGCTCGTGGCGATCATGGTCTTTTTCCCAAGCTTCGTCGCCTGCCTGCACGGGTTGCGGCAGGCGCCGGGCCAGGTCCTGGACGTCTTCGACAGCTATGCGGCGGGGCGGGTGGCGCGGCTCGTCCATGTCCAGGTGCCGGCGATGTGGCCCGCCTTCTTCGCCGCCGCGCGGATGGCCGTTCCCGCCTCGGTGCTGGCCGTGACGGTGGTGGAATGGCTCGCGACGGGGCAGGGGGTGGGCAGCCTGATGGCGCTTTCGGCCTCGCTGTCGGATTACGACATGCTCTGGGGATCGGTCGTGGCCGTCGCACTCCTGTCGGGGGCGGGCTATGTGGCGGTGGGCGCGGTCGAGCGGCGCGTCCTGGCGGTCTATGCCGCCGAGCAGGTGGCGGGATGAGGGCGGCGTCCTTCGCGATCCCGGGGGATATCGACACCCCGACCGGCGGCTTCCTCTACGAGAAGCGGTTGCTGCTGGCGCTGCGCGCGCAGGGACGCGCGGTGCGCCACGTGGTCCTGCCCGGCAGCTTTCCCGACCCGCTTCCCGCGGACGTGGCGCGGACGGTCGCCATCCTGCGCGACCTGCCGCAGGACCGGCCCGTGATCCTCGACGGATTCATCCCGGGCGCGCTGGACCCGGCGGGGCTGGCGCAGGTGCGCGCGCCCATGGTCGCGATCGTGCATCACCCGCTGGCGCTGGAAGAGGGGCTGTCCCCGGCCCGGGCGGCGCATCTGTACCGGACGGAGCGGGCGAACCTTGCCCGCATGGCGCATGTGCTCGTCCCCAGCCCGCATACCCGGTCGATCCTCGTCGAGCGCTATGGCGTTCCCGCCGCACGGATCACGGTGGCCCGGCCGGGGGTCGATCGCCCGGCGGGCCGGCCGGCGCCGGCCGACCCGCCGCTGCTCCTGTCGGTCGGCATCCTGCACCCCCGCAAGGGGCACGACGTGCTCGTCTCGGCGCTCGCCCGGATCCGGGCGCTCGACTGGCAGGCGGTGATCGTGGGGGCGCCGTGGGATGCCGCCCATGCCGCCTCCCTGCGCCGCCGGGTGGAGCGGCTGGACCTTGGCCGGCGGGTGACGCTGGCGGGGCGGGTCGGAACGGTGGAGCTGCACCGGCTCTATCGCGCGGCGCATCTCTTCGCGCTGGCGACGCGGTACGAGGGCTACGGGATCGTCTTCGACGAGGCGCTCGCGGCGGGGCTGCCGATCGTCAGCTGCCGCACCGGCGCCGTCCCCGACACCGTGCCCGCGGATGCGGGATCGCTCGTCCCGCCCGATGATCCGCGCGCGATGGCGGAAGCGCTCGCGACGCTGCTGACGGACGGGGACGCGCATGCCGCCCGCAGCGCCGCCGCGCGGCGGCACGGCGCGAGCCTTGCCGATTGGTCGGACACGGCCGCCATCGCCGGCGCGGTGCTGGATGCCTGAGCCGGTGCGGAGGGGGCCGATCACGGCGGGCGGCGTCCTGGGGTGCACAGGATCGGTGCAGCGGCGAGCCGGGGGCGGAGAAATTGGCGGCGTTCGCGGAATCCGGCTGGGCGAAGGGGCGATTGCGATTGCCCGGCGGCGCGCGACCCCCTGAACTGGCCTGAGCGCAGGAGGAACCGCGATCGGTTCCTCACACCGGTTGGCGTGCCGAACATACTCGTCGCGGACGTCGAGGGTTCGAAGCCGAATGGTCTCATGCTTTCGCCGTCTGCGGCCTCTCCGAAGAGGGCGAGACATGTGTGAACGATGCGGAAACAGCTATCACGCGATCACGGAGGCCTCCCGCAGGGGCTTCCTCAAGGGCGGCCTGGCGGCGGGCGCGGCGCTGGCCCTGCCGGCGGGCCTTGCCGGGTCGGCCGCGTGGGCCCAGGGCAGCACCAAGATCAAGGCCACCCATGGCGCGGGCCTGTGCAACCTGGGGATCTTCCTGGCCAAGGAGCGCGACCTGGCCGCCGAGGACGGCGTCGAACTCGACTTCGTGGTGACGCCGACGACCATGGACGTGGTCACGCTGTTCGGCGCCGGAATGGTCGATGTCTCGGTGATCCCCTACTCGAACTTCATCACCCTGGTGGACAAGGGGGCGCCGGTGCAGATGGTCGCCGGCGCCGGCGTCGAGGGCTGCATCCTGGTCGGCTCGGAGGGGATCGAGGCGGCGGAGGACCTGCGCGGCAAGACGATCGGCACCTTCCAGGCCGATACGCTCGAAGTGCTGACCTACGATTACCTCAGCCGGTCGGGCATGGCGCTCAGCGACGTGAACATGGCGTATTTCAACACCTCGCCGGAAATGGCGGCGGCCTTCGTCAACGGCGCGATCGACGCCGTCTGCCATATCGAGCCCTATGCCACGCAATGCATCGAGGAGCGCGCCGGGTCCCGGGCGCTGACCGACGGCATCGACCTCTACGGGCCGCGCTATTCCGATTGCGTGCTGGCCGCGCGACGCCCGCTGCTGGAGGAGAACCCGCAGGCGGTGAAGGCCATCATCAAGGCGATGATGACCGCGCAGAAGCAAACCGAGGAGGATGTCGCCTCGGCGCTGCAGGACACGGTCGGCACCTATTACAAGACCTCCCTCGAGGCGCTGCGGCTGGCGCAATCCTCGCAGCCGGTGATGATCGACCAGCGCCAGAACGAGGGCTTCTTCGCCGATCGCGCCGAGACGCTGTTGCGGATGGGCTACATCGATGCGCCGCTGCCGGGCGACGCCATCGACTGGACGCTCCTCGAGGAGGTGATCGCCGAGAACGAGGCGCTGTACGACGCGTTGCGCCTCACGTCGTCTTGAGGAGGCGCGGGATGGCAATTTCGGACACGGGGTCCCGCCGGATGCGGCGGGCGGCCCCCCGCATCCCGTTCGGCGGATGGCCGGAGGCGGGGCGCGCCACGGGACGGGCCGCGATCTCGGCGGGGTGGTGGTGCGCCTCGCTGGGCCTGCTCGTCGGGTTCTGGGAACTGGCCTGGGCGGTGGGATGGGCCAATCCCATCCTGCTGCCGCCGCCGCATATCTTCCTGGCCGACCTGACCGACCAGTTCCGCTATTTCGACCCGACGGGCGGCCGCGCCGGCGCGATGGGCGAGGGCGGCAGCGTCTGGTCGGTCCTGGGCGTGGTCGGGTGGACGACGATGCGGGTCACGGTCGGGCTGGTGCTGGGATTCGTCCTGTCGCTCTTCGTGGGCGTGGCGATCCGCTATTTCGACGTGGTGGGCAAGCTGACGCTGCCGCTGGTGACGATCCTTGCGCCGATCTCGCCGGTCGCGTGGATCCCGGTCGCGGTGTTCCTCTTCGGGATCGGCAACGCGCCGGCGATCTTCCTGGTGTTCGTGGCGATCTTCTTCGTGATGACGCTCTCGACGCTGACCCAGATCGACCAGGTGCCGAAGGAATATATCCAGCTCGCCCGCACGGTGGGGGCCAGCAAGCGGCAGATCTATCGCCACGTGATCCTGCCCGCGATCCTGCCGGGCCTGTTCGTGACGCTGCGGATGAACCTGTTTGCCGCCTGGATGGTGGTGCTGATCGCCGAGGCGGTCGGCGTGGGCTCGGGCCTCGGGCAGGTGACGATGATGGCGCGCAACACGTTCAACGCCAGCCTCGTCTTCTTCACCATGACGCTGATCGGGCTGACCGGATTCCTGTTCGACAAGGCCTTCGGCCTCATCCAGCGCAAGGTGCTGTGGTGGGTCGGGCCCAGCAATGTGGGAGGGCTCTGATGACGCTCGGCCTTTCGATCTCCAACGTGTCCAAGACCTTTTCGCCGGCCGGGCGGGAGCCCGTCCACGCGCTCCGCGACGTGTCCATCGAGGTGGCGCTCGGCGAATTCGTGGTGCTTCTGGGCCCGTCGGGCTGCGGCAAGAGCACGCTCCTGTTCATGGTGGCGGGGCTGGAATCGACCACCGGGGGTGCGATCGCCTTCGACGGGCTGGAGGTGCGCGCCCCCGGACCGGAGCGGAGCCTGATCTTTCAGGAGGCGTCGCTCTTTCCCTGGCTGACGGTGCGCGAGAACGTGGGCTTCGGCCTGAGCATCCGGCGCGTGCCGCCCGGCGAACGGGCCAGGCGGGTCGACGAGCTGCTGCGCCGGGTGGGGCTTGCCGGGGCGGGCGACCGGCATCCCTCGGAGCTGTCGGGGGGCATGCGGCAGCGGGCCGCCCTGGCGCGGGCGCTGGCCATGGACCCCGAGGTGCTGCTGATGGACGAGCCCTTCGCGGCGCTGGACATCCAGACCCGCGCGCGGATGCAGGACCACCTGCTGGAGATGTGGAGCAGTACCCGGGCCTCGGTCCTGCTCGTGACCCATTCGGTCGAGGAGGCTCTGGCCCTGGCCGACCGGATCGTCGTGTTCACCGCCCGGCCCGGGCGCATCAAGGCGGAGATCCCGATCACCGCGCCGCGCCCCCGCGACCCCTATGCGCCCGAGATGGTCGAACTGGCCAAGCATTGCAGCATGCTGCTGCGCGAGGAGGTCGAGAAATCCTTCAAGGAGCAGGAACTTCTATGAGCGTATCCCTGACGACCGCCGCGTGGGTCGTGACCGGCGTCGACGCGGCGTCCGAGCCGCATGTCGTCGCCGATGGCGGCGTGGCGCACGAGGACGGGCGGATCGTGGCGGTGGGCCCGGCCGAGGATCTCAGGCGCGCCTATCCCGGCGCCCCCGAGGCCCGGCATCCCCATCACGCGATGATCCCCGGGCTGGTGAACAGCCACCATCACCTGGGCGTGACGCCGTTCCAGCACGGGGCGCCGGATTACGCGCTGGAATTGTGGTTCGCCGCGCGCCTGTCGATGCGCGACATCGATCCCTATCTCGACACGCTCTATTCGGCGTTCGAGATGATCTCCTCCGGGGTGACGACGGTGCAGCACATCCAGGGCTGGGCCACGGGGAATTACGATCAGGTCCATGCCTCGGCCCGGTCGGTGCTGGCGGCCTATCGCGACATCGGGATGCGGGTGTCGTACTGCTATGCGGTGCGGGAGCAGAACCGGTTCGTCTATGAGGACGACGAGGCGTTCTGCCGTCGCCTGGCGCCGGACCTGGCGCAGGACATGCGCGCCTATTTCGCCGCCCAGCCGCTCGAATTCGCGGATTACATGGCGCTCTTCGACGCGCTGCGGGCCGCCGACGAATCGCCTCGCGCCCGTATCCAGCTGGCGCCGGCGAACCTCCACTGGATGACCGACGACGGCCTGCTGGCGATCGGAGAGAAGGCCGAGGCGGCCGGGGTGCCGATGCACATGCACCTTCTGGAGACGCCGTACCAGAAGGAATACGCGCGCCGCCGCACCGGGACGACGGCCGTCCGCCACCTGGAGAAGCTGGGTCTTCTGGGGCCGCGCATGACGCTCGGCCACGGCGTCTGGATGACCGAGGAGGACATCGAGATCACCGCCCATACCGGGACCTGCGTGTGCCACAATTGCTCGTCGAACTTCCGCCTGCGGTCGGGCGTGCTGCCGCTGATGGAGTTCGTGCGGCGCGGCATGCGCGTGGGCCTCGGCATCGACGAGGCCGGGATCAACGAGGACCGCGACATGCTCCAGGAGATGCGGATGGCGCTGACGGTCCACCGGGTTCCGGGGATGGACCACGACGCCGTGCCGCGCGCCGCGCAGGTGCTGCGGATGGCCAGCGAGCACGGCGCGATGACCACCGCGTTCGGCGCCGAGATCGGGCGGCTGGAGGTGGGACGGCGCATGGACGCGGTGCTGATCGACCACGCCTCGGCGACCTATCCCTATCAGGACACCGATATCCCGCTCCTCGACGTGCTGATCCAGCGCGCGCGGTCGCGCGACGTGCACGCGGTCCTGATCGAGGGCGAGGTGGTCTATCGCGAGGGGGTCTTCACCAACGTGGACCGCTCGGACGCGCTGGCCCGGATCGCCGATGAACTCGGCCGCCCGCGCAGCGCGGCCGAACGGGCGCGGCAATCCCTGCGCGGCCGCGTCTTCGGCGAGGTGGAGGCGTTCTACGACGGGTATGCCGACGCGGCCGGGCCGCGGGTCCCGTTCTACGCCCCCTCGTCGCGGATCTGAGGCGCCCCGAAGGGGCGGTGCCGGGGCCCGGGGCCCCGCGCGGGGCGGCGGGACCTTGCACGGCCGGGCCGGCCCCGGTACCGGCAGGGGAGTGCCGGCCGATCGGTCGGCGCCTGATCGGCATCCATCGACGGCGGAGCGATGTCCCTTGCGAAGATGACCCCGGACCCGCGCCGGCCCGACGGGCGGCCCGCGCGCCCCGCGGGCCGGCGCAGCCGCGTCGAACTCGCCGGCGTGACCCTGGTCCGCGAGGGGCGCCGGGTGCTCGGGCCGCTCGACCTCGACCTGCGCGTCGGGCGGCTGGGCGTGGTGGGGCGCAACGGGTCGGGCAAGTCCACCCTCACCCGGGTCCTGGCCGGGTTGGCCGCCCCGAGCGCCGGCCGCGTGCGCCTGGACGGGATCGACCCCGCCGGGGACCGCCGCGCGGCCCTCGCGGCGGTAGGCATCCTGTTCCAGAACCCGGACCATCAGCTGATCTTTCCCACCGTCCTCGAAGAGGTCGCCTTCGGCCTCTCGCAGCAGGGGCGGCCGCGCGGGGCGGCGGAGGCGGAGGCGCGGTGCGCCTTGGGAATGTTCGGGCGCGCCCACTGGGCCGAAACCTCGGTCGCGACGCTGTCGCAGGGGCAGAAACACCTGGTGTGCCTGATCTCGATCGCCGCGATGGCGCCCGCGCTGCTGCTCCTCGACGAACCGTTCGCGGGGCTCGACATCCCCACGAGGATGCAGCTGTCGCGGCATCTGCGGCAATTCGGGGGGAGCGTGATCCACGTCTCCCACGATCCCGCCGATCTGGAGGCGTGCGACCGGGTCCTGTGGCTGGACGAGGGCCGCATCCGGTCGGAGGGCCCGGCCGACGAGGTGCTGCCGGCCTATGTCGCCGCGATGCGCGCGCTGGGAGAGACCGATGATCTCGCTGACCTCCCCGGTTGAGACACGGGCGCATGGCTGGCCGGCCGGCGCGAAGCTCGCGGGCCTCTGCCTCGCCACGCCGGCGCTGTTCCTGGTCGACGGCCCGGCGATCCTGGCGGCGGTCACCCTCCTCGTCCTGGCGCTCTATGCCCTGCCGGGACGGGTATTCCTGGCCGCCGGCCTGCGGCGCCTGCGGATGCTCTGGCCGTTCCTGCTGGTGGTGATCGGCTGGGCGGCGCTCGAGGGGCGGCCCGCCGAGGGGGCGAGCGTGGCGCTGCGGATGATCTCTGCCGTGGCGCTGGCCAACCTCGTGACCATGACCACGCGGCTGAGCGACATGATCGCCGTGGTCGCGACGCTCTGCCGGCCGCTGCGCCGCATCGGCCTGCAGACCCGGGCGCTGGAGATCGCGATCGCCCTCGTGATCCGGATGACGCCGGTCCTGCTGGAACGGGGCGCGGAACTGGGGCAGGCATGGCGGGCCCGCTCGCGCCGCCGGCCCGGGTGGCGCATCATCCTGCCCTTCGCGCTCCTGGCCTTCGACGACGCCGAACGGGTGTCGGAGGCCCTGAAGGCGCGGGGGGGACTTCTGCCAACGAAGGAAACCTGAATGGAACGCAGCGTCACCATGATCGCGCTCTTTGCCGCCCTGATCGCGGCCCTGGGCCTGGTCCCGCCGATCACCCTGGCCTTCGGCGTGCCCGTCACCGCGCAATCGCTGGGGGTGATGCTGGCGGGAACCGTCCTCGGGGCGCGGCGCGGGGGGCTGGCGGTGCTGCTCTTCGTGGGCCTCGTCGCGCTCGGATTGCCGCTCTTGGCCGGGGGGCGCGGCGGGCTCGGGGTCTTCGTCTCGCCGACGGTGGGCTATCTGGTGGGCTTCCCCGTCGCGGCCTTCGTCACCGGCTGGATCGTCGAGCGCTGGCGGGGCGCGAACCTCGCGCTGGTGGCGGGCTTCGCCGCCGCGGTCGGGGGGATCGGTGTCGACCACGCATTCGGCATCGTCGGGATGGCGGCGGTGCTCGACCGGTCGCTGGCCGAGGCGGCGCTTTTGACCGCGGCCTTCGTTCCGGGCGATCTGCTGAAGGCGGCGATCGCGGGCATGCTCACGGCCGCGCTCGCGCGCGCGCGACCCGGGAGCGTCCCGTCCCGGGCCGATATCTGACCCGGTCGCGGCGGTCCTGAACCGGCGCCCTTCGGCGCCGGCCCGCGCCGCCCGGCCGGCGACGGGATGCCGGGGCCTCAGCGCTCGAGCAGCAATGCCGTGCCGATGCCGCCCGCCCCGGCGATGGCGGCAAGCCCGGGCCCCGGCCGCCTGTCCAGAAGGCCGACCAGGTCGACGGCGAGGATCGCGCCCGAGGCGCCGACCGGATGGCCGCGGGCCAGCGCGCCGCCCCGCGGATTGACGATCCCGCGCGGCAGGCCGGCCCCCTTCTGGCAGGCGATGGCCTGGACGGCGAAGGCCTCCATGATCGCGGCGGCCGTGAGGTCCCCGGCCCCGATCCCCGCCCGGTCCAGCACGTTCCGGATCGCCGGGACCGGCGCCCGGCCCGGCCGCGCGGGATCGCCCCCGAGCGTGCGCCCGGCGACGATGCGCGTCCCGCCCGGGCCCGCGATCCGGTCCGACACCACGACCACGATCGCGGCGCCGTCCGCCGCGACCGCCATGTTCGCGGCCGTCACGCTGCCGGCGATCACCGGCGCGCGCGCCGCCAGCGCCGGGGACAGGCGCCGGGTGAAGGGGTCGCCCGTCACGCCGTCCAGCGCGACGATCCGCGGGTCCGGCCCGGCCGCCAGCGCGTCCCGGTGGCTGCGGATCGCCCAGGCGTCCTGGGCGGCCCGGTCGATCCCCAGCTGCCCGGCCAGGCCGTCCGCGGCGGCGGCCATGTCGGGATCGCGGTCGGGCCACGGGGTGAAGGGGGCCTGGTCGTACCGGGTGGGCGGGCGCCCGTCGGCGTGGCTGTGGTAGCGCAGGGGGCGCCGCGAATAGCTTTCGACGCCGCCGGCCACCACCACGTCGTGACGGCCCGCGCTGACCAGCGCATCCGCCAGGAGGATGGCGTCGAGCCCGCCCGCGCATTGCCGGTCGATCGTCAGGCCCGCGACCCGCTCCGGAAGGCCCGCGGCGAGCGCCGCCACGCGCGCCGGATTGCCGCCCGCCCCGAGCGCGTTCGACAGGATCACCTCGTCCACGTCGCCGGGCGCGAGACCCGCATCGGCCAGCGCCGCGCGCAGGACCGGCGCCACCAGATCGTGGGGCAGGACCGCGCGCAGGGCGCCGTTCATCGGCACGACCGGCGCGCGGCGGGCGGCGAGGATCACGCTCACCGGGCGGGGCCCAACTGGCGCGCCAGCCCGGCGAGATCGGGTTTGCCGGCCGGCAGGAGCGGCAGGCGCGCGACGAAGACGAAATCGTGGGGCACGGATTCGGGCCCGATCGCCGCGCGGCACAGACGGCGCAATCGGCCGACGATCCCGTCGCGTTCGGGACCCTGCAGGACGCAGGTGATCCTGTGGCCCCGGCGCCCATCGGGCCGTGCGATCACCGCGCAGAGCGCGACCGCCGGGTCGCGCGCGATCACGGCCTCGATCCGCTCGGGAAAGACGTTGCGATCCGCGACGGTGACCATGCGGTCGGCCCGCCCGCGGAGAAACAGGTACCCGGCCGCGTCGAGATCCCCGATCTCGCCGGTGGCGAGGAACCCGTCGCGCAGGCGGGGTCGCGGCGCCCGCGCGCCCTCGTACCCCTCGAAGAGATAGGGACTGCGGACCCGGACCTCGCCGCGCGCATCAAGGCGCAGATCGACCCCGGGATAGGGCCGTCCGACCGAGTCCGGCGGCGCGTCGGGATCGGCCCAGGACACGAAGCTCGTCTCGCCGCTGCCGTAGAAGCGCCATAGCGCGGCGGCGGGGCAGAGCCGGGCGAGGTCGGCCCGCAGCGGCGCCGGGCAGGGACCGCCGCCCGTGAGGACCAGCCGCAGCCGGGGCAGGGCCGCGACCCCCCCGGCCCGCGCGCCGAGGCACAGGAGCCGCAATTGCGCGGGCGTGGCATAGAGCACGGTGATCCCCAGATCGCGCAGCGCCCGCGCCTGGCGACGGGCCGGCAGGCCGCCGAGCAAAGCGAGGTCCGCCCCGAGCGAAAGACCTTCGAGCGCCGCGTAGAGCGTGATCGAATGGCCGAGCGCGCCCAGCCCGGCGTAGCGGTCGCCGGGTCCGATCGCGTGATGGCGGGCCGTGACGGCGAAGCTGCAGCGCCAGCTCGCGGCCCGGCGCAGGATCGTCTTGGGCGCCCCCGTCGAGCCGGACGTTTCGCAGGCGAGAAGGTGGGCGGGGCCGGCGCCCGCCGATACCGGCATTTGGCGATCCTGCCGCGTGCGGATCTGCCGGCCCTGCCGGAGGGCGGCCGTCAGCGCGGCGAGTCCCGGCGCCGAAGGCGTCAGTATGTCGCCCCGGAAGCGGCGGGGGAATCCCATGTCGTCCATCGCCCTGATCCGCTGCGGCCCACGTTCCGCGCCGATCTAGACCATGCGCCTGCCCGGTGCCATGCGCCCGCTGGCGGCGCCGGCTCAGGCGATCCAGCGGGTGTCGAGGCAGAGCGTCGCGAAGAGGATCGCACGCCGGTTGTCGTCCCGCACGGTGACCTTGATCGCGTAGCCCTCGGCATTCGGCAGGGCGTCCGCGGCCATCGGCAGGAGCGAGGTGATCGCCTCGCGCCGCGCGGCCTTCCGGTCGCCCAGGGTCTGGCCGACGCTGTCGGGCTGGAAGGCGCCGTGTTCATCCTCGATGTCGAAATAATAGACCGGCATCGTCAACCTTTCCTCCTTCGCGCATGAATCACCGGGTCGGGGATGGCCGCCCTATGGCGGTGGCGTCTGCGGCACCGGCAGCACGAGGACCGACACGATGCCGCCGCCCAGCGGGTGGGGCCGCCATTCCGCGCGGCCGCCGATGGACTCCGCGAGGTCGCGGATCAGCCGGCATCCACGGCCCGACCCGGCGGCGGGGTCCCGATCCCAGCCCACGCCGTCGTCGATCACGGTGAGGCAGAGCCCGCCCGCGACCGTGCCGCCGAGGCCGATCTTCACCAGCCCCGTCCGCCCTTCGGGGAAGGCGTGGTCGAAGCAGTTCGACAGGGCGGTGTTCGCGATCATCGCGAACGGTGCGGCGAGGTGGCCGGGGCTGGCCGGAACGCGGTCCATCTGAGCCAGCACCTCGACGCCCCGGTCCCGCCCGATCCGGGACCAGAGGGACGCCACCGATTGCAGATGGTCGGTCAGACCCCGCGCCATGCCCCCGACCAGCATGGCCTGCACGTGGGAAATGGACCGGACCTGTTCGTCGACCCGGTCGAGCGCCCATCGCGCCTGGTCGCAGGCGCCGTCGGCGGCCGATGTGCGGGCCAGATCGGCCAGGGACCGGAAGCAATCCGCCACCCGATGCCGGATCGCGGCGACTTCCCGGGAAATACCATCGAACTCGCTCATCAAGACACGACCGCCTGACCCACACTGAGACCGAATGTCGCGGCCATCCGGGGGGGCGTCATTAACCTATGTTCTGGCTCGCGACATTTTTCGCAACTCGCAGACGATCAATCGGCGGAGGAGGCCGGGCGGCGAAGCCGCCCCGCGGGCTGCCCGGTGCGGACGCCCGGACGTTGCGCGGGGCCGGCGGTGGCGAAGGGCTGGCGGCGGGGGCGGCGGCTCAAGTCGCGATCAGCGCGGCGAGGGTGGCCACGGCGGTGTCCATGTCGACCGGCTTGGCGCAGCGCGGGGCGTCGACGTAGCGCGGCGGCAGGTCGCCCCGGTCGACGGCGGTGACGAGCAGGAACGCGACATCGCGGCCCCGCAGGTGATCGGCGAGGGGAAACACGTCCTCTTCGCCCAGCCGGACGTCCAGGATGGCGCCGTCCAGCGGCCCCCGCCCCGCGACGTCGAAGGCATCCGAGAGGCAGGCGGCGGGACCGGCGACGGAGGCCCCGGCGGCGCGGAGGGCCTCTTCGAGGTCCATCATCAGCATGTATTCGTCCTCCACCACGAGGATGCGGCGATCCTTGAGGTCGGGCAGCAACCCCCGCCAGGCAGGGGCCGCCGAGAGGGCGCCGGCGACATTCGTGCGGTGCTGGGCGGGGAAGTGCGAAGAAGGCTCGTGCGGCATGGTCATCCCGTGTCCAGATCAACCTTCGGCAGAGATTACCTAGCATCCGAAGTCACAGCGTTTCGTAACCTGTGTTAACTTGTCTGGCGCCGGGGCCGAAGATTCACATGCCCGCGCGCGGCCGGCGGTGCCCGGCGAGAGTCCCGGGCCCCAGCGCTTGGTCCTGTCGATCCGGCGCGCGTCCCGGGCGCGGCGGAGGCAGGGCACGACGGCCATCCCCACCTCGCTCGGCGCCTCGGAATTGGAGACATGCAGGCGGCGATGCCGGATCTCGATCAGCCGAGCGTCACCGCCTCGAAATCGCCGCGGGTGATCGGGCCGACAGGGCGCCGATGACGTGGTCCATCTCGCAGGTGGCGCCGGGCGGAGGGCGAGGCGACGCTGGCCGCGGCCCGGCCCAGGGGGGCGCGTGGCGGCACGTCCACCGCATACCGCCGGAGGGATCGGCATCACCCGCTGCCGGGCGGCCGGACAGGCCCATCCTGACGAGAGCGGCGCGAGGGTCGGGATGACGGGGGTGCTCCGGGAGGTGACCCCGGCGGCGGCGAGTGACGGGGCGGGGAAAGAAGACGGAGCGCGCCGGATCGCCAAGGATCGCAGCCGGGTGCCGCTGAAGGAATTGCAGCACCGCGTCCGCAACAGCATGGCCACCGCCCGCGCGATCGCGCGGCACAGCGTGACCGGCGGGCGCGCCGTGGAGGAATGCGTCGATTACCTCGACGGCCGGATCCCCGCCTGTGCGCGGGTCCGGTCGGCGGCGATCCGGGAGCCCCTGGCCGGGCTCGACCTCGAACTGCTCTGGCGCGACGCGCTCACGGTGCCGGCGAGTCCCGACCGGCAGGCGCGGATCAAGGGGCCGAAGGTCAGCCTCAGGCCACGGGGGGCCGAGCAGCTTGCGATCGCGTTTCACGAATTGGCCACGAATGCGCTGGTGCACGGGGCCCTGCGCGGCGCGGGCGGACGGGTGGAACTGTCCCGGCGCCGGGGGCATCGATCCGAGGGAGAGCGGCTGTCGTTCCGCTGGGCCGGGGCCATGCCCCCGGCGCCAGAAGGCCCGCCGGGCTTCGGGACCCAGTTCCCGACCAAGTGCCTGGCCTATACCCTGAAGGCGGAGGTCACGGGATCGCGGGGTGCGTCCGGCATGACTTGGGAGATCGCGATACCGGACCCGTCCCGCCCCGAGACGGTGGCCCATCCCCCGGATCGCCAGGAACCTGGGCACGGGTCCGGCACCGGCAAGGGCCGCGCTCCGGGGTCCCTCACACCGCGATCGTCGCGACCGAGCCGCCATCGACGCGCAGGTTCGCCCCGTTGACGAAGCTGGCGGCGTCCGAGCACAGATAGGCGATGGCGGAGGCGACCTCCTCGGCGCGGCCGCGGCGCTTCAGCGCGAGATGGGGGCGCTCCTCGGCCAGGAAGCTTTGCACCGCTTCCTCGCGGGAGGTTCCGCGCGCGCCGGCGCGCTTGTCCATCATCTCGTCGGTCATCGGCGTCTCGATGAAGGCGGGGGAGACGGCGTTCACCAGCACGCCCTGCGGCGCATAGATCCGGCTCAGCCCCTTCGACAGGTTCAGAAGGCCGGCCTTGGCGACGTTGTAGACAGCCTCGTCGGCATAGGGCTGCATCGCGTTCTCGGAACAGATCACCACGGCGCGGCCCCAGCCGCGCTGCGCCATGGAGGGCAGGAATTGACGGAGGGTGCGGACGACCGACATGAAATCGGTCTCCCACGCCTCGGACCAGTCGGCGTCGGACAATTCCAGCGGATGCCCCTTGGCGCCCGTCACCCCGGCCGCGCAGACGACGATGTCGGGCATGTCGAAGCGTTCCTCGACCGATTGCGCCAATCCCTGGACCTGGCGCGCCTCGCGCAGGTCGGCCTGCAGCGCCTTGCAACCATCGCCGAGTTCGGCGGCGGCGCGCGCGACGGCATCGCCCCGTACGTCGACGATGATGACCCTGGCGCCTTCGTCGAGCAGCATGCGCGCCGTGGCCCGCCCGATCCCCGACGCCCCGCCGGTGACGAGCGCCGTCTTGCCGTTCAGTCCCAGATCCATCACTTCGCTCCTTGCTCTGTTCGCCCGGCGGCCGCCGGGGGCCGCATGTCCAGCTCGCCGCGCAGGCGCGGCAAGGTCTGGGGATATTCCGCCTGCAGCCAGACCAGGATGCGCTCGCGGATCTCGCAGCGCAGGTCCCAGGCCTGCGGTGCCGTGCGGGCGCTCATCAGGCCGCGCAGGTGGATCGTGTCCTTGTCGGTGTCGACCACCTGGAGGTTCGAGACCTCGCCGTCCCAATAAGGCGAGGTCTCGAGGAACTCCCCGAGCTTCTCGCGCACCTTCTCGATGGGAACGGTGTAATCCATGTACCAGTAGACCGTCCCGATCACCGACGATCCCTCGCGCGTCCAGTTCTGGAACGGCTTTTCGATGAAGTAGCTGAGCGGGACGACCAGGCGCCGCCAGTCCCAGACGCGCACGACGACGTAGGTGGCGTAGATCTCCTCGATCCAGCCCCATTCGCCCTCGACGATCACCACGTCCTCGATCCGGATCGGTTGGGTGATGGCGATCTGGATCCCCGCGATCAGGTTGGCGAGCACGGGCCGGGCCGCGAAGCCGAGGATCAGGCCCGCCGCCCCGGCGGAGGCGAACAGGCTGAGGCCGTATTCCTGAACGCTCTCGAAGGTCATGAGGGCCGAGGCCAGGGTGACGATGAAGATGATGATGCTGGCGGCGCGGCGCAGCACGCGCACCTGCGTCACGTTCTTGCGGGCCTGGAGGTTGTCCTCGGTGTCGATCCGGTAGCGGCTCATGGCGCGTTCGGAGCCGTAGTTCAGCAGCACGATGAGGGTCCAGCCCACCAGCACGACGAGCATCACGAGGAGCCCGTGGCGCACCGTGCTCTCGACGCCGTAGGGCAGCGAGACGTTGGGCAGCGTCAGGATCAGCGCGAAGAGGACGAGCGACAGCCGCAGCGGCCGCCGCGCCTGGCGGATCAGCGCGACGCCCAGGCCCACGCGCCGTTCGGTCGCCTTCGTCAGGGCGCGGAAGAGCAGGCCGTGGACGAGGATCGCGCATCCAGCCACGGCGGCCAGCGCGACGATGGGGAAGGTGACCTGGGGCAGGTTCGCGATGATCTGGCGCAGGCTGTCGATCAAGGCGGGCCTACCAGAACCAGACGATCATTCCGGTCATGCCGAGCACCAGCAATCCGCACCACAGCGTCCGGTCGGCGTAGAAGGGCCGCTCCAGCGTGGTGAAGATCTCTCGCGCCTCGGAGCTGCTCCAGACGAGCGTGTCGATATCCTCGTCGGTCGGTCGGCGGGTCCACGCGCTGATGGCGAGATGCATCGCGATGGCCGCGAGCATCATGATCGAGGACATGATCGTGTAGTGGATCGCCGGCAAGCCGATCGCCTCCCAGGTGCCGGTGATCTCCTTGAAGATGAAGAGCGGCACGCCGACGGCGAGCCCGACGATCATCGTCCAGAACGCGCCGTTGCCGTTAAGCCAGGGGATGAAGAGGCCCAGGACGTAGACCACCACGATGGGCGGCACGACATAGGAGAGCGAGGACTGGAAATAGCCGAACAGGCTTTCGAATCCGGCGATCGAGGGGGCGTAGATGGCCCCGATCACCATGCAGATCCCGGTGGTGATGCGGCCGATGACGACCAGCCGCTCCTCGGAGAGGTCGGGTTTCAGCGGCTTGACGAAATCCAGCGTGACGAGCGTGCTGGCCGAGTTCAGCGCCGAGTCGAGCGAGGACATGATCGCGGCGATCAGCGCCGCCATGATCAGCCCCCGGACGCCGATCGGCATGAGGTCGAAGGCCAGGGTTGGGAATGCCAGGTCCGGCGTTTCGAGTTGCGGATACAGTTTCAGCGCGATGAGGCCGGGCAGGATCATCAGGAAGATGTTCGGGATCTTGAGGAAGCCCGCGAAGATCGCCCCGACCTGGCCTTCCTTCAGCGAGCCCGCGCCGAGCGTCCGCTGGACGACGAACTGGTTGATCGTCCAGTAATAGAAGCCGAGCAGGACCACGCCCCAGAGCCCGGGCCAGGGCAGGAAATCGTCGTTGGCGGGCAGGATCAGGTGCTGCTTCTCCTCGGGGATGCCGGTGAACAGCTGGTCCCAGCCGCCGATCTCGTTCAGGCCCAGCCAGAACAGGATGGCGGCGCCGCAGATCAGCAGGATCGCCTGGACGGTATCGGTGACGACGACCGCCGCCAGGCCCCCCATGATGGTGTAGATCCCCGCCACGAGGGCGAGAACGGCCACCGCCGTCCAGAGGTTGAGGTAGCCGGTGACGTTGGCGATCACCAATCCCCCGGCATAGAGCGCGCCGGCCGTGTCGATGAACATGATCGCCAGGATCGTGAAGGCGGAGAAGGTGCGCCGCGACCGCACGTCGTAGCGCCGCTCCAGGAATTCCGGCACGGTCGAGACCCGCGCCCGCAGGTAGGAGGGCAGGATGAAGATCGCGAACAGGATCAGGACGAAGGCCGCCGTCCATTCGTAATTGAAGATGACGACGCCGTTAGCATAGGTGCCGCCCATCAAGCCCACGAAGCTCGACCCCGACATGTTCGAGGCGAAGAGCGAGAAGCCGATCAGGTACCAGGGCAGCGAGCGCCCGGCCAGGAAATAGCCCTCGGAGCCGCTGTCCTTGTTCTTGCGCGAGACGTAGAGACCGTGCGCGAGGATGCCGATGAAATACACGACGACAATGACGTAATCGATGAGCGCCAGTTCGAATTTCGCATCGCTCATGCCGCACCACACCCATAATTGTCACAAATACGTGTCTGCACGGGGAACAGGCCGGTCCGTGAATGGGTTCCATGAGGTTTCCCGTCGCCGCAGGGGCGGGCGGAGGGGCATCCCGGCGGAGAGGTCGGTCCACCGCTTGATCCGGGGCGCGGGGATGCGATCGCGGCATGCGCGGCGGTCCAGGCGCGAGATCAGGCGGGTGAGCGCGGGCGCGGGACAGGGTCCGGCCGGGGGTCGAGTTGCCACCCGGCGGGATGCCGCCGGCCGGATCGGGATGGCGCCGCAAGAGGGCGACGTGACGAAGATGCTCGCCACGGGCAAGATCGCGCTCGCCGATCACGGCGGCGACGGATCGTTCCCGAAGGCGATGGAGACCGACGGGGACGACACCGTGCAGGCCTACGATCGAGCCGCCGATCACGGCGCCGCGCGCGCGGCGGCGAAGGCCTTCTTCGAGACGGCGCGCGCCGCCGGGAGGCGTCACCGCGAATGGATGGACCGCACGGCACACGCGCTCTGATCCCGTGCCGTCCGGGTCGCCACCCCGCCCTTGGGGCCGCGACCGCAGATGATGCGCCGTCGCCCGGTGGCAGGGCACCGGGGGACGCCGCCGGGCGCCGCCGTTCGGATCGACCGGGCGGGGGGCGGATCCGGGCCTGTCCCCGCCTGCCCGGACCCCCGCCGCCATGGCGATGGGGATGCCCTCAGAACCGGTCGACGGGCAGTTTCAGATAGACCCCGCCGTCCGCCTCGGCCGGGGGCAGGCGGCCGCCGCGAAGGTTGACCTGGAGCGCGGCCAGGATGCGGTCCGGCAGCGGCAGGGTCGCGTCGCGCGCGTCGCGTCGCGCGATCCACTCCTCCCGGCGCGTGCCGTCCTTCACGTGGCGGTTCCCGGCCCTGTGCCCGGCCACCGTCGCCTCCCACATCGGCTCGTCGCGCCCCTCGGCCCCGTAATCGTGACCGACGAACAGACGGGTTTCGGGCGGCAGGGCCAGGATCCTCTGGATCGATGCCCAGAGCTGCGCGGTGTTCCCCCCCGGGAAGTCGGCGCGGGAGGTTCCCACATCGGGCTGCATCAGCGTGTCGTGGGTGAAGGCCGCGTCCCCGCAGACATAGGTGACCGATCCCAGCGTGTGGCCCGGCGACAGCATTACCTGCGCCTCCAGCTCGCCGATGCGGAGGGTCTCGCCGTCCGCGAGGAGGCGGTCGAAATCCCGCTCCGGGTCGAAGATGCCGGGCATGTTGTAGATCCCGGCCCACAGGGCGGCGATGTCGCGGACCTTGGCGCCGATGGCGTTGGGCGCCCCCGTGCGCGCCTTGATCTGCGCCGAGGCCATGACGTGGTCGGCATGCGGGTGGGTATCGAGCACCCATTCCACCTCGAGCCCGTTCTCGCGCACGAGGTCCAGCACCTGGTCCATGCTCCCGGTCGAGAAGCGATACGACCGCGGGTCGAAATTCCAGACGATGTCGATCAACGCCGCCTTCCTCGTCACCGGGTCGGCGCAGACATACTGGATCGAGCCGGTATCGGGCTCGTAGATGCCCCAGACATCCGGGCTGCCCGCCCCGCGCGAGGGCGAGTGGCGCACGACCCGTTGCTGCAAACTGGACCTGCTCATCCTGTGGCTCCTGTCGGTGCGGAGGCGTTGCGGGATCGTGCGCCGAGCCACAGCCCGGCGAGCATCGCGGGCACGAAGACCAGCGTGCCGGGGGCGAGGAGGGGCAGCGCCGTCCAGGCGGGCCCGGGGCAGAAGCCGCCGATCCCCCACCCGGTGCCGAAAAGCGCCGCGCCCAGGATCAGGTTCCGGTCGATCCGGGTATTCGCGGGCAGGTCGAAGGCCGGCTCCAGGACCGGGGCCGCACGGCGCCAGACGACCCGGTATCCGACGAATGCCGTGATCGTCGCCCCGGCCATGACAAAGGCGAGGCTCGGGTCCCAGGTGCCGGCGAGGTCGAGGAAGTTCAGCACCTTCGCCGGATCGGACATGCCCGAGACGACGAGGCCCAAGCCGAAGACGAGACCGCTGAGAAACCCGGCGACGAGGCGCATCATCCCGCCCCGCCCGCAAGGTGGCGCAGCACGAAGACGGTGGCGAAACCGGCGGCCATGAACGTGGCGACGGCGGCCAGCGACCGGCGCGACAGGCGGGCCAGCCCGCAGACGCCGTGGCCGGAGGTGCATCCCGAGCCGAGCGCGGTGCCCAGGCCCACGAGCAGGCCGGCCGCCGCCATGCCCGCGAGGTTCGACGGCACGGTCTGCGCGACGGTCCCCCCGGCCAGCAGGATCGCGGACGGCGCCGCCATCAGGCCCAGCAGGAAGGCCAGCCGCCAATCCCTGTCGCGGGGGGAGCCGGGGGTCGGCACGACGAGGCCGAGGACCCCCCTGGTGATCCCCGAGATGCCCGCGATCCGGCCGAACAGGGCCATCACCATCGTGACGCCGAGGCCGATCAGGACACCGCCGCCGAGCGAGGCCCACGGGGTGAATCCGGTTCGCAGCTCCATCTCCATCATGCCTCTCCGGTCTGCGGCCCCGCGCTTGCCTCCGCCCGGGCTGGCGGCTATGTATTAGCGCAAACTAAACCAGTCAAGGCTGATGGAATGGGGATCGACGCAGAGGCATCCGCCGCCGCCCTCCGGGACCGGGCGGAGCACGTGGCCGGCCGGCTGGCACTCGTCGCCAATGCCAAGCGCCTGCTGATCCTGTGCGAGCTGGCGACGGGCGAAAGGTCCGTCGGCGCGCTGCAGGCGGTCGTGGGGCTGGGCCAATCCGCCCTGAGCCAGCACCTCGCCAAGCTGCGCGCGGCGGGCATGCTCGCCACGCGGCGGGAAAGCCAGACGATCTACTACCGGATCAGCGACCCCGATCTGGAGACATTGATGGCGGCGCTCCACGAGACGTTCTGCAAGGATCCTTGAGCGTCCCGGCCGGAGAGCCCGCCCGGTTTCCAGAGGCTCCGCCGCCGGAGCGGGCCGGGCGCCCCCCGTGTCGCCCGGGCGGTAGATCCGATGGACGCCCCCGGAGGGCCGCCGGCCATTCTGGCGCGGCGCGCAAGGGCGTGTCGCTCGCGGCGACGGCCCGTCCCCCGACCCGTACCGGCCACCGAAATTCAACGAATCCGGAACTGTCACGGGAAGGAGAGGTTCACCGTTTCGACAATGTAAACGATGCGAGTTCCCGATGGTAAGCAGATCCGACCGCGGCCGCCGCGCTCGAACCCCGAGCGAAATCCCGACGAAAGGGTGGCGCGACATTGCCTTCAGGGTGTGGGAGGAGCTGACCGCCGACCACGTCTCGGTGGTATCGGCGGGGGTCGCCTTCTTCGGCCTTCTGGCCGTCTTTCCCGCCATCGGGGCGATCGTCTCCATCACGGGCCTCTTCATGGACCCGGCCGCGATCGAGGCGCAGCTGGAGAGCGTCGCCTCGGTGCTGCCCCAGAATGCCGCCTCCATCCTGCAGGACCAGGTGCGCGCCGTCGCCTCGAATTCGGGAACGGGACTGGGCCTTGCGGCGATCGCGGGGGTGATCCTGTCGCTCTACGGCGCCTCGAAGGGCATGCGCACGCTGATGGAGGGCATGAACATCGCCTATGACGAGGAGGAGGAGCGCGGCTTCGTCAAGGAATACGCCGTGTCCTTCGTGCTGACGCTGCTCCTGATCCTGGGCCTGCTCGTCGCCCTCGGCGTCACCGTGGTCGTCCCGGCGCTTCTCGGCAACCTGGGCTTGCCGGAGACGATCGTGACGCTCGTCGAATGGGGCCGCTGGCCCCTGCTCGCCGCGTTCACGATGCTGGGGCTGGCGGTCCTCTACCGCTACGGGCCCTCGCGGGAGGATCCCGAATGGCGCTGGGTCAGCTGGGGCTCCGTGGCGGCGACGATCCTGTGGATCGCGGGGTCGATCGGGTTCTCGATCTATGTCCGCAATTTCGGAAGCTACAACGAATCCTACGGCGCCCTGGGCGGCGTGATCATCCTCCTCACCTGGCTGTGGCTGTCGGCCTTCATCGTCCTGCTCGGGGCCGAGATCAATTCCGAGATGGAGCACCAGACGGAGCGCGACACGACGACCGGGCGCACCCTGCCCCGGGGCGAGCGCGGCGCCGTGAAGGCGAACGAGGTCGGCCGCTCGCCGTGACGTGACACGCGGGCCCGCGCGGTCGCTGGAACGGGCCCTCGACCTTGGGCGCCCCCCCGGCGCGCCGCGGGAACGGGTCAGGAAAGCGGCGCCGCGTCCTGCAACCCTGCGACCACTTTTCTGCCGGCCCGGAAGCGGGCCGGGGGCGCGTCTGCGGGCGCGGCGTTGTCGGCGAAGAGGCCTGCGAGCCATGGGTGGTGGAAGGGAGAGATCATGGGAGGCGGGCGAGGAGGGTCTTGATGGCGTCGGCGACCTGGTCGGGGGCCTCGATGCAGGG
>CANKVU010000023.1 GCA_947487205.1 uncultured Paracoccaceae bacterium | reverse complement strand
GTCTTACACCTCGATGGCCACCTCGCCCTACACCGTCAGCGCGGCGCAAATTTCCACCATCACCGTGGACGCTACCCATTTCGCTTAATGGTTCGTGAACGTCGCTGTGTTACGCTTTCCCCGGAGTCAGCTCCACGAAAGCGCCCGCTCGATGCCCGACACCGCCCCGGAGAAACCGGAACAGCGCAACAACCTATGGCCTGCGATCCGCACGGTCGAAGACGCCCGGATGGAAACCTGCATGGGCGTTGCGGCCATCCTGCTCGGACTGGTCGGAACGCTCGGGGTGATCCTGGGCCACAACCGTTCGATCTGGACGCTCTTGGCGGTTGCGATCTCGCCGGAAGGGTTGGACCCTGCCGCCCTGGTGCCGACGCTTCTCGCAGGCCAGGTCGCGGCCTTCGGCATCTTCGGCGTGCAGCTCTGGCGCGGTCCGGCGGTCTGGCCCGCGATCCTGACCACGGCGATCCTCGCGGCCGAGTTCGTCGTTCGGGTGGCCTCCGAGGTGGGTCCGCACATGGTCTTCCTCTACATGGCGGCGACGGCTTATGCCGTGACCGCCGTGCGCGCGAGCTGGTTCCTGCGCCGTCACGACACCCTGGGACTGCCCGGATCGACGTGAGGGCTGGCCCGCGCCCGTGGCGCGGGCCGGGGCGCCCTCAAGCGTCCCCTTCCGGCGGCGGCGCGGTCAGGTCGCGCGCGTATGTCACTTCGACCTTGAGGAAGCCCGGCACGGACAGGGCGACCGAGACGCTGAGCTTGGCCTTGGTGGTGAGGGATTTGAGGATCGAGCGCAGAAGGCTGAGGATCTTGGACATGGGTGTAGCTCCTTTCGAGTTGTCGATTGCGGCTAGACAGAGGCTCCGGCGGCTCGGCCGCGCACCCGCAGGGTCGCAGCGAAGCGGAGAAGGGCTTTAGCCCTTGCGCGGCCGGGACGGCGGAGCATCCTTGCCGCATCAAAATCGACAGGCCGAAAGGAGCGGGGATCGCCCATGTGCGATGCCTGGAATGGCGCGCTCTATCCTTGAAGCCCGGGTCTGGTCGAACGCCGGCCGTCGCCCTGTCCGTGCCGGGCTTCCGGGCTCGGAGGCCGGCGACCTGACCGCGCCGCCGCCTTGCAGGACGGGGAGGACCGCCGCGGCACCGCTCGCCGCATAAAAAAAGCCCCCGCCGAAGCGGGGGCCAGTCGTCCTTTTCCACCACGAAAAGGAAACTCAGAGGGGCGTCACCGCGCCCCGCAAATCTCTTCGACCACTGGCAGCGCGCTCGGCCGCTCCGATCCCGGCGTGTCGAAGCTGGCGATGACGACGTTCTTGGAATCCGTCAGGACTGAACCGGTGTCGGCGCTCCCCATGAGACGAACGGTCTGCCCGCGCAGCTCGGCTATCGTCTCGCGCTTGCGCTCGATCTCGGCCGCCATGGCCTCGACCTGGGCGGTCAGCCGATCGCACTGGTCCGGCGTCACGCTGGCGTCGTCGGCATGTGCGGCCTGGCTCAATGCAATCGTCGCCATGACGACGCCTAGAACACCCTTCATCCCTCGATCTCCTGCTCGATCTTATTTTCTACGTGAAACGACGCCATCGGCGGTGATCGCGTCAAGCTGGTATTCCGTGCGGCGCGTCAACTGCGAGCCGTCGCCGGAAACCATGATCTCCGTCTCGCTGCCAAGGCGCAGGAACGCGCCATCGGCCTCGATCATGGCCGTGCCTTCCATGCCGTCCGTCCGTCGCTGAACCGATCCGTCCGCCCGGACTACGATCCACGTCTCCCCGACCTTCACGCGGACCTCGTAGTGATCCGCGATGATCCCGGTCCATCCGACCGCCTCGTCCTCGTCGCGGCGCAGGACGAGCTTGTCGGGGTGCATCTTGATCTGCACGTCCTGGGCGTCGCCATCGCCCTTCACCACGACGAACGCCTCCCGATCCTCGGGGTCGTCCGGCAGGCGCGCGGTTGCATCGTTCGGCCGCCACATGACCGGCTCGTTCCGCTTTTCCTTCCGCTTGGTCTTGTGGAAGGCGATGAGAAGCTGGGCCGACTTCCATGCGGCCTTGACCGGGGCAGGGACCGTCATGGGTCTGCGCCGTCCGTATTCTTCCGGGCGGCCTCCATCATGTCGGCAATCGTGATCTCCGCGCCGCGCATCTTGAGGCTCCCGGCAAAGTGGATCGTCGCGGTGCCGTCCTCGTGGCGTTGGATCAGCTCGCCCCGCACGATCCCGCCGATGGACTCTCTCCGAATGGCTGCTGTCTTCATGGCAAATCCTCGGGGTTTGGCCGGGTTCGGACGCCGGTTCGCGGGCTTCCGTGGAACATCTGGATTCTATCATTTTGGGACTCGCAACACCAATGAATCGAGGGGGATAGGAGATATTCAGGCACCCGTTTTCAGGAGCCGGCGCCGAAGCGCCGGCCCTTTTGTCGGCGTCAGCCGCGACGGCGATGGACGCAATACCCGGTCGGTATCCGGGTGCCGCTCGACGCGAAGGACGCCACCGGCAAGTCGTGCCAGCTCCCCGGCAAGTCGCCATGGTCGTAGTGCGCGCTCGCGGGCAGGATGCAGACCAACACGCCACCGGGGGCGAGGAACTGCATCGCGTGATCGAGGTGCTTGCCGTAGTGCCGCCCGTAGAAAGGCGGGTTCATCACGACGGCATCGAACCTGGGCTCGGGCGGCACTTCGAGGAAGTTGCCCTGATAGACGCCGTGCCCCTTGGCGCGGGCTTCGGCCACGCGCCCGGCATCCCACTCGATGCCGGTCACGTCGAGAGTGCCGCCATCCCATGCGGCCAGGGCGTCCATGATCCGCCCGTCGCCGCAGGACGGTTCGAGAACCGCCATGCCGTCGCGCAACCGGACCTCGCGCAACACGGTCTCGATGACCCGCGCGGGCGTGGGGTAGAATTGCAAGTCACGGGCCAGCGCCGTGCTGGGCTTCTTCGCCTCGGTCTCGCTCGGAGCGTCAGGCAGGACCTCGCCGTAAAACTCGGCCAGCGCGCGGTTGATGTCTCGAAGCCCCTCGGCGTCGAAGATCAGGTGCGCGTTGCCGTTCTTGAACCGCTTGATCCGCCCGCCGTCGAAGTCGGATTCCCCGTGGCGCTCGGCCTCGTCCATAATCGCCTCGAACTCGCGGAACTCGTAGCGCGGGCGTCCGCGATAGAGCCGCAGGGCGTTCAAGCTGTCCTCAACGCGCTCGCGGCCCCATGACCGCCAGCCTGCCACGCTGCCGACGATGATCCGCTTCGGCAGACCGGCGACGCCGATCTTGACCTTGGAATGGGACCGATAGGCAGGGTCCAGGTCGCAGAAGCACTCGGCCAGACCCTTGAGCATGTGAAACCGGGGGTCGATAAGGTAATCCCCGAAGGTCTCGCGAAGCGCGGGGATCGTGAAGGGCGGCGGGTTCTCAAGCCTGACTTCGAGCGTCTTGCGATCCTTGGCGCTGGCGATCTTGCCGATCTGCAATCCGTCATAGACATGCCGCCATGCCGATTTGAGAAGGGCCTGCGCGGCCTTCCTCTCGTGCAACCACGGCTCGCGGTCGAAGATGGTGCCGCCGAAGGCCCCGCCGATGGAAGCGGCGGATTTCACCGCGTTGGTCGCGGCCTCGAAGGCGGCGATCTCGCCGGTCAGGCTCTCGGCCTTGGCCTCGTATTCCGCGACGATCTCCGCCAGCGAACGGCGGAGGGCAGGGGCGCTATGCGCCTCCTGCTCGACATTCTCCCCGATCAGGGGGGTTGCTTGGTAGGTCACGCCGCGTCCTCCCCGGTGCGAAAGCAATCGAGCACGTCTTGCGGGGCGAGGGTCCGCGCGTAGATCGGGCGTTCCTCGATCACGTCGGGATCGCGCCGGCACGTCTCGATCACGGGCAGGTCGTGGTCTCGGTAGGCGCTCACGCCGCCATCGCGATAGCGGAAGGCCAGCCATTTCGGCAGGCGATCCGGGTTCGCGGCTTCCTCGATCACCAGCTCGGCCGCGATCAGGCGTTGAACCTCGAAGGACAGGGCGCTGTCGCGGATCGACGGGTGACAATCGGGACGTTGCACGTCCGGGCCGGGGTAGAAGCTGAACGCCGATCCGGGGAACCGCTCGGCCAGAAGGCGGGCCGCGATCTGCGCGGCCCTTTCGGTTTCAAGATGGGTGACGTGCTGCCAAGGATGGACGGAGATAAGGCACACGGAAAAGGTCATCATGCGGTCCTCCGGGGATCGGTGGTCTCGACGGTTTCGGCGTCGATCAGCCATGCGTCGGACAGGCGGCCGGTGCGGTTCGTCGCAAGGTCGCGGACCTGGGCGATGTGCCCGCCCGCGATCCGCTTGGTGACGAAACGTCCGCCCACGGCGGCGGCATACTCGCGCGGCAACCACGCCTCGACCTGCACCTTGCGGCCTCGGACGATGGCGACGGTCCCGATGGGAACCGTGCCGATGTTGCGGATGCGTCCGCCGATCTCGGCGGTGCGGAAGCGTTGGGGGTTATACTGCCGGATCATCGGGAAACCTCCGGGGCGCAGTTGATGCGCTCGCAAAGCGCGTCGATCTGGTCGATGGAAAGGGGATCGTGCGTGCCCTCGTCGGTGAGGATCGCGTTGATCGCCTGCGGAACTTGGCCGGTCGCTTGGAGAAGCCGGAGGGCGGCCAAGACGGCCGACACCTCTGCGCGATCCAGCGCGACGAGATTGGGTTTCTCGCTCATGCCGGACCTCACACCATCGCCCGATAGGTGGGGCCGTCTTCGTAGCGGATGATCGCCTCGCCATCGTCCGTCCATCCGCCCCAGCAGGGACCGATGAACCCGAACAGAACGGGGTGCCCCTGCAATTCGGCGCGGGTGCGAGGGTTGGACGAGACGCCGGTAATTTCGGTGAAATTGGCCTCGGCCCATTCCGTCAGGTCTTCGGCGTAGGTGGTCACTTCGCCGTCTTCGGTCATCGTGACGATCTGATAAGGCATTTCTGCCCTCCTTCGTGGTGGAGCCCCGTTTCCGGTCTGGTGCCGAATAATCGGGGCGGGGTTTGGAGCGAGGACCGCGAAGCGGCCCTCTCTCCAAAGCCTGCCTCCCGGCGAGGGCAGGAGGGGGACCCACGCAAGGTTGTCCGTAGGGGCGAAGGGGAGGGGTATCACCCGCCCTGCACGGAGCCGAAGGCGGAGGAAGGGTGGGGAAACCCCTTCGCCCCGTGAAGCGGACGGCCTTGCGTGGGGGAACCGGCGGTTCCCGAACGGACAGGGCGCGCGGAACGCGCGACCTGGCCCAACAAGGATCGGGGCGTTCGGAGCGAAGCGACGAATCCCCCGGCGACGCTCGGACCTGGGCCGCAGCTCTACCGCTCTCGACAATTCCTCGAGGCCGGGATTGCACCGGCGATCGTCACCCGGAGGGCCGAGACCGGCGGTTTCAGGCGACCATGCGGCCGCGGCGGCGGCGGGCTCGGGACGAGACCGGCGACGGCGCACCTGGGCCGCAGGGAGAATGAAGCCGCCGGTCTCGGGGAGGCCCGCTCGCGGGCCGACTAGAGCGCCAGCGCACGGCGAAGGCCGGGCGCGCAGGGGCCATGATTGTCATTCGTGAGCCAAGACCAATCTCCCCCGACAAACTACAGGGCTACCCTCGAACCCGGATTTTGCCGTTTGCCATGGAAACTGGATGGCAGAGCATGGATATGAACCCGATACTCTCCAATGCCGAGAGCAGCGCCGGGTGCGGAAGGTTCGCGGCTCGGTTCAGGGTTTCAGCTATCGGCCCGGTCTGAAACTCGGCCTCTTCCGACAAGACGATCCCAGCATGGGTCATCCGTTCGGCCAATTCGCGAACGGACCCTGACCCCCTAAGCAGTTTTGAGGTCATGTAGGCCCCGAGAAATTCAGCCCCGTTGTCGTTGAACAGTGGACTGTCATGTCCGATTGCCTTGGCTACTGCCAAATTGAATTGCTTGGCTTCGCGTAGGATCGTGCACGGATCACCGCCCTTCGCGAGTGCGCCGTCCGCCATATTCTCTTCGATCCAGAGGTCATGGAGCTGATAGGCTAGGCCTTCGATCGTTTTCGTCATGGCAATCAATCTCCGATCCGTGGCCCTTTTTTCCTGCCCTTAGCTTTGGTGCTTTCACATCAAAACCGTGTGCCACATGAGAAAAATCGTGTGCCACATCGGCAAGGCGCGTCTTGCATGAGACGAAGGCAACGAAGGGGATCGGGGTGATCGTCGCGGCCACAAGGATCGTCCCCGATGCACTAAGGCCGGACCGGGAGCTGCGGGCCTTGCGTCTCGATCCTGTTTCGACCACCCGCGAGACTGTCGAAGCCAGGGGCGCTCGAAAAGCGGCCCCGAAGGGCCGCTACTTCGGCGTCAGCCGAAGGCTCCGACCGCGTTCAGGACCACCACGGTCCCGACGATGGCGGCGGCGGCGAACGCGAGGCCTTGGAAGACAGCGCCGTTCACGTCCGATTTCGTGACCATGTGCTTCTCGATGCTATCGAGGCGCGTGTTGAGTTTGGCGAACTCTGCTGCAATCGCGTCGTTGGTCATGTCGGGGTTGCTCATCGTGATCTCCTTTCAGATATAGAGCAAAACCGCGTTCCGAGGAAGCTACTCGCCCGCCCCGCGCGGTCGCAGGCAGTCGGACACGCCGAGTCAAGGATCGCCCGAAGGGCGACGTGCGAGCCGCGCTTGCGCGGCGAAGTCCTTTACCGGCGTGGTAGAATGACAAGACCGTGTGGGGTGGGGAGGCGCGGCCCTCCGGCCTGCCGACGGCAGGGCGGAGGTTAACAGCCGCGCGCCGCCTTCGACGGTGCGGCCAGGGGCGACAAGCCCGGTGAAGCTGCCGCGCCTGGGGGCGCGGCTCCCGCGCGGATAGCGCCAGTCCTGGGCGGGCGGGCCAACGGCCCGGCCGGTCGGGACACCAACGGCGGTCGCAGAAAGGTCAGTCGTCGGATTTCGGGACGCAGATGCCAACGGACGGCCCTGCCTGCGCGGTGGCCTCGGTCATTTGGGCCAACGCGCTTTCGCAAGCCGATTGGCTGTCGAACTCGGCCGACACGCCGCCACCACCAGCTACGACCATCAAGAGAATGTAGATCATCGCTATCCTCGCCTGTCTGGGAAAAAAGAGGCCCCCGCACGGGGCGAGGGCCAGTCTTCCTTTCCACCACGAAAAGGAAAAGGTCGCGTCAGGTTTTAGCAGACGGGTGCATCGCGCGCCAGTTGTCGCCCCCGGATATGGTCGCCGCGTCGGCCTCGCGGCGAAGTGCAGCGTGTCGGTTCGACAACTCCATGATGATGCGGGTCGTCGGATGGCCGTCCCGGTTGCCGCGTGGCGGGCGGGCAAGACCGGGCGGCCCGTATTTCAGAAGATCGAGCGCGGCGTCGATGGCGTCGATCCGGGTCTCAGCGTCGATCACGTCGCGCGGCAAAGCGGCGGCGTGGGCCACGAGCGCGCGACTCCGCGCTTCGGAGCACCTGCGCTGGTCGATCCTTTGGGCGCAGGCCACCCACTCGGCCACGGAAGCCCACCAAAGGGCGGTGCCGGGCGTGCGATATTCATAGGACATGGCGCTGGCCTTCGATCCACCATCCATTCATCGGATCGCGCCGGATCGCTGCGTCGGGTCCATGCTGCTCGATGAAGACGCGATCCGCCTCGGCCCCGCGCGAGGCGTGCAACTCGGTGGCCTTGTGGCCGCTCGGGCGGCGGCACCACGTCCCCGCCTGCTGGCCGCAGACCGGGCAAGCCACGGCGAGGATCGGGTGCAGATGCACGGTGAAGTCAGGCATCGTCCGCCTCCGGCATCCTGAACCGGGCCAGCCACGACGGACCGTGAGTATTGCGAAGCCGGTGCAGCTCGGGCGCGGCGGCGGCGCGCATCCACTCGTCGCGGAGCCGCGCCTTCCATGTCCGACCGTGCTGCGCGGCATAGACGACCAGGGCGCGGCACTGCTCGTCGGTCAGGCTCTCGGCATGCGCCCGCTGCCGCAGGGCGATGAGGCGGCGAAGCGCGAGCACTCCGCTGTCGATCACCTTGGCCTCGTCCTTGAAGACGATCCAGAAGGCGAAGCGGTCGGATTGGTCGGGGCCGATCCCGGCGCGGGTCTCAAGGTCTCCGATGGTCATGGGTCTCTCCTGATGATCGGGGAAGGGGGCAGGGCGCGGAAGCCGCGCCCTGCCGGATGCGTCAGGCGAAGTGATCGGGCACCCATGCGTCGATCTTCTCGACCTGCTCGGGGGTGGCCTCGAACGCGCTCGGTTTGGCAAAGAGGGCTTCCAGCGTCTCGGCCTTCTCGCCCTTCTTCTTTTTGGCGAAGGACGTTGCGCGGGGGCTTGCCGGGGCGCAGTCCAGAAGGTCGTTCCAGAGCGCGTCGAGCCAATCGCCCTTCATCCGCTTGAAGAGATTTTCCGCAGTGGGCGTCCAGACGGCGCGAAGGCTGGTCCCGGCCTCCTTGTCGATCAGCTTTCCCAGCCCTTCGTCGGACACGTCCAGAAGCCGGGTCAGGTGCCGGGTCAACTCGGCGTCCCGATGCTCGCGGCCCTTCTTGCGGAAGGCCCGGAAGCCTTTGGCGAGGTCGCTGCCCCACGGGTCTTTCGGGCTGGTGCCTTCCTTGGTCAGCCGCTCGTCCAGCGCGAACCCGGTTTCCGTCTCGGGCGCGTTCCGGGGGGCGTCGGCGCGAACCTCGAAGGCGCGGCGATAGCCCATCCCGCCGGAAAGCTGCCATGCCAGAAGATCGAGGATCAGGTCGGCATGATCGACGGCGGCGTTCTGGCGCGCGCCAAGGGCGGCGGCGTTCAGATCGTCTTGCAGCTTCGCGGAATAGGGCGATTTCGGCGCGTCGTCCTGTTCCATCCGGTAGGGCTTCGGCAGGACACCGGCTTCGACGGCGGCGGCACGATCCGCACGGGTGACGAGACCGCGCATCGGTTGCAACGCGCCGCGATTGTCCACGTAGGCGATGACGCCCGAATGGGCCTTCTGCTCGTCGGTATAGTGACCGTCCAGTTTCGCGGTCAGCGTCTCGAACTCGGCTTCACCGTCCTCGTCCAGCGCCTCGGCTTCGGCGGCTTCGGCCAACTCGTCGTAGCGCGCCGTCTCGTCCTCGGTCAGATCGCCCTCGACCTTGTAGAGCCGATCCAGCTTGTCCATGCGCTCCCAGCCGACATAGCTGTCCTCGATGACCTCGACCCATTTCCAGCCTTCGGCCTCGATGGACGCGCCCGCCTTCGCCAACTCGGCCACGAAAAGGTCGTTGAGAAGCGCCGGGTCAGCGAGGAACACATCTTCCGAGAAAAGGTCGCGGGTGATCTTGCCGCCCGCCTGCTCGTAGCCGGTCAAGCCCACGAAGGACACGCGGCGGTCGGTCAGGCGGAGGGATTGCGGCTGCAACTCCTGCTTGATGCGATGCTCCGAGACGGAACGGCCCCGGATGCCTTCGAGGACGTGCAGGGTCAGCGCCTCGTCCTCCGAGACGGTGAACGCGGCGGCGGCACCGATGGAGATTTCCCCGGCGCGCAGGGCGTCGATCACCGGCGCTGGCAGGTTCGCGAGCGCAAGGCGGCGGCGCACATGGGCCTCGGTCTGGCCGAAGGCGCTGGCGATGGTCGGCACGGGCGCACCCGTCGCGGCCATCTTGCCATAGGCCCGGATTTCGTCGGCGGGGTGAAGATCCTGCCGCGCGGCGTTCTCGGCGCTGGCCCATGCGCGGGCCGTTCCCTCGTCGGGCGCGATGCGAACGTGCGGCGCGACGATCTCGGGGCGCTCGCCCGCAAGGTGCGGATGCGTCTCGGCCAGAAGTTGCAGCGCACGGAAGCGACGGCCCCCGGCGACGATCCCGACGCGGCCCTCCGCATCGCGAAAGCCTGCGGGGTTCTGGATCAGGCCCAGAAGGCGGATGCTGTCGGCCAGAAGCGCGATCCCATCGGGGTCGGCGTCCTGCCTGGGGTTCATGTCGGACAGGTAGAGGTCGGCCATTGGCACGGCCTCGGTGTCGGGGGTGGCGTTCTCGGTGGCGCGGATCGCGGTCACGTTGGACATTGGGGCTTCCTCTCGATTTTCGTGGTGTGGTCGATTTCGTTCGTGTTATTGGTGCCCCGGCCCTCGAAGGGGCCGGAGCGGGGAAGCCTCAAAGGGCTCCGTGCTGTGTCAGGAAGCGGCGGGCGATCTTAGCGGAGAAGCCGCCCTTCCTGATTAGCGCCCATGCCTCGGCACGGCGCGCTTGCCAGTCGATTTCCAGTGGTCTCACCTCCTTTCCGATGGTTCGGGTGTCGTGGCTGGCGGGGTCTTTTCGCCCCGTTCGTCTGCTCGACGGTCCCAGCCTCGGTGCGGGCGGACGTGCCACCCGCGACCGATCTCAATAATCCTCGGGGAACATGATCGTCAGGACGCGGCGGGTCTGCTCGACGCTGGCCGGGTCTTCGGAGCCGTATTCAAAGGCGGCGTCGTAGTAGTCGATCTTGAACCACACGGGTCGGCCCTGAACCTCGACCTTCCCCATGTCGCGCTCTCCGCGCGGATCAATGTCTTCGGAGAAGTCGTCGGCGGTCAGGTCCGCGATGCGCCGCGTGGCTTCCAGCATGAAGTCCGGCCCCATATCGGCCACGGCTGCCGTCATCAGCCAGCGGCCTTCCGGGGCGGCGGGTCCACCGCGCCCGACCATCCGCAGGCGAAAGGCATCGTTCTGGCCCGCGATTGCCAAGGTCCGCAGGTATTGCGTGACGTCCTCGGGGGTCATTTCCATCAGGTTCGGCATTTCTGCCCTCCTCTCAACGTGGTGAGCCCCATCCGGTCTGGTGCCGAATAATCGGGGCGGGGTTTGGAGCGAGGACCGCGGAACGCGGCCCTCTCTCCAAAGCCTGCCTCCCGGCGAGGGCAGGAGGGGGGCCCACGGCACAGGTTGTCCGTAGGGGCGAAGGGGAGGGGTATCACCCGCCCTGCACGGAGCCGAAGGCGGAGGAAGGGTGGGGAAACCCCTTCGCCCCGTGAAGCGGACGGCCTTGCGTGGGGGAACCGGCGGTTCCCGAACGGCCAGGGCGCGCGGAACGCGCGACCTGGCCCAACAAGGATCGGGGCGTTCGGAGTGAAGCGACGAATCCCCCGGCAACGCTTCCGCCTGGGCGATCCCCTCGGGGTCCGGTTATCCACCCCCGTCCCGGCCGAGAGACGGGATGGGGGCCTGCGAGCGGCGAGCCGAACGCGCGCCCATCACGCGAAGGCAGGCGAGTCCGTCTTGTGGGAAACCGGGCATCGAGGCGCATCGCTCGCAGCTCGCGCCCGCGCCAGTGCGATCGTCACCCGAAGGGCCGAGACCGGAGGTTTCAGGCGACCATGCGGCCGCGGCGGCGACGGGCTCGGGACGAGACCGGCGACGGCGCTACCCAAGGCCTCAGGGAGAATGATGCCGCCGGGCTCGGGGAGGCCCGCATCGTGGGCCGAGTAGGGCGCCGGTCCCGGCCGGCGATAGCCGGGCGGGAGGCGTCATTGCTCTAAAACAAGTTGGTCAAAAGTCGAACCGGCAATCCGCCGCGTGGTGTCCAAGCGGCAGCACCCCGAGACCTCCCTGGCTATCGCTGCAGACGTATAGTCTGGATGGCTTGGCCATACGCCAGCAGCTTTCTTGACATGACTTCCTCTCACGCAGCGTCATAACTCGAGAATACCTCCGTGCTGCCGTCTTTCCGGATCAGGAAGACATCGTAGGCTTCGCGCTCGTCCTCGGGTCCCATGCCTGGCGATCCGTAGGGCATCCCCGGCACGGCGAGACCGACGGCATCGGGCCGCTCTGCAAGGAGTCTGCGAATGTCTTGCGGCGGCACGTGTCCTTCGATCATGTAGCCTTCGGTCTCTCCGGTGTGGCAGGAGGTCATCTTCTGAGGAATGCCGTTCTCGAGCTTGTGGCGGATCAGGAGGGTGCCGAAGCTGCGCTCTGTAGTGACAGTGAAGCCTTCGTCCCGAAGGATCTCGATCCAGGCGGTGCAGCATCCGCAATTGGGATCCTTGAAGACGTGGATCGCGGGTCCGGCCTGCGCGACCCCCGCAAGGGGTTTGGCAGCAGCGAAACTTGCAATGCAAGCCATCATGGCGCGTCGAGTAAAGGTCATCGGTGTCTCCTCTCAGGTCGTTGCGGATGCGCGCTCGCCAACCGCTTTCAATGTATCTGGTCCGGCCAGCTCCATGACGTCTCCCCGGCCTGATGGCCGGAAGAACAGCAGCCGCAGGGCGTTCATCGTCACCAGCACGGTGGCGCCGGTGTCGGCGAGGATGGCGATCCAGAGGCCGGTGATCCCGAGCACCGTCGTGACGAGAAACACCGCTTTGAGCCCTAGCGCGATAGCGATGTTCTGGCGGATGTTCGACATGGTGGCCCGGGCGAGGCGGATCTGGCCCGCCACATCGGTCACGCGGTCGCGCAGGATCGCCGCGTCGGCCGTCTCGAGCGCCACGTCGGTGCTCGATCCCATGGCGACACCGACATGCGCGGCGGCGAGCGCGGGCGCGTCGTTGATCCCGTCGCCGATCATCATCACGCGGGCGTTCGTCGTCAGATCGCGGATCGCCGTCACCTTGTCTTCCGGCATGAGTTCGGAGCGATGCTCGATCCCGAGCCCCTCGGCGATGGCCCGGGCCGTGCGCGCATTGTCCCCGGTCAGCATGATCGAAGAGATGCCAAGGTTGCGCAGCTCTGCGACAGCGTCCGCCGCATCGGCGCGCGGCTCGTCCCTGAGCGCGATGAGACCCTGGGGCACGTCCTCACGCAGCACGACGACCACCGTCTTGCCTTCGGCTTCCAGCGCCGCCACGCGGGCCCTCAGGTCGTCCGTGAGCGCACCGCGCTCGTTTGCCAGACGTGGGGAGCCCACGCTGACGGTCACGCCGTCGATGGAGGCTTCCGCCCCCTTGCCGGGGAGCGCACGGCCGCCGGTGGCCGTCGCCGCGTCGACGCCGCGCCGCTCGGCCTCGGCGCAGATCGCCTGTCCGAGCGGATGGCTCGCGCCGCTCTCGACCCCGGCGGCAAGCGCCATGAGGTCGCCCTCGGTGCCGCTCAGCACCGAGACGTCCGTCACGCGGGGCCTGCCATGCGTCAGCGTCCCGGTCTTGTCGAAGGCGACATGGGTGGTACGGGCCGCCGCCTCGATCACCGCGCCGCCCTTCATCAGCAGGCCGTTCCGGGCCCCGGTCGACAGCGCGGAAGCGATCGACGCCGGTACCGAGATGACCAGCGCGCAGGGGCAGCCGATCAGCAGCAGCGCCAGCGCCCGGTAGACCCACTCGCCCCAGGCCAGCCCGAAGGCCAGCGGCGGGACGACGGCGACGAGGACAGCGACGCCGACCACCGCGGGCATGTAGATTCGGCTGAACCGGTCGATGAAGCGCTCGGTCGGAGCGCGGGCGCTCTCGGCTTCCTCCACGAGGCGGACGATGCGGGCGATGGTGTTGTCCTCGGCCGACCTCAACACCCGCACGCGCAAGAGCGCCTCGGCGTTGATCGACCCTGCGAAGACCTCCGCGCCCAGCTCCTTCAGGCTGGGCACACTCTCGCCGGTCACCGGGCTCTCGTCGACGCCCGACGTGCCCTCGATCACCTCGCCGTCGCAGGGCACCCGGTCGCCGGGGCGGACCTGCACCACCTGGCCCACCTGGAGCTTTTCGGCCGGGACCTCACGTGTCTTGCCGCCCACCTCGAGCCGCGCGGTCTTCGGCACGAGCTTGGAGAGGGCCCGGATGCTGTCGCGCGCCTTGCCGGCCGACACGCCTTCGAGAAGTTCGCCCACGGCGAAGAGGAAGACGACCAGCGCGGCCTCTTCCGGCTCGCCGATCACCAACGCACCACCGGCGGCGATGGTCATCAGCATCTCGATGGTGAAGGGCATGCCGGCCCGCATCATGGCGACGGCGCGCCGCGCCACGGGCACGATCCCGACCAAGGTCGCCACGACGAAGGCCCAATGGGCGATCTCGGCCGGGAGGACGAGGCGGAACGCCCAGGCCGCCGCAAGCAATGCGCCGGTGCCGATCACCAGTCGGCCCTTGGAGGTTTTTATCCAAGAGGTCGGCCCATCTTCGGTCGGTCCGACTTCCTCCTCCGGCTCGCTGTCGGTCTCCGAGCTCTCCGCATCATCGGGAAAGGCTCCATCCGGCAGGACGAATCCGTCCTTGGGCTTTTCCGGTCGGGCGCCCTTGGGCGCGATGCCGAAGCCGACGCCACGCACGGCCTTCTCGATCCGCTCGGGCGGTGTCTGTGTCTCATCGAGCGTCAGCCGTAGTCGTTCGGCCATGAGCGCCACATCGACATCCTCGACGCCGGGCAGGCGCTCGACCGCGCCGCGCACCTTGGCGGCACATGAGCCGCAATCCATGCCCGTCACACGCCACTCGCGATGTGCTGGGGAAGCGTGTGCCATGAAGTTACTCCGCCGTGATTCCCGATCACATCCCAATCTAAGACCTACAGCAACTTTAGCCTCAAGACGCGCCGCTATTAAGATTCGCCGGGCGGTAACGCTTCGATTGCCGCCGCGCAGCCATCTGGTCTAGCTTGTAAGATACCCGGTGTGGTCCGGACCCGTGAGAGCGCCGATTTCGAGCGCCACGTTGAAGCTTCGCTTTTCCGTCTTCCGGCGCCGGAGCGGCATCCGCATCGCGTTCAGATCGATCGAAAGGGGTCCCCCGAGACGCGATATGCCATCGACCATCGCCTTCATCCAAGCGATGCCACGGTGATAGCCGTCACCATGACGATGGCGAACATCGAAAACGCTGCCAATCCCAGCGTGCGGCCCAGATCCCGGTTGGGCCGCGTTACCTTGAGCCGAAGCTCTTCCGCGGTTTCGGGAAATTCGAGAGCGGCCGAGTTCGACTGCCGCATCAAAGCGTGCCGGGCATTCCAACGGCGTTCTTCGGACCGGTTCCAGCCGTTGAAGACCAGAACGATGGCGACGATCATGATCATCGAAGACGGCACCCAGATCGTGTACCCGCCAACTGTTTCGTCCGTAAGCGGTGTGAGGCCGGCACCCTGGTCTGTCGCACCGTAGAGGGCGATCTCTTTCAATGTCGTCAGCGAGCCCAGCAGGATGTTCGAGACGATGACGATTATCCCACTGAGGAGTCGCGCACCGCGCCGCATCCCCTCGGGCGGATCGCGCGGATCGAGGAGCAATGAAAAGTACCAGAGGCCCGCCGCGGCCATACCGAGATGTGCACCAAGCTCAATGGCCGGATTTCGCTGCGCGAGCCCAAAGATAGCCGGCACCTGCCAGATGTAGAGGGCCGCGATGAGCAGAGCGGTTGCAGCCCATGGGCTTCGAAAAACACGCCCGGCTGGGTGGAGGGACATAGAGGCGAGCTGCCTTCGCAAGTTGCGCGGCGCTCCCGCTCTCCACACGCCCCATGGCTGCGCCATCACAATCAACAGAGGGCCGAGGAGCCGAACCAGAAGATGATTGATCTGATGCACGGAAAAAAGCGAACGACCCAGAGGGGCAAGCGGCGCATTGAAGGCTAGCAACAAGCAGCCGAGGCCAACAAACAGCATCCCGCTTTGCCACGGCCGAGGCTCCGGGCGGAGGCGCTTCGGTTGCATGAGACCGCGCATGTAGAGCATGGCCATCGCGGCGATTACGAAAAGCGATACCGGGGACAGCTGCGCCCCGAACGGGTCGAAGGAGAGCGGATTGGTCATCGACGCAACCGCGACGCCATGTCAGTTCCACCTGAAAGTACCATCGGTTCGGCGGGGCGCGGGGTGCTGCCACGGTATGCACCCGACAGCGGTCCGGATGTCGCCTTGTCGATCAGAGGCGGACGACCGAGTTTGGAACGGTGAGCATGGACGAAACCTCGATTACCGGCAAATCGCCGCGGACGGCATCGGTGGTCTACATACTCATCGGTGTCGTCGGCGCCGTCCTGTGGCTGGCGACAACATATCGTCCTGCATCGGTACCAGCTTTGGCGCCCTACGAGTTCTCCTGGCCGATCTATCTGGCCGTGACGCTCTCGGGTTTCTGGTTCGGCCGAGGTCTTGGGCGCCTGTCGAGGGTGCAACGTCCGGGGGTCTGGCGCCAAGTCGCCTTCTGGGCGGGCCTGGGTCTCCTCTGGGCCGTGACCCAGACCGGCTTCGAATACCTCGCCCAGAGGATGTTCTTCACCAACCGGCTCCAGCATGTGGCGATGCACCATGTCGGTCCTGTCCTTCTCGCTCTGAGTGCGGGCGGCCCGGCAGTGCTGGCCGGCGGCCCGGAATGGCTGCAAGCCATCTGCGGTCACCGGGCCGCGAGGCGGCTCTACGGCGCCCTTCAGCAACCGGTCGTCGCGGCCGTTCTGTTCGTGGGGCTGTTCTGGTTCTGGCTGATCCCGCCGGCGCATTTCGTCGCCATGCTCGATCCCGTTCTCTATCAGGTGATGAACTGGACAATGGTCGTCGACGGGATTCTGTTCTGGGCACTCGTCCTCGACAGCCGGCCCAACCCACCAGCGCGTGTGAGATTCGGGATCCGTGCCGCTCTGGCGGTCGGCGTGATGTTTCCGCAAATCGTCCTCGGCGCCCTCATCACCTTCTCGACGACGGATCTCTTCCCATACTACGCCTTTTGCGGACGTTACTTTGCGTCGATCTCCGCCGTGACCGACCAGCAGATCGGCGGGATCGTTATCTGGATCCCGCCCGCGATGATGAGCGTGATCGCGGTCCTGGCCGTGGTCGGCAATATGCGGCGTGCGGGCGCCGATCTCTAGCATGCGACCCGTCATTCGCCTGCGATCAGACGCTGGATATCTTCGGTCGCCGCCGCGACATCGGCTTGCAGCGTGTCGAACTCTGGCCAAAGCAGGCGCGCTGCGCCGGAACGGTCGAAAACATAGACCGATTTGCCGTGCGAGACGGCGTAATCGACTCCGCCTTCGGGGTGAGGTTCGACCTTGTAGGTGACCTTCAGGCGCCGTGCCAAACGTGCGAGCTGGTCTGGTGTGCCCCTCAAGCCCGCGGCACGGGGGGTAAATGCGGCGGTATAATCAGCTAGGACCGGTAGCGTGTCTCGATCGGGGTCCACGGTGACGAACAGAATCGAGAGATCGTCCGCATCCTCCCCGAGACGGTCAACGATTCCGGAAAGGTTCGACAGGGTCATTGGACAGATGTCCGGGCAGAAGGTGAAGCCGAAGAAGAGAGCGACGACCTGGCCTTCGTAATCTTCCTCGGTGACCGCCTGACCGTCTTGCGCGCGGGTCAGGTCGAAATCGAGATCGGGAAGAATACCGGTCACGTCCTTGCCGTACCACATCTCGGTCCCGCATCCCGTCAGTACCGCCACGCTGCCCATGGCCGCGAGGTTGAGCACATCGCGCCGGGAGAGGCATCGCCCTTCAGAACGGGCCATAAAGCACCAGCAAACCGATACCGAGGGCGCCACCGAGAAAGACGAGCGTGACGCAGACCAAAAGCATGGCCACGGCGCGGTTGCCATCGCTGCTACGCGCCCGCTGCTCCGACGCAGTCCTGGGCGCTCTATCGAGCTTGTCCTTGGGCACCGTCGAAGCCTGCCCTCCTTCTGCTTGCCATAACGTATGATGTGGCACCATGGGTGGTCATCCTTTGCAAGGGATGCCGCTTGCGACAAATGATGGTGCCGTTGGCCCGGCGGTGCGGGATCATCCGGCGATGCGGCCGAGAAAGATCGTCACGATGAAAGAGAGCAGTCCGGAGGACATGGCGAAACCGGTGGCGTAATGCGCGATGTCCAACCGGTTGCCACCACGTTTCTCAGCGAGCCGGGCACCCGATCCTGCCCTCCGAGAAGGGCTGCAAGCATGATCATTCGGAACTCCTTGAGATGAGATACGGCAAGCCCGGCCGGGGTGACGCAAACCGGTCCAGTCCGAGAGCAAGCAACCACATGACGACACCGAGAGGGGACAGCATCCAATCTCCTGCGCGCGCGTACAGGGTGGCGGGTAGTGCTGCGGGCAAGTCGTCATCGATAACCCCCGTCGCTTCCAGCCCGAGCGATTGGATGATGGTTCCTTTCGCGTCAATCACCGCCGAGATGCCCGTATTCGCGGCGCGGATCACCGGCAGGCCCTCTTCGACGGCGCGCATGCGGGCCGCCGCGAGGTGCTGTTCCGGACCGATGGACGTTCCGAACCAAGCATCATTGGTGGCGTTGAAGATCCAATCGGGACGGATCGTATTGTCCACGACATGGCCAGGAAAAATGATCTCGTAGCAGATCGAAGCGGCCAGGAGCGGCAGGCCCGGGATCGCAAGCGTTCTCGGGCCAGGCCCGGGCGTGAAGTCGCCACGCCCCTTGGTCAGGCGTTCCACCGGCAACCAGTCCCTGAACGGAACATACTCGCCGAAGGGCACAAGGTGATGCTTGGCGTAACCGGTCACGGCTGCACCGGACCCGTCGTAGGCCTGGATCGTGTTGAAATAGCGCGGCTCGGGTTTGTGCGTGGTCCGATCGGGGGCGCCGGTCAGGAGACTACGTCCGTCGGGAAGCGCGTTCCCGATGCGATCTCTCGCGTCCGCGTTCTCGTCCAGAAATCCCGGATAGGCCGTCTCTGGCCAGAGCACTACGTCGACAGGCCCGCCTTTCGCAGACAGATCGAGATAGCGCGATAAGGTCGCTGCAGCGTTGCCGGGATCCCATTTCTCTCGTTGGGGCACGTTGCCTTGGACGATACGCACCGAAACACCGGCAGGCATCGGCAGGGGCTGAGCAGTGCGGACTATCCCCATCGTCCACACGCCAACCACGACAAGGCCCGCAAACAAGAGCGACGCGTGGCGCGAACTTCCTCGCGATGCAATCGACTGCGCTATAAGGGCGCTCGCAAGGAGCACAAGAAATCCGAGGCCGTAACTACCGATCCAGGCGACGGGCTGGCGAAGCGCAGCATAGTCCGTCATCGCATAAGCCGCGAGGTTCCACGGAAAGCCGGTCAGCACATGGCCGCGCAGCCATTCGGTCGCTGTCCAGCATGTCGCGAACAAGACCGCCGCGGCCGGTCCTCGAATCCGGGTCCATTTGCGGAGGAATGCGAATGCCGTGGTGGCCAGGACCGGGAAGACCGCAAGAAGCGCGCTAAGGCCTATGACGGCCGGGATCGCAAGCGCTCCGAAACGCTCGGCATCCACCTGAAAGCTCTCACCGATCCAGGAAAGCCCGATCCCGAAATAACCGAGACCGAAAAGCCATCCCATCGCTCCGGCCACCAAGGGCAAGCGGCCTCGCACCAGCAGAAACAATACGCCGTAGGCGACGGGAACGAGGACGATGATCGAATAGGGCGGCAGCGTCAGAACCGCCGCCGAACCTGCCGCGAATGCCGCAACGCCGCGTGACGAAGCCCTTAGGCGGACGACGTGCTTCGGACCACGCCTCATCAAGCGTCCGATCAAGTCGCGTCCGACTGCCGGCGGACCGGATGATACGACCAGAGCACAAGCATGACCAAGCCACAAAGGATTGCCGTGTCGGCAAGGTTGAAGGCAGGCCAGTGTGCCCCTCCGACATAGAAGTCGAGAAAGTCGGTCACGCCACCGAACCTAAGCCTGTCCGTCACGTTGCCAATCGCGCCGCCCAGGATCAGCCCGTAGCCGATGGCATCACCCAACCGTTCGGCCCGGAACACGCGGACCGTAAGCCAGGCGATGATGGCCAGAGCGAGCGCCACCAGGACGAAGGACGGCACGTCGTCCAGCAGGCCGAAGCTCACGCCGGAATTGCGGTGAAAAGTGAGGTTGAAACCGGGAGCGACGGCAAGGCCTCTGGCGAGGATTTCAGCGTTCGCGGCGGCTAGCGCCTTCGTTGCCTGATCGAGTGCGAATGCCGCTACGGCAACGCCCCCTGCAATGGAGAGATAAGAACTGGAAGATTTCATTGCCGTCATCCCAGCCAAACGTCCAGGAAGAGCATCAGGACCAGGCCTATAGCCAAGCCAAGTGTCGCGCGGTTCTGATGCCCGCTGCGATGGGTCTCGGGGATGATCTCGTGACTGATGACGTAGAGCATCGCGCCGGCCGCAAAGGCGAGACCCCAGGGCAGGAGCGGCTGGGACAACGTGATGATCCCGGCACCCAGAAGGCCGCCCACCGGCTCCACCAGGCCGGTCAGGGCCGCAATGCCCCATGCGCGGGCCTTGTGATAACCCTCGCCGAGGAGCGACACAGCGACCGCCAGTCCCTCTGGCGCGTTCTGGAGCCCGATGCCGATCGCGAGCGGCAGGCCGCCGGACAACCCGTCCGCGCCGAAGCCCACGCCGACCGCCAGACCCTCGGGGAAATTGTGGATGGTGATCGCGATGATGAAGAGCCAGACGCGCCGCAACGATGCCGCTTCCGGTCCCTCGCGCCCGGTCCTGAAATGCTCGTGCGGCAGGCGCTCGTTCATCAGTGCGACCGCACCCATCCCGAGCAAGATCGAGACGCACACGATGCCGGCGGGCATCGCGCCGTTCTCGAACATGGGCTCGGCCGCATCCAGCGCGGGAATGATCAGCGAAAAGAAGGACGCCGCCAGCATCACGCCGGCCGCGAAGCCGAGCGCCATATCGCGGGTGGCCCGGGACGGGACCCGGCCGAAAAGCACCGGCACGGCGCCGATGGCGGTTAAAGATCCAGCGGCAAGGCTGCCGAAGAAGCCGAGAGCGATCGGGGACAACTCGTTCATGGCCTCTCCTGAGAAGACGGGGAAATCGACGAAAACTGCGACGTTAGCCTCTTGCGGCCGCGTATGCCTTGCGCGTCGGAGCGGCCCGCAAAGGGATGCTCGGTCACACCCATGTGAGTACGCGAGACATCCGCAGGCATCTTTTCTAGGCTGAAGGGATGCTTCGCAGGAAGCTCTGAAACACAAAAGACTCCCGGGAGCGTATCTCCAAAATGCTGACCAGACGCCATTTTATTGCGACGACCGCCGCGATGGTCTCCGCGCCGATCGCCGGACCCGTTCTCGCAAGCACTTGGCCGACGGAGGCTCAGAAGAGCGCCTGGGACACGCAGGTGACGCCGCCGAATTACGTTCCTGCCACGACGAACCCCTGGGGCCTGCACCCGCGTCTGCTGCCGCAACGGGTCGAGGCGCGGCCGGGGTTGGTGCCCGGAGACATCCATGTCGATGCGACCGCGCGGTATCTCTACCATATCGAAGCGGGCGGAACCGCCATGCGCTATGGCGTGGCAATCGGGCGGGGCGGTCTTTACGAGCCGGGCACCTACACGATCCGGCGCAAGGTGGAGTGGCCGCACTGGACCCCGACGCAGGCGATGATCGAGAGGGAGCCGGACGCCTACGCCCAGTACGAAGAAGGGATGGAACCCGGTCCTCGAAACGCGCTCGGGTCGCGCGCGCTCTATCTCTATGTCGGCGACCGCGACACGTATCTTCGGATCCACGGAACACCTTACCCCCGTTCGATCGGCAGCCGGGCGAGTTCGGGGTGCGTGCGCATGGTCATGCCCCATATCAACGACCTCTACGAGCGGGTCGAAACCGGGGTAACGGCCTTCCTCTATCCGGCCGAGGGCGACGGGCCGGTCACAGCGCATAGCTGATCGTTTTCTGCACCCCTGCAAACCGCCCTTTCCGGCAGGGGCGGACGTGCATCGATCCCCCGTTCCTTGCTTGCGACCTTCCAGGCAAAGAAAGGCTCTGACTGGGCTCGACATGTCGGTTTCTAGCGCAGGCACAGGCCCATTCACGAGCCCCCCGCCTGCGCCCTGGCCTGAGTGCAGATCGGGCGTCCTTCAGGCGTGCGGAGCGGCAGCATGGTCGCCTCCACCGGCCCGACATGCCGGTACCAGTAGCACCCGTCCCCGGGCCGCAGACGCACCGACTGCAGATCTTGGTAGGGGGCGGCCAAGGCGCTCAGCTGCATCAGCACTTCGGGGGATATGGTCGGCTCCGGGCCCACGACCTCCCCGGAGGGAACAGCGCAGCCCCCAAGCGCCAGCAACCCTGCGAAAAGGATGATCGTCTTGCCCGTAGCCCGTTCTTGCGACACCGAGCAGTTTCCTTCGTCGCGCGCGAAGACGACCGTCGATCCGTCATCGCGACTGAGGATGCCATCGTGGACCCGGTCCGCTTCGGTCGGAGCATTGGTGGCAGGATGGACGCCGGTGGCGGTCGTCATCGCGGCAAGTAGATCTCTCATGGTTCAGAGCCTTTCGGGAATGCTCGATGCAAGATCCAAGGAGAGCGCATCCTCGAGGCGCGTACGCGCCTCGGTCAGCCGACCCAGGCCCGCGCCGTCCTGCGCTTCGTGCTCGATAGCCTCCGCAAGACGCTCATCGGACAGCGGGTCGGTCGGACGCCCGTCCACGCGCACCTCGTAGTGCAGGTTCGGCCCCGTCGCCGTTCCGGTCGCCCCGACCCGTCCGATCATGTCGCCAGCCGAGACACGCTGACCTTTGGCAAGGCCCTCGGGCACGGCGCTCAGATGCGCATAGCGCGTCATGGTCTCCGTGCCGTGAGCGATCTCGACGACGCGCCCGTAGCCGCCCCGGCGACCGATGAAGGCGATGCGCCCCGGCGCCGTCGCATGCACCGGCGTCCCGCGTGAGGCTGCGAAATCGACACCGGTATGCATGCGCACATTGCCGTAGATGGGATGCTTGCGCTGGCCGAAGACGGAGCTGAGCCGCGACCCCTCCACAGGCTGGGCAAAGACGCGAACCACCTCCCCATCGAGATAGACCGTGGCCCGGCCCGTGCCGTCCTCGGGCCAGACGATCTCGTAAAGCGCGTTCCCAAGATCGAGCGCAGCGAAGGCAATCTCGGGTTGCCCGATGATCTCACCCTCCAGGCGCGCCTCGCGCCAGAGGACGCGCAGCGTTTCGTCGCCACTGAGATCGCGGCGAAAATCCACGGTGCCCCCCAGGATTTGCGCCAGATCGACGGCGAAACGCTCCGGTATGCCCGCCTCGTCGAGCGCCGCGAAGAGTGAGCTCGCGATACGAACCTTTCCAGCCAGGGTCGCGGTTTCCGGGTCGGGGGTCACGACACGGATCTCGGGCTGGGCGCCGAAGATCGCTTCGATCCGCATGCCGTCCTCGACGTCCAGAACGACGCTGCGCAGGATGCCCTCCGGCATCATCGTGACTGTCACCCCGAAGCCCGGTTGCAGGCGCCGGAGATCGTATTCGACTCCAAGTGCCAGCGCCGCTTCATCGCGATCCGCCTTGGCAAGGCCGGCTTGCGTCAGAAGCGCGTCGAGTGTCTCGCCGGAAGCAATTTCGCGCGACCATATGATCGGCTGAGGGTCGGCCTTGAGCGGGGGATTCCCGGCGATCGGCACGACCTGTGCTTCTGTCGGAAAGGCCAGAGATAGGGTGTCAAGATCCCGGGCCGGCACCGCGAGGGCGGCATCGAGCGCAACGGCGTCCAGCTTTTCCGAAAACGCGACGGGCCCGGGCATCCCCAGAGCCGCCTCGGCCGGGCCCGGTGCGACCGGCTCGCTCATGGCCGTGCCGGTCGGTACCGTTGCCATCGCCATCGCACTGCCGGTCATCGCCAATCCTGCTGCCCAGTATCTCAACCTCATTATGCCCCCTCTGCTTCTTCTTCGTTCATTGCGCGGCGAATCTTCGGCACCGCGAATTCTCTCGGTTCGTGGTAGTCGATGGTGGTCACGAAGCGTCCCTGCGCGTCGAACAGGAAGACGCTCGCCGTGTGGTTCATCGTGTAGCCGCCGTTCTCGGTCGGAACCTTTTCGTAGGTCGCCCGAAAACCTTCAACCGCTCGGGCTATCTGCCGCTCCGTACCGGTCCAGCCCCGGATCGCCGGGTGGAAGTAATCGACGTACTCCGCCATCGCCTCCACGGTGTCCCGCTCCGGATCGACCGTGATGAAGACGACATTCAGTTTCTCCGCATCCCCTTCCAATGCGTCCAGCCAATCGGAAATGTCCGTAAGCGTGGTCGGGCATACGTCAGGACAATAGGTGAAGCCGAAGAAGGCGATGGTTGGCGATCCGATCAACGTCTCCGGTCCGACCGTGCGGTCTTCATGATCCGTAAGGCTGAACTCCATCTCGGTGAGCGGTAGCGGGCGCGCGCCAACAGCTTGCGGCGCGCCGGGACCGTCGACCCGCCACCAGCCCGCGACAAGTGTCAGCCCGATCACGCCGAAAGCTGCGGCGCCGTATCCAAGAACACTGCGTCGCCGCATCAGTCGTCCGGCCCGCGCGCCGCGATGCCGCGGATCGGCACTTCGACCGTCACCTCACCGCCGTCGGAGAATAGGAGCGTGAGCGGGAAGGTCTCGCCCTCTTCCATCGGTCGTCTCAGCTGCATCAGCATGGCGTGCATACCGCCGGGCGCGAGTGCGACAGTCTCACCGGGTGCGATGGCGATCTCGCCCACCGGGCTCATCGAGCTCACGCCCTGCTCGTTGGTGGAGGTCAGGTGAATTTCGGGCATCCCGGCAAGGTCTGTCCGGAGCCCGGTCAGCATGACGTCTTCGTCGCCCGCATTGCGGATGTCCATGTAGGCCGCGCCGGGGCGGGAGGTGCCGATGGAGGCACGCGACCATGCATTCTCGACGACGACATCTCCGGCTCCGGCGCGTGCGGATGTCGCGAGGCCGAAGGGCAAGGTCATGGCCACGAGCATGGCGATGAGGATGGACTTCATTTCTGCTCCTTCTCGGTTGTCGATCGCGCGTCCTGCCAGATCAGCTTTCAGCCGCCTCGACTTCCGCCGCGACCAGCGCCCGGAGCTCCGCCTCTCCGAACGGATCGAGGGGCTTGCCGTTGACGAAGAAGGTCGGCGTCCCGCTCACACCGACGGCTTCGACATCCGCACGGTCCTGGTTGAGGATGCCGAGGACATCGGGTGCCAGCATCTGCGTCTTGGCGGCTTCGGCGTCGAGACCGGCCGATGCGGCGATCTCGAGGATCAGGCCCGGTTCCGGCGCGCCATGCGACGCCCAGCGGGGCTGCTCGCGCAGGAGCGCTTCCAGCACCGGCTCGAAGACGCCCTGCATCCGAGCGGCTTCCAGAACCCGGATCGCCTCTTCCGACGCCTCCCCATGGAACGGGGTGTAGCGGATTGCCACGCGCACGGCGTCGCCATGCTCGGCCATGATGTCCTTCACCACGGGATAGAAGGCGCGGCAGGCCTCGCAGGCCGGGTCGAGGAACTCGACGATAGTGACGGGTGCCTCCTCCGGGCCCAGGATAGGCGAATAGGGGCGCAGCAGGGCCTCGGCCATCTCGGGTGCGACGGGCGCGGGGCGGGTTCCGAACCAGGCCGCAGCAACGAAGACGGCGAGGGCAAGCGCGAGCGCGCCGAGGATCAGGTATTTCCGGGTCATCTCTTGGTATCGGTGAGCGAAGCGGCCGAGAGGCCGGCGATGAGTGCGAAGGCGAGAAACGACAAAAGCGGGATGGGGACACCAAGAATGAGTTGGTCGGCGTCGGTGCAGGACGGACCTGTTACGGTGCAGGGCTGGATGCGCTCGGGGATGAGATCGGCGTAGAGTCCCAAATGCCAGAGCGCGACGGCGCCGCCGGCAAGCGCGAGAACCACGCCGTAACGCCCGACGCGACGGTCTTGCCACCACAGTCCGAGGCCCAGAACGATGGTCAGCGGGAACATGAATGCGCGCTGATACCAGCATAGAAGGCACGGCGTCTGGCCCAGCACCTCGCCGACGAACAGCACGGCGAGCGAGGCGGTGAGGGCCAAGATCCATGCGCTGGCGAGCGCGGCGTCGCCGATGAGCCTCGGTGTCATTGGGCGATCCGCTCCCGCAGATCGGCGAGGATCTCCTCTGCCGGTGTGTTATAGGCCCAAGAGGCGACGTAGCCCGCCTCCGGGCCGAACAGGAACAGTTGGGACGAATGGCTCATCGTGTAGCCATCCGGTGCCGAGGCCTCCTCGAACCTCTCGTAGAAAATCTTGAATGTCTGCGAGGTCGTCGCGATCTGATCGGGCGTTCCGGTTAGTCCGATGATCCCTGCCTCGAAGCGCGGCACAAAATCGGCAAGCGCCGAAGGCGTGTCGCGCTCGGGGTCGATCGAGATGAAGAGCGGCTGGACCTGCTCCGCATCGTTGCCGAGACCCTCCATGATGGTGGCGACCTCGGAGAGGGTGGTGGGGCAGACATCCGGGCAGTTGGCGAAGCCGAAGAAGACCAGCATCCACCGACCTGCGAAATCCTCCTGCGTGCGGAACATCCCCCGGTGATCCGTCAACTCGAAATCAGCCTGGAAGGCCGGTTCCCTTTCAGCCCGCGCACGATCAGCGCGATAGTCGGCCCAGAGGAGTGGCCAGACCAGTGCCAGGGCCGCAACACCCGCCAGCGCCCAGAGCGCTTTCCGAAAGAGTGTCAGCGTCACGCGACCCGCCTGCCTGCCGTTCTTGGTTAACGACGCGGATACATCCTCTAGCCACTGGAGGTTCAACCACTTTCGCCCGGGCTCCGCAGCCCTGTCACGCGCATGTGAAAGGCTGGACGCCCTTGCCAATCCATTCCCGTAAACCTACTAAGACTATACGTTTGGTGGAGCTCCCGGATGTTGACGATTGGCAATCTGGCGAAGAAGACCGGCACCAAGGTGCAGACGATCCGTTACTACGAGCAGATCGGCCTGATGCCCGAGCCCGGCCGGACCGAAGGCGGGCAGCGCCGCTACGGCGAAGCCGAACTCGACCGGTTGTCCTTTATTCGGCATTCACGTCAGCTGGGCTTCTCGCTCGACGCGATCCGCGAACTACTGGATCTCGGCGATCACCCCGACCGGCCCTGCCAGGAGGCCGACACGATCGCACGGCGACAGCTGAAGCAGGTGGAGCGGCGGATGGCGCGGCTCGAAGCGCTGCAGACCGAGCTTCGACGGATGGTGCGCGAATGCAGCGGCGGCAGAACGGCGGATTGCCGGGTGCTCGAGGTCTTGCGCGACCATTCCGAGTGCCTGACGGATCATGAGGAGATCGGGGTGTGAGGTTCTGCAACCGGACCTGCGCCTCGTCCTCCTCTGTCCGGGTGTCAGGCAAGAGGCGCACGGTATGAGCGAGAAGATCAATCCGCGAGACGCCCGGCAACGCCGCATCCTGTGGATCGTCCTCGGGCTGAACGTCGCCATCGCTGTCGGCTTTTTCGGCAGCGGTGCGTTCGGCGATTCTTCAGCCCTGATCGCCAACGGGCTCGACAACACGTCCGACGCCTTCGTCTACGCGCTCAGCCTTTTTGCCATGTCGCGGTCCGACCGATGGAAGCGCATCGCCGCGACCGTTTCAGGCAGCCTCCTTATTCTCTTCGCCATCGGGATCCTTTTCGATGCGGGACGACGCTTCCTGGAAGGATCGGATCCCCTCGGTCCCATCATGATCGTCATGGCGATCATCGCGGCAGTGGTGAACCTGGCCTGCGTGATCCTGCTGCGCCGCATCCGGGAACCGGACGTGAACGTGCGCGCCGCCAACACGTTCAGCCTGAACGATTTCGTGGCCAATCTCGGTATTCTCGTCGCGGGCGGGCTGGTGGCCTGGCTGGGCAGCAACTGGCCCGACCTGGTCGTCGGCGTGGCGGTGGCGGCGGTCGCGGCCTGGGGTGGCGTCGAAATCCTGCGGGATGCCCACGGAGAGCACCACAAGGCCGTCCATGACGATCCGGTGGGATAGCGGGCAAAACCGCAATTAGAGCCGCGCCTGACATGCCCGCCGCACTTGCCTATCCGCTTGCCGCGCTGGCCGAGATCGCCGGTTGCTTCGCCATCTGGGCATGGTGGCGCCTCGGTGCTTCGCCGCTCTGGCTGGCCCCGGGCCTTCTTGCACTCGCGCTCTTCGGATGGCTGCTCGCTCAGGTCGACACCGTCGCGGCGGGGCGCGCCTTCGCAGCCTATGGCGGCGTCTATATCGCGGCATCGGTTCTCTGGATGTGGCTGGCCGAGGGAGAACGTCCGGACAGGTGGGATCTGATCGGTACCGCGATCTGTCTTGTCGGCGCGACGATCATTCTGGTTGCACCGCGCGGCACGTGACGAAACGGGCCTTGAAGCTACAGCCGCTGTAGCCATTACATCCATCCTCGAACGATTCGAGGAGCCTTTCCGTGCCGCACGATCATGGCCATGCCCATATCGACCCTGAATCCGGCGACCGCCGCGTCTCCATTGCGATCTGGGCCAACGGGCTCCTGACCGTCGCACAGATCGTCGGCGGCATCCTGTCGGGCAGCCTCGCGCTGATCGCAGATGCGCTGCACAACTTCTCCGACATGGCCTCGCTGGTGATCGCCTTCGCGGCGCGCAAGATCGCCCGGCGGCCGGCGGACGAGCGCATGACCTTCGGCTACGGCCGCATCGAGATCGTGGCCGCCCTCATCAACTACACGACGTTGATCCTGATCGGGTTCTACCTGATCTACGAGGGAGGCATGCGGATGATCGACCCGCCCGAGGTCGCGGGGTGGACGGTTGTGATCCTCGGCGGCGTGGCGCTGGTCGTGGATACGCTGACGGCGCTGCTCACCTACTCGATGCAGAAGGGCAGCGTGAACATCCGCGCCCTGTTCCTGCACAACCTCTCCGATGCGCTCGCCTCCTTGGCCGTTATCATCGGCGGATCGCTCATCATCCTCTACGACATGCGATGGGTCGACCCGGCCATCACGATCGGAATCGCGCTCTATATCCTGTACCTGGCGTTGACCGAGATCGGCGGTCCGGTCCGGACGCTGATGCTGGGCAGCCCTCCCGAGATGGATTGCGACGCCGTCCTCGACGCGATGCGTGGCGTCGAGGGAGTCGAGGACGTCCATCACGTCCATCTCTGGCAGATGCAGGAGCATGAGGCGGCGCTCGACTGCCACGTCGTGCTGACAGAGAGCGGTTGGCATCGGATCGAGGCCATCAAGGCCAAGATCAAGGAACGGCTGAAAGAGGAGTTCGGCATCGGCCATTCCAGCCTTGAATTCGAACACGAGGATCACGCGCACGAAGGCGCCAGTCTCTACGGTCATGGAAAATCCAGCGAAAAGGAGAACGCCCATGTTCACGGAGACCGAAACCACGCATGACGACGTCATCGGCATCGCCTGCGAGGGCAAGCTGAGCGAAAGCGATCTGCAGCGGATGCACGCCCTTCTTCACAGGCGGCTCGAAAGGTCGGCCAAACCCGGCCTCGTCCTCGATCTCGCAAACTTCGAAGGTTACGACGGACCGCCCGCAATGCTGGAAGACCTGAAGCTCGACACCGCCCATGCGAACGACTTCAGCCGCGTGGCTATCGTTGGCGAAGGAACCCTGATGGAATGGGGCACGAACCTGGTTGGCGCCCTGACCCGAGCCGAGATGCGAAGGTTCGATACGGGCGAGATGGGTGCCGCCGTCGAATGGACGCGCGGTAGATGAGTCGACGTCGTTCGGATACATTCGAAACTGGCCCGAGGCGACGACACGACCAACCGGCCTCTTTTCGAATTGCAGCCGATCCCTACGACGGCGGCGCCAATCGCGCGGCATCTGCCCAGGAGCCGGCGTCCCAGACGATCGAAATTCCGCGTCTCGTCATCGTCGATGTTGCGCGCGGGATCGCAATCGCAGGTGTGGTGCTCTTCCATCTTGTGTGGGACCTATCCTTTCTTCGTGTCATTCCACCCGAAGTTGCGTCCCACCCGCTATGGCTGCTGTTCGGCCGCTTGCTCGCAGGCACCTTCATGGTGCTCGTCGGTGTGAGCCTCGTTCTTGCCGCGGCGGGTGGGTTCCGACGAGACGCATTCATGCGACGCCTCGCCATACTGATAGCGGCGGCGCTGACTATCAGCCTCCTGACCCGCATCACTTTTCCGCAGACCTTCGTCTATTTCGGCATCCTGCACGCCGTCGCGGCGGCGAGCGTCGTCGGCGCGCTCGTACTGCGCCTCAATAAACTCACCATCGCAATACTCGGCCTCGTAGCTCTCGCTTTCGGATTCATCTGGACGTCGGCGGACTTCGATCCGCGATGGTTGGCCTGGACCGGCTTTGCGGCCTCACCCCCGTCCAGCAACGACTTCGTTCCCGTTTTTCCGTGGGTCGGCCTGACACTGCTCGGCATGGCCGGAACGCGGCTGGCCCTTGCACGGGGCTGGCTTCATCGCGCGCGGCCGATCGACGGACGTATCGCTCGATTTCTGGCGTGGGCCGGTCGGCACAGCCTCCCAATCTATCTCGTCCATCAACCCGTGCTGCTCGGTGTCCTGATCCCGCTTGTTGAGCTAGCGCGATGATCGGCCATTCTTGAATCCATGTAGGCGGATGCAACTGAAGATCAGCTGACGACACTGCGTCGCGAGGGGCTCACTTGGTCCCGCCACCACTCCGGCTTCCCAGCCTAGGTTTCTCAGCAGCGCCGCCGGATTGCCGTTGTTTCCAACCCAACACAATGAGAATCAATCATGATCGTTCTCGCCGCACTCCTCATCGGCATCATCTGGGGCGTCCGCACCGCCTCTCGCCGGGGCGGCAACCGCCTCGACAAGGTGCAGCACGCCACCGCCGCCGGGATCATCGGCACCCTCATTGGGTTGGTGCTGACCATCTTCATTGAACACATGCTCTGATGTTCCTGCCATTCTCCGAGACACCGCGCCGCCACCGCGTCCCGGTGTCCCTGCGCGAGGTCACGGATCTCTGTCCGGCTGAATTTCATAGTGGAGCGCCGCGTTGTCTCCAAAGTAGCGGACCCATCGTTGCACGACTTGATCGGCGGTTTGCATCGCATCGACTCGCTCGGTCTCAAGGCAGTTGATATAGTCTTCGATCCCTGAGACGTAGTCCTCGTATTGCTCGTTCACGATCTGCCGCAGCTCGGCACCGAGGTCGGACGGCTCGTAGGGGTAGGGCTCTCCCAGCGGGATGCACGCAACCTGTGCGCTGGCCGCGGCTGGTGCCAAGGCGAGCATTATCACGAGCGAGAGAAGGCGAGGTCCGGCGGTCATTGTCCGTAGGTGATGTCTGTCATCCAGTCGCGTGCGCGCCCGGTGCTGAACCGCATCACGCCGGTCTCATAGGGTGTCTCGGCGCTGGCGTTCATCGTCATGTCGAGCGTGAAGTCTGTGCGATCAGGACGGCTCATGCCGGTGTAGTAGGTCCGGGTATTGTCCCCAAGCCGCACCGTATCGCTGTTCTCATAGCAGAAGACCTGGACCGAGCTGCGGTTTGCCTCGGCCGGATTGGACTCGTGGAAGAGCCTCGTTCCCTCGGGGCACTGCCAACCGTCGCGCGAGGTTGCGCCGTTGAAATCGTAGTCGATCTCGTAGTCATCGTATTCGCCGCCGCCGGCCATGGCGCAGGTGCCGATTGGTGATTTGCCGTCGCGGATGCGGTCGATCATGTGATCGTAGGCATCGCCGCAGCCGTCTGGAAAGCCGCCCGGCAGGCAGAGCAGCAGTTTGCAATCCATGTCATAGTCCTGGGCTTTCGCTGCCTGAGGGGAGGCGACGGCAAGAGCCACAACGGCGAGCGATAAGACGAAGAGGATGTGAGTCAGGCGCATTGGGGACCTTCATGCTGGCAACTATCTTGTCTCATACAGAATCCGCTGAATCATCCCAGAGGTGAATTCTCCTTCGCTCGGTCGCGCAGTTTCGCTACGGTCGCGCGGCTGACCCCATAAACCCGGGCGAGAGACGCAACGGAGGCACCAGTCGCCAGCGCCGCAGTGATCTTTTGCGCGTCGTCTGGTGACAGCGCTGGCGGTCTGCCGATCTTCTTGCCTTGGGACCGGGCACGCGCAATTCCGGCATGGGTGCGCTCGATGAGAAGATCTCGCTCGAACTGCGCGACCGCGTTCAGGACCTGCATGGTGAGAGATCCGGTCGAACTGGTCAGGTCAACGCCCGGAAGGGCGAGGCAGTGAACCTGCACGGGAATTCTCGACAGCGCCTTGATCGTTCCGGCCACGTCGATCGCGTCCCGGCCGAGACGGTCAAGCTTTGTCACCACGATCGCGTCGCCGGGCTCGATCCGATCCAAAAGCCGTGCGAACTGCGGACGCTCGCGCGCAGTGACGCTTCCCGAGATCGTTTCCGTGATGATGCGATGCGGGGCGATGCTGAACCCTGCCGCCTCGATCTCGCCAAGCTGGTTCTCGACGGTCTGGCCGATGGTAGAAACGCGAGCGTAGGCGAAGGTGCGGGTCATGTCCCGACCATGCCAACAAGTGGTGGCAAAAAGAAACCTCTGTCAACAAGTCTGAAAGCTGAGTTTGTGACATACGTTATTGGGGTGCTTTCGCGGTGTCGCAAACCGTTCGTTAGTTGACACCCTTCCCAACGGCTTCGTTTTGGTATGCGTCAATGATGATACCATCGGAGCCCGACATGGGCGATACATCGGGCATCGCGAAGACCTTCATGCATGGCCGAAGCCAGGCCGTACGGCTCCCGAAGGCCTTCCGCATGGAGGGAGAGGAGGTCCGGGTTCGGCGCGACGGTCGCCGCCTGATCCTCGAGCCGATCATCTCGAATGTCGACGAATGGTTTGAGAGCCTCGATACCTACGCCAAGCCGTTCATGGAGGAGGGCAAAGACCAACCCTCCATGCCGGCCGACCGCGGGATGTTCGACGACTGAGTCCCTGGGTGATCTGTCTCGATACGAATGTCGTCATCGCGGTCCTGAACGACCGTCCGCCTACCATTCGGGTCAGGCTCAAGGAGGCGCTTGCAGACGGCGAACGCATCGCGATCTCGACGGTGGTCGTCTTTGAGCTCCGCTACGAGGCCGATCGAAGCGCGCGGCCCGCCCGGAATCATGCGCGGATCGACGATCTCCTGGCCGGCCCGTTGGAGGTCTTGCCGTTCACCGAAGAGGATGCCGCGGGGGCTGGAGCGATCGGGGCCCATCTCGCGGGGCAGGGGATACAGATCGGACCCTATGACGTGCTGATCGCCGGTCAGGCCAAGGCGAGAGACCTGCCTATCGTCACGGAGAATACAAAAGAATTCGAGAGAGTGCCTGGGCTCAAGATCCAAAACTGGGAGGCACCCTGAGGCGGTGAGCTTGAAGCTCGGCCGCCGTTGCGAGGCAGAAGCGAACGGAAGGGTGGGAAGCGAACCTTCACTGCGAGGTGCGTCGGGGGTCCACATTGCGGAGCTATCGAATAATCGCTGCATCGTTGGCGGAGGATCGTTCGAGTCGGACACCCAGGGGTCATTTGCAGGAGAGTGCGAAATCCTACGCTAAGCAAGGACCGGCCATTCGAGCAGAGCGTAGCGAAGGCCCGGAGAGAGCCCTTCTCGACCGATGCTGCAACGAAGATGAATGGCGGTTCTGCGGCGCGGGCATTCTCTGCTCGCGGCGTTCCACAGGGCGCTGCTGTCCCATCGGGACACGGGAAGTTCCTTGGGCTGCCAAGCCGTGGCGCTTTCACCACCACGGGAAGTTCCGCGCCGTTAGGTCAGCCAGTGCAGGCCGATGAGGATGAAGACGGCGAGGAACACCGTCTCGGCGACGATCAGGACGATGGCTTGGCCGCCGACATCGAGGATGGTGCGCAGCGCCGTCTTCATGCCAACCGCGGCGATGGCAACGAGGAGCGCCCAGCGTGAGAGGTCGCCCAGGAAGTCTGACACGGCGGCGGGCACGACGCCTATCGAGTTCAGCGCCGCGAGCGCCAGGAACGCCAGCACGAAGCCCGGGATCAGGGGCGGGCGCGCCTCGGCGGTCTCGCCCGTCTGGCCGCGCGCACGGATGGCGAGCGCGAAGCAGAGCACGACCGGGGCGAGCATCGTTACCCGGATGAGCTTGACCAGTGTCGCCGTCTCGCCGGTCTCCTCGCTGACCGAGAAGCCCGCGCCCACGACCTGCGCCACGTCGTGGATGGTGCCGCCGAGGAACACGCCCGTGGCGAGCGGGTCGAGCCCGGCGAGCGTGGTTACGAGCGGATAGACGATCATCGCGATGGTCGAGAGCACGGTCACGGACAGCACGGTAAAGATGAGGTTGCTTTCGGAATGCTCGTTCTTGGGCAGGACCGCGGCGATCGCCATCGCCGCCGAGGCGCCGCAAATCGCGACCGAGCCGCCGGTCAGAAGCGCAAAGCGCCAGCCGCGGCCGAGAAGCCGCGCGCCGATGAGCCCGAAGAGGATGGTCAGGACGACACCGGCGATGGTCAGTACGATGAGCGGCGCGCCGAGGCCGATTAGGAGATCGACGCTGATCCGCGCACCGAGAAGCGCCACGCCGAAGCGCAGAACGGTGCGCGCGGTGACGTTGATGCCCGGCACGCAGCGCCCCTCCTCGGCGAGGAAGTGGAAGGCGATGCCAAGCAACAGCGCCATCAGCATCGCCGGCGCACCGTAATGGTCCGAGAGGAACTGCGCCGCGATCCCGATGACGAGCGCGACTGAGAAGCCGGGCAGCAGCGAGCCCAGGTTCTGCGGCATGCGGAATCGGGCGGCGAAGGGGGCGGGAGACTGAACCATGACGACCTCTCGGACTGACCTGAACGCCGGATGCAGGCACGAACATCGAACAGGATCGGCGCGCGCATGTGGACGCGCGCGCCGATCTGCCGCCGTCAGGCGGCTTGCGGCTTTTCCTGACCGGTCCAACGGTCGGCGAAGTCGAAGGCGGCGGTGTAGCCGAAGAGCGCGGCGGAGCCGCCGGTGTGCAGGAACACGACCCGCTCGCCCTTCTTAAAATGGCCCTTGCGGATCAGGTCGATGAAGCCGGCGGCGCCCTTGGCGGAGTAGACCGGGTCGAGCAGGATGCTCTCGAGCTCGGCGAACATGGCGATCGCCTCGAGGCCGCTCTCGGTTGGAATGCCGTAGCCTTCGCCGACATAGTCGGTGTTAGCGACCACATCCTCGCGAGAGACGACGCCCGGGCAGCCGAGTTTCTCGGCGGTGGCAGAGGCGAGCTTGAAGACGTTCGCTTCCTGCGTCTCCTTCGGCGCGCGGACGCCGATCCCCAGAAGCGGGATCTGCGCGTTCATCGCCTTGAGGCCGACGATCAGCCCGGCCTGTGTACCGGCGCTGCCGGTCGCGTGCACGATGTGGTCGATCTTCGTCGCGCTGTCGTTGAGCTGCGCCAGCAGTTCGAAGGCGCAGTTGACGTAGCCAAGCGCACCAGTGGGGTTCGAGCCGCCGCCGGGGATGGCGTAGACGTTGCGTCCGTCTTCGCGCATCTCCTCGGCGACCTTCTCCATCTCGGCGTTCATGTCGCCGCCGGCGGGACGCTTCTCGGTCGTGGCGCCGTGCAGGTGGTCGAGCAGGACGTTGCCGTTGTGGTTGTAGTTGGCGTCCTTCGAGCCGGTCCGGTCCTCGAGCAGGATGTGGCACTTCATGCCGAGCTTGGCCGCGAAGGCGGCGGTCTGGCGGGCGTGGTTCGACTGCGTCGCGCCTTGTGTGATCACCGTGTCTGCGCCCTGCAGCTCGGCCTCGGCCATCAGGAACTCGAGCTTGCGGGTCTTGTTGCCGCCGGTGCTAAGGCCGGTGCAGTCGTCGCGCTTGATCCAGATCTCGGGCCCGCCGAGCTCGGCCGAGAGGCGATCCAGCCGCTCCAGCGGCGTGGGCAGGTGAGCGATAAAGCGGCGGGGAAAGCGGGCGAGATGCATGGGTCTATCCTCAAGTTGCCTGCAATGACACTTACGTGGGGTAATAAAGGATTGCTAATGCGTAATTCCGTCAGCAACATGCAGGTTGTGCAATTTGGGCTGGACCCATGCGACTGGAATGGATTGAGGACGTGCTCGCCGTGATGGACACGGGCTCGCTGGCGCGGGCGGCCGACCGGCGGTTCGTCACGCAGTCCGCCTTCACGCGGCGAATCCGCATGATCGAGGACAGTATCGGCGCGCCGCTCTTCGACCGGTCGCGCAAGCCTCTGGAAGTGCTGCCGGCGGTCCGTGCGCTGGAGCCCGAGCTGCGGGATGTGGCGGTTCGGCTGGAGCGCTTGCGCACGGCCCTGCGCAACGCGCCGGGAGGCAACGGCACCACCGTCGCCTTCGCCTGCCAGCACGCAATCACGACGACAGTCTCGCCGCGCGTCGTCGCCGCCCTGACCGAAGGGGGCGAGGTCTCGGTCCGGGTGCGGTCGGCGAACCGCGACGAGTGCCTGATGAAGCTACTCTCGGGGGAGGTCGACTTCGCGTTGATGTACGTGTCGCCAGACGAGCGCGACCCGGCCATCCCCCGCGCGTTCCAAAGCGTCTTGCTGGACCGCGAGCTTCTGCTTCCGGTTTGCACGCCTCAGCTCCGCGAGGCAGCCGCCGGTCCAGTGATCCCGATCGTGAGCTATCCCGCAGACGTCTTTCTGGGGCATGTCTTTTCGCGCAGCCTCTTGCCGCGGTTGCCGGCGGGCATTTCCACGGCTTCCCGGGCAGAGACGGCGCTGACGCTCGCGGCCTTCAGGTACGTGCTTGCAGGCATCGGGGTGGCGTGGCTGCCGCGGTCGCTCGTTGAGGAGGCGCTTGGCCGAAGCGAACTCTGCCGGCTCGACGACACGCTTCCGGCTAAGGAGCTGAACCTCATGATGATCTGGCTGCCCGAGAGCCGCAGGCCCGGGATCGACCGCGTCCGGCACAATCTTCTGGCCCGCCTCGCTCCACTCTCAGAGCGCCTCCCACACCGCCCCGCCGACGCGATCCAGCCGATTGAGCGAGCAGAAGAGTGACAGCGTCAGGGTTGCCTGCCATTCCTTGCCACCGACCGGCACCAGAAGCCCCCGCGCGATCTCGTCGGCGATCGCGTTCTCCGGCAGCCAGGCGACGCCGCTTCCGGCGAGCGTGCGGCGCTTGATGGATTCTGTCAGCGCATCCATGTAGCGCAGCGCCAGCTGCGGTTTGCGGTCACCAATCGTCTGGTCGACCACGGTGCCGAGGAAACTTGTCGGATCGTAGCCGAGATACGGCATGTCCTCGCCGGCGTCGGACGAGAGGTACCAGCCTCCCGCCCTTGCCGCGCGCGTTTCGGCCACAGGGAGCATCTGCTCCGTTCCGATATCCTTGCGCGCGAATTGCCGCTCGTCGAAAACCGGCGCCACGTCTCGATGGCGATAGTAGAGCAGGAAATCGCACGTCCCTTCCTGCAGCATCTGGCAGCAGACGCGCAGGTTGTCCGAGTAGACGCGGACGCGCAGGCCAGGAATGCAGTCTTCGAGCTCGGCGATCCTGTAAGACAGGTAGTTGACCGAGATCGTGTGCAGCACCGCGAACCGTTGAAATGCCGTCGTGCCGCGCTCCTCGGCACGGATGGACTGCCGGATATCGGTGAGCGCGGTGATCGTCTCACGCGCGACGGGCAAAAACTGCACGCCAGCGTCGGAGAGCTGGACCGGATAGGTGGAGCGCTTAACCAGCGGCGCCCCAAGCCAGATCTCCAGCGACTTGATGCGCCGGCTGAAAGCCGGCTGGGTGATGTTCCGCTCCTCTGCCGCACGGGTGAAGTTGAGCGTCCGTCCGAGGCAAACGAAATCCTGCAACCAGTTCAGATCCATTTTTGTCCGGCCTTTTGACGTCGTCTATCACCCTAGTATATCATAACTATGCGTATTTTGCATGAATTCATGAGATGTTTCGATTGGCGGGGTGTTCGATCCTCTGCTTCCCTAAGGGAAAGTAAAAAGGGAGAGAGACACATGACCGCATCCTGGACTACAATTGCGACCGCCATTGCTGCGGCGCTGGCCGCAAGCGCCAGCGCGGCGCAGGCCGAGACGACGATCCGCCTGTCCACATACGTCAACGAATCCGATGTTCGCTATCAGGGCTTTCAGCACTTCGCCGAGCTCGTCGAGGAAAAGACCGGTGGCAGCGTCACAGTCGAGATCTTTCCGTCGTCCACTCTGCACGGCTGGTCTGAGGGAATCGACGCAGTCCAGGGCGGCGTCTCCGACATCAGCTGGATCAACGCTGACAACCGCCTGCCCTGCTACGTCGTGACGTCGCTCTACCCGGCCAACGTCAACCTCGACGAGCAGCCTGAGCTCGACGCCGCCTATGCAGACCTGATCCGCGACGAGGCGGCGGAGCGGGGTCTCGTGCCGCTCATCAACTCGAACTACTCCTACGACCAGGAATGGTGGTTCGAGGAGGAAGGCGTCGACCTCGGCAACCTCGACGGCAAGCTCGTGCGCTCGATCGGGCCGCTCGTCAGCCTGATGATCGAGACTTGGGGCGGCCAGCCGGTCTTCGTCGCTCCAAAGGAGGTCTTCCAGTCGGCCGAACGCGGCGTGGTCGACGGCATCGACATGGGCGTCGCCACCTACAGCTCATGGAAACTGTGGGACGTGATGCCGCACATGATCAACGCAAACCTCTTCTATGGCAACATCATCTACATGATGAACAAGAACAAGTTCGACGGGCTGACCTCGGAGGAGCAGACCGCCCTGACCGAGGCCGCCGCCGAGACCGAAGCCTGGCTGCAGCCAATTTACGAGGAGTGGGTCGACGAGCAGATCGAGACAGCCCTGTCGGAGGGCGGCACCGAGGCGACCCTGCCGCCGGAGAAGACCGACGAGCTGATCGCCAGCGTCTCGGACACGTGGAACGCCGAGGTCGACAATGCGTGCGGCCCGGAGCTTGCAGGCAAGTTCCGCGACCTGATGGCGGAACACGCGCGCTGACGTTCCCGCCTTGCCATCGACTGCCTGCACTTCGTGGCAGGCAACCCTTCCCCATGACCGATGAGGCTGCATTATGAGCGATGGTCTGGACCGTCTGATACGTGGCGTCGAGCGGGTGGTTGTCTGGATGGCGGGCGCGGGCGCACTGATCGTGCTGATCCAGATGCTGTGGATCTCCTACGGCGTGTTCGTGCGCTACGCGCTTGGCCAACCCGATCGGATGGTCACCGAGGCAACAGCGCTGCTGCTCTTTCCGGTGGCATTCGCGGGCCTCGCCTTCGCCATGCGCGAAGACGCCTATCCCAAGGTCACCATGGCCACCGACCATCTCTCTCCGGGGCTGCGCAAGGGCATCGAGATTGTCAACTACATCCTGATGCTGGGGGTGGGCGGGTTCTTTGCCTATGCCGGCGTCAGCGCCACGATCCGGTCGTTCTACTCCGGCGCCGCCTCCGAGATACTGCTCTGGCCGCGCTACCTGTTTTGGGCGCCAGGTGCCCTGGCCCTGATCCTTTTCACGTTCTACGCGATGCTGCGGCTCATCCGTCTGATCCGCACGCCCGCAGAATAGAAGGCATCCATTATGGAATGGTATACCGTCGGACTGGGCCTGCTCGGGCTTCTAATGCTATTCATCGTGATCGGGCTTCCCATCCCCTTCGCGCTGGCCGCCGCCTCGCTGCCGTTCCTCTGGCAGATCCAGGGGTTCGAGACCTCTGTCGTCTCCTCCGAGTTGAAGCTTTGGGGCGTCTGGATCGACTACATTCTGCTTGCGGTCCCGCTCTTCGTCTTTCTGGGGGAGCTCATAGGAAAGTCGCAGATCGGACCCAATCTCTACCAGTTCTTGCATCAGGGCGTCCGCATCAAGGGCTCCGCCGCCTACGGATCGATCGGCGCCAGCGCCGGGTTCGGCGCGGTCTGCGGCTCGTCCATGGTGGGCGCTTTGACCATCGGCGGCGTCGCATTGCCCGAGATGCTGCGGCTCGGTTATGGCAAGCGGCTGTCGAGCGGCGTCCTGGCCGCGGGCGGCACGCTTTCGGTGCTGATCCCGCCCAGCCTGATCCTGCTCTTCTACGGCATCGTCGCCGACCAGAGCATTGGCGATCTCTTCATCGCCGGCGTCATCCCTGGCCTGATCTTGGTGTCGAGCTTCGTCGTCATCGTGCTGGTCTGGGGCGCGCTGAAGCCGCAGGACATCCCCGGTCAGGAAGAGGCCGAGAAGATGCCCACGCTGATGATCCTCAGCACCATCGGGCCGGTCGTCCTCATCGGGCTTGTGATCACGGTGGCGATCTATGCCGGCATCGCCACGCCGACCGAGGCTGCGGCTGTCGCGGCGCTCCTGACGGTGGCGCTGGCCTTCGGGGTCGGCGGGCTGACCTGGCAGGGGTTCAAGGACGCGCTCTTCGCAACCATGCGCACGATGGGCTATCTCGGGCTGCTGCTGTCGGCGGGTGTCCTCTTCGGCTTCGTGCTGACCTACTACCGTGTGCCGCAGGAGTTCACCGAGCTCTTTCTGTCGTTCGACCTCTCGCCCTACACGGTGCTGCTGATCGTGCTGGTCTTCTACATCGTCCTCGGCATGTTTCTCGAGCCAGTGTCGATGACCTTCATCACGCTGCCCACGATCTATCCGCTGATGGAGGCGGCGGGCTTCGACCTGATCTGGTTCGGCGTCGTCTACACCATCACCATGGAGATCGCGGTGCTTACCCCGCCTGTCGGCCTCAACCTCTATGTCATCCAGGCGATCAGCCGCGATCAGGTGACGATCGGCGACGTCATCATGGGCTGCCTGCCGTTCATCGGGGCGATGGTGCTTCTGATCCTCGTTCTGATCCTCGCACCGCAGGCGGCGCTCTGGTTGCCGGAGCAGATGGGATGACCTCTTCGGGCGTTCTCTCTCATCGCCGCGCCGGGAACGGGCCAGCGCTCGTCCTCGTCCACGGCTACCTCGGGGGCGCGGCGCAATGGGAAGCGGAGATTGCCCGCTACAGCGAGAGCCACGATGTCATTGCGCCGGACCTCCCCGGCTTCGGTGCGGCATCTGACCGGCAGGGATGCGACCGCATCGAAGGGTTCGCGGAAGCAGTGACGAGCCTTCTCGACGCTCTCGGCGTCGGTCGCTTCATCCTGCTCGGGCATTCGATGGGCGGCATGGTTGTGCAGGAGATCGCGGCGAGGCACCCTGACCGGGTGGAGCGTCTCGTCCTCTACGGAACCGGTCCGCTCGGTGCCCTGCCGGACAGGTTCGAGCCGCTTGAGGTCTCGCGCCGAAGGCTTCGCTCGGACGGCGTGGCCGAGACCAGCCGACGCATCGCCGCCACCTGGTTCCGCGACGGAGAGAACGGGCCACAGTTCCCCGCAATCCGCCGCATCGGGGCACAGGCGAGCCTGGGGGCAGCTCTCGCCGCCCTCGACGCTATGGAAAAGTGGGACGGTCGCGCCGCGCTGTCTCATCTCACCATGCCCACGCGCGTCATCTGGGGCGAGACTGACCGATCCTACCGCTGGCCTCAGATCGAGGCGTTGTGGCGAACGCTGCCAGCTGCCGAGCTCGCCGTGATCCCGGGTGCTTCGCACGCGGCACATCTTGAGAAGCCCGGCATCTTCCACGAGGTACTCGAGGATTTCATTCACTGAGCTCCATGATTGGATTTGAGCCCCCACCGCGGCTTTGTGGTATCGTGATGATGCTGACTGTAGCGGACATTCGTGCTGACCCAGCAAATGGGCACTAAGTCCCGCACTGCCGACCCTCCGGCCCGGCGAAGCGAATGTCGGTTGTCGCAAACGAAGGTTTGCGAAACAGACTGGTCCTCTGCCGTCAGCGTCGGTCATTTCGTATCCTTTCCCATGTCGCAAACAAAGCGTCGCAAACGGGATGTCGCAGTAGCTTTCAGGGGATGCCTGAAGCTCCCAGGCTGTGCTCTGGTAGATCGTGAAAGAGAAGGCCGTCATGGATCTCGACGAGGACAAGATCGACGCGGCCGTGCTGGCCCTCCTGCGCCTGACCCTCCACGACGGCCGGCGCGCCTGGAAGGGGTTCGACTGGGACAGCATGGACCGGTTGCATCGGAAGGGATGGATCACCGACCCGGTGGGAAAGGCGAAATCGGTCGCCTTCACCGACGACGGGCTGGAGCGGTCCGAGCGGCTCCTGCAGCAGCTGTTCGGCAAGGAACCCGAACCGAAGGCGTGAGCGAACTCAAGGCGAGCCGTCTTGGCCTTAGCGTAGGATTTCGCACTCTCCTGCAAACGACCCGACCCAGCTAGAATGCAGTGGACTGACGTTTTCTCCACGAGATCGTTAGGCCGGCATACGTTGACGGTGTTCGTCCCAACCGGGTGTGGCAGAATCCAGGTTCATACGTCTCTGACGGTCAGATGACGAATGAGAGCTGGTCGCTGGTGGTGACTGCGGTTGACGACTACACTTTCGCCGTTGGATCGACGCCTGTCGATTTTAGAGATCGAGGGAGTTGACATGCCGTTGAATAACACGCGCCGACTGTTGGCCCTGACTGACGACGACCTCGAAGAGCTAATCAAGAAGTGGATCGCCCGGCTGGTCGAGGCAGGTGATGAATATGTCGGCTTCGACCGCCCAACCGCGTCGGCGGACCAGGGGCGCGACGCGGTGGGATTCCTAACGGCGAAGCGCTACGACGATGCTTGGGACAACCATCAGTGCAAGCACCTCAAGCGGCCGCTCGGCTTTGGGGCGTTCCTGATCGAGTTGGGCAAGATGTTTTTCTATGCGGACCAGGGGGAGTTCACGCTGCCACGCCGCTACATATTCGTCGTGCCCAATTCGGCGGTCCGTGATGTACTCAAGCTCGTCGGTCGGCCCTCGAAGATCGGCCCAGCACTGATCGAGGGCTGGGACGCGCATTGCCGGACGGGCATCACCGACGGCGAGGCCGTTCTGACGCCCGCGATATGCGCGGCCATCGAGCAATACCCGTTCGAGAACGTCTTGTTGTGGAAGGCCTCGGATATTGTAGAACAGCGTCAGATGCGCGGCCTGATGGTCGAGTTGTTCGACGACGACCCCGGGGCCGCGCCCACAGTGGGTGATGCAGAGGTGACCGCTGCGCCGAGCGCCGATGAAGTGGGCTATCTGGGACAGATCAAGAAGGTCTACGCCGAACATAGAGGCACTCCCTTCGCCGATCACGACGCGGTGATGGCCGATCCTGACTACGGACCACGTATGACACGCGCACGATGTCAGTTCTTGGAGCGCAAAGCGTTCCGCCTCCACTTCCGGGACAACCTCGACGCGGCCCTTCTCAACCAAGTCGACACGGACGTGCTCGACGCCGTCCAAGATCATTACGACGCGCATGAAGGTGGTCCGCGCTATGATCGCCTGCTCGGTGTGATTGGAACGGCGGCCAATGTCGAGGTGAGCGGGCCGCTTGGTAAGCACCGCCGCGTAACGCCACGCGCGAAGCAGGGCGCATGCCACCACCACGCGAGCGAAGGCGCGATGCCGCTCCGGTGGGACCGATGAGCGCCGACACCGTCCCTGCACCCGATCAGCCCGCGCTGTTCAATACGCCCTTGGAAGCTGGCCTGCGGGCCGTGGTCATCCTCGACGCCTTCGCGCCGAGAGCCTTCGATCTTAAAACCCTGTCGCTTCTCGACTACTACGCCGTCCACGCCGGTGACATCGACGTGGATAAAGACGGTCCCGAGAGCCTCCATCCGCCCGTATCACCGCGGCGGGGCGAGTTCTTCGTGCGCCGCCGTTTGGTCGAGGACGGCCTTGCATTGATGGAAAGGGCCTTTCTGCTGGACCGCTTGGCGGACGCTGATGGTTTCATTTTCCGCACCCGGGACCTGGCGTCGGCCATGGTCGATCTCATGCAGAGCGACTACAACGCGAGGCTGCGCGAGGCTGCGCAGTGGATCGCCGACCAAGCCGAGACCGAAGGCTACGAGACATTCTTCGAACGGCTCTCGGCCGGCGTGGATCGCTGGGAGCATGAGATCGACGGAACGATCCATATGGGAGACTCGGTCTGACTATGCCGCCGGTCCGGATGCATATCGACCGTTTGGCCTTTAGCGGCCCGGAGCGCGATCAGGTAGTCGTCCACTACGGACCGGGCCTTACCATTCTCTGGGGGGCGTCGAACCATGGGAAGTCCTTCACCGCTAAGGCGGTCGACTTCTTGCTCGGTGCAAGGGGAGCACTTTCCATACCTCCCGAAGGGCGCGGGATGAACCGTTGCACCCTTTGGCTCTCCTTCGGCGACGGAGAGCAGATCACGCTTCAGCGCGGCATCGCTGGCGGTGCCATCGAAATAGCGGAAGGCCACCACGATACGATTAGTACCAGCATGCCCGGCTACGCGAGCCTGGGCGCGCAGCATGCGGAGACCGGAGCAAGCCTATCGACGAATCTGCTCGACCGCCTCGGCTTTCGGCGAGCTGAACTCCTGAAGAACGAGCGCGCCGAGAAGGTGGCATTCACTTTCCGCCAATTGATGCGGCATGTCTACGTCGACGAGAAGCGGATCGTCGGCGAGGACAGCGTCACGGTTCGCAAGGGCGACGCCCCCACGGCAGAAGATAAGAGCCTTCTGAAATTCATCGTAACCGGGATCGACGGATCGGCCGTTGCGACCGTCCCATCCAAGATCGAGCAGACTGCCGCGCGCAATGGCAAGATCACAGTTCTAAAGGAACTCCTCGAAAGCGACCTCGCCGAGATTGATCCGGATCGAACGGACGAAGCGCTCGGTGCCGCCATCGCAGACGCGGAAGCGGAGCGCGGCGGGGCTGATGCCGCCGTTCGTGAACGCCAGAACGCCATCGATGCCGCGCGGTCGGTCGTCAACACGACGCGGGACTTGCATCGAGACATCGAGGCGCGGACGGCTGACCTGCGCGCCATGTCGTTACGCTTCAATGAACTGCGCCGGACGCTGATCTCCGACATCACCAGGCTAGAAGGGTTGGAGGAAGGGGGTTTCCTAACGCGCAAGTTCGCGCAGATGAACTGTCCGCTCTGCGGGGCAGATCCGGCGCATCAGCATGACGACCCCCATCTCGACCGGATCGCCGAACAGCAAGCCGCCGTCGCGAGCGAGATCGCAAAAATCAAACGTGAACGTGCTGAATTGGACGATACACTGTCCCGCATTCGACAAGAAATTGAAGACGGTCAGAAGTCGGCTGCAGACCTCCAGGAGCAGTTGAAAGGTGAGCGCGCCACGCTTAGCAACCTCGCCGGCGATGACCGAGGAGTTCGCGAGAGGTTCGTGGCCGCCGACGAAACCCTGCGCCGCCTGCGTGAAGAGCAAAGCCGCCGCGCGCGCATCGAGGAGATCGAGCGGCGCATCACCGTCTTGAAGGCGCAGGCGATCCCGGGCCGGCCCAAGGCCGAGGATTTCGATCCAAGTTTATCGACAGCGGAGGCACACGATCTCGCGCTCGTGGTCAAGCGGGTGCTGGTGGCTTGGGGCTATCCCAACGTCGAGACGGTGATTTTCGACCTTGCCGCCCAAGACCTCATCGTCGATGGCAAGGAGAGGCGCGGGAACGGCAAGGGCGTCCGCGCAATCCTCCATTCGGCCTTCCAGGTCGCACTTCTGATTCACTGCCATGAGCAGCAGCGCCCGCACCCGGGGTTCCTCATCTTGGACACTCCGCTTCGCGCCTACCGCGCGCCGTCGGACGGCGAGGTTCGCGATGAAGGCGACGAGGCCTTGGCCGAGACGGGATTAAACGCGAGGTTCTACGCCCACCTCGCGAGTCTATCAGATGTCGCCCAATTTATCGTCATCGAGAATGATACACCGCCAGGCGACCTGCCGGAGGCTGTGAAGGCGCTTCGCTACGATGGTGGCCAAGGGCTTTTCAATTAGGCTCGACGCTGGCCGAAGCCCTCGTGGCGATCGAGGCGTGGCTGGTTCACTACCATACGGTGCGGCCTCACTCACCGCTGGGCTATCGACCGCCTGCGCCGGCCGCCATCCCCTAGCCCCCGTCTTGTGGACCGGAACTAGCCCTACCGCAGGCATCCACCTTGGTGCCGAGACCCGTTATGCACTAAGACTTAAACCGGACCACCCGACGGGGCAGGCCATTAGAAGCAGATATCAGAAGAGAGTTCGACGATGGATCGCATGGCAGAAGAGACTCAGCCCATCCTGCTGCGATACGCCATTCCGCGCCGGGCTGAGCCACTCTTGCCCGGACGCTACTGTTTTGAGCGCGACATGTGGCTGGTGCAGACGCCAGAGGGCGAAGAGCCTGCAATCCATACGCCCGGCCCGCTACCCTCGCTTAAGACCAAGTCGCGAACGCACACCGAGCAGGACGATGACCCTTCGCTTTCTGCGGGCAATATGCTGCAGACCAAGACCGCGATTAAACTTGAACAAGAAGACGAAGGTCCGGGTGTGCTAATCGCGGCAATTCAAACCAAGACGGATGCGGGACGGGAAGCCGACGACACCGCCGAGATGCTTGTCTAAGTTCGCCAGCGGCGTCCTGCTCGCGACCAACAAGCAGGACATTACTACCGACTACCTCGTCCAGGAACTGCGCCGCCGAGATGTGCCCTTTCTTCGCCTCAACACCGAGGACCTGCCAAAGACGGTCGTAACGTTCGCGGAGGCGGACGCACTGACCGGGACGATCAAGGTTCGCGGTGTCGCGCACGATCTCGCCAGTTTCGGGTCAGGTTATTACCGCCGTCCGGAACGGCCCGAGCCCGGCGAAAACGGAGCCAGCGAGGCGCGTGCATACGCGGTGCAGGAGTGGAGCGCCGCAGCGCGCAGCCTTTGGAACGCGCTGGAGGGGCGCTGGCTGAACTCGCCCTTTGCGATTTTGCGCGCAGAGGACAAGCCGCGCCAGTTGGCCGTCGCCCGCGCCTGCGGACTGCGCGTTCCACCCACGGCGATTGGAAACGAGATCGACTCCGCGCAGAGCCTTCTCGCGGCGCATGAGTGTGTGATCAAGCCGCTGCGCCGAGCGCTGGTAGAAGACCCGAGCGGGCCCGGCCAAGTCATCTTTACTTCAAAGCTGGCCAATCTGCGCGAGGAGGACCGCGTGGCGTTCGAGGCCGTACCAGTGATTGTACAAGCACAAATTCCAAAACGTCGCGATCTGCGCGTCACGGTTGTGGACTGGATCGCCATCGCGGTCGCAATCCACTCTCAGGCGCACGAGGAGACCCGGGTGGACTGGCGCCGCGGCGAACGGACCGATCTCCTGCACGAACGGATTGATCTGCCGGACGCGGTCGCATCCGCCTGCGTAGCAGTCGTCCATAACCTCAATCTACGCTTCGCTGCAATCGACCTAGTCGAGGATCGGGACGGAAGTTTCTGGTTTTTGGAGGCAAATCCGAACGGGCAATGGGCTTGGTTAGAGCGGGTCGAGGGAGTAGCGATTGCTGCAACTATCGTAGACGCGCTGATCCGATGAGCGACGGACGCGGGTGGAAAACTAGTTTTATAGATTGGCTGGACGTAATCTTTCCCCAAGCGGGGAGCGCTTCGGTCAAGCCGCCGGACCGGGTCGCAACCACTGAAAACCTCGCGAAAAACGCGGCGCTAGCAATGGAAGTCGCGACCCGATTGCACGACGATGAGGTGCGGCGGCGACAGAGCGCGGATACCAAAGCCGCGCTCTATCTGGCTTTTCTTGCCGCCGTGCTCCCCGTGGTTGGTGTCCTGACGCCTTCGGTAACAAACCGGTTCCGGTACCCCGTGCTGGCGTTGGATCTCGCCCTCCTCGCGATCGCCCTACTCTACATCCTTATGGCGGGGTTGTATTCGGCGAAGGCTTTGGCACCGAGCGCGACAGTGGTGATTGCTGAGGGAGATCTGTCCGACGCCCTTGACGATGAGGACGCCCGAGCAACGATAGCATCTCGGCTAATCGACGCAACGCGGCTGAATTATCCGCTCAATAACAGGAAGATCACCTATATCCGCCTGACGCAGGCTCACATTTTTCGGGCTTTCCTTGCGATCATGCTGATCGTCGCGATCGATTGGGTAACTGATACGATGACCGCGATCGGAAAAGCACAGCAAGAGTCGAGCATCTTCCCGAATGAACAGATCTGCACCCCGCTCGGCCTTCCGCGGGTAGACAGCCACGGTTTTGCAAACGGCGGACTACGCTATCATCTTCCAGGACTCAGCGGCGCCCCTGTATGCCTGCCCCTGTCAATTTCCGAAGACGGGACCAGCCGATCAACAGCGCCACCGTGAACGGCTTGGATATCGACAGAATTAGAAATAGCACTTTTTCGCGACTAAGAATATCAAATAAGGACAGTCTCTTGCCAATCACAGCGAAAGCTTACTTTGTGGGAGGCTGCACCGCAGCACGGTCGATTCATACGAATGTCCAGTTAGGGCCTAACTGGCACAGCATGGCACCGCACGCCTACCAACTTCATGCAGCGCCATTAAACACTATTGCCCCAAAATATGGTACAAGGGTACGGTGAGTCGGTATCAGTCAATGCGTGGCGCTGTTACGTCTACGTCGTCGTGCCAGATTCAGCGGGGGTTACTCGAGGACAACGCGATGACCAAGATTAAAGGCAAAGGTGACGGCCCAGGTGGAAGAAATGAACACTACGATGTCGGTAGCAGGAGGAACGTCCCTCGTCGGAACATCGTGGCCGAGATTAAGAGAGGGGAGCATCCAGATGCACACGTGATCAAAATCGGAGGCCGGGAGTATGCTAGGGATAATCCTGATCGCTCGAAAAAAGACAACGTGAACCGCGACACGTGAGACCAGAGGGCGTCTAAAAAGCGCAAGCTATTCAGACATTGCGCTCAACCCGGAACGGTGGCTTTCGGGAAAGCTGCGACGCAGCGTTCGGTTGCCCGAAGAGGCTGGCAGGGACCGCGTACGACCTCATTCGCGGCCACTATCAGTGGCAGTCTGCCCCCGCGCTACGGTCATCCAGGCGCCGGACGGCGAACGGCCGCTACCAAGCTGAAAATCCCTTTTGTCAGTTCTCTGGCTTGGTACGCGCTGCAGCACCCCATAGACAGTGGACCAAGACGTCGAAGAGCCGACGGCTTCCCGGCCCGGACGGGATCGCATAGCCTGCGGCGACAAGTCGGCCCACCAAGAGCCGACGGGACGGGGGACGAGCATGCCGCTGCTGCACTGGTTGACGAGGGACGAGGATCTGCGTGCGGCGGATCGGGTGCAGTACCGCCTGCTCGACGAGATCCCGGAGCTGGGCCATGGCGACGGCGACGACGGCCTCTTGGTGCAGGGCGACAACCTGGAGGCGCTGAAGGCGCTGCTGCCCTTCTACGCGGGCCGGGTGAAATGCATCTATATCGACCCGCCTTACAACACCCGCTCGGCCTTCGAGCATTACGACGACAGCTTGGAGCACGCGAAATGGCTGGCCATGATCGTGCCCCGCCTGACGCTGCTGCGCGAGTTCCTGAGCGAGGACGGCTCGATCTGGGTGTCGATCGACGACAACGAGGGACATTACCTCAAGGTCGTGATGGACGAGATCTTCGGGCGGCGGAATTTCGTTGGAAACGTGATCTGGCAGAAGAAGTACGCAAAGCAAAACGACGCCTTTGGTTTCAGCAATAGCCACGATCACGTTCACGTCTATGCGAAGTCAGCCGTCGACTTCTCGCCTCAGAAAATCCCCCGCACAGAGCAACAATTGAAAGGCTACAAGAATCCAGACGATGATCCGCGAGGTCTTTGGCAGTCGGTCGTCTACACCTGTGCCAAAACCGTCGACGAGAGACCCAACCTCTACTACCCGATCCAGCATCCGAAGACCGGCCATGATGTCTGGCCAGCTCGAAACCGGGTCTGGGCCTTTGATCGCGGCGCCACCAAAGAGAACATCCGGGATGCGAGGCTCTGGTGGGGTACAAACGGTGAGCTAGAGAAGCCGCGAAAAAAGTCTTTTCTCAACGAGGTAAAGACGGGAATTGTCCCGGATACTCTGTGGCTGCGGACTGAGGTCGGAGACAATCAGGACGCGAGGCGAGAAGTTCGCGCGCTCTCCGCAGATGCCGATTTCTCTACGCCAAAGCCTGAAGCTCTCATCCAGCGCATCCTCCACATCGCCACCAATCCCGGCGACCTCGTGCTCGACTCCTTCCTTGGTTCCGGCACCACGGCCGCCGTCGCGCACAAGATGGGCCGCCGCTGGATCGGAGTGGAGATGGGTGACCATGCCCGCACCCATTGCGCGCTGCGGATGCAGAAGGTCGTCGAGGGCGAGCAGGGCGGGATCTCCAAAGACGTGGACTGGCATGGCGGCGGGGGGTTCCGCTTCTGCGCCCTCGGGCAGGCCGTGTTCGACGAAGACGGGCGGATCGACCCCGCGATCCGTTTCGCCGATCTCGCCCGGCACGTCTGGTTTTCCGAAACCCGCCAGCCGCTTGGCAACGTACCGAATAGCCCCTTGCTGGGGGTAGCGGGGGAGCGCGTCGTAGCGCTACTCTATAATGGCATCCTGAAGGACCGCAGCGCCGGCGGGGGCAACGTGCTGACCCGTCCCGTGCTGCGCTTGATACGCGACGAGCTCGCCACCGCTGCCCCGGACTTCGCAGGCGATCTGGTGGTCTACGGTGCCGCCTGCCGCCTTTCGGACGCAACGCTGAAGGACCAAGGCATCCTCTTTCGCCAGACACCCTACGACATCTCGGCGAGGACGTGACCATGCAGCTCAAGGAGTACCAGAAGGCCACGCTCGCCACGCTCGACGCTTTCTTCGCCCGGGCCTTGGCCTCAGGGCCGGAAGCCGCCTTCGCCCACGCGGTTGCCCAGCAGGAGCGGCTTTCAGCGCTGGAGGGGCGCAAGTTGGAGCCGCGCACCTATCGACCGCTCGAAGCGCTGCCGGACGTGCCCTATGTCTGCCTCCGCCTGCCCACCGGGGGCGGCAAGACGCTACTGGCCGCCGAGACGATCCGGCTCGCCGCGCGCAGTTACCTGCGCCGGGCCCATCCCCTGACCCTGTGGTTCGTGCCGTCCGACGCCATCAAGACGCAAACGCTGGAGGCACTGAAGGACCGCGCCCATCCTTATCGCCGCCGCCTCGACGAGAATTTCGGCGGCCATGTGCGCGTTTTCGACATCGCCGAGTTCGAAATGTTGCGCCCCCAGGACCTGGCGCGATCGGCGTGCGTGGTGGTCTCGACCATCCAGGCGTTCCGGGTAACGAACACCACGGGGCGCAAAGTCTATGCGCATCATGAGGAGCTGGAGCCGCATTTCTCGGCCGTACCGACGGAGGGAATGGAGGTTGTCTCTCCGGAGGAAGCGGCGGGGAACGACATGTTGACCGCCGGCGCGGTGAAGTTCTCCTTTGCCAACCTGCTCTATCACCAGCGGCCGCTGATGATCGTGGATGAGGCGCATAACGCGGTCTCGGGCCTCACGCGCGATGTGCAGGCCCGTATCCGTCCAGCCGCCATCGTCGAGTTCACCGCCACACCCAGGGACCGCAACAACATCCTGCATTCCGTCACCGCCCGCGCGTTGAAGGACGAAGAGATGATCAAGCTGCCGATCCGCGTCCGCCCGCATGACGACTGGCGCGAGGCGGTGACGGGCGCGGTAGCGACGCGAAACATGCTCGAGGAGAAAGCCAATAGGGATCGCGACCACATCCGCCCGGTGGTGCTCTACCAGGCTCAGGCGAAGAACGGGCATCCCACCGTGGCCGAGCTGAAACGATACCTGGTGGAAGAAAAGCTGGTCCCCGAGGATCGCATTCGCATTGCGACAGGGGAGCAGCGCGAACTCGACGGGGTGAACCTGCGCGACCCGAAAGAACAGACGCGCCACGTTATCACCGTGGACGCGCTGAAAGAGGGGTGGGATTGCCCCTCGGCCTATGTCCTCTGCGCGACCCAACGTCTTCAGAGCAAAAGTGCGGTGGAACAGCTCCTGGGCCGTGTGCTGCGCATGCCCTACGCCGCCCGGCGCAAGGATGCCGCGTTGAACAGCGCTTACGCCCATGTCTCCGAGCCCTCGTTCCGCGAAGCGGCGCAGGCACTGACCGACAAGCTTATCGACATGGGCTTCACCGACGAAGAGGTGCGCGAGAGCCTCAAGCCACGCGGCATCGAGGTCGACCCGCAGGGCACTCTGTTCGATCCCGATCCGGTGCGCCCGAAACCCGTCTTCCAGGTCACCGTGGCCGATGACGAGGCGACCCGGACGCGCCTTTATGCGCTGCAGGACGAGGGCGTCGATTTCGTCCCGAAGGAGGACGGTACGTTGGTCGTTGGTGTCCGCGGGGCGGTATCGGAGGAGGTAGCGAACACGGTCCGAGACATCACGCCTGCTGCCGAACTCCCCGCTTTCGAGGCCCGCATCGCCGATCACCGCGCAAATGTGGAGGCTGATCGTTCCCTCGCAGAACGGGGCGTCACTATCGAGGTGCCACAGCTTCTGGTTCGCATGGAGGGCGAGACCTTCTTGGCCGAGACCGATGCGATGATGGAGCGCGTGGATTGGTCGCTCGACCGCCACGCCGCGCGCCTGTCGGAAGAGGAGCTGAGCTTCCATCGCTCGCACGATGTGGTGGAAATCGATCTCGATGGTGAGCGTCTCGTCTACAGCCGCACGACGCAGGAGCAGACTGCGCTTCCGGGCTTCTCCACGGCCTCGGACGCGGATCTCGAGGCGTCGCTGGTTCAATGGCTCGAGCGTGAATGCCGTGCGCCGGACATTCCCCAGTCCGAGATAATGCCCTGGATCGCGGCGCTGATCACCGATCTACTGACGGAGCGCGGCCTCGATGTCCGCACCTTGATCGACTGGCAACATCAGGTAGCCGCGCGCATCCGCTGGAAGCTGGGCTCCATTCGCGAGGAGGCGCGTCGTCGCGCTTACCAGATGGCCTTACTGGATGACGAGGCCGCGCCAACCCATGATACACGGCAGATCATCCGATTCGATGCCGAGACCTATGCCACTGTTCCTACCCAGCCCACAGGAGCCTTCCGCTTCCGCCGCCACCTGCTGGGTGCCGACCGTGCACCCCTCATTGATGGCGATGCGAACGGGGAGGAATTTCAATGTGCCTGGTCGCTCGACAGTCTGGACGAGGTGGAGGTCTGGACCCGCAACGTCGCTCGACACCCGCACTCCTTCTCTCTGCCCCGCGTCGGGCACCGCTTCTATCCGGATTTCATCGCGCGGCTTACCGACGGGCGCCTCTTCGTGGTGGAATACAAGGGCGAGCACCTGGTCGGGGCCCCTGAAGCGCGGGAGAAGGACACGATCGGGCGCATTTGGGCACGAACGACGGGAAATGTCTTTCTCATGGTCCGCAAGATGGCACACGGGATCGACATGACGGGTCAGTTGCGTGCCGCGGTAGGAAAACGCGAATAGCTTCGTCTCGAGCTGACCCGAACCGGGACTATTCCTCGAACAGCCTCGGCAAGTCACGGGCTCCGTGCAGCACCCGGACGATCCGAACTTCGTCTTCCACGGCGACGAAGAAGATGAGGTAGCGGCCATGTCGCGCAGACCTCAAGCCTGCGTGGAGCTCGTCGCGGGCGGGGAAACTCTCGGGTCGAGCCGCAACTGCGAGGATCTTGGCCTCGATTTCGGCCACGAAGCAAACGGCGCGTTCAGGGTTATCGACGGCGATGAAGTCGCCGATCTCGATCAGGTCTGCCCGCGCCGCGGGCAGAATGCTCAGGCGTCGCACGCTCAGGACTTGGTGGCGTAGCGTGCGCGCAGCTCGGCGAAGACCTGGTCAGCCGGTACACCCGGACCACTGTCGAGCCCGGCCCGGATCGCATCGCGCAGGGCTTCGAGATCGCGGCGCTCCGTATCGCGGCTTCGGGACCAGTCGCGAAGCGCCTCCCGAACGACCTCGCTGGTCGAGGCGTACTCGCCGCCAGCTACCGTCTGTCGCAAGGTTTCAGCCATCTCGGCAGGCATCGTGATCGTCATGCGTTCGACTGCGGGCATTAAGGTAGCCTTCTTTGATTGGTCTTCCTTTATCATACTTATGATGCTTTGTCGCCAATGTAAACGGAAGAACAGCTTGTGCAGGCGGGGTCGGGACCTCGCCGCGGTAAAAGCCCGAGAATATAGTTTATGTTATATTATAACAATATTTCTAGTTTTGACGCCGGTAGTTTCTTGGCCGTTCGACTTCTTGGAATCCCCAGATGCCTTCTCCAGCTCGTCGTGCTTTGTCCTGTTCGTTCTCGTAATCCGAGTTTCGGCCGTAAGCGAATACGATTCCGGTCTCTACCAGAGTGCGATTGATCTCGATCCGGCCGCTGTAGCAGATGGCCAACGGCCGATCGTAGACATCGCGCTCGGCACTCTCGCAGCGAATTGAGTGAGAGCCGATCAAGTTGCGGAAACGGTCGCGTGCCCAGATCCCACAGTCGATCCGGGTATCGCCGACGCGGGCCGGCTGGCCGAGTTCGCAGGCATCGATGCCGAGAAGACGGATGTTCACACCGTGGATCTTCACGTTGTCGCCGTCGTGGATCTTGGGAACGCCTTCGTAAACCGTAATCTCTTCTTCCAAGGTCGACGTGGCGGCGTCTTGCTGACAGGCGGCCAGAGCCGTCACAAACAGGACTGCGGCGGTGATCACGGCCCTTGTCATGCCGTCTCTCTTCGTCTCCAGAGCGAGAGCCCTTCAAGACTGCCGACCAAGTTCAGTCGCCCCTTTTGAAAGGCCCGGGTCATGCCGCGCAGATATCCTCCCGGGTTTCGTACCGGGTCTGTTGGGTGCTCACGCCGCGCATCGGCCAGAATAAGGGCAAGGGTCGCCATCGGGCCGCCCATGGTCTCGATCGCCTGCGTCCAGCTCTCAGGCCCGATCCCAAGATCAGGACGCAGGTCATGGGCGGCCATTTCGATGTCGTGCCAGGTCGGAACGAACCGATCCCCCTTCCGCAGATCCACTCGAAACCTCAAATCTTCAGAGGCCAGAGCGTAGATCCGCCGCGGTGTCAGATTTACCAGGGGATCGGCCTTGTCCAGTGCGTCGGCCGCTCTCTTCTTTTTTTCTAAGCAGTCGTGATCCGGTGACGGATTACAGGATACAAAGATGTCTTCGTTTGTAGCTTGTATATAGGACCGGACATTTTTGTCCGGTCGAGCGGACTCTTCTGTCCGGTCATTGCAAAAAGTCCACAGACGCTCGGCAAGGATACTCGCCTCTTTCACATGCTTGCGGAGGGCTTCAAGGGGCAGGCCGCGCAATCCAGACGCGCTCGGCCACATGGCAATGGCATTTGCGATCTCCACGAGTTCCTGTGTAAGACCCCTGCCCTCGTCGTGCTCTCTCAAGTGGTCGACGATGAGACGCTTGTGGGTGCTTCGTTCGGCGCGGAGCTGGGCGGCTTCACGATGCTCTGCTTCGCGGTGCGCCAGGTAGCACCGGATTTGGTCCATCTTCCGGATCGCTGGGGTAAAAACGATCCCACGCTCTCCGACCAGGCTGCGGTTGCCGTTCCCCATCGTCCGGCACTCGATCAGGCCGGCCGCCTCGAGGGCGCGTTCGTGGCGCCGGACGGTACGCTCGTCTGCACCGATCTCGGCTGCGATGTCGATCTGACGCTTGTAACAAACCGGCTCCCGATCCGGACTGGTCCAGTCGCGCGGTCGAGTATGGCGCGCATGCGCGCGGAGGGTGCACAGCGCGCCCCGCCCGATGTTTAGGATAGGCCGGGCCGCCTCGATCAGGACGAGAAAGCTGTCGCGTTGAAGTCCGTCGGTTAGCTTGGGGAATGTCCCCACAACATCGTCTGCACGTTCTTGCGTGCTTGTATGGTCTTGGTTCACTGCTCGTTTCCTCACGGTTGGACCGCAAGGCGGCAGGCAAGCCACACCCGTTCGCACAGATGCGTTTTCGCTTGCTCAACCACGGAAGAGGGACTAAACCGGATCTCGATCAGAAGATTTTCAGGGATTGCCGTCCCTTAGGTTTAGCCCCCCGCTAGGTTGCCGCCTTAGCGGGGGTTATCTTTTCTGGGGTCTGCTCCTTGCCTGCTCCTCAGATTCTTCTGCTTTTGGGTTGCATCGTTACACGCGATTGTTAATGGCCGCAATTGAAGGCGAAGGCCGCCTTGCGACCGAGCCTCCCTTTACGGCACCCCGACACTACCGAAAGTTGCTCAGGCTGACGAGCAGAAACTTTGTTCGGTCCAAAATCTCTTTCTGGGTTGAAAGACGTTTTTGGATCAATATAGGCTTACAACCGAGACCAGAAGATGGGTCAGAATAACAACCTGACCTTCTGTTCACGTTTGTCATAGCTTGCCGCTGTGGTAACTCGCCTGTGAATTGATGAGCGAGAGGCAGCGATGAGCGAAGCCAGAAGGCCGCCCGTCCTTGGAATACACGTCCGAGAAGAAGTCAGCCGAGGCGCGACGTTGTCGTACGTTCCCTTTGTCTCAGACAAAAATCGTCTCGAATGGGAGGTCTACATCACTTTCCCGGACGGTGATCGGCAGCCTGTCTTGGTCAGCAAGACGGCCAAGCCAAAGGTACTCAAGACCGCCGACGCCGTCGTCAGCTATAACCGAGACCTCTTCCCACAATCCGAGGGTGTATTCCTCCCCTACCCGTCACTCGGAGACCCAGAGGAGACATGAGAACAAAGGATGCCTTCGTCATGGGAGTCTTCAGGCGAGAGCACCGCAAGCACCTGATGGCGGGTCGCAATTAAAGGGGCATGAGGGCCATGGCCGAGCCGAAAGTCGTTTCGTTCTCGAAATTCAAGGAAGGCCGCGGCGAAGAGCCGAGCGAGGTGAAGGCCGAAACTCCGGCCAAGCTGCGCACGAGGTTCCGCCCGCCGAAAGCGATCTGGTATGTGATCTTGGAGATCGTCCGCTTCGGAGTTCTCGCGGGCGCGGCGTGGATGCTGTTCTCGCGTCCGATGATGCTCCGGGAATATGGCGATTGGGTCTGGGTGCTGGGGTGGATCGCCTACCCGGTAATAGGTGCCTGGCTGATCGCGCACTCCATGGACGAACTGCACAGGTTCCTGCTCAACTGCCTTTATTTCTCGGGAGGCGTTGCCTTGCTGTTCTACAAAACCTGGCTCGGCGTCATTGTCTTGCTGCCGTATGTTGCGCTTATGTGGCCGTTTTCCTCGGGGCGGGTGTATGTCGTGCGACCGTTCTAGAGTTCGGTCCGGATGGCGAAGTCTTCGTCAACGGTGAGCGACAAGCGGAACGTGAAGATCCCGAACCCGAAGCGAGCCGGGATCGCATCGTCACCAGCAGCAAAAGCTATGACTCCTACGCAGAGCTCGCACAGGACGTAGCTTTGCGACACGCCGGCGGTCGGGGGCCGCGGGCGGCTGGTCTCGATGTGGTGACGTTCACCCGGCTTTTCACAGAGCTTGTCCGGGCCGAGAGTGCCTTCAATCCGCGTGCGCTGTCTCCAAAAGGTGCTCAGGGCCTCGGGCAACTGATGCCTGGGACCGCGCGGGCTCTTGGCGTGTCGGACCCGTGGGACCCCGTTCAAAACCTCGACGGAGCTGCGCGGTATCTCTGCGCGCAGCTCGAACGATTTGGCGACGCGCGTCTCGCGCTCGCGGCCTACAACGCGGGGCCGCATAGGGTCGTCCAGTATGGCGGCGTGCCGCCCTACCGGGAGACGCGCGCCTACGTCGCCAAAATCTCTGCCGCGGTGGGCTTGTCGCCCACGGCAGACCCTGCGCCGGCGGTTACTCCCGCGACGCAATCGACCTCCGACAGCAGCCAAGGGAACACCTCTGTATGGAACTACTGAACATCTCCGTTCGGCGGGTCGTGCTTTGCACGCTTGCCATAATCGCCGCCGCGTCGCCTGCGCTGGCACAGGACCTCTCGCCGGTGAACACGTTCTTCACGACCCTTGGCACGGCTCTCACGGGCACGACCGGGCGGGCCATCGGTCTCGTCGCCCTCGCAGGCGTCGGCATCATGTTCCTTTCGGGCCGGATGAACTGGGGCTTCGCCCTCTCCATCGTGCTCGGTCTCGTGATCCTCTTCGGCGCGGCCACCATTCTCGGCGGCATCGGGGCCTGATGCGGAACCCGTGCTTCCTGGCACTGACGAGGCCCGTCTCCGTGGCGGGTCTCCCCATGACCTACGTGGTCGTGCTGTTCGCGGTGGTCATCGGTGGCTTCATCGCGACCCTCTCGTTCCTCTGGTTCGTCGGTAGCGCGATCGTCGGCTACGCCGCCCTTCGCATTCTGGCGAACTACGACGCGCGCCTGATGGACGTGATCTTCACCTCGCTCTCGAAAGCCCCGCTTCCGCAGAGCTGGTTCAAGGGCAAAGGGATCATCTACCGTGCTTAAGAAGAAGCAGAGCGCCGCCCGGAAGCTGACCGATCCGAAGGGGATCGCGCGCGAACAATACTTGGCGGAATACCTCCCCTATCTGTCGATCATTCGGGACGGTGTGATCTTGCTGCGCGACGGTGACGTGATGGCCTCCTTCGTCGTGGAAGGGGTCAATGCGGACACGACCGAAGGTCAACTGGTCGATGATGTAGCGGAGGCCATGAGTGCAAACGTCGCTCAGGCCGAAGCTGATACGGCTTTTTATGTCCACCGCTTTTCGCACGAGGCCGATCCGGCAATGCCGCCCGTGCCGGGCGACGGGTTCGCGGCAATGATCGACCGTCAATGGCAGTCCGCTCTGGGGCGGATGAACCTGCGCCAGCGGACGACGATGGTGACGGTCGTGATCCGGCCCCAGACCCTTTCGACGCTCTGGGCGAAACTCACCGGCGGCTCGAAAAAGAGCGGCCGAGACTTGATCGAGCGGCGGATCGCGAAACTCGAGGAAGTCGTCGCGACCATGATGCAGGCTCTCTCGGCCACGCGCCCTGAGCGGCTGACAGCCAGCGACGGGCGCTGGCTTGGCTATCTCAAAATGATGACGACGGGTAAATTCAATCGCGTTCAGCCGCCCCGCGACTTCCGGCCCGTCCGCGATCTTATCTCCGAGTCCCGCGTGGACTTCCGGGGCGATACGTTTTTCGTCGCCGGGATGAACAGCGCCGACATGCGATGGGGCGCAATGTTCTGCCTCAAGGGCTACCCGAACGAGACCGTGACGGGGTTCCTCGGCAATCTTGATCTCCCGGCGAACACGGTGATCGGTCATTCCTTTACACCGATGGACACTGTGCCGGCGCTCTCCCGCGTGCAGCGCACCGCCCGCCAGATGAGCGCGGCCGACGACGCGGCGATCTCGGCACGGGAAGACCTCGTGAACGCGGCCGACGACCTCGCGTCCGGCCGGATCAATTTTGGGCACCACCAACTCACGGTGATGGTGACGACGCGGACCAAGGACGAACTCGACGCCTTATCGAGCCGAGTCCGCACGGCGTTGCAACGCATCCAGGGCGTGCCGGTGCGCGAGGACATTGGTGCGCGGAGCGCCTACTTCGCGCAGCACCCCGGCAACTTCGCTCACCGGGCGCGGCCCTCCATGATCTCGTCGGCCTGCTTCGCGGATTTCGCCGCGCTGCATGGGGCGAACAAGGGTCTCCTGCCGGGCGAGGAACCCTGGGGCGCTCCGATCACGACGCTGCCGACGCTGACGGGCGAGCCCTACCATTTCAATTTCCACCTCGCGGGGTCGCCGGGCGATCTGACCGTGGGCCATACCCTCGTCATTGGTCGCACCGGCTCGGGCAAGTCGCTCGGGACCGCGTTCCTACTGGCGCAGGCCCAGCGGGTGAACCCGCGGATCATCGTCTTCGACAAGGATCGCGGTCTCGAAGCGCCGATGCGGGCGCTTGGCGGCAGCTACTCCCCTGTTCGCCTCGGGGAACACACCGGCTTCAACCCGTTCCGCGCCGAAGCTGATACACGCGGCACGGCCTGGCTGACCGATTGGCTGGGGGCGCTTTTGACCGGAGGCGGGGCCGATCCGTTGTCGCCGGCTCAAAACGAGGCGTTGGCGAACGCGACGCAGGCGAGCGCAGATGCAGTCCCCGACCTGCAAACCCTGCCGCATTTTCGCTCGCAGCTCATGTCGGTCGATGATGACGGCGACCTCTATACCCGGATGTCTCCATGGGACGTGGGCGGACAATACGATTGGCTCTTCACTGGAACGGATGCCGATCCCCTTGCCTTCAACAACGATGTGACGGCTTTCGACCTCTCGGAAGTCCTCGACATTCCGGCGGTTCGCACGGCCTGGCTTTCTTATGTCTTCCGCCGGATCGAGCGCACCATCGAGGACGGACGGCCCACGCTCGTCGTGCTCGATGAGGCGTGGAAGATGCTCGATGACGAGTATTTCCAGTCCCGGCTCAAAGACTGGATGCTGACGATGCGGAAGAAGAACGTCGCGGTCGTCATGCTGACCCAGCGCGTGAGCCATATCGTAGAGAGCCGCGCCGGTGGCTCGATCATGGAAAGCGCGGCGACGCAGATCCTCTTCCCCTCATCCAGCACCACGCAAGGCGAATTCGACGCACTCCGGCTTACCGATGCGGAGGCGGACTTCTTGGGCTCGTCCGGCGCGGGAAACCGGAACGTTCTGATCCGCAACGGCGACGACAGTGCCGTGGTGGATTTCAACCTTTCTGCTCTTGGTCCGCTACTCGATGTGCTCGGGGCCGGACCTCGCGTCGATGACACATGGAAGGAAGCCGTCTGATGAAGCTCGTGGCCCTGCTCGCCCTGACCGCTCTGCTCGGCGGGTGCGCAACCTACACCGAACGCACGTCGCCGTGCGCGTGCAACTGGGAACCCATCAACACCGATCAGGAGGCTATCGTATGAAGCGCATCCTTCGCAGTACCGCGTTGGTCGCCGCCATCGCTCTGACCGGGACCGCCGGGGCGCAGGCCCAGGGCGTGCCGGTCTTCGATGCGACCGCCGTTTTGCGGGCCATCCAGCAAATCGAGAACCAGATCGCTCAACTGGAAAAAATGCAGGCCCAGCTTGAAAGCATGACCGGCGCGAAGGGGATCAGCGGCATCCTCAACTCGGCATCGGATCAAAGTGCCCGGTTCTCGGCCGATAGCCTCTCGGGCATCCTCGACAACGCCATGACTGGCAGCGCGATCGGCGGCAATGCGAGCGCCCTGACCTCGCGGATTGGCGAACTGAAGACGACCTTCGGACTGCCGGACGTGTCCGACTTCCTGTCTTCCGATCTTCCGCAAGAACGTGCGCTCGCGACGCAGGCCGGGTCCGGTATGGCGGCGATGGCGACGGCGGAGGACACCTACGCCCGGACCGATGCCGCGACTGGCCGCGTGAACGACCTGATCGGCGGGATCGATGACACGCCGGACCTCAAGGCAAGCGTCGATTATAACACGCGGATGCTGGGCGAGATTGCGGTGCTGCTGAACGAAAGCCTGCGCCTGCAAGCCGCTATGGCGAACGCGATGGGGTCGGACGCCCTGACGGCGGCCCGTGATCGGGCAGGCCAACGCAACTTCATGCAAGCGGCGGATGAGTGATGATGATTGGACGTTCCATTTTGGCTGCTGTGGCGGCTTCGACAGTCCTGCCGGTCAGTGTGACCGCCCAGGAGCGATCGTTCGCATGTGACGGGGGAAGCTCAGACCAAGCGGCCATTTCAGAGCGCACTGACAACTTTTCGATGCAGCTCATTCTGGCAATCTACCGGGATCGTTGGGACGCTGGCTATATCCGTGCCCAATGCGAAGCGTTCGCCAATGGCCAGCCTTACACGATCACGTGCCTTAAGGATGTGCGGGATTGGGATGCCATAGAAGCATCCGTGCCAGACGACTACTACGGCATGGATCGCTTTTCGCTCGCAGAGTTCGTTCCCGATGAGCGCAAGAAGGGCCCAATCCCCGGCCCTTCTTATGAGTATTGCCGCGAAGTTGGCGCGATCAAGTAAAGCTAGCAGCGGCTTAGGGAGCATCACATGGCGACGCATGTAGCGGAAACTCTTAGTCAGATTGACGCAGCAATCGGTGGATACGCCGAAGCGGTGTTCCTGAACCTGGCCGGGCCGATCACTACGACGTGCCAGATCATGGGTCTTGTCGGGTTGGCCTTCATGGCTCTCAACACGCTGACGCAATGGGTGCCGATCCGTGTCGGAAGCTACCTCGTTTGGGGGGTCCGGTTCGTCGTCATCACGGCCGTCGCGACGAGCTGGGCGCAGTTCCAACCGATCTACGACATCGTCACGAACGTCCCGGCTGATATTGGTGGCAATTTTCTGGCGGCCGCTGGGATTGGAGACGCTGACAATCTCTACGAGGGCCTCGACCTGATGATAACCGAGTTGTTCGAGTTCTCGGATCGTGCTGCCGACGAAAGCGCGTTCTACTCGATCAGCCTCGCCTCTATCGTTGTCTGGATTGCGGGAGCACTGATGGCTTGCGCCGCCATCCTCGTGGCCTCCCTCGGCAAAGTCGGTCTCGCCATGGCGATCTCGCTCGCCCCGGTTTTCATCCCGACTCTCATGTTTCGAGCAACCGGCAATCTCTTTGAGAGCTGGGTGCGGTTCACTATCGGTTTCGCGCTTATCCCGCTCGTCCTCGCCGGTGTAATTGGCACGGTTCTCGGTATAGGACAGGGGCTGGCCATGGCAGCCGATGGCGCGTCGCAGCTTTCCGATGCCGCCGGGTTCATCATCGTCGCGGCGGCCGCGATCTTCCTGATGGCGCAAGTTCCGACGCTGGTGAATGGTCTCTCGGGCTCCATCGTCGCGACCGCCAACGGCTTCCGCGAAGCACGTCAGGGCATGGACCTCACGAAGAGTGCTGGTCGCTCCAGCGTGTCGGGGGCAAAGTTTGTGGGCCGTCATAGTGGACCACGGGTCACACAAGCCGCGGCGGCTGCTTCGGCCGGGCTTGGTTCCAGTGAAGCGCGCGGGGGCAACAGCCGCTGGCGTGCGACTGCGCAGTCCTGGAAGGAAACGACGGCCGCTCGGAAGCAGGGCGCGGAGGACATTGGCGCAACGAACGCAAGGTTCGGGCGGCAGACCAGTTGGTCGGATCGCCGTCAGGCCGCGCGAGCGGCCGGCGCGGAACATGCGCGGGGACAGATGAGGGGAGGTGGCAATCCTCCAGCTCCACCGAGCGGAGGCGGCGTGACGCGTCAGCGTCCGAGGGTCCGCCGATCCTGGGAGAAAGACGACGCATACATGGGGCCGTGGGGTCCCGGCGCGAAGAAGTAACCACAGCCCGATCACGACTGGAACGAATTTCAGCGGCCCTCGCGGGACCGCTTAAGGATAGGAGTCTGTAAAGATGGCCCGGAAGAGGAAAGAGCCCGCCACTACGCAAGCGACTTTCGAGGACGAGGTGTTCTTCTCCCTGCGCCGTCAGCGAAGCGTCGCCTGGACAGTCGCAACCCTGAGCCTTGGCGTGGCGCTGGCCTCGGTCGGGGCCATGGTCGCGATGTTGCCCCTCAAGGAAATTCGCCCCTACGTGGTCATGGTGGACCGCACGACGGGCGAATCCGAACAGGTGGTATCGACCCGCCCCACGAGCCTCAGCGACCAGGAAGCGGTGCTCGAAGCGGAGCTGGTGCGCTACATCACCAACCGCGAGACCTACGACCCGTCCGACAACAGCGAGCGCATCCCGCTCGTCAACGCCATGTCGGTCGGCCAGGCGCAGGAAAGCCTGCGCGCTGTCTGGAACTCTAGCTCCGAGAATTATCCGCCGGAGCGGTATGGCCGCGACGTGCGGATCACCGTCCGCATCCGCTCGATCTCTGTCCTGGGCGACAACACCGCCCAAGTCCGGTTCGTCCGTCGCCTCGAACGTCCCGGCCAGAATCCGGTCCAGCGGGATTTTGTGGCGACGGTCGGCTTTGAGTTTCGGCCGCGCACCGAACGCAATCTCGATCAGGTCTGGTCGAACCCTCTGGGCTTCACCGTGACCTCCTACCGCGTCGATGCGGAAACCCTCAGCCCTCGGGAGACGAACTGATGCGCCTCGCTTTCGCCGCCCTCGCCTGCGCCGTGATCGGCTCGGCCGCCTCGGCCGAGACCTCCGCGCGTCCCTATCCCGAAGACGCCCGTATCCGGCAATACACCTACGACGAGCATCAGGTTTACCAGCTCCCGACCTACCTGCGCTACATTACGGCGATCGAGTTTCCGGCCGGCGAGACCATCGACAGCGTGCAGATCGGCGACAGCGCGTCCTGGGAAATCGTGCGCCTCGACCGGGGCAACGTCATGACGATCAAGCCCGTGATCGAGGGCGCTTACAGCAACATGAACGTCTACACGAACGCGCGGGCCTACTCGTTCGACGTGCGCTCCGGGGAAGCCGGGGCAGGATCGTCCAATCCCGGCTATCGCGTGAGCTTCCGGTATCCCGACGAGGAAGCCGCGGCGCGGTCGGCCCAGCTCAAGCGCGAGGCCCGGATCAAGGACTTCAACTACTACGTCGCCGGCGATCCGACGAGTTTCCGCCCCTACCGCGTTTACGACGACGGACAACGGACTTATTTCCTCTTCGACAGCGAAGCTCCGCGGCCCTCGATCTTCGCAGCCAACGCGCAAGGGCGCGAGGCGATCGTCAACACCCGGCAGGAGGGCAACATGGTCGTGGTGGAGCGCACCTCGCCCTACTGGACCCTGCGGCTCGGGGAGGAAGAGCTGTGCATCGCCCATGCCGACGTGATCCGTAGCGTGCCCGGCGGCCGCCGCGCGCCTCGGGTGGAAGGTTACTGATGAGCGATCAGACCACCAACCAACCTGAAGAAGGGGCGGACTCGCGGGTCGAATATCTCGACAGCGGCGGAAGCAACGTCGCGCGCACGCTCGTCGCGATCCTCTTCGTCATCGTGTTCGCGGTCCTGGCCGTGGTTCTTCTCGCGCCCGGCGCCATTCAGGACATGCTCACGAGCGGATCGTCGGAAAGCGAGGACATGCAGGAAACGGTCACGGCCGATCCGAACATCGACACGGGTTTTCCCGACGCGGACCCGATCGAGACGGAGCCGGTCGAGACGGCCGATCCCTTCCCCGAAGCGGATGAGGGGATTTCGCCGCAAGAGCAGCGGATCGCAGACCTCGAACAGCTCGTCAGGGATCTTCAAAACGCGGAGGGTTACGGCGATCTCGACGCGGAGCTCGAACGGCAGCGCCAGGAATTGCGCGATGAGTTCGCCAGCGAGCGCGAGGCGCTGCAAGAGCAGATCGACGCGCTCCGCAACCGCCCCGTCGAGCTACGGGAAGCCAACGTGATCCCCGGCCTCGGTGGTGGCAATGGCGAAACCGATGAAGAGCGCCGCGCGCGAGAGCGACTTGAAGAGGAACGTGCGCGGCGCGCGGCGATCCGCGAGGAACAGATCAATTCCGAAGGCGTGGTGATCGACGGGGCCTCGAACGTGCGCGGGTCCGGCGGGAACGCAGCGGGCAGAGGGTCAGGCGGAAATCGCAACCTGAACGATCAGGAGCAGTTCATGGCCGACGCTTCAACTCAAGCGCACGAGACGGCGCAAGCGGGTCGCATCCCCCAGCCCAGCCGGACGATCGTGCAAGGCACGACGGTTCAGGCCGTTCTCGAGACGGCGGTAAGCTCCGAATTGCCGGGCGTCATGCGCGCCGTGGTGGCGCGGGACGTGTATTCTTACGACGGGGCGAACGTCCTACTCCCAAAGGGGACGCGCCTGATTGGGGAATACAATTCGGACGTGTCGGTGGTGCAGGGCCGCGTTCAGATGGCGTGGAGCCGCGCGATCACGCCCACCGGCGTCAGCGTCGAGCTGGGGGGCTACGGTTCCGACCGCCTCGGACGCTCGGGACAGGCCGGCTATGTCGATAGCCGGTTCCGTGCCCGGTTCGGCTCGGCCGCGTTGATCTCCTTGGTCGGAGCGGGGCCGCAGGTCATCATCCGCGAAAATGCCGGTGCGAACGAGGAAGACATCGCCGAAGACGTGGGCGACGATCTCGAACGCGCCTCGCAGGGTGCGATGGAAGATTACCTCTCCGCCGGCCCGGTCATCTACGTGGACCAGGGGACGGAGCTGACGGTCTTCGTCAACCGCGACCTCATATTTTAGCTCAGGGTATGATGTAATGAACGAAATACCCCGATCCCATGCCGAACAAGGGCTCGGCCCTCTTCGCGGCCTCCTGACCTCGGACGAGGTGAACGAGGTCGTCATCAATCCCGATGGCGGTGTATGGGTAGAATACGCCCGGCAGGAACACATGGCTCGCTGGGACGGGGAAATCCCGTCCACGCGGTTGCAGACCCTCGGCAATCACCTGGCCGGCGAGACCGGCAATCAACTCGGCCCGAAGCACCCTATCGTGTCAGGCCGGATCATGGTGTTCGGTCAGTCCATGCGGGTGCAGATCATCGTCCCGCCCGCGATCGGCAGCGGCATATCAGTGTCGATCCGCAAGTATGTCAGCCGCGTCCTCGATGTGGGCGAGGTCGGCTTCCTGGGCGGCCAGTCCGTCGATGTGGACGCCGAACGGCGTCATCGCCTCGAAGAGCTGCGCGGGCTTGCCCATGCGGGCGACCTGCAAGCCCTGCTCCGCCGGGCGGTGGACGAACGGCTGAACATGCTCGTCTCGGGCGGCACGTCCTCCGGCAAGACCACTCTCGCCCGCGCCATCCTCGCGATGAGCGACCAGGGCGAACGGATGGTCACGATCGAGGATGCCCCGGAGCTGCACCTGCCGCATCCGAACAACGTGGCCTTGATCGCGGACCGCCGCGACGGATCGGAGCGGTCCCCTGCCCGGCTTCTCGAAAGCACCCTGCGGATGCGGCCCGACCGCCTGATCCTGGGCGAAATCCGCGGCGTCGAAGCGTTCAACTTCCTCGAAGCGATCAACACCGGGCATCCCGGTTCGATCAGCACGATCCACGCCGACAGTCCGAAGCTGGCGCTCGAACGCATGGCGATGATGGTCCTGCGGGCTGGTCTGAACCAGACGCGGGACGATGTGGTCGAGTATGCGACGCGAACGATCGACCTCATCGTGCAGGTCGGCCGACGCGGCGGTGAACGCGGGGTCGTGCAGGTCTACATGCCGGCGCTCGAAGCGGAATCGGCCGCGTCGTGACGCGCGCCCTCCGCGACGATGGACAGCACGTCATCGGGTAGCGGACGCTGCAAGGCGCGGGCGTCTTCGAACGGCGCGGTCAGCCACGTCTCCCATTCTTCGGGCTCGGTCAGGATCACCGGCATGGCCTTCGGGTGGATCGCGCCGACGACGCTGTTCGCCTCGGTCGTCAGGAAGCCGTAGAGCTCGGCCTCGATCTCTCCTTCTTTCACCTTCCGCACGCTCGTCCAGCGCGTCCAGATTCCGGCGAAGAAGGTGAGCGGCCGGTCCTTTCCCCGCGCGAACCAGACCGGCGTGCGCGACTTGTCCGCCTCGACGCGGTATTCCGAGAAACTGGTGAAGGGAACGAGGCAGCGATGCTCGGGACCAAGCCAGCGCCGCCAATGCGGCGATCCGAGGTTGCGGATGTTCGTCACGCCGGGATCGGTCTTGCGGTTCTTCAGGGCGAATTGCGGCGACGGCATCCCCCATCGCATCGTTACCAGCTCGCGGCCGTCCTGGCCGTTGCGGACCACCGGAGCCTCTTGGTCGGGGAAGATCGCCGGCTGGGCGGCAAGGTTGCCCGTCCGGTCAGACATGATGGCGGCGATCTCCCGGATCGCCGCCTGCCCCTTTGTCATGGCATAAAGGTTGCACACGGCGTCAGTCGTCCGTGCCGGTTCGCGATTGAGACGCATCCTTGGACTGCTCAAGGGCCGATCGCGCCTTGCTGACAGCTTGCAGGTCCACTGGTCTTCTCAAACCCGTGGTCGGGGGAGTGACGGGGACAGAGCGTTCCGGGGATGGATCTTCGATCTTCCCACGGGTGCCGTTGACCGGACGGATTGCTGGCGCGCTATCTTCGTGCGGTTTGTTTTGGGCTTTGGAGGCCGCGATTCGCTCAAGGATGACGTCGTGCAAATGGCTTTGCTCGATCGTCATGTGGCTTAGCCCTCTGTAGTAGGCTCTTTCCTTTTCGGGTGGCAGGTCATCGTCGTCTTCATCGTCGGCTTCGACTTTTGCCCCGTTCACCGGATGACCATTCACGGGAGTGACGTGATCCTCGTCGACGGCCGTTTGTGACCGTTGCGGAACCTCTTGGTGGCTCGCAGCCGGAACGTCGATCGGTTCGGCCTGGTCCTGGCTCTTTAGGCCGTTCGCGGCCGTGTTGGCCGCGGGCGTCCCTGCCAACCCGTGCGGGTCAACGTCCTCGTAGAATTTGTAATTCGGCGGCGGAGCCGGTTCTGGACCGAGTTGGAGCGGCACATCCGGCATGGGATAATCGCCGGTCTGGCCCTTGGATATGCGCTTGAGAACGCGATCCTCGAAATAGGTGGCGCGATCAGTGAAAACCGGACGGCAGTTTTCGATGAGGGCAATGATCTTGCGCTTGCCGATCATGCGGACCTGCTCGGGCCGTATCAGCTCCGATCCTTCGTCCCGTTCGTTATACTGGCTCTTGAACTCGTTCGAGGTCCACTGCTTCGACCGGGACTTACGGGTGAACTTGCCCACGGATCGCGAGATATATTCGGGGGTCTCCTTGTCGCTGGGCGACATGAACACCTGAAACCCGCAAAGGCCAAGAAGCTCGTCCGCCCCGTCTCGACCGTAGATTTTCCGCACCGACGCAATCGACTGGATCACGATCATCACCCGGCCGGCATACCCCCGAAGGAAGCGCAGCGCGTCGATGAGAATGTCGAGTTTGCCGATCGACGTGAACTCGTCGAGGATGAACAGGACCGGAAATGGCTCGTGAAGAGCGCCGGGCTTCCTCTTGGGCCGGCCGAGTAGCCGCCCCCAAAAGCCCCTTCTTTTCTGTAGAACTGGCTTGCGTTGAGAAATGACGCCGATGGCCTGTTGAAAGAGGACTCGGACAAGGGGGGCAAGAGGCACAAGATCGCCGGGTGACACGGTGACATAGACCGATGTGCCCTGCTGGCGCATGCGCTCGACGCGGAAGTCCGTGGCCGATGTAGCAGCTCGCACGGTAGGATCGGCCCAGAGGTTCAGGCCGCCCTCGAAGAGCACCGACATATACGACGACAGCACTTTGGCCTCGTAGCCTGCATATTGCCGCAGAAGCCCCGCCGCCTCGGGGATACCGGCCTCGTCGGCTTCTTCGGCTAGGTTGGCGAGTATTTCGAAGGCCCCGCCGGGCTGGGTCAGCGCATCGTAGATCGCGGCGATCGTGCCGGTGCCGCGATGAACCATGAGGATTCCTGTGGCGGCGAATATATCGCGCGCACCCCCAAGGAAGTTTTCTTCCTTGCCGTGCTTGATGATGAGGCTGGCGGCCACGCGCTTTGCTTCCTTCAAGCGTTCGTGCCGCGGGGCCTCGGCCATGTAGTCGAGCGGATTATAGCGGTGCGTGCGCCCATCGGCGGCGTAGGGGTCGAAGCGGTAAATCTTGTCGCCCATGGCCTTCCGGCGTCGGGCGGTTTCCTCGAAGTTCTCGCCTTTCGGATCGAGGACCATGACCGATCCCCAATACGTCAGAAGCGTCGGGATGATGATCCCGGCGCCCTTGCCGGCCCCGGAGGGACCGTCGATGAGAGAATGAGGAATGGCGTCTGGCGTTTTCGGGCTGTTCTGGGACGTGAGGAAGGGCTTGCGGCTGCGCGGTCCTCCGAGCTTGCCGAAGATCGGCCCGATGAGACCTCCCTTCTTGGGATCGACGCGAGCGTGAACCGTCATGCCCTGCCGGCTCAATTCGGCAGGCTCCGCCCAGCGGGCGTCGCCGTGACTGGTCAGCTCCTTGCGGAACCCGAGTGCCGGGACGGCGACGGTCAGGATCGCGGCGACGACACCCCCGACCATGAGGGCCGTGCGAAAGGGTTCTCCGAAGTATCCGATCTCCCACGGCGCGAAGGCGAAGATCGTGCCGAAGCCGATATTCGCCATATCGCCACGCACCATCCAGGTCGCGTAGGCTCCGGCGGCGATGATCCCCAGCAGGACGCCGACAACGAGGCCGCAGAGCGCGAGCGTCGCAATATCCTTCACGGCCTTCGTCATGCTCTAATCCCCCTCGAAATCCCGGCGCAGATCGGTCTTCACGTCGATCGAAACGATTGTGTCGCTAGCGGCGGCGAGCGTCGGGACGACAACGCCGACGCCCTTCCCCTTGCCGCTCGGTGTAACTTGGATGCTCGGTTTCATCGGCCCTGTCCTCACACGCCCCGTCCACCGTCGCGATCGCGCGCTTCCTGTGCTTTCCGTTCCCTGATCCATCGTTGCGTCTCGGTTTCTGCTCGCTCCTGACGGTCACGCTGTTCGGTTTCCTGTCGAGCCTGTTCCTGGGCGCGTCGGGCCGCTTCGGCGGCAACCTGCCGCTCGACGGCGCGGTCCTGTTCGGCCTGGCTGCGGGCGTCGGCCTCGGCCGACGAGTCGATGCCCCGACCGTCGCGTCCCGCATCGGATCGCGCCTCCCTCTCTATGGCCGGGGCTCGGGGTGTGTCGCGGGCCTCATTGCGATCGCGCCCGGTGGCCTGCTCGCGCGCCTCGCGATAGATCGAGCCGATCTCGTTGTGCATCTTCGTCAGCTCGGCATCGCGCTGCGCCGGCGTCTCTTCCCGATCGCCCCGATCCGCGCGCGACTGCTCGCGCTCGCGTGCCTCGCCCGCCGCATACTGGCGGGCCAGCCCGACCGATGGAGTGCCCCCTGAATATCGCTCCACGGCGGCGTCCGCATTGACGCCATACCGCTCCGCGACTTGCCGCACCTGGGCCTCGGCACGCTGTTGGGCTTCCTGGCCCTGCGGTCCGGTCTCGGCACCGGCCATGCCGTCGTAGCGACCGCTGGTGTCTCGCTGCTGATACTCTCGCAATTCCGACCGCTCCCGACCCATTGCGTAGGCCGACTGCGCCTTCATCTGCGCGATCTGCCGCTCGAACCGCACCCGGTCCGCACCGGGATCGACCTCCGCCGCAGTTCTGTCGAGCTGTTCAAAGTTCTCGCGAACCTCGCTGCGCTTCTCTTCCAGCCTCTCGCTCATGGCCTTGACCTCCTGTCCGCTGTTTGAACGATCGTAACTCTGCTCGGTCAGGGTCCGGCCCTGCGCGATGCTTTCCGAAGTGCGATGCAGGACCGCTGCCAGCTCGGGCGCTTCGCGCTCGATGAGACGGGCGTCGCTCGCGAACCGGCGCGCGTGATGGATCAGCGCGGCCGCCGCGAGGATTGCGGATTGCTCGGTATGCTCGGGGGCGACGGCGTCCCTGCCCTCGTCCCTGGCTCTGCGATACTCGGCATCCGGGATCGGCCGGTCGTGGATCGCCCGCTCGTAGCGGCTCGTCGCTTCTAGCTCGATCCCCTCGCGACCCGCGACCCGAACAAGGGTTTCGCGCATGGCGTCGTAATTCAGATCGCTCCGCTGGGAGACTTTGAGCCATGCGCCATTGTCCATGCCCCGCCGGTTGACGATGACGTGCATGTGCGGGTGATCCCGGTCGGTGTGAAAGGCGGTGTAATAGTCGTAGCTGTCACCGCCGTAATCCCCGGAGCCGAACATTTCCTCGGCCCATGCCCGCCCGGATCGCTCGGCGGCGTCGTAGCTGGAATTGGTGGGGAAGCTAACGATGAAGTGGGACGTGCGATCGGCCAGGTTCGATCCCTCGGGCGGCATTTCCCAACCGCTCTCGATGGTCTCGCGTTCGGCCTCGTCGATCTCGACGCCCATGTATCTCTCGGAACGGACAAGCGGCTGCTCGCCGTCGCGCGAAAGATAATCCATCTGGGCCTTGAGACCGCGAACGTCGGAGGCCCCTCCCCCGCGAACCATCTTCACCACGGCCTGCGGACGGCGACCGGGAAGATAGGCGCTGCCGCCGCCTGCGGATTTCCGCGAAACGTCCTGCTGGTGCTTCTGGCGCATCCCCGTTCGTATGAGGCGGGCCTTGCGGGCTTTGTCGAACTCGACCACGGCCCAATCCTCGCCCATCACCGCATCAAGCGCGGAAACGGTCGGTGGCGCTTTGCGGCCGCGTTCCAGAAGGACGAGGACATCCTTCATTCCTGGGCAGCCTTGTCCAACCGCGCCAAGCCGTCATGGCGACGAGCTGCGAGATTGAGGATGCGCTGCATCTGCGCCTCGATCCGGCTCAGCTCCCTTCCGAGCGCCCGGCGCTCTTCCATGAAGCCGATGTAATCGGGATCGTGGGTCCGGTTCGCCGCGCGGGCGATCTGGTTCACGTTCTTGGCGATGCCGCTGATCTGCCTCGTAGCGTCCCGAAGCTCCTGCGCCACCGCCGGATCGACCTCCACGAAGCCGGCGATCCGGCGCATCGCGATCCTGAGCGCCTGGCTGCGCTTCATCCCGACCGTCTCAAGCTGGGCGTCGAACTCCTCGACCTCGGCCCTCGTGGCCCGGATCGAGAACACCTTGTCGTCTCGCTTCGGCTTCCTGGGTGCATCGGGATCGACCCAATCGCCGCCCTTCATCACGCGGTTCTGCCAATCCGGCGTGTTCGTGTCCTGGCTTGTCAAAATCGGTCCTCCGGGTGGGGTTCTGGCTTACTTATTGCTGTGTGTTACACAACAATATATCCTGCCAACAACTAAACCCCACCCTTACCTCTTTGCTTTGATCGGTCAACGCCTTGGTTTCCCCTCGCTGGGGACACAAAGGCCCAGACCGCAGAGTGCGCCGAAGACCGTTATGAGGCCGTAGCGCGGCTGTGCGGGCCACTGAGCGGCGATAATGGGTTTCCCCTAGGGTGGGGTGGCCCAAAAGGGCCAACAGCTCTCCTGAGGAAAAAATAGAGGCGATTTTTGCGATAAGTGCCGAGGTTGCCGAGGTTACGATAAGTGCCGAGGTTACGATAAGTGCTGAGGTTGCCGAGGTTACGATAAGTGCTGAGGTTGCCGAGGTTACGATAAGTGCTGAGGTTACCGAGGTTACGATAAGTGCTGAGGTTACCGAGGTTGCGACAGGTGCCGAGGTTACCGAGGTTGCGACAGGTGCCGAGGTTGCCGAGGTAGCGACAAATACCGAGGTTGCCGAGGTAGCGATTAGTGCTGAGGTTGCCGAGGTAGCGATTAGTGCTGAGGTTGCCGAGTGTGCCGAGGCTGCTATAACAGCGGAGGTTGCGATAAATGCCGAGGTCGCCGAGGTTGCGATAAGTGCCGAGGTTGCGATAAGCGCGATAAGTGCGGGGGGTGATGTAGGCGCCCACAATCCCGGTCGGCAAAGATCATGCCCCGAGTCTGAACCTCGCTGACCGCAACACAGGGCCGCCGAAGAGTGGCAATCGAGAGGCGAGACCATGCAGACAATCGCGTTCATGTCCTACAAGGGCGGTGCCGGAAAAACGACTTCGCTGATGCTTGTTGCATCGGTCCTCAACCAAAGAGGGAAGCGGGTTGCTTTGCTCGACGCCGATGAAAACAGGCCGCTAGAAGCATGGCGCACCTACGCCATCAACAATGGCACTTGGGATGACGAGAAGCTGAAAGTCTGGAAAGCCGGCGAAGAGAGCGATTTGGAGCAAGCCCTGGAAGGTGCCGAAGCGGAATCCTTCGATTACGCCTTGGTCGATACCAAGGGCGGCGGGTCCGACCTCAACCAGACAATCCTTCTGAATTGCGATCTCATCATCATTCCCACCGATCTTTGTGTCTCGGAACTCGATGAAGCTCTCAAGACGCTTGAATACGTGCATCGGCTTTTGAAGAACGCCAAGATGGATATTCCCACCGGCTTCCTCCTGAACCGTACGCCGCTCGAAGACGAGAAATTCGCGGCGGCTGAACGCGAGGGAATGGTGCTGATGCAACAATTTCCGATGTTCGCGGCTCGCCTTCCTACTCATCGAGTCATCAAGGATATTAAGGGATCCGGTCCGCTAAACCGCTACTACGATGTTTTGAAATCGTCGCCGGGAAAGCGGTTTCGGGCACCGCAGGTTCAAGTCGCTTTGAGCCACGGCGAAACGCTGACGGACGAAATCCTCTCGAACCTTAGTACGACGGAGGCCGCGTGATGCCGCTGAAAAAGCTGCCCCCAGAAATGAGCTATGCAGCCTTGCGTGAAGCGCACCCTCCAAAGGCGAGCGAGCGCGAGCCGGCCTCACGGAAAGCTGGGGATGAAGCAAAGGTTAGCGACGAACGCCCTGGTCCGCATCTCAAGGCGGTCCCGGAGGATGTAGCGGAGGTCAGCGACGCTACTGCCGAACCTGCTGAGGAAAATGATCCGCCGGCAGATGACACCGCGCGCACCGCCGAGGCGGAAAGCAAGCCGGTTGAGAACTCTGCGCCGAAACCACCACCGACAAAAGCCGCCGAACAACGTCGCCGCGGATCGTGGGCGACGGCGAAGGCCGATCGCGTAACACTGCGGGGCTACCTTCCGATCCCGGCCGAAGGCGTCTTCAAGAGTTTCGACGAGATGGCGGCGATCTACGGGGAACGGAAAGCGTTCTCACTGGCTTTGACAGCCGGTGTGAACGAATATCGCAAGACGCTTTCCGGGGGCAAGTCTTCCCCGAAGCCGGTGGATTATACGTCCCTGACAACGATTGAAGTCGTGAGGACGGTTCCGGTCTCATTCCTCGACGCCGCCAGAGCCAGTCTCGATCCGCGCGGAATCCTCGGCGCATATCAGCTCGGCGGTTTGGTGTTCAAAACAGCTCTCGGTCTCTATCTCGCCAAGGGCTGACACGGGGGCCACGGCGCGGAACGCGCCGCGGCCGCGGTGGCCGGCCCGCACGGGACGGACACCGCGGCCGCCGATTTTTCGGCACCCGCCAACGCAAAAGCGCGGCCTCCTGGGCCGCGCTTCGCGTGTCTGGAAAGGGCAGGGGGCCTAAGCGGCCACGCTCTCGGCCTCCGCGTCGGCCTGCGCCGTGATGGTCGCGCCGCACCGTTCGGTGATGTAGTCCACCGCCTTCTGGGCCTCGCGGGCGGCCTTGAAGATCGCCTTCTTGTCGTTCTTCAGCGCGGCGAGCCAGCTTTCGACATAGGCCGCGCTCTGGTCGATGGTCGGCACAAGGCCGATGCTTGCGAACAACATGCACTGGCCGATCTCCGCGACCAACTCTTCGCGCGCCCGGTCCTCCTTGGTCGGGAACTTCTTGATCCGGTCCAGTCGCGGGCTGCCGCCGACATAATGGATGGCCTCGTGCCCGAGGGTTTCGTAATAGCCCTGCGCCTCGTGGAACGTGGCGATCGGCGGCATGTGGATCACGTCGCGGCCGATATGGAAGTAGGCTTGCGGCTCGTCGGTGGTCTCGATGGTCGCGCCCAGCTTCGCGAAATATGCCTCGATCTCGGCAATCGGCTTCGTCCCGAGGTCGGCCGCCGCTTCGCGCTCGCGATAGTAGCTGTCGGGCAGGCCGTCGATCTGGTCGGCGCAAAAGACGCGGTAGGCCCGGAGATACTGGCGCTTTTCTTCCTCGCCCTGCTCGTTCTCTTTCTCGAACGTGCCGTATTTGACGATCATGGTGGAGGTCTCGCCCTTGCGGACTTGCGCGCCCATCTCCTGCGCCTGCCGATAGGTCATCCAGTAGGGCGAGGCGTAACCCTTTTCGCTCGCGGTGAGCCACAACATCAGCACGTTGATGCCGCGATACCCCTCGCCGCCATGGCGGAGGGGGAAGGGTGCGCCGCCACCTTGGCCGGTCCACGGGCAACGCCACGGCGGGGTGCCCGCCTCGATGGCGGCGATGATCTTTGCGGTGATCTCGGCTTCGGGATCGAACTTCGCCGTGGTCTTCTTGCGGGTCGCCATGTCTGGCCCTCCTTCGTGGTGGAGCCCCGTTTCCGGTCTGGTGCCGAATAATCGGGGCGGGGTTTGGAGCGAGGACCGCGAAGCGGCCCTCTCTCCAAAGCCTGCCTCCCGGCGAGGGCAGGAGGGGGACCCACGCAAGGTTGTCCGTAGGGGCGAAGGGGAGGGGTATCACCCGCCCTGCACGGAGCCGAAGGCGGAGGAAGGGTGGGGAAACCCCTTCGCCCCGTGAAGCGGACGGCCTTGCGTGGGGGAACCGGCGGTTCCCGAACGGACAGGGCGCGCGAAACGCGCGACCTGGCCCAACAAGGATCGGGGCGTTCGGAGCGAAGCGACGAATCCCCCGGCGACGCTCGGACCTGGGCCGCAGCTCTACCGCTCTCGACAATTCCTCGAGGCCGGGATTGCACCGGCGATCGTCACCCGGAGGGCCGAGACCGGCGGTTTCAGGCGACCATGCGGCCGCGGCGGCGGCGGGCTCGGGACGAGACCGGCGACGGCGCACCTGGGCCGCAGGGAGAATGAAGCCGCCGGTCTCGGGGAGGCCCGCTCGCGGGCCGACTAGAGCGCCAGCGCGCGGCGAAGGCCGCGCGCGTAGGGGCCATGATCGCTCTCTTCGATCCCCGCCCCGATCCGGTTCTCCACAGCCCCTCTCTCGATCCTTGACGTCTCGATCGGGGCTGCTTCCCTACGCTCCCAAGGTCGCTTCGTCCCGGAGTGGATAACCGGATCGGGGCTATCGTCGCACCGGCATCGACCGTAGCGAGACTTCGCTGCCGAAGGCGGCACCCCCCTATCGACCGAAGGTGCCTCGGGCTACGGTGTGCGCGGGGGATGCCATATGAGGCGGCATCTACAGGCTGGGCCGGTCGCGCTGCCACGCGCCGGTCCCATTCGTCAGACGCCGGGGCCTATCCATTTCGCTGGTCACGTCCGTCAAGATGGTGGGAATTGGGAGGTGGCCTGGTGTCAAGATCAGGCGGCTTCGGTTGAGATGCTGAG
>CANKVU010000022.1 GCA_947487205.1 uncultured Paracoccaceae bacterium | reverse complement strand
TCGCCCTCGACGACATCAACCACGGCTTCGACCTCATGCACGAGGGCAAGTCCATCCGCGCCGTGGTGGAGTATTGAGCTTCATCCTTTCCCAAATACCCCGGGGGCCCGGGGGCGGCGCCCCCGGCCGCCTCCGCCCGCGCCCAGCATGATCCTGCGCCGCGCGGCCCCGGCGGACGGCGACGCCCTCTGGGCGATCCTCGAACCCGCCTTCCGTCCGGGCGACACCTATGCCGTCGATCCGGCCATCCCGCGCGCCAATGCGCTGGCCTACTGGACCGGCCCCGACCGCGAGGCCTGGATCACCGACGACGCCACCGGCACCTATTACCTCAAGGCCAACCAGCCCGGGAACGGCGACCATGTCTGCAATGCGGGCTTCGCCACCCACCCGGCGGCGCGGGGCCGCGGCACGGCCCGCGCCATGCTCGACCACGCCCTCGACCGGGCCCGCGCGCGGGGCTTCCTGGCGATGCAGTTCAACTTCGTCCTCGCCACGAATACCCGCGCCCTGGCCATCTGGCGGGATTACGGGTTTGACACCGTGGGCCGCGTGCCGCAGGCCTTTCGCCACCCGACCGAGGGCCTCGTCGACGCCCTCGTCCTCCACCGCAGACTGTGAGGAACAAGATGGCCACCCGCGACCGCCCGCTCTACGCCGTCCTGATCGACGCCGACAACATCCCGGCGAAATACGCCGACCCGATCCTGAAGGAGATCACCAAGTTCGGCGAGCCGGCCCTGCGCCGCGTCTATGGCGACTGGTCCTCGGGACGGCTCACGAACTGGTCCAAGACCGTGCGCGACCTGGGCCTCGTCGCCCACCAGGAGACGGCGAACACGGTGGGCAAGAACGCCTCCGACATCGGCCTCGTCATCGACGCCATGGACATCCTGCACACGGGCCGCTTCGACGGCTTCGTGCTGGTCTCGTCGGATTCCGACTTCACCGCGCTCGCCAACCGGGTGCGCGAGAACGGGCTCGACGTGATCGGCATCGGCGAGAAGAAGGCGCCCGAGGCCCTGCGCAACGTCTGCAACCGCTTCATCCTGATCGAGAACATCGTCGACGAGCCGATCCAGCCCAAGACCGCCGATTCGGGCCGGGCGCCGGCGGGCAAGGTCGCCCCGGTCGAGGCGGTGCCGCTGATCCTGCAGGCGATGGACCGGATCGAGCAGGACGACGAATGGTACGCGCTGGGCCAGATCGGCCAGTACATCACGTCCCAATATCCCGATTTCGACACCCGCACCTACGGCAAGCGCAAGCTCTCGGACCTGGTGGTGGAGCTGAAGCGGTTCGAGACCAAGAAGGTCGGCAACCAGCTGCACCTGCGCCGCGTCGACTGACGCCGCGCTCGCGCCGATCCGGCCGCACCGATTCGAAAAGGGGGAAGTTGGTAGCGTGAGGCGGACTTGAACCGCCGACCCCAGCATTATGAGTGCTGTGCTCTAACCAGCTGAGCTATCACGCCATGCCGCGCTTGCCCTATCGCCGCCGGGGCCGGGCGTCAAGCGCCGATCGGCCCCCGATCCGCGCCCGTCCCGACGCGCGCCCGACGCAGGCCCGGCGCGGGTCCGGCGGTTGCGGGCCGGGGGGCCGGCGCCGGGCGGGACGCGGGCCCGGCGCCCGCGGGGCGCGGCTATTCGCTGTCGCCGTGGACGGCGAACTGGCTCAGATCCGCCTCGGGCGCGGGGATCGAGCGGAACGTCTCCCGCACGCCGGAGGCCGTCATCTCGCGGCTGACGGCCAGCAGCGTGTTCTGGTCGTGATCGGCGCAGAGATCGGCCATGTCCTCGATCTGCTCCTGCGCCACGGGACGCGCCGCCTCCACGTCGGGGGCGCCGTAGGCGGCCACGAAATGCCGCGCGAGGCCGTCCACCAGCCGCGCCATCTCGGCCGGCTCGATCCGGGCGATGGCGACGAGCGAGACCCGCCCGAAGGTCTCCACCCCCAGCCAGCCGTTGGAGAAGGCCTGCTTCGCCTTCCCCTCCAGCGGCTCGGGGCCCAGATCGGCGAAGGCGAAGCCGCCCGGGATGCACCATTCGCCGGTGCGCGCGGGGCGTTCGAAGACCAGCGTGTCGCTCTCGTCGAGATGCACCGCGCGGGCCAGCTGCATCACGCCACCCCCTGCCCCACCAGGCCGCGGGCGATGTCGCGGAACGCCTGCGCCTGCGGGCTGTCGGGCTTGGACACGACGATCGGCGCGCCCCCGTCGGCCGCGGTGCGGATGTCGAGATGCAGCGGGATCTCCCCCAGGAGCGGCACGCCGATCTTCTCGGCCTCGCGCGCCACGCCGCCATGGCCGAACAGGTGCTCCTCGTGGCCGCAATTGGAGCAGATATGCGTGCTCATGTTCTCGATCATGCCCAGGATCGGGGTCCTGAGCTGGTGGAACATGTCGATCCCCTTGCGTGCGTCCAGGAGCGCCACGTCCTGCGGCGTGGAGACGATGATCGCCCCGTCCAGCTCGGCCTTCTGCGCCAGGCTCAGCGTCACGTCCCCGGTTCCGGGCGGCAGGTCCACGATCAGCACGTCGAGCGTGCCCCACTGCACCTGGGTCAGCATCTGCTGCAGCGCGCCCATCAGCATCGGCCCGCGCCACACCACCGCCTGCCCCTCGCCCACCATCAGCCCGATCGACATCATGGTGACGCCGTGGTTGCGCATCGGCAGGATGGTCTTGCCGTCGGGGCTGGCCGGCCGGCCCGAGACGCCCATCATGCGCGGCTGCGAGGGGCCGTAGACATCGGCGTCGAGCAGGCCGACGCGCTGCCCCTCGGCGGCGAGCGCGCAGGCGAGGTTGGCCGACACGGTGGACTTGCCGACCCCGCCCTTGCCCGAGGCGACCGCGATGATGCGCGCGACGCCCGGGATCTTCTCGGGCGTCTGGGCGGGCTTTCTCTGCCCCCCGCCACCGCCGCCGCCGCCCTTGAGGTCGGGCGGCGCCTTTTCGGAATGGGCCGTCATCACCGCCGAGACGGTGGCCGCGCCCATCGATTTCACCCGCGCCTCGGCCTCGGCCCGGACCCGCTCGAACGCCTTGCCGAGCTCGCCCGGCACCTCGAGCACGAATCGCACGGCATCGCCCTCGACGCTCAGGGCCTTCACCCGGCCGGCGGAGACGATGTCGCCCCCGGTGCCCGGATCGGCGATCCCGGCCAGCGCGGTCTCGACGTCTTCCTTCGTCACGCTCATTCCGACTTCTGCCCCTTGATCGTACCCTCGATCTCGTGGCGCAGGTCGAGCTCGTCGATGGTGAGCACCACCTTGACCGGGTAATGCTTGCCCGCGGTCTCGGGGCCCTGGGCGCGCATCGCCTCCTCGATCGCCTGCTGCGAGGTGACGCCCACCTGCTTCAGGAACTTCCGCATCGACATGTTGAATTCGTCGTCCATGGCACTCTTCCTCACCGGGGTTCACCCCGTCACGTAGAGGCGGCCGGGCGTCTAGGCAACGGCGTCAGACCTTGCGCTTCTTGCCCCGCTTGGGCAGCACCACCGCGTCCTCGGGCTGGCCGTAATCGGCCGAGGTGCGCGGCAGCGGCTTCGGCGGCCCCGACAGCATGCCGTCATGCATCTGGCTCTTGACCCGGCAATCGTCGCACATCCCGATCAGCCGCACCGCCTGCGGGTTGGCGAACATGGCGTGCTTGCCCGACAGCTTCTCGGTGATGCGCTCGATCGTCGACCGGACGCCGAACGGGGTGCCGCATTCGACGCAGTGGAACGGCTCTTCCTCGTTCAGCACCTGCTGCGACAGCGCGTCGTCGGAGGAGTTCATCCGCGGCTCCAGCCGGATCGCGTCCTCGGGGCAGATCGTCTCGCACAGGCCGCATTGCAGGCACGCCTCCTCCTGGAAGAGGAGCTGCGGCCGGTCCGGATTGTCGGCCAGCGCGCCCGACGGGCAATGGGGCACGCAGGCCATGCAGAGCGTGCAGGCGTCCGGATCGACCAGGACGGCGCCGTAGGGGGCATGGTCGGGCAGCGGCGTCACCGGCTCGGCGGCCAGCGCCTTGGCCGCCATCCGCGCGACCTGGCGGCGCGATCCCATCGGCAGCATCGGGTCGGGCGCGGGGGCGGCGGCCGCGCCCAGCGCCTCGGGCAACGCGTCGGGATCGGCCACGTCGAGAAGGCGCAGCGCCGCCGGGCCGTCGATGGCGCAGGCCAGCTCGGCCTCCTGCGCCAGGGTGGCACGGTCGGATCGCGGCGACAGAAGGAGCGACACGTCGCAGAAGCCCGAGGCGCGGGCGGCCAGCGCCTCGGCATGGCCGAAGGCGGCGAGCGCGGGCAAGGCCATCGGGATCACGTCGGCGGGCAGGCCCGCGCCGTGCCGCGCCAGAAGGTCGATCATCTCGCGCCCGTGGCCGTCGTCGTGGATTAGAAGGCGCGGCGCCGCCCCGCCCGCCTGCCGGTAGGTCCGCGCCAGGGTGGAGATCCGGCGCATCGTGTGCGCCACCGGGGGCGCGTCGAAGCTGATCGCGCCCGAGGGGCAGAGCGCCGAGCAGGCCCCGCAGCCCGCGCAGACATGGGGATCGACCGCGACATGGTCGCCGTCGGGCGTGATGGCGCCCGTGGGACAGGCATCGAGGCAGCGCGTGCAGCCGGTCTGCCGGGCGCGGGAATGGGCGCAGATCGCGGGTTCGAGCGCGACCCAGAGCGGCTGCTCGAACGTGCCGGTCAGCTGGCTCGCCTCCCACAGCGCGTCGAAGACCGCCGCCGGGCGGCCGGGATCGGCGCGCAGGTAGCCCTCGCGCTTCTCGGGGGCGGGGAACAGCGGCGCGCCGCCGGTGAGATCCACGATCACGTCGCAGGCGCTGACGGCGCCGTCGCGGGGCGCGGTCAGGTCGAAGCCGCCGCGCCCCCCGGCGACGACCTGGCGGAAGCCGTCGATCGCCACCTCGAACCGGCCCAGGGAGCCGGTGGCGCGGCGCAGCCGGCCATGGATCACGTCGAAATCACGGGTGTCGGGCGGATCGGCGGCATCGGTCAGAAGGCAGGTGACGGCGAGCGTCCCCGAGAGCCGCTCCGCCGCCGGAAGGGCGGTGTCCGCCGCGCCGAGGACGAGGCAGGTGCCGCCGCTTTCCACGTCCATGACGCGGGCGGCGGGCGGGGCGAGCGCGGCATCGGCCAGGAGCGCGGCCTGTTTCGGCGTCACGTCGCGGGGATCGTCGCTCCAGCCCGCGCGGTCGCGCAGGTCGACGAGGGCGGGCGGGTCCACGTCCAGATCCGCGGCCAGCGCCTCGAACGTGGCCCGTTCCTGCTCGCAGGCCACGGTGACGGGCGTGCCGGCGGCGAGCGCCTCGGCCACGCGGCCGATCTGACGACCGCATAGATGTGTGCCCACCTCGGAGCAGGGACGGCCCGATCCGGCCTCCAGCCCCGCGCGGTCGATCCTTTGGCTGCCGAGGCAATCGCACAGCAGGACGGTGTCGGTCATCGTCTTTCCCCTTGCCCGGACGCGCAGGCTAAGGGCAGAGCAGACCGGTCGCCAGCGGAAATCCCGCACGTTCCCGTGCGCGTCGGCGTCGCCGGCGCGTCGCGGGGCTTCACCCGGGACGCGGCCATCCCCATCATGGGGTGTGGAGGTTGCCTATGCCCGAGAAATCCGATTTCTGGTCCCGCCGCCGGCGCGCCGTCGCCCGCGAGGCGGCCCGCGACGCGCAGGCCGTCGAGACGGAGCAGGCCGCGGAGGCCGACGCCGCCGCCGCGTCGCTGGAGGACCGGACCGACGCCGAGCTGCTGGCCCATTTCGGCCTGCCCGACCCCGACACGCTGAGCCCGGCCGACGCGGCGCGCTTCATGGCGCGCGAGATCCCCGCGCGGCTGCGACGCCGGGCGATCCGGCAGCTCTTTCGCGGCCATCCGCACCTGTCGATGCCCGACGGGCTGCAGGATTACGACCACGATTATACCGACGCCGCGGTGAACCTGCGCCCCGATCCGGGCGCCTGGGCCGACCTGCGCGCCCGGGCCGCCGAGCTGGCCCGCCGCGCCGCCGACGCGGAGGCGGCCCAGGATTCGGAGCCCGCCCCGGCCGCCTTGGCGGAGGCGCCCGGCACGGACGGGGATGGCGAGATGGACGGGGACGCCGTTGCCGACCCCCAGGCCGCCGCGCCGGACGCCGCGCCGGACGCCGCCACGATCCCCGCGGCCCCGGCCGGCGGCGCGGCGGCGGGCGGAGGCCCGGACATGGACGAGGCGGAGCCGCTCCGGCCCCGCCGCATGACATTCCATTTCGAGGAGAACGAGACGTGACATCCGCCGCAGGCTCCCCCCCAGGGATCGCCGACCTCGCGACCGAGGACATCGCCCGGTCCGAGGTCTACGGCTTTCTGGCCACGCTCCTGGCCGCGCCGCCGGACCGCGACCTTCTGACGCAGCTCGCGGCGCTGCCGGGCGACGAGGAGACGCGGCTCGGCCGCGCCATCGCCGAGATCGCGGCCGATGCCGGGGCCACCGACCCCAGGGCGGCGGAGGTCGAGTTCACCCGCCTCTTCATCGGGCTGGGCCGCGGCGAGCTTCTGCCCTTCGCCAGCCATTACCTGACCGGCAACCTGCACGACAAGCCGCTGGCCCGCCTCAGGAGCGACATGTCCACCCTGGGCATCGCGCGCGCCGCGGGCGTGCCCGAGCCCGAGGACCACATCGCGTCGATCTGCGAGATGATGGCGGGCCAGATCACCGGCGCCTACGGCGTGGTCGAGCCGCTGAAGAAGCAGAAGGCGTTCTTCGTGGCGCATCTGGCGCCCTGGGCGCCGCGCTTCTTCGCCGACCTGGAGAAGGCCGACAATGCCCGCCTCTATGCCGGGATCGGGACGCTCGGCCTCGCCTTCATGGAGATCGAGGCGGAGGCGTTCGACCTGTGACCGGCGCCACCCGGGCCCAGACCGGCAGGTGGTCGGAGGCCCGGGCGGCGACGGCGCCGTCGATCACGCCCTGATCGAGCACCTCCCAGCCCCGCCCGACCGCGATCCGGTCGAGCGGCGCCACGGGCCGCGCGGCGTGGAAGCTCGGCCCCGGCGCGCGCACGTCGAAATCGCGGACCAGCGGCCCGAGGCCCCGCGCCGGGGACCATTCGTTCAGGTCGCCCAGGATGATCGCGTCCGCCAACCGCCCCGGACCGATCGCGTTCAGGAGCGCGCGCAGCTGGCGCTGGCGACTGAACCGGTCGAGCCCCAGATGCGTCGCCGCGAGGGTGAGCGGGCCGCCGGGGGTCGCGATCTCGGTCAGAAGGGCGCCGCGCGGCTCGATCCCCGGCAGGTCCACCCGATGGGTGTGGCGCGCCGGCCAGTCAGGGCGCACGAGGACCGCGTTGCCGTGCCAGCCGAGGCTCGGCCCGTCGGCCACCGCCACCGGGACGAGGCCGGTCTCGGCCACCGCCTCGGGCGGGAGCGCGGCGGGACGGCGGCCCAGGCGCTTGTCCGCCTCCTGCAGGGCGACGATGTCGGCCCCGAGCGCGGCGACCACCCGGGCGACGCGGAACGGGTCGCGCCGCCAGTCGAGCCCCACCGCCTTGCGGATGTTCCACGACACGACCCGGATCATAGCTGCGGCGCCATCAGCCGGCAGACACGGGCCAGGACGCGCAGGTGGACGGGCTGCTGCGAGAGGTCGCGCTCCAGCCGGTAGGCGCCGTCGAAATCGCGGCGGAGCATGTCCTCGGTCGCGCGGGCGGCGGCGGCGTCCTCCACCACCACCGTCAGCTCGAAGTTCAACAATCCCGAACGCACATCCAGATTGACCGAGCCCACCGAACAGAGGTCCTCGTCCACCAGCGCCACCTTCTGGTGGGTGAAGGCGGGGGTGTAGCGCCAGATCTCGCCCCCCGCGCGGCGCAGGTCGTCGAAATAGGCGTAGGCGGCCCAGTAGGGCACGTAATGATCGACGATGTCGGGCACGAGGATGCGGACATCCACGCCCCGCAGGGCGGCGAGCTGGAGCGCCGACATGGCATCGGCATCGGGGACGAAATAGGGCGTGGCGATCCACAGCCGGCGCCGCGCGCGCTGCGCCAGCGCCACGAAATAGAGGTTGCCGGTGTTCAGGTCGTCGGTGGGCGCGATCGGGAGCGCGACCGCGCGCATGGCCCCCGAGGACGGCGCGGGGCGGAACGTGTCGCGCAGGTCGGTGCCGGTGGCCCAGGCCCAGTCGGCGGCGAAGCTGCGCTCCAGCTGGTCGACGACGGGGCCACGGAAATGCGCGAAGGTGTCCCGCCAGGGCCCGATCGCGGACTTGCCGATATACATCTTGGAGCAGTTCAACCCGCCGGTGAAGCCCTCGGTCCCGTCCACCACGACGAGCTTGCGGTGGTTGCGGTAATTCAGCTGGAACGGCCCCAGCAGGCGGCTCGGGCCCTTGGGACGCGCGGTCTTGACCCCGGCGGCGCGCACCTCCCGCCAGAACCGGGCGGGCAGGCCGATCAGCGGCAGCTCGTCATGGAGGAGATGCACCGCGACCCCGGCCCGCGCCCGGTCGATCAGCACATCGCGGAGGCGGCGCCCGACCTCGTCGTCCATGAGGGTGTAATATTGCACGCAGACATAATGTTCGGCCCGCCCGATCGTCTCGAAGAGGGTGTCGAAGGTCATCTCTCCGTCGATGAGGAGCGTCATGTCGCACCCCTCCGAGACGGCGTTGCCGGATAGCCGGGAGAAGACGCCGAGCCGGTCGTCGGGCGCGGAGGGGGCGTCCGCGTCCACCCCGTCCTCGCCGATCCGCGCGTCCGAGGCCCGGCGCCGGCGGGCGAACTTGGCGTAATTGGCATAGCCGAAGATCGCATAGGCCGGCACGCCCACATAGGGATAGGCGAGAATCAGGACGATCCAGCCCACCGCCCCCTGCGGCGTGCGCGAGGTGCGGATCGCCAGATACGCCGCCGCCAGGGCGGGCAGCGTGGCCACCGCACGCAGCACCAGGTCCTCCCATTCGAACACGTCGATCCTCCGTCCAGTCGCGATCCGTGCGAAGCACTAGACCGTTCCGGCGCGCTTGGCACCCCGGCGCTTGAATTCGCCCCCCGGACCCCGTATCTGGCCCACGACGACATCGAAGGACGTCCCATGGCCGCCAAGACCAATCCGTTCCAGTTCATCCAGCAGACCCGCGCCGAGATCGCGAAGGTCGTCTGGCCGACCCGGCGCGAGGTCCTGCTGACCACGGTCATGGTCCTGATCATGGCGGCGCTGACGGCGGTGTTCTTCTTCGTCGTCGACCTGGTGATCCGCACCGGCCTGGAATACCTGCTGCGCTTCGCCGGCTGAGGCCGCGGGCCGGTTTCGCGGGCCCTTCCCGCGGGTGACGGTCGGGGTTGCGCCCGGGCCGCGTCGCCGTTATCTAGCCGCCACTTCCCGGACATCGGCGCGTATGGACAGAGACTGCGCGCAGATATTCCGTCCGGGCCCGACATCTGGCGATTCCGAGCGAGGCGAGGCGAACCCGACATGGCGAAACGGTGGTATTCTGTCAGCGTTCTGTCGAACTTCGAGAAGAAGATCGCCGAGCAGATCCGCTCCGACGTTGCCGAGAAGGGACTCGAGGACGACATCGACGAGGTGCTCGTCCCCACCGAGGAGGTGATCGAGGTCCGTCGCGGCAAGAAGGTCACGACCGAGCGCCGCTTCATGCCCGGCTACGTGCTGGTGCACATGGAGATGTCGGACAAGGGCTATCACCTGATCACCTCGATCAACCGGGTGACGGGGTTCCTGGGACAGCAGGGCCGTCCGATCCCGATGCGCGATTCCGAGGTCGAGGCGATCCTCGGCCGCGTCCAGGAGGGCGAGGAGACGCCCCGGATCGAGATCAGCTTCGATACCGGCGAGAAGGTCAAGGTCACCGACGGCCCGTTCGAGGGCTTCGACGGCATGGTCGAGGACGTGGACGAGAGCAACCAGCGCCTGAAGGTGTCGGTGTCGATCTTCGGCCGCGCGACGCCGGTGGAACTGGAATACACTCAGGTTTCCAAGGAGATCTGAGCGTTCGACGCGGGAGGTCCGCGCCCCCGGGCGGGTCCGAACCGCGGCATTGCCCCGCCCTGGGGCGCATGTAGGACGGGCACGGCCCGTCGCGAACCGAGAAGGAGGCCGAAATGGCCAAGAAGAAGATCGGCAGCATGAAGCTGCAGGTGAAGGCGGGGCAGGCCAACCCCTCGCCGCCCGTGGGCCCGGCGCTGGGTCAGCGGGGCATCAACATCATGGAATTCTGCAAGGCGTTCAACGCCAAGACGCAGGACATGGAACAGGGTGCGCCCTGCCCGACCCTGATCACCTATTATCAGGACAAGTCCTTCACGATGGAGATCAAGACGCCGCCGGCGTCCTACTATCTCAAGAAGGCCGCCAAGGTTCAGTCGGGCGCCAAGACGCCGTCGCGCGAGACCGTGGGCACCGTCACCGTCAAGCAGGTGCGCGAGATCGCCGAGGCGAAGATGCGCGACCTGAACGCGCATTCGGTCGAGGATGCGATGAAGATCATCCTGGGCTCCGCGTCCTCCATGGGAATCGAGGTGAAGTGATGGCCAAGCTGACCAAACGCCAGAAGGCCCAGCGCGCCGCCGTCGAGGGCAAGGAGAACCTGACGGTCGAGGACGCGATCCAGATCGTGAAGGGCAATGCCACGTCGAAATTCGACGAGACGATCGAGATCGCGATGAACCTGGGCATCGACCCGCGCCATGCCGACCAGATGGTGCGCGGCTCGGTCACGCTGCCCTCGGGCACCGGCAAGACCGTGCGCGTCGCCGTCTTCGCCCGCGGCGCCAAGGCCGAGGAGGCGCAGGCCGCCGGGGCCGACATCGTCGGCGCCGAGGACCTGATGGAGCAGGTGCAGGGCGGGCAGATCAACTTCGACCGCTGCATCGCGACGCCCGACATGATGCCGATCGTCGGCCGGCTGGGCAAGATCCTGGGCCCGCGCAACCTGATGCCGAACCCCAAGGTCGGCACGGTGACCATGGACGTGAAGGAGGCGGTCGAGGCTGCCAAGGGCGGTCAGGTCCAGTTCCGCGCCGAGAAGGCGGGCGTCATCCATGCCGGCATCGGCAAGGCGTCCTTCGACGACCAGGCGCTGGCCAAGAACATCCGCGCCTTCGTCGAGGCGGTCGGCCGGGCCAAGCCCACCGGCGCCAAGGGCACCTACATGAAGCAGGTCGCGCTCAGCTCGACCATGGGTCCGGGCGTCACCGTCGACATCCCGTCGGCCACCGGGAACGCCTGATCCCGGGCCTTCGGGCCCCGCACGCGAAACGACGCCCACCGGCCCCCGCCGGTGGGCGTTTTTGTTGTCGCCGGGAACGCCCTTCCGCGCCCCCGGCCCCCGGAATCATGCCGGGGCCAGCAGATCCTCGATCCGGATCGGGAAGCGGCGCACGCGGCGGCCGGTCGCGTGCCAGACCGCGTTGGCGATCGCCCCGACCGATCCGGTGATCCCGATCTCGCCGACGCCCTTGATGCCGAGCGCGTTCACGTGGGTGTCGTCCTCGTGGACGGTCAGCACCTGCAGGCCCTGCACGTCGGCATTGACCGGCACGCGGTACTCGGCCAGGTCGGAATTGACGATGCGGCCGGTGCGGGGATCGTGGCGCGCTTCCTCGTGGAGGGCGAAGGACAGGCCCCAGATCATGCCCCCCATGAGCTGGCTCTCGGCCAGGCGGGGGTTGATGATCCGCCCCGCCGCGAAGGCGCCGACCAGCCGCCGCACGCGGATCTGGCAGAGATCGGGATCGACCGCGACCTCGGCGAAGACCGCGCCGTGGGAGTTCATGGCGTAGTCGCGCGTATCCGCGTCGGGGCGCGAGGCGCGGCCCGATCCGACCAGCTCCGACATCCCGGCGCGGGCCAGGATGTCGGCGAAGGCGTCGCCGCGGCCCGCGTCGCCAGCCACGTGGACCCGCCCCTCCCGCGCCTCGAACCCGGCATTGCCGGCGCCGAAGAGGGGCGAATCGGGCTGCTCCGCGGCCAGTTCGCCCAGCCTCCGGATCGCGTCGCCGCCCGCCGCGTGGAGCGCGCCGCCCGCCGTGGCGGTGTGGCCCGACCCGCCCGCGACGCCGCCATCGGGCAGGGTCGAGACGCCGGAGCGGAATTCCACCCGGTCGAGCGGCAGGCCGAGCCCGTCGGCGGCGATCTGCGCCAGGGCCGTCCAAGCCCCCTGCCCCATGTCGGCCCCCGCCGTCTCCACCATCGCCGATCCGTCGGCGCGCAGCGTGGCGCGGGCCTCGGCCGCGAACATCGGCGAGGGGAAGAAGGCCGTGCCCATCCCCCAGCCGATCCGCGTGCCGTCCGGGTCGCGCATCGTGGCGGGCGCCATCGGCCGGCCGGACCAGCCGAACGCCTCCGCCCCCCGGTCGTAGCAGTCCCGGAGCGCCTTGGAGGAATAGGGACGCCCGGTGCCGGGCTCCGTCTCGGCATAGTTGCGCAGGCGGAAGTCGAGCGGATCGATCCCGGCCGCGTGGGCCAGTTCGTCCATCGCGCATTCGAGCGCGGCGGAGCCCGACGCCTCTCCGGGGGCGCGCATCGGCCCCGGCGTGCCCACGTCGAGCCGCACGCCCTGGTGGGCCGAACGCAAAGCGCCTGCCGCATAGAGGCCCTGGCTGGCGTTGGAGGCCGATTCGAGGAACATCTCGAAGCTGGAGGTCGCGGCCAGCGTCTCGTGATCGATCACCGTCAGGCGTCCGTCGGCGTCGCAGCCCAGCCTCAGCGTCTGGCGGGTGGCGCCGCGATGGCCCACGGGGCCGAACATCTGCCGGCGCGTCAGCATCAGCTTCACCGGGCGCCCGGCCTCCTGCGCGGCGAGGATGGCGAGCACCATCGGCCCGCTGGGGATCGCCTTGGAGCCGAAGCCGCCGCCCAGATAGGGGCTGCGCAGGACCACGTTCTCGGCCGGGATGCCGAAGAGATGGGCATAGGCCGCGCAGGACATGGCCAGCGCCTGGCTGGGCGTGTCGAGCGTCAGGCGGTCGCCGTCCCATTCGGCGACCACGGCATGCGTCTCCATCGCGTTGTGGTATTGCGGCGGCGTCTCGTAGGTCACCTCGACGGCATGGATTGCGGCGGCATGGCCGGCCTCGGGGTCGCCATGGACGGTTTCGCCGGGGGCGCCGAAACCGGGCTCCTCCACGTCGAAGGGGGCGTTGTCGTCGAGCCCGGTGCGCGGCGCCTCGGCCTCGTAGCGGGGCGAGAGAAGGCGCGCGCCCTCGGTCGCGGCCTCGATCGTCTCGGCCAGGACCAGCGCGATGGGCTGGCCGGCATAGCGCACGGTATCGTCCTGCAGCACCTCGATCCGGAACGAGAACCGGGTCGGCTTGTCATCGGGATCGCCGGCGAGCGCGGGGTGGTCGGCGGGCGTCATCACCCGGACGACGCCGGGATGGGCGCGGGCGCGCTCCACGTCCAGATGCGCGACCCGGCCGCGGGCGATGGCGGCGGGCACGTAGACGGCGTGGAGCATCCCCTCGGGGCGGTTGTCGGCGGCGAAGGTGGCCGCGCCGGTGACCTTGGCCAGGCCGTCGCGGCGGGTGGCGGGCTGGCCCGAGCTGGAGCCGAAGCGGGTATGGGTGTCAGGCATGGGCGGGAACCTCCGCGGGTCCGAAGGGAGAAGCGGGAAGCGCGGGCATCCGCGCGGGTGTGCCGGCGGCGGCGAGGCCGAGCGCGCGGGCGGCGGTGCGACGGGCGAGGTCGATCTTCCAGCCGTTGCCGCCCGCGGGCGCGGCACCCGACAGGGCCGCCTCGGCGGCGCGGGCGAAAAGCGCCTCGTCGGGCGCCTGCCCGAGCATGAGCGATTCGGCCTCGGCCACGCGCCAGGGCTTCGCCGCGACGGAGCCGAGCGCCAGCCGGGCCTCGGCGATGCGCCCCCCCTCCATCCGCAGCGCCGCCGCGGCGGAGGCGAGCGCGAAGGCATAGGAGGTCCGCTCCCGCACCTTGAGATAGCGGGCATGTGCCGCGAAATCGGCGGCCCCGGCGGGCAGCCGCAGGGCCACGATCAGCTCGTCCGGTCGCAACTCCGTCTGCGCCGCCGGGGTGTCGCCGGGCAGGTGGTGGAACCCGGAGAGCGGGATCTCGCGCGCGCCGTCCGGGCCCCGCACCTCCACCGCCGCGTCGAGCGCGGCGAGGGGGACGCAGAAATCCGACGGGTTGGTGGCGATGCAGGCCGGGCTGTGCCCCAGGATCGCGGCATTGTCCCAGGCGCCGTCCCGCGCGTCGCAGCCGGTACCGGGATCGCGGCGGTTGCAGGCGGATTCGGGATCCATGAAATAGGGGCAGCGGGTGCGCTGCATCAGGTTGCCGCCCACCGTCGCGGCGTTGCGGAGCTGGCCCGAGGCGCCCGACAGCAGCGCCTCGGCCACCATCGGCGCGCGGGCCAGCAGGTCCGCGTCGCGGGCGAGGTCGGAATTGCGGACCAGCGCGCCGATCCGCAGGCCGCCATCCGCCGCGACCTCCACCCGGTCGAGGCCGGGCAGGTGGGTCACGTCGACGACCCGGTCGGGCGCCATCGCGCCGGTCTTCATGAGGTCGACGAGGTTGGTGCCGCCGCCGAGCCAGGCCGTGCCGGGCCGCCAGGCCGCCAGCGCCTCGTCGAGGGTGGCGGGGCGGACGAAGTCGAAGGGTTTCATGCCGCGTCTCCCGCAGGGTCGTTGTCCATCCGGCGCGCCGCCTGGGCGACGGCCAGGGTGATGCCGTGATAGGCGGCGCAGCGGCAGATGTTGCCGCTCATCCCCTCGCGGATGCGTTCGGGGTCGTCGCCCGCCGTGCCCTCGGCGATCAGGCCGACGGCGCTCATGATCTGGCCCGGCGTGCAATAGCCGCACTGGAAGCCGTCATTGTCGATGAAGGCCTGCTGAACGGGGTGGAGCGCGTCGCCGCGCGCGAGCCCCTCGATGGTGGTGACCCGCGCGCCGTCCAGCGTCGCGGCGAGGGTCAGGCAGGAATTGGTCCGGCGCCCGTCCACGAGCACCGTGCAGGCCCCGCATTGGCCGCGGTCGCAGCCCTTCTTGGTGCCGGTGAGGTCCAGCCTCTCGCGCAGGAGGTCGAGCAGCGTGACCCGCGCATCGTCGAGCGCGATGCGGCGCTCCGTCCCGTTCAGCGTGAGGGTGATCGAGAGCGACATGGCGTCCCCCATTGTTGCAGCATGATGGTCGGCGACCCTCGCGCCCCGGCGCGCCAGGTCGTAAGATCCGATGACGCGACAAGATACGGAGGGTGCCTCCGGTTTCAAGGGGAGCGGCGGAAGATCGCACATCGTCAGACCCGCAAGCCGCGCCGCGACGCGCTGGAGAACCGCGACCGGCTGCTCGCGGCGGCCAAGGTGGTGCTGGCCGGCGGCGGCCCGTCGGCGAGCCTGGAGGCGGTCGCCCGGCGCGCGGGGGTCGGGACCGGCACGCTCTATCGCCATTTCCCGAACCGCGAGGCGCTGTTCCACGCCGTCTACCGGCAGGAGATGGAGCAGGTCGTCGCCCGCGCCGAGGCGCTGGCCGATGCCGATGACCCGCTGGCGGCGCTGCGCGAATGGCTGCACGCCAACGTCGCGGTGGTGGAGACCAAGCGGGGCCTTCTGGGCGCGCTGTCGGTGGTGATGACGGAAGAGGCCAAGGCCGCCTATTCGGACTTGTCGCGGCGCCTGACGGCGGCGCTGAACCACCTGCTGCTGCGGGGCGCCGAGACCGGGCGGCTGCGCCGCGACGTGACCGGGGAGGACCTGCTGGAGACGATGTACGCGCTGTGCTATGCGCGCGAACCCGGGCCCGACTGGCGCCGGCAGGTCATCCGGCGCCTCGACATCTTCCTCGACGGGCTGCGGGCGGGGCCCGGTCGCGGCCCCCCGGACCCGCCATAGGCCCATCGCGGTCCCCCGGACGCGCCATAGCCCATCCCGGCCCCCCGGACGCGCCATCGGGCGTCGCGGCCCTTCCGACGCGCCATACAGGCCGGGAGGGGCGCGCCCGGCCCCGGGCGATTGACCGAGCGGGTCGCTCAGGTATAGCGGGCCCACCCAGCCGCCCGAAAGGTCCGCTTGCCCGTGCTTCGCGAATTCGCCGCCTATTACCGCCCCTGGAGGGGCCTTTTCTGGCTGGATTTCGGCAGCGCCGTGCTGTCGGGGCTGATGGAGCTGGCGTTTCCGCTGGCGATCATGCTGTTCATCGACGTGCTGCTGCCGCAGGGCGACCTCGGGCTGACGGTCCTGGCGGCGGCGGGTCTGGTCCTGGTCTATGCGCTCAATACCGGGCTGATGGCGATCGTGACCTATTGGGGCCACATGCTCGGCATCAACATCGAGACCGAGATGCGGCGCCGCGCCTTCGACCAGTTGCAGCGCCTGTCCTTCGCCTATTTCGACCGGGTCCGCACCGGCAAGCTGGTGGCCCGCGTCACCCGCGACCTGGAGGAGATCGGCGAGGTCGCCCATCACGGCCCCGAGGACCTGTTCGTCGCGCTGATGACCTTCGCGGGCGCCTTCGCGATGATGCTGGCGATCGACCTGCGGCTGGCGCTGGTCACGGCGGTGATCGTGCCCGCCTGCACCGCCATCGTGTTCGTCTTCGGCGGGCGGATGACGCGGACCTGGCGGGCGATCTATGCCCGCGTGGCCGATTTCAACGTCCGGCTGGAGGAGAACGTGGGCGGCATCCGCGTCGTGCAGGCCTTCGCCAACGAGGAGCACGAGAAGACCCTCTTTGCCCGCGACAACGCCCGCTACCGCGACACCAAGCTCGCCGCCTACCGGGTGATGGCGGCGTCCACCACGCTCAATTACATGGGGATGCGGCTGGTGCAGGTGGTGGTCATGGTGGCCGGCGCGGCCTTCGTCCTGGACGGCTCGCTCTCCACCGGGGGCTATGTCGCGTTCCTGCTGCTGGTGGGGCTGTTCTTTCGCCCGCTGGAGAAGATCGCGGCGGTGATCGAGCTCTATCCGCGCGGGATCGCGGGGTTCCGCAGGTATCGCGACCTCATGGCGCTGCGACCCGACGTGGCCGACCGCGCCGGCGCCGTCGAGGCGCCGCCGCTTTCCGGGGCCATCGCCTTCGAGGGCGTGACCTTCGGCTACGCCCCCGACCGGCCGGTGCTGCGCGAGGTGTCGCTGGAGGTGGCGCCGGGCGAGACGGTGGCGCTGGTCGGCCCGTCGGGGGCGGGCAAGACCTCCCTCCTGTCGCTGGTGCCGCGCTTCTACGAGCCGCAGGCGGGGCGGGTGACGCTCGACGGGCACCCGGCCGAGGCGCTGACGCTGCGCTCGCTGCGCCGCCAGATCGGCATCGTCAGCCAGGACGTGTTCCTGTTCGGGGGCACGCTGCGCGAGAACATCGCCTATGGCCGGCTCGACGCGACCGAGGCCGAGATCCGCGACGCGGCCGACAAGGCCCGGCTGTCGGGGATGATCGCGGACCTGCCCCAGGGGCTCGACACGGTGGTGGGCGAACGCGGCGTGACGCTGTCGGGCGGGCAGAAGCAGCGCGTCGCCATCGCCCGGATCTTCCTCAGGAACCCGCCGATCCTGATCCTCGACGAGGCGACGTCGGCGCTCGACGCCGAGACCGAGCGCCAGATCCAGCAGGCGCTGCGCGACCTGTCGCGGGGGCGCACGACGCTGGTGATCGCCCACCGGCTGGGCACGATCCGCGACGCCGACCGGATCGCGGTGATGGAGGACGGGCGCATCGTCGAGACCGGGTCGCATGACGAGCTGCTGGTCCGGCAGGGGCGCTATGCGCGGCTGAACGCGGCCTGACCGTCGCGCCGGGCTGTCTCCGGGGCGGAGTTCGGGCAGCCCTCCGCGAGGCGCCGTTCGCCTGCGACCGGGTGGCGGTGCTGACGGGCCCCGGATCGCCCCTCTTCGGCGGCGCCGGGGCCACGGTCGGGGCGGTTCGGCGCGCTCGGCGCCAGGCTCGGCATCGACACGGAGCACCCGCATCGGGGCCGCGCGCGGCGGCGCGATCACGGTCCGTGATCCGTCCGACGCGCCGGACCGGGCGGGCGCGCCCGGCCGCTACTGCTTGCGGGGCTTCGCGCCCTTGGGGCGCCCCGGGCGGGCATCGCCGCCGCGGGCCGGCTTCGGCCGGCCGCTCCCCGCGCCCGGGGGGCTGAACCGTTTCGACGTGTCGGCGGCATCGGCGCGCGCCCGGGGCGCGGCGCCCGGCCCCGCGGGCTTTGCCTTGCGCGGGCCGGGGGCGGGCTTGCCGGCGCCCCGCCCCGCCGGCCGGCCGCCCGCGCGGTCGTCCGGCGCCGGGGCGCCCTTGCGGCCCCCCCCGGATTCGCGCCGGGGCGCGGCATTCCCGGGCGCCGCCGCCCGGGGCGGTTTCGGCCGGGTGGCCTTCTTCGGCGCCGGGCGGGCCGGTTCGGGGAAGGCGGCGGGCGCGGGACGCGCCTTTGCCTTCGCCTTTGCCGGGGCCGGGGCGGGCGCCGGATCGCGCCTCGGCGCGGGATCGCGTGCAGGGAGCGGATCGCGCGCGGGGGCCGGATCGCGTGCGGGGGTCTCGTCGCGCATTGGGGCCTCGTCGCGCGGGGTGGCGGGGTCGCGCGTCGGTGCCGGATCGCGTGCGGGAGCCGGATCGCGCGCGGGGGCCCGCGGGGCCGGGGCGTCGTCGACCCGGCGGGCCGTCACGCCCTTCTCCAGCAGGCCGCCGGGGCCGAGCGCGGCGAGGAACCCCGGCAGGGCGGCGGCCGACAGCTCCACCAGCGTCTCGTCCGGCTGGACGCGGATCGCGCCGATCGCGGACTTGTCGAGGCCCCCCGCCCGGCAGAGGAGCGGCAGCAGCCAGCGCGCCTCGGCCCGCTCCTCCCGGCCGACCGACAGGGCGATCCAGGCGCTGTCGCCGAAGGGGGCGCGCGCGTTGGGCGCGGGGCGGGCGTCGGGCGGGCTCAGCTCCTCGGGCGCGGAATGGCGCGTGCGATAGAGGCGGAGATAGGCCGCCGCGATCGCCTCGGGCGAAAATTCCGCCACGAGACGCCGGGCGAAGGCCGATTCGCCCTCGGTCATCTCCTCCGACCAGGTCGGGTCGGACAGGAGCCGCTCCTCGTCGCGGGCGCGGATCTCGTCGGCGCCGGGGGCGGCGGCCCAGTCGGCGGTGACGCGCGCGCTCCGCAGCAGGCGCTCGGCCCGGGCGGTGGCCTTCGGCGGCACGATCAGCGCCGAGACGCCCTTGCGTCCCGCCCGCCCGGTCCGGCCCGAGCGGTGCAGCAGCCCCTCGGGGTTCGAGGGCAGCTCGGCATGGATCACCAGGTCCAGGTTGGGCAGGTCGATGCCGCGCGCGGCCACGTCGGTGGCGACGCAGACCCGCGCCCGGCCGTCGCGCATCGCCTGCAGCGCATGGCTCCGCTCGCTCTGGCTGAGTTCGCCCGACAGGCAGACGACCTGGAAGCCGCGATTGCCGAACCGCGCCGTCAGCCGGTTCACCGTCGCGCGGGTATTGGCGAAGACGATGGCGTTCTGCGCCTCGTGGTAGCGCAGCACGTTGATGATCGCGTTCTCGGCATCCTGGGCCGCGACCCGCAGCGCCTGGTAGGCGATGTCGGCGTGCTGGCCGCGCCCCGAAAGGGTTTCCACCCGCACCGCGTCGCGCTGGTAGTGCCGGGCCAGCGTCGCGATCATCGGCGGAACGGTGGCCGAGAACATCAGCGTCCGCCGGTCCGCGGGAGCCGCGCCGAGCATGAATTCCAGGTCCTCGCGGAAGCCCAGATCCAGCATCTCGTCGGCCTCGTCCAGGACCACGGCGCGCAGCGCGCCCATCTCAAGGCCGCCGCGCTGGATGTGGTCGCGCAGCCGCCCCGGCGTGCCGACGACGACATGCGCGCCGCGCTCCAGCGCCCGGCGCTCGTCGCGCATGTCCATGCCGCCGACGCAGGACACCACCCGCGCCCCGGCCTTGGCATAGAGCCAGTCGAGCTCGCGCCGCACCTGGAAGGCCAGCTCGCGGGTCGGCGCGACGATCAGCGCCAGCGGCGCCGCGGCGGGCCCGAACATCCCCTCGGCGTCCAGCAGGGTGGGGCCGATGGCCAGGCCGAATCCCACCGTCTTGCCCGACCCGGTCTGGGCCGAGACCAGCAGGTCGGCCGCCTCCAGCGCGGGGTCCGTGACGGCCTCCTGGACCGGGGTCAGCGTCTCGTAGCCACGCTCGGCGAGCGCATCGGACAGGGTCTGGATCATGAGGGAACCGATCTGCGGAATGCCGGCGGCGCCGCGCGGCGCGGTCCGCCGGAAGGAAGGAGGAAAGGACGCTCCTTAGCGCGCGCGGGGCGCGGTGTACATGCCGGAATCGGCCCGCCTCCCCCGTTTCGGCGGCGGCGCGCCACGCCGCGCCGCCGCCCCGCGTGCGCCGTCACCGCCCGAGGTCGATGGGCCGGCCATGCGGGGTGCGGGCGGCGGCCTGCTGCCAGGCGGCGGCGCAGTCGTCGATCTCCGCGGCGGAGGTCACGCCGCGATCGGCCAGCACGCCCGCCAGCGCCCCGGCCCAGGCGCGGTAATAGCGCTCGGCGTCCCGGGCGGGATCGCCCGGCAGGGCGGCGCCCTCCTCGGGATCGGCGTCGGCGCACGCGGCGGCGAGCGCCGCCGTCCAGTCGGGCCAGGTCAGGAGGCCCCGCTCCACCAGGCCCACGGTGATGGCGAACAGCCGCGCCTGCCAGGGCGCGTGAAAGACCGGTTCGGCGCCGTCGGCGTCGGCGCCGGGACCGGGGAGGCGGGGACGCTCAGGCATCGTCGAGATACGCCTCCCAGGCGTCGATCGACACGCTGGTGCCCGGCTCGGCGCGCGTGCCCCACAGCATGTGCCCGTCGAACCGCACCGTGTAGAGCCAGTCGGCCACGTCCTCGCCGGCGGCGCTGCGATCGGCAAAGAGGTGATGGCCGCGCACCGCCTCGACCGTGCCGATCCGGCCGCGGGCATAGGCGGGCAGCCGGGTATGGCCCCGGGGCTGGTGGTTGCGGGTCAGGACCCGGTCGCCCGGAACGAAGCGGGGCCGGCGCCCGCCGGGATCGCGCGCCGCGGAGGTGCCGCGGGCCAGGGCGGCGGCCATCTCCCGCGGGCCGGGGGCGGGACCCACGTCGGGGCGCGGGCCGTCCGCCGCGCGGCCCGCGGCCAGTTCGTCGGCCCCGACGAGGCCGTGATCCAAGAGCAGGCGCTCCAGCGCCTTGATCCAGATGCCGTAATATCCGGAGGTGAGGTAATCGACCGGGTCGCGATCCTCGCGCGCGGCGCGCGACCGGTCGAGGCTCCATTGCCCCAGCGCGCCGGCGGCGAGGGTCAGCGCCAGGGCCCGCGCCTCCCAGGGGGCGTGGAAGAGCGGCTCGTCGGCGCGGGGGGCGACGGGGCCGTGCCCGTCGCGGCCGCCCAGATCGTGCGGACCGTTCATCGCCCGCCCTCCGACGGGGCCCGCGCGAGGCCGGTGCCGATCATCGAATCGCGGGTGACGAGATCGGCCAGCGCCGCCTCGGACAGGCCGTCGCTGCCGGCGGGCCGTTCGGGGATCACGAGGTAGCGCTGCTCGGCGGTGGAATCCCAGACGCGGATCTCGGTCCCTTCGGGCAGGGTCACGCCGAACTCGGCCAGCACGGCGCGCGGCTCCATCACCGCGCGGGCGCGGTAGGGGGCGGACTTGTACCACGAGGGCGGCAGGCCCAGGACGCTCCACGGGTAGCAGGAGCACAAGGTGCAGACGACCATGTTGTGCCGCCCCGGCGCGTTGAAGACCGCCGTCATGTGCTCTCCCTGCCGGCCCGCGAAACCCATCGACGCGATGGCGGCGGTGGCGTCGCGGCCGAGCCAGTCGGCAAAGTCCCGGTCCGACCAGGCGCGGCCGACGACGCGGGCGCCGTTGCGGGGCCCCACCCGGTTCTCGTAGGTCTCGACGATGAGGTCGAGGGCGCCCGGATCGACGAGCCCCTTCTCGGTCAGCACGGTTTCGATCGCCATGACGCGGGCGGTCATGTCGTCGAGATGGCTGCCCTCGTGATCGTGTCCGGCCATGCCGCCCCCCCCTTTTTCGGGTCCCGGCCCGGTCCGTCCGGGGCGCGGGACCCCCCGTCAGATCCCCAGATAAGCCTGCCGGATACGGTCGTCGCGGGCAAGCTCGTCCGCCGGCCCCTGCAACTCGATCCGGCCCGAGGCCAGGACATAGGCCCGGTCCGCGCAATCGAGGGCCAGACCGACATTCTGCTCCACGAGGAGGATCGCGACGCCCTCGGCGTGGATTTCCAGCAGCCGGTCGTGCATCTCCTCGACCACCATCGGCGCGAGGCCGAGGCTCGGCTCGTCCAGGATCAGGAGCCGCGGCTCGAGCATCATGCCGCGGCCCACCGCCACCATCTGCTGCTCGCCGCCCGACAGCGTGCCGGCAAGCTGGCGGCGGCGTTCCTTCAGCCGCGGGAACAGGCCGAAGACGCGCTCGATGCCGCGATCGGCCCGGCGCCGGTCGTCGAGCGCATAGGCGCCCATCCGCAGGTTCTCTTCGACGCTCATCATCGGAAAGACGTGGCGCCCCTCGGGGACATGGGCGATCCCCAGGGCGGGGATGCGGTTCGCCGGCAGCGCCGTGATGTCGGTGCCGTCGAACGCGATCCGGCCCGTGACCTGCGGCAGCAGCCCCGAGATCGCCCGGAGCAGGGTGCTCTTTCCGGCCGTGTTCGCCCCGATCACGGCCAGGAATTCGCGCGCGCCGACCTGCAGGTCGATGTCGTGCAGGACCTCCCCCTGCCCGTAGGACCCCGACAGGCCCGCGATCTCCAGCAGGGCGGTCATGCGCGCGCCCCCTTGGCCCCGCCGGCGCCGTCGGCGTCGTCACTGCCGCCGGCCCTGTCCGGCCGGCGGAACCCGCCGCCCAGATAGGCCTCGATCACCCGGTCGTCGTTGGCGATGGCCTCGGGGCGGCCATCGCCGATCATCTCGCCGAAATTCAGCACCACGATGCGCTCGCACAGCTTCATCACCGCCTTCATGTGATGCTCCACCACGATGAAACCGATCCCCTCCTCGTCGCGCAGGCTCCGCACGAGGGCGATGATCTCTTCCATCTCGGGCGGCGTCAGGGCGGCCATGACCTCGTCCAGGAGCAGAAGCTTCGGCCGCGTGCAGAGGGCGCGGGCGACCTCCACCCGGGCGCGTTCGGGGAAGGACAGCTCGCCCGCCCGCACCTCGGCCACGGCGGCGAGCCCGACCCGCTCCAGCGTCGCGCGGGCCTGCGCGCGCGCCGCGCCCAGATCGGAATGCAGGAGCGCGCCGGTGACGACGTTGTCGAGCACCGAGCTTTCCATGAAGAGGGCGACGTTCTGGAACGTCTTGGTCAGGCCGGCGCGGGCGATGACGTGCGGCCGCCGGCCCGAGATCCGCGCGCCCTCGAACAGGACCTCGCCGGAACTCGGCGGGAAGAGGCCGACGAGCAGGTTGAAGAAGGTCGTCTTGCCCGCGCCGTTGGGCCCGATCAGGCCCACGATCTCGCCGGCGGAGACGGACAGACTCACGCCGTTGACGGCGACGAGGCCGCCGAACCGGCGCGTCAGGTTGCGCGTCTCGAGCAGCGGCGCGGTCACGGGCGGGCCTCCCCGCCCCGAGAGGCGCGGTCGCGGCGCCGTCCGCCCCGCAGCCGGGCGAAGAGCGCCACGATGCCGTAAGGATTGACGAGGATCACCGCGACCAGCACGATTCCGTAGGCGAATTGCGACAGCCCGGCGGCGGAATTGCCGAAATAGCTGTTGGCGAGCTCCTCCATCGGGATGATGAAGGCGGCGCCGATCAGCGGCCCGGCCACGGTGCCCACGCCGCCCAGGATCGCGACCAGCGCCATCTTCACCGAGAAGGCGGCGAGGCCGAAGATCGTGTCGGGGTCGAAGAAGAACTGGAACTGCGCGTAGAGCGTGCCCAGGAACGCCGTGATCGCGGCGGACAGGAGCGAGGCCACGAGCTTCACCCGGTAGGTGTCGACGCCGATCACCTCGGCGGCCTGCTCGTTCTCCTTGATGGCGCGCAGCCGGTAGCCCATGGCGCCGGTCTTGATCCTCCAGAAGAGCGCCGTCACGAGGATCAGCGTGACCAGGAAGATGTAGTAGTTCGGGCGCACCGTCTGGAACTGCATCATCCAGACCGACGAGCCGGGATTGAACGGCACCGAGATGCCGACCGGGCCGCCGGTCAGGTCCGACCAGGAATTGGCGATCACCCGCATCGCCTCGCCCGCGGCAAGGGTGGCCAGGGCGAAGTAATGCCCCTTGAGCCGGAAGGTCGGCACGCTCAGGAGGAGGGCGAGCAGCGCCGCCAGCGCCATGCCCGCCAGCGTCCCGATCCAGGGCGAGAGGCCCGCGACCTGCTGCAGGATCGTCGAGGCATAGGCGCCGATCCCGAAATAGGCCGCATGTCCGAGGGAGATCTGGTTGGCGAGCCCTCCCACGAGGTTCCAGGCCTGCCCCAGCGCCGCGAAGAGCAGCACGAGGCACAGGACCCGCATTTCGTAGCCCCGCGGATCGAGGACGAGCGGCAGCAGCGCGAAGAGGATCGCGAGGCCGCCATAGGCCGCGAGGGTGCCGCGCCGCGCCATCAACCGGTCCTCCGCGACAGGATCCCCTCGGGCTTCAGCGCGAGGACGGCGATGAAGATCACGAAGAGGATGAGGTTCTGCAGCTGGATCGGCAGCACCAGCGCCGAGAAGGACTGGATCAGCCCCACCAGGAGCCCGCCGACCACCGCGCCGGCCACAGAGCCCAGGCCGCCCAGGACGACGGCGGTGAACATCAGCACGACGTATTGCGAGCCCACCGTGGGCGAGGCGGTGATGTAGGGCAGGATCACCGCGCCGCCGAAGGCCGTGGTGCCGGTGCCCAGGCCGAAGGCCAGCATGTACATCCGGTCGGTGTCGATCCCCATGAGCCGCGCCGCGGTCGCGTCCTGGGCGGTGGCGCGCATCGCCTGACCGGTGCGGGTCCGCTGCAGGAACAGCCAGACCGAGGCGCCGAGGCCCAGCGCCATCAGGAACGCGAAGAGCTTGGCGTAGGGCACGATGATCCGTTCGCCGCCCGAGGCGAAGAGGCTCAGCGCCTCGGTCTGGTAGGGGGTGGAGACGGAGCGGTAATCGGCGCCGAAGAGCAGCAGGGCGGCGTTTTCGAGCGCGAAGAGCAGCCCCACCGTCAGGAAGATCTGCGCCACCTGCGGCGCGGCGAGGATCGGCTTGATCAGCACGCGCTGCATCCCCATCCCCAGGAGGAACGTCACCCCGAGGGCCAGGAACGCGCCAAGCATCGGGTCGAGGCCGAGCCAGGCCCAGGCGTACCACGCCACGAACATGCCGATCATCAGGAACTCGGCATGGGCGAAGTTGACGATGTGCATGACGCCGAAGACGAGGCTGAGACCGATCGAGATCACGGCGTAGATGCCACCGATCAGCAGGCCGTCCACGAGCGTCTGCGTCAGCGTGTATATCGTTTGCATGGCGTCAACTCGCTAGGCGCGGCGGGCGGCACGGCGCCGCCCAGCCCGGGGCCGGGTCATTCGCCGGCGCTCGTGGTTTTCCAGACGGCCTCGCCGGTGGCGTATTCCTCGGGCCAGACGGTGACGAGCTCGCCCCCGCGCCATTGCACCATCAGCGGGACGGCGTTGGGGTTGCGGCCCTGGTCGTCGAACTCGACCTCGCCGCCGGTCATGACCGCGGCCCAGCCCTCGTCGAAGGTCATCGTGTCGAGCTGCTCCTTGACGGCGGCCGCCTCGGTCGAGCCGGCGGCTTCGAGCGCCGAGACCAGGACCCCCATCAAGGCGGCGTGCTCCTGAGCCTCGTGGACCATGAAGTATCCGTATTCCTCGCGGAAGCGGTCGGTCAGGTCCGGTGCCTGGTCGTAGGCGGCCGGAGAGATCGACAGCACGTTCTCGGTCAGATCGCCCAGCCCCTCGCGGAAATCGGGGATGATGTAGCCGGCCGCGCCGCCGATCGTCGGGATCTCGATCCCCTGCTGGCGCATCGAGCGGACGATCAGGAGCGAATCGTTGAGGTAGCTGACCGGGAACACGACCTGCGCGTCCGAGCGGCGCAGCTGGTTGATGAGCGGGCTCACGTCGGTGATGCCCAGCGGATAGGCCTCGTCCATCACCAGGTCGACGCCGGCCTCCTGGGCGGCGGCGCGCAGCCCCTCGGCCTGGCTGGTGCCGTAGGCCGTGTCCTCGTACATGATCGCCACCCGGTCGAGGCTTTCGCCGTTCGCCTCGGCCAGGGCGACCGCGTAATCGAAGGTCGCGCGGCCCAGCTCGGAGCCCACCGGCACGATCTGGTAGACCCATTCGAAGCCGCGATCGGTGATCTGGTCGGAGAAGGACATGGTCAGGAGCGGCACCTGGCGCCGTTCCGTCACCTCGGAGATCGCGAGCGTCAGCGACGAGGCGAAGGCCCCGAGCACCGCCACCACCTCGTCCTGGGACAGCATGCGCTGCGCCACGGTCGCGGCCTGGGTCGGGTTCGAGGTGGCGTCGGCGACCACGAGGTTGATCCGGGCGCCGCCCAGCGCCTCGATGCCGCCGTTCTCGTTGATCTCGTTGGCGACGAGCTCGATGCCGTTGCGCGAATTGATCCCGAACTGCGCGTTGGGGCCCGAAAGGGGCAGGATGACGCCCACATTCACGCTTTCCTGCGCTGAGAGGGGCGTGGCGAGCGCCGCCAGCGCGACCGTACCGGCGGCGAGCGCGCCGCGCCGCGTCACCGCGCCCGCGCGGGTCCAGAACATCCGTGACATGATTTCCTCCCTGCATGCCGACATCCGAGCATGGCCCCGGAGGCTAGGCGAGCGCCGGAACTCTGTCAAGAAGATCAACAGATTGTCCGACAATGCGATCACGCAACCGTCACGATATCCTCCAGCCCTGCGTATAGCGGCCATTCCGTCAGAACCTGCGGGTCATGGCCGGGCAGGATCACCCCCTCCGGCCCGGCCAGCTCCTGCAACCGGCGATAGCCCTCGAGCACCTCGGCGTAATCGCCGAAGACCGGGAACACGTCCTTGGCGGCGACGAAGGCGCCCAGATGCGCCGCGTCCGAGGCGACCACGACGGGGCGCATCGGCCCCGCCGCCACCAGCACCTGCAGGCCCATGGAATGGCCGCCGATCAAGTGCACGTCGAGGCCGGGGAACAGGGTGTAGTCGCCCTCGTGAAACACGACGCGTTCGTCATAGACGAGGCGCACCGCCTTCACGACGTGCTCGATCGAGAACGGGCGCCGCATCCGCGCATGGCACATGCAGCGCCCGGTAGCGAAGGACATCTCCCGGTCCTGGAGGTGGAAGCGCGCGTTGGGGAACGCGTCGAGGTTGCCGGCATGGTCGAAATGCAGGTGGGTCAGCACCACGTCCTCGATGTCGTCGGCGCGCACCCCGACCCGCTCCAGCGCCTCCGCCGGGTGGCGCAGTAGGTGGCGGTCGCGCCGCCCGCCCTCCTCGGCGTCGAAGCCTGTATCGACGAGGACGGTGCGCCGGCCGTCGCGCAGCAGCCAGACGAAATAATCGAGCCGCCCCATCCGGTCGTGCGGGTCGCCGTCGAGGACGAGGTGGTCGCGGCGCAGCTCGGCCGTCGCATAGCGCAAAGCGAGGATTTCCCAGGGCATGTCGGCTTTCCGGTCTGACAATCTGACAATGTTAAGATTGTCAGACCGCCGGGGTCATGTATAGTCGCACGTTCCATCCCGGCGACGCGCGGTGCGAAAATGACGTCCGACAGCGAATTCCAGGTTCCGCGCCGCAGCGCCTCGCTCCGCGTCCTGGTGGAGGAGCAGCTCCGCAAGGCCATCGTCGTGGGCCGGTTCAGGCCCGGCGACCGGCTGATCGAACGCGAGCTCTGCGATCTCTTCGGCGTCGGCCGCACCTCGGTCCGCGAGGCGCTGCGCCAGCTCGAAGCCGAGGGGCTGGTGACGAGCTATCCCCATCGCGGGCCCGTGGTCAGCAAGATCGACGTGGAAGAGGCGCGGCAGCTCTATGACGTGCGCGGCCTTCTGGAAGGGTATTGCGGGCGCCGGTTCGCCGAGCATGGCGGCGCCGAGGAGATCGCGGCGCTGCGCGAGGCCTACGCCGCCTTCGCCGAGGCCGCCGAGGGGAGCGACCGCGAGGCCCTGATCGCCACCAAGACCGCGTTCTACGACCGGCTGATGGCGGGGGCGGGCAACCTCGTGGTGCGGCGGATGCTCGAAACCCTGCACAACCGGATCACGCTGCTGCGGATGACCTCCATGACCCAGCCGGGGCGGATCGGCCGGAGCGTCGCCGAGGTGGGCGCCATCGTCGAGGCGATCGCCGCGAAGGATCCCGACGCGGCCGACGCGGCCTGCCGGGACCACATCGAGCGCGCCGCCGGGGCCGCCCTCGCCCGCCTGTCCGAGGAGGCGCAGGACGCCGAGTAGCGCGGGCCCGCGGGGCCGTTCGATTGTGCGTTGACGGATTGTCTGATCGTATGCAATTTGTCGCGAGGCAGAATTGGCAAGGGAGCCGCTCGTGGCAGAAACATCGTCGATCCGGTCCGTCTGTTTCGTCGGACTGGGACAGATGGGCATTCCGATGGCCGGGCACCTGTCCCATGCCGGATTGGCGGTGACGGGCTACGACCTGTCGCCGGCGGCGCGGGAGGGAGCCGCGGGAACGGGGCTGTCGGTGGCCGAGGACGCCGCCACGGCCGCCACGGGGACGGACGCCGTCATCACCATGCTGCCGACCGGGGCGATCGTGCGCGAGGCGCTGCTGGGAGCGGGCGGCATCCTGTCGGCGCCGGACGGCCCGGGGCTGGTGATCGACATGAGCTCCAGCGCGCCGGGGGACACCGTCAGCCTGGGCGAGGACCTGGCCGCGCGGGGCGTGGCGCTCGTCGACGCGCCGGTTTCGGGCGGACGGAAGAAGGCCGTGGAGGGGACGCTGACCATCATGGTCGGCGGCGACGCCGCCGCGGCCGACCGGGCCCGCCCCCTGTTCGAGGCGATGGGCGGGCGCATCTTCGCCTGCGGGCCGCTCGGGGCCGGACACGCGATGAAGGCGCTCAACAACTACGTTTCGGGCGCCGGGGCCGTGGCCGCGATGGAGGCGGTGCTGATCGGACGCGATTTCGGGCTCGATCCCGGGACGATGGTCGACATCCTGAACGTCTCGACCGGGCGCAACAACACCACCGAGGCGAAGATGAAGCAGTTCGTCCTGTCGCGCAGCTGGGGATCGGGGTTCGGCCTGGGCCTGATGGCCAAGGATATCGGCATCGCCGCCGAGCTGGCCGAGGAGCGGGGCGTTCCCGCCCGCCTCCTGCCGCGGACCGCCGAGCTGTGGGCGCGGGCGGCCGAGGCGCTGGAGGACGGGGCCGACCATACCGAGATCTTCCGCTACCTCGAGGCACGGGACGGGGCATGACCCCGCTGGCCGAATGGCGGTCGCGGCTGGAGCGGCTCGCGGGCGACGCCGAACTGGCCCGGGTCGCCCCCGGCCTGTCGGTGGGGGTGGCCTTCGCCTCGCCCAGCGACCGGGTCGCGTTCGCGATCCGCGACGGCCGGATCGCGCCCCCCGGCGACGCCGCGGCGGTGACGGTCGAGGCCACGGATGCCGATTGGGCGCGCACGCTCGCCGATCCCGCGCCGCCCGGCTTCCACGCCTTCACCGCGTGGGAGCTGGCCAACGACGCCTTCGCCGTCGCGGGCGATCCGCAGATCCGCGCGACCGCCCGCGCCGCCCTGGAACGGGTGGTGGAGGTGGCGCTGGCCACGGCGCCCCTCGCAGCGCCGGCCATCGGGCGGGATGTGAGCCGGATCGCCGGGCGGCTCTTCGACCTGCCGGTCGGGGCGGACCGGGCCGAGATCCATTGCGACATCGTCGCGGAGCCGGGGGCCGAGGGGCCGCCGATCGTCTTCCTGCATACCGCCGGGGCCGACGGCCGGCAGTTCCGCGCCCAGCTCGCCGATCCCGACCTGGCGGCCCGGCACCCGCTCTATGCCCCGGACCTGCCGTTCCACGGGCGCTCGATGCCGCCCGCCGGCTGGGACGGGGGTCCCTACCGGCTGACCGGCGCGACCTATCTCGACTGGTGCACCGCGATCCTCGACGGGATCGTCGGCCGGCCCGCCATCGTGGTCGGCGGCTCCATGGGGGCGGCGATGGCGCTGGTGCTGGCCGCCGAGCGGCCCGAGCGCCTTCGCGGCGCGGTGGCGCTGGAGCCGCCGTTCCGCTCCGCCGGGCGCCGCTCGGAATGGCAGGACCATGTCGCCGTCCATGCCGGCCTGCACAACGCCGCCTTCGTGCGCGGCCTGATGAGCCCGCAAAGCCCCGAGGCCGCGCGCCGCGACGCCGCCTGGATCTATGCCCAGGGCGGTCCGGGCGTCTATCGCGGCGACCTCGCGTTCTACAGCGAGGAATTCGACGGCGCCGCCGTCGGACCGCGCATCGACACCGCGCGCGTGCCCGTCGCGCTCCTGTCGGGCCGCTACGATTATTCCGCCACGCCGGCCGACGGCGCCCGGCTGGCCGCCGCCATTCCCGGCGCCCGCCACATCGTCATGGAGGGCCTCGGGCACTTTCCCATGATCGAGAATCCCGCCGCGCTGAAACCGCACCTGACCGCGGCGCTGGACCATGTAACCGCAGCAGACGAGGAACGACCATGAGCGATCAACGCGCCAGTGCGCCCGACGGAACCCCCTTCACCGACAAGTTCGAGCGCGGCCTCAGGACCCGCAAGGAGGTGCTGGGCGAGGATTACGTGAACGCGTCGGTGGACAAGGCCACCGAGTACAACTTTCCCATGCAGCAGCTCGTGACGGAATATTGCTGGGACGAGATCTGGAACCGCCCCGGTCTGGACCGGAAGTACCGCTCGATCCTCAATCTCGGCATGATCTCGGCGATGGGGCGCAGCCACGAGCTGAAGCTGCACGTCCGCGGCGCGATCAACAACGGCTTCACCAAGGAGGAGCTGCGCGAGGTCTTCCTGCAGGTCGCGATCTATTGCGGCGTCCCCGCCGCGATCGACAGCTTCCGCACCGCGCAGGAAGTGTTCGACGAGATGGGGATCTGACGGCCGGCGGGCGGCGGGCCCGACGCAGCCGCCCGCCCCCGGGGCCGCGCCGGCGCGCGGTCGATCCGCACGCATCCCCGGGCGACCGGGGCCAGGCCCGCAGAAGGCGGGCGATGTCCGGCCCGGAGCCGGACGCGACACCAGGGAGGTTCTACCCATGACGACGAGAATGCTGACGGGCGGCGCGGCCGTCCTCGCGCTGATGCCGGCGATCGCCGCGGCGCAATGCGACGACGGCGAGCGCGTCGTGAATTTCAGCCACGTGACCGCCGCGAACGGTCATCCCAAGGGAGAGATGGCCGCCGCGCTCGCCGAGCGCGTCAACGAGGCCATGGACGGCACGCTCTGCATGGAGGTGTTCCCGAACTCCACCCTCTTCGACGACGACAAGGTGCTCGAGGCGATGATGCTGGGCGATGTCCAGCTCGCCGCCCCCGACGTGGGCAAGTTCGACGCCTACTCGCAGGCGTTGCAGGTCTTCAACCTGCCGTTCCTGTTCGCCTCCACCGAGGCGGTGCAGCGCTTCACCGAGGGCGAGGCGGGGCAGGACCTGCTGATGGCGATGGAGGACAGCGGCATCATCGGGCTGGCCTACGTCTATAACGGGCTGCGGCAATTCTCGGCCGGCCAGCCGCTGATCGAGCCGACCGATGCCGAGGGGCTCAAGTTCCGCGTCACCACCTCGGACGTGACCGAGGCGATGATCGACGAGCTGGGCGCCCAGCCCCAGGCGCTCGCCTTCTCCGAGGTCTACGGCGCGCTGCAGACCGGCGTGGTGGACGGCCAGGAGAACACCTGGTCCAACATCTACACCCAGAAGTTCTACGAGGTGCAGGACGGCATCACCGAGACGAACCACCAGTTCCTGACCTACCTGATGGTCACCTCGCAGGATTTCCTCGACAGCCTCGACGAGGGAACGCGCGAAGAGTTCCTGTCGCTCGTCGACGAGGTCTCGGACGAGTACAACGCGCGCGCCAACGAGATCAACGCCGAGGCCCGGCAGGCGATCATCGATGCCGGCGGCACGGTGCGCGAGCTCGACGACGCCCAGCGGCAGGCCTGGGTCGATGCCATGACGCCGGTCTGGGACCAGTTCGAGGAGGCGATCGGGTCCGACGTGATCGAGGCGGCCCAGGCGGCCAACGAGGGGTGATCCCCGCCCGGCGGCCGAATCCCGGCCGCCGGCCCAGATCCAGGCGGGAGGCAACATGCTGTCACACTGGCCCTTCTTCGCGCTCCTGGCGCTGCTTCTCGCCGTCTTCGCGGTCGAGCGCCGGCGCCCCGACCTCGTCACCCGCATCGAGGAGCGGGTCATCGCCCTGCTGCTCGCGGCGATGACCCTCGTGTCGTTCAGCCAGGTCGTGGCGCGGTACGGGTTCAACAGCGGCTGGACCGGGGCGCTCGACCTGACGCGCATCCTCTTCGCCTGGCTGATCCTGTTCGGCATGGGATACGGGCTCAAGACGGGGCTGCACCTGGGCGTCGATGCCGTCATCCGCCTGCTGCCCCGCCGGCTCTTCCGCCTCTGCGCGCTGCTGGGGGCGGCGGCGACGTTCCTCTATGCCGCGATCCTGCTCAGCGCCGACTGGCTGTCGCTCCTGGGCGTCGACGCCCGCGGCGGCGCGGTCTTCTACTGGCAGCGCTTCTTCGACACCGGGCTGGGGCTCGAGAACATCCGCTGGCCCGAATGGGCGCAGGAGGCCTTCGGCCTGCAGGACCGGGTGCCGCGCTGGATCGCCTACCTGATGCTGCCCGTGGGCCTCGCCCTTCTGGCCTATCGCGCGCTCGAAGCGGCGTGGCACATCGCCACCGGACGCCGCGAGCTCGCCATCGCCACCCACGAGGCCGAAGAGCTCGTGGCCGAAAACCGGATGGAAGGCTGACGCGTCATGGAAACCCTGGTCCTCTTCCTGTGCGTCTTCGGGCTCCTGGCGATCGGCGCCCCGGTCGCGATCTCGCTGGGGCTCAGCTCGGTGGCGGTGATCGCCCTCTTCTCGACCGATTCGATGTCCTCGGTCGCGCTGCAGCTCTTCACCGCGTCGCAGAACTACACCCTGCTCGCGATCCCGTTCTTCGTCCTGGCCTCGGCCTTCATGACGACGGGCGGCGTGGCGCAGCGCCTGATCACCTTCGCCATCGCCACGGTCGGCCATTTCCGCGGCGGGCTGGCGATGGCCTCGGTGCTGGCCTGCATGCTCTTCGCGGCGCTGTCGGGATCGTCCCCGGCGACGGTCGTGGCGATCGGCACGATCGCCATCGCCGCGATGGAGCGGGTCAATTACAGCCGCGACTTCGCCGCCGGGGTCATCGCCAATGCCGGCACGCTCGGCATCCTGATCCCGCCCTCGATCTCGATGGTGGTCTATTCCGCGGCCACGGACGTGTCGGTGGGCCGCATGTTCCTCGCCGGGGTGATCCCGGGCCTGATCGCGGGCCTGATGCTGATGCTGGCGATCTACATCGTCGCGCGGTTTCGCAACATGCCCGCCGGGGAATGGCACGGCTTCGGCCACCTGCTGCACAGCGGAAAGGACGCGGCGCTCGGCCTGTTCCTTCTGGTCCTGATCCTGGGCGGCATCTACGGGGGCGTCTTCACCCCGACCGAGGCGGCCTCGGTCGCGGCGGTCTATGCCTATCTCGTCGCCAATTTCGGCTACCGCGACACCGGCCCGCTGAAGGACCGCGCCTGGGAGCCCGAGGGCGCCAGCCAGGCCGCGCGGGACGGGCAGAAGGCGCTGCTCTATGGCGCCGCGGCCGCCGGGCTGCTGCTCATCCTGTATTTCTTCGCGGGGCTCTCCACCTCGGGCACGGAACGGCTGGCGCTGGCGATCGGCCCCGGCGCGGCGATCACCGTGGCCTACGCGCTCCTGCGGGCCCGCTCGGGCTCCCTGGCCGCGCTCGGACCGGGCGCGGGGCTGCTCGGCGTCAATCTGGGGCTGACGGCCAAGGCGTTCGTCCCGGCGCTTTGGAACGGCGACAACGCGAAGGTGATGATCGACGCGGCGCGCACCACGGTGATGCTGATGTTCATCATCGTGAACGCGCTCCTCTTCGCTCATGTCCTGACCTCCGAGCGGATCCCGCAGGTCATCACCGACTGGATGCTGAATTACGGCTTCACCTGGTTCACCTTCCTCATCGCCGTCAACGTCCTGCTGCTCGTCGGCGGGCAATTCATGGAGCCGTCGGGCCTGCTGCTGATCGTCGCGCCGGTGGTCTTTCCCATCGCCCTGGAACTGGGGGTCGACCCCATCCACCTGGGCATCGTGATGGTCGTCAACATGGAGATCGGCATGATCACGCCCCCGATCGGGCTGAACCTGTTCGTGACCTCCGGCATCACGGGCATGAGCCTCGTCCGCGTGGTCAAGGCCGCGGCGCCCTTCGTGCTGGTGCTGTTCGTGTTCCTGATCATCGTGACCTACGTCCCCGTGCTCTCGACCGCGCTGCCCTACAGCCTGATGGGCCCCGAACCGCATTAGCGGCCGGGGCCCGCCCTCATCCGGCGGGGGGCAGGCGGGGCCTGGCCTGGCCCAGGCGGGCGGCGAACCACAGCGCCGTCACCAGCGAGGGGGCGGCGGCGGCGAGGAACATGACCACCGGCCCCTGCGCCGAGGCGAGCCAGCCCGCCAGCGCCGGACCGAGCACGCTGCCGGTCGCCATGCTGAGCAGCGCCGCGGTGAAGCCGAGCGTGCTGCGCCCGGGAAAGAGCCGCACGCTCCAGAACGAGAACACCGCGCTCACCATCATGATCGCCACCCCGTGCAGCCCCGAGGCCGCGACCACCCCGATCCACGAGGTCGGCGCGAGCGCGACCAGGACGAGCGACAGCGCCGCTGCCCCGAAGATCAGGCTGAAGAGGGGGGCGAGGCCGATCCGCGCCTCGATCCGCCCGGTGACGAGGCCCAGCACCCCGAAGATCCCGTAGCCGAGGAAGATCACCACCGAGGCGAACTCGTCCGGAAGGCCCGGCAGGCCGCCCGCCCGCACCACCCGGTCGGCGGCGAAGGACAGGAAGATCGCGTTCGTCATGCCGAAGCAGAGCGCGGCGCCATAGAGCGGCAGCGCCGCCTTCCGGGTCAGGCTCGCCTCCGCCTCCGCCACCTGCGCGGTCGGCTCGGGCGTCAGCGGCGCCGGCAGGCCGACCTGCACGATGTCCGCGACCGCGGCGCGGGTCGGCTTGGGGCCGCGCCGCGCGGGCAGGCCGGCGCGCGCGATCGGCGCCAGCGCGAGCGCGACCGCCGCGAAGCAGAGCCAGGCGCCGCGCCAGTCGAGGCCCCCGCGCGCCGCCACGAGCGCGAGGATCGCGGCGCCCGCGACGCCGAAGCTCGTCCCGGTCGAGACAACCGAGAGCGCGGTCGCGCGGCCCTCGGGGGGCACCACGCGCTCGGCGGCGTCGTTGAAGGGCGCCCAGCACAGGCCGGCGCTGGTCCCGGCCAGGGCGATGCCCAGCGCCAGCAGCACCGGCGAGGCGGCCATGGCGACGGCGGCGAAGCCGCAGGCGGCCGCGACCGCCCCGGTGATGACCGAGACGTGTTCGCCGTATCGCCGGCCGATCCAGGCGCTGGCCAGCAGCGCCAGCAGGAACGCCAGGAACCCCCCGCTCGCGATCAGTCCCGCCGCCGAGGTGGACAGCGCGAAGGTCTCCCGGAAGGAGGGCAGGAACAGGCCGAACCCCATCCGGGCCGGGCCGAAGGCCACGGCGGTCGCCACGAAGCCGGCGGCGGTCAGGCGGGTCGCTGGTGTCACTCGGGTCCTCGCGCGCTGGCCGGAGGCCGGCCTCCGGAATCGGGGGGACATCGCGGCGAAAGGCATCACCGCGACCGCCCTCCCGGTGGAGACTAGCACGGAACCCGGCCCGAAGAAGGCGCGCCTGTCACCCGGGCAGGCCGGGTGGCGTGGCCGCGCGGGGCGGCGCGCCCGAGCGGGACGCAAACGGGGGCGCGTCGCCCGGCCGCCGCCGGGACGGCACCGCGCGGAGGGGCGGCCGCCCTGCCCGCCCCGTCCGCGCCCCGCCGGTCGGGGGCGCGCGCGTCCCCGCGCCCCTGGCCGGACGATCTCCGGCGCGTGCGGGGATCAGCCGCCGATGCGGCCGCCGCCCTGCCGGGTGATCGCCACGACCGCGGGGCGCACCGGCATGTCGTCGTCGAAATCGGGCCAGCGCGTTGACAGGTCCTCGTAATAGGACGGGCGCCCGAACTCGTCCCAATCCTCGCCGCCATCGCCGGGATGCTGGACGGCGACGAAGAAGGTCGCGAGGTCCGGCGTCGGACAGGGGCCGCACATCTCGGCCCCGATCGGCACCCGGTAGAACAGCCGCGAGGTGCCGCGCGCCGCCCCCTCCACGTCCATCGCCCAGAGCCCGTCGGTCCGCCCCGTGGCGGCCGGCGAATTGCCGTCCGTCGACACCCAGAGCCGCCCCTCGCTGTCCACGGCGCAATTGTCGGGCATGCCGAACCAGCCGTTCTCGGACGTGGCGGTCGAGAAGGTGGCGCCCACCTCGGCGATGGAGGGATCGCCGCACTGGACGAGGATCTCCCAAGTGCCGCGCGTGGCCGCGAAATCGCCGCCCTCCTCGGCGATCTCGACGATGTGGCCGAAGGCGTTGTCGATGCGCGGATTGGCGGAATTGGCCTCTTCGCGCTCGGTATTGTTGGTCAGCATCACATAGACGCGGCCGTTGGCGCCGTTCGGCTCGATATCCTCGGGGCGGTCCATCGGCGTGGCGCCCAGCGCGTCGGCGGCGCGGCGCGTCTCGATCAGCACGTCGGCCTGCGATTCGAACCCGTTCTCGGCCGTGAGCGGCCCCTCGCCATGGACGAGCGGCAGCCATTCGACCCCGCCGCCCTCGTCGAAGCGCGCGGCATAGAGCGTGCCCTCGTCCAGAAGGTCCATGTTCGCCGCGCGATCCTCGGGGTCGTAGGTGCCCGCGGTGACGAACTTGTAGACGTAGTCGAACCGCTCGTCGTCGCCGAGGTAGAACACCACGCGCCCGTCCGGGGCGACGATGCTCTCGGCGCCCTCGTGCTTGAAGCGGCCGAGCGCGGTGCGCTTCTTCGGCGTCGATTGCGGATCGTCCACGTCCACCTCGACGACCCAGCCGAAGCGGTTGGGCTCGTTGGGCTCCTTCGACACGTCGAACCGGTCGTGGAAATGGCCCCATTCGTAGCTGCTGTCGGGCACGCCGTAGCGCTCGTAATTGGCCGCCTCGGCATGGCCCTCGGGCAGGGTCCCGATGAAGTAGCCGTGGAAGTTCTCCTCGGCCATGACGTAGGTGCCCCACGGCGTCACGCCGCCGGCGCAATTGTTGATCGTGCCCAGGACCGCGCGGCCGGTGGGGTCGGCGGCGGTCTGCAGGCGGGGGTGGCCGGCGGCGGGCCCGGTCACCTCCATCGGCGTCGTGGCGGTGATGCGGCGGTTGCGCGCCCCGTCGAGCACCGGCACCCACCGGCCGTCCTCCTTCCGGATCTCGATGATGGTGCCGCCATGCGCGGCCATCTCGATATTCGCGCGGGCGGCGTCCGCGGGGGCCACGACGATTTCGGGCATGGCGGGCTCGGCGGGGGTCAGCTCGGCCTCGGTCGCGGTCTGCTCGTCCGCCTCGGCGGTCTCTTCGTCGGGCGCCACGGTGGGCTCGGGCGCCGATTGGAGGCTGACGATCCCGGGGAACATCAGATGCTCGTTCGTGTATTCGTGGTTGACGACCAGCAGGCCGTGCTCGGACGACCCTTCGAGGGGGATGAAGCCCACGAAGTCGTTGTTGTAGCCGAACTGGCGCTCCTGGGCCTCGGGGGACTGGTTGCGCGGATCGAAGTCCGGCGCGTCGGCGAAGACCGGATCGCCCCAGCGCAGAAGCACCTGCGCGTCGTAGCCCTCGGCGACGTGGTGATCGGCATCGACGCCCGCGGTCACCTCGGGAAAGTCGAAGGCGGACCCCTCCGCCTGCGCCGCGGCGGGGCGCGCCGACATCAGCGCGGCCGGGCTGACCGTGGCCGAAATCGCGGTCGCCGCCATCGACCCCTTCAGGAAGCCGCGCCGCGAGAAGCGCGCCGCGATGATGTCGCCCATGGTGCGGTTCCGGGTCGGGTTGAGCCCCGGGCCGTCGGCCGCCTCGAGCTGGCTGGTGCGGAAGGGATGGCTGGATTGCTCGGTCATGACGGCGTCCTGCTGTCTGCTGCGGGGAGGGGACCGGGCCCCGAGGGGGGCGTCCGGCGCCGTCCTTAGCGCCTCGCGGTGACGATCCGATGACAGACCTCGGCCGGGATGCGCCGATCCCCGCCAATGACCGCCACGCCCGCATCCGCCCCGCGGCATCGCCCGCGCCGGGGGCCCTGCCCGGAACAAGCGGGCCTGCGGCGCGATTGGGCGGTGACGACGGCAACGGAGGCGAAACCCATGCCCGACGACGACGACAAGGACCCCCGCACCGGCGCCGGATCGACGGCGGACCCCAACCAGGCGAACCGCACCGGCCTGCCCAAGCAATCCGACGAGCGGCCCGATGTCCGGCCCGACGACAGCGACCCCGAGGATCCGACCACCGGCCCGGGATCGACGGCGGACCCGAACCAGGCGAACCGCACCTGAGAGGCGGGGCGGGGCCTTTGCGGGCCCGCGCCCGATCACCCGTCCCGGGCGGGACGCAGGCTCAGCCCCGCGCGGGCCGTCCGGGGGCGAAGGGGTTCCTAGCCGGCGTGCCGGCGCGGGCGAGATCGGACAGGAAGGTCTTGAGACGGGTGAACATGGGGCTGCTCCTCTGGATTGGCGGGGGCGCGGCAATCCCCGCGCAGGCCCGATATGGCCCCGGCCCGACCGTCAAACGAGGGCGCGTCGCGGCAAGGTGCTATGGCCTCATCGCATGGGTCCGCGCCGGTCCGAGGCCCGGCATCTCCAGCGGCCGCCGGTTCCGTGGACGGACCGCCACCGTGGGACCGGCCCCGCCCTCCGGATTCGACCGGCCGCACGCAACCCCACCGGTACCCGACGTGAGACATCACGCCCCTGAAGACGCGTGGAGACGGAGCAAGCGCGCGCTCGGAGCGTCGCCGCCTCGGCGGCGCGAAAACCGCCTCCGCACCGGCGCGCCGCGTGCTATGTGTCCGCCCCATGCGGATCGTGATTCTGGCAGGCGCATGATGGACACCCGATCAACCATCCTGTCGGACACGACGCCCGATCGGGAGGTGGCCGCGATCCGGGCCCGCGGACTGGTCAAGCGGTTCGGCGGCCTGACGGCGGTCGACGGCATCGACCTCGACGTGCCGCGGGGGATGATCTTCGCGATCCTCGGCCCGAACGGCGCCGGCAAGACGACCCTGATGCGGATGCTCGCCACCCTGACGCGCCCCGATGCCGGCACCGCCACGGTGATGGGGCACGACATTCTGACCGCGCCCGCCGCCGTGCGGGGCGCCATCGCGATGACCGGCCAGTTCGCCTCGCTCGACGAGGACCTGACGGGCCGCGAGAACCTCGTGTTCCTCGCCCGCCTCTGGGGATTCGGCGGACGGGCCGCCGGCCGTCGGGCCGACGATCTGCTCGCCGCCTTCGAGCTGACCGAGGCGCGCCACCGGCAGGTGAAGGATTATTCGGGGGGCATGCGGCGGCGCCTGGACATCGCCGCCTCGCTGGTCGTCACCCCGGGGGTGCTGTTCCTCGACGAGCCGACCACCGGCCTCGACCCGACGGCCCGGCAGCGGGTGTGGCGGATGATCCGGCACCTCGCGCAATCGGGCGTCACCGTGCTCCTGACCACCCAGTACCTGGAAGAGGCCGACCAGCTGGCCCGGCGGATCGCCGTCATCGACCACGGCCGCAAGATCGCCGAGGGCACCAGCCGGGAGCTGAAGGCCGCGACCGGATCGGGCTTCCTGCAGGTCGCGCTGGCCGATCCCGGGGCGCTGGACCGCGCCGCGGCCCTGCTCGAGGAGCATCTCGCCGCGCCGGTCCAGCGCAGCCCCGAAGGCGCGCGCCTCTCGGTCATGGCGCGGACGCCGGAGGCCGCGAGCGCGGCGCTGTCGGCGCTGGTCGCGGCGGGCATCGCGCTGGAGGATTTCGCCATGGGCGCCCCCAGCCTCGAGGATGTGTTCTTCGCCCTCACCGGCGCGGCCGGACCGCCCCCGGAGGAGGTCGCATGACGGATCTCACCCCGGCCAACCTGCAGCCGATGCCGCGCCCGCCGCGGCCTTCGGCGCTCTCGAACGCGCTGACCTTCGGCTGGCGCGCGGTGCTCAAGTTCCGCCATGTGCCCGAGCAGCTCTTCGACCTCGTGATGACGCCGCTCATGTTCACGTTGCTCTTCACCTTCGTCTTCGGCGGCGCTCTCGCCGGGTCGACGCGCGACTACCTGCAATTCTTCCTGCCCGGGATCCTGGTGCAGACGGTGGCGTTCAACGCCGTCTATTCGGGGATGGGCCTCTCGACCGATCTCGGCAAGGGGCTGTTCGACCGGTTCCGCAGCCTGCCGATCTGGCCGCTCGCGCCCTTCGCGGGCCTCGTCGTGGGGGATCTGCTGCGCCACCTGATCGCCGGGGGGATCATCCTCGGGATCGGCCTCGTCCTGGGTTACCGCCCCGATGCGGGCCTTCCGGGCGTGGTGGCCGCGTTCCTGCTGCTGCTGGCGATCGGCTTCGGGATCGGGTGGGTGTTCATCGTCCTGGGGCTGCTGATCCGCACGCCGACCACGGTCATGACGCTGGGCTTCACCGTGCTGTTCCCGGTGGTCTTCGCCTCCAACATCATGGTCCAGCCGGACACGATGCCCGACTGGCTGCGCGCCTTCGTCGAGGTGAACCCGATCTCGCTGATGACCACCGCCATGCGCGGGCTGATGGCGGGGACGGCGACCTTGCCGCAGGTCGGGCTCGCCCTCCTCGCGCCCGTCCTCCTGACCGGGGTGCTGGCGCCCGTCACCCTGTGGCTCTACCGGCGGACGTGACGCGGGGCGGACCCGCCGCGCAGGCGTCGGGATCCCGTTCGGGCGGCCAGGCGATTGCGTCCTGCCGGGATCCTCGGAAGGGGCCGGGCGGCCCGGACCCGGGCCAACACGCGCTTCGGGCGCCCGGCCGATCCCGAAGGGCCGGACGAATGGCCTCGACCGCCGAGACCGAAATTCGGACCTCGCGCGACAATTCCGCGTGCGCCCGTCCGCCGAGCGGCTATCCATAGGGCATTCATTCCACTGGGAGATTCGGGATGCGAGTAACGATGTGGGCCGGCACCGCCGCGCTGGTCTTCGGCATGGCGGGCGTGGCCCAGGCCGTGCCCTACGAGTTCACCTTCTACGGCGACGAGGTCACCTATCTCCAGGAGCCGACGGAACATGACTGGTTCGACGGCATCACCGATGTGAGCGCCCGGATCGTCGTGGATCTGCCGTCCCTGTCGAACGCCACCTACCGGGCCGACTTTGAGGCTGACTGGATCGCCGACAAGCCGGCCAAGATCACCGAGACCGGCGGAACGCTCCTCGATGCCTATGCCTGGAGCAACCTGTGGGGACACGGCGTCTTCTGGCAGGAAGTCCTGTTCGGCAGGATCGTCATCGACACCGACGCGGACGGCAATCCGGGCGTCCGGCTGACGCTCGCCACCGACGGCCAGGATTTCTACATCGATGGCACCTTGGCCGAGATGGCCCAGGGCGGCTCGACCTTCGCCGAGAGCCCAGGGAGCTGGACGGTGACCGGGCCCGAGGCCCCCACCCCCTCGCCCGTCCCCCTGCCCGCGGGCCTGCCGCTGCTGGCGGCCGCTCTGGGTGGCCTCGCGCTCCTGCGCCGGCGAAGCTGATCGAGCTCCGTGGCTATCTCGGCCATGGTCCGCACCCGCCGTAACCGGGGACGAGACGGCGCGCATCGAGGGGCCTCCGGGAAGTGCCCGAGCCCGAAAAGGGTCCGCCGATGCGCGTCCGCTTCCGGTGCGGCGAGGATCTCTTCGAGGGCCGGGCCGGATGCGCGGCTCGGTGACGCCGGGCGGATTGGCCCGGCCTTTCCCGGGCCGCGCGGATCTGGACGATGGCAGACAAGGGGCGCTTGCGGATTTCGCCGCTCGTTACGGGGTCGAGGGCGACCCGCCCGGGACGGGTTTCCACGGCGCGGCTCGGGCGGGTCCCGTGATGCCCCCAGGCCCCGGGGCGCCTCAATCATCCATACGTCCTGCAGGCGCCAGGTCCTTTTTGAAATCCACCTGGCGCAATCCCTGCCCGAAGGCGACGGACGGCTCTCCGACCCTTTGCGTGAAGCCGGCCGCGCGATAGAGACGGCAGGCCGCCAGATGGCGATCGAATGTCGACACGCGGATCCTCTCGAGACCGTTCGCCGCGGCATGCGCGATCATGGCGTCCAGCATGTCCTTCCCGATCCCCCGGCCCCGATACGCCTGGTCCAGGTAGAACAGGCGGAGCCGGCCGCTCGCAGGCGGCTCGACCATGAGGAAGACGCAGCCCACGGGGCGGCGCGTCCCGGCCGCCTCGACGATCAGGAACTTGCCGGTCGGATCTTCGCGCCCGGCATCGATCAGATCGAGGGCGCCGCGGACCGCCTCGCCAAAGGACGGATCGAAGCCTTCGACCATCGTGTAGTGCCGGACGTGTTCGCGCGCGACCCAATCCCTGTCAGTGGCCGCGTAATCCCGGAACACGACGGGGGCTGGCCCGGGCCCCAAAGCCGTCACCCCCGCTGCCGCGACCGCGTCTCGCGCAGCGTCTCGACCAGGATGGCCGTGAGGATCCCGAAGCTCAGCAGACCGTTCGCGGCGGCCAGGCCTCCGAGCAGGCGCCACTCGGCCGGCAGCAGCACGTCGCCGAACCCCAGCGTGGTGAAGACGACTAGGGAGAAGTACAGCGACGCCTCGAAGCTCTCGAAGGTCCGCAGGATCCAGAAGGCCACGGCCCATATCCAGACCGATGCCGTCATCATCAGGAGGGTGCAGAGCACCGCGAGCGACACCATCGCCATCAGCTTCGGGCCATGGGGCGGACGCGTCATCCAGGCGTGGCTGCGGACCAGGATCGCTTCGAGGCCCGCCCACAGCATCGCCGCCGCGAGAGCGGTGATGCCGATGATGACGCTGCCGAGAACGAGCTGGAAGATCATGATCCGACCATCGCATGTCGCAAGCTGCGTTCAACCCGCGTCGCCATGGCGAGAAGCCCGCCTCGGTTCGATGCCGCGGGGGAACGCCAGGCGCATCAGCCCGGGCGCATGGCCGGAAAGGCGCGCTGCACCTGCGCCCAGATCAGGTAGACCCACCTACGCGCGCGCAACGGCACGGATACGCTCCGGGGACAGCTCGGCAAGCGGGCACGGATGGATCGGAATGCGTCCGCGGATACCGGCCTCCAGCGTGCCGGGTTTTCGGATCACGGCCCTCGAACGGGGCATCCGATCCCTCGCCCGCTCGATTTCGGTCGGGGCAGCGGGATTTGGCAAGGGTGCGCGTCATTCGCCCGGATCAGACCGGCCTCGTGACGACGCGGTTGCCAGCTTCAGCAGCCGGTCTTCCTCGACGCGGGCGTCATCGCGGCTGAAAAACATCCACTTCTCCCGGTTGTCGCTTTTCGGCACGATCTGCCAGTTGGAGGGAATGTCGAGCCCGCAGACCAGCACCCAGTCGTCCGAGTTGCGGCGAACCTTGCCCCTGACCGGGATGACGTGATCCACCTCGTATGCCACGCCTTCCGCCTCGGATCGCGCTCTGGCGTCCTGCATGATGGCGGCCTTGGCACCCCGAGGGGTCAGAGCCCTTTCCACTGGACTTCGGCCGCGCGGGGGCCGCGCCGCCTCGGTCCGGCGGCAGGCCGAGCAGTCCTTGGCCCGCCCGTCGAAAGCCGTCTGGCACAGCCATTCTCCGCAGAGACCGCATTGCTTGCCCGCCACCATTCTCTTCTCCCGTCTGGTCCCGGAAGGGGAACGTAACAGGCTCGGCCGAAGGGAAGGTTGATCGGTATCTTGGCCGACGGCGTGACCGGTGCCGGGAATACGCTCCGGGTGCCGGAAGGAGAGTTCCATGATTCCCGTCCGATCGGGACGGACATCCATCCACGATCCCGCGAATCGTCAGCCCGTGCCGCGCGCGAGAGGTCGCCTCGCCAAAGGCGCGACGGCAATACGACTTCGGCAAATCCAGGGCGTCTCACGAAGCCGACTCGGCCGGAAACAGGTCAGATGGGCAAGGGGTGGATCATGGCGCGGGGGCGGCCCGCCTCCTCCCAGAGGAAGGCCAGCGTGACCGGAAGGCGAAAGCGACGGGGGCCGGCCGCGCCGGGGTTCAGCCACAGGGCGCCCCCGGTTTCGTCGATGCCGGGCTTGTGGGAATGGCCCGAGATCACGACATCCCACCCTTCGGCCCGCGGATCGGCCCGCAGGGCCTTGCGGTCGTGGATCATGTGGATCCGCAGGCCGAGCGCCGCGAGGGTCGCCGTTTCGGGCAGGGCCTCGGCCCAGTCGCCGCGGTCGATGTTGCCGCGGATCGCCGTCACCGGGGCGATGCGGGCCAGCGTGTCGAGATGGCCGGGATCGCCGATATCGCCCGCATGCAGGATGCGGTCCACCCCTTCGAGGGCCTCGAGCGCCTCGGGGCGAAGCAGGGAATGGGTGTCGGAGATAACACCGATGCGCCCGGCAGGGGGTAACTGGTCGCGTGTATGCATGGGCTCGGGCGCCGCTTTGGAGAGGGAACGGGCAGTTTCAAGACATCGTCCCCCCAAGACCGGGAAGGCGGAATGGTTCGACATCTCGGCGCTTCCGGGCGGCGCTGTCCCGCCCTCTCCGGAGACCAGGGCTTTGCCGTCCATCGGAATACGGATGCCGGATTGGCGCAGACACTCCGTCCACGCGAAGGCTCTGACCTGCGATCCAGGCCCGTATTCACGATTCCCGGCGGGAGGAGAAGGCGCCCGATGACCAGGGCCGGCCCCTTGAGGAAGGGGGCCGATCGCCCCGCGATCGTGCAGACTGCATCCTCATGCGATCATCCCCTTCGGGACCTGCAGGAGGGGCCCCAAGACCGGCCTCGCCAATGACCGCGACATCGATCCATCCCGCCGCGCCCGATCCGCGACTTGCAGGGCGCGCCTCCAGAGTGGCGGCAAGTGTCGATTTCGAAGCGTCCACCCGCACTGCCAATCGCGGCGGTTCGTGCGCGACCCCGATCCCCGAAGGCCAGGCCCTGGTTCGAGGGTCCACCCCGGAGCTTGCCGGTCGCGCCCGCGACATTCTGGAAAAGCTTGTTGCCCCCTCCGAATGCGTCCGGAGCCACGATGGCCCCGTGATATTGAAGGTTGATCCATGCCGCGACGAGGACTGGGCCGGATGGAATCTCGGCCGGATGGAATCTCGGCCGGATGGCGTCCTTCGGGATCGCGGCTCCCGTCGTAATCATGGAGGACCGCCCTGCCCTCGAGGTCGCGGCCCCGCGTGACATTGCGCGGAGGGGCCACGAACCAGCGACAACCGGCAAGGCCCCATTCTGCCCCCGTCTGGGACCGGTCGGCTCCGCGCTGGGAAAGTCCGTCGGGCGTCCCGGCACCCGGAAACCGGATCGCGCGAACCGTGCGTACGATCTCGCCGGGCCGTTCGAACGGCGCAGCCGATCTTTTTCGAATGGACTTCGAAAGTAATTCTGAGGCCCCATTGTGGAAGCACTGCTGAGCTATCACTTTACTCTGGTTGGCACTCCGGTGTGGCGAGCGCCAAAATACTTCCGAACATTGCCATGCTCCCTTGGAAATCCGAAGACGGAGCAATGATATGTCGTTCACTCCACTCCACGACCGCGTTCTCGTTCGCCGCATCGAAGGTGACGAGACGACGTCGGGCGGGCTCCTGATACCTGACACTGCCAAGGTGAAGCCGCAGGAAGGCGAGATCGTCTCGGTTGGAGCCGGCGCGAATGACGAGGATGGCGTGCGCATCCCCATGGGCGTGAAGGCCGGCGACCGAATCCTGTTCGGAAAATGGTCGGGCACCGAAATCAAGCTGGATGGCGAAGATCTCATGATCATGAAGGAGAGCGACATCCTCGGCGTCATGGCCTGACCCCGACCGCGACGCCGACCTTTCCATTTTTCAGGAGCACCCGACCATGTCCGCCAAAGACGTCAGATTCAGTACCGATGCCCGCGACCGCATGCTGAAAGGCATCGACACACTGGCTAACGCCGTGGAGATCACCCTTGGACCCAAGGGCCGGAACGTCATCATCGACAAGTCCTGGGGGGCCCCACGCATCACCAAGGACGGCGTGACCGTCGCCAAGGAGATCGAGCTGTCAGACCATTTCGAGAACATGGGCGCGCAGATGGTCAAGGAAGTCGCTCAGCGCACCAATGACGAAGCTGGTGACGGCACCACGACCGCCACCGTGCTCGCCCATGCGATTGTCCGTGAAGGCATGAAATCGGTCGCCGCCGGCATGAACCCGATGGATCTGAAGCGCGGGATCGACAAGGCCGTGGCTGCGGTCGTGGCCGAGATCAAGACCATGTCCCGGCCGGTGGGCGACAGCGACGAGATCGCGAAGGTCGGCGCCATTTCGGCCAACGGAGAGGTCGCGATCGGCCGCCAGATCGCGGATGCGATGGCCAAGGTCGGCAACGAAGGCGTGATCACCGTCGAGGAAAACAAGGGGCTGGAGACCGAAACCGTGGTGGTCGAGGGCATGCAGTTCGACCGCGGCTACCTGAGCCCCTATTTCATCACGAACGCTCAGAAGATGGTCGTCGAGATGGATGATTGCGTCATCCTGCTTCACGAGAAGAGACTGACCTCTCTCGCATCCATGGTGCCGCTGCTGGAAGCGGTGATCCAGGCTGACAAACAATTGCTGATCGTGGCCGAGGACACAGAGGGCGAGGCGTTGGCGACCCTGGTCGTCAACAAGCTCCGCGGCGGGCTGAAGGTCGCGGCCGTCAAGGCGCCCGGCTTCGGAGACCGCCGCAAGGCGATGATGGAAGACCTTGCCGTACTGACGGGCGGACAGGTCATTTCCGCAGAGCTGGGCACCAAGCTCGAGAATGTCACCATGGACATGCTCGGCACGGCGAAGAAGGTCGCGATCACCAAGGACGACACGACGATCATCGACGGCGCCGGCGACAAGGACGCGATCGCGGCCCGCGTCACGCAGATCCGGGCGCAGATCGAGGAGACCACGTCGGACTACGACAGGGAGAAGTTGCAGGAACGGCTGGCCAAGCTTGCCGGCGGCATTGCCGTGATCCGGGTCGGCGGGGCGACCGAGATCGAGGTGAAGGAGCGCAAGGATCGCGTTGACGATGCACTGAACGCCACCCGGGCTGCGGTTCAGGAAGGTGTCTTGCCCGGTGGCGGCGTGGCCCTGATTCATGCAGGCAAGGTACTGGCGACGCTGAAGGGCGAGAACAATGATCAGGAGGCCGGCATCAAGATCGTCCGTCGCGCCATCCAGGCGCCACTGCGCCAGATTGCTGGAAATGCAGGCGTCGACGGATCGGTCGTGGTCGGCAAGGTGATCGAGAACGACAGCCCGACATTCGGGTTCGACGCGCACGCCGAGGAATATGTCGACCTTCTGAAGGCCGGTGTCATCGATCCGACAAAGGTCGTCCGGATCGCACTGGAAAACGCCGCGTCGATCGCCGGGCTATTGATCACGACCGAAGCGATGGTCGCGCAAAAGCCCGAGGAAGCAGGTCGCGGCAGCGCGATGTCCGACATGGGCGGAATGGATGGAATGATGTGAACGGCCGCGTTCTGTCGCCGAGAGGCACGGGTCGCAAGATTACATTTCCTATTCGAGAAGACACCGACTAACGAATCAAACAAGACTCGGGACCAGGAGAAATTCAAATGTCCAAGGGCGACAAGCAACGTGGCAATCGGGAAGTGAAGAAGCCGAAAAAGGTGAAGGAAAAGGTTTCTGCAACAGCAGATTCGATGAAAGGCAAAGTCATGACCAACCTTGGCGAGCACAAGAAGAAATAGGTTCGGGACCTATTGATCCGGTTGCGGCTGCCCGGGCTGAGCGTGTCAAGCTCCCGAACTTCGGGAGCGCGACATGAGGGACTTGTAGGGGCTGAGCGTCGATCGGATGGATCGGCTTCGACCGCACGTTCCCAAGTGCCATGGTCCTGTTCGACCAGTCGGCTGCTTCACCAAGGCCAGCACGGAAACGCGACCACAAATAACGGTCGGGCGGCGGGACAATCGATTCAGTCGGCCGATCGAATTCATCCCATCAACGGGCTGGGATCCTCGAGGGTGAGGTGACTCGCCTGGCTGGCGATCCCGTGACCTTCCCCCCGAAAACCGGGCCGCTGCGAACTGCAATCTTCCCCTTCTGAATGGATGAAGGAGGAAGAGCCACGAAGCACGAGCGGTTCAGCGAAGAGAAGATCATCGGCGTCCTCAAGGAGCACGGTCGATGCACTGCCTCGACGGCGCGAAGGTGGACGAGATCTGCCGGCGGCACGGGATCAGCACGGCGACGTGTCTCGTACCTGGCCCAAGACGTTCGGCGGCATGGAGACCAGCGAGGCCAAGCGGCTGACGGAGCGCGAGGCCGAGAACGCCAGGCTCAAGCGGCTGGTGGCCGAGCAGATGCCGCATGGTGCCGGAGCGGCCCCTGCAGCGCTGGTCGCTCGCCACCATCAGCGATCAGCTTGTCGATAACCGACGCTTCCGCGTGCTGAACATCGTCGACGATCCCAGCCGGTTCTGCCCCGGTCAGATCGTCGATCTCTCCATTTCCCGTGCCCGGGTCGCGAGCGCCATTGTCGCTCGGAGCAATGGCGCCTCGACGACCTCGTCGCTGCCCGAGGAAATCGTTCTCGACAATGGCCCCGAGGGCACCGGCAATGCCATGTTCGACCGGTCCGAGCGCACCGGCATGCGCCCGCGCTTCATCGCGCCTGGCAAGCCGGTTCGCGACACGCCTTCGTCGAGAGCGTCAACGGCAAACTCCGCGACGAATGCCTGAACCTGCACCCGTTCCGCTCGCTATCCCCTGCCCGGGACGGGATCGGCCGCCGGCGCCACCACGACAATCCCGAGCGTCCGCATTCGGCGCTCGGATACCTGTTCCCAACGACGTTCCTATCCACGACCACCGCGCCGGCGCCGGAGCTTCTTGCGGTCTCCGCGTTGGCGCTCGACACTGCACATCGACCGGAAATTCCTGGATCAACGCGGCCCTGATCCAAGGGGAGGGTCGGGTCGTGCAGCTATCCTCAACTCGCCAGGATTGACGCCCATTGTCATGAACCGCTTATCGGCCCTCGGCGTCGCTAAGATCGTTCGCATGACCTGACATCGGCAGAGAAAGGTGGCGCCACCCTCAGGCGTGAGTTCTGCAGCAACGTCCTACGCATCGCTTTCAGAATTTTTGCATCGTGCGCAAAGGTCCGCTCCGATCGGGCACCGTTTTGAACCCGATAGATCAGGGCCGTTTAAAAACTGCCTCCAAGTCAGGATTTTTTGTCCTGCGCAATCGCATCTCTCTCGAGACGCGCCGCGCGCAGCCGGTCGGTCTTCGCGGCCCGTTCGGACGCTTCCTTCTCCGTCAGTTCCTTGACGTGAGCGGTCGTGGCCTGAGCCTTGGCTTCGCTCGCGGACAAGGTACGGGGCAATGGCTTTTCCATGGGTCTTCCCTGGCGAGTGATAAATGACGGTCAGTACTGCTATTGCAATTCCGCAGAGGTGCGCGGATCGGTCTGCTGCTCAAGCCCCGCGGACACGCTCGTCCTCAATTGGCGTCCAGCCACCCCTGGACGCGGTCGATCTGCTCGGCCGCGTTGAGCGTCGGCGCGTGGCCGATACCCTGGAACTCGATCACCTCCGCATGTGGCAGGCGGCGGCGCATGCGGTCGAGTAGCCGAGGGGTCAGGAAGTCGGATCGAGCACCCCGCAGGATCAGGACCGGACACGATATCAGATCCCAGTAGCGCCAAAGGTTCAGATGCACCAGTAGCGAACTGCGCCTGGCGTTGCGGGAGATCCCGGGATCGAAGGCGAGCCGCAACCCGTCGCCACACTCGATGACGCTGGTCCGCGCCATCCGCCGCCAGTCGACATCCGTCATCGGGCCGAAGGGCGCGAGGGTGACGCGCAGATGCGCTTCCACCTCCTCCAGGTCGGCGAAGCGGCGATCCTCCTGCATGTATCGCGCGACGCGCCACAGCGCGGGCAGCGGCACCTCGGGCGCGATGTCGTTGATCACGAGGCGGCGGACCGGCGAGTTCGGCAAGCCGGCGAAGGCGATCCCCATCAGCCCGCCGAGGGAGGTCCCGACCCAGTCGAAGGTCTCCGCGCCGATCCCCGCCGCCAGGACGGCGAGGTCGATGTTGTACTGCACGAGGTGGTAGTCGGCGGGATCGGCGAGCCACTCGCTGCGGCCGCGTCCCACGAGATCGGGGCAGACGACGCGCCGGTCGGTGGCGAGCCGCCGGGCGAGCGGGTCGAAATCGTGGCTGTTCCGGGTCAGGCCGTGGACGCAGAAGACGGTCCCGCCGTCGGTTCCCTCGCCCCAGTCGCGGTATGCGATCCGGTGGAAGCCGTGGCGCCCGATGCTGCGCACGCTCGACTCGCGCGGGGATGGGGGCGCCGTCGTCATGGGCCGGGCGACAGGATCGCGTCGCGGCGCATCTGCATCGTCAGGTCGCGCTTGGCCAGTTCGGCGCCGAAGCGGGCCCGGGTGAAGGGATTGCGCGTGAAGCGGACGGAGGAGCGGTAATAGGTCTTCTCCAGCCGCGCGGCCATGTCGGAATAGGCGGTGTCGAGGTCGCCCTCGACGCCGAACCCGTCGTACCAGGCGATCATGTCCACCTTCCGGCCGAGGCCGTCGCAGAGCGTCTCGATACGTCGCGCGATCGCGTCGATGTCGCCCTGTGCCCGTACGGCGTAGCCGCGCAGGTTGATCAGCAGCCGCCCGGATTCGTCGAGGTCGATGCGGTGCTCGATCGGCGCGTCGATGAGCCGGGCCTTCAGCCCCATCGGCGCGGGGCGGAAGAGGAGCGGGTCCATGGGGACGACGGTGTCGATGACGGGTTCGAACTCCATGTGGGCGAGGATGTCGCGCTCCAGGTCCACGCCCGGGGCGATCTCGGTGAGCCGGAGGCCGGCGGCCGAGACGGTGAAGACGCAGCGCTCGGTCACGTAGATGACGGCCTGCCCGGTCTCCACCGCGAGATCGCCGGAATAGGTGACCTGCTCGACCTCGGAGACGAACTTCCGGACCCGGCCCTCGCGCAGGATCCGCAACTCGCCGTCCTCGACGGCGGTTTCCAGTCCGCCGGCGGTGAAGGTGCCGGCCAGCACCAGCCGCGCGGCGTTCTGGCTGATGTTGACGAAGCCGCCGGCGCCGACGAAGCGGGGCCCCAGCCGGGAGACGTTGACGTTCCCGCGCCCGTCGACCTCGGCCATCCCGAGGCAGGCCATGTCGAGCCCGCCGCCGTCGTAGAAGTCGAATTGCAGGCTCTGCTGCAGGATCGCGTCGGGGTTCAGGGCGGCGCCGAAATCGAGCCCGCCCTGGGGCATGCCGCCGATCACGCCGGGTTCGGCGGTCAGGGTGACGTGGTCGAGCATGCCCTCCTCGGCGGCGACCGAGGCCACGCCCTCGGGCATGCCGATGCCGAGATTGACGACGCCGCCCACCGGCAGTTCGAGCGCCGCTCGCCGCGCGATGACCTTGCGCGCGTCGAGCGGTATCGGGGGCAATCCATCCATCGGCACCCTGAGTTCGCCCGAGAAGGCGTGGCTGTAGGGGGTCGCGTAGGTCTGGGCGTGGTTCTCGGGGCGCGAGACCACGACGCAATCGACCAGCGGGCCGGGGATCGCGACGCGGTTCGGCTTCAGCGATCCCGGCACGGCGACGCGCTCCGCCTGCACGATGACCACGCCGTCGGAATTGTGCGCGGCCATCGCCGCGGAGGTCACGTCGAGCTTCAGCGCCTCCCGTTCCAGGGTGGCGTTGCCGCGCAGGTCCGCGGTGGTGGCCCTCAGGAGCGCGGCATGGATCGGGAAGCAGCGGTAGAAGAGCCATTCCTCGCCGTCGATGACCTGCAGGCTGACAAGGTCGTCGGTGGAGCGGGCATTGATGCGCCCGCCCTGGAGCCGGGGATCGACGAAGGTCCGCAATCCGACCTTCGACAGCATGCCGGGCTTGCCCCCGGCGATCTCCCGGTAGAGCTGCGAGACGATGCCGAGCGGCAGGTTGTAGGCCTCGATGCGGTTCTCGACCGCCATCGTCGCGAGCTTCTGCACCAGCGACCAGTGGCCGCCGATCGCGCGGCGCACCAGCCCCTCGTGCGCGAGCCGGTTCAGGCCGCGCTCCTTGCCGTCGCCGGGGGCGGCGGCGAAGACGAGGGTCAGGTCGCGGGGATGGCCGGTGGCCAGGAACCGCTCCTCGAGCGCGATCAGGAGCTCGTCCGGGGTCCCCGCCCCGACGAAGCCCGAGACGCAGACGGTGTCGCCGTCGCGGAGGACGGAGATCGCGTCGGCGGCGCTGACGACCTTGCCGGACATCATTGCCGCTCCACCAGCCAGTCGAACACCGTGTCGCCGACGATCCCCTGGGACTTGCTGCTCACATAGACACCCACATGGCCGCCGGGCAGCGCCAGTTCGGTATAATCGTCGGTCCCGACGAGGGGCCCCAGGGCCTTGGCGCAGGGCGGCGGGATGATGTGGTCGCGGAGCGCGAAGACGTTGAGCACGGGCATGGTGAGCCGGCCCAGATCGACCGCCTCGCCGCCGAGCACGAAGGTGCCCTTGACCAACCGGTTCTCCTTGTAGAGGTCGATCAGCCATTGCCGCGCGGCGGTGCCGGGGTGGGACGGGCGGTCGGCCAGCCACTTCTCCATCCGGAGGAAGTTCATCAGCCGCTTGTCGTCGGCGGCGATGGCGTGGAGGTCGAGGTTGTACTTCGTCAGGTTGCGCACCGGGGTCAGCGCCTCGAACACCGATCCCAGGATCTCGCCCGGAAGGTTGCCGAAGGCGTCGATCAGCCGGTCGATGTCCTCCGCGCCGAGGTTGCGGGCCCAGACGTTGAGGATGCCGTGGGTCACGTCGGGATCGTCCGCGTCGGCATGGAAGTCGATCGGCGTGATGGTCAGGATCAGGTTCTTGACCTTCTCCGGGTGCCGCGCGGCGTAGATGGTGGAGAAGGTGCCGCCCTCGCAGATGCCGAGCAGGGTGACCTGGTCCACCCCGGCCTCGGCGCAGATGCGGTCGACGCAATCGCCGAGGAACCAGTCGGTGTAGTCCTCCATCCCGAGGAACTGGTCGGCGCGGGTCGGATTGCCCCATTCGACCAGGTAGAGGTCCACGCCCCGGCCGAGCAGGTTGCGCACCAGAGAGCGGTCCTCCTGCAGGTCGGCCATCGTGTAACGCCCGACGAGGCCGTAGACGATCAGGACCGGGCCGGTCCGGACCTCCACCCCCTCGAGCGGCGTGTAGCGGCTGAGCGTGACCTTCTCGAGGCGCATGATCTCGGTCTTGGGCGTGGCGCCGACATCGACATCCGCCTCGCGGATGCGGCCGAGCGCCTCGGCGCTCCGGGCGAGGCCGGCGCCGAATTCCAGCGACTCGCGCCAGGCCTGGTCGGGGCGATAGGTCTGGTCGGACATGGCGGAACCTCTCAGGCTCGTTTCTTGGCCGCGGCCCCGCCGCGGCGCGGGGGGCGCGCCTCGGCCGCGAGGCGCGATTTCAGGTCGCGGACCTGGGCCTTCAGGTCGTGGACGGCGCGGTGGATCTCGTCCACCTCGCTCCGGGTCGGGATCGAATGGGTCTCGCACCACAGCTCCACCAGCGCGCGCTCCTTCAGGCGGTAATCGACCCCCGCCGTCAGCAGGTTGCGCTGCGCCTTCAGGAAGGCGTCGCTGCGCTGGGTGCGGATCAGCTCGTCGTTGGCGACCTTCAGCCAGCGGTCGAGGACGGCGCGCGGACCCTCCGACAGGATGGCGGGATCGTCCCTGGTGGCCTGGGAGAAGGTGGCGAAGGCCCGGCTCCAGGCCGCCGCGGTGATCGCCTTGAACACGGCGCTGGCCTGGCGCAGCGCCAGCCATTCCCCGGTCGCCTTGACGACCTGCCGCTCCAGCGTGCCGATATCGGTGAAGCCCGGCCCCTCGACGAGGCGCTGGATCGACTGGTTCACCTCGTCCGTCCCGGCCGAGAGGAACTGGCCGGGATCGAGCATCCGGCGCAGGGTCTCCTCGGCGACGCCGTCGGATCCGCCGGTCTCCGCGCCCGGCGCCATCTGCCGGCCGACCGCGGACATCCAGTCCTCGGCCTGCCGCTGGCACAACGCCCAGTTGGCCTCGGCCTCGCGCATCGCCTCGGCCCAGGGCGCGGCGGCGCCGGTCCCCGCGGCCATCGATTCCGCTCCCTTGACGACGGCGTCGGACCACGCGTCGACGAACGGGTTGCCGGTCTTGAACCCCTCAGCCATGCCGCGCCCTCACAGGGCCGCCTCGTAGATGTCGAGCGCGGCGTCATAGGTCATCTCGCGCGGGTTGTTCACGAGAAGGCGGGTCTGCTTCATCGCGTCCTCGGCCAGCATCGGCAGGTTGTTGTGGCTGACGCCGACCTCGCTCAGGCGAGTCTGCATCCCGAGATCCGGACCGAGCGCCTTGAACGCCTCGACGAAGCCCGAGGCCCGCGCGGCGGCGGGCTTGCCGGCCAGTTCCGGGAAGACGATCGGCGCCAGGTCGGCATAGAGCGCCTCCGCCTCGGGCATGTTGAAGTCGAGGACGTAGGGCAGGACGAGCGCGTTCGAGAGGCCGTGCGGCACGTGGAAATGCCCGCCCAGGGGATAGGCCAGGGCATGGACGGCGGCCACCGGCGCATTGGCGAAGGCCATCCCCGCCAGCATGGACCCGAGGAGCATCGCCGACCTCGCGTCCCGGTCCTGGGGGTCGTGGCAGGCCGTGCGGATATTGGCGCCGAGCAGTTCCAGCGCCTGCCGGGCGAGGCAGTCCGACACGACGTTCTTCTTCACCTTCGAGGTATAGGCCTCGATCGCGTGGACCATGGCGTCGATGCCGGTCGCCGCGGTGACCGCGGCCGGAAGGCCCACGGTCAGCTCCGCGTCGAGGATCGCCCAGTCGGGCAGGAGCTGGGGCGAGACCACGCCCTTCTTCTCCGAGGTGCCGGTGGTGACGATCGAGATCGGCGTGACCTCGGACCCGGTGCCGGCGGTGGTCGGGGCCAGGACCAGCGGCAGCCGCTCGCCCTTGACGAGGCCCAGGCCGTACATCTGCGACAGGGGCTGCTCGGACCGCGTCAGGACCGCGATCAGCTTCGCGGTGTCGAGGGAACTGCCGCCGCCGACCGAGACCACGCCGTCGATCCCCTCGTCGATGGCGGTGGAGACCGCGGCGAGGACCATCTCCTCCGGCGGATCGGCCACGACCTCGGCGAAGGTCCAGACCTCCACGCCGGCCGCGCGCAGGCCCTCGAGCGCCGCGTCGGCGAGACCGAGCCGGAGGATCATTCGATCGGTGACGAGGGCGACCTTGCGACAGCCGCGCGCCGCCATGATCTCGCCGATCCGGGCGGTCGCGCCGACCTCGCACAGCATCGCGGGCGTGGTCTGAAAGGTGAAGGGAGTCATTTGAATATCCTCAAATCGGCGAGACGAGATTGCCGAGCTTCTCGGTCAGCTTCATGTTTTCGGCGTAGTCCACCGGGCAGTCGATGATGGAGACGGTGCCGTCCTCCAGGGCGGCTTCGAGCGTCGGCAGCAGGTCCTCGGTCCGCTCCACCCGGTAGCCCTTCGCCCCGAAGCTCTCGGCGAACATGACGAAATCGGGGTTGGAGAAGGCGATCTCGGTCGAGCGCTGGAACTGGCGCAGCTGGTGCCACTCGATCAGGCCGTAGGCCGCGTCGTTGAAGATCAGCACCACGATGTCGAGCTTCAGCCGCAGGGCCGTCTCGATCTCCTGGGAGTTCATCAGGAAGCCGGCATCCCCGCACACCGCCACGACCTTCCGGTCCGGGACGGCGAGCTTCGCCGCGATGGCCCCGGGCAGGGCGATCCCCATGGCCGCGAAGCCGTTCGAGATGATGCAGGTATTGGGCGCCTCGGCCTGGTACATCCGCGCGATCCACATCTTGTGGGCGCCGACGTCGGACACCACGATGTCCTCGGTCCCCAGCACCTGGCGCAGGTCCCAGAGGATCTTCTGCGGCTTCACCGGGAACGCCGTGTCGTCCGAGAACTCGCCGATCTCGCGCGTGATCACCTCGTGCAGCCTGTGGCCGCCGGAATTGGTCCGCCGCTCCGCCCTGGCGGCGATGCGTTCGAGCGAATCCGAGATCAGGCCGACGACGCCCGCCTCGAGCACGTAATGGGCGTCCACCTCCGCCGGGCTCTCGTCGATGTGGATGATCATCTTGTCGCGCGACGGGTTCCAGAGCTTGGGATGGTACTCCACCATGTCGACGCCGACGCAGATGATCAGGTCGGCCCGGTCGAACCCGAAGGCGATGTAGTCGCGGGCCTGGAGCCCGATCGCGCCCAGGCAGAGCGGGTGGCTGAACGGGATCGCGCCCTTGGCCATGAAGGTGGTGGCCACCGGCACGTTGAGCGTCTCGGCGAAGTGGATTAGCGCCTCGGAGGCGCCCTCGCGCACCACGCCGTTGCCCGCCATGATGATCGGCGCCTGGGCGCGCGAGATGATCTCGGCGACCTGGGCGCATTTCCCCGCGGGCGCGATCGGCGTCGCCGCCGACTGCACCTTCAGGGGCGCCAGGTCCTCCACCTCGGCCTGCGCCATGTTCTCGGGGAAGTCGATGAAGCTGCAGCCCGGCTTCTCGGACTGCGCCGTCTTGAATGCCTTCCGGATGATCTCGGGGATGATCTCGGGCGCGCGGATCTGGGTCGAATACTTGGTGATCGGCTCGAAGAGGTTCACCAGGTCGAGGATCTGGTGGCTCTCCTTGTGCATCCGCGTCGTCGCGCCCTGCCCCGCGATCGCCACCACCGGCGCGCGGTCCATGTTGGCATCCGCGACCCCCGTCACCAGGTTCGTCGCGCCCGGCCCGAGCGTCGAGAGGCAGACCCCGGCCCGCCCCGTCAGCCGGCCGTAGACATCGGCCATGAAGGCCGCGCCCTGTTCGTGCCGCGTCATCACGAAGCGGATCGGGCTGTCGATCAGCGCATCGAGGAGGTCGATGTTCTCCTCCCCCGGCACGCCGAAGATGTAGTCGACCCCCTCGTTCTCGAGGCATCGTGCGAAAAGCTCACCGCCCTTCATGGCGTCATCCCCTTGCGTCTCTTCGTTTTCCGCTCACGCGGGCCTTGCCCTGGGATCGCCGGCTGGCGCGTCCGGTTTGCCGGCGAAGGCCCCGGCCGCGGCCGCGGCAAGACCCAGCAGGGAGGCGAGGGACAAAAGCAGCGCCAGCGTCGAGACGGCGTTGCTGGCCGCCTGGGCGGCGTCGATGGCTTCGGCCTGCGCCCGTTCGATGGCCGCCTGGGCCGTATCGATCGACTCCCCGATCGCATCCTCCACGGATTGGACGATTCCGCGTGCCTCTTCGGGCGTGATGTCGAGCCGTCGCTGCAGCACCGTCATCGCTTCCTCGCGGTCCTCCTGCGACACGATCGCGTCCTCCCCCTCGACGAGTCGGTCGAAGAAGGTCGAGATGTCCTCGCCCGCATCGCCTGGAGAGGTCAGCAGGTCGCCGAGCGTCTGGCGCGCCTGGGCCATGGCGGCCTGTCGTTCCTGCTCGCTGAAGACGTTGCGGAACGCCTCCCCGGTTTCCTGCTCGAGATTGGCCGGCGTGATCCCCTGCTCCCGCAGGCTCGACCGCAGATCCTCGGGCAGAGCGTCGAAGGAGATCGACGAGGCCAGCTCGGACGGATCGGGAAGGGAGAAGTCGTCGGGAATCGCCGCCTCGCCCAGGTTCCCGGCGGCACTGGCGGAACTTCCCAGACCTGAGGTCACGGCACCGAACATCGTCCCGGTCCCCGAGGCGGCGGCCCAGGCCAGGAAGACCGTCGCGATCGCCCAGACGGCCGCGCCATGGAGAGCGGAGGTGATCGGGCCGGGCATGTTCGACAACAGGGCCGCGACATAGCCGCCCGCGCCGAGCGCGATCAGTTGCGTCACGATCAGGTAGACGACGGAGCCGATCCCCAGCCCAGACCCCGGCATCCCGCCCGACCCAGGGTCGATGACACCGGCGCCGATTCCCACGCCCAGCGTGGCGAAGAGGATCATCAGGGCGACCGCGATCACGGCCCCCGCGAAGATCGCGCCCCAGGCGACCCGGCCGACCGGCGCCTGCGCGCGGCCGTCGGATGTTGGGGCGGTGTTCCGGGTCGGTGCCATTCGATACTCCATGGTACTGGTGACTGTCGGCCGGCAAACGGATGCGGCCGATGCTGTGGGTGGTCCTGTCGGGGTCTGCCCGGTTCTCGTCCCGGATCCGTCCCGCCGTCCCGGTCTCGCGCCGGTTTGCTGCTACGATGGGTCTGCGTCTTTGCCTGTGGTGTTCCGGTTTCGGGTCCGCCCGGCTGTCCGCCGGAGGCACCGCTCAATCGATCTCGGACGGGCTCCTGCGGCGTGTGTCGGGGACCACCCTCCCCCCGAGCGAGAGCTTTTCCCGCCCGGCCCCGGAGGAACGTGAATCGGTCGTCGCGCCCCCGCCCGCGGAAGAGGCGTCGGTCGAGGTTCGGGCTGGCCGCCGCTCCGGCGGGACCGGGGACGGTGCGCCCGTCTCCGGGTGCGACGGGTGCAGGGGGGAGGTCCCGGCACGCGTATCCCCTGCCGCCCGATCCGGGTCACGGGACTCGGCCGAGCGCGTCACCTGCGCGGCCAGCCAGGCGAGGCCGATGCCGGTGAGGATCAGCGGCAAAGGATTGTCGCGCGCCGTTCGCACGACCCTGCCGCCGAACCCGTCCCGGGAGGCATAGGTGACCGCCTCCCGGACGAGGTTGTCCGGCGTGAAGCGGGTCTTGAGCGCCGCGACCGTGGCGGTGATGTCGCGGCGGGTCGAATCCAGATCCTGCTCGATCTCTGCCGCGCTGTGTCGGGGACGCCGCCCTGCCGCCCCGGTCACGAGGCGGCCCTCCTCGAAAGGGCCGCCACCGCATCGCCGCGGATGGAAGCGCCGGGGGTGACGCCCTCTTTCCCCGTCCCGGAAGGGAGAACGGCACTCCTCCCTCCAACGATCGGGGCCGCCCGCGACGCGAGAGGGCCGGCATGGGCCATGCCCAAGGAACCGGACCGGACGGCGACCTTGGGGAACGCCGAGGGGGCCCTGCGCCGGGCCGAGCACGCGCCTGAAACCCGGAGGGCCGTGCGCGGCGGGACGGTCTCGATCGCGATCGAAGCGGATCGGGCGGAGGAATGCGGGTGGGTCACGAAAATCTCCGACTTGCTTCGAGCAGGGACCGGTCGGAGGCCCGTCGCTCCGGGAGGGAACGGGGACCGTGACCGAGTGGGAGTCCGAATGTGGCAGGTCACCCGGAACGGGGATGGATGGCGGTCGGACAAGGGGGGCCGGTTAGGCGTCCGGAGTGCGGCGACGGCCCGATATGACGCACTCTCTCACTGTTTCCGACGGAAGAACCGCCCCGTTTTTCGACGGCGGCTAGGCAGTATTGCAACGAAACAAGGCCGAAGCCCCGGCGTATAGGCTGGACACGCGAGACAGGGGCGGAGGCGCGCCTGTCACGACGGACCTGCCACACGAGGACGAAGGCTTTTCACCGATGGCGTGCGGAGATCATCATCCCTGCGTCCCCGGCACGATGGCCGGGGATCCGATCCGGGCACGCTCACGCCTCGGCCAGCGCGGCGGTCAGGCTGATCGGATTGTGCAGGCTGTTCGCGACCGGGGACCAGATCAGGACATGATCCAGAAGGGCCTGGAGGACGTATCTGGGCGCGCCCGACCCGATATGGGCCGTGATGGAGATGTCCTCGAACCCGATCGGCTTGACGTCCAGGTCGCCCGTTCCCCAGAGGGCGCCGAAATTCATCTCGGCGCTGAGGATGAGCTCGAGTTGCGAGATCGGGATGGACCGGGCGACCGCGTTTGCACGGATGCCGATCACGACGCAGGATCCGAGCGCGGCCAACAGGAGTTCCGAAGGTGTGGGGGCGGAATCCTCGCCCAGCAACCTGTCCTGCCGGCCGCTCGCCGCCTCGAAGGGTACGAGATCGCGGATGTGATGCTCCTGGCGGAAACCACCTTTCGCCACCGTTCGGCACCGAAGGACCCGCGTCGCCCCCTCGCTGTCGTCGATCAGGGAGGTCAGCTCGGCCGGGCTGATCGGCGTGAGCGGTTCGTCATCTGAGGAGGACATGCATTTTTCCGGAATGATAGCGGGGGCGGGTATTCGCCGTAAGATCCGCTCTGACGAAGATAGACGCGATCACGTCAAACGACACCCCGGTCTTTGCGACTTGCGGCTAGGCGAAAACGCGCAGGGGAGGAACCGATGATCGACTGGGACGACCTGCGCTTCTTCCTGGCCATCGCCCGGCACGGCAGCCTCACCGCCGCGGCCAAGGAACTGGCGGTGGCGCAATCGACCGTCGGCCGGCGCCTGGCCAACCTGGAGCACCGCCTGGGCGTCCGCCTGCTGCATCGCACACCGGACGGATACGTCCTTACCCTGGCCGGGGAGAGCATTCGCGGCAAGGCGAGCCGTGTGGAGGCCGAGACGCTGGCCCTGGAACGCAGCGTCAGCGGGCGCGACTCCAAGCTCGAAGGGGTCGTGCGGGTCACCTGCGCGGAAACGCTGGCCGCCTACGTCCTCGCGCCCTGCTTCGCCGACCTGCAGCGCCGCCATCCCGACATCCTCATCGAGTTGATCCCGGATCCGCGCGAACTCAGCCTGTCGATGCGCGAGGCCGACATCGCCGTCCGGCTGGCTCCGCCGGTCCAGAACGACCTCGTGGTCCGGCGGATCGGTCGCCTCGATTTCGGGCTCTTCGCCGGCGAATCGTATCTTGCGGCGATGGGCCTGCCCGATTTCGAGGCAGGTTGCTCCGGTCACCGATACATGGTGCTGGTGGACGACATCTCCGGGCCGGCACAGACCCAGTGGCTGGAGGACCTGACCCAGAACGCCCGGCTCGGGTTCCAGACCACCAGCCACGAGGCGCTGCAGCAGGCGGCGCGGTGGGGCGCAGGGCTTGCCTGCCTGGCGCGGTTCCGCGCCGACGAGGATCCCGACCTGCGATCTGTGAAGACACCGACGCCGCCCCCCGCGATGGACGTGTTCCTGGTCGTCCACAAGGACAACCGCGGTGTCCCCCGCGTCAGGGCCGCCCTGAACGCGATCGCGGTCGCGCTCAAATCGCTGGAATCCGACAATCCGCCGCCCGAACGCCAGAATCGGAAATGACGCCAAGGTTCATTCCCGCATAGGGCGTTTGCGAATTCGTCTGCGGACAGAATTTCCCTCAGAAATTATCCCGGAAGTTGCACGGATCGCCATCGTGGATGTCAACGGTCCGGATTGTCGCATCACCTGAGGCACCGTCATGCTTGGACTCGCGCTGATCTATCCCGACGTAGTCGCAAAGCTCCGCTGGACCATCGCCGAAATGCACAGGCTCGAACCGAAACTCGCGCGGCGCATCTCCGATCCGTCGGTTTTTGACCGGCTGGTCGCAAACCGCCAGCGCCTCGCGCGCGAGGCCGACCTCCTCTATCGACGGACGACGGTCGGGTCGGACGACGACATGGCGCGAGTCGAGGCCGGTCCGGCCCCGGCGCAGGCTCCCGTCGACAGGGACGGGCCGACGTGCCGTCCGGGATTGTCTGACCGGGACCTGCTGATCGTTGCGCGCTACCGCCGGATCTGCCAGCACGGGATGGGTGCCGTGGGGGTCGTGAGGGCCACCGCGGAGGCGCTCGGCGACGTTGCCGCGGCGCGACGACTGGCTCGGATGATCGGTTGCATCCAGGCATCCGACAAGGCCCTGATCGATTTCGCGCGGGGGGCCGCGCGCGATCTTCCAGATTGCCAGCGCGCGATCGAGACAGATTGATAGCGATCGTCCCTGTCGTTTTGCCCTGCCCCCTGAGAACCGGACCGAAACGGGAGTCTTCAGCTAGCGGAACGGCGCCCCCAATGCGAGAACAGGCGGACTGGGTCTGAAGGAAAGGCACGGAAGCAAATCACTTCGTTCCACATTGCCGATTAAAGCTGGGCCAGGATGCCCGCGTCCTTTCAGGGAGGTCGCCGTCTTAGCCTCGGATAAGGCAAAGAATGTCCGATCACCGCTGATCGCTCAGCCGCGTGTTCAATTGCATGTGCAGGAAGGCCACTGCGCGACTGATGCAAGCGGTTTTCGCCGCGTCGTGCCTCGCATCACAAGGCCACGCCAGCCTGGTGGCGGGCGCAGGCAAATCTATCCGTCGCGAAAGGCAAGACCGGTGCGTTCGCTCGATTTTGGCATGGTCAGTTTCAACGAATTATGGGGGCCTAAGAGGAAGAACGATGTGTCGACTGACAGATATCCCGGTCGGCCAACGCGCAATCGGGCGCGATCTCCGGACGGGCCGTCATGAGATCCGCGGTGCGGCGCATTGAGAGAGACCCCGTTGACCACGTGAACGCGCAGCCTGCGAACCGCCGGGTGATGCGCCCATCGCGGCAAGAGAGCCTGCGACATGGCGGTGGTGGCGAAACTCGTGATCACGAGCCCGATCAACGCCCATTCCAGGAGGCCCGCCCGAGGCGCCGGCGGCAGCGTGGTCGCGATCCACTGGAAGGCGATGTACCCTCCGATGAAGATCGCCGAGGCGCTGGCTGTCGCGAGGCCGAGGAGCCTCGGGGCCTCGTCCGCCAACCCTTGCGCGACGGGGTCGCCGATTCCCAGTGCCAGGACCGCTCCGACCAGGGCGGAGAAGCCACCGATCGTCACGAGGGCGGCCGGAACGAGCGGGGCGCCGAGCAATAGGTCGGCAAACCTGATCAACGAGCATCCGCCCGCGCTCACGATGCCCGCCTGCCGGAGCGCCGAGACGGGGGCCGGCGCCTCCATGACCTCGGTCGACCAGCAACGGGAGGGGATCAGTGCGGATTTCAGAACCGCCGCGAGCGCCAGGAACGCCGCCGCGGCGATGCTGGACGTCCCGTACGCAAAGGCCAGCAATACCAGGGCCATCGCCAGCGCGATGTCCGCCCCGCGGGCCACCGGGATCTGCTGTCGCGCGGCACGTCTCGCCCCTGGGCGATCGGCATGAAAGGCGAGGAGGCGGGTCGCGCCAAGTCCGGAGAGCGCCCCTCCGAATGCGACCTCGGCCAGGTGCCCCGCCGAGACGAGGAGGAGGCCTCCCGCAATCGTCAGCGCCATCCGGAAGATGAACGGGCCCTCGCCGGGCTCGCCGTGAAGATTGGGGGTCGCAAGGCGCAGGATCACCCATCCCGGAAAGCCCTCCAGGCCGGATGAGGCTGACGGATACGGCGTCGATCCGCACGGAGGGGCCGAGCTCGCCGACACCCATGACCGGCGAGGTCGCGGGGCCGAATTGCGCGCGTGCCATCGCGGCGGCGACCGAGGGAAAGAGCATCAGCAATGCGGCGCGCTCGGGTCATCGGGGGGCAGAGGCGTCTTTGCGTCCCTGGCCCGTATGCCGCCGGCCGCGACACGGGCGGCCGGGCCGAGCAGACCCGCAAGGGCAGCGATCATTGTCAGGTCCCCCTGTCGCGGTTGGGTATCCCGGGACGGCGACCGGCCTCAGGTGCTGCGGATGTTCTGGGGCGCCGGTGGTCGGAGCTGGCCATCGGGTCACTCTCTCTCGGTGATGTCGGGCGGCCGGGCGAGGCTCGCCGGCGGGGACGTCACCGCCATGACGAGCGCAAGACCGGCGGAGATGCCGAGGATCGCCAGCGACCCGTGATCGGGCCGGAAGAAACCCCGCGCCGATCTGCGAGGGGCGAGGGAACGCGGCTTGCGCGGTGACGGGGGCGCCGCAGGAGCCGATCGGGGCAACGGCGACACGTGGAGGAGCGCGATCAACTCTCCAGGCGGCATCGGCGCGAATTGCAGGCCGCCGCGGCGTGTAAGCGCGATCCCGATCAGAACCGGGACGAGCGCCGCCGCGTAAGGCGCAAGATCGACCGTCGTGGCGGCTTTCGCCACGTGCGGATCGACCGGGACGATGGAAAGGCCCAGAAGGCTCAGCGCCGTTGCGCCGAGCATCGGAAACACCACGTCCTGCGGGACGCCCGGCTTCTTGACGCTCTTGGCGAGCAGCCAGAGCGCCCGAACCATGAGGAGCGTGGTTCCGAGGCTCACCGCGAACAGCGCCGCGCCGAGCCAAGTCGTCCAGCCCGTTGCGGCGCTTCCGAGGGCCGTCTTCAGGGCGTCCTTCGCGACCCAACCGCTGGTCCATGGCAGGCCGGCGAGCGCCAGGGCCGGCAACGACAGAACGACGAGCACGGCGATGCGTGGCCCTCCGGTGAAGGCCCAGACCGCCGGCACGCCCAGAAAGAGCGCCGCCTTGGCGAAGGCGTGATGTGCGGCCAGCAGCACGAGCGCCGGGGCGATCAGCGGCCAGATCCCGGGCGCGGCGAGCGCGGCGGCGAGGCCGAGCGCCATCAGGCTCATCTGCCCGACGCTCGAATAGGCGAGAACGGCCTTCGCGTCGCCCTGCGCCGCCCCGATCACGGGGGCGAGGACGAGCCCCGCCAGCGCCATCGCCGCCAGGGCGGCCGCGGCCGCGGGCCAGGGCGCCCCGCCGAACGGCAGGACCGTCATCAGGCCGAACAGCCCCGCCTTGAGCATCGCTCCCGACAGAACGGCACTCGCCGGGGCGGGTGCCGCGGCATGGGCCAGGGGCAGCCAGTGATGCAGCGGCACGGCCCCGAGCTTGACGAGGAAGCCCGCCGCCATGAGCGCCGTCGCGACAGCCGGCACCTCTGGCGATCCCATGGCCGCGAGGCGCGCCTCTCCCGCCCGGAAGGCGCCGATCGCAAGGCCGGCGAACAATGCGATCTCGCCCGCGACCGCGAAGGCGATGTAGATCCGCCCCGCGAACCTCTGCGATGCGCCGCCCCCGTGAAGCACGAGGCCCCACGCGGCGAGGCTCATCATCGCGAAGAAGGTGTAGAAGGCCGCGATGTCCTGCGCGACCAAAAGCCCGAAATTGCCCGTCATCGCGAGGAGGAAGCAGACGAGGAAGCGGTCCCGCGCGGGGTCGGCCGCGAGGAGCCGCGCCGCCTGCCAGCCCGACAGCGCCCAGAGCAGCGCGGTGAAGGCGAGAAAGGTCCGGGCGATGCCGGTCAGGGCGAACTCCGCCCCGAAGAGCAACCAGTCGAGCCGCACCGGCGCGGGCACCGGATCGGCGAGCGCGGCCAGCAGGGCCGGCAGGGCCGCGACCGGCAGCATGGCCCATGTCGCGGGTCGCAGCCCCGGCAGGAGCGTCGCTGCGAACAGGATCAGCGGGGCAGCCGGAACGAGCCAGAGCGGAACGGCGATCATAGATACTCCAGGGAGACGATGAAGCGGGTCCAGCCGAGGGGGCTGAAGGGGGCGTTGGCCAGTACCCCCGCCACCACGACGAGCGCGGCGGTTGCCGCGGGCGGCAGCGCGAGCATCCAGCCTATGCGGCGTTCGGGTTTCGGGGCGGGGGGCGGATCGCGGAACCACGCGCGATACAGGATGGGCAGGAAATAGGCCGCGTTCAGGAGGCTCGATCCCGCCAGGAGCGCGACCACCGCCGGGGCCCCCGCATCGAGGCCGCCGGCGCCCAGATACCACTTGCTGACGAACCCGGCGAGCGGCGGCACGCCGATCATCCCGAGGGCGCCGATCGTGAACGCGATCCTGGCCCCGGGCATCGACCGGCCCATCCCGTCCATCCCGCTCACGGTCTTCACGCCCTGCCCCTCGGCGAAGTTGCCGGCGGCGAGGAAGAGCGTGATCTTCATGATGCCCTGGTGGACGAGATGCGCGAGCCCGCCCACCGCCGCGAGGGGCGATATGAGGGCCACGCCGAGCGTGATGTAGCTGACCTGGCTGACTGTCGAATAGGCGAGCCGCTTCTTCAGGTCGTCCTGCGTCAGGGCGCGCAGCGAGCCCCAGAGGATCGTCAGGGCGGCGAGGCCCGCGAGCGGACCGGCCAGACCCATCGCCTGGACGGTCTCGACGCCGTAGACGTCGTAGACGATCCGCATGATGCCGAAGGCCCCCGCCTTGACCACCGCGACCGCATGGAGAAGCGCGCTGACGGGCGCGGGCGCCACCATCGAGATCGGCAGCCAGCCATGGAGCGGCACCAGCGCCGCCTTCACGCCCACCCCCGCGATCAGCAGGACGAAGATCGCGGTCAGCGCCCAGGGCTCGGCCTGCGGCAGATCGCCCAGCACGCCCCGGGGCATGAAGGGCACCTCCCCGGCGAGCGCATGGAGCCAGACCGTGCCGAGCGTCAGCGCGAGCCCGCCGCCCAGGGTATAGGCGAGATAGATCCGCCCCGCCCGGTGTGCCTCGGCCGTTCCGCGATGCACGACGAGCGGCCAGGTGGCGAGGGTCAGCAGCTCGAAGAACACCAGGAACGTGAACAGGTTCGCCGCCATCGCGATGCCCACGGTGGAGGCGACGCAGAGGCTGAAGAAGCCGAAGAACCGGCTGCGGTCGGTCCCGGTCTCCAGATAGCCGACCGCGTAGAGCGTGGTCAGCAACCACAGCATCGCGGATAGCGCGAGGAACAGCACGGCGAGCGCGTCGGCCTGCAGGGCCAGCGACAGGCCGGGCGCGATCGCGACCGAGACCGCGAACTCCGCCCCGCCCGCGACAGCGACGGAGAGCCACGCGACGAGCGCGACCTTGAGGGCCGCGGCCCCGAGATTGATCGCGGTGCGCGGGGCGCGCCAGTGGTCCGGCATGGCGAGGATGAGGGGCGCGATCCCGAGGGAGGTCATCAGGATGGCAAGCGGCAGGAGTTCCGTCATGCGATGCCCACTTCGAGAAGCGCGAAGGGCAGCGCGGAGGCCAGCCCGAGAAGCAGTGCGGCGGTTGCGAGCCCCAGCGCGGCCACGTCGCCCGCGCGCCAGGCCGGGCGGCGCGCGCCGGGCGCCACATGCGGCCCGCCCCTCAGGCAGCGCGCGACCACGCGGGCGAGATAGGCGGCCGAGAGCGCGGTGCCGGCCAGGACGAGGCCGACCCAGTGCCACGCGCCGTCCTCGATCAGTCCTTCCAGCAGCACCCACTTGCCGATGAACCCGGCTGTGGGCGGCAGGCCCACGAGGCTGATCGCGGCGATGGCGAAGGCGAATTCCGCGGCGCCGGGGCGCAGCTCCTCCCGATTGAGACCCGAGATGCGGTCATGCCCGAGCTCCTCGGCGATGCGGCCGACGGCGAGGAACATCGCCGCCTTCGCCAGCGCATGCGAGAGCATCAGGAGCGCCGCCGCCTGCCAGAGCGGGCCCGTGCCCGCGACGCCGAGGGCCAGGGCGATGAGCCCCACCTGCGCGACGGTCGAATGCGCGACGAGAAGCTTCAACCGCTCGGCGCGGAGCGCGTTCCACGCCCCCCACAGCATCGCGCCCGACCCCGCGACCGCGAGGGCCGCGCGCAAGGGATCGACCGCGACGCCGCCCTCGAGCGACATTCTCAGGGCCACGTAGAGCGCCGCCTTGACCACCAGTGCCGACAGGAGGGCGCTCGCCGCGGGCGCCGCGCTCGAATGGGCGGCCGGCATCCAGAAATGGAGCGGAAAGAGCGCCGCCTTGACGGCAAGACCGCTCAGGATCAACCTCAGGGCCACGCGCCCCTGCGCCGTCTGCGCGAGCTCCGCGACGGCGTCGAGATCGACCCGGCCGGCTGCGGCATAGGCGAGCGCCACACCGAGCAGAAGAAGGAGGCTGCCGGTCAGGCCCGCCACTAGGTAGTCGAACGCGGCCCGGATCGCGGCCAGGCTGCGCGCCAAGGCGGTGAGGCCCACGGCGGCGAGACCGAGGATTTCGAATGCGACATAGACGTTGAAGAGGTCATTGGAGAGAAAGAGCGCATTCAGCGCCCCGAGCGTCATCAGCCAGAGGGGCCAGAAATCGGCGCGCCCGCGGGCCCGATCGCGCCCCCGGCCGCTCGCGTACAGCGCCACGCCCAAGCCCACCATCGCCGTCATCGCGATCATCAGAGCGGCCGGCCCGTCGATGACGAAGGCGATCCCGAGCGGTGTCGTCCAGCCGCCGAGAGGGATCTCGGCCCCCCCTCGTCGAGCAGCCGGCGCACCAGAAATGCCGCGATCCCGGCATTGACGATCGTCGCCGTGACCCCGACGGGCGCGGCCCCCCGTGGACACGCGGCGGCGAGGAGACCGGCCAGGAAGGGCAAAGTGACGAGGAGCATCGGTTCACTCATCACAATCCCCTCCGATCCGCTCGCCGAGGGCGAGCAGGGCGGCCGTCACGGCCACGAGCACGACGATTCCGGTCAGGAGAAAGGCCTGGGGCACCGGGTCGACCGTCGCGGGGTCCTGCGCCGCGGCGAGAAGCAGCATCGCGATCCCCACCGCCAGCACGTTCAGGGCCAGGACGCGGCGGATCACGTCTCCGCTCGTGCCGAGCCGCCAGAATGCGAGCCCGACGAGCCCGGCTCCGGACAGGAGATAGATGGTCTCAGCGGTCATCCCGCACCCCCTCCGACGGACCCAGGAAGAGCGAGACCAGCATCGCCGCGATCGACAACGTCAGCGCGGATTCGATGGCGATGATCCAGACCTTGGCCGATCCGGCGGGATAGTCGAGCAAGCCGCCCGTCAGGATCGCGGCGCCGAGCGCCGCGGCCAGAAAGAGCGCGAGCCCGCCCAACCCGGCCAGAACCAGAACGTGGCCCGTACGGCGCCCCGCGCCGAGGAGACCGCAGAGCGCCAGCGCGAGGCCGCCCCCCGTCAGGAGTGCGGCGGCCTGGAACGCGCCACCCGGCGCCGTCGCGCCCTTCCACAGGAGGTGGCCCGCCAGCAGCACCGCGACCGGGACGACGATCCGGAGGAAGGGAAGGACAAGCTCGCTTGGCGGCGCCGGGGCGATGCGGACGGGCGCCAGGCCCGAGACGAGCAGCAGCGCCACGACCAGCACCGCGACCTCGAGGAGCGTGTCCCAGGCCCGGAAGTTCAGTAGGACGGCGGTCACCGGGTTCGAGACGCCGCTCTCGCCGACCCGGGCGGCGACGAGGGACGGATAGACCGCCTCCGCGGTTCCCGTCGCGAAGGCCCAGACGATCCCACCGGCGAGGGCCAGGGACAGGCAGGCGGCGATCCCATGGACGGCGATCGGCACACCGGCCTCCCTGACCGGTCCGAGACGGTTCGCGCTGCGCAGGAGGAGCGCGCCGGTCAGGCCCGCGCCGATGGCGGCCTCCGCGAGCGCCACGTCCGGCGCCCCGAGCCGGACCCAGGCGAGCGCCACGAAGAATCCCATGATCACGAATGCCGCGACCGACCCGATGCGGTTCCCCGCGACCAACGCGATCCCCGCGCAAGCGAGACCGCCGAGCGCGACCAGGATATCGAATGCCGTGCTCATTCGGCGTCTCACTCCTGATGGGCCCGCCCGATCAGATGGCCGATGGTGGCGCCCGAAATCGCGACGAGGACGACGCAGAGCACGAGCGACAGGGCGCCCCCCGCGGAAGGCAGCAGGCAGGTCGTTCCGGCCGCGACGAGCGCGAGCCCCGCCGTGTCCGCCTTGGTCAGGGCATGCAGCCGGCAGAGCGTGTCCGGCAACCGCCAGACCCCGAGCGCGGCCAGGAGCAGGAACGCGACACCGGCCGCGGCGAGCGCGATGCCCGCCAGGTCGAGCGCCAGGGTCATGGATCCCGCCTCCAGAGCGCCACGAAGGCAAGCCCCGCGATCGCGGAGAGCGCCGCGAAGACGAGGGCCACGTCGAAGAGCGCCGGGGCGCCCGACGCGGCGCCGAGCAGAAGCAGCGTGGCGACCGTGCCGGTCCCGGACAGCTGCGCGGCAAGGATGCGGTCTGCGGCGGTCGGGCCGACCACGAGGCGCGGCAGCGCGGCCAGCGTCGCGACGAGCGCGGCCGTGGCGAGAAGATCAAGGATCATGCCGCGTTCCGCGACAGGTCGAGCCCGAACATCCGGGCGACGACAGCTTCGAGGGACGCGATCTCCCGACGCGTGGCCTCCCCCCGGTCGAGCGCGTGGATCTCCAGCCTGTCGGCCTCGAACCGCGCGGTTAGCGTTCCCGGCAGCAGGGTGATCGCGACGCCGAGAAGGCGGCGCGGCCGACCCTCCGGCAGCCGGGTGCGATAGTGGAAGCAGCCCGCATCCAGCGACGCGGGCCGGAGGCTGCGCAGACTGACATCGAGGGCGCCGAGGCCGATGCCGCGAATGGCGAAGCCCGCGAACCGGGCGATTCCGACGACGGAAAGCCGTGGCCCCCTGCTGCCCGGAACGAGAAACGCGGTCGCGCCGCCCAGGAGCATCACGGGCACACCGATCACCCAGCTGGCCGGATCGGACCAGTGAAATCCGGCCCAGAGGAGGCCGAGAACCGCGCCCGTCGTCGCCGCGTCCCGCATCCTCGCCGCGAATGGCGGCGGGGCCGGGAGGCCCGCGCCTCCGCCCTCGGGGCCTCTCGTCGTCGCTGCGGTACCGAACCCGGTCTGAATGTTCATCGACCCTCCTGCGGGCAGCGTCGAGCGCGGCTGTTCGAAGGTTCCGACATCGCAACCGGCTGCCGTCGGTTGCCAGAGGGGCCCGGACCCTGTGATCTGCGTGAAACTGGAACGCATTCCGGCAAGCCTCGTGCGTTCGAGATACATACGTCTCGGACGAACGCTTCATCCATGATCTCGCTCGAAAAAATTCGGGGGCCGGTGATGGACCGGCCCCCGGGGGTGCGGAGCGGCAGTGGACATGGGGGGGGTGCGCTCCGCGGTGCGGGCAGATGCGTCACTGGCCGGTCGATGGCCGATCCGGCATTTCATCCGGGGCCGCCGGCAGGTCTCCGTGGGTCATCGCGTGGCGCAATCCCACGAATGCCGTGATGGCGCCGAGGGCGGGCAGCCCCCAGGCCGCCCCGGTCGGCATCTGCCAGGCGAAGATCGGCACCACGATCAGCAGCGCGCCGGCCCCGGCGATCAGGAGCCCGTCTCCCCGGCTCGGCCATTGCCATGTCTTGGCGGCCAGGGCGGCAATCACCACGCCGATCATATGCGCGGCGACGGCCTTCTCCGGCGACAGCGCGATGGCGAGGGGCAGCAATGCCACAAGGACGCCGGCCCCGAGCGCAAGTGCGAGCCCGCGTTTCCCAATCGGTACGAAAGACGTCATCCCTCCACTCCTCCTGTCATGTGTGGGAGGCAGGTCTCGAAACCTCCCGCTGCGATGATAGGAAAACGTCCAACACCCCGCTCTCATCCCTGCCGGATGAAAAAGGCACCGCTCGAAGGTCCCGAGCGGTGCCATGGTCACGACGCGCAACGGATCAGATGCGCTCGACCAATGTGGCCGCGACATCCTCGACCGATGTTCCGCCTTTGCGTCCGACGAAGGTGAAGTCGAGGTTCGGAGTGTTCCAGTAGCCCGCTTCCCGCTCCGGGTAATCGATCACCTGGAGGGGTGCTATGGGAGTGTCGTCCGGATGACGCGCGAGGGTCAGCGAATAGCGTTCGCCAAGGGCGTCCTCGTAGATGAACTGCGCCATGGGACCTTCCCGTGTCCCCAGAAGGCGCGCCCCCACGAGCGTCATGTCGAAGTCGCTGAGATCGGGCGCCGTCACCTCGGTGCCGATCTTGTTCGAGAACCACTCGGTCGCCCCCGCAAGGGCGGCGCCCGTGAACTCGACCGGCTGGACCATGTCCTCCGCGAAGACCCGGTGCGCTCCGACCGCCTCCGAGACGTAGGCGGGAACCGCCGAGGATCGGGGCGACCAGTTGGCATGGCCCCACCAGCCGAAGGCGACAAGCGCGCAGGACGCGGCGATCTGGAATCCGTGGCGTATCCACGCCACCGAGGCGAAGGACCGACGCGGCGACATCCGGCGATGCAAGGCCGCCGCAAGCCGCTTCTCGAGGCGGGCGGTCTTGAGGTTGACCGGTCCGCTGGCGGCCAGTTCCGTCAGCGCCTCGCCCAGGTGGTCCTTGTGGCGCGCAAGCGCCTCGAAGCGGATCCGGGCCTCCGAATCCCGGGCGAGGCGCGCCTCGATCTCTGCGGCTTCCTCGGGACCGAGCTCTCCATCCAGATACGCGTTCACGTCGATCGTTGCGGTATGGGTCATCGGGTTCACCTCACACGACCAGTTTCAGTTTGGTCGATTTCACGCCGTTCATGATCTTTCGCAGGGCCTCCCGGCCGCGCCCGAGCCGGCTGTAGAAGGTCCCCAGCGGCACATCGAGCGTCCGGGCGGCGTCGGCGTAGGACATCTCCTTCAGCGCGACGAGCACGATCGGCAGCCGGTGGGCCTCGGGCAATTGGTCGAGCGCATCGAGCACCTGCTGCAATTCGAGGCGCCTGGTCGGATCGCTCTCCTGAACGGGTTCGGGCAGGAGCAGTTTCGCATCCTCGCGCACGCGGTGGCGCCGGCGATCGCTCACATGCGTGTTGTGCATGATGCGGAACAGCCACACCCGCATGTCCGACCCGGGCTGCCAGCTTTCCGCCGCCGCGATCGCCTTCGTCAGCGTCTCCTGCACCAGGTCCTCGGCCGCGTCCCTGTCGCGCGTCAGGACCAGCGCATAGCGGCGCAGGCTCGTCACGTAGTCGGTCAATCGGCGTTCGAGTTCCTCGCGTCCGTCCATCGTCACCCCCTTGCCCGTGGTCATAGCGATTACGCGCAAGCCGGTGACTTCATCCCGACCGCGGCAAGTATTTTACCGCCGAGGTTCCGTGCGCCGGAGGGATGGTTCCCCTTGCTGAGGCGTATGTGACACGAACCGATCCCGGAGAGGTCACGACGTGGCACTGCTCAGCACCGATACTGCGAAGACCATGGCCAAGGGAGGCGGACCGGCCTCAGGGACGCGCGCGCGCTCCCTCCTCGGACGCCTGCCCCTCGGACGGAAAGGCCTGAAGCTGATCGGCCTGGCCGTCGTTTCGGCGGGGGTCCTGAACTATGGCGTGTTCGGACCGCTCGCGCACCAGATCGACAACGATCCAGGCTTCCGGGCCGCCGCGGTTCCGGAGAACGGCAGCGTCGCCGTCGCCACGGCCGCTGCGCTGATCGACCGCGAGGTGAACATCAACGGCTGGACGCCGAACGATCCGGTGATCGCACCCTCGGCGGTGCTCGACAACATGCCGAACTTCCAGGCCGGCGTCATGAAGTCCGTCGGTCGGTTCAGCTTCGAATTGCTCGACCAGATCGCGCGGACGCGAAACTCCTCCAGCGCCGATCCCGATCTCGAACGGGCGACGGGCTTCCTGCAATTCCCGCCCGATATCTGGATCTGGGAGCCGGACCGGTCCCTGCTGCCGACCGTCTCGTCGGAGAGCCAGTACCGCCAGGGGCTTGCCGCGCTCACCCGGTACAACGACCGCCTGGCGCGGGGCGAGGCCGTGTTCGAACGCCGTGCCGACACGCTGGCCCGCATATCGGCCGATCTCGGCTCCCAGACGGCCCAGCTCGAGCGGGCGCAACGGACGGGGTGGTGGATCTTCAGCCGCACCGCCGACGACGCGTTCTACCAGAACAAGGGGATGCTCTACGGCTATTACGTGCTGCTCGCGGCGCTCGGCGAGGATTTCGCCCCCGTGATCCGGGAGCGCAGCCTGGGGCTCGTCTGGGGACAGGCGCTGGAGAGCCTGCGGAAGGGATCGCAACTGCAACCGGCCGTGATCCTGAACGGCGACCGGGATCGGTCGATCTTCGCCAATCACCTCGCCCTGCAGGGTTTCTACATGAAACGCGCGATCCTGCAGCTCGAAGAGGCGGTCAGCGTCCTGGCCGTCTGAGACAGACCACGCAAAACGGAGGATTGACAATGTTGAACACGCTCATCGACAGGCTCGGGATCGAGGTCGAGCCCGATCACGCCCCTTCCGGCCGATTGGCGCAGGCGAAGTCCGTCTACCGGGCCTGGCGCGCCAAGAGGGATATCGCGGCGATCTCCGGCGCGCTGAACCGGTTGTCCAATCGCCGTCTGCGCCTCATCGGGATGCACCGACACTATCTCGACGAGGCGGTGGTCGGCCTCATGACCCGTGCCGAAGAAGAGCGCGAAATCGGTCGCGAGATCGTCGCGCTCCTGGAGGGGCCGAAGCGCATCGGCACCACGGAAGCGCCGCGCCGGATCTCGCACGATGTCGAGGCCCGTTCGGCCGCCTGACACGACATGTCTCCGACGGAGAAACGCCTTCCGGCGCCACGATTTCGGCATCAGGAAGGCGCAATCCCGCAACCCGGAAGATCCACGATGGTGACCCTTCAAGATCGCGCCAGGGCGTTCGAGACCCAGCTGGCGCACGACCATAATCTCAAGTTCCGGCTTCTGGTCCAGCGCAGCAGGATCCTCGGCCGATGGGCGGCCCGCCTCATGGGCAAGGCGGACGAGGAGGCCCGGACCTACGTCCAGGACGTGGTGCGGATCGCGCTCGAAAGAACCGCCTCCGGGCAACCGGTGATCGACAAGATCGCGTCCGATCTCGGTGATCTCGCGGACCTGTCGGAGGTGCGGGCCGAATATGCGCGCGCCGAAGACGAGGCGAAGCGCCTGGTATTCGAACAGCAGGAGCAATCATAGGCCGGTCCCGCCCCCCGGAGGGTCTCACCGCAGGATCGGCACCGGCGCGGTTCCGCCCTCTTCGCGCAGTTCGGCAAGCGCCTGCCTGACGATTGTGGCGGCCCCCTGAAGGGCCAGCACGGCCATGACGGCGGCGACGATGATGTCGGGCCAGCCCGTCCCGGTGCCGAAGACGCCGAAGGCCGCGGCTAGAACCGCCAGATTGGCGATGACGTCGTTGCGCGAGCAGATCCAGACCGACCGCATGTTCGCGTCCCCGTCGCGCCAGGCATGGAGCAGGACGAGACAGGCCACGTTCGCCGCCAGCGCCGCGGCCCCCACGACGCCCATCGTGCCCCATCCCGGCACCGTTCCGTGCAGGGCGTGCCAGACGACGCTTCCGATCACCCAGAGGCCGAAGAGCGCCATCGACGCGCCCTTGACCAGTGCGGCGCCGGCACGCCAGCGCAGGCCCAGCCCGAGCACGAAGAGGCTGATCCCGTAATTCGCGGCGTCGGCGAAGAAGTCGAGCGCGTCGGCCTGCAGCGCCGCGGAGCCCGCGGCGAGACCGGCGGCGATCTCGACCAGGAACATCGACGCGTTGATGGCGAGCACGATCCAGAGGACGGATCGGTAGCGTCCGGTCGCGGTCCCGTTCGAGGCGCAGGTATCGTGGGAGCAGCAGGGCATCGGCCGGTCTCGCATTCTTGGTCGTCGCCGCCCATGTACGGTCTATAGCCGCTATAGGGTCAAGCCATGCAGCACCACGATCTGAAGATCGGCGACCTCTCCCGCGAGACGGGGACGAAGGTCGTCACGATCCGATATTACGAGAAGATCGGTCTGTTGCCGGTGCCCGGGCGGAGCGCCGGCAACTACCGCACCTACGGCTCCCGCGCGCTCGACCGCCTGCGGTTCATACGGCGCTGCCGGGCACTGGGGTTCTCGCTGGACCAGGTTCGGGAACTCCTCGACCTGTCATCCGAAGACGCGCGTCCCTGCCACGAGGTGGACGAGATCACCGCGGCCCACCTGGCCGAGGTCGAGGGGAAGATCGCCGACCTGCAAGCGCTGGCCCGGGAGCTGCGACGGATCTCGTCGCGCTGCAATGGCGGCGGCACGATCGCGAACTGCCGCATCCTCGACGCGATCGCCCCCGGCTGACCGCTGATCGGCACTGGCCGGGCAAGGGATGACGGCTTCGCCCCGCATGGTGCGCGGTCGTACCCTCTCTGTCCTCAGCGCCGCGCGGCTCGGCGCGGGTGCCGGTCGCGACATATCGCTCTTGTGGCGCCGGCCGTTCGGGTCTTAATCCGCCACATCCCGTCTCGAGTGATCGCCTTGACCATCGCCACGCCCGCCCGGACCTACCTCGTCGTGCTCACCGCGCTCGGCGCCACGCATCTGCTGAACGACCTGATGCAGTCGCTCATCCCGGCGGCCTATCCGATCCTGAAGGAGGCATACGGGCTCGACTTCGTGCAGATCGGCCTGATCACGCTGACCTTCCAGATCGCGGGATCGCTGCTGCAGCCGGTGATGGGGATGGTGACGGACCGCTACCCGGCGCCCTATTCGCCGGTCGTCGGCATGACCTTCACCCTGTCCGGTCTGGTCTGCCTGGCCTTCGCCGGCAGCTACGCCCTGATCCTCGTCGCGGTGGCGCTGATCGGCATCGGCTCCTCGATCTTCCACCCCGAGGCGACGCGCATGGCGCGCTACGCCGCCGGCGACCGGCAGGGGTTGGCGCAGGGGATCTTCCAGGTGGGCGGACAGGCGGGCGGCGCGCTCGGGCCCGTCCTCGCCGCGATCATCATCGCCCCCTGGGGCCAGCCGAGCCTTGCCTGGTTCGCGGTGCTCGCGCTCCTCGCGATGGCTCTGCTGAGCTGGATCGGGCGCCAGCAGCACCGGATCCGCGAGGAATTCACGGACCGCTCCGCACGCCGCCGGGCCGAGGCCCCCTCCCCCCGGCACAGCGCCGCGACGATCGCGGTGGGGCTGAGCGTCCTCACCTTCCTCATGTTCACCAAGAACACCTACGGCGAGAGTTTCCGGTCATTCTACACCTTCTACCTCATCGAGAAGTTCGGCCTGTCGATCCCCGCCTCGCAAATGATGCTGTTCGTCTTCCTGATGGCCGCGGCGGTGGGCGTGCTGATCGGCGGCGTGGTCGGCGACGCGATCGGGCGCCAGCGGATCATCTGGATCTCGATGCTCGGGCCGCTGCCCCTGACGCTGATCCTGCCCCATGTCGACCTGGTCTGGACCGGGGTGTTGACGGTGGCGATCAACCTGATCATGGCCAGCGCCTTCGCCTCGATCCTCATCTACGCCATGGACCTGCTGCCGAACCGCATCGGCCTCATCGGGGGGCTGTTCTACGGGCTGAATTTCGGCCTCGCCGGGATCTCGGCGGCGCTGCTCGGCGTGATGGCGGACAGCCACGGGGTCGAGGCGGTCTACCGGCTCTGCGCCTTCCTGCCGCTGGCCGGACTGGCCGTCTGGTTCCTGCCGCCGCTGGAGGGAAGGGCCGCAAAGTAGACCAGGGCGACCGGCCGCTCCGGCCCCGTGGTCGACGGTCCGGACGGGGCCGGCATGGGGCTCCCGGCCGGGACGCAGGAGCCAGTCTCGCTTCCCGGCCGAACACCGTCCCGGCAAGCTGTTCTCGGCCGAGACGGTGTGGACGGGGAATGCTGGCCCCATATTTCCCGGTGCGGTGCGGCGCCCTGCGCGGCACGGGTGAAGGCTCAGACCGCCGCGCTGAGCTCCTCGATCTCGTGGTGGAGGATGCGGTCGTTCTCGGAATAATCGACGGGACAATCGATCACGTGGACACCACCGGCCTTCAGGCAACGTTCGAGCGTCGGGGCAAGCGCGTCGGCGGCAGCGATCCGGTGGCCCTCGGCGCCATAGCTGCGCGCATAGGCGACGAAGTCGGGGTTGTCGTAGCTCAGGCCGTAATCGCGAAAGCCCATGTCGGCCTGCTTCCAGCGGATCATGCCATAGGCCGCGTCGTTCAGGATCAGCACGGTCAGATCCAGGCCGAGCCGCACGGCGGTCTCGAGTTCCTGGCTGTTCATCATGAAGCCGCCGTCGCCGACCACGGCGAGGACCGGGCGCCCAGGATTGACCAGGGTGGCCGCCATCGCCGAGGGGAGCCCCGCCCCCATCGAGGCCAGCGCATTGTCGAGGATCACCGTGTTCGGCCCGTGCGCGAGGTAGTTCCGGGCGAACCAGATCTTGTAGATGCCGTTGTCGAGGCAGACGATCCCGTCCGAGGGCAGGACGTGGCGGACATCGGCGACGAGCCGCTGCGGGTAGATCGGAAAGCGGTCGTCGTCGGCCCCTTCCTCGATATGGGCGTCGTGGTGGCGCTTGATCTCGCGCATCCGGACCGGATCGTAGACGGGGCGATCCGCCAGGCCCGTCTTGATCTGCCAGATCGCGTTCGCGATGTCGCCGACGACCTCGAGCTGGGGGAAATAGACCGGATCGACCTCGGCCGACCGGAAGTTGATATGAATCACCTCCGTGCCGCCGGCCCTCATGAAGAAGGGGGGCTTCTCGATGACGTCGTGGCCGATATTCACGACGAGGTCGGCCGCCTCGATGGCGCGATGCACGAAATCGCCCGAGGACAGCGCCGCGCACCCCATGAAATGCGGGCTCCGCTCGTCCACGACGCCCTTGCCGAGCTGCGTCGTGACGAAGGGAATCCCCAAGGTGTCGATGAGCTCGGTCAGCATCTTCGAGGTGAGCTTGCGGTTCGCGCCCGCGCCGATCACGAGGATGGGCGCCTTGGCGGCGCGAAGCTTCTCCACCGCCGCGCGCACGGCCTTCTCCTCGGGGACGGGCCGGCGGGTGCTGGACGGGGTGATCGGTACGCCGTCCACGTCTTCCTGCGCCACGTCCTCGGGCAGTTCCAGATGCGTCGCGCCCGGTTTCTCTTCCTCGGCCACGCGGACCGCCTCGCGCAGGCGGCTGGGGATGCCGGCTCCGGAGAGGAGCTGCCGCGAATACTTCGTGACCGGCTGCATCATGTCCACGACGTCAAGGATCTGGAACCGGCCCTGCTTGGAGCTGCGGATCGGCTTCTGGCCGGTCAGCATCAGCATGGGCATGCCGCCGAGCGTGGCATAGGCGGCCGCCGTGACGAGGTTGGTAGCGCCCGGTCCCAGCGTGGACATGCAGATACCGGCCTTGCCGGTGAACCGGCCATAGGTCGCCGCCATGAAGCCCGCGGCCTGTTCGTGGCGGGTCAGGATCAGCTTGATCGGCGAGCCGGCGATGCTTTCGAGCAGATCGAGGTTCTCTTCGCCCGGAATGCCGAAGATGTACTCGACCCCCTCCGTCTCCAGGGCAGCGACCAGAAGATCAGAAGCTTTCATGCGGGCTGTTCCTTTTCCATTTCGACGCGGTCGAGGGCCACGGGTGGTGACGACCCGGCCAGGCCCACACCTAGCCCGATCTTTCGACCTGCCCGGAGCCGGATCGGTCCGTCTCGCGGCGGCCGTTGAACAGGCCGGATACACGCAAGCGATTTCCGATGCCCCGCCGATCTCTCGATGGCGAAGAGCGGCCGGCACCTGCATTCGGGCCGCCCGGACGGGGATCATCGGCGACGCCGGGCGGCTACCGCCCCGCCCCTGGAGGCCGGCCCGGAGCCCTCTACCGCGATTTCTCCAGCGGCTTGTCCCCCTATGGCTACGGAACGGTCACGGGGCGCGGCAGGTCGAAGAGGTCGACGAACCTCCGGAACGAGGCAGGATCCCCGGTGACCTCCACTCCGGCCAGTTCGGGATCGACATCGCCGTAGAAGACGGCGGCGAGAGGCGGCGCGCCGTCTGCCGCGAACCGGAGATCCCACGCCTCGGATTCGCCGCGCGTCACCGGCAGATCCCCGCCCCCCAGCCGCGCCGTGAAGCGTGCGCTCCCGATGGCGAAGGCGACCTCCGCCGCAAGGTCGCGGGCGGCGTCCCGGTCCAGCATCGTCCGGAGCGACAGCATGAAGGAGGCGGGCGACAGCGGCAGGGTCGGATCGTGAAGCGGCGACGCCGCCGCCCAGCGTCCGAGCTCCTGGATGATCGGCTCGGCGGCGTAGCCCCACCCGGTCAGGCCGTAGAGCTGCGCCGGGACCGGGTCGACAATGCTCAGCCGGTGAAGGACGCCCGAACGTTCGAGCCCCGCCAGGCGTTCGGTCAGGATCTTCGCGCTGAGGCCCGGCAGGGCGGCGCGGAGATCGGAGAACCGCAACGGCCCGAACATCAGCTCGCGGACGATCAGAAGCGTCCATCGCTCGCCCAGGACCTCGAGGCCGAACGCGGTGCCGCAGGCATCGTCGTACCACCGTCCATGGAGCGGCTTCCCGCTTTCAGTTACCTTAAGTGACTTCATAGTTGCTTTTTGTAACGTCCCAGGCGATGCTTGTCCACACGATCAGATTCGCGGGAGCCGAGTCGATGACGCAGAGGATCTTCGTCAACCTCCCCGTCGCCGATCTGGGGCGCGCCAAGGCGTTCTACGCGGCGATCGGGTTCGAGAACGACCCCAGGTTCACCGACGACAGGGCGGCGGCCATGGTCCTGTCGGACACCATCACCGTCATGTTGCTCACCCACGATGTCTGGTCGACCTTTACCCAGAAGCGCCGCGTGGATGCCCGGACGGAGGCGCAGGTGCTGCTCTGCATCAGCCGCGACGAGCGCGCCGCGGTCGACGCCATGACCGAGTCGGCGGCGAAGGCGGGCGGACGCGCCGATCCCGGCCCGGTCCAGGATCACGGCTTCATGTACGGGCGCAGCTTCGAGGATCCGGACGGCCATGTCTGGGAGCCGATGTGGATGCGCGCCGAGGCGGTCGGGACGGGTCCGATGGAGATGTCCGATGCCCGTTGATCCCGCCGCGCCCGTGACCATCACCGCCTATGATTGGGTACCCGATTTCGCCCGGGGGCAGGTGCGCGACCTGCGCGTCCGCTGGGCGCTCGAAGAGGTCGGGCAGCCCTATGCCGTGCGGTACCTCGCGCCGGGCGCGCAGAAGGAGGCGCCGCATCGGGCCCGCCAGCCCTTCGGGCAGGTGCCGACCTTCGAGGAGGGCGACCTGGTGCTGTTCGAGAGCGGCGCCATCGTCTGGCACGTCGCCGAACGCTTCCCCGGATTGATGCCGGACGATGACACGGCGCGGGCGAAATCGCTCGAATGGGTGTTCGCCGCGCTGAACTCGGTCGAGCCGCCGATGATGGACTGGGTGATGGCCACGCTCTTCGAGGCCGGCGAGCCCTGGTCGGCGCCGCGGGTTCCCGCGACGGAGGCGCGGGTGACCAGCCGGTTGAGGGACGCCTCCGACAGGCTCGGCGACGCGGACTGGTTCGCGGGCGCCTTCGGGCCGGGGGACCTTCTGATGGTCTCGGTGCTGCGGATCGTCCAGGGGACGAAGTTCCTGGATCCCTTCCCGAACCTCGCCGCCTACGTGGCGCGCGGCACGGCGCGTGCCGCCTTCGGCCGCGCCCTGGACGACCAGATGGCCGGATTCACCGGCCGGCCACCGCCCGGATTCGACGAATGGATGGCGAAGATCGAAGCCGCGAGAGGAGAGCGCGCATGACCTACATTGCCGGATTTCTCGTTCCCGTCCCGGTCGCGAAGCGGGACGCCTACGTGGATATGGCCCGGAAGTCCTGGGAGATCTTCCGCGATTACGGCGCGATCGAGATCATGGAGGCCTGGGGCGATGTCGTGCCCGAGGGCAAGCAGACCGATTTCCGCCGGGCCGTGGACCTCGAGGAAGGCGAGGCGGTCGTCTTCAGCTGGGTGATCTGGCCGGACGAGGAGACCTACAAGGCCTGCGAGGCCAGCATGGAGACCGATCCGCGCTGGCAGGAGATGGGCGCGGACATGCCCTTCGACGGCAAGCGCATGGTCTGGGGCAGCTTCGCGCCCGTCTTCCACGAACGGGCCTGAGCGCCGCCTGGCCCCTGGCCGAGATCCGGGGCCCGAGCCGGGAGAGAGAGAGGGAGGGAGGGGAACATGGCCAATCCCCATGGCGACTTCATCTGGTACGAGCTGATGACCAGCGACGCGCCGGCGGCGGAGGCGTTCTATGCGGGCCTCATGGGCTGGTCGTTCCGGCCGGCCGGGCCGGATGGCGGGACGGCCTATCGCGTCTTCGCCAAGAACGGGCCGGAGGCGGGCGGCATGATGCAGATAACCGAGGACATGCGGGCCGGCGGGGCGCGGCCCCTCTGGGCGGGCTATATCGGTGTCGACGACGTGGACGAGACGGTGGCGCAGCTGGCCGGCGAGGGCGGCACGATCCTCATGGGGCCCATGGATATCGAGGGCGTGGGGCGGATGGCCCTCGTGACCGATCCGCTGGGCGCCCCCTTCTACGTCATGCGCGGCATCTCGGGCGAGACGAGCCAGGCCTTCGCCCAGGATGCGCCGCGCGAGGGGCACTGCGTCTGGAACGAGTTGCACGCCACCGATCCGGACCGGGCCCTGTCCTTCTACGGCGCCTGCTTCGGCTGGGAGGTGGCGGACCGCATGGATATGGGCCCCATGGGCTCATACGACATGCTCCGCAACCCGCCGAACCAGACGATGCTGGGCGCGGTGATGCGCGCGGCCGGGGACGGGCCGCCACCGATCTGGCACTTCTACTTCCGGGTGCCCGACATCGACGCGGCCAGGCGCTATGTCACCGCCCATGGCGGTTCGGCGAGGGAGGAGCCACAGGAGATCCCCGGCGGGGAATTCGCGCTGAATGCCACCGATCCGCAGGGCGCGGCATTCTCCCTGGTCGGCCCGCGGACAGGGGGATCGGGGTGAGCACGGGGCGGAGGATCGCGCCGCGCAAGGCGGCCGTGTTCCTGTGGTTCGACAGGCAGGCCGAGGCGGCCACGGCCTTCTACGCCGCCACCTTCCCGGAAAGCCGGGTGGAGCGGATCGTGCGGGTGCCCGAGGGACTTCCGAACATGGTGGCAGGGGCGGTGCAACTCGTCGAGATGACGCTTTGCGGCCTTCCCTGCGCACTCCTGAACGGCGGACCGCAGGCTGAGCTCAACGATGCCTATTCGCTGCAGGTCTATGCCGAGGACTTGGCCGAGACGGATCGTCTGTGGGGGGCGATCCTCGGCACCGGCGGCGAAGCGATCATGTGCGGCTGGTGCACGGACCGCTGGGGCTATCGCTGGCAGATCACGCCGCGCGTGTTGATGGACGCGCTCGCCGATCCCGACCGCGCCGCCGCGGCCCGGGCGATGGCGGCGATGGCGGCGATGGCGGCGATGGCGGCGATGATGGAGATGGACAAGATCGACATCGCGGCGATCGAGGCGGCGCGGCGCGGTCATCCGTGACCTCGGAGCCTCCTTCCGCCGACGCGAGGGGTCGCATGGCCCGGGCCGAAGCCCGGCGTCCATGCGGATGTCCGCCCGCCCGGGACGACGTGACCTCGGTCATTGTCGGGCCGCGCGACGGCTCCGGGCCGGGCCTGTCCACCTCCCTTCGCAGATCGTCGACGGTCCGCCCCTTGCGCGATGCGCCGACATTCGGAGCCTGGCTCTGGCCACGAAAGACGCGGTCCGGAACGAGCCTGCGCCAGGTTCCGCGTCGCGTTCCAACGATCCAGCCCCGGCGCACCTGCCTCACCCAAATTTCCGATCGGCTCTTGTCACGGTCGCGACCCGTCCACACGTATCCCTTGCGGACCGGGCCCCTCTGGCGGCGCCTGCTGGCGACGTGATGTCGGGACGCATCGAATTCCATTCGATGCCAGCCTGGTCGCACCCGTGTCCTTCGGCCCCAGCTGCGCATCCCCGTCGGGAGATCCCTGTTGGACGCCTTTCTCGCCGCCGAGTTCCTCGGCACCCCGCTCTGGCTCTGGAGCACATTCCTCGCCCTCGTTGCCGGGCTTCTCGCCTTCGACCTCGGGATCCTCAACCGGGACGACCACGAGATCGGCGTCGCGGAGAGCCTCAAGCTCTCGGCGCTCTACATCGCGATCGGCGTCGGTTTCGCCGGCATCGTCTGGGCCACGATCGGCGGCAGCTCGGCCACCGAATACCTGACCGCCTTCGTGGTCGAGAAGACGCTGGCGCTCGACAACGTCTTCGTCATCGCCCTGATCTTCAGCTTCTTCGCGGTGCCCCGGAAATACCAGCATCGGGTCCTGTTCTGGGGCATCCTCGGCGTCATCGTCCTGCGCGGCATCATGATCGGCCTCGGCGCGACGCTCGTGTCGCAATACGGCTGGGTGCTCTACATCTTCGCCGCGTTCCTGATCTTCACCGGCATCAAGATGCTGGTGACCAGCGACAAGGAGATGGACCTGTCGCAGAACCCGATCCTGCGCTTCATGCGGGGCCGCTTCCGGGTGACGGACGAGATCGAAAGCCACGACTTCTTCGTCAAGAAGCCCGATCCCGGGACGGGCAAGCTCGTGCGCTACATGACGCCGCTGTTCCTCGCCCTCGTCATCGTCGAATTCGCCGACGTGGTCTTCGCGGTCGATTCCGTCCCCGCCGTCTTCGCCATCACCACGGATCCCTACATCGTCTACACCTCGAACATCTTCGCGATCCTGGGGCTCCGGGCACTCTACTTCGCGCTGGCCGCGGTCCTGCACCGGTTCGAGTATCTCAAGCAGGCCCTGGCGGTTCTGCTCGTCTTCATCGGGTCGAAGATCTTCGTCGCCGACCTGATGGGGTGGGAGAAGTTTCCGGCCGCGTGGTCGCTGGCCATCACCTTCTCGATCCTCGGGGCCGGCATCGGCTATTCGCTCTGGCGCACGCGGCGCGCGCCCGCCGCGGCGCAGTAGCGCCGTGGCCGGGCCATGCCGCGCCGTCCGGGGGGCCGATCCCGAAGGTCTCCGGCGACATCGCCGACGGCGTCGCGCAGGGGGCGCTTGGTGATGGGTTGCGATCGCCTGCCCGGACCGAGGGGGCACCAAGAGGCGCGGGACCGGGGGAGCTTCGACATGCCTCCCCTCCCCCTCAACGCGGCGGGCCGGATGCGGACCGTGGGCGTGGAGGTGGAGTTCGGCGCCCTCACCGCGCGCCAGGCGGCAGAGGCTCTCGCGGCGCAACTCGGCGGCGCCCTTGCCGAGGAGGACGCCCATGCGCTTCGGGTCGAGGGGACGGCGCCCGGCCCCCTGATGGTCGAGATCGACACGCGCTACGCCCATCCGCAACGGCATCCCGGAACGCGCTGGGGCCGGCTGGGCAAGAGCGCCGCCGCCACCCTCGGCACCGTATCGCGCCCCGTGGTCCCCCGGGAACTGGTGACCGTCCCGCTGCCCCTCGACAGCCTGCCGCTGGTGGACCGCGCCGTTGCGGCGCTGCGCGAGGCGGGCGCCCGGGACACCGGGCCCGCCGCCTTCGGCCTCCACTTCAATCCCGAACCCCCGCGGCTCGACGCCGGGACGATCACCGCCCTCCTGAAGGCGTTCCTGCTGCTCGAGGACTGGCTCCGGCGGGAAAGCCCGCCGCGCCTCCGCCTCCATCGCCTGAGCGGTTGCGGCCGCTTCCCCCCGGCTTACCGGAGGCAGGTGCTCGCGCCGGATTACTGGCCGGGCCTGGACCACCTCATGGCCGATTACCTCGCGGCGAACCCGACGCGGAACCGCGCCCTCGATCTTCTGCCGCTGTTCCTGTCCCTCGACGAGGCGCGCGTGCGGCGCGCGGTGCCCCACGAGAAGATCGGCAAGCGGAGCGTGCTGCATTACCGCCTGCCGACCGCGCGGGTGGGCCAGCCCGGCTGGAGCATCGCGCCGGACTGGGCCCGCTGGGTGGCGGTCGAGCGTCTCGCCGCCGATCCTCCGCTCCTCGAACGCCTTGCCGGCGAGTACCTGGCGCGCGGTGACGGGCGGGACGACTGGGCCGCGCTGTCGCGGCGGCTCACCGGCGGGGAATGACCCGGGCCGGATGGAGCCGCTTGCGGCCGACGCGCCCAGGAGAGGCAGCTCAGGACGAAATCCGCGCGCGCCTCGGCAGCGACCCTGGGCAGGATGACCGGGTCATATCCCAGCCGAACACAGGCGTCGCGCAGGCGATGGTATTCCGCGATCCCGTCCTGCGGATCCAGCCGCCGTTCCCGGTCCGCCCGGTAGATCTCCGGCCATGGCGGGGTCAGGAAGACCTGGTCGTGAAAGCGGTCCAGCCCCGCCAGGGTCTTCGCGGCCGCGACCCCGGCCGCGTGCTCGAGCGCCACGGCCGCATCGACCAGCCCCCGATCGAAGAAGGTCCACCCGTCGACATTCCCCACGCGCGTCCGGTCGGCGGCGGACATCTCGACGGCACGCCGCGCGAAGGCCGCGAGGTCGATCCAGGGCAGCGCCGTTCCGGCGCCGCGCATCTCCTCCGCCACGATCCTTCGGCCCGGCTCCTCGACCGTTCGGTATCCCCGTCGGCCGAGTTCGGCCAGAAGCGTCGATTTCCCTGCCCCGGAGCAGCCAGACAGGATGACATGCCTCGTCGCGGCTGGCCTGCCCCAATCGGGTGGTCCGGTTTCAGTCTTAGTGCATGACGGGTCTCGGCGCCAAGGCGGATGCCTGGGAC
>CANKVU010000021.1 GCA_947487205.1 uncultured Paracoccaceae bacterium | reverse complement strand
CTTCTGTCCCATTCCTCGTCCTCCATACGGCTCGAAAGCCTACTTCAGGGAGGACCACTTTTCAGGGGGCAGGCCAGTCTCGCCTCCCACCTGGTCCCAGGATCTTCATCCAGCCCCGGTCGAAACCGATCCCGCGCGAACCCCGACCCAGTTCAAGGCGGGGACGTCAGACAACCTCCCGTCGGCATGGATCTTCTGTTCCATGCCGTCCAAAGGAACATCGCGCGCGCGACCTGCGGCCGGAGCGTGCCGCCGCTTTGGCTTGCGCGCATCTATCGGGCAGCCGGATCGGTCGCCGACACTTCTTTCGGCGCCCGCCCGGGATGGTCGGACACCTTTCGACCGGCTGCTTGCGATGCAGGGCCCTGCAACCGATCCGGGAAAGGCCCCGGACGAGATCTGGCGGCACCCGACCCTTAATCCAGAACGGAGAACACGGACATGCCGCCAGTATCGAGACGAATTATCCGCGCCGCCGCATGCTTCTTGACCGTCCCCGCCGGCGCTGCCTTCGCGCAATCGGAGGTCCCGGAGCCTGATCATGTCCTCGCCGCGACCCCGGAGACGGTCCATTGGGGATATTTCTCCCCGGATCTCGATCCGGTCCTGACCATCGCGCCCGGAGACGTCGTCCGCGTCGAGACGGTCACCGGCGTGGGCTTCTCGAAGGAGGATCCCGAGGGATCAGCGGAGCGGCTCGGTCTCGAGCCCGTCGACGCGGTCGCCGATCTGATCGACGTGGTCACGGAGGTCGAGGACGAGGGCGTGCACATCCTGACCGGACCGATCCGGATCGAGGGTGCCGAGGTCGGGGACGTGCTCGAGATCCGCGTCCACGACGTCGAAGTCCGCTCTCCCCATTACGGCGTGAACATCTCCAGGACGACCGGCGGCGCGCTGCCCGACCTCGTTCCCGAGGAGGGCTGGGAGAAGGTCTTCGACATCGATGTCGAGGCTGGCAGCATCGCATTCGACGAGTCGATCGAGCTGCCTCTCGCGCCCTTCATGGGCATCATGGGGGTCGCTGCGACGGAGCGGGTCTCCTCGGTGCCACCGGGTCGCTACGGCGGCAACATGGACCTGCGGGAGATCGTCGCCGGCACCACGCTCTATCTGCCGGTGCTGGTCGAGGGCGGAATGTTCTCGACGGGGGATGGCCACGCCGCGCAGGGCGACGGGGAGGTGAACCTGACCGCGGTCGAGGCGCCGCTGACGCTCACCGCCGAGTTCATCCTGCACGAGGACATGGAACTCGGCTTCCCCAGGGTGGAGACGCCGACCCATTACATCTCGATGGGCCTTGATCCGGATCTCGACAAAGCCGCCGAACTCGCCATCCGCGAGAGCATCGACTTCCTGACCGCGGAGTTCGGCCTCTCGACGCTCGAGGCCTACTCGCTCGCGAGCCTCGGGGTCGATCTCGAGGTGAGCCAGGTGGTGGACCAGACCAAGGGTATCCACGCGATGATCCCGAAGAGCCTCTTCACGGATCTCGAAGACGATTTCTGGGCATCGCAATAGCAGGCCCATCGGTTCGCGTCCTGCTGCGCGGATCGGGTTTCCCGCTCCCGAAAATCCGCTCGTGCTGCGATGCGTGCCGGGAGGCTATGGCTTAGTCAGTCCCGCCGAAGGTCCCGCGGAGCGGCGGGTCCTTCACAAGCCCGTTGGGGATCCGGGCGCGATTGTGAATCGATCCACCCGTCACAACCCGGCATTTCCGTAAGTGGATCTTACGAGATTTGACATCAGATCTCGGTCGTCTTGGCGGTCCGGCAGGATGCGATGCGCCGTCGGCGAGATTGTCGGCATAAGTGCCTGCGAATTGCTCCGCGATGCAGCACTCCTTAAAGATCCGCGTACTCGCGTGATGTGCTGCGGGCTTGGCCAAATCTATTTCCAGGACGCGTGGTGAACTGCCCCCCGTTTCGACCGGACACTCGGGCATGGCTATGGAGGCTTAGGCATATGCCTGAGCACATGCTTATGTCCGAGATAGAGATCATCACCGATGGCGGCCGCCGGCGCCGCTGGCCTGCCGCGGAGAAGTTGCGGATCGTCGAAGAGACGTTGGAGGATGGCGCCAGCCTCTCTGTCGTCGCGCGGCGGAATGGCGTGGCACCCAACCTGCTGTATCGTTGGCGCCGTCTGATGCTGGACGGAGGAGCGGTGGCCGTGTCCGAGGATGACGATGTGACCAGCAACCGTGCCGTTCGGTAGATGGAGGATCGCATCCACGCCGCGCGCGAGTGACGTGCCCACAGACGCTATTGTCCGAGGCCGTGAGTCACGTGGCGGGTGGACCGACCGATTTCAGCAGATCGACCAAGAGGCCCTCGCCGCCGAACCCGCCGGATTTCGTGACGAGGGGGAGGCCCGCGAACCGACCGCCGACCACCCGCGACAGCGGCACGCCGGGCGCGACTTCGCCGATGCAGTCGAGGGCGCATCCCTCCCCGAGCGCGGCCAGGGTCTCCGAAAGCGTATCGCCGCCCACGACCAGCAAGCCGGCTTCCTCGTCCGGGCGCAGGTCCGCGACGGCGCGTGCGACGCGGTCTCGCGTTGTCGCGGGCGTCTCCGAATCCGGTGCGGGATCGATCAGCCCGACGCCCAGGCCCGCCGCACGCAGCCTGGCAACCTGGGCCCGCGTGGCCTCGTGCGTGGTGCCCACGACGACGGTGGTGATGGCCGGGACGGGCAGGGTGCGGGGTCGGCCGGCCAGGGCCTGGGCAAGACCCCGGCTGCCGGCCCAGAGGATATCCGGACGGTCCCGGAAGGTCGCGACATGGCGCTCGAGGTCCCCGGGCGCGTCCGCGTCGCCGATCACCATGGAGGTCTCCGATATCCGCTCCCCCGGGGCGCAGACCGGCGCGACCGTGCCCCTGTCGGCAAAGGCCGCGACGATGTCGTGGGTCGCGCAGGGGTGCCACGCGCCATCGCGAAGCTGCTCCTGTCGGCCGCCCACGGTGCGGCGCCCCATCTCCGGGAAGGCCGGCGCGAACAGGCAGGCCGACGAGGCCCACGCCGCCATCTTTGCCAGCGTCTCGACGATCGGGTGTCCGCGCAGGACGCTGTCGAGCTTGCCGAAATCCAGGGGCGGGCGTTCCCGTGGCGGTGCGATCCCGGCGATCCGTTTCGCGGCCTCGCCCACGGCTTCCCGGGCCAGGGATTCGTCGAGATCCCGGCTTTCGCTGCTCGTCGTCACGCCGGCGAGGGACGCGGCGTCCGGGGCCGGCGCGCCGGGGACGAGGAGACGCATCGGCCGCTCCGGCGAGGCGAAGGGCGCCGCGCTGTCGAGCGCCCCGGTGAGGTCGTCGGCGATCATCCGGACGAAGGGCTCGGACATTCCACAATCTCCAGGAGCAGGTGAGGTCTGGACAATTCACTGGCGAGGTCGCCGGCCAGCCCGGCATCGGTGATGACGGCCCGGAAGGCGTCGATCGTCGCGAAGCGGCACAGCGCGCGATGCGGGAACTTCCCGCTATCGGCGACGAGGACCGCGTTCCTGGCGGCCGAGATCGCCGCCATCTTGATCTCGGCATGCTCCACCGACGTCTCGGAGGCGCCGTCGGGCGCGACGGCATGGGCGCCGAGGAAGGCCCAGTCGACCTGCAGCCGCGCGATCGACCGCAGGCATTCCGCGCCGAGGACCGTCGCGGAGCGCGGGCGCACGACGCCGCCGGTCACGCTGACCGCAAGCTTCGGCGCCATGGCCAGGACCCCGGCGATCGAAACGTCGTTCGTGATCACCGTGAGGGGCAGGTCGCGGTCCGCGATGCCCCTGGCCACGGCCATCGTCGTGCTTCCGCTATCGAGGAAGACCGTCTGGCCCGCCTCGACCAGCGCGCCCGCGCGCCGCCCGATCAGGGCCTTCACCGGGCGGGCGATCTCGCGGGAGACATCCGGGCGCGGCTCGATCGACACGCGTTCGTTCTCGCGGAGCGACACGCCGCCATGGCTGCGGTCGAGATGCCCTTCGGCGGCGAGGAAATCCACGTCGCGGCGGATCGTCGAGACCGACGCGCCGGACAATCGGGCGAGCTCCGCCAGCGAGGCGAATCCCTCCTTCCTCAGATGTTCCAGGATGATGGCCTGGCGCTTTGCCGGCAGCACGCGCGTTCTCCTCCCACGTCGGGGAAAGCATCTCACGGTGCTGATAAGATTGCAATAAACTTCAAAAAGCTCCGAAATATTGCGTGAACTTTCATTATACTGCATCCTGTCGCTGGGCGGTCGATTCCGCCCGGACTCGGGAGGAATCATGCAACTCAAACGTTCGATCGAGAAAATTCCCGGCGGGATGATGGTGGTGCCGCTGCTGCTGGGCGCGCTGATCAACACCTTCGCGCCGGACCTGCTGCGGATCGGGAATTTCACCGAGGCGCTGTTCGTCGACAGCGCCGGCGCGCTCATCGCGCTGTTCCTGCTCTGCGCGGGCGCGCAGATCAACCTGCGCAACGTCGGCCCCGCCGTCGGCAAGGGGGCGACGCTGTTGGCCGTGAAATGGCTCGTGGGCGCCGCCGTCGGCCTCCTGGCCTACACGCTCGCGGGCACGAACGGGCTCTTCCTCGGCATGGTGCCGCTGGCGATCATCGCCGCGATGACGAACTCGAACGGCGGTCTCTACGTCGCGATCGTGGGCCAGTACGGCACCGCCGAGGACCGCGCGGCCTACTCGATCCTGGCGCTCAACGACGGTCCGTTCCTGACCATGGTGGCTTTGTCGATCTTCGGCGCCATGGGGTTCGTCGACGGGCTCTTCTCCATCGTCTCCTTCATCGCCGTGCTCCTGCCGGTGCTCGTCGGCATGGTGCTCGGCAATCTCGACGAGGAGATGCGCGACTTCCTCTCCAGCGGCAGCGCGATGCTGATCCCGTTCTTCGCCTTCGCGCTCGGCATGGGCATCGATTTCGGCGCCATCGTCGAGGGCGGGCTCGCGGGCATCCTGATCGGCGTGCTCACCACGCTTCTGACCGGCACGGCCGGCTACCTGGTGTTCCGCGCCATGGGCTGGGTTCCGATCGTCGGCGCGGCGGAAGGCTCGACGGCGGGCAACGCGGTGGCGACGCCCATGGCGATCGCCGCGGCGAACCCCGCCTTCCAGGGCGTGGCCGAACTGGCCACGGTGCAGGTGGCCGCCTCGACGGTGACGACGGCGATCCTGCTGCCGCTCTACATCTCGTTCCTCGTCTCGCGCCAGCCGGACGCGGATCGGGTGGCGACCCAGTGACACCCCCGAGGCGCCCGGCATGGCCGGGGGCCGTCCGCCCTTCATCAGGAGATCCTTCATGACGCCCCTCATCGCGATCACCCTCGGCGACGTCTGCGGGATCGGGCCCGAGATCACGGCCCGCTCGCTCGCAGAGACGGAGACCTACGATCTCTGCCGGCCCATCGTCGTGGGCGATGCCGGCGCGCTCGCGCGCGCCCGGGACGTCGTCGGCGGGAGCTTCGAGATCCATGCCTGCCGGCCGGGCGAGCCCTTCCCGGTCGAACCCGTGCCCGGAGAGGTCGTCTGCGTCGATCCCGGCCTCGATCTCGGCGGGATCGAGATGGGCAAGGTATCGGCCGCGGCCGGGCACGGTGCCTACGAGTTCCTGCGGATCGCCGTCGAGATGGCCATGGCCGGCAAGGTGGCGGCGATCTGCACCGCGCCCCTGAACAAGGCGGCGTTGCATGCCGGCGGCCACCGGTTCCCGGGCCATACGGAGATCCTCGCGACCCTGACGGAGACCGACAGCTACGCGATGATGCTCGCCACGCCGCAGATGAAGGTCATCCACCTGACCACGCATGTCGGCCTGCTGGAGGCCGTCCGCCGCATCACGCCCGAGCGGACCCACCAGGTGATCCGCCTCGCGCATGACACGCTGACCGCGGCCGGCGCCGAGGCGCCGCGGATCGCGGTCTGCGGCATCAACCCGCATGCCGGGGAGGACGGGCTCTTCGGCGAGGGCGAGGAGGCGGAGAAGCTGACGCCCGGGATCGAGGCGGCACGCGCCGAGGGCATCGATGCCTCCGGTCCCTGGCCGGCCGACACGCTCTTCTTCCGCGCGGTGCGGGGCGATTTCGACGTGGTGGTCGCCTGCTACCACGACCAGGGCCACGGCCCGGTGAAGGTCCTGTCGCTCGAGGAGGGGGTGAACATCACCGTCGGTCTGAAGGGCGGCATCGTCCGCACCTCCGTCGATCACGGCACCGCCTTCGACATCGCGGGGCAGGGCATCGCCAAGCACGAGAGCCTCGGCGCCGCCATCCGCTATGCGGCGCAATTGGCGCCGGCGGACCGGGCGACGGGGCCGGTTCGCGCGGCCTGACGAACCGAGCCCGGACAGGTCACACCCGGGAATTCGCGCTCGTCGCACGCCCCTGAGCCCGCGCGGCAATACGAAAGACCCGAATGCCGATCTCCGCGTTCGCCGAGAATGTCCGAGGGTCGAGGAAGGCGAGCGCACGTTGCCGGAACGTGCTTACGGATCGTGGCTGATCGAGGGCTTCGCGCGGAGCGGATCCGGGGATTCCAGTCTGGTCTCGGCAGGACGGTGACGTTTGCCGGGAGCCGGCAGCGCCGAACAGATCCAGGGCCGGAAGGCACATTGATCACCGTGGGCGTTCCGCGGCATCCTCCGGCAGGTTCGCAACGGCGTCCGGAGGTCCCCATGTCGTGCTGGTCCGACGAGATCGAGCGGCTCGATCCGGTCGAGGACCACGATCGGATCGTGTATCTCCTCGGCTCCTGTGAATTCGCCTGGGATATCGAGAAGGCGCTCGAATTCTCGCTGTTCCGGACCTACGCCGTGCCCTCGATCTCGGGGCTCCTCGCGCGCACCGGCGCGTTCCGGACTGACCCGCGCAAACGGTACGACGATACCGAGCTGCTGCTTTCCGAGATCAGCGAGAACGTACAGGAGAGCCCGCGCGGCCGCGCCGCCATCGCCCGCATCAACGCGATGCACGGCCGCTACCGGATCTCGAACGCGGACATGGTCTACGTTCTGACCACCTTTGTGGTCGAACCGGTCCGCTGGCTCGACCGTTTCGGGCGCCGGCCGATGACGGTCAGGGAGCGCGCCGCCTGGACGACCTACCACCGCGAGCTCGGGGAGAAGATGGGCATCGACAGGATCCCGCAGGACTACGAGGGCTTCGATGCATATGGCCGCGCCTACGAGGCGGCGCGGTTCCGCTACGCCGACAGCAACGCCGAGATCGCCGGCGTCACGCGCGACCTTCTGCTCTCCTTCTATCTGCCCCGGCGCCTGGTGCCGCTTGGCCGACCGGTCGTCCATGCCCTCTGCGACCCGCCGTTGCGCGCCGCCATGGGGTTCCGGGCCCCGCCGCGGTGGCTGGAACGTACCGTCCTCGCGGGGCTGAAAGCCCGCTCGGTTCTGCTGCGGCTGCTGCCCGCCCGGCGTCGTCCGCGCCTGATCACGGCACGCCGGCGGCCGACCTATCCGAGGGGCTATCGCATCGCTGAGTTGGGCACGTTCACGAAGAACTCGGAGGGCAGGTAATCGAAATTCGCGGTGGCCTGCCCTTCGAAAAGCGGTCCTCCCAGAAGCAGGCTTTCGAGCCGGACGAAGGACGAAGGAATGGGACAGAAAAGCCGGACTGCCGCCAGCGTGGCCGCGACCTGCTCAGACCAAGGCGTGGTTCGTCTTCCACGCGGAGGACGCATTATTCCGGTTCAGACCAGTTGCCATTGTGCGCCGTCGGCGAGCCTGCGCACCGGCGGTAGCGTGATCCCGGGATCATCCCAGGACAATCCGTGAACGGGGACCAGGGCCTTGGGCGCAACGGCCGCCGCGAAGCGAGAGAGATCCGCCGGGCTTGCATGCCCGGAGGTGTGCAATTGCTTGGTCCTGGCGCCGGCCGCGACGGCCCGGGCCCATCCGGTGACCGGATTCTCTCTGTCGAGATAGCCGTTCCAGCTCGAAAACACGTATGCGTCCGACGGGGTGAAGCCGAGGCCGCCTCGCTCGAACTCGTCGAGCATCGAGTCCCTCAGCATGATGATGGCCCTGTCCTCTGCCAGGCGCTTCCGCGAGGTGGAGACGTGCCTGTCGTTCGCCATCCCCTCCGCCCAGTCCGATCGCCCCTTCTGTGCATAGAGCCACTTGGCGCTGCGGGTGATCACCACCTTCAGTTCCGGGAAGTTCGGGCCGGGCACCGGTATGCACGTTCCCGGGGCAACCCGCTGCAGGACGTCGGCACCGTAAAGGTCGACGACAAGCTTGCGACCGGATCGACGCGCCGCATGGAAGAGGCCGACCGTCCGGTCCACGTTCTGCGCCGACCAGCAGACGAACACGTGTCGCGGGGTTGACTTGGCAAGCTTGAAAAAACCCTCCTCCAGTTCGGCTTCGGTCTCTGTGGACTTACCCGAAGCGAGATTGGTTCCTTCCATGATAAGGACGTCGACATTCCTCGGGGGCGATGCGATCATTCTTTCCGTCAACCTCGCCTTACGGCCATGGGCGCGGAAATCGCCCGTATAGAGAACCCGCCGCCCGGCGCACTCGATCAGCAGCATATGGGCATCGGGGGCCGAATGGTCGGTGAGGTACGGCGTGACGGTGAAATCGCCCAACGTGAACGTGTCCGGTCGGCCGGACCAGGTCCGGATCGAACGGCTCGCGTCGCCACCAAAGAGAGAGATGCTGAGCCGGATCAGCTCCGCAGTCTTCTCCCCGGCCCATACGGTCCACTCGGCGGGCAGTTCTTCGAGCAACCCCCAATGATCCGTGTGGCCATGCGAGAAGAGCACCGTCGCTGGCGTGCGTAGATCGAGCGTGGCGGGCAGGAGACCTTTCGCACCGCGCGGCGCATCGAGCGGACGGCCCGCGTCAAGGATGAGGCGTTGTCCGCCCGGCGAGGCCAATTCAATGCACGAGCCGCCGATTTCCCGCGTGCCGCGATGAACCGTCAGGGTCAGCGTCATGCGGCCCGGGCCAGGTCCGACAGGACCGCAAGGATCATGTCGTCGTCCCGTCCGAACTCCCGAACGTGGATACCGGTCTGCTGGAGCTTCCCGAAATGCCCGTTCGGCCCGAAACTGCGAGCGGACTTCGAGATCGGATCAAGCGTGTCCGCGTCGATCGCCGGGCCGGGGTGGTAGTTTCCGATGACGAGGCCCGGTTGCGCGACGACCGGTAGCGAGTCGCTTGCGGCCAGCGCGCCCCAGATACGGAGACAAGGCAGGTCACGCCCGTCACCGTAGAAGGCGTACAGATCTTTGAAGAGCGATGCCGCCTCGCGGTAAGCGGTTTGCACTTGCTCTACGCGTCCGGTGAAATTGATCCAGCGGACGTAGTTGCGAAGCTGCTCCGTCACGTCCGGCTCTCGGTCGCCGCGCGCGCGCAGCGCTAAATTGTTCGCGCATTTGGCCTCCCAGAATCCGAGCGAAGGCAGGCTGCCATCCATCTGCACGAGGACGAGGTCCATCCGCGGCGCGACCCGTTTGCCGCCCGGAACATCGTTCGCCGGCAGGCCCATTTCGAGGTCGATCACGCCCGGGTTGGCGGAAACCAGGTCGTCGACGAAGCACTTCTCGGCGGAGGCATAGGTCTTTGCCGTGGCGATCCAGCCTGACACCTGCCGGGCGGTCGCCGGGTTCGAAAGAGCGTTCGCATCGAACGTCTGGTAGCCCCGCGATCGGTCGCCCTCGCGTCCCTTCTGGTGGCCGTCGACATAGACTTTCGCAATCTCGAGTCTCGGAACCTTGCCGCTCAGGGACAACTTGGCGACCGATTGTCCCTTTATGTAGAAATTGAGATAGCCATTGCGGAGAGCCAAGCGGAGCGGGGTCTCCTCATCGGGTTTTTCTCCGGGGAGGGCCCAGCGTCGGAAAAGTTCCCTGACGGCGCTGCCGGAATTGGCGTCCTCCCAGTCTTTCAGGTCTTGGCTGAGGAATGAACGTCGAAACTCAGCCATATAATTTCCTTACCCACTAGACCGCCGCTTCCTTCGCTCGAGAGGCTGGACGCGATCTGGGAGCCAGCATCCTCGCGAAGTCGGCTCGACTATTCTCCGGCGACCGCTGGTTACGTCATCGGACAGTACCGTAAATTTTGAGTTCCTGGCGGCAGGCCTCCAAAGGCAAGTTTGGTAGACTTGGCTGAGCCCGCGTGCCGGCGAAGACACCACCGTCCCGCGTCAATTGCGAAAGCGTGCCGCAGGCCGCAGCGGGCTGGTCAGTGCAGCGCGGCCCCAAGAGAGATGAAGGCCACGGAGATCCGCCGTGAGACGGCATCCGGGCCGGTCGGCTCGATCGTGCGAGCCTCCCGAAGCGCCTCCACCATCAGTTCTTGAATTCGATCGCGGTTCGCGATGTCGGCCTCGAGGCGCTCGGTCATGTCGGCGATCGAGATGTAGCTCTGCGCCTCGTTTTGCAGGAAGCTCTCCCGCACCTGTTGCTTCGCGTGCACCCAGTACGGGTCGAGAAGCCTGGCCCAGGTTTCGGACAGGTATTCCACGCCCCCAAGGCTCAGGTCCCCGAACAGCGCCTCGTCCGATGCGATGCCCGCGGGCAGTTTCAGTCGATCGTCCCGGCTGAGAAAGACAGACAGAGATTGCAGGAGAGAATCCGTCCTCTCGGGCGCGATCTGCCATTCGCGGATTTCCCCGACCCGCCGCGTCACTTCGGCAAGGGCTGCCTGCATCCGGCCTCGATCCGGGGGCGTGGTCGCCATGCCCTGGGCAATCGTTTCCTCGAATGCCGCCTTGAGGCGCCGGGCGCACTGGACCTGGTTGCGGATCAGGGTGCCATCACTTTCGATGAGAAGAAGCCGAGGCGGAGCGAATGGGCCTTGGCGCCCGCTTTCTCCGCGGAGATGCAGCAGGGTGAAGCCCTGCGCGCCCTCGAGGACGGCGATGTCGGCGCCCCAGAGGCCGTTGATCGTCGTGCCCGCGATCTCGTCGTAGCGCTCCGGATCGACAAGATCGCGCGTCGCGCGCAACAGGTCGTGGTAGTTGCCGTTCCTCGGGATGCGCGACTCACGGAGGTAGGCGGCGACGCTGTCGAGAATGAGCTGGGTGTCTCCCTCGGCGTCCTCGGCATGCTCGATGCGCTGGCGGCCACTGAGGGCGCGGTAATTCTCGAGGCGCCGGGAGACCTTCTCGTCCGAGGCGAGGGCAGCCACGGGAACGTCGAGCAGGTAATAGTGAATCCGGCCGTGGGGGGAATCGATCCTGTCGATCCGGCCGAGCCCCTGGAGGAGTTCCTTAAGGTTCGAGGTGACGCCGAGCAGCACCAGGGCATCCGCGCTCTGGAGATTGATACCCTCGGCCATCTGATAGGTCAGGAAGGCGGAGGCCTGCCTGTCGGTCGACCGCTTTCCGCCCGGGCGGAAGAACTCCTCGATCAGGTGACCCTGCCGGATCGGGGAGAAGCCGACTCCGTCCGACCCGAGCATATCCTCGCGGGCGCGCTTTCGAGTCGCGTTGGTGGTTCCGGCATCGCTGGTGGCGACGTAATGAACGTGGTCGTCCCCGATCTCGCGATTCCGGGAGAGGTTTTCGCGGCTCTGTTGCGTAAAGCCGGCGGTAGACGGGATGCCCCTTTTGCCCGGACGGACTTATCCTACGGCTTCTGTGATCGGGATGCCGAGCGCGGTGAAGCCATTGAGCACGGCGATGCGGACGTGCAGTTCCGCGACCTGACGGTCGACGTCTCGAGCCATCAGGCCCTGACCCAGCAGCTTCACACAATGCATCTTTGTCTCGACGCGGCTCCGGCGGTGGTATCCGCTCCATCGTCTCCAGAGCGCTCGACCGAGATATTTCGAGGCCCGCAGCGCCTCGGTGCGGGTGACGGCGCCAGCGCTGGAAGGCTTCCAGGGCTTGGCGTTTCGGCGTGGCGGTATCACGGCGTGAGCGCCCCGCTCCGCAATCACGTCCTAGCACTCGCGGGTGTCGTAAGCACCGTTGGCCGTCACGCACCCTATCTCTTCATCGGCCGGGATCTGGGCGAGCAGCTCCGGCAGCAGGGGCGCATCGCCAATGTGACTCCCCGTGATCTCGACGGCCCGAACCTCCAGCGTTTGCTCATCGATCCCGAGGTGGATCTTGCGCCACAGAGGCGCCGCTTGGGACCGCCGTGCTTGCGGGCATGCCATTCCCTTCGCCTTCCGCCTCGATGCCGGTGCGATCGATCAGGCGGTGCAAAGGGCCATGGGAGCCTCGATACGGGATGTCGACCGCCAGCGACTTCTGGCGGCGGCAGAGGGTGCTGTAGTCCGCCACCTCCCAGTGCAACCCCATCAGGCGCAGAAGGCTCTCGACGAAGCCAGTCGTCTGCCTGAGCGGCAGGCCAAACAGCACCTTCATCGTCAGGCAGGTCTGGATCGCAGCGTCGCTTTAGCACGGTTGCCGACCCCGCTTGCCGGTCGGCGGCGGCTTCCAGGCCATGCCCGGGTCGAACCAGATCGTCAGGGAACCACGCTGCTTCAGCGCATCGTTGTAGGCCGGCCAGTTCTTGGTCTTGTAGCTCGGCGGTGTAGGTCTGCCCATGCAGCCCCAGCTACCATGCTGGATCCACGAGATGAATCCTCGGCCCGGTTTGCGCAGCAGAGCTTTCCACTTGTAGAACGTCGCGCTGCTAACCCCGTGCTTGCGGCAGATGTCGACCGTCGCCACGCCGGCCTCCTGCTCCTTCAGCATCGCGATGACCTGCTCCTCGCTGAACCTCGATCGCTTCATCCGTCCATCTCCTTCGTCGGGACAGACTCTACCCAAATCTGGAGGAGGAAACGGGCTCAGGTCACCGCAGCGGAACCACGGCCAAGGCACCCCCGCGAGGCAGCCGCCCGGTGTGGTCGCCACCGAGTATCCGATCAAAGGTCGCCCCGAGGGTCTGACCCAGATGCTTGCCAATGTCGGTCTTCCCGGACCCCGTGGGCGCCTCCACGAAGGCGAAGCCGTGCTCGTAGACGATGGAACTGGCCTCGTAGACGAGGTCGGCCTGGTGGGGCAGGGGGCGCCGCCCGGCGATCTCGGGCTGGGTTTCGACGCGCCATGGCGCGAAGCTCGTTTGCTCGTGGATGGCGCGGGCGATGCCGTCGGCTGTCGTAACAGGGCGCAGGAGGGCTTCGAGGATCTCCAGGGCTTCCGCGTTCCAGTCGACGCTCGCGTGCCAGATTTCCTCGGCAACGTCCTGCCTGTCTTTTGCAACGTCTGAAGACGTCTCGCCGGATCCCTCTGCGTCTGCGGAATCGACGTATTCGATGTTGTGGTAGAGGCCGGCGCGGGAGAAGGTCGCGCTCCCTATCAGCGCGCCATGCGGGCTCGTCACCATCTTGGCGTGGAGGCGGCGGTCAGGACCTGTCCCGAGGATCGACCCTGCTGCCCCGGGATCGAAGATCCGCAGGTCCCCCGCGCGGATCGCGTCGACGGCTTGGACCGCCATGAGATCGGCGGCATCTGTTACGGAAAGTCCGTGTGGGCCCGGAAAGTGCACCACGACCGCGTGGAGACGGGAGGATGGCCGCTCGAGACGCGGATATCCCATTGGGAAGTCTGGGTTTTTTGTGGTTCATGGCTGGGGTGGTAGGATTCGAACCTACGATACACGGTACCAAAAACCGATGCCTTACCACTTGGCTACACCCCAACGGTGCGGTGGGTTCTAGTCGGCTCCGTCAGGGGCTGCAAGGGGATCGGGCGGGAAAATCGCCGCCCGGCCGGCGACGAACCGGACGGGCCGCAAACGAAAGGGGCCGCCCCGGCGGGACGGCCCCTGCATGCGGCCGGCAGCCTCAGCCGAGGGCCTTCTGCAGGTTCTCGTCGATCTTGTCGAGGAAGGCCTGCGTCGTCATCCAGCCCTGGTCGGGCCCGACCAGAAGGGCCAGGTCCTTGGTCATGTGGCCCGATTCGACGGTGTCGACGACGACCTTCTCCAGCGTGTCGGCGAAGGTCTCCAGCTCGGCGTTGTCGTCGAGCTTGGCGCGGTGGCGCAGGCCGCCCGTCCAGGCATAGATCGAGGCGATTGAGTTGGTGGAGGTCTCCTCGCCGGCCTGGTGGCGGCGGAAATGGCGCGTCACGGTGCCGTGGGCGGCCTCCGATTCCACGATCTTGCCGTTCGGCGTCATCAGCCGCGAGGTCATCATGCCCAGGGAGCCGAAGCCCTGCGCCACGATGTCGGACTGCACGTCGCCGTCGTAGTTCTTGCAGGCCCAGACATAGCCGCCCGACCATTTCAGCGCCGCGGCGACCATGTCGTCGATCAGCCGGTGCTCGTAGGTGATGCCCTTCTGCTCGAACTTGTCCTTGAACTCCGCGTCGAAGATCTCCTGGAAGAGGATCATGAAGCGGCCGTCATAGGTCTTCAGGATCGTGTTCTTGGTGGAGAGATAGACCGGCCAGCCCATGTCGAGCCCGTAATTGAACGAGGCGCGGGCGAAGTCGCGGATCGAATCGTCGAGGTTGTACATCCCCATGTAGACACCGGGGGAGGGGGCGTCGAAGACCTCCTCCTCGATCACCTCGCCGTCCTTGCCCTCCCATTTCAGGCTCAGCTTGCCCGGCCCGGGGAACTTGATGTCGGTGGCGCGGTACTGGTCGCCATAGGCGTGGCGGCCGACGACGATGGGCTTGGTCCAGCCGGGCACCAGGCGCGGCACGTTCTGGCAGATGATCGGCTGGCGGAAGATCACCCCGCCCAGGATGTTGCGGATCGTCCCGTTGGGCGAACGCCACATCTTCTTCAGGCCGAATTCCTCGACCCGGCCCTCGTCGGGGGTGATCGTGGCGCATTTCACGCCGACGCCGATCTCCTTGATCTTCTCGGCGGCATCGACCGTGATCTGGTCCTCGGTGCGGTCGCGCTCCTCGATCCCGAGGTCGTAGTAGAGAAGATCGATGTCGAGATAGGGCAGGATCAGCTTCTGCTTGATGAAATCCCAGATGATGCGGGTCATTTCGTCGCCGTCGAGCTCGACGACCGGGTTCTCGACCTTGATCTTCGACATGGGGGGCCTCCTCGGCATGTGTTCGGGGTCCGTCCCCGATTAGCCCAAGCGCCGGCCGGATGAAAGCGTGTACCAATGGATACAGATGCGGCCGGGGAACGTTTGCAGGTGGCACGCGTCTAGCCCGCAAAGGAGCATTTCATGGATCTCATCCGCATCATCGTCGCCATCCTGCTGCCGCCGCTCGGCGTCTTCCTGCAGGAGGGCCTGGGCAAGCATTTCTGGATCAACATCATCCTGACGATCCTCGGCTACATCCCCGGCATCGTGCACGCGATCTGGATCATCGCCCGGCGCTGACCTCTCGCATATCCGCACAGATCCCCTTCGCCCGTTCCGGCTGACGCGGGAACGGGCCGGGACTAGGTGCGGATCGATCGCAACCGACACGAGGAGGTCCAGATGGCCAATCCCAAGATCACCGTCCTGTTCTATTCCACCTACGGGACCAACCACGCCGTCGCGCAACAGGTCGCCAGCGCCGCCGAGGAGGCCGGCGCCGAGGTTCGCCTGCGCCGGGTGAGGGAGACCGCCCCCGACGACGTGGTGAACGGCCAGGACGCCTGGAAGGCGCAATTGGAGAAGATGTCCGACATCCCCGAGGCGAGCCTCGACGACATGGAATGGGCCGACGGCTTCTTCGTCTCGGCGCCCACCCGGTTCGGCGTGGTGGCGAGCCAGATGCGCGCCTTCTTCGACACGCTGGGCCCGCTCTGGCAGGAGGGCAAGCTCGACGGCAAGACCCTGACCGCCTCCACGAGCTCCAACACCCTCCATGGCGGGCAGGAGACGACGTTCCTCTCCATCTACCTCTCCGCCATGCACTGGGGCTGCATCGTGGTCTCGCCGGGCTACGGCAACGCGGTGAAGTTCGAGGACGGCGGCAATCCCTACGGCTTCTCCAAGGCCGCGGGCGAGCTGACCGACACCGACCGCACCAGCATCGCCTATCAGGCCCGCCGCCTGGTGGACGCCACGGCGAAGCTGCGGGGCTGACGCGCCGAGGCTGCGGGGCTGACGCCCTTGGGGGGGCCCGTTCGGGGGCCGCCCGTCACTCCTCGCCGGGCGGCGACGACAGCCGCTCGGCCACCAGGAACCTCTCGTAGGCGTCGAGGTTCACCGGGTCGAACTGCCCGAAGCCCTGCATCCAGACGCTCGCGGCGCGCAGCGCGTCGGGGTCGAGCTTGCACCACACGACGCGCCCGCGCCGCTCCTGCTGGATGAGCCCCGCCCGGGTCAGGATTCCCAGATGCTTCGAGATCGCGGCGAGCGATACCGCGAAGGGGTGGGCCACGTCGGTCACCGACATGTCGTCCTCGAGCAGCATGGCGAGGATCGCCCGCCGCGTCGGATCGGCGAGCGCATGGAAGACGGCGTCGAGGTCGCGGCTCATGTCCCAGCCCTGTCGTTCAACCGATGCGTTGAATATGGCCGCTCCGGATCGCGGCCGCCACCCCCGGGCAAGTCGTTGAGATCCTTGGATTCCCGCCGTATTGACGATTCCGCCCCCCCCGCCTAGGGTCCGCCCAACGTTCAAGGGGCAGCTTCGATGGTCGACGATGCCACCCGTGCCCGGATGGCGGCACTGGAGAAGCGGCTGGCGGCGCGCAAGCGCGACGACCGGCCCGCGCCGAAGACGGGGCAGGGCTATTCGGGGGCGGAACTCGCCTGGCGGATGGTGCTGGAGCTTGTGACCGGTCTGGGGATCGGTTTCGGCATCGGATACGGCCTCGATTCCTATTTCGGGACGATGCCGATCTTTCTGGTGCTGTTCATATTCCTTGGCCTGGCGGCCGGCATCAACGTCATGATGCGGACCGCGAAAGAGGTCGAACTGGGCGCGGCGGCGTCCGCGGCGGACGAGAGAAGGGACGACGATGGCGCAGAATGAGGCAGCCACCCTGGTGGAAGAGGGCGCGAGCCACGGCGGCGCGGCCGCGGCCCATGGGGGCGAGAGCGGCCTCAACATCCACCCGATGGACCAGTTCGTGATCCAGCCGCTGTTCCATGACGGGGCGGTCGGCATGTTCACGGTCACCAATTCCACGCTGTGGATGGCCATCGCGGTCCTGAGCGCGGTGCTGCTGCTGGTCATCGGGACGCGCGGCTGCGACGTGGTCCCGAGCCGGGCCCAGTCGGTGGCCGAGCTCGCCTACGGCTTCGTCCACAAGATGGTCGAGGACGTGACCGGCCGCGACGCGCTGAAATACTTCCCCTACATCATGACGCTCTTCATGTTCATCGTGCTGGCCAACGGGCTGGCGCTCCTGCCGATGTCTTTCGCGCCGACCGCGCAATTCGCCGTCACCGTGCCGCTGGCGCTGGCCGTCTTCATCGCCGTCACCGCGCTCGGCTTCATCAAGAACGGCGCCGCCTTCCTGGGGCTGTTCTGGGTCGGCTCGGCCCCGCTGGTGCTGCGGCCGGTGCTGGCGGTGATCGAGCTCATCTCCTACTTCGTGCGCCCGGTCAGCCACTCCGTCCGTCTGGCCGGCAACATCATGGCCGGCCACGCGGTGCTGAAGGTGTTCGCGGGCTTCGCCGGCGCGCTCGGCATCTTCGCCGTCATCCCGGTGCTGGCGATCGCGCTGTTCTACGCGCTGGAACTGCTCGTGGCCTTCATCCAGGCCTACATCTTCACGATCCTGACCTGCGTGTACCTCAAGGACGCGCTGCATCCCAGCCACTGACGACGATGCGTGGGGGCCCTGGACGGGCCCCCCGCATCCCCGCGCAACTTCCACACATTCCAAGGAGAGAGAGATCATGGAAGGCGATATCGCGAACATGGGTCAATACATCGGTGCCGGCCTTGCGGGCATCGGCTCGGGCGCCTCGGCCATCGGCGTCGGCCACGTCGCCGGCAACTTCCTGTCGGGGGCGCTCCGCAACCCGTCGGCCGCGGCCGGGCAGACCGCCACGCTCTTCATCGGCATCGCCTTCGCCGAGGCGCTGGGGATCTTCTCGTTCCTCGTCGCGCTCCTGCTGATGTTCGCCGTCTGATCGCGCGTCACGCGTGACATTCGGGGCCGGGACGGCGTCGCAAGACGCCGCCCGGCCGATCCAATTTCAGGAGGACGCGGATGGCAACCGATCCTAGACAATCGGTCCTGGGCGAGGGCGAGACGGCGGCGAACGGGATGCCGCAGCTCGATTTCGGGACCTACCCGAACCAGATCTTCTGGCTGGTGGTGGCCCTCGGGGCGATCTACCTGATCCTGTCGCGGGTCGCGCTGCCGCGGATCGGCGCCGTCCTGGCCGAGCGCCAGGGCACGATCACCAACGACATCGCTGCCGCCGAGGAGCTGAAGCTCAAGGCCTCCGAGGCCGGGCGCACCTACGAGAAGGCGCTGGCCGATGCCCGCGCCGAGGCGCACCGCATCGCCGAGGAGAACAAGGCCGAGATGCAGGCCGAACTCGCCCGCGCGATGGAGAAGGCCGACGCCCGGATCGCCGAGCAGCAGGCCGAGAGCGAACAGCGCATCGCCGAGATCCGGGAGAACGCCATGGCGAATGTCGAAGAGGTCGCCCGGGACACCGCGCAGGCGCTGGTCGAGGCGATGGGCGGCAATGCCGATGAAGGCCGGGTGAACCGGGCCGTGGACGCCAGGATGGAGGAGCGCGCGTGATGCGGATCGTTGCACTTCTCCCCCTGCTGCTGCCGGCGCCGGCGCTGGCCGCGACGGGGCCGTTCTTCTCGCTCGGCAACACCGACTTCATCGTCAGCCTGGGCTTCCTCATCTTCGTGGGCGTGCTGGTCTTCTACAAGGTCCCGCAGATGATGGCCCGGATGCTCGACAAGCGGGCGGACGACATCAAGTCGGACCTCGCCGAGGCGCGCCAGCTGCGCGAAGAGGCGCAGACCCTTCTCGCCTCCTACGAGCGCAAGCAGAAGGAGGTCCAGGAGCAGGCGGACCGGATCGTCGCCTCCGCCCGCGAGCAGGCCGAGATCGAGGCCGAGCAGGCCCGCAAGGATCTCGACCGCTCGGTCGAGCGGCGCGTGCAGGCCGCCAAGGACCAGATCGCCCAGGCCGAGGCGGACGCCAAGCGCCGGGTCCGCAACCGCGCCGTCGATGTCGCCGTGGCCGCGGCCCGCGACGTGCTCAAGGAGCAGATGGACAAGGATCGCGGCGGCGCGATGATCGACCGCTCCATCGACACGGTGGGCCAGCGCCTGCACTGACCCGCGCCCGTCGCGGGGTCGCCGTCCGGCGCGTCGTCCCACCCGGGGCGGCGCGCCGTTCGCGTCGGCCCCCCGGGCGCGGGCGCGCGATCCTGCCGCGTTGACCCCCCGCCCCCCGGGCTTAGGTCAGCGCGCATGAAACAGGCCCTCGTCACCGGCGGCGCGAACGGGATCGGTCGCGGCATCGTCCTGCACCTCCTCGACGCGGGCTGGCGCGTCTGGGCGCTCGACCGCGATGCGGCCGGGCTGGCCGCGCTTCCCGACCACCCGGCATTGCACCCTCTGGACGCCGACGTGGCGGACGAGCGCGCCGTCGCCGGCGCCATCGCCCGGATCGACGCGCTCTCCCTGCTGGTGGCGAATGCCGGCCGCGCCGATCCCGTGACCGGCCCGGTGGAGACGCTGTCGCTCGACGCCTGGCAGGACCGCATCGGCACCAACCTCACCGGGACCTTCCTGACGGTGAAGCATTGCGTGCCGCTCCTGCGCCGTGCGGCGGGGGCCATCGTCACCCTCTCCTCGACCCGCGCCCGGATGTCCGAGCCCGATTGCGAGGCCTATGCCGCCACCAAGGGCGGGATCGAGGCGCTGACCCAGGCCCTCGCCGTCTCCCTCGGGCCCGAGATCCGGGTGAACGGCATCGCGCCGGGCTGGATCGTCACCGGCGACCCCGCCGACCTGCGCCCGGTGGACCATTCCCAGCACCCCGCCGGCCGGGCCGGCCGGCCCGAGGACGTGGCCCGCGCGGTGGCCTACCTCGCCGAGGCCGGGTTCCTGACCGGGCAGATCCTGACGCTCGACGGCGGCATGACGCGAAAGATGACCTATGCTCCTGAACGCGCGCTGGTGATCGGCGCCTCCGGCGGGATCGGCGCCGCGCTCGCGGCCGGGCTCGACCGGCGCGGCCTGGCGGTGACGGCGCTGTCGCGCTCGGCGGACGGGCTCGACCTGACCGACGAGGAGGCGATCCGCGCCGCTCTCGACGCCCTCGACCACCCGTTCGACCGGGTCGTGGTCGCCACCGGCGCCCTCACCTCCACGCGCCCGGCGCCCGAGAAATCGCTCGCCGATCTGGGCGCCGACGAACTGATCGCGCAGATCCGGCTGAACGCCCTCGGCCCCGCCCTGGTCCTCAAGCATCTCAAGCGGCACGTGCCGCGCGACCGGCGCTGGGTCTTCGCGGCGCTGTCGGCGCGGGTGGGCTCGATCGGCGACAATTTCCTCGGGGGGTGGTATTCCTACCGCACGTCCAAGGCGGCGCTGAACAGCCTCCTGCACGGCGCCGCGGTGGAACTGGCCCGCAATCGCCGGCAGGCGATCGTCGCCTGCCTCCATCCCGGCACCGTGGCGACCGCCTTCACCGAAGGCTACGACCACGACAAGGTCGGCCCCGAGCGCGCCGCCGAGCGGCTGATCGACGTGATCGAGGGGCTCGAGCCGCACCAGAGCGGCGGCTTCTTCGACTATTCGGGCCAGGAGATCCCTTGGTGAGCCGGCTGATCCTCGTCCTCGGCGACCAGCTCACCCGCGAGGTCGCGGCGCTCCGGCAGTACCGTGACGGCGACGTGGTCGTGATGGCCGAGGTGGAGAGCGAAGCCACCTACGTTCGCCACCACCCCAAGAAGATCGCCTTCACCTTCGCCGCCATGCGCAAGTTCGCCGCCCGCTTGGCGGACGAGGGGCTGCGCGTCGCCTACACGCCGCTCGACGACCCCGAGAACGGCGGCTCCCTCCCCGCCGAGCTGCTGCGCCGCGCCGAGGAGCACGGCACGACCGACGTGATCGCGACCGAGCCCGGCGAATGGCGCCTGATCGCGGCGCTGGAGGAATGCCCGCTCGACATCCGCCAGCTTCAGGACGACAGGTTTCTCGCCAGCCATGCCGATTTCGACCGCTGGGCGGAGGGGCGGCGGGAGCTGCGCCTGGAATGGTTCTACCGGGACATGCGCCGCCGCACCGGCCTCCTGATGGAGGGGGACGAGCCCGCCGGCGGGCAGTGGAACTTCGACCACGACAATCGCCGCCCGCCGCCCGACGCCGTCGAGTTCGGCGGCCCCATGCACTTCACCCCCGACGAAACGGTGGCCGAGGTGCTCGACCTGGTGGAGCGGCGCTTCCCGGACAATTTCGGCGACCTGCGCCCGTTCTGGTTCGCCACCGACCAGGGCCAGGCGCGCCGGGCGTTGACCCGCTTCGTCAAGCACGCCCTGCCGAATTTCGGCGCCTACCAGGACGCGATGCTGTCCGGCGACAGGTTCCTCTATCACTCGGTTCTGTCGATCTATCTCAACGCGGGCCTGCTGACCCCGCTCGAGGTCGTCCGCGCCGCCGAGACCGCATGGCGCGACGGTCACGCCCCGATCAACGCGGTCGAGGGCTTCGTGCGCCAGATCATCGGCTGGCGCGAATACGTCCGCGGCATCTATTTCCGCGAGGGGCCCGATTACGCGCGGCGCAACGCGCTGAACCACACCCGTCAGCTGCCGCCCCTGTTCTGGGGCGAACCGACGCGGATGAACTGCATCGCGCGCACGGTCGAGCAGACCCGCACCGACGCCTACGCCCACCACATCCAGCGCCTGATGGTGACCGGCAACTTCGCCCTCCTCTGCGGCCTCGATCCCCAGCAGGTCCAGGACTGGTACATGGCGAGCTACGCCGACGCCTACGAATGGGTGATGTCGGCCAATGTCATCGGCATGACCCAGTTCGCCGATGGCGGGCTGGTCGCGTCCAAGCCCTACGTCTCGTCGGCGAACTACATCGACCGGATGTCGGATTATTGCGGCGGCTGCGCCTACAGCGCCCGCACCAAGACGGGGGAGGGGGCCTGCCCCTTCAACCTGCTCTACTGGGCCTTCCTGGACCGGCACCGCGACCGCTTCGCCGCCAATCCCCGCATGGCGCAGATGTACGCGACCTGGGACCGCATGGCCGCCGACAAGCGCGCCACGATCCTGTCCGAGGCGGACACGTTCCTGAACCGCCTCTCCCAGGGCGCCCCGGTATGACCACGACGACCGCCGCCGACGCGCTGCGCGCGCGCCTTCTGGGCGCCGACAGCGTCACCGGCGCCATGGCCCTGTGGTGCGCCGAACGCGGCATCGGCGCCCTGCCGCTCCGCTCCGAGGTGCATGTCCGCGCCCGCGAGGCCGCGCCGCCCGCCATCTTCGCGGCCGAGGCCGCGGGCGGACGGGTCTTCTTTCGCCGGATCACCCTGCGCGCCGGGCCGGTGCCCCTCCTCGAGGCGGAGAACTGGTTCCTGCCCGACCGGCTGCCCGCCGCCGCCGTGACGGCGCTGCAATCGGGCGACACGCCCTTCGGCGCGGCGCTCGCCCCGGGCCGCCAGACCCGGCACAGCACCGCGGCGCTGATCCCGCCGGGGGCGCGGCCGGTTCCCGGCGCGCGCGTCGATCCGCGCGTGCCGGTCCTGGTCCTGCGGGGGATCGTCGCGCTCGACGGCCGCCCGGTGGCCTTCGTCGAGGAGCGGATTCGCCCCGAGGCGCTGGGCTGACCGGAACGCGCCGGTCAGGCCGCGACGGTGCCGATCTCCGCCATCGCCTCGGCCGCCAGCTCGAAGGAATGCAGCCGCGCGGCGTGGTCGTGGATCTGGCCCGTCAGGATCACCTCGTCGGGCCGGTGCCGCGCGATCAGGTCCGCGATCTGGTCGCCGACCTCGCTCCGCGTGCCCACGGCCGACACCCGCAGCGCGTGGTTGACGCCCCGCGTCACCTCGGCCCCGATCGCGGCGTCGATGTCGTCCACCGGACGCGGCAGCTTGCCGGGCTGTCCCAGCCGCAGCTGCGCGAAGGCCTGCTGCATCGAGGTCCGCAGGCGCCGCGCCGCCTCGCGGCTGTCGGCGGCGAAGACGTTGATCGCCAGCATCGCGTGCGGCCGGTCGAGTTGGGCCGACGGGCGGAACGTCTCGCGATAGACGCGGAACGCCTGCTCCAGCGCGTCGGGCGCGAAATGCGAGGCGAAGGCATAGGGCAGGCCCAGATGCGCGGCGAGCTGCGCGCCATAGAGCGACGAGCCCAGGATCCAGATCGGCACCTGCGTGCCCTCTCCGGGCAGGGCGCGGACGGCCGCGCCCGGCCGCATCGGCCCCAGCAGGTCGATCAGGTCCTGCACGTCGCCGGGAAAGTCGTCCTGCCCCGGGCGCCTCAGGGCACGCATCACCGCCATGTCGCCGCCCGGCGCCCGGCCGAGCCCCAGGTCGATGCGGTCGGGATGGATCGTGGCCAGCGTGCCGAAATCCTCCGCCACGCGCAGCGGCGCGTGATTGGGCAGCATGATGCCCCCGGCGCCCACGCGGATGCGGCGGGTCGCCGCCGCGACATGGCCGATCAGCACCGCCGTGGCGGCCGAGGCGATGCCCGGCATGTTGTGGTGCTCGGCCATCCAGAACCGGTGATAGCCCCAATCCTCGGCCCGCCGGGCCAGGTCGACGCTGTTGGCGATGGCCGTGGCCGGGTCGGCGCCTTCGGGAACGGGCGACAGATCGAGCAGGGAATAGCGCATCGGTGCACTCCTTTTCTTCCGATATGGGCGGCCGGGCGGCGCGTTGAAACCCTCGCGCGGCCCGTCGGTGCCGCGCGGATGCCGCCCCGACGCCGCCTCGACCGCCCGGGGCGGGCGGATCGCGCCTCAGCCGTCGGGCGCCCCGCCGTCCTCCGGCCGGACGAGCTCGCCCGCCTCCCAGATGCCGCGCGCGACCTCGCCGGTGGCATAGCGCAGGCGGCCCGGACCCTCCCGCACGCCGTCGACGAAGGCCCCGCGATAGAGGTCGCCGGACGCATAGGCGGCGACCCCGGTGCCGTCGATCCGCCCCTCCGTCCAGGTTCCCTCATAGGTGGTGCCGTCGGGATAGGTGACGCGGCCCCGGCCGTCGCGGCTGCCGGCGGCGAAATCGCCGCCATAGAGCGTGCCGTCGGCATAGCGTTCGCGCCCCCGCCCGGCGCGCTGCCCGTCCTGCCAGAGCCCCTCGTAGGTGGTCCCGTCCGGCCCGGTGAAGCGGCCCTGCCCATCGGGGCGGCCCGCGGCGAAGCCGCCCGCATAGCGCCCGCCGCCGGGATAGGCGGCGCGGCCCGGGCCCTCGATCCGCCCCGCCGCCCACGCGCCCGCATGGCGGGTCCCGTCGGCAAAGGTCATCTCGCCCTGCCCATCGGGCGCCCCGTCGCGCAACCGGCCGCGATAGAGCGTCCCGTCGGGGTGGCTGACCACGCCCTCGCCGGTGATGCGGCCCTCGCTCCACGCGCCCTCGTAGCGCACCCCGTCGGCCTGGACGAGGACGCCCGCGCCGTCGGGCCGGCCCCGGGCGAAGCGGCCGTCGAGCACGTCGCCCCCCGCCCGGCGGAGGACGCCCGCCCCGTGCGGCCCCTCGGCCCTCACCTCGCCGTCATAGGTCGTGCCGTCCGGCCAGGCCAGGGACCCGGTCCCGGCGATCCCGCCGTCCCGCCAGGTGCCGGCATAGACGGTCCCGTCGGCCGCCGTCAGCCGCCCCTCTCCCGACGGCACGCCGTCGGCGACTTGGCCCTCGTAGGTGGCGCCGCCCGGATAGACGATGCGCGCCGTGCCCTGCGGCACGCCGTCGACCCACGTGCCCTCGTGGACATGGCCGGACGGCCCGGTCACGCGGCCCTCGCCGTGGCGCCGCCCGTTCCGGAACCCGCCCTCGTAGCGCCGGCCCTCGGCATCGACGAAGACGCCCTCGCCGTCCATCGCCCCCGCCGACCACGACCCCTCGTAGCTCGACCCGTCGGGCCAGGTGATTCGGCCCTGCCCCTCGGGCCGCCCCTCGGCGAACCGGCCCTCGTAGACGGCCCCGCCGGGATAGCGGGCGACGCCCTCGCCGCGGATCTCGCCGGCTTCCCACGCGCCCTCGTATTCGAACCCGTCCGGCTGGCGGTAGGTGCCCCGGCCGTGCTGGCGGCCGCTCTCGATCTGGCCCTCGTAGACGCCGCCATCCGCATAATGGCGAATCTGCACGCCGCCGTCCTGGCCCGGCGCCGCGGCCGCGGACAGGGCCCAGAACGCCAGCCCGGCAATCTGCCTTCGCATCGGATCCTCCCCGTCTCTCGCCCGTTTCGCTGGCCGGACAGGGTAGGGAAGGGCGCGGCGGGCGGCAACGGGTTTCGTCCCGCGCGCCCTGTCCATCGCGGCCCGCTCTGCTATCCCGGCCCTTCAGAGCAGGAGAGCCCCCATGTCCGACCGCTTCCGCCTCACGCTGGCGCAGCTGAGCCCCGTGGCCGGCGACATCGACGGCAACGCCGACCGCATCCGCGCCGCCTGGCAGGAGGGGCGCGCCGCCGGGGCCGACCTCGTCGCCTGCCCCGAGATGTGCGTGACCGGCCATCCGGCCGGCGCCCTGGTGGCCGATCCCGCCGTCGCCGCCCGCGCCATGGCCGCGGCGGAGGCGCTGGCGCGGGAATGCGCCGACGGCCCGGCGCTGGCGGTCGGGGCCCCCGCGGCCGACGGGGGGGACCTCCACAACGCCTACTGGATCTGCCGGGACGGCGCGGTGACGGCCCGCGTGCTCCAGCACGCCGCGCCCGGGACCGCCACCTTCGCGCCGGGCCCGATCTCGGGGCCCTACCGGGCGGGTCCGGTCCGGATCGGCTCTCCCATCGGCGCCGACGCCCTGTCCGAGGACGTGGCTGAGGCCGTCGCCGAAAGCGGGGCCGAGATCCTGCTGGTCCCGAACGCCTCGCCCCATCGGCGCGGCCGGCACGACGAGCGGCTGGCGCACATGGTCGCCCGCACGGTCGAGACGGGGCTGCCGCTCGTCTATCTCAACATGGTGGGCGGGCAGGACGGTCAGGTCTGCGACGGGGCCTCCTTCGTGCTCAATCCGGGCGGCGAGCTGGCCTGCCAGCTGCCGTTCTGCGCCCCCGCGCTGCGGTATGTCGACTTCGTCCGGGGGGAGCAGGGCTGGCGGGCCCGGCGCGGCGCCCGCGACCCCCGCCCGGACGCGGACGAGGCCGATTACCACATCATGGTCACGGCGCTGCGCGACCACTGCACCCGCGTCGGGGTTCCGGGCGTCGTGCTGGGCCTGTCCGGCGGGGCCGACGGCGCCCTCGTCGCGGCCATCGCCGCCGATGCGCTGGGGCCCGCGAACCTGCGCTGCGTGCCGCTGCCCTCGGACCGCGCCGGCGCGGAGTGCCGGGCGGAGGCCGCCGCGCTCGCCCGCGCCCTCGGCTGCCCCCTGGTCGAGGTCCCGCTCGACGCCCCGCGCCGGGCCATGGACGCGGCGCTGGCGCCGGCCGCGGGGGCCGCGCCGCCGGAGGACTTCGTCCCGGACATGCTGTCCCGCCTCGGCGTGCTGGCGGTCGCGGCGCTGGCGGAGGGGACGGGCGCGCTGCCGCTGGCCGCCGCCAGCCGGACCGCCATCGCGCTCGGCGCCGCGCCGGATTTCTACGATCCCGTCGCGGACCTTTCCGCCGCGCGGGTGCGCGACGCCTGCCGCTGGCGCAATGCCTGCCACCGCGACTGGATGCTTGGCCCCGCCGGCGCGGTGGTGCCGCAGGGGGCGATCGAGGCGCCGTGGGCCGACGGCGGGGCCGGCCTGCCGCCCCCGCCCGTGCTCGACGAGATCCTCGAACGCCTGCGCGACCGGGGGCAGCACGTGGCCGCGATCGTCGCCTCGGGTCACGACCGGAAGGCCGTGGAGGCGGTCGCGGCGCGGCTCCGCGCGGCCGAGCGCCTGCGGATGCGCGCCGCGCCCGGGCCGCGCCTCGCCCCGCGCGCCGCCCGTCGCGACCCGGGCTGAGCGGACCCCCGCGCACGAAAAAGGGCCCGCCGGATCACCGGCGGGCCCCCTTCGTTTCAAGCCGCTGCGACGGAACCTATTCGCGCTGTCCCATGAAGGAGAGCAGGAACATGAACAGGTTGATGAAGTCGAGATACAGGTTCAGCGCCCCCATGATCGCCGATTTCTGCAGCCACTCGCTGTCCATCGCCTGGGCGTGCTGGATGTAGTCGTTCTTGATCTTCTGCGTGTCGTAGGCGGTCAGCCCGGCGAAGATCAGGACCCCCAGCACCGACACCGCGAAGGCGAGCGCGGGCGAGCCGAGGAAGATGTTGACGATCGAGGCCACGATCAGGCCGACGACGCCCATGATCAGGAACGATCCCCAGCCCGAGATGTCCTTCTTCGTGGTATAGCCCCACAGCGACAGCGCCGCGAAGGCGATGGCCGTCACGAGGAAGGTCTGGGCGATCGACATGCCCGTGAAGACGAGGAAGATCGAGCTGAGCGACAGGCCCATCAGCGCGGCGAAGGCATAGAAGAACACCTGCGCGCCCGCCGCCGAGATCCGGTTGATGGCCGCCCCGAAGGCGAAGACCATGATCAGCGGAGCGAACATGATCAGCCATTTCAGCGGCGAGGCATAGATCGCAGTGCCGAGCTGCGTCAGCTGGCCGGCATCGTCCACCGCCAGGCCCGAGATCGCCCAGCCGGCCAGCGCCGTGATGATCATGCCCACGGACATCGTGCCGTAGACCTTGTTCATGTGGGCCCGAAGGCCCTCGTCGACCCCGGCCGCGCGCGTCTGCGCCCCGGTCCGGATCGTTTGATACTCCGCCATTGAACCCTCCTTGCGGCTTTCCCCTTGGCCGGCGCACAGGCCGGCCCACGCTTCAAAATATCGGGGATCACAAAGCCGCGTTCAAGATGCGGGCGACCCGAACACGCGCATTTCAGATGCCGTGTCCGCGCCGCCCTGCCGCCGGCGGGGCATCATCCATCCATCGTCACCACGATCTTTCCGGTGGATTTGCGGCTTTCGAGATAGGCGAGCGCCTCCGCGGCGCGGGACAGGGGAAAGGTCCGCCCGATATGGGGCGACAATCTGCCATCGCGAAACAGTTGGAAAAGTTCCGTCAGGTCATCCGACAGGATGCGGGGGGCGAAGTGCCGGTACCCGCCCCAGTAGAAACCGATCACGTCGACATTCTTGACCAGCAGGTGGTTCGCGGCGATCGGCGGCACCTCGCCCCCCGCGAAGCCGACGACGAGGACCCGGCCCTCGGGGCGGCAGGCGCGCAGGGCCGCCACCGACAGCGCGCCGCCCACCGCGTCGTAGACCACGTCGACGCCGCCCATCTCCTTCAGCGCGGCGCGCAGGTCGGTCGTCTCGCTGTCGATCAGCCGCTGGGCACCGGCCTGCCGCGCCACGGCCAGCTTGTCGGCGCCGCGCGCCACGGCCACCACCTCGGCGCCCAGCGCCGCGCCGATCTCCACCGCGGTCAGGCCCACGCCCCCGGCGGCGCCCAGCACCACCAGCCGCTCGCCGGCCCTGAGCCGGGCACGCCGCGTCAGCGCCAGATGCGAGGTTCCGTAGGCCACCATGAACCCGGCGGCGACCTCGAACGGCATCTCGTCGGGGATCGGGACCGCCGCCGCCGCGTCGAAGACGCCCCGCTCGGCCAGCCCGCCATGCCCCGGATTGACCGCGACGCGCTGGCCGACCGACAGCCCCTCGACGCCCGGTCCCAGCGCCTCGACCCGTCCGGCGAGCTCCATCCCCAGCGTGACGGGCAGGGGCGGGATCTCCTGGTAGGTCCCCTTGAGGATCAGGAGATCGGCGAAATTCAGCCCGCAGGCGGCGATCCGGACCAGAATCTGCCCCTCCTCAGGGGCGAAAAGTGGTATGTCTTTTATCACAGGGGTTGTTCCATGGTGCCGGACGGTGAGGGCACGCGTTCGTGAAGTTTCGTGCTGCGCCATTTTCCGCGACTCTCCGTTTGGTTGTGGGGTTGCCGTGCATGCCTGACCGATCCCGGCTTAGGAGCTGGCGACCTGTCTTAACAGTCAGGTTGAAAAGATTCGGAGCTTGTAGACATTGGCCTCAACTCTGAACGGTAAGGAATGCAGATGAAACATCCGGTAGATGTGCATGTGGGCCAACGGGTGCGGCAACGCCGCTGGATGCTCGGGATGACCCAACAACAACTCGCAGAAAACGTCGGGATCAAGTTCCAGCAGATCCAGAAATACGAGACCGGGATGAACCGGATAAGCGCCTCCCGCCTGTGGGACATCGCCGAGGCGCTCGACGTGGCGGTGTCGTTCTTCTTCGAGGGGCTGCACGGCGACGACGCGGTCGCCGGCGAGGGCACGCCCGACCTGACGGTCGACCGGGAGGCGATGGAACTCGTGCGCTCCTACTATTCCATCCCCGAGATCCAGCGCCGGCGCCTCTTCGAACTGGCCCGGTCGCTCTCCGACGTATAGATCCCACCGCGCACCGGGCGGTCCTTGACCGCGCCCCGGTTGCGGCCTAGCCCCGAAGGACCCTTCGGAGCGGCAGCGGTGGCAGACCTTTCCCCCGACCTTCTCGCGGACCTGACCGCCACCGCCGGCGCGGTGGCCGATGCCGCGCGGCCGCATACGCTGGCGCATTTCCGGCGCGGCACGGCGGCCGGGAACAAGGCGGACGGGGGCTTCGACCCGGTGACCGAGGGCGACCGCGCCGCCGAACGGGCGATGCGCGCGGTCCTGGCAGAACGCCGCCCCGCGGACGCCATCCTGGGCGAGGAATACGGCGCCGCCGCCGGGACCTCGGGCCTGACCTGGGTGCTCGACCCGATCGACGGGACCCGCGCCTACCTCGCCGGCGCCCCGACCTGGGGAACTCTCGTCGCGGTGTCGGACGCCGCGGGCCCGATCCTGGGCCTGATCGACCAGCCCCATATCGGCGAGCGGTTCCGGGGCGGGCCGGACGGCGCCGTGCTCGAGGACCGCGCGGGGCGGCAGCCGCTGCGCTGCCGCGCCGCCCGTCCGCTGGCCGAGGCGATCCTCATGACCACCTTCCCCGAGGTCGGCACCCCCGACGAAGGCGCGGCCTTCGCCCGCGTCGCCGCGCGCGCCCGGCTGACGCGCTACGGCCTGGATTGCTACGCCTACGCGCTCCTGGCCCTGGGCCAGGTCGACCTGGTGATCGAGGCCGGGCTCGCCCCCTACGACATCCAGGGGCCGATGGCGGTGGTCCGCGCCGCCGGCGGGACCGTCACCGATTGGCGCGGCGGTCCGGCCGCGCAGGGCGGCCGGGTCGTCGCCGCCGCCAATCCCGCGATCCACGCCGAGGCGCTGGCCCTGCTCGCGGAGGCCTAGCGCCGTGGAGCACACCCTGATCCGCGGCGCCGACCTGATCCTCACCATGGACGGAGAGCGGTCGGAACATCGCGACGCGGACCTGCGCCTGCGCGACGGCACCGTGGCCGAGATCGGCCCGCGCCTCGCCCCCGACGGCGCCCGGATCGTCGCGGCGCGCGGCTGCCTCGTCACCCCGGGCCTGGTCAACACCCACCACCACCTGTTCCAGACCCTGACCCGGGCCGTCCCCGCCGCGCAGGACGCGGCCCTCTTCGGGTGGCTCACCGCCCTCTATCCGATCTGGGCGCGGATGGGGCCCGACCATATCCGCGTCTCGGCTCTGACGGGGCTGGCCGAACTGGCGCTGTCGGGCTGCACCACCACCGCCGACCACCTCTACCTCTTCCCGAACGGCGCCCGGCTCGACGACACCGTCGCCGCTGCGGCCGAGATCGGCCTGCGCTTCCATCCCACCCGCGGCGCCATGTCGATCGGGCGCTCGCGGGGCGGGCTGCCCCCCGACGCCCTGGTGGAGGACGAGGCCGCGATCCTCGACGATTGCCTGCGGGTCATCGACGCCTTCCACGATCCCCGGCCGGGGTCCATGTGCCGGGTCGGCGTCGCGCCCTGCTCGCCCTTCTCGGTCAGCCGCGAGCTGATGCGCGACGCGGCCCTCCTCGCCCGCGACAAGGGCGTGCGCCTGCATACCCACCTGGCCGAGAACGACGAGGACGTGGCCTTCAGCCTGGAGCGGTTCGGCTGCCGCCCCGGGCAATACGCCGAGGATCTGGGCTGGACCGGCGACGACGTGTGGCACGCCCATTGCGTCCGCCTCGACGCGGCCGAGATCGACCTCTTCGCCCGCAGCCGCACGGGCGTCGCGCATTGCCCCTGCTCGAATTGCCGCCTGGGCTCGGGCATCGCCCCCGTCGCCGCGATGCGCGCCGCCGGCGTGGCGGTCGGGCTCGGCGTCGACGGCTCGGCCTCCAGCGACGCGGGCAATCTCGTGGCCGAGGCGCGCTGGGCGATGCTGCTTCAGCGCGTCGCCGCCGGGCCGGGCGCCCTGTCGGCCCGCGCCGCGCTGGACCTCGCCACCCTGGGGGGCGCGCGGGTGCTCGGCCGCGACGATTGCGGCGCGCTCGCGCCGGGGATGCGGGCCGACGTGGCGATCTGGGACCTCACGGGGGCCGAGGCGGCGGGCCTGTGGGACCCGGCCGCGATCCTGCTCGCCGGGCCCGCGCGCGTTAAGCATACCTTCATCGACGGCCGTCAGGTTGTGCGCGACGGGCGGATCGAGACCCTCGATCTGCCCGCCGTGCTTCGGGAGCAGCGCCGGCTGGCCCGCGACCTGATGGAGGATGCGTGATCGCGCGATTGCTGGCCCTGCTGCTCCTGTCGGCCTGCGCCCAGGCCGGAGAGGCCCCCACCGCCATGCTGGCCGCGGGCGCGCTGCCCGCCGACAGCGTGAACATGGTGCGCCGCGCCGCCGGCCTCGCGCCGGTGCGCGAATCGGCCCGCGCGGAGAGCGCCGCGCGTCGCCACGCGCGCGACCTGGCCCGCACCGGCGGATACGGGCATCGCGGCTCCGACGGATCGACCCACAGCCAGCGCCTGCGCGCCGAGGGCTGCGGCCGCGGGGTCGAGAACGTCGCCTGGGGCCTGCCCTCGGGGCGCGGCGCCGTGTCGGCCTGGATGGCCTCGCCCGCGCATCGGCGCAACCTGCTCTGGCCCGAGGCGCGCTATTACGGCCTGGCCGGCGAGGGCGACCGCTGGGTGCTGGTCCTGGCCGAGGGCTGCTGACCGCTCAGATCCGCCGCTCCCCGGCCACCCAGACGCCCGCCACGGCGCGGTCGTCGCCCATCATGATGGTCGGGAACAGCGCCTCCCAGATGTCCTCGGCCCGCGCGCGGCGCTGCGCGATCGCGGGGGTGGAGCCGAGGTCGAGCGCCACCAGGTCCGCCGCGCTGCCCGCCGCCAGGGTGCCGATCTCGGCCTCCATCCGCAGCGCCCGGGCCGAGCCTTCGGTGGCCAGCCACAGAAGCTGCGCGGGATGGAGCGCGGTGCCCGCCAGCTGGCCGATCTCGTAGGCCGCCGCCATCGTCCGCAGCATCGAGAAGGACGAGCCGCCGCCCGTGTCGGTGGCCAGCCCCACCCGGATGCCGTCCGCGACCGTCCGCGCGCAATCGAACAGGCCCGATCCGATGAACGTGTTCGAGGTCGGGCAATGCACCACCGCCGAGCCGCTCTCGGCCAGCCGCTCCCGCTCGCGCGGCTCCAGGTGGATCGCGTGGCCGAAGAGCGCGCCCGGCCCGATCAGCCCGTGGCGCTCGTAGGTGTCCAGGTAATCGCGCGCCCAGGGCTCCAGCTCTCGCACCCAGGCCACCTCGTCGACCTGTTCGGACAGGTGGGTCTGCATCAGGCAGGTGGGGTTCGCGGCCCAGAGCGCGCCCAGCGCCTCCAGCTGGGCGGGGCTCGACGTGGGCGTGAAGCGCGGCGTGATGGCGTAGCGCGCGCGCCCCCGGCCGTGCCAGCGCGCGATCAGCGCCGCGCTCTCGTCATGGGCCGAGGCCGCGTCGTCGTGCAGGCCCTCCGGCGCGTTGCGGTCCATGCAGGTGCGCCCGGCGGCGACGGCCATGCCGCGCGCCGCGGCGGCGGCGAAGAACGCGTCCGCGCTGTGGGCGTGGATCGTGCCGAAACTCGCCAGGCTCGTCGTCCCGTGGGCGAGCGCCAGGTCCAGCGTCAGCTCGGCCTGGGCGCGGGCATGGTCGGGATCGGCCAGCCGCATCTCCCCGGGAAAGGTATAGGTCTCCAGCCAGTCGATCAGGCGCTTGCCCCAGCTGGCGACGATCCCCGTCTGGGGGTAGTGCATGTGCGCGTCGACGAAGCCGGGCAGGATCAGCCGGTCGCCCATGTCGACGCGCGCCGCGCCGGGCGCGCGCGCGGCGATCTCGTCGACGGGCCCGGCGGCGGCGATCCGGCCCTCGGCGATCAGCACCGCGCCCCGGGCGTCGTGGCGGACCGTCTCGGCGGGCGGGGCGCCGGCGAACGGGTCGGCGGCGAAGCGCAGCAGCTGTCCGGTGACGATCCGGTCCATGAAACCTCCCCGGGGGCAAGACGATCGCCCCGCCATAAATGCCCCGGCGGGCGGTGAAAAGGCACCTGCCTCTGGCCCGGCCCCCGGCCATGGCCTAAACGGACGCCGACAGCCCGCCCCATCTCCCGGAGGACCGCCCATGGCCGATCCCGTCAAAGACGTTGCCGAGGTCGAGGACGACGACGCCTACGCGCTCAACCGGGACACGATGCGCGAGGTCCGCGAGGCGGTCGAGGCCGAGGATCGCGCCGCGCTCCTTGCCGCGATGGAGCACCTCCATCCCGCCGACATCGCCGACCTCCTGGAGCAGATGGACGAGGGGCCGCGCCACAAGCTCATTCACATCTACGGCCCCGAATTCGCCGGCGGGATCCTCTCCGAACTCGACGAATCGATCCGCGAGGACGTGATCGAGACGCTGTCGCCCGCGGTGCTGACCAAGGCGGTGCGGGAGCTCGAATCCGACGACGTGGTCGACCTGCTCGAAACGCTCGACGACCCCCAGCAGGAGGCGATCCTCGATGCGCTGGAACGCCCCGACCGGATGGCGATCGAACGGGCGCTCTCCTTCCCCGAGGGCTCGGCCGGGCGGCTCATGCAGCGCGAGGTCGTGGCCGCGCCCGAGCACTGGACGGTGGGCGACGCGATCGACTTCATGCGCGCCTCGCTCGACCTGCCCGAGCAGTTCTACCACATCGTCCTCGTCGATCCCCGCTACCGCCCGATCGGCCACGTGACGCTGGGCAAGGTCATGTCCTCGGACCGGGTGACGCGCCTGCGCGACCTGCAGGAGGACGGGTTCCGCACCATCCCCGCCACCCAGGACGAGGAGGACGTGGCCTATGCGTTCAACCAGTACCACCTGATCTCGGCGCCGGTGGTGGACGAGGACAACCGCCTCGTCGGCGTCATCACCATCGACGACGCGATGATCGTGCTCAGCCGCGAGAACGAGGAGGACCTGCTGCTGCTCGCCGGCGTGGGCGACGAATCGATCGCCGACCGCACCCTGCAGATCGTGCGCCAGCGCTTTCCCTGGCTGCTCGTCAATCTCGCCACCGCGATCCTGGCCTCCCTCGTCATCGCCCAGTTCGAGGACGTGCTGGCCGCCGTGGTCGCCGCCGCGGTGCTGATGCCGATCGTGGCCTCCATGGGCGGCAACGCCGGCACCCAATCCATGACCGTCGCGGTGCGCGCCATCGCCACCCGCGACCTGACCGGCTCCAACGCCTGGCGGGTCGTGCGGCGCGAGACGGTGGCGGGTCTTCTGAACGGCGCCGCCTTCGCGGTGATCATCGGCATCATCGGCGCGCTGTGGTTCAGCAACGTCACGCTGGGGGTGGTGATCGCGCTGGCCATGGTCATCAACCTCGTCGTGTCGGGACTGGCCGGCGTGATGGTGCCGATCGTGCTCGACAAGTTCGGGATCGATCCCGCGCTAGCCTCCGGCACCTTCGTGACGACGGTGACGGACGTGGTGGGCTTCTTCGCCTTCCTGGGCCTGACCGGCCTGATCCTGCTGTGAGCGCCAAGGCGGCGGCGCGGCAGGCGGCCTTCGCGCGGCGGCGCCAGGCGCATGCGGCGGCGGGGCCGGGGGCGGCGGATCTGCTGATCGGGGCGCTGCGGCCCTACCGGGGCCGGACGCTCGCCGGCTACGCCGCCATCCGGTCCGAGATCGACCCGATGCCGGCGATGGCGGCGATGGCGCCCTTCGGCCCGGTCTGCCTGCCGGTGATCGCGGCACCGGAGAGCCCGCTCGCCTTCCGCGAATGGACGCCGGGGGCGGCGATGAATGCCGGCCCGTTCGGCGCGATGGTGCCCGCCGACGGGCGCTGGCACGTCCCCGAGGTGCTGATCGTGCCGCTGGTGGCCTTCGACCGGCGGGGCGGGCGGCTCGGCTATGGCGGCGGCTTCTACGACCGCACGCTCGCCGGGCTCCGCGCGCGGGGGCGCGCGGTCGCCATCGGCTTCGCCTATGCGGCGCAGGAGGCGGGCGACCTGCCGCAGGAGCCGACCGACGCGCCCCTCGACCTGATCGTCACCGAGCGCGAGGTCATCCGCCCCTGAGGGTCAGTGGCGGGAATGGTCCTGCTCCTGCCCGGCGGCCGGGCGGGCCTCGACGTGGAACGTCACGTCGACCTTGCCGGCCCGCTCGAAGGTCAGGGTGGCGTCGATGGTCTCGCCCTCCCGGGGGGCGGCGGGCAGGCCCAGGATCATCACGTGGTAGCCGCCCGGGGCCAGCGCCGCCTCGCCGCCGGCCGGGATCTCGACCGCGCCGGCCTCCTCCATCGTCATCACCCCGTCCCGCATGGCCGAGCGGTGGATCTCGGCGCGCGCGTCCCCGGCATCGATGGCGATGCCGGTCAGACGGTCGGGGGTGTCGCCGGAATTCGCGATCGTCATGTACCCGGCCGCGGCCCGCGCCGTCGGGGGCGCGGCGTAGACCACCGGATGATCGACCCGCAGCGCGCCGAGGGCGTAGTCGTGCGCGGTTGCCGGCAGGGCGAAGAAGAGGAGGGCGGCGGCGAGAAGATGGCGGGTCATGGCGGCTCCGATGTCCAGGCGGGCAGAGCCTTAGGCCGGGCCCGCGCCGAACTCAATGTGCTTGAGCCACCCCGCCCGGCGGACTAGGCAGGCGCCCATGCGACTGCTTTTCCTCGGCGACGTGATGGGCCGGGCGGGCCGGACCGCCATCCAGGAGCGGCTGGGGCCGCTCAAGGCGGAACTCGACGTCGAGTTCTGCGTGATCAACGGCGAGAACGCGACCAACGGCGCCGGCCTCTCGCCCGAACACGCCCGGCTCCTGCTGGCGGCCGGGGCCGACGCCGTGACGCTGGGCGACCACGCCTTCGACCAGAAGGAGATGCTCCAGTTCGCCGAGGCCGAGCCGCGGATCGTCCGGCCGCTGAACTATTCCAAGGTCGCGCCGGGGCGCGGCGCGCGGATCTTCGAAACGGCGCGCGGCCGCCGCGTCCTGGTGGCCCAGGCGCTGGGCCAGGTGTTCATGAAGCGGCCCTTCGACGATCCCTTCTCCGCGATCGAGCCGGTGCTGCGGAACGCCCCGCTGGGCGGCGCGGTGCAGGCCGCGATCGTCGACATGCATTGCGAGGCCACGTCCGAGAAGATGGCGATGGGCCATTTCTGCGACGGCCGCGCCTCGATGGTGGTGGGCACCCATACCCACGTGCCCACGGCCGACGCGATGATCCTGCCCGGCGGCACCGCCTATCAGAGCGATGCGGGCATGTGCGGCGATTACGACAGCGTCATCGGCATGGACAAGGAGGAGCCGCTGCGCCGGTTCCTCACCGGCATGCCGAAGGCCCGGTTCGAGCCCGCCCGCGGCGAGGCGACGCTGTCGGGCCTGCTGGTGGAGACGGACGAGGCCACCGGCCGCGCCGCCTCGGTGCGGATGATCCGCCGCGGCGGCCGCCTGTCGCCCGCCTGACCGCGGGCCCGAATTTTCGTCGAAAATTCGCGTCCTCCAGGGGCGAACGGGTTGCTTGCGCCGCGCGGGCGACGGGGTATTCTCCCCCGGTTGGCCCCCGCCGGTTGGGAGACATGATCGAGATTGCCCTCTCCCCCGCCGCCAGCGCCCTGGTGGCCTTCGCCATCGTGCTGGTGATGTTCGCGTTCTTCGCGCGCGAGAGCTATCCCACCGAGGTGGTCGCGATCGCCGGCGCGGCGGCGATGTTCGCCGTGGGGCTGCTGCCCTACGACGCCGCCCTGGCGGTGCTGTCGAACCCCGCCCCCTGGACCATCGCGGCGATGTTCCTGATCATGGGCGGGCTGGTGCGGACCGGGGCGCTGCAATACCTGACCGAACTGGCCGACAGCCGCGCCGCGCGCCGCCCCAGAAAGACGCTCGTCCAGTCCCTGGCCGCCGTCTCGGTCGGCTCGGCCTTCATGAACAACACCCCCGTCGTGGTGGTGATGATCCCGGTCTTCACCCAGCTCGCCAAGCGGATGAACGTGCAGCCCTCCAAGGTGCTGATCCCGCTCTCCTACGCCGCCATCCTCGGCGGCACGCTGACGCTGATTGGGACCTCGACGAACCTGCTCGTCGACGGCGTCGCGCGCAGCCAGGGCCTCGCCCCGTTCTCGATCTTCGAGATCGCGCCCCTGGGCCTCGTCCAGATCGCCGTCGGCGGGGCCTATCTCGCCTTCGTCGGTCGGCGGCTGCTGCCCTCGCGGGACTCGCTCAGCGGCATGCTGAACGACCGCCGGCGGATGAAGTACTTCACCGAGGTCGCGATCCCCGAGGGCTCGTCGCTCGTGGGCGGCAAGGTGCTCGAGGTGGACATGTTCCGCCGCGAGGGCGGCCGCGTCATCGACGTCCTGCGCGGCGACGCGTCGCTGCGCCGCGATCTCGGCTCGGTCGAACTGCGCGAGGGCGACCGCGTCGTCCTCAGGACCGAGATGGCCGAACTGCTCAGCCTCAAGCGCAACAAGGACCTGCGCGGCGTCGATCGCCTCTCCTCGGTCGAGACGGCGACCGTCGAGGTGCTGATCACGCCGGGCTGCCGGATGATCGGCCGGTCGCTGGGCGCGATGCGGCTGCGGCGCCGTTACGGGGTCTATCCGCTGGCGGTGCACCGGCGGAACCAGAATATCGGCCGCCAGCTCGACGAGGTGGTGGTCCGCGTCGGCGACACCCTGCTGCTGGAGGGGGCGCCGGGCGACATCCGCCGGCTCGCCACCGACATGGACCTCATCGACATCTCGCACCCGACCGAGCAGGCCTATCGCCGCGCCCGCGCGCCCATCGCGATCGGCGCGCTCGCCGCGGTGGTGGTGCTGTCGGCGCTCGACGTGGCGCCGATCCTGGGCCTCGCCGTGGTCGCCGTCGCGGTGATCCTGCTCGGCCGCTGCGTCGATGCCGACGAGGCGTTCTCCTTCGTCGAGGGGCGCCTGCTCGCCCTCATCTTCGCGATGCTCGCGGTCGGCGTGGGGCTGCAGGAATCGGGCGCGGTCGCGCTGGTGGCCGAGACGATCGCGCCGGGCCTCGCGGCGCTGCCGCCGGCGCTCGTGGTCTTCGCCGTCTACCTCATGGCCTCGGTCCTGACCGAGATGGTGTCGAACAACGCCGTGGGCGTGATCCTGACGCCCATCGCGATCGAGCTCGCCCTCTCGCTCGGCCACGATCCGCGCCCGCTGGTGGTGGCGGTGATGTTCGCGGCCTCCTCGGCCTTCTCCACCCCGATCGGCTACCAGACCAACACGCTGGTCTTCGGCCCCGGCGGCTACCGCTTCACAGACTACCTCAAGGTCGGGATCCCGATGAACCTGCTGCTCGCGGTATCGGCGAGCCTCGCCATTCCGCTGATCTGGCCCCTGTGATCGAAGGTCCGACCATGCTCCTGCGCGCCGCCCTGCCGACCCTGCTGCTCCTTCTGGCCGGCTGCGCCGCGCCGCCGCCGCCCGGGCCGGGCGGCGCGGGGACGATGCGGGGCGGCGCGGGGGCGGCCGTGCCGCGGCAGGTGACGCTCTATCGCGACACGGTGACGGCGCGGATGTCGGACGGCACGCTCTGCGCCGCGGTGCGGGAGGCCGGGGCAGGGCCGTGGTCGGCGCCGTTGCGGGGCTGCCCGCATCCCTGGCCGGTGCGGGTGGCGCGCACCGCGACCGTGCCGCGCCTGCCGCTCGCGCCCACGACGCAGGCGCCGTGGGTCACGCTCGGGGCGCCCTCGGGGCCGCTCGCCTACGCGCCGCGGCCCTGACCCTTGCGGACCAGGAAATGCCGCGCCGCCCCCGCCTCCTCGACGGCCAGCAGGTCGTGGCCGCCCTCGGCGCAGAAATGCGGCACGTCCACCACCGCGGCCGGATCGTCGGCCCGGATCCGCAGGACCTGGCCGGGGGCGAGCGCCTGCAGCCGCTTGCGCGCCTTCAGCACCGGCAGGGGGCAGAGCAGCCCGATCGCGTCGAGGTCGGCGTCGTGGTCCATGGCCCCCGCCTATCGCGCGGGCCGGCGCGCTTGTCCAGCCGGCGCCACGGGGATGTGAGGCGCGGCCGGCGTGACGCGCCCGCCCGCCTGGGATAGGGGAGGGGCATGATCGGCTTCGACATCATCGACGCGGCGCTGCTGCCGGCCATGGCCATCGCGCTCGCCGCGGGGCTGTTGTCGTTCCTCAGCCCCTGCGTGCTGCCGATCGTGCCGCCCTACCTGGCCTATATGGGCGGGGTGACGCTCAACGACCCCTCCGACAGGGGCCGGCGGGCGATCCTGCCGGCCCTGTTCTTCGTCCTCGGCCTCTCGACGGTCTTCCTGCTGCTGGGCTTCACCGCCTCGGCCTTCGGCGCCTTCTTCCTGCAGTACCAGACCCTCTTCGCGCGGATGTCCGGCGTGGTGGTCATCGTCTTCGGGCTGCATTTCCTGAACGTCTTCCGCATCCCCCTCCTCGACCGCGAGGCGCGGCTCGACGCGGGCGAGCGGGGCGGCTCGGCGCTGGGCGCCTATGTCCTGGGCCTCGCCTTCGCCTTCGGCTGGACCCCCTGCATCGGCCCGCAACTGGGCGCGATCCTCAGCATGGCGGCCTCCGAGGCCGACCTCGCCCGCGGCACCACGCTCCTGGCGGTCTATGCCGCGGGGCTGGGCATCCCGTTCCTGCTGGCGGCGATCTTCCTGCAGAAGGCCACCGGCGTCCTGAACCGGCTGAAGCGGCACATGGGCGCGATCGAGAAGGCGATGGGCGCGCTCCTCCTCCTCGTCGGGCTGGCGCTTCTGACCGGGGCCTTCTCGGCCTTTTCCTACTGGCTCCTGGAGACGTTCCCGGCGCTGGCGCTGCTCGGCTGATCGCGCTCGGCCCGCACCCGCTCCAGCACGAAGACCCGGATCGCCGAGGCCAGCCCGACCTCCGGGGCGCGGGCGGCGTCGATCTCGGCGGCCAGGTCGTTCAGCGCGCGCCCCTCGCGGGCGGCGATGCGGCGGAACTCGATCCAGAACGGGTCCTCGAGCGAGACCGAGGTGCGGTGCCCCCTGAGCGACAGCGAATGCTTGACCGGCGGGCCGCTCATGTCTCCCGCTTGTGACCCTCGAGCGCGGCGCGCAGCTTCCGGGCCTCCGCCTCCAGCCGCGTGCGGTCGGCCCGGCTGCGGCCGAACTTGACCGCGTTCTCGTCGGCCGCCTTGCGCGCCGCGATCAGGGCGCGGGATTTCCGCGCCCGGTTCAGGTTCACGATCCGGGTCACGATTTCGGTCCGATCATCTGCTCGGGGCGCACCACCTCCTCGAAGGTCTCGGCATCCACGAAGCCGAGATTGACCGCCTCCTCCTTCAGGGTCGTGCCGTTCTTGTGCGCGGTCTTGGCCACCTTGGTCGCGTTGTCGTAGCCGATCGTGGGGGCGAGCGCGGTCACCAGCATCAGGCTCTCGCGCATCAGCCGGCCGATCCGCTCCTCGTCGGCCTCGATGCCCGCCACGCAATTGTCGGTGAAGGCCGTCGCCGCATCGCCCAGAAGCTGCATGGATTGCAGCACGTTGTAGGCGATCATCGGCTTGAACACGTTCAGCTCGAACTGCCCCTGGCTGCCGGCGAAGCCCACGGCGGCGTCGTTGCCCATGACATGGGCCGCCACCTGGGTGATCGCCTCCACCTGGGTGGGGTTCACCTTGCCCGGCATGATCGAGCTGCCCGGCTCGTTCTCGGGCAGCATCAGCTCGCCCAGCCCGCAGCGCGGCCCCGACCCCAGGAGGCGGATGTCGTTCGCGATCTTGAAGACGCTGGCCGCCACCGTCTTCAGCGCCCCCGACATCTCCACCATGCTGTCGTGGCTGGCCAGCGCCTCGAACTTGTTCGGCGCCGTCTCGAAGGGCAGGCCGGTGATGCGGCCCATCGTCTCGGCCACCTCCTCGGCCCAGCCGGCGCGCGTGTTCAGGCCGGTGCCCACCGCCGTGCCGCCCTGGGCCAGCTGGTGGATGCGGGGCAGGGCGCCCTTCACCCGCTCGATCCCCATCCGCACCTGATGGGCATAGCCGGAGAATTCCTGCCCCAGCGTCAGGGGCGTGGCGTCCATCGTGTGGGTGCGCCCGATCTTGATGATGTCCTTGAACGCCTCCGCCTTCGTCTCCAGCGCGGCGGCCAGCTTCTCCAGCCCCGGGATCAGCACGTCGCGCGCCGTCATCGCGGTGGCGATATGCATCGCGGTGGGGAACGTGTCGTTCGACGATTGCCCCATGTTGCAATGGTCGTTGGGATGGACGGGGTCCTTCGAGCCCATCTCGCCGCCCAGCATCTCGATGGCGCGGTTCGACACCACCTCGTTGGCGTTCATGTTCGACTGGGTGCCCGACCCGGTCTGCCAGACGACCAGCGGGAAATGGTCGTCGAGCTTCCCGTCGATCACCTCCTGCGCGGCCTCGATCATCGCGTCGGCGAGCCGCGCCTCCAGCTTGCCGCTGGCCTTGTTGGCCTCCGCGCAGGCCCGCTTGATGACGCCCAGCGCCCGCACGATGGCGACCGGCTGGCGTTCCCAGCCGATGGGGAAATTGCCGATCGACCGCTGGGTCTGGGCGCCCCAGTACCTGTCTGCCGGAACCTCCAGGGGGCCGAAGCTGTCCGTCTCGGTGCGGGTGTCGGTCATGCGCGCGCGTCTCCGTGGCCAGAATTGCCGCCGCAATAGCGCGGGCGCGGTCCCGCGTCTACTTGCGGAACTTGTCCAGGCTGACGATCTCGGCCTCCTTGGGGGCCGGCTCCGCCCCCTCCTCGTCCTCGGCGCCGTCGTCGATCTCGATCATCGCGGCGCCGTCGCCCTCTCCCTCCTGGCTCTCGAAGCGCAGGCCGAATTCCACCGACGGGTCGACGAAGGTGCGGATCGATTCGAACGGGATATAGAGCGGCTCCGGCGTCTCGCCGAAGTTCAGCGTGACCGAGAAGCCCTCGTCGCTGATCTCCAGGCCGTCGTACCAGTGCTGCATCACCACGGTCATCTCGCCCGGATAACGGTCCGACAGCCAGTCGGCGATCTCCACGTCGGGGTGCAGCGTGTCGAAGGTGATGAAGAAATGGTGCTCCCCCGGCAGCCCGTCGCGCTGCACATCCGACAGGATCTTCCGGATCAGGCCGCGCATGGCGGCGTGCATCAGGTTACCGTAGTCGATCGTGCGGGCCATCTGGCGCTCCGGCTTGAAGGGTCGGGTCGACAATAGAAAGTTCGCGCAGAATTGGAAACCGGCTTTCGCCCGGATGGGCGCGCGACCCCCCGGGGCCGCGCAACGGGCGCCGGATCCCGGCGGCGCGGACCCCGACCGCGGGCCGCCCCGTTGGACCCGGCCCCACAGGAAGACCGCCCATGACCGACCCCACCGACACCGCCCGCCCGCGCGACGACGCGACGATCCGGCACCTCGCCTTCGGCCCCGACGGCGCCGTCCCGAACCACCCCGACCTGCCCGTCCTCGTCATGGCCGGCGCGGTGGCGGCCCCGCTCGCCCCGCGGGCAATGGAGGCGCTCTTCCGCGCGAACGGCTGGGGCGGCACCTGGACGGGGTCGGTCTTCGACTACCACCATTTCCACCCCGACGCGCACGAGGCGCTGGGCTGCGTGGCCGGCTGGGCCGACCTGATCCTCGGCGGCCCCTCCCGCGGGGCGGTCCGGGTGGAGGCCGGCGATGTCCTGGTCCTGCCCGCGGGGACCGGCCATTGCCGTGCCGCCGCCGGCGACGGCTTCGCGGTCTGCGGCGCCTATCCCCCCGGGCAGGAGGCGTTCACCACGACGCGCGGCGACCGCGCCGGGCCGGCGGACGCGGCCGCCCGCGCCGCGCTCCGCGACGTGCCCCGGCCCGGGACCGATCCGGTCTTCGGGGCGGAGGGGCCGCTCCTGTCCGCCTGGGGCTGACCGGCGCCCGCCCCGCCCGCGCCGGGGCTTTCCTTCCCGTCCGGCCCATGAGATAGGGACGCGCCAAACGAGACCTCCGGAGGAGACCCCATGGAGATTCGCGAGGCCCTCACCTTCGACGATGTCCTGCTGCAGCCCGCCGCATCCTCGGTCCTGCCCTCGACCGCCGACACCCGCACCCGGGCGACGCGCGAGATCACGCTGAACATCCCGCTCCTCTCCTCGGCGATGGACACGGTGACGGAGGCGCGGATGGCCATCGCCATGGCCCAGGCCGGCGGGATCGGCGTCGTGCACCGCAATCTCGGGGTCGAGGAGCAGGCCGACGAGGTCCGCCGCGTCAAGCGGTTCGAGAGCGGCATTGTCTACAACCCCATCACCCTGACCCCCGGCCAGACCGTGGCCGACGCCAAGGCCCTGCAGGAGCGGTTCCGCGTCACCGGCTTTCCGGTCGTCGACGAGGGCGGCCGGGTGGTGGGGATCCTCACCAACCGCGACATGCGCTTCGCCACCGACGAGGCGACGCCGGTCCACGCGGTGATGACGAAGGATCGCCTCGCCGTCCTGACCGAGCCCGCCGACCTCGAGGAGGCCAAGAACCTGATGAAGGCCCGCCGGATCGAGAAGCTGCTCGTCACCGACGCGGGCGGCAAGCTCACCGGCCTGCTGACGCTCAAGGACACCGAGCAGGCGGTGCTGAACCCCGCCGCCTGCAAGGACGGCCTCGGCCGGCTGCGCGTCGCGGCCGCCTCCACGGTCGGCGATGCCGGCTTCGAGCGCTCCGAGGCGCTGGTCGATGCGGGCGTGGACATCGTCGTCATCGACACCGCCCACGGCCATTCCGCCAGCGTCGCCGAGGCGGTGACGCGGGTGAAGAAGATGTCGAACGAGGTGCAGGTGATCGCCGGCAACATCGCCACCGCCGAGGCCGCGCGCGCACTGATCGACGCGGGCGCCGACGCGGTCAAGGTCGGGATCGGCCCGGGCTCGATCTGCACCACCCGGATGGTCGCCGGCGTCGGCGTGCCGCAGCTGACCGCGATCATGGACACGGTCGCGGGGGCGGGCGACGTGCCGATCATCGCCGATGGCGGGATCAAGTTCTCGGGCGATTTCGCCAAGGCGATCGCCGCCGGGGCCTCCAGCGCGATGGTGGGCTCCATGCTCGCCGGCACCGACGAGAGCCCGGGCGAGATGATCCTCTACCAGGGCCGCTCGTTCAAGGCGTATCGCGGCATGGGGTCGCTCGGCGCCATGGCCCGCGGCTCGGCCGACCGCTACTTCCAGAAGGACGCCGCCTCCGACAAGCTGGTGCCCGAGGGGATCGAGGGGCAGGTCCCCTACAAGGGCACGGCCAGCACGGTGATCCACCAGCTGGTGGGCGGCCTGCGCGCCGCGATGGGCTATACCGGCTGCGCCACGGTCGAGCAGATGCGGAGCGGCGCCTGCAGCTTCGTCCGCATCACCAATGCCGGGTTGAAGGAAAGCCACGTCCACGATGTCCAGATCGTGCGGGAATCGCCCAATTACCGGATGGGCTAGGGCCGCGCCCCGGTCCCGCCAGATGACGGCGCCCCGTCCCGCCCCGCGCCCGGGCGGCGCCCGGTGACGCCGGGCGCCCGCGTCCAGGCGGCGGCCGATCTGCTCGACCGCATCGCCGCCGGGGAACCGGCCGAGCGCGTCCTGACGCGCTGGGCGCGCGGCGCCCGCCATGCCGGGTCCAAGGACCGCGCCGCGGTGCGCGACCACGTCTTCGACGCCCTCCGCCGGTGGTGGAGCGCGGCGGCGTCGGGCGGCGGCACGGACGGGCGCGCGCGGATGATCGGCCTCCTGCGCGACCGCGGCATCGACCCCGACACGCTCTTCACCGGCCAGGGCTATGCGCCCGCGCCGCTGACCGGGGCCGAGCGCGCCGTGGCCCCGGCCGGCCCGCATCCCGATGTGCCCGACTGGCTCCTGCCCGAACTCGATCGGGCCCTCGGCCCCGCCCGCGCCGCCGTGACCGAGGCGCTGCGCCACCGCGCGCCCGTCTTCCTGCGCGCCAACCTCGCCCGCACCGACCCGGCGGGCGCGGCCCGCGCGCTCGCGGCCGAGGGGGTCGAGACCCGCCCGCATCCGCTGTCGCCCACCGCGCTCGAGGTGACGGCGGGCGCCCGGCGGGTGCATCTCGCCGCCGCCTACCGCGACGGCCTGGTGGAGGTGCAGGACGCCGCCAGCCAGGCGGTGGCCGACATGGTGCCGCTCGCGGGCGCCGCGCGGGTGCTCGATTACTGCGCGGGGGGCGGCGGCAAGACGCTCGCCATGGCCGCCCGCCACGCCGCCCTCTACCACGCCCACGACGCCGATCCGGCGCGGATGCGCGACCTGCCGGCGCGCGCCGCGCGCGCCGGCAGGTCGGTCGAGCGGGTGGCGGCCGGCGACCTCGCGCCCGCCTACGACGTGGTGCTGGTCGACGCGCCCTGCTCGGGCAGCGGCGCCTGGCGCCGCAGCCCCGAGGGCAAGATCCGCTTCTCCCCCGACCGCCTGGCCGAGCTGATGGCGCTGCAGGACCGGGTCCTGGCCGGCGCCGCCGCGCGCGTGGCCCCCGGCGGCGCGCTCGTCTACGCCACCTGTTCCCTGCTCGAGGCCGAGAACGGCGACCGGGTCCGTGCCGCGCCCCTGCCGCGGTTCCGCCCCGAGGCGGAGCGCCGCCTCACCCCCCTCGACGGCGGCGACGGCTTCTATGCCGCCGTGCTGCGGGCGGATCTTGATTAACGCTGTGTTAACGCAAGCCGGCCCAGGGTCACGACGCACCAGGGGGCCGACCAGCGTCATGACAGAAATCCGAGTGACACCAGACGCCACCGCCGCCGCGCATGTCGGCCACGCCGCGCCCCTCGTGGTGCTGGCGGTGCTGGGGGCCATCGCGGCGCTCTTCCTGCCCGGCGCGACCGGCGGGCTGGTCGCCGCGGCGATCTCCTCGACGCTCTTCACCGTGGCGATCGTGATCGTCGCGATGGGCGCCCGCCGCCGGCTCCTGCGCCGCGGCATGATGACGCTGCTGCGCGCGACCGACGGCGCGGGCGCCGATCCGGTGCTGCTGACCGACGCCGCCGGCACGCTGCTGTGGCGCAACGCCGCGGGCGAGCGCGACTTCGACATCCGCCTCGCCCGGGCGCTGGCCGATCCCGACCAGGCGCTGGCGGCGCTGCGCGGCCGCGCGCTGGGGGAGGGGCGGGCCGCCCGGGCCCTGCCCGCGGGCCCCGAGGGCACGCTGACGGTGACGCGGGTGGGCCACAGCGACCTCCTGTGGCGGATCGGCCCCCCGGACGGCGCGGGCGCGGGGCGCGGGCGGGCCCGCGACGTGGACGCCCTGCCGGTGCCCCTGATCGAGCTCGACGACACCGGCGCCGTGATCGTCGCCAACGCCGCGGCGCGCGCGCTGCTCGGCGTCGGCCCCGAGGAGCGCGTCCTGCTCTCCCGCCTGGTGGAGGGGCTGGGCCGGCCGATCATGGACTGGCTCGACGATGCTTTCGCCGGGCGCGCCGTCCACCGCCCCGAGGTCGTGCGCGCGGTCCGGCCGGGCAAGGACACCTACATCCAGATCACCCTCGACGGCGTGCGCCGCGACGGCGAGGCACGGCTGGTCGGGGTGCTGAACGACGCCACCGAGCTCAAGACCCTCGAGGCGCAATTCGTCCAGAGCCAGAAGATGCACGCGATCGGCCAGCTCGCCGGCGGGATCGCGCACGATTTCAACAATCTCCTGACGGCGATCAACGGCCATTGCGACCTGTTGCTGATGCGCCACGATCCCGGCGACCCGGATTTCTCCGACCTCGACCAGATCAACCAGAACGCCAACCGCGCGGCGAGCCTGGTGCGCCAGCTGCTGGCCTATTCGCGCAAGCAGAACCTGCGCCCCGAATCGATCGACCTGCGGGCCACGCTGTCGGACCTCACCCACCTGCTGAACCGCCTCGTGGGCGAGCGGGTGCGGCTCTCCTTCCACCACCGCCGCGACCTGCGGCGGGTGCGCGCCGACCGCCGCCAGCTCGAACAGGTGATCATGAACCTGGTCGTGAACGCCCGCGACGCCATGCCCGATGGCGGACAGATCGAGGTGGAGACCGACATGGACCGCCTCGACGCGCCCCTCGTGCGCGGCCGGGTGGAGATGCCGGCGGGCTGCTACGCCGTGATCCGCGTCTCCGATCGCGGCATCGGCATCCCCGCCGACAAGCTCGACAAGATCTTCGAGCCGTTCTTCACCACCAAGAAGCCGGGCGAGGGCACCGGGCTGGGCCTGTCCACCGCCTACGGCATCGTCAAGCAATCGGGCGGCTACATCTTCGCCGACAGCGAGGTGGGGGTGGGCACGACCTTCACCCTCTACTTCCCCGCCCAGGCCGAAACGGCGGCCGACCCGGTGGAGGCCGAGGCGAAGCCGCCGGTCATGGACCAGCCCGGCTCGGGCGCCGTCCTGCTGGTCGAGGACGAGGCCTCGGTGCGCGCCTTCGCCGCCCGCGCCCTCCGGATGAGCGGCTTCTCGGTGATCGAGGCCGATTGCGCCGAATCGGCGCTCGACGTGCTCGCCGATCCCGACCTGCACATCGACGTGTTCCTCAGCGACGTGATCATGCCCGGCCGCAACGGCCCCTCCTGGGTCACCGAGGCGCTGGAGCAGCGGCCCGGGACGCGGGTCGTGTTCATGTCGGGCTATGCCGAGGAGAGCTTCGCCGAGCAGCAGGCGACGCTGGCCGAGTCGCGCTTCCTGCCCAAGCCGTTCTCGTTGCCCGATCTCATCTCCACCGTGCGGGGCTGCCTGGATTGATCACGTCGCCGCGACACGGGGCGATCCCGGGCGCCGCGATGCGAGAGGATTCTTGCAATGTTCTCTTTTTGCCCCCATGTTCGACCGGAACAGGAAGAGAACAACGCGATGATTGCCGCCCGCGGGCCGGCATGAAATAAGGAGCGCGAACCTTGGGCACGGCGAATATTCTGGACATGGCTGACAAGAAGAACGCGGACAAGCAGAAGGCGCTCGATTCCGCCCTGGCCCAGATCGAACGGCAGTTCGGCAAGGGCTCCATCATGAGGATGGGCGGCGACAACCCTGTGCCGGACATCGAATCGACCTCCACGGGGTCGCTGGGCCTCGATATCGCGCTGGGCATCGGCGGCATCCCGAAGGGCCGGATCGTCGAGGTCTACGGCCCCGAAAGCTCGGGCAAGACGACGCTCACCCTGCATTGCGTGGCCGAGGAGCAGAAGAAGGGCGGCGTCTGCGCCTTCGTCGACGCCGAGCACGCGCTCGACCCGCAATATGCGAGGAAGCTGGGCGTCAATCTCGACGAGCTGCTGATCTCGCAGCCCGATACCGGCGAACAGGCGCTCGAGATCACCGACACGCTGGTGCGCTCCGGCGCGGTCTCGATGGTGGTGGTCGATTCGGTCGCCGCCCTGACGCCCAAGAGCGAGCTGGAGGGCGACATGGGCGACAGTTCCGTCGGCGTCCATGCCCGCCTCATGAGCCAGGCGATGCGAAAGCTCACCGGCTCGATCCACCGCTCCGGCTGCACCGTGATCTTCATCAACCAGATCCGGATGAAGATCGGCGTCATGTTCGGCTCGCCCGAGACGACGACGGGCGGCAACGCGCTGAAGTTCTACTCCTCCGTCCGCCTCGACATCCGCCGCATCGGCGCGATCAAGGACCGCGACGAGGTCGTGGGCAACCAGACCCGTGTCAAGGTGGTCAAGAACAAGGTCTCCCCGCCGTTCAAGCAGGTGGAGTTCGACATCATGTACGGCGAGGGGATCTCCAAGACCGGCGAGCTTCTGGATCTCGGCGTCAAGGCCGGCGTGGTGGAGAAGTCGGGCTCGTGGTTCTCCTACGGCGACGAGCGGATCGGGCAGGGGCGCGAGAACGCCAAGTCCTTCCTCAAGGAGCATCCCCAGGTCGCCCTCCAGATCGAGGACAAGATCCGCGCCAGCCACGGCCTCGACTTCGACGGCGCCCCGTCGGAGGAAGAGGACCCGCTGGTCGAGGATTGAGCCCGTCCGGTCGGGCGCCGGCGCGTCCGACCGCCTTTGCTCCGGCCGGGACGGGTGCTAGGTGAGGCGCGACCGCCGCCCAGCCCCGAGGAGCCTCCGATGCCGCCGAAGAAATCCGTTCGGGACTACATCCGCACGATCCCCGACTTTCCCCAGCCGGGGATCCTGTTCCGCGACGTGACCACCCTCTTCGCCGACCCGCGCGGCTTCCGGATCTGCATCGACCAGCTGCTCCACCCCTTCGCGGACGAGCGGTTCGACAAGGTCGCGGCGCTCGAAAGCCGCGGCTTCATCCTCGGCGGCGCGATCGCCCACCAGCTCAATGTCGGCTTCGTGCCGATCCGCAAGCAGGGCAAGCTGCCCCGCGCGACCCTCTCCGAGGCCTACCAGCTCGAATACGGCGAGGCGGTGATGGAGGTCCACGACGACGCGTTCGCCGAGGGCGAGCGGGTGCTGCTCGTCGACGACCTCCTGGCCACGGGCGGCACCGCCGCGGCGGGGGTGACGCTCTGCGAGCGGCTGGGCGCGCGGATCGTCGGCTGCGCCTTCGTCGTCGACCTGCCCGACCTGGGCGGCCGCGCCCGGATCGAGGCGCTGGGCCACCGGGTGGAGGCGCTCTGCAGCTTCGAGGGGGAATGATGCGGATCGGGCTGCTGCAATGCGGCGTCATGCGCGACGCGCTCGTCGCGCGGCACGGCGACTATCCCCGCCTCTACGCCGACCTGCTGGGGCCCGGCTTCGCGTGGTCGGTGCATCGCTGCTTCGAGGGCGACGTGCCCGATGATCCAGATTCCTGCGACGGCTGGCTCGTCTCCGGCTCGCGCCACGGCGCCTACGAGCCGCATGACTGGATCGCGCCGCTCGAATCGTTCCTGCGCGCGGTCCATGGCCGCCGCCCGCTGGTGGGGATCTGCTTCGGCCACCAGATCATCGCCCAGGCCCTGGGCGGGCGGGTCGAGAAATTCGGCGGCGGCTGGGCCGTCGGCCGCCGCGCCTACGATTGGGACGGCGCCACGGTCCATCTCAACGCCTGGCACCAGGACCAGGTGGTCGTGCCCCCGCCCGGGGCCGACACCGTCGCCTCGAACCCCTTCACGCGCCATGCGGGCCTCAGGATCGGCCCGCGCACGCTGACGCTGCAACCGCATCCCGAATTCCCGGCCGCCTGCATCGCCGACATGATCGTCGAGGTGGGGCAGGGCACGGTGCCCGACGATCTGCTGGCCGGGGCGCGGGACGATCTGGCGCTGCCGCTCGATGCCGCCGCGACCGGAAGCCGCCTCGCCGCCTTCTTCCGCGACGCCGCCGCCTGACCCCCGCCGACCCACGCCCGCCGCCCGGCCCGCCTGCGTGTCGCTTTTCGCCCCTTGTCGGTCGGCGCGATACGCGTCCCGAAAGCCGCCGCGGCGCAAAACCGGGGCGAACGCAGGAACGGGAGCGGGCGATGAAGACGCATGTGAAGGCGCTGGTGGTCGGCGGCGGCGCGGTGGGGACCTCCATCGCCTACCACCTGGCGAAGGCGGGCTGGACCGACGTGATGCTCCTCGAACGCGACGAGCTGACCTCCGGCTCCACCTGGCACGCCGCCGGGCTGCTGCCCTATTTCAACATGTCCTACGCCACCACCTGGATCCACGATTACTCCATCCGCTTCTACAAGACGCTGGAGGAGGAGACCGGCCTCAATGCCGGCTTCTACGTGGTGGGCAACCTGCGGATGGCGCAGTCGACGGCGCGGATGGACGAATACATGCTCTACGCCGCCACCGCCGAGAGCGTCGGCGTCCCCTTCGAATGGCTGAGCCCCGCCCAGATCAAGGAGCGCTATCCGCTGGTCCGCACCGACGACCTGGAGGGCGGGCTCCTCCACCCCACCGACGGCTACATCAACCCCGCCGACGTCACCATGGCCATGGCCAAGGGCGCCCGCCAGCGCGGCGTCACGGTGGAGCGCAGGTGGCAGGTCGACGCCTACGAATGGACCGGCGCCGCCTGGCGCGTGAGCCTGACCAAAATGGCCGAGAAGGGCGGCAACCTCGTCCCCACCGAGGAGACGGCGACGGTCGAGGCCGAGCATGTCGTCACCGCCACCGGCAACCACGCCCAGCGCACCGCCCGCCAGCTCGGCATCAAGATCCCGGCGATCCCGGTGGAGCACCAGTACATCGTCACCGAGCCCGACCCCGCGCTCGCCGAATGGCGCAAGCACAATCCCCAGCACCCCGTCCTGCGCGACGCCGATGCCAAATGGTACGTGCGCGAGGAGCGGGGCGGCTGGATCCTGGGCCCCTACGAGCGCAATGCGCCCGCCCGCTTCGAATACGGCGTCCCCAACAGCTTCCGCGCCGACCTGTTCCCCCTCGACCTGGAGCGGATCGAGGAGGAATACATGTCCTTCATCCATCGCATCCCCTCCTCCGAGGAGGTGGGGCTAAAGGACGATTTCAACGGCCCGATCTGCTACACGCCCGACGGCAATCCGTTGATCGGCCCGGCGCCGGGCCTGCGCAACATGTGGCTGGCCGAGGGGTTCTCCTTCGGCATCACCGCGGCCGGCGGGGCGGGGCACTACCTCGCCCAGATGATGGTCGAGGGCGAGGCCGAGATCGACATGGCCTCCCTCGATCCGCGCCGCTTCGGGGACTGGATCACGACGGAATATTCCGCCCGCAAGGACGAGGAGGCCTACGAGCACGTCTACATCCTCCACCACCCCGACGAGGAGCGCCCCGCCTGCCGGCCCCTCCGCACCGCGCCCGCCTATGAGCGTCAGAAGGCGCTCGGCGCCCAGTTCGGCTGCGTCAACGGCTGGGAGCGGCCGAACTATTACGGCCCCGCGGGTGCCGACGACAATTTCGACTACAAGTCGCGCTCCTTCCGCCGCGGCGCGTGGTGGGAGCATGCCCGCTCCGAGGCCGAGGCGATCCGCAAGGGCGTCGGCCTCATCGATGCCACCGCCTTCGCCAAGCATGTCGTCGCGGGCCCCGGCGCCACCGCCTTCCTCGACTGGCTGACCTGCAACCGCCTGCCCAAGGTCGGCCGGGTGAACCTCACCTACGCCCTCACCGACGCCGGCACGGTTCGCACCGAGTACACCATCGTCCGGCGTGGCGAGAACGACTACTACCTCGTCTCCGCCGGCGCCTGGGCGGCCTATGACGGCGACCACCTGAGGAAATCGGCCGAGGACTTCATGGGCCAGGGCGGCGGCTTCGTCATGGTCCAGGACGTGACGACCCAATGGGGCGTCTTCGCCATCGCCGGTCCTAAGACCCGCGACGTGCTGGGCCCCCTCGTCCGCGACGCCGATCCCGCCACGGCGCTCGGCAACACCCGCTTCCCGTGGCTCTCGATGCGGAACATCGAGCTCGGCATGTGCCCGGTCATGGCGCTCCGCGTCGCCTATACCGGCGAGCTCGGCTGGGAGCTGCACCATCCGATCGAGATGCAGGCCTATCTCTGGGACCGGCTGATGGAGGTCGGGGAACCCCACGGCCTCAAACCCGTGGGCGCGCGGGCGCAGAACTGGCTCCGGCAGGAGAAGTCCTACCGCGCCTTCGGCCACGAGCTGGGCCGCGACGCCACCCCGCTCGAGGCCGGTCTCGACCGCTTCGTGGACCTCTTCAAGGACTTCCGCGGCAAGGCGCAGATGGAGTCGAAGGGCATCCGCTCGACATGCGTGACCCTGCTGATCGACGGGCCGGGCGACGCCGATCCCTGGGGCCGCGAGGCGCTCTTCGACGGCGACGCCATGGTGGGCCGCCTGACCTCGGGCGGCTACGCGCCGGCCTCGGGTCGCTCCATCGGCATGGGCTATGTCCGCCCCGAGCTTGCCAAGCCGGGCCAAAGGCTCAAGCTGCGGATGTTCCGCGAGCTCTGGGACGCGGAGATCGTCGAGGACAGCCCCCATGACCCGAGAAACGAGACCATCCGCGCGGACATCTAGCCTCCGCGCCCTCTTCCTGCTCGTGGTCGCCGCCCTGTCGCTCTGGGCGGCGATCCACCACCGCGACCTGCCGCAGACCGGCGCGGCGGAGCGCTATGCCCGCCAGATCGCGGTGGGCGCCACGGCGACCTACGTGACGCTCCGGACGCTCAACGCCTTCCTCTCCTCCGCGCAGGAGCTGGAGGTCGGCGTGTCGCTCGTCGGGCAGGGATCGGCTCAACCCCTGAAATTCCTGGAACCGCTCGACGACACGGTGGAGCGGATCGCGGGCGTGGTCTTCGCGGTGATGCTGGCCGCCGCCGCCATCGCCGTCGCCATGGGGCCGCTCGGCGCGGTGGGGTTCGCGATGGTGGCGCTCGGCGCCCTGCTGGGGGCGCTCCTCGCCGGGGCGGGGCGGGGCGTGGGCGGGCTCCCGCGCCGGCTCGCCACCTACGGCGCGGTCCTGGGCCTCGGCCTGCCGCTGGCCTTCCTCCTGTCGGGCCTCGCCGCCGACGCCCTGACCGAACGCAGCTGGGCCGACCACCAGCGCATCGTAGCCGAGATCACCGCCACCGTCGAGGACGACGCCCTGGCCGAGGCGCCGGGCGGCTGGCGCGCGATGATGGGCCAGGTGGAAAGCTACCAGCAGCTCGCGGTGAACCTCTCCGAGCGCGCCGACGAGCTGATCGCCAGCCTGATCGGCCTGCTGGCGGTGTTCATCGTCCGCCTCGCGGTGCTGCCGCTGGTGCTGACGGGCGCCCTTCTGGTCATCGCGCGCGGGCTTCTGCGGCCGGGGCCGGGAACAGCGCGTCGTAGGCCCAGGTGAAGACGAACGCATAGACGAGGTAGAACGCCGACAGCCCCGCATCGGCGACGAAGGCCGGCCACAGCCCCACCCCCAGCCACCACGCCGCCACCGGCAGCAGCGCCAGGACCAGCACCGTCTCGAACACCACCGCGTGCAGGACCCGCACGGGCACGCTCTTGCGGACGCTGCCGGTCCAGCGTCGCAGCAGCGTGTCGAAGGCGAGGTTGTAGACATAGTTCCAGACCGTCGCCGCGACGCTGGCGATGGCGGCGAAGACGCCGATCTCGGCCAGCGAATGGCCCAGCAGCAGGCTGCCCAGCGGGACGGACAGGCACAGCCCGATCGCCTCGAAGAGGAGCGCCTGCCGGATACGGTCGAACGTGCTGCGCATGGGGCGCCCTCCGGGACGTGCGGAATGGCCTCAACGGCCCCCGCGGGGCCCGCGTTCCGCCGCATTTTCGCCGCAGGGGGCGCGCATGATCTCCGCGTCCAACGAGCAGGGATGCCGATGCGCCTCACCGATCCCGATCCCGATCCAGATCGCCTGCCGGGCGTCTCGGGCGACACCCAGATCCGCACCCCGTGCGGCCTGCGCCGCGCCGACCTTCTGCGCCCCGGCGATCTGTGCGTGACCCGCGACAACGGCCTGCGCCCGCTGCGGCTGGTGCTGCGCCTGTCGCTCGCCGCCGCCGTGGCGGCCGACCCGGACGCGGCAGCGATCCGGCTCGCGCCCCGCGCCGTCGGGCCGATGATGCCCGCCCGGACCGCCGCGCTCGGGCCCGGACAGCCGGTGCTGCTGCCCGCCTACCTGCTCGGCGCCGATCTCGACGCGCCGGCCGCCTTCGTGCCGGCCGCGGCGCTCGCGCGGGGCACCGACGCGGCCTGGCGCGACCGCACCCAGGACGACAGGCCGCTCTATGCGCTGGCCTTCGACCGGCACGAGGTGATCTCGGCCGCCGGGCTCTGGATCGGCTCCTACCGGCCCGAGGCCGCGCGCCTCGACCGGCTCGACCGCGACGCGCGCGCCGACCTGCTGCGGGTCTTCCCCGCCCTGGCCGAGCGGCGCGACCCGTTCCCGGCCGCGCCCTACGCGGCGCTCTCGCCGCAGGCCTACCTGCCGACCCCGGCCTGACCCGTCAGGCGTCGTCATGGGTGAGCGCGGGCACGTCCGACGCGCCCGCCGAGCCGCGCCCCGACAGCGACGGGTTCTCCATGAAGAAGCGGTGGCACGAGAAGGACCGCGCCTCCGGCCCCGGCACCGGGCGCTCGAACGACCCGTCGGGGCGCAACAGCCAGCTCTGCGCCGTGTCGGCCAGGTTCGCGGCCATGATCTGGCGCACGATCTGGGCCTTCACGGTGGGGTTCTTGCATTCCACCAGCGTCTCCACCCGGCGGTTGAGGTTGCGCCCCATCCAGTCGGCCGACGAGATGTGGACGCGGGCATGCTTCGAGGGCAGGTCGTGCCCGTTGGCGAAGCACACGATGCGGCTGTGCTCCAGGAACCGGCCGACGATGGACTTGATGCGGATGTTCTCGCTCAACCCCTCGATGCCGGGCCTCAGCCCGCAGATCCCGCGCACCACGAGCGAGATCTTCACCCCGCGCTGCCCGACCTCGTAGAGCTTCTCGATCACGTCCGGCTCGATGAGCGAGTTCATCTTGGCCCAGATCGCCGCCGGCTTGCCGGCCTCGGCGTTCACCGCCTCGCGCTCGAAGGCGTCGAGCAGCTTCTGCTTCAGCGTCATCGGCGACACGCCCAGGTTCTCCAGGTGGTCCGGCTGGGCGTAGCCCGACAGGAAGTTGAACAGCCGCGTCATGTCGCGGCCCAGCGCCGCGTCGGTGGTGAAGAACGACAGGTCGGTATAGATCCGCGCCGTGATGTGGTGGTAATTGCCGGTCCCGAAATGGGAATAGGTGATCGTGCGCGCCCCCTCGCGGCGCACCACCGCCGACAGCTTTGCATGGGTCTTGAGGTTCATGAACCCGTAGACGACGTGCACGCCCGCGCGCTCCAGCTTGCGCGACTGGCGGATGTTGGCGGCCTCGTCGAAGCGCGCCTTCAGCTCCACCAGCGCGGTGACCTGCTTGCCCGTCTCCGCCGCCTCGCAGAGCGCGTCCACGATCGGGCTGTCGTGGCTGGTGCGATAGAGCGTCTGCTTGATCGCCACGACATTGGGGTCGTTCGCGGCCTGCTTGAGGAACCGCACCACCATGTCGAAGGTCTCGTAGGGGTGGTGGAGCAGCATGTCCTTCTGCCGGATCGCGGCGAACATGTCGCCCTCGTGGTCCTGCACGCGCTCGGGCACCCGCGGCGTGAACGAGGGCCAGAGGAGGTCGGGGCGGTCCTTCAGCACCAGCTCCGACAGGTGGCCGACGCCGATCAGGCCGTCGGTCTCCATCGTCTCCTCCTCCTCGACGGGAAGCTCCCGCATGATGATCTTCTTCAGCCCCGCCGGCGCCTTGGCCGATATGTTGAGCCGCACGACCTCGCCCCGCCGGCGCCGCTTCAGGGCCACCTCGAATTCGCGCACCAGGTCCTCGGCCTCGTCCTCGACCTCCAGGTCGCTGTCGCGCAGCACCCGGAAGGTGCAATAGCCCGACACCCGGTAGCGCGGATAGAGCGTGCCGATATGCATCAGCAGCAGCTCCTCCAGCGGGATGAAGCGATGCTGCCCCTCCGGCGCGTCGAGCCGGATGAAGCGGTCGATCTGCTGCGGGATCGGCAGCAGCGCCCGCAGCACCCGCCCGTCCGACTGCCGCTCGAGCTGCAGGGCCAGCGAATAGCCCGTCGAGGGGATGAAGGGGAACGGATGCGCGGGGTCGATGGCCAGCGGCGACAGGACCGGGAACACGCTGTCGAGGAAGATCTCCTCGACCCGCTCGCGGTCCGCCCCGGTCAGCGCCTCGCGGTCGAGGATGTGGATGCCCTCCGCCGCCATCAGCTCCTTCAACTGGGCATAGACCACCTGCTGGCGGTCCATCAGCCGCCGCGCATTGGCGTCGATCCGCGACAGCTGCTGGGCCGGGCTCAGCCCGTCGGCGGCCGGCGCGGTGTTGCCCGACAGCGCCAGCTCCCGCAGGCCCGCGACCCGGACGGTGTAGAATTCGTCGAGATTGGTGGCCGAGATCGACAGGAAGCGCAGCCGTTCGAGCAGCGGCACCTTCACGTTCTCCGACTCCTCCAGCACCCGCCAGTTGAAGGCCAGCCAGCTGAGCTCGCGGTTGAAGTAGCGGCCGGGGCCGTCCATGTCCTCGTCCTCCCGCGCAGGCACGGGGTCGGGGAACGGGGCGGAGAGGAAATCTGTCACGGTCATGATGCGTCTTCTGGCGGGAAAGTGTGACACGGCGATGGCGCCGCCGCCAGCCGCTCCAGCGCCAGCTTGGCCAGCGGCACGGTGACGGGGCGCCGCCGGGCGAGCGACAGGCGGTCGATCTCGGCGGCCACGTCGCGCGCCGCCTCGGCCGAGCGCGTCATCCGGGTGACGAGGAAGCGCAGCACCGCGTCCGGCGGGGCGAGGTTGCGATCGACGAACTGCTTTTCCAGGAGCGCCCCCAGAAGCGCGTCGTCGGGCGCCAGAAGCTCGGCCACCATCAGCGCCGACAGGCGCGAGCGCAGGTCCGGCAGGTCCAGCGGCCAATGCGACGGCGCCTCCCGCCCGGTGACCAGAAGCCGCCCGCGTTCCGCCTGCAGGCGGTTGTAGAGGTGGAACAGCCCCGTCTCGGCCGCGCGGTTCCCGGCGATGGCGGGCACGTCCTCGACGGCGATCCGGCCCGCGCCCGCGAGCGTCGCGATGTCGTAGCGGGGCAGGTCGCGGGCGCCGACGATCAGCGCCCCGGCATCGCCCGCCCAGACATGGGCGAGATGGGTCTTGCCCGACGCCGCCGGGCCGGTCAGCGCCAGCCGCCCGCCGGGCCAGCGCCCGCCCTCGACCATCGCGCGGGCGCGCGCGTTCGAGCGCGTCGCGACGAAGCTCTCGCGTCCCAGCGCCGGGCGCGGCGCAAGGTCGAGGGCGAGCTGTTCGGGCGTCATTCCGCGTTCGTCCCGCGATAGAGCGCGCTCTGCCGGTAGCGCCGGGTCAGGAACCGCGCGATCACCCCCATCGCGGCGGCCACCGGCACCGCCACCAGCAACCCCACGAAGCCGAAGAGCGAGCCGAAGGCCGACAGCGCGAAGAGGAGCCAGACCGGGTGCAGGCCGACCGAATCGCCCACCAGCTTCGGAGTCAGGAAATTGCCCTCCACGAACTGGCCCGACTGGAAGATCGCCCAGACGGCGACGAGCCACAGCCAGTCGCCCCAGAACTGGAACAGCGCCAGCCCGATCGCCAGCACCCCCCCCACCAGCGCGCCGACATAGGGGATGAAGGTCAAAAACCCCGCGATCGCCCCGATGATGAAGCCGAATTGCAGCCCCACCAGCCCCAGCGCCAGCGCGTAATAGCTGCCCAGGATCAGGCAGACGAGCCCCTGTCCGCGCACGAAGGAGGCCAGCGTCCGGTCGATCTCGCGGGCGAGGTTCCGCAGCGTGGGGGCGTGCTCGCGCGGCAGCAGGCTGTCGATCTGGTCCATGATCCGGTCCCAGTCGATCAGCAGGTAGACCGCCACGACCGGCACGATCACGAACAGCACGATCACGTTGAACACCCCCGAGACCGAGGCGAGCGCGCCCTCGATCAGCGAGCCCGCGCGCTGGCGCACGGCCTCGGCGGCATTGCCCAGGATCCGCTGCAGCGTCGCCTCCAGATCGCCGGCCTCCGGGAACCGCTCCACCATGGCGGGGTAAGTGTCGGACAGCCAGACCTGCAGGCCGCTCACCGTCTCGGGTGCCTCGTCGATGAGGTTGGCGATCCGCTCGCCCAGCGACACGGCCTGGCCGATCAGGGTCGGGATCACCAGGATCACCAGGGCCACGAACAGCAGGATCATGGCGATGGTGATGATCGCCACCGCCAGCGCGCGGCTGAGCCCCAGCTTCTGCAGCCGGTCGGCCACCGGGTCGAGCAGGTAGGCCACCGCCGCGCCCAGCACGAAGGGCAGGATCACGTCGCCCAGCCACCACAGCAGCAAGAGGAACACCGCGAGCGCGGCACCCCAGTACTTCATCTGGTCGCGGACGGGCAGGGCCATCGTCGGTCGGGCTCCGGGGGACGGGACCCCCCCTTGTCCCCGATGACCCGCCGTCGTGCAAGACGAAGGGGGCTCGCCGCGGCGGCCCCGCGGGGCTACATCGCGCGGCGATGAAACAGGTCGTCTGCATCAACTGGGGCCGCAAGTACGGCCCGCCCTACATCAACCGCCTCTGGGCGATGGTGGCGCGCAACATCACGCCGCCGTTCCGCTTCGTGTGCTTCTGCGACGACCCCCGCGGCATCCGCGCGGAGGTCGAGACGCAGCCGCTGCCCGAGATCGATTACGAGATCCCGAAGACGACGCGCGGCATCTGGCCCAAGTCGCGGCTCTGGGGGGAGCGGCTGGGCGACCTTGCGGGGCCGGTCCTGTTCCTCGACCTCGACCTGGTGGTGACGGGATCGCTCGACGCGTTCTTCGATCACGGCGACCCCGACGACGTGATCCTGTCGCGCAACCCCGCCAATCCGCTGGAGCGGCTGGGACAGACCAGCGTGTTCCGCTTCCCCGTGGGCAAGCTCGCGCCGCTGCAGCGCCGCTTCGCCGCCGATCCCGCCGGCATCGCCGCCGAATACGGGTTCGAGCAGCGCTTCGTCACCCGCAACGCGCCGGGCGGTGTCGGGCTGTTCCCGCGCGGCTGGGTGGTGCATTTCCGCCGCCATTGCCGCCGGCCCTTCCCGCTGAACTACGCGCTGGCGCCGACGCTGCCGGCCGGGGCGCGGATCGTCATCTTTCCCGGCCAGCTGACGCCGCAGCACGCGATCGAGGGGCGCTACGGCAAGGGCCGGGCGGGCTCGGCGCGCGACCACCTGGCCGACCTGGCGCGCGGCCGCTACGACCAGACCGCCCTGCACCACCTGCGCCACTTCATCCGCCCCGCGCCCTGGGTGGCCGATCACTGGCGCGAATGACCCCCGCGGGGGGCTGCGGGCCCCGGCCCGACCCTTCGGGGAGGGTATTTTCGCAAAGGGTGAAGGGCACTTGCGGCAGGGGGCGCGATGGCCTAGCCAAACGGGGCCTTGGAGAGAGGGAGCCCGCCCCATGCGCCTCAGCCGCTATTTCCTGCCCGTCCTGAAGGAAACGCCGTCGGAGGCGCAGATCGCCAGCCACCGGCTGATGCTCCGGGCGGGCATGATCAAGCAGGCCGCGGCGGGGATCTATTCGTGGCTGCCGCTGGGCTACCGCGTGCTCAGGAACATCGAGCGGATCGTGCACGAGGAGCAGCAGCGCGCGGGCCATGTGCCGATGCTGATGCCGACGCTGCAATCCGCCGACCTGTGGCGCGAATCGGGCCGCTACGACGCCTACGGGCCCGAGATGCTGCGCCTGCGCGACCGCCACGAGCGCGACCTGCTCTACGGGCCCACGAACGAGGAGATGATCACCGACATCTTCCGCTCCCACGTGGCCTCCTACCGCGACCTGCCGATGACGCTCTACCACATCCAGTGGAAGTTCCGCGACGAGGTGCGGCCGCGCTTCGGCGTCATGCGGGGGCGCGAATTCTACATGAAGGACGGCTACACGTTCGACCTCAGCCGCGAGGACGCGATGGTGGCCTATGACCGGCACATGGTCAGCTACCTGCGCTCCTACGAGCGGATGGGCCTGACGGCGATCCCGATGCGCGCCGATTCGGGGCCGATCGGCGGCGACGACACGCACGAATTCCTGGTCCTGGCCGAGACCGGCGAATCGGAGGTGTTCTACGATGCCGCGATCACCGACCTGAGGCTCGGCGACCGGCAGATCGACTACGACGACGCCGCGGCGCTGCGCGCGATCTGCGCGGACTGGACCGCGCCCTATGCCCGCACCGACGAGACCCACGACGCGGCCCGCTTCGCCGAGATCCCCGAGGATCGCCGCCGGACCTCCCGCGGGATCGAGGTCGGTCAGATCTTCTATTTCGGGACCAAGTATTCCGAGCCCATGGGCGCCACCGTCTCGGGGCCCGACGGGCAGGTGGTCCCGGTGCACATGGGCTCCCACGGGATCGGGGTCAGCCGGCTGGTGGGCGCGCTGATCGAGGCCCATCACGACGAGGCCGGCATTATCTGGCCCGAGGGGGTGACGCCGTTCCATTGCGGCATCGTCAACCTGCGCCAGGGCGACGGCGCCTGCGACGCGGCCTGCGAGCGGGTCGAGGCGGCGCTGAAGGCGAAGGGGCTCGACCCCCTCTATGACGACCGGGAGGAGCGGGCGGGGGCGAAATTCGCCACGATGGACCTGATCGGCCTGCCCTGGCGGATCACCGCGGGGCCGCGCGGGCTGGCCGCGGGCGTGGTCGAGCTGACCGACCGGCGGACCGGCGACAGCGAGGAGATGTCGGTCGAGGCCGCGATCGACCGGGTGGGCGCGATCTACGGCGTCTGAGCGGCGGGCGCGGCGCCGCTCATTGCAGGCCCGAGCGGCGGCGGAAGGGCAGGGGCAGCACCGCCACACCCTCCTCGGCGAGCTCGCGCGCCTCCGATCCGCGCGCCTCGCCCCAGATCGGGCGGTCCGGCGCCTCGCCGCGATGGATCGCCCGGGCCTCGGCGGCGAAGTCGCGGCCGACGTAATCGGCCTCCTCCTCCAGATGGCGGCGCAGTCGGTCGATGGGCCGCTCGGGCGCCGGGGCGGTGACGACGCGCGGGGCCATCGGCGCCTTCTCGACCGCATCCGTGCCGCATTCGGGGCAGACGATCGCGCCGCGCGCCGCCAGCGTGTCGAAGGCGGCGGCGGAGCCGAACCAGCTGTCGAAGGCGTGGCCGGCGACGCATCTCAGGTCGTAGCGGATCACCGCAGCGTTCCGGGCAGGGTCGGGTCCTGCAGCAACCGCGCCAGGTCCGGGTCGGAGACGAGCCGCGCAGCCTTCTTCAGACCGACCCAGCGGCGGCTGCGCGCCTTGTGCTCGCTCCAGGTCGCGAGGGTCGCGGTCACCTCGACGGGGAACACGGCCACGATCACCGGCAGGTCCCCGGCGAGCCGCCGCTTGGCATAGGTGAAGACGCCCAGGCACCGTTCCGAGGCGATGCCGGTCACGCCGGCCTCCTCCCGCGCCTCGATCGCGGCGGCCTCGGCGGGGGTGCGGCCGTCCATCGGCCAGCCCTTGGGGATGATCCATCGCCCGCTGTCGCGGCTCGTCACCAGCACGACCTCGAGCTCGCCCTGCCGCCGGCGCCAGCACAGCGCGGCGAACTGGGCCCGCATGTCCCGCTTGCCCAGATCCGTCAGGGCCACCGGCCTGGCGCCGCCCGCGCGTCTGCCCATCCCTTGCCTCCCGCCGCCGCCGCCGGTCCGGTACGCTGCCGGCCGGTCGTTTCCCGCCTTCGACCGATCCTACCGCGGCGAATCGACCGATCAACCCGTGTTGAACGCGGGCCGCGCCGCCATACCTGCGGATCGTGATGAAGATTTCGTTGACGGCCGGTCCATGGCGCCCCCGATGATCCGGTTCGTCGGCTCCACCATCTATCGCGGGTCGAGCTACGGCCCGCTCCACCCCTTGCGGGTGCCGCGCGTCTCGACCGTGATCGACCTGGCGCGCGCGCTGGGCTGGCTGCCGCCGGAGCGCTACATCGCCTCGCCCCGCGCGCGGCCCGCCGCCCTCCACGCCTTCCACACGCCCGACTACATCGCCGCCCTGGCCCGCGCCGAGGCCGAGCAGGGCGTCGACGCCGCCACCCGGGCGCGCCACAACCTCGGCACCGCGGCGAACCCCGTCTACCGCGAGGTGTTCCGCCGCCCCGCGACCGCGGCGGGCGGCTCGATCATGGCCGGGGCGCTGCTCCGCGCCGGCGGCATCGTCCACAACCCGGGCGGCGGCACCCATCACGGGATGCCGGACCGGGCCAACGGGTTCTGCTACCTGAACGACCCCGTCCTGGGCATCCTCAGCCTGCGCTACCACGGCGCGCGGCGCGTGGCCTATGTCGACATCGACGCGCATCATTGCGACGGCGTCGATCACGCCTTCCGCGACACGCCCGAGGTGCTCCTCGTCTCCACCCACGAGGAGCGCCGCTGGCCCTTCACCGGCGCGCTGGAGGATCGGGGCGCGGGCAATGTCTGGAACCTGCCGCTGCCCCGCGGCGCCGGCGACGCCGACCTGGCCCTCGCCGCGGAACGCGTGATCCTGCCGGCGGTGGCCCGCCACCGCCCCGACGCCATCGTCCTGCAATGCGGCGCCGACGCGGTGGAGGAGGACCCGCTGTCGCGCCTGTCGATGACCAACAACGCCCACCGGGCGCTGCTCGCCGCGCTGATGCCGATGGCGCCGCGGCTCCTGGTGCTGGGCGGCGGCGGCTACAACCCGTGGTCCGTGGGCCGGCTCTGGACCGGGATCTGGGCCACGCTCGCCGGGCACGCGATCCCCGACCGCCTGCCCCCCGCCGCCGAGGCGGTGCTGCGGGGGCTGTCGTTTCCCGGCAACCGGCGCGGCCGCAATCCCCCCGAGCACTGGTTCACGACCCTGAACGACGCCCCGCGCCCCGGCGCCCCCGATCCCCGCGTGGAGGCGCGCAGCGCCGCGCTCGCGGCGCGGCTCCGCTGATCGGGGGATCGCGGCGCACCCCCGCCGCGTTCGTCCCCCGAGCGACCACCTTTCGACGGGGGCCGAAAGCCGGTACCCCGGACCCGAACCAGACAGGAGCGCCCCATGGCCGACAGACGCAAGCTCGCCGCCGGAAACTGGAAGATGAACGGAACCGCCGACACGCTCGGCATGGTCGAGACGCTGGCCGGCGCGCATGGCGAGGCCCGGTCCGAGCTGCTGATCTGCCCCCCCGCGACCCTGGTCCACCGCCTGGCCGGGGCGGTCGCGGGCACCAGCATCGCCGTCGGCGGGCAGGATTGCCACTGGGAGGAGACGGGCGCCCATACCGGCGACGTGTCGGCCGCGATGCTGGCCGATGCGGGCGCCAGCCACGTCATCCTGGGCCATTCCGAGCGCCGCGCCGATCACGGCGAGACCGACGCGATCGTGCGCGCCAAGACCCAGGCGGCCTGGGCGGCGGGGCTCACCGCCATCGTCTGCGTGGGCGAGACCCTGGCCGAGCGGGAGGCGTCGAACACGATCGACATCATCGGCGGCCAGCTCGCCGGATCGCTGCCCGACCAGGCGACGGGCCTGAACCTCGTCGTGGCCTACGAGCCGGTCTGGGCGATCGGTACCGGCAAGGTCGCCACCGCCGACCAGATCGGCGAGGTCCACGACGAGATCCGCCGCCGGCTGGAGAAGCGTTTCGGCGCGGGCGTCGGCCGCTCGGTGCGCCTGCTCTACGGCGGCTCGGTGAAGCCCGACAACGCCGCCGAGATCTTCGCGGTCGAGAACGTGGACGGCGCCCTGATCGGTGGCGCCTCGCTGAAGGCGGACGATTTCGGCGGCATCATCGCGGCCCTCGACGCCGCCTGACCCCGGCCCGGGGGGAGCGCAAATTTTCGTCGAAAATTTGTCCGCGGCGCCGGCCCGCCCGGCGCCGCCCCCTCAGGGGTCGAGCCCCGACGCCTCCAGGCTTCGATCCACCGCGGCGAAGTCGGCGCCGTGCAGGACGATCACCCCCATCGCCTCCATCTCCTCCATCGCGGCGCGGGCGGTCACCGGCGCGCCGGGGCGCGGCTCGCGCAGGATCACCGCCCGGACCCGCCCCGGATGGCGGCGGCAGGCGTCGCGGTAGATGGCGGCATCCTTCTGCCCGGTATCGCCGATCAGGACAAAGGGCAGGCCGGGATTGGCGCCCAGGATGCGGTCGATCGCGTCGCTTTTGTGGCTGCCATGGCCGCGGGTGATGAACTGGTCGCGCCCGATCCCGTAATCGCGCAGGAACATCGGCCCCGCCACCAGCCCGGCCCGGTCGAACACCTGTTCGAGGAAGGCGTGCAGGTTCCAGGGGCTGGAACTGACGTAGAAGACCGGGTTGCGCCCGTGCGCGGCCAGGTGATCCATCAGCCGCACCGCGTCGGGAAACACCCGGCGCGTCCGGTAGCTGCCGGTGAAGGTGGTCCAGAGGTTGCGCGCCAGCGAATAGGCGCCGGTCTGCATCATCGTGTCGTCGATGTCCGACACCACGCCGAACCGCGCCTCGGGGCCGGGCACCAGCGCGTGGGCGGGAACCCGGCTCTCCGGATCGCCGTCGATTTCCAGCGCGACCTGCTGCCAGCCGGGCGCGAAGCGGCCGGGCAGGCGCAGCGTCACGTATCCCTCGTCGTCGCTCTCGGCCCTGACGCCGCCGCTCTGGGGCGCCACGACCGCCACGCCGGCGGCTTCGCGGGTCAGGAACAGGGACGCCATCTCGCGCAGGTTCCGCCAGCGGCTCTGTTCCGGCTCGGGCGTGGTGCGCCGCAGGGCCGCCATGACGCGGGCGCGCAGGACCAGGCCCTCCGGCGTGGCATAGCCGCGATAGGCGTCGAGAACCGGTCGTTCCGGCCGCCCGCGAAAGAGCACATTGTCGATCACCCACTCCCCGCCGAGCGCCGCCCGGTGCAGGATCCGTTTCACCACCATGGCGCGTCCCTCATCTCGCCCGCAGCCGCATCCGGGCCCAGCGGGCCGCGTCGGCGACACCGGGATCGGGGTCCTCCGTCAGCGCCGCCACCGCGTGGGACAGCGAGGGCAGGCCCGAATTGCCGATCGCGTAGCAGACGTTGCGGACGAAGCGGTCGCGCCCGATCCGCTTGATCGGCGAGCCGGCGAAGCGGTCGCGGAAGCCGGCATCGTCGAGGGCCGCCATCTCGGCCAGGTCCGGCGCCCGCCGCCCCGGCTGCGGTGCCAGGCGCATGTCCCGCGCCTCCACGGCGAACTTGTTCCACGGGCAGACGGCCAGGCAATCGTCGCAGCCATAGATGCGGTTGCCGATGCCGGGGCGCAGTTCGGGATCGACCGGCCCCTTGTGCTCGATCGTCAGGTAGCTGACGCAGCGCCGCGCATCGAGCTGGAAGGGGGCGGGGAACGCGTCCGTCGGGCAGATGTCGAGGCACCGCCGGCAGCTGCCGCAATGCTCGCTCTCGGGCGCGTCGGGGGGCAGGTCCAGATTGGTGAAGATCGCCCCCAGGAACACCCAATTGCCGATGTCGCGGCCCAGCAGGTTCGTGTGCTTGCCCTGCCAGCCAAGTCCCGCGGCCTGCGCCAGCGGCTTCTCCATCACCGGCGCGGTATCGACGAACACCTTGATCTCCGGGTCGGCCCGGCCGGGCTGTCCGGCGCGGTCGATCAGCCAGCGCCCGACCCGCTTCAGCCGCTTCTTGACCACGTCGTGGTAATCGCGCCCCTGGGCATAGACGCTGACCGCGCCGCGTCCGGGCAGGCGCGTGTCCTCCAGCGGGTCGTGGCCGGGGGTATAGGATTCGGCCAGCATCACCACCGACCGCGCGGCGGGCCACAGCACCTGCGGGTCGCCGCGCCACGCCGCGCGATCGGCCATCCAGCCCATCTGCCCGTGCCGCCCCGCCTCCAGGAAGGCGCGCAGCCGCCCGGCCGCCTCGGGGATCGCGTCGGGCCGGCAGACCCCCATCCGCACGAATCCCGCCGCCTCGGCCGCCCGGCCGAGCTCGGCCTTCAGCGCCGCGGGGTCCAAATCGGGGCGGCCCACCGGCCTCACCGCGCGGCCCGGCGGCCCGGCGCCCGGCCGCCCCCCGGCCCGGCAGCCACCAAGACGCAGGCCGCGGCGCGCCGGAGGCCGTCGCAGACGGTGCCGATCCCCAGGCTCGCCAGCGCCGACGGCGGGTATCCGGCGCTCGACACCACGGGGCGCCAGCGCAGGATCCGGGGCAGCCCGATGCCGTCGAAGATCCCGAGGGATCCCGGCCCGGCCGGACGGCCCGAAGCCGCGGGACAGGTCTGCGCCTCGCTCGTCTCGGCCATGTCGGCCTCCTGTCGTCTCGGGGGCCGGACGCGCCGGTCCGGCCCGGGGATGCGGCTCAGAAATCGAGGTCGGCGTAATGGACCGGCGGGGGGAAGCCCGGCACCGCGTCGGCCAGGATGCCGCGGAAGGCGGGGCGCGACTTGATCTTGGCGTACCAATCCTTCACCGCCTCGGCCCGCGTCCAGTCCACGTCCGAGGTATAGTCGAGCGCGGAGAGGTGCGCCGCGGCGGTGAAATCGGCCAGCGTCAGCGTGTCGCCGGCCAGCCAGCGCCGCTTCTCCAGAAGCCACGCCATGTAGTCGAGGTGGAACTTGATCGCCCGCGCGCCGGCCTTGACGTTGGCCGATACCGGGTAGCCCGCCCCGGTCAGCTTCCGCATCACCCGCTCGTACATCAGGTTCGCCGTCACCTCGTGGAAGAACTTGTCGTCGAACCACCCGCAGAGCCGGCGCACCTCGAAACGGTCGTCGATCCCCGTCGGCAGCAGCGCCGGATCGGGATGGCGCTCCTCGAGATATTCGCAGATCGCCGCGCTCTCGGGCAGGAAGCGCCCCTCGGCGCGCAGGACCGGCACCTTGCCGGCGGGGTTGCGGCGCAGGAAATCGGCGTCCCGCTCCCAGTAGCGTTCCTCGACCAGCTCCACCTCGATGCGCTTCTCGCCCAGCATCAGGCGGACCTTCCGGCAGAACGGCGAGAGCGGCATGTGATAGAGGCGGTACATGGGGGTCTCCGGGCCGGGGCGCGCGCGCGCCTCCTCTCTGCCGCGCCGGGCGGCCACGTTCAACCCGGGGCGAAGCAGGCCGCCCGCCCGTCGCGGGCGATCGTCGCCGCCCCGTCGCGGATGCCGGCCGCGCGGCGCGCGACGAAGTCCGAGGGCCGGGCGGCCGAACGGTCCTTGGGATCGGGCAGGATCGCGGCCAGCCGGGCGGCCTGCGCGCCGCCGAGATCCGCCGCCGCCACGCCGAAGCTCTCCTGCGCCGCCCGCTCCACGCCGAACACGCCCTCGCCGAACTCGGCCACGTTCAGGTACACTTCGAGGATGCGCCGCTTCGACCAGAACAGCTCCACCAGCGGCGTCAGCACCGCCTCCAGCGCCTTGCGCGGCCAGCTCCGCCCGTGCCAGAGGAACACGTTCTTGACCACCTGCTGCGTCAGGGTCGAGGCGCCGCGCTCGCCGCCCGCCGCGATCGCGGCCCGGATCGCCGCCACGTCGAACCCCCAATGGGCGCAGAACCGCGCGTCCTCGGCGGCGACCGCCGAACGGGCCATGACCGGCGCGATCTCCTCCATCGCCACCCATTCGTGCGACACGCCCCCCAGCCGCCGCGATTCGGCCGCCATGTAGGGGGTCAGGGGCGGGTTCGCCACCGACAGGAGCGCGACCAGCCCCACCACCGCGGCGACCAGCCCCAGGCCGATCCGCACCGCCCAGCGCCCGATCCCCGCCGCCGTGGGCGCGCGCCGGGGCGGGCGCTTCGGGGCGGCCTGCCGGGCCGGTTTCCGTCTGTTCGCCGCCTTCGCCATCCGACCCCTCATATCCGCCGCCGCGCGGGCTGTGAAGCGAGGCCGCGCCCCGCGAGACGGCGCGGGAAGCTTTCAATATTGCGTGAAAGATGTCTTTTGACATATTTTGTATCCACCGGCGGCGGCGCCGCCGCCCGCCGGCGATGGAGTGGAATCACGGGGGATACATCCATGAAATTGACCCTGATACCGGCTGCGGGCGCGGCAATGCTGGCCGCGGCCACGACGGCGCATGCCACGCTCGTCGATCTGGGGGCCTGCACGGGGGCAAATGCCTGCGTGATCGCATCCGACCTGTCTGACATTCCCGACCCGGTGGCGCGCAATCCCAATGACGGCGTGCTCCTGGCCTGGGACGAGGTGCAGAACGTCACCCTGACGGAGGATCTGCGGGTGGACCGCGTCTTCGACCCGGACGCCGATTTCGTCGGCCGCGCGGGCGACGATTTCGTGCTGCGCGCGGGCACGATCGTGTCCAGCCATTACCTGCAATGGGATCCGGGCAACGGCTCCGCTCGCCGGGTGGAGACGACCGTCTCGCTCGACAGCCAGATCTTCGCCTTCATCACCGCCGACCGGAACCTCTTCGCCAGCGACGTGCTGGGGCTGCCGGGGATCGATTACAACGATTTCGGCCTTCGCGGGCTCGAGGCGGGCGACACCACAATCTTCGACGGGCCGGATGTCGAGATCGGCTGGACCGCCAGCAGCCCGGGCGACTGGACGCGGCTGATCACCGCCTTCTCGCCGGGCGGCGCGCCCGATCCCACCCCGGACCCGGTGACGCCCAGCCCGATCCCGGTGCCCGCCTCGCTGCCGCTTCTCGCCGGGGCGCTGGCGCTCGCCGGCGCCGCCTTCGGGCGCCGGCGCGGCTGAACGGCGCGCGGTCGCGCGGGCCGGCCGTTCGGGTCGGCCCGCCTGTCGCGCGCTACTCCTGCGGCGGCTGGCCCATGGCGCCGGTCGTGCCCGATGTCAGTTCCTGGCGCAGGGCATAGCGTTCCTCGGTCACGTCGCCCTCGAACGGCGCCATGCTGGCCTTGCCGTACCAGTGGCGGGCGTTCTCCGCGTCGCCCTCCACCCGGTGCAGGTGGGCGTGCAGCCACGCCGCGCCGGTGCCGTCGAAATCCTGGACGATCCGGTGCGCCTCGTCCCAATCCCCGGCCTCCAGCCGGTCGAGCGCCTCGATGAGCAGGTGATCCGTCATGTGCGATGTCCTTTCGCCGTGTCCTCGCGGAGCTAGCGCGCCGACAGGGGGGGAGCCAGAGGGGCGCGGACCGGAACCGAGGGAGGGCAGGGGCGCTATCCCCGAAGCCCGTTCAACCCAGAGGAGATCCGCCATGGTCCGCCCGCTCGTTCTCGCCGCCGTCCTCGCCGCCGGTCCCGCCGCCGCGCAGACCGATCCGGGCGACCGGGGGCCGCGCATCCAGCTCGACCTGCCCGGCGGCACCGTCGCCGTCGATTGCGGCCGCACCAGCATCTCGGATTGCGCCGCCGCGATCCGGCCGCTGGTGGAACTGGCGACCGAGGCGGCCGCCGCGGCGCCGCCGCCCGCCCCGGCGGCGGGATCGGGCCCCGCCCCGGGCCCGGCGGCCCCGGGCGGCCCCGGCGCCTCGGCCTCCGACGGCGCGGGGGCAGGGGCCATCCGCCCGCCCGAGGACGCCGGCGGCGGCTGAGCGGCCCCGCCGCGCGCCCCGCGCTCACTCCGCCGGGATCGCCTCGTCCTCAATGCCGATCGGCGCGTCCAGCTTACCCAGCATCTCCTTCGGGCAGACCTGCACGAACCGGGCGCATTCGTCCTCCCAGTGCTGGAGGATGTCGGCGGCGCGGCGCGACCCGGTCTCGCGGTGGTGGCGCTCCACCAGGTCCTTCAGAAGGCCGCTCCAATGGTCCACCGTGACGGCGCAGCTGACCAGCGTCTCGGCGTTCATCAGCGTCTCGATGCGCCCCTCGGGGTCATAGACGAAGGCCATGCCGCCGGTCATCCCGGCGCCGAAATTGGCCCCGACCTCGCCCAGGATCACCGCGATGCCGCCGGTCATGTATTCGCACCCGTTCGAGCCGCAGCCCTCGATCACCGCATGCGCGCCGGAATTGCGGACGGCGAAGCGCTCGCCCGCTCGCCCCGAGGCGAAGAGGTACCCCCCCGTCGCGCCGTACAGGACGGTGTTGCCGATGATCGTGTTGTCGGCCGCCTGCAGCGGGCTGATCATCGGCGGGCGCACTACGACGATGCCGCCCGACAGGCCCTTGCCGACGTAATCGTTGGCGTCGCCCGAGACCTCGATCTTCAGGCCCGGGGCCGCGAACGCGCCCAGGCTCTGTCCCGCCGACCCGGTCAGCTTGATGTGCAGGTGGTCGGGCTGCAGGTTGTTGCGCATCCCGAACTTCCGCACGATGTGGCTCGACGTGCGCGTGCCCACGGTCCGGTGCGTGTTCCGCACCGCGTAGGAAAGCTGCATCTTCTCGCCGTCCTCCAGGAAGCGCTGGGCGTCGCGCACGATCTCGGCGTCGAGCGTCTCGTCGGGCTCGTTCCTGGGCTGGTTGCGGTCATAGACGATCTCGCCCGCGTCATCGACGGTGATCAGCAACGGGTTGAGGTCCAGGTCGTCCAGGTGCGACGACCCGCGGCTGACCTGGGACAGGAGGTCCGCCCGCCCGATCACGTCGTCGAGGCTCCGCGCCCCCAGCTCGGCCAGGATCTCGCGCACCTCCTGGGCGTAGAAGGTGATCAGGTTCACCACCTTGTCGGCGTTGCCGGTGAACTTCTCGCGCAGCGCGTCGTCCTGGGTGCAGACGCCCACCGGGCAGGTGTTCGACTGGCATTGCCGGACCATGATGCAGCCCATCGCGATCAGCGCCGCGGTGCCGATGCCGAATTCCTCGGCGCCCATCATCGCCGCCATGACGATGTCCCGCCCGGTCCTGAGGCCCCCGTCGGTCCTGAGCGTCACCCGGCTGCGCAGGTCGTTCATCGCCAGCACCTGGTGCGCCTCGGTCAGGCCCATCTCCCAGGGCAGGCCCGCATACTTGATCGAGGTCGCCGGAGAGGCCCCCGTGCCGCCGTTATGCCCCGAGATCAGGATCACGTCGGCCTTGGCCTTGGCCACGCCGGCGGCGATCGTTCCGACGCCGGACGAGGCCACCAGCTTCACCGTCACCTTGGCCTTGGGATTGCTCTGCTTCAGGTCGTAGATCAGCTGCGCCAGGTCCTCGATCGAATAGATGTCGTGATGCGGCGGCGGCGAGATCAGCGTCACGCCCGGCGTCGAGTGCCGGAGCTTCGCGATCAGCTTCGTCACCTTCATCCCCGGCAGCTGGCCGCCCTCGCCGGGCTTGGCGCCCTGGGCCACCTTGATCTCCAGCTCCTCGCAATGGAGCAGGTATTCCGCCGTCACCCCGAAGCGGCCGCTCGCCACCTGCTTGATCTTGGCGGAGCGGTTGTCGCCGTTCGAATCGGGGGTGAAATCGTCGGGGCTCTCGCCCCCCTCGCCGCTGTCGGACTTGGCCCCGATCCGGTTCATCGCGATCGACAGCGTCCGGTGCGCCTCGGGGCTGAGAGCGCCCAGGCTCATCCCCGGCGTCACGAACCGCTTGCGGATCTGGGTGATGCTCTCCACCTCTTCCAGCGGCACCGGCTGGCCCAGCGGCTTGAAATCCATCAGGTCGCGCAGGTGGATCGGCTTGGCCTGCGTCATCTTCTTGGAATATTGCTTCCACATCTGGAAGCTGGCCTTGTTGCACGCCATCTGCAGCATGTGCATCGACGTGGCCTCCCAGGCGTGGCTCTCGCCCGAGCGGCGCGCCTTGTAGAAGCCCCCGATCGGCAGCACCGTGGCGCCGCCGCCGACCTGGCCCATGAAGCCGCGGGCATGGACCTCCTCGGCCTTCATCTGGATGCCGTTCACCCCCACGCCCGAGATGCGGCTCTGCATGCCGGGGAAGAACTCGGCGCACATGGCGCGGCTCAGCCCCACCGCCTCGAAGTTGATCCCGCCGCGATAGGAAGAGATCACGCTGATCCCCATCTTCGACATGATCTTCAGCAATCCCTGGTCGATCGCCTTGCGATAGCGCGCCATCACCTCCGTCAGCGAGCCCTCCAGCAGGCCGCGCCCGATCCGGTCGGCCAGGCTGTCCTCGGCCAGGTAGGCGTTCACCGTCGTCGCCCCGCACGAGATCAGCACCGCGAAGTAATGCGGGTCGATGCATTCCGCCGAGCGCACGTTGATCGAGGTGAAGGTCCGCAAGCCCTTGCGCGTCAGCCACGAATGCACCGCGCTGGTGGCCAGGATCATCGGCATCGCGACGCGCGCCTCGCCCACGTGGCTGTCGGTCAGGACGATGTGGCCCGCGCCCGAGCGCACGGCCTCCTCGGCCTCGTCGCGGATCCGGCCCAGCGCGCGGCGCAGGGTGCCCTGTCCCTGTCCCGCCTCGAAGGTGCAGTCGATCTCCACCATGGGGGAGTTGAACGCCTCCACCATGCGGTCGAACTGCGCGTTGGCGACGAAGGGGCTGTCCAGCACGATGATCTCGGTCTGGGTGGAGCTTTCGTCGAGCACGTTCTTGAGGTTGCCGAACCGCGTCTTGAGGCTCATCACCCGGAATTCGCGCAGGCTGTCGATCGGCGGGTTCGTCACCTGGCTGAAATTCTGCCGGAAGTAATGGCTGAGCGGGCGATAGGTCGTCGACAGCACCGCCGCGGGCGTGTCGTCGCCCATCGAGGCCAGCGTCTCCTTGCCGTCCTCGGCCATCGGCGCCAGGATCTGCTCCAGCTCCTCCAGCGAATAGCCGGCCGCGATCTGGCGCCGGCGCAGCTCCGCCCCCTCGAAGAGCGGCGCCTCGGTCGCCTTCGACAGCTCGCCGTCGAGCTCGGTGATCTTGCCCACCCATTCGCCGAAGGGTTGCGAGGCGGCCAGCTTGTCCTTGATCTGCGCGTCGTGGAACAGCTGACCTTCCTTCAGGTCGATGGCCAGCATCTGCCCGGGGCCGAGCGCGCCCTTCTCGGACACGTTCGCCTCGTCCACCGGCACCATGCCCGCCTCGGACCCGGCGATGACGATGCCGTCGCCGGTCACGACGTAGCGCATCGGCCGCAAGCCGTTGCGGTCGAGCCCGGCGCAGACCCAGCGCCCGTCGGTCATGGCGAGCGCGGCCGGCCCGTCCCAGGGCTCCATGACCGAGTTGCAGTAGGAATACATGTCCCGCCACGCCTCGGGCAGTTCCTCGGCCTGCTTCGACCAGCTTTCGGGCACCAGCAGCGTCTTGGCCATCGGCGCCGAGCGGCCCGAACGCACCAGCACCTCGAACACCGAATCGAGCGCCGCGGAATCGCTCGACCCCTGCGGCACGATCGGCTTGATGTCGTCGGCGAAGTCGCCGAACGTGGACGAGGCCATGCGGATCTCGTGGCTCTTCATCCAGTTCAGGTTGCCCTTCAGCGTGTTGATCTCGCCGTTATGGGCCAGCATCCGGAACGGCTGCGCCAGCCACCATTGCGGGAACGTGTTGGTGGAATAGCGCTGGTGATAGATCGCGAAGGCGCTCTCGAAGCGCGCGTCGGTCAGGTCGGGATAGAAGTTGGCCACGTCCTGGGCCAGCATCATTCCCTTGTAGATGATCGACCGGCACGACAGCGAGCACAGATAGAGCTGCGGCACCCCCTGCACGATCGCCTGCTTCTCGATCCGCCGCCGGATCACGTAGAGCTCGCGTTCGAACGTGTCCTCGTCGGTGCCCTTGGAGTTCGAGATCAGGATCTGCTCGATCTCGGGCCGGGTCGCGTTGGCCTTGGTCCCCAGGCACGCGATGTCCACCGGCACGTGCCGCCAGCCATAGATCGAATAGCCCATCCTCAGGACCTCGGATTCGACGATGGTCCGGCAGGTTTCCTGGGCGCCGAAATTGGTGCGGGGCAGGAACACCTGTCCCACCGCCATCAGCTCGTTCCAGCGCGGCTCGTGGCCGGTGCGCCGGATCTGGTCGTAGAAGAACTTGACCGGGATCTGCAGGTGGATGCCGGCGCCGTCGCCGGTGCGCCCGTCGGCGTCCACCGCGCCGCGGTGCCAGATCGACTTCAGCGCGTTGATCCCGTTCTCGACCACTCGCCGGGCCGGCTTGCCGTCCAGCGACACGACGAAGCCCACCCCGCAGGAGGAATGCTCCTCCGCCGGATCGTAGAGCCCGTGTTCGGCCATGTAGGCCCGCTTCGCCTCCTCGCGGGCAACCCAGTCGGCATCGTGCTTGGTCATCTCGTCTCTCCCCTGCGGGGCCGGCCGGCCCCTGGCCGGTGCGGCGGATGATGCGGTCCGGCGCGGCCCCCCCGGGCCGGCGCCGCGTAGTCCCCATGCCTCGTCGGACGAAGATAGGGCGGTGTGGGTGCCGGTCGCGCCCGGCGTGGTGGTCGGTCGCACCGACCGGCGCGACCAGGTCAACAGGACTGTCTCATTTCGGGACGGGCACCGCCCGGTGCGCCGGCGCCTGTCCCGACGCGCGCCCGGCGCCTGTCCGGCCTCCGCCGGGACCCGCGCCCGGCAATGGCCCGGCCGGCGCCCGGCGCGGGCCCGGCGCCGGTCCGGCGACTATTCCGCCGCCACGGCGGCGCTGCCGGCAAGCTGCGCCAGGATCGCCTGCGCCGCCTCGCGCCCGTCGCGGATCGCCCAGACGACCAGGCTCGCGCCGCGCTGGATGTCGCCGCAGGCATAGACCCCTTGCAGGCTCGTCTCGTGGGTCTGGAAATCGGCCAGCACGGTGCCCCAGCGCGTCACGTCCAGCCCCTCGACCCCCCAGAGCTTCGGCAGGTCCTCGGGCTCGAAACCCAGCGCCTTGATCACCAGGTCGGCCTGCTCGGTGTAATCCGCGCCCTCGATCACCTCGGGCACCTGGCGGCCCGTCGCGTCGGGCTGGCCCAGCCGCATCTTGGAGACGACGACGCCCTCGACGCGATTGCCGCTGAACCCCTTGGGGGCGGAAAGCCAAACGAAGTCAACGCCTTCTTCCTCGGCGTTGGAGACTTCGCGCTGCGATCCCGGCATGTTCTCGCGGTCCCGCCGATACAGGCACTTGACCGATGTCGCGCCTTGCCGGACGGCCGTCCGGACGCAATCCATGGCCGTGTCGCCGCCGCCGATCACGATGACGCGCTTGCCCTCGGCGTTCAGTTCGCCGCTCTCGAATTCGGGCACCGCGTCGCCGAACGACTTGCGGTTCGACGCGGTCAGGTAGTCGATCGCGCGCACGATCCCCTCCGCCCCCACGCCGGGGGCCTGCAGGTCGCGGGTCTTGTAGACGCCGGTCGCGATCAGCACCGCGTCGTGGCCGGCGCGGATCTCCTCGAAGGTGATGTCGCGTCCCACCTCGCAATTCAGCCGGAAGGACACGCCGCCCTCCTCCAGCTGCCGGACGCGCTTCATCACCACGTCCTTCTCCAGCTTGAAGCCGGGAATGCCATAGGTCATGAGCCCTCCGGCCCGGTCGTGGCGGTCGAACACGGTGACCTGCACGCCCGCGCGCCGCAGCATGTCGGCACAGGCGAGCCCGCCGGGGCCGGACCCTATGATGGCAACCTTTTCAGGGCGTTCCGAGGCGGGTCGGATCGGCTTGACCCAGCCCTCGTCCCAGGCGGTGTCGTTGATGTACTTCTCCACCGCGCCGATCGTGACGGTGCCGTGGCCGGCCTGCTCGATCACGCAATTGCCCTCGCACAGCCGGTCCTGGGGACAGATCCGGCCGCAGATCTCGGGGAAGGTGTTGGTCTCCTGGCTGACCTCGTAGGCCTCCTGAAGCCGCCCCTCGGCGGTCAGGCGCAGCCAGTCGGGGATGTTGTTGTGCAGCGGGCAATGCGACTGGCAATAGGGCACGCCGCATTGCGAGCAGCGCCCGGCCTGCTGACCCGCCTTCTCGGTCGCGAATTCGCCGTAGATTTCGGCAAAATCGGTCCGACGAAGATCCGGCGCCCGCTTTTCGGGCATGTCCCGGCCCACGGTGGTGAATTTCAGCATCTTTTCGCTAGCCAAGGTGCGCTCCTCCAGCTGACGCTTCGCGCATACCCCATCCCGCCCCGCGAGAAAAGTCTAAACGAGCGGTAAAGTCCGTATTGCTTACCTAATATTAAGGATTCGCGGCGGACATCCGCCGTGATCCGGGTTTCATGGCCGATTAAATGGCCGATCCGGTGATAATATTGGATCTGGGCGAGCGATGCGGTTCGTCATAGGGTCCGCGCGCCGTTCAAGAGATGTCCGATCCCCCATGTCGCTATTCCACCTGATCCTCGTCGCGATCGTCCAGGGCGTGACCGAGTTCCTGCCGGTGTCGTCCTCCGGCCACCTGGTCCTGCTGCCGGCGCTGACGGGAATGCCCGACCAGGGCCTGGCGATCGACGTGGCCGCCCATGTGGGCACGCTGGGCGCCGTGGTCGCGTTCTTCTGGTCCGACGTCCGGCTCGCGGCCGGCGGGGTGCCGTCGCTCCTGCGGGGGCGGGTGGAGGGGCCGGGGGCGTGGCTGGCGCTGTGCCTCGCCGTGGCGACCGTGCCGGTCGTGCTGGCGGGGCTGGTCATCCAGGTGGCCGGGGTCGGAGACATGCTGCGGTCGGTGGCGCTGATCGGGTGGATGACGATCCTCTTCGGCCTCGTCCTGTTCTGGGCCGACCGGCACGGCGGGTCGGCGCGGCGGGCCGAGCACTGGACGCTGCGCCACGCGGTCATCATGGGGGTGTGCCAGACGCTCGCGCTGATCCCCGGCACGTCGCGGTCGGGGATCACGATCTCGGGCGCGCGGGCGCTGGGCTACGAGCGGACCGAGGCGGCGCGGCTCTCTATGCTGATGTCGATCCCGACGATCCTCGCATCGGCCGCGATCCTGGGCCTCGACGTGATCGGGCAGGCGGATGTGGGGCTCGCCCGCGACGGGGCGATCGTCGCGGTCCTGTCCTTCGTGGCCGCCTGGGCGACGCTGAAGCTGATGTTCCGCTTCCTGCGGTTCACCAGCTTCACCCCGTACGTGATCTACCGCATGCTCCTTGGCGTGGCGCTTCTGGCCTACGCCTATTCGTGAGCGGTCAGGAGAAGCCGGCCCGGTTCTCGCCGCCCTTCACGCCGCCGGGTCCCGAGCGCAGGTTCGAGGCCGATTCGTTCGAGGCGGCGTATTGCCCCGAGGGGCGGAAGCGCCACAGGTAATCGGGCAGCACGGCCTCGGTCGAAAGCGGCGTGATGCCGAGATCCGCGAACGTCCTGGCCCCGTCATGGACGATGTTGTCCTGCGAGAGGTTGCGCACCTGGTCGAGGGTGAGCGGCCCGCGCACCAGCCCGCCGGTGGCCGATCGCACCAGGTCGAAGCCCCGGCCCAGCAACCGGGCCACGGGCGTGGGCGTGTTCACGATGAGGGCGCGGCGCTTGATGATGGCGAGCATCTCCTCCATCCATTCGCGGAAGGTCGACACGTCCGGCCCGCCGAGTTCGTAGATCCCGGGCTCGGCCTTGCCCTCGATGCCCATCTGGATCGCGGCGGCCACGTCGTCGACATAGACCGGCTGGAACCGGGTCCCGGCCCCGACGAGCGGCAGCACCGGCGCCACCCGCGCCATGCCCGCGAACCGGTTGAAGAACCCGTCCTCGTGGCCGAAGATGATCGAGGGGCGCAGGATCACCGCGTTCGGGAACGCCTCCCGCACCGCCTTCTCGCCCAGCCCCTTGGTCCGTGCATATTCGCTGGGGGCGTCCTCGTCCGCGCCGATGGCCGAGACCTGGACGAGGTTCGACACGCCTTCCTCGGCGGCGATGCGGGCGATCCGCGCGGCCCCGGAATGCTGCAGGGCCTCGAAGGTCTGGCGCCGCGCCTCGGCCAGGATGCCGACGCAATTGACCACCGCGTCGGCGCCGCGGGTCACGTTCCGCACGCTGTCGTCGTCGCGCACGTTGCAGAACACCGGCTCCACCTGGCCGACGACGCCGTAGGTCCGGACGAAGGGCGAATCGTTGGGACGGCGGCAGGCGCAGCGGACCCGCCACCCCTCCTTCGCCATCCGGCGGGCGACGTAGCGGCCGACGAATCCCGTGCCGCCGAAGATGGTGACGAGCGTCATGTCTGGGCCCTCCTATGCGACCGGACCGGGTGTAGGATGCGAGGTCCGACAGGACAAGCCGCGAGCCGCGGAAAGGTTCGGAAATCCCGTTGACACTCCCTTGCCCGGCCGTTACCTCGCAGCCTCACGACACCTGCCCAGGTGGCGGAATGGTAGACGCGCTAGCTTCAGGTGCTAGTGTCCGTATGGACGTGGAGGTTCGAGTCCTCTCCTGGGCACCACGATCTTCCCCTTGATCATATCCGGCCGACCGCCGGGCTGCGCGATGGCCTGCAGGGCCAGGCGAGTCTGCAGCGAGCAAAACCGCGGGATGCGGTGCGGGGCGCCTTCGATCGGCGGGCTGATGTCATCGTGCCCCGGTTTCTTTTTCACCACGGCCGCTTCCCGGCCCTTCGGGCGGGTTCTGCGACCGGGCGGCTATACCGCGAAACTGCGAAGGCGCATCGGCTGACGCAGGATCAGCGTTTCGCCGTCCCGCTCCGCCCACTGCGCCAGGGCGGCCCGGATCGCGTCGCGGGCGGCGCCGGCCGCCGCCGCCCGTCCGGGATCCGCGGCGACGAGGCGGTCCATGAACGCGTCGGCGCCCTCGTGGCGGTCCCGGCGCTCGAAGGTCACGTCGCGGCAGGGCGCGAGGCCGCAGCGATCGAGCGCGTCTTGGGCCAGACCGCGGATCGCGGTCTCGTCGTCGATGCCGCGCAGCACCTCGAAGAGAGGGCCTTCGGCGAGCGGTTCGACGACCACCAGCCGGCCGCCGGGGCGGATGCAGCGCGCGGCCTCGGCGACCGCGCGATCCATGTGCGCGGCGGGGACGTGATGCAGCGCGTTGAGGAAGATCGCGGCGTCGGCGGACGCGTCGGCGAACGGCAGGTCCTCGGCCCCGGCCGGGACCAGGTACGCGCCGGGGCAGGCGGCGCCGGCGCGGGCGATCATCGCGGGTTGCGGATCCGCGCCGGAGACCGCGAAGCCGCGCCGGGCGAGCGCGCGCAGCAGGCCGCCGGCGCCGCAGCCCAGATCGAGGACGCGGCGGGCGTCGCCGAGCTCCGCCAGGATGTGCGCGAGCACCGGGTTCGGCGCGCCGCGCTCAGGCATCCGCGGTCCGGGCCGCGCGCAGCGTCGCCTCCATCTCCTCCAGGACGCGGCGCGATTCGGCCCGTTCGGCGCGCAGCGCGTCGCGTTGCCGGCGAACCGCCGCGCACCAGCGGCGGGCCTGTCCGGCCGCGCCCTCGCTGTCGTAGAGGTCGATGATCTGGCGGATCTCCTCAAGCTTTAGCCGATAGCGGCGCCCGCGCAGCGTCAGTTCCAGCCGGACCTGCTGGCGCGCGTCGTAGAGCCGTTGGGGACCCATGCGCCAGGGCGACAGGATCTCGAGCGATTCGTAGTAGCGCAGGGCCCGCGGCGTGACCCCGTAGCGGGCGCAGACATCGTGGAAGCCCAGGGGCGGGCGCGCGGGCCGGTCGCAGCCTTGATCCATGTCACGCCTCGTCGGACTGGGCGATGACGCGATAGGCCCGGTCGACGACCGGCCGGTCCACCAGCCGGCCGTCGAGGCGGATCGCGCCCCTGGAGCCGGTCGCCTCGGCCGCCGCGACGATGCGGCGGGCGGTCGCGACCTCGTCTCGGGAGGGGCGGAAGCCGCGATTGACGCCGGCGACCTGGCGCGGATGGATGCAGAGCTTGCCCGCCATGCCCAGGCCGCGCGCGGCGGCGCAATCCGCCGCCAGCCGGTCGGCGTCGTCGAGCGCCAGCGTCACACCGTCCACCGGCCCCGCGATCCCCGCCGCGGCGGAGGCGACGACGAGGGCGCTGCGGGCATGGACGAGGCCGGCGGCCTCGTCGCCGATCCCGCAATCGGCCATGAAGTCCACCGACCCGAAGAGCAGCCGCGCCACCCCGTCCACGGCCGCGATCCGGGGCGCGGCGAGCAGGCCGGTCGCCGTCTCGATCAGCGGCAGGAGGGGGACGCCGGCGGGCATCCGCGCGAGCACCGCCCGGCATTCGGCCGCGCTTTCGGCCTTGGGCAGCAGCACCGCCGTGAGCGTCGGCTCGTCCAGGAGGTGCAGGTCCGCGTCGTGGAAGTCGGTATCGGCGGGGTTCAAGCGGACGGCGCCGCGATGGCCGCCGCGCAGCCACGCGGCCACGGCGTGCCGCGCCGCGGCCTTGTCGTCGGGCCGGACGGCGTCCTCGAGGTCGAGGATGGTGCAATCGGCGCCCGCCGCCACGGCCTTGTCGAAGCGGTCGGGCCGGTCGCCGGGCACGAAGAGGAAGGAACGGGCGTCGTTCATGGCGGGGTTTCCCTGCAGCGGAGCGAGGGCCGGGGACGGCCCCCGACGAGAAGCGCGAGGGCCATGAGCGTCATCATCACGCTCGCGGCGGTGAAGGCCGGCCCGTAGCCGAACCGCGTGGCCAGGTACGAGAAGGCCGGCGGACCGGCCACGACGCCGGCATAGGTCATGAAGAGCGCGGCCCCGGTGGCGGCGGCGACGGTGCCGCTCGGGGCGATGCGGGCCACCTCGGCCAGGAAGACGCCGTTCCAGCCGATCGCGGCGGCGCCGAAGACCGCCGACACCGCGCCGAGCAGGACGACGCCGCCGCCCGCCGCCTCGTGGGCGAAGATGCCCGCGCAGAGGGCCGACAGGGCGGCCAGCAGGGTCAGGACCTGGCGGGCCGAGGCGAACCGGTCGGCGCTCCACCCCCAGAGGAGGCGGCCGCCGACGCCGGCGCCCTGCGTCATCGCCATGATGAGGCCGGCGAGCGCCAGCGACAGGCCGCGCCCCTCGGTCAGGAAGGTGACGAGGTAGCCCATCAGGATGAGCTGCATGGCCGCGAAGACGAAGGAGGTGAGCGCCAGCCCCCGGAGCGCGGGCTGGGCGAGCAGCGTCCGGAGCGGGTTCGCGCCCGAGGAGGCCCGCCGCCCCGGCATGCGGTCGCCGTCGAGCGCGGCGCGCACCGGCTGGGCGCCCAGCGCCACGCCGAGGCAGAGCGCGATCACGAGGCCCACCGCCCAGCGCCAGTCGAGCGCCAGCGCGATCGGCGGCAGCGCGAGCCCGGCGAGGATGCCGCCGAGCGGCACCCCGGTCTGCTTCACCGAGAAGACGAACCCCATCCGGTGGGCGGGCGTGCTCTGCGCCAGGAGGTGGGAGCTGGCCGGCGTGACGAGGCCGTAGCCGAGGCCGATCAGCACGGCCCCGCCCGCGATCGCCGCGACCGTTCCGGCGAGCGACAGCGACAATCCCGCCGCGGCCAGGACGAGGGCGAGCTGACTGGTGCGGACGGCGCCGCGGCCGTGGATCAGCCGCCCCGATCCCAGGCTGGCGAGGGCGGCGGCCCCGTAGATGATCCCGACCTGCACCCCGACCAGGGCCGCGCGCGTGCCGATCCGGCCCGCCACGTCGGGGGCGAGCACCGGGCCGGCCAGCGCGGCGGCCGAGATCATGGCCTGGATGGCGAGGGTGACGGCGAGGATGCCCCAGGTCGACCTCATGATCCGTGCGCCGTCTTCGACTCGACGCGGAACGTGTTCGAATAGCTGAAGCGGTCGCCCGGATGCAGCGAGATGGCCGTCTCGTAGATGTCGCCCGAGGCGGCGACGTAGGTCCGGGTGATGCGCAGCCCCGGCGCGCCCGGCTCGACGCCCAGCCGCGCCGTCGCGGCGGGCGGCAGGCTCACCGCCTCGATGTTCTGCCGGATCTCCACCGTCGTCAGCCCGTAGCGGCGCTCGATCAGGGAATAGATCGGCTCGGAGGGGGTGGTGACGCCGTCCACGACGCCGCGATAGGAGCGGGCGATCCAGATCTCGGTCAGGGCGATGGGCGTCGGGTCGTCGCCCATGAACCGCTCCCCCGACAGGTGCAGCCAGGCCTTGCCCTCGGGCGAGCCGATGAGCCGCGCCAGGTCGCCCGTGGCGATCGCGTCGTCGGTGGCGGTGATCCGCAGGCTCACGTCCCGCACGTAGCGCATGAGCGCGGTCGCGTCCTCGCCCATCTGGACGTAGCGGGACGCGATCCGGTCCGTCCGCACGGTGGTGCCGACGCCGGCCTGGCGCGACAGGAGCCCCAGATCCACCAGCCGGCGCAGCGCCTCGCGCACGGTATGGCGCGAGACGTCGAATTCGCGGCTCAGATCCACTTCCGGGGGCAGCAGGCTGCCCACCGGATAGCGCCCCGACTGGATGTCCTCCAGAATGGCCTCGGCGAGGGCGGCGTAGCGGGTGCGCTCTCCGAACCGCGTCTCTCTGTCCATCGTGTTCACCCCACGGTTTCGTTCCGGTCCGCCCGCAGCATACCGATTGCCCCGAGGATGTCGTCGTTGTCGGCCCCGAGCGCCGGTCCGGGACGTAGCGGCGGCGTCTCTCCGGGACAGCGGATGGGGCAGGCGACGGTTCCGATGGTGCCCCGCGTGGGGTGCGGCACCCGGGCGATGGTGCCGCGCGCGCGGGCGAACGGGGCGTCGAGGGCGGAGCCGATGTCGTGGACCGGCGAGGCGGGGACGCGGCCGCCGAACTTGCCCATCCAGGCCTCGGTCGTGTCGGTCAGGAGCACGGCGTCGAGCGCCTCCGTCAGCTCGTCGCGATGGGCGAGGCGGGCCTTGAAGTCGCCGAAGCGGTCATCCGTCTTCCACTCCGGCTTGCCGATGGCGTCGCAGAGCACGGCCCAGAACTTCTCCTTGTTGCACATGATGAAGACCCAGCCGTCGCCGGTCTTGTAGAGTTGCGAGGGCGTGAGGGAGGGGTGGGCCGAGCGCGGGTGGCGGCCGGTATTGACGCCCTCGTTCAGATACCAGGTGGCGAGGTAGTTGAGGTTGTGCATCGCCACTTCGTAGAGCGAGGTGTCGATGTCGCGCCCCTGGCCGGTCTGCCGCGCGCCCAGCACGGCGGAGACGAGTGCCAGCGCGGACATGGTGCCGGTCATCATGTCGACGATCGAGAGGCCGAAGCGGGAGGGCGGCTGCCCCGGCTCGCCGGTGACGGAGAGATAGCCCGCCTCGGCCTGCATGAGGTAGTCGTAGCCCGGCCAGTCGGCCCGCTCGCCGTCGCGCCCGTAGGCCGAGAGGTGACAGCAGACGATGTCGCGCTTCACCTCTCCCAGGGCGGCGTAGTCGAGGCCGAGCTTGGCGGGCAGGTCGCCGCGCAGGTTGTTGAAGACGGCGTCGGCGTCGCGCACGAGGGCATGGAGCGCATCGCGGCCCGCGTCGGATTTCAGGTCGAGGGTGATCGAGCGCTTGTTGCGGTTGAAGGCCTGGAAGAAGTGGCTGTCGCCCTCGCCGAAGAAGTGGGGGCCGACGAGCCGGCCCACGTCGCCGCCATGCGCGGCGTTCTCGATCTTGATGACCTCGGCGCCGAGATCGGCGAGGTGCTGGGTGCCGAAGGGGCCGGCGCCGTATTGCTCGACCGCGAGGACGCGCAGCCCGTCGAGTGGCAGGGTCATGCCGGGTTCCTTTCGATCTGCTGCTTGGCGATGATGATGCGCTGAAGCTCGTTGGTGCCCTCGCCGATGGTCAGGAGGGGCGCGTCGCGATAGAGTCGCTCGACGTTGTATTCCTTGGAATAGCCGTAGCCGCCATGGATCCGCATCGCGGCGATGGCGTTTTCGAGCGCCGCCTCGGTGGCGGCGTATTTCGCCATTCCCGCCTCCATGTCGCAGCGCTCGCCGCGGTCGTAGGCGCGCGCCGCCGACAGCGTCAGGAGGCGGGCCGCCTCGGTCCGGGTGGCCATCTCGCCCAGCTGCAGCTGGATCGCCTGGTGCTCGCAGATCGGCTTGCCGAAGGTCTTGCGGGTCTGGCTGTAGGCCGTCGCCTCGTCGAGCGCGGCCTGTGCCACGCCGACGCCGCGCGCGGCGACGTTGATGCGGCCGAGTTCCAGCCCCGACAGGATCTGCTGGAGGCCGCGTCCCTCCGCGCCGCCGATCAGCCGGTCGGCGGGGACGCGGTAATCCTTGAATTCCAGCTCGCAGGTGTCGATGCCGCGATAGCCGAGCTTCTCGAGCTTGCGGGCGACGTTGAAGCCGGGGCCCTTCTCCGCCAGCAGGAGAGACATGCCGCGGTGGCGCGGCTCGGCCTTGGGGTCGGTCTTGACCAGCAGCGCGATGCAATTGCCGTACTTGGAATTGGTGATCCAGGTCTTGGTGCCGTTGACCACGTAATCGTCGCCGTCGCGCCGCGCGGTGGTGCGGATCGCCTGCAGGTCGGTGCCCGCGTCGGGTTCGGTCAGCCCGATGCCGCCGCGCAGCTCGCCGGTGGCAAAGCGGGGCAGGAATTCGGCCTTCTGCGCGTCGGTGCCGGCGCGCTGCACCGCCGCGGCCATGATGAGGTGGGAGTTGATGATCCCCGAGACCGACATCCACGAGCGCGAGATCCGTTCGATGATGCGGGAATAGACCTCGGTGGAGAGGCCGAGGCCGCCGTATTCCTCGGAGATGATGCAGCCGAAGAGGCCCATCTCCTTCATCTTCTCCACGATCGCGGCGGGATATTCGTCGCGCGCCTCGAGTTCGTGGACCTGCGGGTCGATCTCGGCCTCGCAGAAGCGGTGGACGGAGTCGAGGATCATGCGATCCTGTTCCTGCATGTCGTTCATGGTGCTGTCTCCTCAGTTGGCCTGCCCGGCGAGCAGGCGTTCGAGCGGGGCCAGGTCGCCGGCCCGGTCGAGCCCCAGCACCGCGTCGCGCAGGCGCGCGGCGCGCTCGGGGGGCAGGGCCATGCAGGCGTTCTCGGTGAATTTCGCGGCGATCTCGGCGGCGCTCAGGGGGCGGTCGGCGGCGCCGCGGTTCACGTCCTCGCGGTGGCGCAGCTCGCGGCCGTCGGTCGTCCGCACCACGACCTCGCCCGAGTAGTAGGTCGGGAAGCGGGAGTGCGGGTCGGCCTCGTGGCGGACCTTCGGCATGAAGGCCAGCGCCTCGGGCGCGGCATAGGCGGCGGGCTCCAGGTCCGGCAGGCCGAAGCGGCCGCGCAGGAGCCCCGAGGCCACGGCGTAGGGAATGGAGAATTGCGCGTCGTAGCTGTTCTGGGGCCGGATCTTGGTCTCGCGCGGTTCGCAGACGGTCTTGATCACCTCGTCGGGGACCAGGGCCACGACCTCGGCGATGTCGTCCGCCGACAGGCCGTGGGCGTCGTGGAGCGCGACCGCGGCATCGGCGCAGGCATGGGTGAAGTGGCAGGCCGGCATCGGCTTCACCGCGACGTTCATGACCTCCCATGTCTGGCCGAGGGCGGCGGTGGCGACGGACAGGTCGAGTCCCGCCGCCCGCTCGCCCAGATAGGCGTTGAAGACGCCGAAACGGCCCTCGTAGACGGCCCTGGGCGCCACGAAGCCGCGGCGCGCCATGGCGACGGCGGTGATCGCGGCCTGCGCGGCCCAGCCGGGATGCAGCCGTTTCGTCCAGGCGCCGTCCTGCAGGAATTCGAGCGATCCGCCGGCCATGGAAAGGGCGATGCCCTGGGCGGCGGCGAGCTGGGCCGCGGTCAGGCCGCGCAGCCGCCCGGCGGCGAGCACGGCCCCGAAGATGCCGATGACGCCCGTGGGGTGGAAGCCGACCTGGTGGAAGCCGCCGCGGGCGACGGCGCCGAGCCGGGTCGCGACCTCCATTCCGGCGATGTAGGCGGTCTGCATCTCCTCTCCCGCGGCGCCGGTCTCCAGCGCCATGGTGAGCGCGGCGGGCAGGATCGAGGCGGTGGCGTGGATCACGCCGGCGGTATGGGTGTCGTCGTAATCGAGCCCGTGGATCAGGAGGCCGTTCAGCATCGCCGCGTCGCGCGCCTGGAGCGCGGTGCCGAACCCGATCGCCCGGCGGGGGCCGCCCGCGCCGAGGTCGCACAGCGCGGCATGGGCGCGGTGCGCGAAATCGTACTGGGTCGAGGCGAGCGCGATCCCGAGGGCGTCGAGCATCAGGAGCCGGGCGCGCTCGGCCACCTCGGCGGGGATGTCGTCGGGGCGGAGCGCGCCGGCGAAATCCGCCAGCCGGACGGCCATCGGCTCGGTCGGGCGGGGGTCGGTGGTATCCTTCATGGGAGCCTCCCTGGGGTCAGACGAGCGCCAGCGAGATCGCCGGCACGAACGAGATGAGCGCCAGCCCCACGAGGCGCACGGCATAGAAGGGCAGCACGCCGCGGGCGACCTCGTGGACGGGGATGCGGGCGATGCCGCTCATCACGAAGAGGTTGAGCCCGATCGGCGGCGTCAGGGTCGCGATCTCCACGTTGGCGACCATGATCACGGCGAAATGGACCGGGTCGATGCCCAGGGCCTGCGCCATCGGGAACAGGAGCGGCGCGGTCAGCACGATGAGCGCGATCCCGTCGAGGAACATGCCCATCACCAGCAGGACCAGGTTGACCACGATCAGGAACTGCCACCATGTCAGCCCCGCATCCTCGAGCGTGGTGACGAGCTGCGCCGACACGCCCATCCGCGCCAGGATGAACCCGAGGAGGCTGCCGCCCATCACGACGGCGAAGATCATCGAGGTCTGCAGCAGGCTTTCGCGCGCGGTGGCCCAGATCCCCCGCAGGTCCACCGAGCGGTAGACGACGAGGCACAGGAGCGCGGCATAGGCCGCCGCGAAGGCCGAGACCTCGGTCGGCGTCATGAAGCCGGTATAGATCGCGCCCAGGACCAGCACCGGCATCAGGAGCGCGGGCAGGGTCCGCGGCAGGAGCCGGGCGAAGCCGGACCAGTCCGGCGCCGCGGCCTTGGCGCCGTATCCGCCCCGGCGGCTGAGCCAGAACGTGGCGCAGGACAGGAGGGCCGCCTCCATGATCCCGGGCAGCAGGCCGGCGATGAAGAGCCGGTCGATGGGCAGGCCGACGATGGAGCCGATGAGGATGAAGCCCAGCGACGGCGGGATCATGAGGCCGAGCGTTCCCCCCACCGCGACGATGGCGGCGGCGAAGCGCGGCGGGTAGCGCTCCTCCCGCAGCCCGGCGACGGTGGAACGCCCGATCGCGGCCGCCGATCCCACCGAGGAGCCGGAGACGGCGGCGAAGAACACCGAGGCGGTCAGCACCGTCAGCGCCAGGCCGCCGCGGACGGCGCGCACCAGCGAGCCCACGAAGTCGATCATCAGCGCGGCGATCTGGCCGCGCATCATCAGGTTGCCGGCCAGGATGAACATCGGGATGGCGATCAGCGGGTAGGAATTGACCGAGGAGAAGGCCGTCTGCGCGATCACGGTGGCCGGGACGCCGCTGACCGACAGGACGATCGCGGCCGTCACCAGACCCAGCACGGCGGCGACATGGGCGCCGACCGCCAGGAGGCACAGGATGAGGACGAGGGCTGCGGCGAGGATCATGGCTCAGAACTTCCCCGCGACGCCGTCGTCGTCCTGGCCGAACGGATCCTGTCCCCGGACCGCGCGGGCCAGCAGGCGCAGGTAGAACACTCCGAACAGGAGCGCCCCGATCGGCATCGCCATGAAGACCAGCCACATCGGCAGTTCGAGGTTCGATTCCGACAGCATCCCCATCGTGTAGTAGCGCCGCACCTGCGGGATCGCGCCCCAGAACAGGATGGCGGAGAACCCGAGGCCGATAAGGGCGGCCAGCGCCCCGGCCACCACCCTGAGGCGGCGGCCGAGGAGCCGGACGGCGAGGTCGCTGCGGATGTGGTAGCCGCCGGCGCCGGCGGCGCCGAGGGTGAGGAAGAAGGCCCAGACGATCAGGAACCGCACGGCCTCCTCGGCCCAGAACCAGCTGTGGTCGAAGAAGGCGCGGCCGCCCGCCTCGACCAGCATGACGAGCGTCGCGGCGAGGAACATGATCGTGGCGAGCGCGGTGAGGGGGCCGCGCTCGAACCGGTCCCAGAGCGGCGGGCGGGGCGCCGGGCCGGGGCCGTTGCCGTCAGCCGGAGACGCCACACCGGTCCTCCAGATCCTGGAAGGCCTGCGCGGCCTCGGGATAGGCCTCGGAGAAGCTCGCCGAGGTCTGGCCGGTCAGCTCCTTCCAGGCCGCGATTTGCTCGGCATCGGCGGTCACGAGCGTGGCGCCCTGGGCGGTCATCTTCTCCAGCGCCTCGGCGTCCTTCTCGATCGCTTCGCTCCACTGGGTCTCGGCGATGCCGTCGATGCTGTCCTGGATCGCCGCGCGCTGGTCCTCGGGCAGGGCCTGGAACCAGGCGTCGTCGACCACGATCGCGTAGGTCAGGATCGAGAAGCCGGGAACGTAGAAGGCATTTTGGCCGGTCATCCCGATCATCTCGGCCCAGCCGGCCGGCGAGGTGAACACGCCGTCGATGGCGCCCTGGCTGAGCGCGGTGGACATTTCCGAGGCGGCCATCGAGACCGGCGAGATGCCGAGCGCGCGCATCGTGTCCTGCACCACGCGCCCGCCGGTGACGCGGACCTTGGCGCCCTCCAGATCCTCCATCGAGGCGACCTGCCGGTCGGAGAAGACGAAGTAGAGGTCCGCCGTCCGCAGCAGCCCCAGGACCCGCAGGCCGGCATTCTGCAATTCCCCGGTCAGAAGGTCGCGCACGCCGGCCTTCATGCAGGCATCGGCCATCATCTCGTCGCTGATGGCGAAGGGTAGGTTGATGACGCCCGTCGCGGGGGCGACCGTCTCCAGCCGCACGGAGACGGGCCATACCATCTGCACGGCGCCGGTCCCCAGGGCGGCGAGCGCGGCCTGGTCGGAATAGATCTGGCCGGCGGGGAAGACCTTCACGTCGATGTCGCCGCCCGTCGCCTGGCCCACCTCGTCGGCGAAGCGGTCCATGTACTCGGTCTTCCAGTGGGTCGCGGCGACCTCGCTCGGCAGGACCAGGTCCTCGGCCGGGGCGGCGCCCGCCAGCATGGTGCCGGCCGCGAACACGGCCGCAAGTCGTGTGCTCTTCATGTCGTCTCTCCTCCCTCTGGGCGGCCGGTCGGGACCGCCGCGATCGATCTCAGTAATTCGTGGCCGTCTCCTCGTCGGCCGCCCGGCTCTTGATGAGGGCGGTGCGCTCGAAGCTCATGAAGACGGTGTCGTCGTGCTTGCGGCCCAGCGTGCGGACCTTGACGATCCCCTGTCCGGGGCGCGATCTGCTCTCGCGCTTGTCCAGCACCTCGCTTTCGGCATAGATCGTGTCCCCGGCGAAGACCGGCGCCATCAGCCGGATCTCCTCCCAGCCGAGATTGGCCACCGCCTTGCCCGAGACCTCGGGCACGGACATGCCGAGCACGGTCGCGACCGTCAGGCCGCTGTTGATCAGCAGCTTTCCGAATTCGCTCTGGGCGGCGAAATGGGCGTCGCAATGCATCGGGTGGTAGTTCATCGTCATCAGCGAGAACTGGATGTTGTCCTGATCGGTCAGCGTCCGGCCCGGCCGGTGCTCGTAGACGTGGCCGACCTCGAAATCCTCGAAATACAGCCCGATCTCGCCCCTGAACCTGTTTGGCCCGACTTTGCGCATCCGATCCTCCGCCCGATTAAAAGTCCATATGTCCGGACAATTGATCGGCAGCGCCGTGGAGTCAAGCGCGATCCCTGCCCGGCGGGGGGCATCCGCCGATGCCGGGCCGTTCGGGGCTGGGGGGCGCGATCTGGCGACGCGGGAGGGTCGGGCGGGGGCGCGCGACCGCCGCCGGGGCGGTCCGCGCGCGGATCCGGGGGCGTGGATCAGCCGCGGAAACCCCGGGCGACGACGAACTTCTCGGCGCTGTCCTTGCGGCTTGCGGGCGGCTTGACGTTGGCCACGCCGTCGAAGCGGCGCTTCAGCTCCGCCTGAAGACCGGCCTCGGTTCCGCCCTGCAGGACCTTGGCGACGAAGGTGCCGCCCGGCTCCAGCACGTCGAAGGACAGCTGCGCGGCCGCCTCGCAGAGCGCGACGATCCGCAGGTGGTCGGTCTGCTTGTGACCCGAGGACGCGGCAGCCATGTCGGACATGACGACATCGGCCGTCCCGCCGAGCCACGCCTTGATCTGCGCGTCCGCCCCCTCGGAGAGGAAGTCGAGCTGGTGGATGTCGGCGCCGCGCACCGGATCGACCTCCTGCAGGTCGATCCCGAGCACGTAGCCGCGCGGCTTGCCCGCCGCGTCCCCGGCCGCGTTCACGCGCGCGGCGGCGACCTGGCACCAGCCCCCGGGGGCGCATCCCAGATCGACGACCCGCGCGCCGGGGACGAGGAAGCGGTACCTGTCGTCGAGCTCGATGATCTTGAAGGCGGCGCGGCCGCGGAAACCCTCTTCCTTGGCGCGCTTGACGTAAGGGTCGTTCAGCTGCCGCTGCAACCATCGCGTCGAGGACGATTTCCGCCCCCGGGCCGTCTTCACCTTTACCGTCAGGTCGCGCTGCCCGCGTCCGCTGCTCCGCCTGTCCATGAGGTCCTCGCGCCGTTGCGTGACCATGATCTAGTGGGCCGGGGCGCGGCTGTCATCGCGGAATGCGCGCGGCCGCCATGGCGGGGCGGTCACGGCCCCGACCGGGGCGGGCGCGCGGGGGGTGCGCCGCGCGCCCGGAACACCGCCATCTGGCTTGCGCCGCCGAGGTCGGGATGGCGTCCCGCGATGTCGTGGCAGGCCACGTCGTAGGCCGCGCGCGCCGCCACGCCGCCCGCCCAGCGGCCGAAGCGCGCGCGGGACCATTCGAAGCGGTGGCCGGGATGGCGCCGTCGATGGGCGGGCACGCCCAGAAGCGCGTTGAACTCGGCGTTCGGTGTGGTGATGATCACGGTCGGCGGACGCATCGCCGCGAAGACGGCGCGCTCCAGCCCCGACAGGCTGTCGGGATCGAGATGCTCGATCGTCTCGACCAGCACGGCGCAGTCGAAGCGCGACCGCTCCGCCACGGGCAAGGTCACCGAGCCGTGGATCAGATCCACCCGCGCGGTGACGCCCCGCGCGGCCAGGCGCGCGCGCAGCCGGTCGAGCGCGACCGGGCACAGATCGACCCCCAGCACGCGGTCGATGCCGGGCAGGGCCGCGAGGCGCAGCAGCAGGTCGCCGTCGCCGCAGCCGAGATCGAGCACGCTCGCCGCGCCGCTGTCGACGACCGCGCCCAGGACGGCCGCGAGGCGTTCCTCGTGCATCCAGGTCGTCATGCCGCGCCCTCCCGGACGGGGCGGGGGACGGTCATGCGCGGGGCCCGGGCGAGCCGGGGCGCGGGGCGGCGGCGCGGGCTCAATCGGGCAGCGGGATCAGCCCGTCCCGGTCGCCGCCCGGCAGGTCGAACTGGCCCCGGCCCCGCCGGGCGGCGCGCGATTCCTCCCCGGCCTGCTCGACCCCGTCAGGGCGGGAGGCGACGACGGTCCACCAGATGTCCCTGGGCCGGTTCAGCGTCGGCCCGCCCCGCGCCATCGGGCGGAACGGCATCATCCGCCCGGGTCGAGATTTCCGCCCGGCGATGCCGACCGCGTGGGGGCAGCCAGGGGCGAGGGCGGGATTCCAGCGCATCGAAGGTCTCCTTTCGCCTCGATCCTAGGCCCGGCCGTGGCGCCGGCCAGCGGCACGGCGTTCGGACGCCGCGACGGCGGGGGGCGGGACCAGGCCGTTGGGGCCGCGGGGTATGACCTTAGATATGTCGGCACAGGGCCCGAGGAAGGGCGAGACGATGTCCGGCATCCACCACGTCACGGCGATCACGCGGCGGGTCCAGGCCAATGTCGATTTCCATGACGCGTCCTCGGGCTGCGCCTGGTCAGGCGGACGGGCGGCTAGGAGGATGGCGAACAGCTGCACCTGATCTGGGGCGATCGGGGCGCGGGCCCGGGCTCGCTCGCGACGCCTCTGGTGTGGGAGGCCGGCGCACCGGGGCGCGTCGGACAGGGTCGGGTCGCCAAATCGGCCTGGCGGCGCCGCGCGACGCGATCGGCACCTGGCCGACGCGGGCGCTCGCGGCCGGAGTGCCGGTCGAGGGACCGTCGCGGGAATTCGGCGAGCGGGTGCTGCGCCTGAAGGATCCCGACCGCATCATCGTCAGGCTGGTGGGCGCCGATGCTGCCGCCGCGGCGCCGCTGCCCGACGCGGTGGATGTCCGCGACGCGTCCGGCTTCATCGCGGGCCTGCCCGGCACCGGCATCGTCGACCACGTGGCCTTCCGTGGCGCCGACGCCGAGGCGCTGGGCGGGATGCGGCTGGCGCTGCCGGGCCGCGACGGGCTGGCCACGGTGCACGACCGCAGGTACTTCCTCTCGCTCCATGTTCGCGAGCCCGCCGGCCTCCTGATCGAACACGCGACCGACGGGCCGGGCATGGCGGCGGACGACCCCGACCACCTGGGAAAGGGGGCGGCGCGCGCCTGCGACCTGCGCGTCGTGCTGCCGCACTTCGCCCTGCCGGGCGAGGAGAGGATCGCCCGGCGGGATCTGCCCGTCACGCACCGCCTCCACAGGCCCGAACGCCCGCGCCGGGGCGGCGGCGTTCCATGCGTTCTTGCCCGAGGCGGTGCGCGCCTTTGGCCAGGCGGCCGCCGACATCACGGTGCTGGGCTGTTCGAACGGCGCGAGTTTCGCCGCCGCAATGGCGGAGCTTCCTCCCGGCCTGATCCGGCGGGCATTCCAGTTGCGGGCGCCGATGCCGCTGGCGGCGCTGCCGCTGGCGGACCTGTCGGGCCGGCAGATCCTGAGCATGACCGGGGACGCGGACCCCCATGGCGGCCTCGCCCCGCGCCGGGCCGAGGGGGCACCGCGCTCGCGGCGCATGCCATTGCCGCCGGCCCCGGGCGGGTCGAAGCTGCGGACCTGGCCCGCGCGTGGCTGGTGCGCAACCCTGTGCGAGGTGGGACACCATGAGCGACATCACCTTCACGAAGGAAGAGATCGACGCCCGCCGCGGCCGCTACGCCGCCCGGTCCTGATGAATGGCCGCCGCCAGCGCCGGGACCGGCCCGGAACCGAGCCGCTGAGCCCTGGGAATTGCGCGCCGGTGCCGATCGGCGACCCCCGGAGCGGTGCCGCATCCTCGCCTCGACCTCGCGCGCGATCGTCCCGGTCACCCGCCGCAACCGGATGACGCCGCGCTCGGGCCGGGCGGTCGGGTCCGCTCCCCCGGGAGGGCGCGGAAGGGATTCTCCGTGGGCGTGGCCTGCGGGCGCGATCGGGGCGCGGCCGGGTCCCCGGCACCGATTACGGGGTGGCGCGGCGGCCGACACTCGTGCCAAGTCGTTGACGGGATTGACGGGATCCGCGCGGCTTGGGCGGTGACGCGCGCCGCGCCAACGGCAGGGGGTGCTGTTGACACACCCGGGCACGACCTTTATACGGCCCCAACCGCGCTGACGGAGACTCGTTTCTCCGGGGCGGTGTCAAATTGATGGAAGTGGTCACGATCCGGGCTGACGGCCCCGATCCTCTGGATACCTGCCGCGTGGGCCTTCGGCCTCCATGCGGCATTTGCGTTGTGCGGACGCGTGCGGCGCGACAGACGAAGCGGGGTGCGCGCGCGCCCCAGACGAAACAGACAAGTGTTGCAACACGGGGAATGAAACCGGAATGCCAACGATCCAGCAGCTGATCCGCAAGCCGCGGCAGCCCAAAGTCAAGCGCTCGAAGTCGCTGCACCTGGAATCCTGCCCGCAGAAGCGCGGCGTCTGCACGCGCGTCTACACGACGACGCCGAAGAAGCCGAACTCGGCCATGCGGAAGGTCGCCAAGGTGCGGCTGACCAATGGTTACGAAGTGATCAGCTACATCCCGGGCGAGAGCCACAACCTGCAGGAGCACTCGGTGGTCCTGATCCGGGGTGGCCGGGTGAAGGACCTTCCGGGCGTCCGCTATCATATCCTGCGCGGCGTATTGGACACGCAGGGCGTCAAGAACCGCAAACAGCGTCGCTCCAAATACGGCGCGAAGCGTCCGAAATAAGAGGATTTTGGGATGTCCCGTCGTCACGCCGCCGAAAAGCGCGAGATCCTGCCCGACGCCAAGTACGGCGACCGGGTGGTCACCAAGTTCATGAACAACCTCATGGTCGATGGCAAGAAGTCCGTGGCCGAGACGATCGTGTACAACGCGTTCGACCGGGTCGAGGGCAAGCTGAAGAAGTCGCCGATCGAGGTCTTCCGCGAGAGCCTGGACAACATCAAGCCCTCGGTCGAGGTCCGCTCGCGCCGCGTGGGCGGCGCCACCTACCAGGTGCCCGTCGAGGTCCGCCCCGAGCGCCGCGAGGCGCTGGCGATCCGCTGGCTGATCGACGCCTGCCGCAAGCGCAACGAGAACACGATGGAAGAGCGCCTCGCGGCCGAGCTGGTCGACGCCGTGAACGGCCGCGGCACCGCCGTGAAGAAGCGCGAAGACACCCACAAGATGGCCGATGCCAACAAGGCGTTCAGCCACTACCGCTGGTAACCCGTACTCTAGCCTGAGGATCTGTCCAAATGGCCCGCGAATACTCGCTCGACCGCTACCGCAATTTCGGCATCATGGCCCACATCGATGCCGGCAAGACCACCTGCACCGAGCGCATCCTGTTCTATACCGGCAAGTCGCACAAGATCGGCGAGGTGCATGACGGCGCCGCCACCATGGACTGGATGGAGCAGGAGCAGGAGCGGGGGATCACCATCACCTCGGCCGCGACCACGACCTTCTGGTTCCGCACCGAGGACGGCAAGAACTCCACGGGCATCTACGGCGACACGCCGGAAGAGGCGCGGTTCCGCTTCAACATCATCGACACGCCGGGTCACGTCGACTTCACCATCGAGGTCGAGCGGTCGCTCGCGGTCCTCGACGGCGCGATCTGCGTGCTGGACGCCAATGCCGGCGTCGAGCCCCAGACCGAGACCGTCTGGCGCCAGGCCGACCGCTACAAGGTGCCGCGCATCGTGTTCGTCAACAAGATGGACAAGATCGGCGCCGACTTCTTCAACTGCGTGAAGATGATCAAGGACCGCACCGGCGCCAATGCCGTGCCCGTCCAGCTGCCGATCGGGGCCGAGGACAAGCTCGAGGGCATCGTCGACCTCGTGACCATGAAGGAATGGGTCTGGAAGGGCGAGGATCTGGGCGCCTCCTGGGTGATCCAGGACATCCGCGAGGACCTGCAGCGTCTGGCCGCCGAATGGCGCGGCAACCTCATCGAGGCCGCCGTCGAAGTCGACGACGACGCGATGATGGCCTACCTCGAGGGCGAGGAGCCCGACGAGTCGACGCTGCGCGGGCTGATCCGCAAGGGCACGCTCAGCCTGTCCTTCGTTCCCGTGCTGGCCGGTTCGGCGTTCAAGAACAAGGGCGTGCAGCCGCTCCTGAACGCGGTCATCGACTATCTGCCGGGACCGCTCGACGTGCCGCCCTACATGGGCTTCGCGCCGGATGACGAGACCGAGACGCGCAACATCGAGCGGCGTCCGGGCGACGAGCAGCCGTTTGCCGGCCTGGCCTTCAAGATCATGAACGACCCGTTCGTGGGCTCGCTGACCTTCACGCGGATCTATTCGGGCCTCCTGGAGAAGGGCGGCTCCGTCATCAACTCGACCAAGGGCAAGCGCGAGCGCATCGGCCGGATGATGATGATGCACTCCAATTCCCGCGAGGAGATCGACTGGGCGGGGTCGGGCGACATCATCGCGCTGGCCGGCCTCAAGGAGACGACGACGGGCGACACGCTCTGCGACGCGCAGAAGCAGGTCGTTCTGGAGACCATGACCTTCCCCGATCCGGTCATCGAGATCGCGGTCGAGCCCAAGACCAAGGCCGACCAGGAGAAGATGTCCGCCGGCCTGCAGCGCCTCGCCGCCGAGGATCCCTCGTTCCGGGTCGAGACCGATATCGAATCGGGCCAGACGATCATGAAGGGCATGGGCGAATTGCACCTCGACATCCTGGTCGACCGCCTCAAGCGGGAGTTCAAGGTCGAGGCCAATATCGGCGCGCCGCAGGTCGCCTACCGCGAGACGATCAAGCAGAAGATCACCCACACCTACACCCACAAGAAGCAGTCGGGCGGCTCGGGCCAGTTCGCCGAGGTGCAGCTGGAGATCTCGCCGACCGAACCGGGCGAGGGCTATTCCTTCGAGAGCCGCATCGTCGGTGGCTCGGTGCCGAAGGAATACGTCCCCGGCGTCGAGAAGGGCATCAAGTCGGTGATGGATTCCGGTCCGATCGCGGGCTTCCCGGTGATCGACTTCAAGGTGGCGCTGGTCGACGGCAAGTTCCACGACGTGGATTCGTCGGTCCTGGCCTTCGAGATCGCCAGCCGGATGTGCATGCGCGAGGGCCTCAGGAAGGCCGGCGCGCTGCTTCTGGAACCGATCATGAAGGTCGAGGTGGTCACCCCGGAAGAGTACACCGGGAACGTGATCGGCGACCTGACCTCGCGCCGGGGCCAGGTGCAGGGCCAGGAGCCGCGCGGCAACGCGATCGTCATCGACAGCTTCGTTCCGCTGGCGAACATGTTCGGCTACATCAACAACCTGCGCTCGATGTCCTCGGGCCGCGCGCAGTTCACGATGCAGTTCGACCATTACGAGCCGGTGCCGCAGAACATCTCGGAAGAGATCCAGGCGAAATACGCGTAAGCGTCAGGCATGCGCGGACCGGGGTGCCCCGGTCCGCCCGACGAACGACAGGAGGCCATCATGGCGAAGGCGAAATTCGAACGTAACAAGCCGCACGTGAACATCGGGACGATCGGTCACGTGGACCACGGCAAGA
>CANKVU010000020.1 GCA_947487205.1 uncultured Paracoccaceae bacterium | reverse complement strand
GAGGAAGGCGGCCGCCACACGCCGTTCTTCGCCAATTACCGGCCGCAATTCTACTTCCGCACGACGGACGTGACCGGGACGGTGCAGCTGGCCGAGGGCACCGAGATGGTGATGCCGGGGGACAACGTGTCCTTCGAGGTGGAGCTGATCGCGCCGATCGCCATGGAGGAGAAGCTGCGCTTCGCCATCCGCGAGGGCGGCCGCACCGTCGGCGCCGGCGTGGTGTCGAAGATCCTCGAATGAGCCCGCCGCCGGCCCCCCGGGGGGCCGGCAAGGCACAGGCCGCGCGACGGGCCCCCGGGGTGCCGTGCGCGCGGAAGAGCAGACAAACCGGTCCGATGTGGGGCGGGGAATGATCCCCGTCCCACCTCTCGACTGAAACCCGCAAGGGAAAGAGACCAATGGCCGCCAGCCAGAATATCCGAATCCGCCTGAAGGCGTTCGACTACCGGGTGCTCGACAGCTCCACCCAGGAGATCGTCTCCACCGCCAAGCGCACCGGCGCCTCCGTGCGCGGGCCGATCCCGATGCCGAACAAGATCGAGAAGTTCACGGTCCTGCGGGGCCCGCACGTGGACAAGAAGTCCCGCGACCAGTTCGAGATCCGCACGCACAAGCGGATGCTCGACATCGTCGACCCGACGCCGCAGACGGTCGACGCGCTGATGAAGCTCGACCTGGCGGCCGGCGTGGCCGTCGACATCAAGGTGATGGGAGGCTGACATGCTGCGCTCTGGCGTAATCGCGAAGAAGGTCGGCATGACGCGGATCTTCCAGGACGACGGCCGGCAGGTGCCCGTCACCGTCCTTCAACTCGACAAGCTCCAGGTGCTGGCGCAACGCACCCCCGACCGCGACGGCTATGCCGCCGTGCAGCTGGGCTGCGGCACCGCCAAGCCGAAGAACGTGACCAAGGCCCTGCGCGGCCATTTCGCGGTGGCCAAGGTCGCCCCGAAGCGCAAGATCGCCGAGTTCCGGGTCGCGCCCGAGAACCTGATCGACGTGGGCGAGGAGATCACCGCGAACCATTACTTCGCGGGGCAATTCGTGGACGTGTGCGGGACCTCGATCGGCAAGGGCTTCGCCGGTGCGATGAAGCGGCACAATTTCCGCGGCCTCGAGGCCACGCACGGCGTGTCGATCAGCCACCGCGCGCATGGCTCGACCGGCCAGTGCCAGGACCCCGGCAAGGTGTTCAAGGGCAAGAAGATGGCCGGGCACATGGGCGCGGCGCGCGTGACCACGCAGAACCTGCAGGTGGTGCGTACCGATGCCGATCGCGGCCTGATCATGGTCAAGGGCGCGGTGCCCGGCGCCAAGGGCGGCTGGGTCACGATCAAGGACGCCGTCAAGAAGCCGGCGATCGAGGGCACGATCTATCCCGCGGCGCTGAAATCGGCCGCCGAGGAAGCCGAGCGGGCCGCCCGCGAAGCCGCCGAGGCCGCCGAGCAGGAGCGGCTCGAGGCCGAGCGCGCCGAGCAGGAGCGCCTGGCCGCCGAGCAGGAGGCCGCGCTGAAGGAAGCCGAGGCCGAGATCGCCGACGAGTCGGCCGGGACCGACAATTCCGATGCCGGCCCCGAGAAGAAGGAAGGTGACGAATGAAGACCGACATCCTGACGCTCGACGGCGGCAAGAACGGCTCGGTCGATCTCGACGACGAGATCTTCGGGCTGGAGCCGCGTGCCGACATCCTGCACCGCGTCGTCCGCTGGCAGCGCAACAAGGCGCAGCAGGGCACGCATTCGGTGAAGACCCGGAGCGAGACCAGCTACTCGACCAAGAAGATCTATCGCCAGAAGGGAACCGGCGGCGCCCGCCACGGCGACCGCAACGCGCCGATCTTCCGCAAGGGCGGCGTCTACAAGGGGCCGACCCCGCGCAGCCACGGCCACGACCTGCCCAAGAAGGTCCGCAAGCTGGGCCTGCGCCACGCGCTGTCGGCAAAAGCGCGCGAGGGCAACCTCATCGTCCTCGAGGCGGCGCAGCTCTCCGAGGCGAAGACGAAGTCGCTGTCGGCCAAGGTCCGGGAACTGGGCTGGAAGCGGGCCCTGGTGATCGACGGCGCCGAGCTCGACGACAATTTCGCCCGCGCGGCGCGGAACATCGAGGGTCTCGATATCCTGCCGTCGATGGGGGCCAACGTCTACGACATCCTCAAGCGGGACACCCTGGTGATCACCCGCGCCGGGATCGAAGCTCTGGAGGCGCGACTGAAATGAGCACGAAGACTGAGCATTACGACGTGATCCGCAAGCCGGTGATCACCGAGAAGGCGACCATGGCCTCCGAACAGGGCGCCGTCGTGTTCGAGGTGGCGCGCCACGCCTCCAAGCCGGTGATCAAGGAGGCCGTCGAGAGCCTCTTCGGCGTCAAGGTGAAGGCGGTCAACACGACCATCGCCAAGGGCAAGCAGAAGCGGTTCCGCGGCCAGACCGGCTACCGGAACACGGTCAAGAAGGCCTACGTCACCCTCGAGGAGGGGAACACGATTGACGTGACCACGGGGCTGTAATAGCAGGCCCCATTCATGCCGGCCCCGGATCGCTCCGGGGCCGCATGTCTTGAGACAGTCAGGGACCTTCGGGGCCCTTCACCCGCGACGGGATCCGCCCGTCGCCACAAGCAACGGAAGACAGAAAGCATGGCACTCAAGTCGTACAAGCCGACGACGCCGGGCCAGCGCGGGCTGGTGCTGATCGACCGTTCGGAACTGTGGAAAGGCCGTCCGGTCAAGTCCCTCACCGAGGGTCTGACGGGCAATGGCGGCCGCAACAATACCGGACGTATCACGCAGCGCCGACGCGGTGGCGGGGCAAAGCGGCTCTATCGCATCGTGGACTTCAAGCGGTCCAAGCACGAGGTCGAGGCGGTCGTCGTCCGGATCGAATACGATCCCAACCGGACGGCCTTCATCGCCCTGATCCAGTACCAGGACGGCGAGCAGCGCTACATCCTCGCGCCCCAGCGCCTGACCGTGGGCGACAAGATCGTCAGCGGCGGGAAGGTGGATGTGAAGCCCGGCAACGCGATGCCCTTCTCGGGCATGCCGATCGGGACGATCGTGCACAACATCGAGCTGAAGCCCGGCAAGGGCGGCCAGATCGCGCGGGCCGCGGGAACCTATGCGCAGTTCATCGGCCGCGACGGCGGCTATGCCCAGATCCGCCTGTCCTCGGGCGAGCTGCGGATGGTGCGCCAGGAATGCATGGCGACCGTGGGCGCGGTGTCGAACCCCGACAATTCGAACCAGAACTACGGCAAGGCCGGCCGGTCGCGCCACCAGGGCAAGCGCCCGTCGGTGCGCGGTGTCGCGATGAACCCGATCGACCACCCGCTGGGTGGCGGCGAGGGGCGCACCTCGGGCGGCCGCACGCCGGTCACGCCGTGGGGCAAGGACACCAAGGGCATGCGGACCCGCAACACGAACAAGGCGTCGCAGAAGCTCATCCTCCGCTCGCGTCACGCCCGCAAGAAAGGCCGGTAACTCATGGCACGTTCCGTCTGGAAAGGGCCTTTTGTCGACAGCTACGTCCTCAAGAAGGCCGAGAAATCCCGTGAATCGGGGCGCAACGAGGTCATCAAGATCTGGTCGCGGCGCTCCACCATCCTGCCGCAATTCGTCGGCCTCACCTTCGGCGTCTACAACGGCAAGAAGCACGTGCCGGTCAACGTCACCGAGGACATGATCGGCCAGAAATTCGGCGAGTACGCGCCGACGCGGACCTATTACGGTCACTCCGCGGACAAGAAAGCCAAGAGGAAGTAAGCCATGGCGAAGGAGAAGAACCCCCGCCGCGTGGCCGAAAACGAGGCGATGGCGAAGATCCGGATGCTCCGGACGAGCCCTCAGAAGCTGAACCTCGTGGCCGGTCTCATTCGCGGCAAGAAGGTCGAGAAGGCGATGGCCGACCTGACCTTCTCGAAGAAGCGCATCGCGCAGGACGTGCGCAAGTGCCTCCAATCCGCGATCGCGAACGCCGAGAACAACCATAACCTCGACGTGGACGAACTGGTCGTCGCCGAGGCCTATGTCGGCAAGAACCTGGTGATGAAGCGCGGCCGCCCGAGGGCGCGCGGACGCTTCGGCCGGATCATCAAGCCGTTCTCGGAGATCACGATCAAGGTCCGCCAAGTCGAGGAGCAAGTCTGATGGGTAACAAGGTCAACCCGATCGGCATGCGGCTCCAGGTCAACCGGACCTGGGACAGCCGCTGGTACGCCGACACGAACGAGTACGGCGACCTGCTGCTCGAGGATGTCGCGATCCGCGAGTTCATCAAGCAGGAATGCAAGGCCGCGGGCATCAGCCGGGTGATCATCGAACGCCCGCACCGCAAGTGCCGCGTCACGATCCACACCGCGCGCCCGGGCGTCATCATCGGCAAGAAGGGCGCCGACATCGAGACGCTGCGCCGCAAGCTGTCGAACATGACCGACAGCGAGCTGCACCTGAACGTGGTCGAGGTCCGCAAGCCCGAGCTCGACGCCGCGCTGGTGGGCGAGTCCATCGCGCAGCAGCTGGAACGCCGGGTGTCGTTCCGCCGGGCCATGAAGCGCTCGGTGCAGAACGCCATGCGGATGGGCGCGCTCGGGATCCGGGTCAACCTGGCCGGCCGCCTCGGCGGGGCCGAGATCGCCCGGACCGAATGGTACCGCGAGGGCCGGGTGCCGCTGCACACGCTGCGCGCCGATATCGACTTCGCCAATGTCGAGGCGAAGACGGCCTATGGCGTGATCGGCATCAAGGTCTGGATCTTCAAGGGCGAGATCCTCGAGCACGATCCCTCCGCACGCGATCGTCGCGCCCAGGAACTTCAGGATGGTCCGACGCCGCGCGGCGCCGGCCGTCGCTAAGGGGAGTTTGAGCCATGCTTCAACCGAAGCGCACGAAATTCCGCAAGTTTCACAAGGGCCGCATCAGCGGCGACGCGAAGGGCGGCACCGACCTGAACTTCGGCACCTGGGGCCTGAAGGCCACGCAGCCGGAGCGCATCACCGCCCGCCAGATCGAGGCCGCCCGCCGGGCCATGACGCGTCACATGAAGCGTCAGGGCCGGGTCTGGATCCGGATCTTCCCGGACATCCCCGTGACGGCGAAGCCGATCGAGGTCCGGATGGGCAAGGGCAAGGGCTCCGTCGACCGCTGGGTCGCCAAGGTCGCCCCCGGCCGGGTGATGTTCGAGCTCGACGGCGTCTCCGACGGCGTGGCGCAGGAGGCCCTTCGCCTCGCGGCCATGAAGCTGCCGATCAAGACCCGGATCGTGGCGCGCGAGGACTGGTAAGGTCCGCGACCGCACGATCCCGAAGGCGGCGCGCCCTGCGCCGCCTTTTCTCGTTCAAGGCACGAGGTTCCGATGGCCGATATCTCCTCCCTCTTCGTGACGCGGCTCTATCGCGCGCCGCTCGCGGATCACGGCGGGGTCGATCCGCAGGAACTGGCGATGTCGTGCCTGTCCATCGCCGAGGACGACGAGGCCGGGCAACGCTGGTGCGACGCGCACGATTTTCCCGGCTATACGAGCTATGCCTCGCTGACGGATCTGGGCTGGCGCTTCCCGATCTTCGCGGATCTGATCGCCACCCTCGACCGCCACGTGGCCGCCTTCGCGGCGGATCTGGCCTTCGACCTGGGCGAGGGGCGGCTGGAGATCGAGGATATCTGGATCAACATCCTGCCCGAGGGCGGCAGCCATTCGGGCCACATCCATCCCCATTCCGCGATTTCCGGGACCACCTACGTGTCGATGCCCGAAGGGACCTCGGCGATCCGCTTCGAGGATCCGCGCGCGGGATTCATGATGGCCGCGCCGCCCCGGCGCGCGGATGCGCCCGCCGAGCAGCGCAGCTTCGCCTATATCCGGCCGGCCGTCGGCGACGTGCTCCTCTGGGAAAGCTGGCTGCGTCACGAGGTGCCGCTCAACACCGCCGAGGAGGACCGGATCAGCGTCAGCTTCAACTACGCCTGGCGCTGACGGGCGAGAGGGGTTGCCATCGAACGTCGCGCCGCTTATACGGCGCGTTCATCCACATCCACCGGGAATCAGGGTGACCCCGCTCTCCCTTGCAGGGGGGCCCTCCGGTGACGTTGACGAAGGAGAGACCCATGGCGCTCGACGCCAAGGACTTGCGTGACAAGACCGCTGACGAGCTGCGCGACCAGCTTTCGAGCCTCAAGAAGGAGCAGTTCAACCTGCGCTTCCAGCAGGCGACCAACCAGCTCGAGAACACGGCACGCATGCGGCTCGTCCGCCGCGATGTCGCTCGGGTCAAGACGATCCTGAACGAGAAGGTCGCCGAAGCGGCCTCGGCCGGTGCGGCCGCCAACGCGACCACGGAGGCCTGATCATGCCGAAGCGTATCCTCAAAGGCGTCGTGACCTCGAGCCAGAACGCCCAGACCGTCACCGTGTCGGTCGAACGGCGCTTCACGCATCCGGTGCTGAAGAAGACGGTCCGGAAGTCGAAGAAGTACCGCGCCCACGACGAGACCAACGGGTTCAACGTGGGCGACGTGGTGCGCATCCAGGAATGCGCCCCGAAATCGAAGACGAAACGCTGGGAAGTCGTGGTCCGCGAGACCGCCGACGCGGACAACGCCGCGGACTGACATTCCGGTTTGATCGAAACCCTGGGGGCGACAACAGAACAACCCCCCAAAGGTCGGGAGTAACCCCATGATCCAGATGCAGACCAATCTGGATGTCGCTGACAATTCCGGTGCCCGGAAGGTTCAGTGCATCAAGGTCCTGGGCGGGTCGAAGCGGAAATACGCCTCCGTGGGCGACGTGATCGTCGTCTCGGTGAAGGAGGCCATTCCGCGCGGCCGCGTCAAGAAGGGCGACGTGCGCAAAGCCGTCGTCGTGCGCACCGCCAAGGAAGTGCGCCGCGAGGACGGAACCGCGATCCGCTTCGACCGCAACGCCGCCGTGATCCTGAACAATTCCGGCGAGCCGATCGGCACGCGGATCTTCGGGCCGGTGGTGCGCGAGCTGCGCGCCAAGAACTACATGAAGATCATTTCGCTTGCCCCGGAGGTGCTGTGATGGCCGCCAAACTTCGCAAGGGCGACAAGGTGATCGTGCTGGCCGGCAAGGACAAGGGCAAGCAGGGCGAGATCACGCGCGTCATGCCGTCGGACGGGAAGGCGGTCGTCGATGGGGTGAACGTCTCCATCCGCCACCAGCGCCAGACCCAGACCAACCAGGGCGGGCGCCAGCCCAAGGCGATGCCGATCGACCTGTCGAACCTCGCCCTTCTGGACAAGAACGGGAAGGCCACCCGCGTCGGCTTCCGCGAGGAGGACGGCAAGAAGGTGCGCTTCGCCAAGACCACGGGAGACGCGATCTGATGCTTGACGCGACCACTTACATCCCGCGCCTCCGCCAGGATTACCAGGACCGGATCCGGGGCCTCCTCATGGAGGAGTTCTCGTACAAGAACGGCATGCAGGTGCCCCGCCTGGACAAGGTGGTGCTGAACATCGGCGCCGGCGCCGAGGCGGTGAAGGATTCCAAGAAGGCCCGGTCGGCGGCCGACGACCTGACCAAGATCGCCGGCCAGCGGGCGGTGATCACGAAGGCGAAGAAGTCGATCGCGGGCTTCCGCGTGCGGGAGGACATGCCCCTCGGCGCGAAGGTCACGCTGCGCGGCGACCGCATGTACGATTTCGTCGACCGCCTGGTCACCATCGCGCTGCCGCGGGTCCGCGACTTTCGCGGCGTCAAGCCGAGCTTCGACGGCCGCGGCAACTTCGCCATGGGCATCAAGGAGCACATCGTGTTCCCCGAGATCAACTTCGACCAGGTCGACGAGGTCTGGGGCATGGACGTGATCATCACCACCACCGCCGCGACCGACGCGGAAGCGAAGGCGCTGTTGAAGCATTTCAACATGCCGTTCAGCAGCTGAAAGGAATTCAATCATGGCTAAGAAAGCAATGATCGAGCGCGAGAAGAAGCGGCAGCGGATGGTGGAGCAATACGCCGCCAAGCGGGCCGAGCTGAAGGAAGCCGCGCGCGACGAGAGCAAGCCGATGGAAGAGCGGTTCAAGGCCCAGCTGAAGCTGGCCAAGCTGCCGCGGAATTCCTCGGCGACGCGCCTGCACAACCGCTGCCAGCTGACCGGCCGGCCGCGGGGCTATTACCGCAAGGTGAAGATGAACCGGATCGCGCTCCGGGATCTGGGCAGCCAAGGCCAGATCCCCGGCATGGTCAAGTCGAGCTGGTAAGGAGGATTAACAGATGAACGATCCTCTCGGCGATATGCTGACCCGGATCCGCAACGCGGGCATGCGGCACAAGTCCACCGTGCGCACGCCGGCGTCGAAACTGCGCTCCTGGGTGCTCGATGTCCTCCTCCAGGAGGGCTATATCCGCGGCTACGAGGAAGTGACCGACGAGCGCGGGCATCCGCAGCTCGAGATCGGCCTGAAATACTACGAGGGCCAGCCGGTCATCAAGGAGCTCAAGCGCGTCTCGACCCCCGGTCGGCGCGTCTACATGGGTGTCGCGGACCTGCCGTCCGTGCGCCAGGGTCTGGGGGTCTCGATCGTGTCGACGTCCCACGGCGTGATGTCCGACCAGGCCGCCCGGTCCGCCAATATCGGCGGCGAAGTTCTCTGCACCGTATTCTAGAAGGAGGGAGACATGTCTCGTATCGGAAAACGACCCGTCGAGCTGCCCTCGGGTGTCGAGGCGACGCTGTCGGGCCAGACCATCGAGGTGAAGGGGCCCAAAGGCACGCGCTCCTTCACCGCGACGGACGACGTGACGATCAAGGTCGAGGACGGCACCGTCACGGTGACGCCGCGCGGCCCGTCGAAGCGCGCCCGTCAGCAATGGGGGATGGCTCGGACCAACATCGCCAACCTCGTGCAGGGCGTGACCACCGGCTTCCGCAAGGACCTGGAGATCTCGGGCGTGGGCTACCGCGCGCAGATGCAGGGCAACGTGCTGAAGCTCAATCTCGGCCTGAGCCACGATGTCGATTTCGAGGTGCCGGACGGCGTGACGGTCACCGTGCCGAAGCCCACCGACATCACCGTGGAAGGCATCAACGAGCAGCATGTGGGCCAGGTGGCCTCGAACATCCGCGACTGGCGGCGGCCGGAGCCCTACAAGGGCAAGGGCATCCGCTACAAGGGTGAGTTCATCTTCCGCAAGGAAGGCAAGAAGAAGTAAGGACGCAAGACAATGGCGAAGAGCAAGCTCGAGCTGTTCCAGAAGCGCCGTCTGCGCGTCCGGAACAAGCTTCGCAAGGTGAACGACGGAAAGCTGCGGCTTTCCGTGCATCGCTCGAACAAGAACATCCACGCCCAGCTGATCGACGACGCGCAGGGCCACACGCTGGCCCATGCCTCGACGCTGGAGCCCGACATGGGTCTGGCCGGCAAGAACAACGTCGAGGCGGCCGCCCGGATCGGTGCGGCGATCGCCGAACGCGCGAAGGCCAAGGGCGTGGAAGAGGCCTATTTCGACCGGGGCGGGTTCCTCTACCACGGCACGATCCGGGCCCTGGCCGATGCCGCCCGCGAAGGTGGGCTGAAGCTGTGACGGCGCAGGCGGCGGGGCATCCGCCGCCTCGATGATCCGGGGGCGCGCCGACGCGCCCACCGGGATCGGAGAGACCGGGCCCGCGGGCCCATGCAAAGGAGCCTAAGATGGCCAGAGAAGACCGCCGGGGCGGGCGTCGCGACCGCGACGAGACCCCGGAATTCGCCGATCGCCTCGTCGCGATCAACCGGGTGTCGAAGACCGTCAAGGGCGGCAAGCGCTTCGGCTTCGCCGCGCTCGTCATCGTGGGCGACCAGCGCGGCCGCGTGGGCTTTGGCAAGGGCAAGGCCAAGGAGGTCCCCGAGGCCATCCGCAAGGCCACCGAGAGCGCCAAGCGCAACATGATCCGCGTGCCGCTGCGCGACGGCCGGACGCTGCATCACGATGTCCACGGGCATCACGGCGCGGGCCGGGTGCTGATGCGGACGGCGCCGAACGGCACCGGCATCATCGCCGGCGGCCCGATGCGCGCCGTCTTCGAGATGCTGGGCGTGCAGGACGTTGTGGCGAAGTCGCACGGCTCGCAGAACCCCTACAACATGATCCGGGCCACGCTCGACGGGTTGAAGAACCAGGCCTCCCCCCGCTCGGTGGCGCAGCGCCGTGGCAAGAAGGTGGCCGAGATCCTGCCGAAGCGGGACGAGGCGCCGACCCATGGCGATCCGCAGACCCAGATCGCCGAGGAGGCTTGAGCATGGCCAAGACCATCGTCGTGAAACAGGTCGGCTCTCCGATCCGGCGCCCCAAGGACCAGCGCAAGACGCTGGTCGGGCTGGGCCTGAACAAGATGCACCGCACCCGCGAACTGGAGGATACGCCCTCCACCCGTGGAATGGTGAACAAGATCCCGCACCTGGTGCGGATCATCGAAGAGCGCGGCTGACCGGTCCGGGGCGCGCGGGCGCCTCGGCTAGGTGACGCCGGACATTGTCCGGGCCGGCGCGGATGCATGACGGCGGGCGGGAACCGGACAGATGGGTCCGCGCCCGCCCGCCAACGGCCCCGCGGCTTGCCTTGCCGCCGGGCCGCGATTATAGCCCTCCGGCGCCCGCAAGGGGCGCGGGACCACGATATGCCGTGTGCCTCCCCTCGCGCTTCGAGGGAGGTCGTCCGGCCAGAGGAGAAGCGACATGAAACTGCATGAACTGAGAGACAACGACGGTGCCGCCAAGCGCGCCAAGCGCGTCGGCCGCGGCCCCGGTTCGGGCAAGGGCAAGACCGCCGGGCGCGGTATCAAGGGCCAGAAATCCCGCTCCGGCGTGGCCATCAACGGCTATGAGGGCGGCCAGATGCCGCTCTACCAGCGGCTGCCCAAGCGCGGCTTCACCAAGCCGAACCGCAAGAGCTACGCCATTGTGAACCTGGGCCTGGTCCAGAAGTTCATCGACGCGGGCAAGCTCGGCGAGGAGATCACCGAGACCGAGCTGCTCGATTCGGGCCTCGTGCGCCGGCGCAAGGACGGCGTGCGCCTGCTGTCGAAGGGCGAGATCACCTCCAAGATCCAGATCACCGTGTCCGGCGCGTCGAAGGGCGCCGTCGAGGCGGTCGAGAAGGCCGGCGGATCGATCACCGTGACCGGCGGCACCCGCCCCGAGGACACGGCCGCCGAGGCGTAAGCTGGTTGTGGGCGGGATGGCCTGCCTTTACATGAGCCGTTAGGTTTTCCAGAAACGCCGCGTGGCCCGGGGAACCGGATCGCGCGGCGTTCTTAGTTTCGAGAGGCCCCCATGGCATCAGCAGCCGAACAGATGGCCGCCAACATGAGTTGGTCCGCCTTTGGCAAGGCGACCGAGCTCCGCGCCCGCATCCTCTATGCGCTGGCGCTCCTGTGCGTCTATCGGCTGGGGACCTACATCCCGGTTCCCGGCATCGACGGGACCGCGCTGCGCGACTTCATCGACCAGGCCTCCGCCGGGCTGGGCGGGATCCTGAACATGTTCACCGGCGGCGCGATCGGCCGGATGGGCATCTTCGCCCTGGGGATCATGCCCTACATCTCGGCCTCGATCATCGTGCAGTTGATGACGGCGATGGTCCCGCAGCTAGAGCAGCTGAAGAAGGAAGGCGAGCAGGGCCGCAAGAAGATCAACCAGTACACCCGCTACGGGACGGTGTTCCTGGCGACCTTCCAGGCCTATGGCCTCGCCGTCAGCCTCGAATCGGGGGGGCTCGTCCACGATCCGGGCTGGTTCTTCCGCTTCGCCTGCGTGATCACGCTGGTGGGGGGGACGATGTTCCTGATGTGGCTGGGCGAGCAGATCACCCAGCGCGGCATCGGCAACGGCATCTCGCTGATCATCTTCGTCGGCATCATCGCCGAGGTTCCCGCCGCGCTGGCGCAGTTCCTGGCATCGGGCCGCTCGGGGGCGATCAGCCCGGTGCTGATCGTGGGGATCCTCGTCATGGTCGTCGCGGTGATCGCCTTCGTGGTGTTCATGGAGCGATCCCTGCGCAAGATCCACATCCAGTATCCGCGCCGGCAGGTGGGGATGAAGGTCTATGACGGCGGCTCCAGCCACCTGCCGATCAAGGTGAACCCGGCGGGCGTTATCCCGGCGATCTTCGCCTCGTCCCTGCTTCTGCTGCCGACCACGCTGGCGACCTTCTCGGGCAACCAGACCGGGCCCGTCATGTCGACGATCCTGGCCTATTTCGGGCCCGGGCAGCCGCTCTACCTGCTGTTCTTCGGCGGCATGATCGTGTTCTTCACGTACTTCTACACCGCGAACGTCGCCTTCAAGTCCGAGGACGTGGCCGAGAACCTCAAGAACCAGTCCGGGTTCATCCCCGGCATCCGGCCAGGCAAGCGCACCGAGGAATATCTCGACTACGTGGTGGCGCGGATCCTGGTGCTCGGCTCGGCGTATCTGGCGCTCGTCTGCCTCCTGCCCGAGATCATCCGCGCCCGGGCGGCGGTGCCGTTCTATTTCGGCGGCACGAGCGTGCTGATCGTGGTGTCGGTGACGATGGACACGATCCAGCAGATCCAGAGCCACATGCTGGCCCATCAATATGAAGGGCTGATCGAGAAGTCGCAGCTCCGCGGCAAGAAACGCGGACAAAGGGGACAGGGGAAAGCTCGGGGAGGAGCGCGCCGATGACAACGAATATCATACTTCTGGGGCCGCCGGGGGCGGGGAAGGGAACGCAGGCGCGCCGATTGGTGGACGAACGCGGGATGACGCAATTGTCGACCGGCGACATGCTGCGCGAGGCCCGCAATTCCGACACCGAGATGGGGCACCGCGTGGCCGAGGTCATGGATCGCGGCGAACTCGTCACCGATGACATCGTCATCGGCCTGATCGAGGAGAAGCTGGAGGGCGAGAAGACCAACGGCTTCATCTTCGACGGCTTCCCCCGCACCCTGGCGCAGGCGGACGCGCTGTCGCGGCTGCTCGAGAAGCACGACGAGACGCTCGCCGCCGTGATCGAGATGCAGGTGGACGACGAGAGCCTCATCGACCGCATCGTCGGCCGGGCCAGGGAGGCGGAGGCCAACGGCGAGCCCGTCCGTCAGGACGACAACGAGGAGAGCCTTCGGCAGCGGCTCCTGGAATATTACAAGAAGACCTCTCCGCTGATCGGGTATTATCACGCCACCGGGCATCTCCGCCGGGTGGACGGGCTGGGCGAGATCGACGAGGTCGCCAGCGAGATCGCCCACGTGCTCGACTGATCCCTCCCGTCGCGGCGGACGGGGCGCGCGTCCCGATCCGGATAATCCCGCGCATTTCGACCTTCGGGAACTGACCCTGCCTCTGCTAGCATTCCCGGAAAAACCGGAAAGCGAGCAGAGGCAGAGCATGGCTATCCTGACCACCGCGATCGTCGCGGGATACGCGGCCGCATTGGCCATCGGCGCCTGCGGCATCGCCCTCATGGCCTATGTCGAGCGGCTCGACGACCGGGAGAGGTGACGCGCGGGGCGCGCGAAAATCGCCGCCGACACCCTTGACCGGGTCGCGATTCCCGACTAATGGCACGATCTTTACAGACCGACCGTTGCGGCGCGCCGAAGCGCGTGGCCGCCACAAAGATCGACATGGGCCCGTGGTCGCCGCGACCCGGGCTCGCGTTGTGAAAAAAGGGCCTGGGGTTACGGGCTCGCAACGAAAGGACGAAGACACTTTGGCACGTATCGCAGGGGTGAACATCCCCACCGCCAAACGGGTGCCCATCGCGCTGACCTATGTCACCGGGATCGGCCGTTCCGCGGCCGAGGAGATCTGCGCGGCCGCTGGCATCGACGCCGCCCGCCGGGTCAACGAACTGTCGGACGCCGAGGTTCTCAAGCTGCGCGAGCATATCGACGAGAACTATACCGTCGAGGGCGACCTCCGGCGCGAGACGCAGATGAATATCAAGCGTCTGATGGATCTGGGCGCGTATCGCGGCCTGCGCCATCGCCGCAACCTCCCCGTGCGCGGCCAGCGCACGCACACGAATGCGCGGACCCGCAAGGGCCCCGCGAAGCCGATCGCCGGCAAGAAGAAATAAGGGAGGGCAAGCGATATGGCACGCGATCGTCGCGCTACCGCGAAGAAGAAGGTTTCCAAGAACATCGCTGCAGGCGTTGCGCATGTGAATTCCTCCTTCAACAACACCAAGATCTTGATCTCGGACGTCCAGGGCAACGCGATCTCCTGGTCGTCGGCCGGGACGATGGGCTTCAAGGGGTCGCGGAAATCCACCCCCTACGCCGCGCAGATGGCCGCCGAGGATGCCGGCCGGAAGGCGCAGGAACACGGCGTCCGCACGCTGGAGGTCGAGGTTCAGGGCCCCGGTTCGGGCCGTGAATCGGCGCTCCGCGCGCTCGGGGCGGTGGGCTTCAACATCACGTCGATCCGCGACGTGACGCCGATGGCGCATAACGGCTGCCGCCCGCCCAAGCGCCGCCGGGTGTGATCCTGTCCTGATCTCGGGGCAGGCCGCGCAGGGACGCGCGGCCTGCCCTTGTCGTTACAACCTCGGGGTGTCGCAGGCTTCGCATGGGCCCGCGACGGGAATTGAGGAGACAGACATGCTTCAGAAGAATTGGCAGGAATTGATCAAGCCCCAGCAGCTTGAGATCAAGCCGGGCAACGATCCGCAACGGCAGGCGACGATGGTCGCCGAGCCGCTCGAGCGCGGTTTCGGCCTGACGCTCGGGAACGCGCTGCGCCGGGTGCTGATGTCGTCGCTGCAGGGCGCCGCGATCACGAGCGTCCAGATCGACAACGTCCTGCACGAGTTCAGCTCCATCGCGGGCGTCCGCGAGGACGTGACCGACGTGGTGCTGAACCTCAAGGGCGTCGCGATCAAGATGGAGGTGGAGGGGCCCAAGCGCGTCTCGATCCAGGCCAAGGGGCCGATGGTCGTGACGGCCGGGGACATCTCGGTCAGCCAGGGGATCGAGGTGCTGAACAAGGACCACGTGATCTGCCACCTCGACGACGGTGCGGACCTGTTCCTCGAAATGTTCGTGAATACCGGCAAGGGCTATGTCTCGGCCGACAAGAACCGGCCCGAGGACGCGCCGATCGGCCTCATCCCGATCGACGCGATCTACAGCCCGGTCCGCAAGGTCAGCTACGACGTTCAGCCCACCCGCGAGGGGCAGGTGCTCGACTACGACAAGCTGACGCTGAAGCTGGAGACGGACGGCTCGGTCAGCGCCGAGGACGCGGTGGCCTATGCCGCGCGGATCCTGCAGGACCAGCTCCAAGTCTTCGTCAACTTCGACGAGCCCGACCAGGCCGGCCGCGCCGACGAGGATGACGGGCTGGAATTCAACCCGCTGCTCCTCAAGAAGGTCGACGAGCTGGAATTGTCGGTCCGTTCGGCCAATTGCCTCAAGAACGACAACATCGTCTATATCGGCGACCTGATCCAGAAGACCGAGGCGGAAATGCTGCGGACGCCCAATTTCGGCCGCAAGTCGCTGAACGAGATCAAGGAGGTCCTGTCGGGAATGGGGCTGCATCTGGGCATGGATGTCGAGGAATGGCCCCCCGAGAACATCGAGGATCTGGCCAAGCGCTACGAGGACAACTTCTAGTAGCAACGCGATCGGGGTGGGTGCCAAGCCCGCCCCCAAGGAGAGCCGGGGACACGCATCGCCGGCCGGACAAAGCAAAACACGGTAAGGAGATGAACAATGCGTCACGGTAGCGGATACCGCAAACTCAACCGGACCCACGAGCACCGCAAGGCGCTCTGGGCGAACATGGCCGGATCGCTGATCGAGCACGAGCAGATCAAGACCACCCTGCCGAAGGCCAAGGACCTGCGCCGCGTGGTCGAGAAGCTGATCACGCTCGGCAAGCGGGGCGACCTTCACGCGCGCCGCCAGGCGGCCGCGCAGCTGAAGCAGGACGCCCACGTGGCCAAGCTCTTCGACGTGCTCGGTCCGCGTTACGCCGAGCGGCAGGGCGGGTATGTCCGGGTGCTCAAGGCCGGGTTCCGGTACGGCGACATGGCGCCCATGGCGATCATCGAATTCGTCGACCGCGACCGGGACGCGAAGGGCGCGGCCGACCGGGCGCGTCTAGCCGCCGAAGAGGAGGCCTAACGGCCTCATTCGGTCGCTGACGCGACGTTATGCCGGCGCAGCCTATTGCATAGGTTGCGTCGGCATTTTTTTTACAAACTATGGAGGTACAAATTTCGATCGCGCCGTGCTAGACCTCGGGGGGAGGAGCCAGGCGGCGCACCATTTTTTTGGGAATTGGTTCAGAGCGGGGTGTTTGGGGTGTTCGGACGGGACATGCGCAGGCGGCGCATCAAGGAATTGGACGAGGCGCTCGATCGGCTCGGGGAACTGGCACCGATGGGGATCGCCGTCGGTCTTCACATCCGTTTCGCGGCGCCGTTGATTACGGCCCATACCTACCCCGAGGAGTGGCTGCGGATCTACACCGAGAACGGATACGCGTTGCGCGATCCGCTCATCGGGTGGGGTCTGAGCACGACGGGGACGGCCAGGTGGTCGGAGATTACCGAGTTTCTTCCGGATCCCTTCGGGATCTGGAGCCAGGCGCGGGAGCACGGCCTCAATTTCGGCGCCGGCCTGTCGATGGGGCCGCTGGCGTCGCGCAGCATCGTGGGGATCGGTCGGCGCGATCGCGAGTTCACCGACGCCGAGATCCACCAGGCCTGGGAGCTGGTCGCCATCATGCACGAGGTGGCCCAGCCGCCGACCGAGCTGACCAAGGCGCAGTGCGAGGCGCTTCGATGCATCGCGGACGGTGACCGTCTTGCAGCCGCGGCTTATCGCCTGGGCATCTCGGAAAGCGCCATCAAGGCGCGTCTCGCTTCTGCGAAGCAGCGTCTCGACGTAAGGACGCTGCCCGAGGCAATCCAGAGGGCGAAGGAGTTCCGGCTGATCTAGTGTCAGCGTCCTGCGGTGCGTCAAACAGCACTCGCACTGGCAGGATCAGAACATGAAAACGACCACTCTTTCGTTCCGGAACATGCACGAACACGGACCGCTTCTCGTTAACGTCCTTCGGGCGCGGTACGAGACCTTCATCGAGAAGGCCAAGTGGGATCTCCCGGCATACGAGGGCATGGAGTACGATCAGTACGACACGCCCGCCAGCCGGTGGATCGCCGTGCATGACGGAGAGGAGGTTCTGGCCGGCGTCCGCCTGACGCCGACGACCGCGCGCTGCGGGATCTACAGCTACATGATCCGCGACGCGCAGCGCGGGCTTCTCGACTCGATCTCGTCGGACCTGCTCTACGAGGAGGCGCCTATCGCGGACGACATCGTCGAGAGTTCGCGCATCTTCGTGACGGACAAGGTCGCCTCGAACCAGCGGATGCGGGTCCAGATCGGGCTCATCTCCGAGATGGTGACCTCGGCCCGCGCGATGGGCGCCAGCCGGGTGCTGGGACTGATCCCGGCGAACGGCCCCCGGTGGGGGCGCCGGGTCGGCCTCGACATCGAGGCCGCCGGTCCGGTCCTCGAATTCGAGGACGGCACGACGCCAAGCCGCTGCGTCTGGATCAACCTCCACTCGGACGGCTGAATGGCTTTTGACGGCGCGTCCGCAGGGCCGTACAAGCGCCCCATGCCGGACCTGTTCGACGCGTCGCCGGAAGCCCCGCCCCCGGGCGGGTCCGGCGCCCGCCCGCTTGCCGATCGCCTGCGCCCGACCCGCCTCGACGAGGTGATCGGACAGGAAGGCGTGGTCGGTCCGGACGGGCCGCTCGGGGTGATGCTCGCCTCGGGGGCGCTGTCCTCGATCGTGTTCTGGGGGCCGCCGGGCGTAGGCAAGACCACGATTGCGCGGCTGCTGGCCTATGAGACGGAGATGGCGTTCGTCCAGATCAGCGCCATCTTCACCGGCGTGGCCGATCTGCGCCGCGTCTTCGACGCCGCGCGGCACCGGCGCGCGAACGGACAGGGCACGCTCCTGTTCGTGGACGAGATCCATCGGTTCAACCGGGCCCAGCAGGACAGTTTCCTGCCCCACATGGAGGACGGGACGATCCTTCTGGTCGGCGCGACGACGGAGAACCCGTCGTTCGAGCTGAACGCGGCGCTGCTGTCGCGCGCCCAGGTGCTGGTCCTCGACCGCCTGGGCGACGACGATCTCGAACGCCTGCTGGCGCGGGCCGAGGCGGCGCTCGACCGCGATCTTCCGCTCACGGCGGAGGCGCGCGCCGCGCTGCGCGGGATGGCCGACGGCGATGGCCGCGCCGCGCTGAACCTCGCCGAGCAGGTCTTCTCGTGGCGGGGGGGCGATCCCATCGACATCGCCGGTCTGACCGCGCGGCTCCAGCGCCGCGCGGCGCAATACGACAAGTCGGGCGATGCCCATTACAATTTGATCTCGGCGCTGCACAAGTCGGTGCGCGGCTCGGACCCCGATGCCGCCCTCTACTGGCTGGCCCGCATGCTGACGGGCGGAGAGGATCCGCGCTACCTCGCCCGCCGCATCGCCCGGATGGCCGTGGAGGATATCGGCCTGGCCGACCCGCAGGCGCAGCGCGTCTGCCTCGACGCCTGGGAGACCTACGAGCGCCTCGGCTCGCCCGAGGGCGAGCTGGCGCTCGGTCAGGCGGTGACCTATCTGGCGCTCGCGCCGAAATCGAACGCCGGCTACACCGCCTTCAAGGCGGCGATGTCGGCGGCCACCGCGACCGGGTCCGAACCGCCCCCCAAGATCATCCGCAACGCCCCGACGAAGCTGATGAAGGACGAGGGCTACGGCGCCGGATACGCCTACGATCACGACGCCGAAGACGGCTTCTCGGGGCAGAACTATTTTCCCGACGGCATGAAGCGGGGCGTCTATTACCTGCCCAAGGAGCGCGGCTTCGAGCGCGAGCTGAAGAAGCGGCTCCTGTGGTTCGCGGATCTGCGGGCGAAGCGGCAGGGGCATTGACGCCGGGCCGCTTCGGCGCAAGGAGGGCAGGATGATCGCAACCATCCTCCAGGTGGCGGCGGGCGGCGCCCTGGGCGCCACGCTGCGCTTTCTCACCGGCATCGGCGTGGCGCGCATCGCCGGGCCGGGCATGCCGCTCGGCGTCCTGACGGCGAACGTGCTGGGCTGCCTCGCAATGGGCCTGTTCATCGGCGTGGCCGCGCACAGGGGCCTGGCCTGGCTGAACCCGTTCGTCGCCACCGGCCTTCTGGGCGGGTTCACCACGTTTTCGAGCTTTTCCCTCGAGGCGATCAACCTGATGGAGGAAGGCCGCGGCGGCACCGCGATCCTCTACATGGGATTGTCGGTCGGGGCGGGGCTCGGGGCGCTCTATCTCGGGCTCTACCTGGTACGGAGTTTCACATGAGCGGCGTTCACACGCGCAAGGTCGCGCCGGGGGAGGGCGACCAGCGGCTGGATCGCTGGTTCCGGCGGCATTTCCCCCATGTCCCCCAGGGCCGGATCGAGAAGATGTGCCGCAAGGGCGAGATCCGCGTCGACGGCTCCCGCGCCCGCGGCGCCACCCGGATCGAGGAGGGGCAGGAGATCCGCGTCCCGCCGCTCCCCGACGGGGCCGCCCCCGCACCGCCGACGGCCGCCGCCGTCGACGAGGCCGATGCGCGGATGATCCGGGGGGCCGTGATCTTTCGCGACGATCACATCATCGCACTCAACAAGCCGCCCGGCCTGGCCACCCAGGGCGGCAGCGGGCAGACCCGGCATGTCGACGGCCTGGCCGAGGCGCTCCGCTTCGGCATGGAGGACCGTCCCAGGCTGGTGCACCGGCTCGACAAGGACACGTCGGGCGTCCTGCTGCTGGCGCGGACGCGCGTCGCCGCCAAGGGCTTGGCGGAGGCCCTGCGCCACAAGGCGACCCGCAAGATCTACTGGGCCGCGGTGGCGGGCGTTCCGTCGCCGCGCACGGGAACGATCAAGTACGGCCTCGTCAAGGCGCCCGGCCACGGCAAGGCCGGCCAGGGCGAGAAGATGATCTGCCTGCACCCCGACGCGATCCGCGAGACGCCGGGCGCGAAACGGGCCGAGACGGATTTCACGGTGCTCTCCGCCCTGGGCGGGCGGCTGTCCTGGTGCGCCCTGGAACCCGTCACCGGCCGCACGCACCAGCTCAGGGCGCACATGGCCGAACTCGGCCACCCGGTGGTGGGCGACGGCAAGTACGGCGGCTCGGGCCAGGAGAATGCGGGGGACGGCTGGGGCGCGCAGCTCGGCGGCGAGATCAGCCGCAAGCTCCATCTCCATGCCCGCTCGCTCGCCTTCGAGCATCCGGTGACCCGCGCGCCCGTGACGCTGACCGCGCCGCTGCCCGATCACATGGCCCGGACCTGGAAGACGCTCGAATGGAACCCCGCCGAGGCGCCGGAGGACCCGTTCGCGCCGGACGCATGAGCTGCCCGCCCGGCGGCGGCGGCCGGGCGCGGGCGGGGTTTTGCCCTCGGGCGCGGTTGCGGGTATCACGCCACCGGCGGCCCGATCGGGGCCGGGACGCGCGCGCCGGAGGCCCCGGCGCGATGCCGGGAAGGATGCGGGGTCGAGATGGCTGACTGGGCGGCGAAACGGTTCTGGAGTACGGTCGATACCGACCCCGAGGCGGGGGGATGGCGCGTGCGGCTGGACGGGCGCGCCGTGCGGACGCCCGCCGGCCGGGACCTGCTGTTGCCCTCGGCGGGCCTGGCCGACGCGGTGGCCGAAGAATGGCAGGCCCAGGAGGGGCTGATCGATCCGGGCACGATGCCGCTGACCCGTACCGCCAATTCAGCGATCGACAAGGTGGCGCCGCAGCGCGCCGCAGTGGTCGCGATGCTGACGGAATACGGGGCGACCGACCTTCTCAGCTACCGCGCGGAGCGGCCGGCTGAGCTTCTGGCGCGGCAATCCGAGCTGTGGGATCCGCTGCTCGACTGGGCCGCGGAGCGGTTCGGCGCCCGCCTTGCGGTCACGCGAGGGGTGATGCCGGTGGCCCAGGATCCCGATGCGCTCGACCGCCTGGCGCGGCCGATGGACGCGATGGGGGAGTTCCACCTCGCCGCCTTTCACGATCTGGTGGTCCTGAGCGGGTCGCTGGTCCTGGCCCATGCCGCCACGTCCCCCCCGCACCGGCCGGACGCGATCTGGGAGCTGTCCCGGCTCGACGAGGAATGGCAGATCCGGGATTGGGGGCGCGACGAGGAGGCCGACGAGGTGGCCGCGCGGCGGCGGCGCGACTTCCTCGACGCCCATCGCTTCTGGGTGCTTGCGGGGTGACGAAGGGGTGACGGCGCGCCCCCGGGGGGCGGTCAGCCGTCGCGGCGCTGTGCCGATCGGCGACTTGACGCCTACTGAAGATTGCGACCACACTCGCCGCGTTCCGGCATAGGCCGGTTTCCGCCAAGGCCGGAGCCAACCGTCCGCCCGTCGAGGCCCCGTGGCATGCCGCCATACACGAAGAGGTACACATGAAGACCACCGTAATCACCGGCGCCCTGATCGCCGCACTTCTGGGGGCCGGTGCCGTGCGGGCGCAAACCCTTGAGGCTGTGGAGGAACGGGGAACTCTGCGGTGCGGTATCAATACCGGCTTGGTGGGATTCGCCGCCCCGGATTCGAACGGGACCTGGCAGGGATTCGACGTGGCGATGTGCCGGGCGGTGGCGGCGGCCGTTCTGGGCGATGCGAGCGCGGTGGAGTTCGTGACCACCGCCGGAGAAAGCCGCTTCACCGAGCTCGCCTCGGGCAATGTCGACATGCTGGCGCGCAACACCACCTGGACCTTCGAGCGCGACACGCGGCTGAAGTTCGACTTCGCCGGGATCAATTACTACGACGGGCAGGGCTTCATCGTGCCGAAATCGCTGGGCCTGACCTCGGCGAAGGACCTCGGCGGCGCGTCGATCTGCGTGCAGACGAACACGACGAGCGAGCTCAACCTCGCCGATTTCTTCCGCAAGAACGAGCTCGACTACGAGCCCGTCCCGGTCGAGACCAACGCCGAGGCCCTCGCGCAGTACAATGCCGGCGCCTGCGATGCCTATACCACCGACGCCTCCGGCCTCGCGGCCAGTCGAGCCACCTTCGAGACCCCGTCCGACCACGTGATCCTGCCCGAGATCATCTCCAAGGAGCCGCTTGGCCTCGTCGTCCGCCACGGCGACGCCGAATGGGCCGACATCGTGCGCTGGACCCTGAACGCCCTGATCGCCGCCGAGGAATACGGCGTGACCTCGGCCAACGTGCAGGACATGGCCGCCTCGGCGACCGACAGTCCCGAGATCAACCGCCTTCTCGGGACCGAGGGGGAATTCGGCGGCATGCTGGGCCTCTCCGACGATTGGGCGGTGAACGCGATCAGCGCGGCGGGCAATTACGGCGAGATCTTCGCCAAGAACATCGGAGAGGACACGGCGATCGGCCTGACGCGGGGCCTGAACGCCCAGTGGACCGAGGGCGGCCTGCTCTACGCCCCTCCGTTTCGCTAGCCGCGCCCGGGGGCGGGGGGACGAGGACGGCTTGCATGCCCCGGCGCGACGGTCTATGGCTGCCGACGAGCGCGGGCATGGTGAAATGGTATCACACGAGCCTTCCAAGCTCTTGGTGCGGGTTCGATTCCCGCTGCCCGCTCCATCTCCCTCCATCTTCGGCCGACCGAGACAGAATGGCGGGTTGCATCCCGCCCGGCCTCGGTGAAGAACGCCCAGAGTCCAGCCAGCCCGGAGCCTCGCCGTGCGCCAGCCCAGCCAGTCCGACGACCGCGCCCGTTCGAAACGGATCGGCGCGCTCGCCGCGCTCTGGCCGTTCCTCGCGCGATACAGGCTCATGCTCGGCGCGGCCCTCGCCGCCCTTGTCCTGACGGCCGCGACCGCCCTGGCCCTGCCCATCGCCGTGCGCCGGGTGGTCGATGCGTTCGAGACCTCGGCCGAACGGCTGCTCGACGCGTATTTCCTGGCCGCGCTCGGCATCGCGACCCTGATGGCGATCGGCACCGGGCTGCGCTACTACCTCGTCACGCGGCTCGGTGAGCGCGTCGTCGCCGATATCCGCAAGGCCGTGTTCGACCGCGTGATCGGCCTGTCGCCCGCCTTCTACGAGCGGCTCATGACCGGCGAGGTGTTGAGCCGGATCACGACGGACACGACGCTGATCCTGTCGGTGATCGGCTCGTCGGTCTCGGTGGCGCTGCGCAACGTGCTGATCCTCGCGGGGGGGCTGGTGCTGCTCCTGGTGACCTCGGGCAAGCTCACCGCCCTGGTGCTCCTGATCGTGCCGGCGGTCATCGTGCCGATCGTGGTCCTGGGGCGGCGCCTGCGCCGCCTCGGCCGCGAGAACCAGGACTGGATCGCCGCCTCCTCCGGCAACGCGGCCGAGGCGCTTGGCGCGGTGCAGACGGTGCAGGCCTTCACCCACGAGCGCCGCTCCCGGGCGCGCTTCGCCCAGGTGACCGAGAACGCCTTCGACTCCGCCCGCATCCGGATCGCGGTCCGGGCGATGATGACCGTCCTCGTCATCCTGCTCGTCTTCGTCGGCATCGTCGGGGTGCTGTGGATCGGCGCGCGCGATGTCCGGTCCGAGGCGATGACGGTCGGCGAACTGGTGCAGTTCGTCATCTACGCGGTCATGGTCGCCGGCGCGGTGGGCGCGCTCAGCGAGATCTGGGGCGAGCTTCAGCGCGCCGCGGGGGCGACCGAACGGCTCGTCGAATTGCTGCAGGCCGCCGACAGCGTCGCCGATCCCGAGACGCCGGTCGCGCTCGGCCCGGTGCGCGGAGAGATCGCCTTCGACCGGGTCCGCTTCGCCTATCCTTCCCGGGCGGACAGCCCGGCGCTCGACGGCGTCTCGTTCTCCGTCCGACCGGGCGAGACGGTGGCGCTCGTCGGCCCGTCGGGGGCCGGCAAGACGACGATCATCCAGCTCCTGCTGCGGTTCTACGATCCGCAATCGGGGGCGGTGCGGCTCGACGGGCACGACGTGGCGGAGCTGGCGCGGTCGGAATTCCGCCGCCATATCGCGCTCGTGCCGCAGGATCCGGTGATCTTCGCCGCCTCGGCACGCGAGAACATCCGCTTCGGCCGCCCGGAGGCCACGGACGAGGAGGTCGAGGCCGCCGCCCGCGCCGCCGCGGCCCACGATTTCCTGAGCGTCCTGCCGCAGGGCTACGACACGTATGTGGGCGAGCGGGGCGTGATGCTGTCGGGCGGCCAGAAGCAGCGCGTCGCGATCGCGCGCGCGATCCTGCGCGACGCGCCGGTGCTGCTGCTGGACGAGGCGACCTCCGCGCTCGATGCCGAATCGGAGGTGCTGGTCCAAGAGGCCGTGGATCGGCTGGCCCGCGGCCGCACCACCCTGGTCGTGGCGCATCGCCTCGCCACGGTGAAGAAGGCCGACCGCATCCTCGTCTTCGAGGCGGGGCGGATCGTGGCCCAGGGCACCCACGAGGAGCTCGTCTCCGAAGGGGGCCTCTATGCCCGGCTGGCGCGGCTGCAATTCACCGCCGGCCTGGCGGCGGAGTAGCGCCGCGCCCCCTTGCTCCCGCCGGCCGCTGCGTCAGACTTGGTGGGCGCGCGATCCTCGGCCACAAGGAAGGCCGGGAGCCGAGATCCGGGGAGGACAGATGGGATACGCCACGTCGCAGGACCGACGCAGCATCGAGGACGAAGCGCCCTGGGCGGGCCGGGACCTGCCGCAGACGGTGTGGCGCCAGCTCTCGGCCACGGCCGACCGGGTGCCCGACCGCCCGGCGGTCAGCTTCCAGCTCTTCTCCGGGCCGACCGATCCGGCCGAGACGCTGAGCTGGCGCGAATTGCAGACCCGCGTGGCGCAGGCGGCGAACCTCTTCCGCTCCCTCGGGATCGGACCGGAGGACCGGATCGCGTACCTGCTGCCGAATTGCAACGAGGCGGTGGTCTGCTACCTCGGGGGGATGGTCGCCGGGGTCGTGGCGCCCATCAACCCGCTGCTCGAGGCCGGACAGATCGCCTCCATCCTGCGGGAGACGAATGCCCGCGTTCTCGTCACCCTCCGCGCCTTCCCCAAGACGGACGTGGCCCAGAAGGCCGCCGAGGCGGTCGCCATGGCGCCGAACGTCCGGCACGTGGTCGAGGTCGACCTGACCCGCTACCTCACCGGCGCGAAGCGCTGGATCGTTCCCCTGGTCCGCCCGAAGGTGAAAGTGCGCCATTCGGCCCGGATCCACGCCTACGCCGCCGCGCTCGCAGAGCAGCCGCGCGACCTCGCCTTCGAGGATCCGCCGGTCGACCGGGTCTGCACCAGTTTCCACACCGGCGGCACCACCGGCATGCCGAAGGTCGCGCGGCACCTCAATTCCGGCATTATCTACAACGGATGGCTGGGCGACCGCCTCCTCTTCACCGAGGAGGACGCGCTGATCTGCCCGCTGCCGATGTTCCACGTCTTCGCGGCCGTGGTGGTGGTGGGCGCGGCCATCGCCAGCGGCGCCCATGTCGTCTTTCCCACGCCGCAGGGATATCGCGGGCAGGGCGTCTTCGACAATTTCTGGAAGCTCTGCGAGCGCTGGCGCATTACCTTCATGATCACCGTGCCCACCGCCGTCTCGGCGCTGATGCAGCGCCCCGTCGACGCCGACATCTCGCGGTTGAAGATCGCGTTCTGCGGCTCGTCGCCGCTGCCGGTGGAGCTTTACCGCCGCTTCGAGGCGGCGGCGGGCGTGACCATCTGCGAGGGCTACGGCCTCACCGAGGCGACCTGCCTCGTCTCCATCAACCCGCCCGAGGGCGAGAAGAAGATCGGCTCGGTCGGCCTGCCGTTCCCCTACACGGATGTGAAGATCTTCCAGGGCAGCGGGGAGAGCGCGCGCGAATGCCCGCCCGGCACGGTGGGGGAGATCTGCGTCTCCTCCCCGGGGGTGTTCGTCGGGCGGACCTATTCGGATGCGACGAAGAACCGCGACCTCTTCCACGGCGACCACCTGCGGACCGGCGACCTGGGCCGGCTCGACGAGGACGGGTACCTGTGGATCACCGGGCGGGCGAAGGATCTCATCATCCGGGGCGGCCACAACATCGACCCGGCCCTGATCGAGGAGGCGCTGGCCGGGCACGAGGCGGTGGCCGTGGTGGGCGCGGTCGGCCAACCCGATTCCCATGCGGGCGAGCTGCCCTGTGCCTATGTGGAACTCTGCGCGGGATGCGCGGCCACGCCGGACGAGCTGATGGCCCATGCGCGCCGCACGATCCCCGAACGCGCCGCCTGGCCGAAGCGGATCGAGATCCTGGACGAGGTGCCGAAGACCGCCGTCGGAAAGGTCTTCAAGCCCGACCTGCGCCGCCGGGCCATCGCCCGCGTCTACGACGAGGCGCTGCGCGAGGCGGGGCTGGCCGCGCGCGTGGCCGAGGTGGTCGAGGACCGGTCGCACGGCCTGGTGGCGCGCATCGCCAGGACCGGCACGGTCGACGAGGCGGCGGTGGCCCGGGTGCTCGGCTCCTATACCCGGCCATGGGAATGGGCGTCCGGCTGAGCGGCCTCCGGGACCCCCGGTGCCGTCGCGGGCGTTCGGCCGGGGAAACGGAGGACCGCACATGGCGAAATCACGCGACACCGTCTGGGAGGAATGGCGCGACCGCGTCAACATGCCCCGTCCGAGCTGGAGGACTGGCTCGAGACCGAGCAGTCGAAATCGGTTGGCGACACCGGCAGCGACGGGGACGAGAGCACGGGCCACCACTCCGGCCGGCGGATCATCGAGATCAAGCGCACCAACAAGGATTCGCTGTCGGACGATCAGTGGGAGTGGATGCGCAAGGTCGTCGGATACGTGAACCGGCACTGCGCCCAGCAGCCCGACGGGGAGATCGAGACCTCCACCTGGCGCTATTCGCTGATGAACTGGGGCCACGACCCGCTCAAGGAGGGCGGCTGCGCCTCCTGACGCGCGCCGGGCTGGCAGGGGCTGAGGGACTCGAACCCACGACCTGCGGTTTTGGAGACCGCTGCTCTACCAACTGAGCTAAACCCCTAAGGCCGAGCCTTCGCGTATTCGACGCGACGCCGGGGGTCAAGCCCCCGAGAGCGTCTCGGAACCAGCCCCTCTTGGCGGCGTTGCCGCACCGATCAACGAGACAAGTCGGAGGACAGACACCATGGCCATCAACGACCTCAAGGACGTGTACCTGGACCAGATCCAGGACCTCTACAGCGCCTGCAAGCAATCGATCGACACCACCACGAAGCTCGGCCAGGTGGCCAAGGACGACGAACTGGGCAAGGCGCTGGCCGCCGGCTCCAAGGGAATCGCCCAGGGCATGGAGGTTCTGGAACGGATCTGCAGCGACCACGGCATCGACCCGAACGGCGAGTTCTGCAAGGGCATGGAAGGCCTCGTGAAGGAGGCCCACGCCCACGCGCTGGACGAGGAATTCGGGTCCGACGATGCCCGCGACGCGATGATCGTGACCCAATACCAGCGCATGGCGCATTACGCGATCGCCGGCTACGGCTGCTGCGTGGCCTTCGCCAACCGGCTGAAATTCGAGGGCGACGCCGCCCAGCTCAAGGAATGCCTCGACGAGACGCGGCAGGGCGACGAGCACATGACGAAGATCGCCACCCAGGGGGTGAACGCCGCCGCGGCGTGATCCGCCGGAACGCCCGTTCGGCCTGACGATCCGGGGCCCCGTCCACCAAGGCGGGGCCCCGTCTGCTCGCGGGGCGCGCGCCCGCCCGTCACGAAGCCGGGAAACGGCTTGACCTCCTGGGGCGGCGGCTGTTCAACACGCGCGGATGCGGGACAGGCCCAGGAGGCGGCGACATCATGGACGACCAGAACAAGAACCTGATCATCGCGACGGTTCTGAGCTTTCTCGTCATCCTGGCCTGGATGGTCCTCTTCCCGCCCGAGGACCAGGCCCCGACCGGCCCCGCCGCCGAACAGGCCGAGCAGCAGGAAACGACCCAGCCGGCCGCGGTGGCGCCCGGCAATGGCGACGCCGCCGGGCCGACCGCCACGGCGGCGGACACGCCCCGGGTCGGGATCGACACGCCCGCGCTTTCGGGCTCGATCTCGCTCGAAGGCGGGCGCATCGACGACCTCGCGCTCAAGCGCTATCACGACGAGGTCGATCCCGCCTCGCCGATCGTCGACCTTCTGAACCCGGTGGGCAGCGACACCCCCTATTACGCGCTCTTCGGCTGGGCGCCCGGCGGATCGCTCGATTACGACGACGTGCCCGGCGCGGACACCCCTTGGGAGGTGGTCGAGGGAGAGACGCTCACGGTCGACACGCCCGTCACCCTGCAATGGGAGAACGACAGCGGCCTCGTCTTCCGCCGCACGGTGTCGGTCGACGAGGATTACATGTTCACGATCGACCAGACGGTCGAGAATACCGGCGGGGAATCCGCCCGCCTCGCCCCCTACGGCACCGTGGCGCGGCAGGGCGAGCTGGACCTCGCGGGCTTCTTCATCCTGCACGAGGGCGTCGTGCGGATGTCGGACGGCGAGTTGCAGGAGCTCGACTACGACGACCTCCCCGATCTCGACCAGATCGCGCGGGAGGGCGGGCCGGCCGACGTGATCGACGTGCAGCAGGACGGCTGGATCGGCTTCACCGACAAGTACTGGATGACCACTCTGATCCCCGATCCCGGCGGGGCCTTCACGTCGGTGGCCAAGTACGTGCCCTCCGCCGGCATCTACCAGACCGAGGCGCGCCTGCCGACGGTCGAGGTCGCGCCGGGCGAGACGGAATCCACCTCCATGCGCCTCTTCGCCGGCGCCAAGGAATGGGAGACGATCCTCGCCTACCAGGAGCAGGGCATCGACGGGTTCGTCGATTCGATCGACTGGGGCTGGTTCTTCTTCCTCACCAAGCCGATCTTCGTGCTGCTCCACTGGCTGAACGGGGTGATCGGCAACATGGGCTGGTCGATCATCGTCCTGACCCTGGTGATCAAGGCGGCCCTGCTGCCGCTCGCCTACAAGTCCTACGTCTCGATGGCGAAGATGAAGGAATTGCAGCCCGAGATGGAGAAGCTGAAGGAGAGCGCGGGGGACGACCGCCAGAAGCTCCAGCAGGGAATGATGGAGCTCTACAAGTCGAACAAGGTCAATCCGGCCTCCGGCTGCCTGCCGATCCTGCTGCAGATCCCGATCTTCTTCTCCCTCTACAAGGTGATCTTCGTCACCATCGAGCTTCGCCACGCGCCGTGGCTCGGCTGGATCGACGACCTGTCCGCGCCCGATCCGACCTCGATCCTGAACCTCTTCGGGTTGCTTCCCTGGGACGCGCCGGACCCGACTTCGTTCCTCGCGATCCTGTCGCTCGGGGTGCTGCCGATCCTCCTGGGCCTGTCGATGTGGCTGCAGCAGAAGCTGAACCCCGCGCCCGCCGATCCGACGCAGGCGATGATCTTCGCCTGGATGCCCTGGGTCTTCATGTTCATGCTGGGGCAGTTCGCCAGCGGGCTGGTTCTCTACTGGATCGCGAACAACACGATCACGTTCACCCAGCAATACGCGATCATGCGCAGCCAGGGGTACAAGCCCGATGTCCTGGGCAACATCTTCCGCTCCGTGAGGCGCGACAAGCAGGACGCGAAGTGATCCCCGCCGCCTCGTTTCCCCCCACCGCGCCGCGACCGTCCGGGGGCGCGCGAAGGCGTCCCGCCCGGGGCCGGCCATGACCGAACTTCCCTTTCCCGTCAGCGCCCCGGACGCCGACGCGCTCGAGACGGGGCGGCTGCTCTTCCGGCGCGAGACGCTCTTTCTCAAGGGCGTCGTGGACATGGACGGACTGCCCCCGGACGACCGGGCCGAGATCTGCTTCGCCGGGCGCTCCAATGTCGGCAAGTCGAGTCTGATCAACGCGCTCACCGACCGCAAGGGACTGGCCCGCGCCTCTAACACGCCCGGCCGCACGCAGGAGATCAACTACTTCACCCTCGAGGATCTCTACCTCGTCGACTTGCCCGGCTACGGGTTCGCCGATGCGCCCAAGCCGGTGGTCGAGGGATGGCAAAGGTTGATGCGGGCCTATCTGGGCGGGCGCGCGACGTTGCGCCGCGCTTTCCTCCTGATCGACCACCGCCACGGGCCCAAATCCGTCGACGAGGAGATCATGGGTCTCCTGGATCGGGCCGCGGTGCCGTTCCAGGCGGTGATGACGAAGGCGGACAAAATCAAGGAGAAAGAGCGCGCCGACGTGCTGCGGCGGACCCGCTCGGTCCTGTCGCGTCATCCCGCCGCCTATCCCGAATTGATCGTCACCTCGTCGCACACGGGCGCGGGCCTTGGCGACCTGCGCGCGGCGATTGCCACCTTGCGCTGAAGCCGGCCTCGGACGCAGACTTGCCTTACGGGGTTGGGACTTACCTTCCCCGTGGATAAGGCAAGGCCAAAGGCGGGGGGACAGGACATGAGATTTTTCGGGTATCCGTTGAGAAGGCTTTTGCCCGGATTCTTCGCCACGATCTGCGCCGGCGGCGCCGTCGGGCTGGCGGCGTTCCTCTTCGTGCTTTTCGGCGGACTCAACCTGGCGGCCTACTGGGCCGATCCCAAGCCGGTGTATTGGGTGCTCCACACCACGTTCAAGAACTCGGTCTGGTGGCGCGCGACGGAGGACGTGCCCGGCGATCTGGACGATCCGGGCCGGATCGCGCTCGGCGCCCAGCACTACGCCAATGCCTGCGCCAAGTGCCACGGCGGCCCGGGACTGGGGCAGAACCCGCAGGCCCTGGCGATGCGCCCGCGGCCGCAGCACCTGCCCGCGGTGGTGGAGCAGTTCACCGACGGCGAACTGCATTACATCCTCGATTCGGGCGTCCGCATGTCGGCCATGCCCGCCTGGCCCGCGAACGGGCGCGAGGACGAGATCTGGAACGTCGTCGCCTTCATCCGCCAACTGCCCGAGATGACCTCGGACGAGTATGTCGCGCTTCTCCAGCCGCAGGACCTTCCGGGGGCGCCCGAGATCCCCTATGGCGCGCGCGGCGAGGTCTTCGACAACGGGCTCGACGACGCCCCGCAGCGGGAGCGCTGGCCCGAGGAGGAATACGGCTACTTCTCCCCCGCCACCGAATGGCGCGATTTCGCCATCGAGGGCGACACGGTGCAGCGATGCGCCGCCTGCCACGGCGCCGACGGGTCCGGCCAGGCGACCGGCGGGCGGGCCCCGAACCTTACCCTTCTCGACGCCGACTACATCGAGGATCAGCTTCGCGACTATGCCTCGGGCGAGCGGAAATCCGGCGTCATGCAGATCGTCGCGAGCAACCTCTCGGCCGGTCAGCGCGAGGGGCTGGCGCGCTACTACGACAGCCTGCCCGATATCCCCGCCCCGGCCACCGGCGGCGCGGACACCGAAATCGGCGAGCGGATCGCGACCGAGGGCAAGCTGATCGAGGGGGTGCCCGCCTGCGTGACCTGCCACAACAGCGCCGAGCTGGGCGACGATCGCATCGCCGGGCTGGAAATCCCGAACCTCGCGGGGCAGAGCGCGATCTATATCGAGGAGCAATTGCGCCTCTTTGCCAGCGGCGTTCGCGAGGGCGGGGCGATCTGGAAGCCGATGGGCTACATCGCCTCGAACCTGACCGACGCGGAGAAATCTTCCCTCGCCGCCTGGTTCAGCGCGCAGGAGCCGAATGTCAGGCTCGACCGGCAGGACCTCCTGGCCGAGGCGGATGTCGAGGCGGGCGCCCAGGTCGTGGAACGGATCTGCTCGGAATGCCACACCGCGCGCGGGATCGGCAGCCAGTCCGGCGACACGCCGAACCTGTCGCTCCAGAGCCCGCATTACCTTCACCAGCAGCTCTGGAAGTTCCGCGAGGACATCCGCCCGAACTCGCAGATGGGACAGACCGCCAAGCAGATCAGCCCCGAAGAGATCGCGAATGCCGCCGCCTATTTCGGCACCCTGATGCCGGTCGCGGTCGCTCGCGACGTGGACGCCGACCTGGTCAGCGCCGGCCAGTCGATCGCCCGGAACGGCATCCCGGAATCCGGCGTGCCCGCCTGCCTGACCTGCCACGGCGCCGAGCCCACCGCCGCGATGAACATCCTGCCCCGCCTTCTCGGGCAGAACCGGGTCTACCTTCAGGAACGGTTGGACCAGTTCGCCGGCGACACCGGTGACGGCCTCTATGGTCTGAGCCCGATGCATCGGATCGCCTCCCGCATGACGGGCCAGGAGCGCGCCGAGGTGGCGGCGTGGTTCTCGGCGCAGGAGCCTCTGGCGAAGATCGGATCCTTGCCGTAAGACGTTGCGCGCGGCGCCAGGCGCCGCGCGCAACGTATCCCCAGCCGGTCCGGAGATCCATGAGCGACCCCCATCCCGCCTCGGAGGACTGGGCCGCGACGGCCCACACCCTCAGCCAGGCCTTGCCGTTCTTCCAGCGCTATGCCGGCGCCACCGTGGTCATCAAGCTCGGCGGCCACGCCATGGGGTCGGACGCCGCGATGCGCAGCTTCGCCCGGGACGTGGTGCTGATGAGCCATGTCGGGGTGAACCCGGTGATCGTCCATGGCGGCGGGCCGATGATCAACGCGACCCTCAAGGCGCAGGGCGTCGAGAGCCGGTTCGTGGACGGCAAGCGCGTCACCGACGCCTCCACCATCGAGGTGGTGGAGATGGTGCTGTCCGGGCTGGTCGGCAAGCGGATCGTCCAGGCCATCCAGGCCGAGGGCGGGCAGGCGGTGGGGATCTCCGGCAAGGATGCGCGGCTCATGATCTGCGAGCAGACCGATCCCGCGCTGGGCTTCGTCGGAACCCCGGTCGAATGCAATCCCGGCTTTCTCGAGCGGTTGAAGGACGGCAAGACGATTCCGGTGATCGCGCCGATCGGCGCCGGGCGCGCGGGGGAGACGTTCAACGTCAACGGCGACACGGCGGCGGGAGCGATCGCGGCGTCGCTCCGGGCGGACCGTCTTCTTCTGCTCACCGACGTGGCCGGCGTGAAGGATGCGGGCGGGAACGTGATCTCGGAGATCACGCCCGAGGCGATCCGCGACCTGACCGAGGCCGGCGTCATCTCCGGCGGCATGATCCCCAAGACCGAGACGGCGCTTTCGGCGATCGACGGTGGCGTGCGGGCGGTCGTGATCCTAGACGGGCGCGCGCCGCATGCCTGCCTGCTGGAGCTTTACACCCAGGCCGGCGCCGGGACGTTGATCCGGGGGGCGCGGTGACGCTGCGGCTGATCCTCACCCGGCACGCGAAATCCGATTGGGGGCAGCCGGGCCTCGACGATCACGACCGGCCGCTGAACGGGCGGGGAGGGCGCGCGGCGGGCAGGATCGGCCGCTGGCTTGCCGAGCGGGGCTATGTCCCCGACGCGGCGCTCGTCTCCACCGCCCTGCGCGCCGGCCAGACCTGGGAGGCGCTCTCTCCCGCCTTCGGCCGCGACATCCCCGCATCGCGGAACCGGCACCTCTACCTCTCGGCGCCGGACGAGATGCTGCGCGCGCTGCACGGCGCGACGGCGGGCTGCGTGATCCTGATCGCGCACAACCCCGGCATGGGGTCGCTCGCCCAGTGGCTGGTGGAGGACCCGCCGCAACGCGACGAGTTCGACCGGTTCCCGACCTGCGCGACGCTGGTCATGGATTTCGACGCGTCCACCTGGGAGGAAATCGGCCCCCTGACGGGCCGCGTGGTCGATTTCGTCGTCCCGCGCGATCTGACCGAGTAGAGCGGCGGCGTTGGGCTTCTCCGGGTGCGGGCGTTCGCCTTTCCGAACTGATCGGCCTGCCCGGTTGCGCGCTTTCGGCGGCGGCGGCCCGGATCGCGCAGCCCCGTCCCCCGAAAGCTGACCCCGCCCCGGGGCCGCCACGACAGCGCCGGTGCGTCCCGGCGGCCCAGGGCCGGCCCTCGTCCCGGAGGCGCTTTCTACGAAGCCGTTCCGCATCCGCATGCCGGGGCGGTGCCGTGCCGGTCGACGCGGTATTCCGCATGCCAGTCCGGCATCGCGTTCGAGGTCAGGCCGATGCCAGTGCTGCCGACCGCCGTTCACGGGCGGCCCGGCGCCTCGCCGATCTGTTCCATTTCCCGGGTGACCCTGTGTCCCGAGGGGGGCTCGACCATCATGGCCGGGCATTCCCGGCCGACATCGTCGATCATGCATGAGATACTGACCGACAACGACAAATGGGCCTGTCGGACGAAGAACGCCGATCGCGACGCCCGCCATCTTCATGGTCGTGAAGGGCGCGACGAATGCGATCGAGATCGCCCCTCCGACCGGTCCTGCGCACGCCCGCCAGCAGATCGCGGAGGCGCTCACGCATGATGGCGAGATCGAAGCGCACGCGATCCGAGTGAACGTACAGGAGAGCCGCGTGATCCTTGACGGCAAGGTGAGGATTTCGTCCGAGCGCCAGTCGGCGGAGCGCGCGGCTTGCGGCGGCACCGGGGGGCGCCAACCGTTATCTGCCCGCTGCCGGGGCGGAGCCGGTTTTCGTCCGGTTCCCGGCTGTGCCGGACGCCTCCGGTTATGATCCGGAGATCCCTGGCCCCCCGCGTGCGGACAAGCGCGGGCCAAGCGAGCAAGCTGCGTGCGCAACGACTGATCGCAATCAGGATCGTGATCACCATGGCTGTACCGGCAAGGCCGACGGGCAGGAATGCGCCGTCCTCCTGGACCAGGCCCCAGGCAATCGGACCAAGGCAGATCGCCGGCGGCGTATTGAAGAGGGGCAGGGGCAAAAGGAGGAGTGCCGGCAGATCGAGGGAGATTGCGTCCAGGACATACTCCTGTGCCGCCACACGGCTCCATCCCCCGTGATGGCTGCTCCATTCCCGCGGGCGTTGCGGGCAGACGGGCACCGGGCAGGGCGATCATAGGGCGCGGTATCCACAGCCCTCCGATCCGGCCGGGAAGGACCCGCTTCTTCCTTGGATCGCCAGATGCGCCGGGACGATCATCCAGGGAAGCCAGAGGATGGGCGAAACACTGGCCATTGGTAGGAGAAGTGCGTCCGGCGGTGCGGGCAACGGGGTAGCGCCGCGATGGTCGCGGGCGGGACCTGATCCGGCAAGCCGGCCCAGGTCGAGCGCGGAGTTTCGGGCGCATTCCTGGCAGGGGGGAGTGCCCCGATGCCGAAGAAGACGTTCGCCGACCAGCAGATCGCGGTCGCGCCGAGACTGGCGGAGGCCGGTACTCCGGTTGGCGAGATCTGCCGGAAGACGGGCGTGGCTGAGGGGACGCTCTGCCGCTGGAATGCGGCGAAGCCGAACGGTGAGGCGCGTCCTGCGGCGCCAGGTCATCCGGCACGACCACACGGCGTTCAGGCTCTCCGGATGGCGGGCGTGCCGGGCCTTGGGCCTCGGGTGGCCTCACACCGCGATCGGGCGCGAGCGGTTCCGCGGCGAGTCTCGGGATGCGCTTGGCGGGGCTTGGGGCGAGCCGTGTCCGGTACGACTACCGTCGACCGCACGTCCCCCTGCAACACGAAGGCTGGCGCACCGGTCAAAAGCGGATCATCCGCCCCAGCAATCCGGAGGGCCCGTCGATCTGGACACGCAGCCCGAGGCGCCGCCGGGCCCGCCGCTGCCGATCGGGCCGCTCCGAAGCCGATGCGATGACCGAGGCTCGGGCGATGGACTTCGTCTCGGACCGACCGTTCGATGGCCGGCCCTTCCGTATCCTGAGCCTCGTCGACCGTCCTAGGGGAGAGGCCCTCACGACCAGTTCGAGGCCGAATCCCTGGGCCTGCCCTGGCATCGAGGAGTCGGATCGCCTCGCCATAACCCGGGGCAAGCCGCGCAGCGTTCGGGTCGAGAACGATCGAGGTGACTACGGCCCCCCGGTGGGGCCGCGTAGACGCCGAGATGAATCCGCCGGCCGGCCGGTGAACCAATGGGCCTACCTGAACAAGGTCGAGCTCGACGTCTTGCGCCCCGGGAGACCAAGCAACACCGCCTTGTTGGAGGCGTTCAACAGGCGCCTGGGACAGGAATGCCTGAACGCTGCCTGGTTCCTCTCCACAGCTGATGCCCGCCACCGCATCGTAGTCTCGGGGATGGACCCCACCGACCATGGGATGCACCCGGCGCTCGGAAACCTGGACCCGAGCGCATTCGCGGCGCTCCTGAAATCAACCCGGAAGCTCGCATGACGCCTGGACCAGAATCCGGGTCGGGTCCCATCCGGGTCGGAAGCCGACCTCAGGGGGGATCGCCTTTCAGGGGCGGGCCCGGGACATCCGGCGCCATGGTGCCACCCCTTGCCAGCCGGCGCATTCACGTCAGGTTGAGGTGCCGGAGCAGTTCCGTGGGAGGAGACATGGCCCTTCCGGCGATCGAGACGTGCGATGCCACCGATCTCGTCCGGTGCCTGGAGGCGGGGACGCTGTCGCCGGTCGAGGCGGTGGAGGACGCCCTTCGCCGCATCGATACGTCCAACGCCGCGCTCGGTGCGTTCGCGACCGTCGACCCCGACGGGGCGCGGAGGGCGGCCGGTGACGCCGCCCGACGCCGCGCGGCGGGGCGCCCGCTGTCGCGGATCGACGGGCTGCCGGTGTCGATCAAGGATCTCACCGACATGCAGGGCGTACCGACGCGCAAGGGTTCGCGCATCACGTCCGACGCACCGGCCACCACGGATGCGCCGCTGACGGCGCATCTCCGCGCGGCGGGGGCGGTCATCATCGGCAAGACGGCGACACCGGAATTCGGCTGGAAAGGCGTCACGGACAACCCCCTCTCCGGCATTTGCCGCAATCCCTGGGATTCCGCGCTCACCCCCGGCGGCAGCAGCGGCGGGGCGGCGGTCGCCGCGGTCCTGGGCATGGGCTGGCTGCACCAGGGGTCGGATGCCGGCGGCTCGATCCGCATCCCCTGCGCCTTCTGTGGGCTGGCCGGATTGAAGCCGACCTTCGGGCGGGTCCCTCAATGGCCCCCGAGCGCCATGGGGCCGCTGTCGCATCTCGGGCCCATGGCACGCTCGATCCGCGATTGCGCGCTCATGATGCAGGTGATCTCGCGACCCGACATCCGCGACCCGACGCTTTCGCCGCCCGACGCGTCGGACTGGACCGATATGCAGAGCGCGGGCGTCGCCGGACGGCGGATCGCGGTCTGGCGCGAGGCCGGCGAGGTCCCCCTGCACCCCGAGATCGACGCGGCGCTGTCCTGCGCCGCGGCGGCCTTGAAGACCGCCGGGGCCGAGGTGATCGAGGCGTCCCCGGATACACGCGACGCCCGCGCGATCTTCGACGTTCTCTGGCAGGCGGGAGCGGCGTCGATCGTCGCCCGAGTGCCCCGCGCGGAGCGCGAGTGGATGGATCCCGGCCTCCTTGCGGAGGCGGAGATGGGGTCCGCGCTCGATGCCGTGGCGCATGTCGAGGCGGAACAGGCCCGGCTCGCCTTCGCCTCCCGGATGGCGGCGTTCCAGGCCGATCATGATTTCATCCTGAGCCCGGCGGTCCCGATTCCCGCCTTCGCCGCGGGGCACGACGTGCCGCGGGGAACTTCCCTGCGGAAATGGCCGGACTGGACACCCTTCACCTATCCGTTCAACCTGACGCAGCAGCCGGTCGCCTCGGTGCCCTGGGGCACCACCCGCGATGGGCGTCATGTCGGTCTGCAGATCGCCGGGCGCAGACATGCCGACCGGGAGGTGCTCGCCGCGGCGGCGGTGATGGAGGCGGCGGCGCCGCAGAAAACCTGGCCAGAACGCGAAGGAACGGCCCATGCCGAAGGACGCCCTTAACGATATCGACGAGATCGTCGGCTGGCGGCGGGACCTGCATCGCCATCCCGAACTGGCCTTCGAGGAGGAGCGCACGCGGGACTTCGTCTCCGCGCGCCTGAAGGAGATGGGGATCGAAGAGGTCGCGCGAATTGCCGGAACCGGCCTTGTCGCGCGGATCGACGGCCGTGGGCCGGGCCGGTCGATCGCGTTGCGCGCGGATATCGACGCCCTGCCGATCGAGGAGGCGACCAACGTGGAGCACGCCTCGCAGATACCGGGCGTGATGCATGCCTGCGGTCATGACGGCCACACCGCCATGCTGCTCGGCGCCGCCCGTGAATTGAGCCGCAGCCGCGATTTCGCCGGCCATGTCTATCTCGTCTTCCAGCCCGCCGAGGAGAACGGCTTCGGCGGGGGCGAGCGGATGGTCGAGGAGGGGCTGATGGATCTGATCGGGGACGCGCCGGTCTTCGGCCTGCACAATTGGCCGGGGCTGGAGGTCGGCCGGTTCGCCGCGATGCCGGGCGCGATGATGGCGTCCATGGACACGTTCGACGTGAAGATCACCGGTCGCGGCGGGCATGCGGCGATGCCGGATCAGACCCGGGATCCCGTCGTGGCGGGGGCCGCACTGGTCGCGGCGCTGCAGAGCATCGTCAGCCGCACCGTGGCGGCCACCGAGGCGCTGGTGATCTCTGTCACCCAGATCCATGCCGGGGACGCCTACAACCTCATTCCGGAAACCCTGCACCTGGCCGGGACGGTGCGGACGCTGTCGGGGAACGTCCGCGACCACGCGGAGACGCGCATCCGCGCGATGGTCGAGGGGGTCGCACGGCTTCACGACGTGGAGGCGGAGATCGCCTATCGCCGCTCCTATCCGGTCACCATCAATTCCGAGGCCGAGGCCGCGCGGGCGGTCGAGGCGGCGACGGCGGCGGGGCTCGATCCGGTGCCCGACCTGCCGCCCTCGATGGGGTCCGAGGACTTCGCCTACATGCTGGAGGCCGGCCGCGGCGCCTATGTCTGGCTCGGGGCCGGTCCGGCCGAGGGCGGCCGCCACCTCCACAGCCCGCATTACGACTTCAACGACGATCTCATTCCGCTCGGGGTACGCTGGTGGACGACGCTGGTGGAGCGGGAGCTGGCGGGAGGCGGGGCAGAATGACCGGACCGCTGCGCAAACATCTGGGGTTCATCGTCTTCTCGCTGGCGATCCTGCTGCTGCTGCTGTTTCCCGTCTATGCGCTCGTCAACCGGGTCGAGCCGATCCTGTTCGGCCTGCCACTGGGGCTCGCCTGGATCGTGGCCGTGATCGCCGTGGAGTTCGTGGGCGTCCTGGTCTTCTACCTGCGCGACGAGAAGAGGGGCGAGAACGATGACTGACTGGCTTGCGGCGCTCCTCATCATGGGCGCCTATCTCGTCGCCGCCTTCTGGATCGGATTGCGCGCCGGGCAGGGGAGATCTCGCAGTTCGGTGGACGAATACGCGGTCGGCGACCGCAACTTCAACCTGATCGTGATGTGGTTCCTGATGGGCGGCGCGGTCTTCTCCGCCTTCGCTTTCCTCGGCGGGCCGGGCTGGGCCTATTCGCGCGGCGCGCCGGCCTATTACATCCTCATATACACCGCGATCGGCCTTCTGCCCTGGTACGTGATCGGGCCGAAGATCTCGCGCCTGGGGGCGCGGCGCAACTACTACACGATGGGCGACCTGCTCTTCGACCGCTACGGATCGAAGGTCCTGCAGGTCGTCGTCGGCGTCGTCGCGGTGCTCGCCTTCATCCAGTACCTGACGTTGCAGATCAAGGGCATGGCCTATGTTTTCAACGTGATGACCGACGGGGTGATCCCGTTCTGGGCCGGCGCCGGTCTCGCCTACGGGATCGTCTGCGTCTACGTGATGACCTCGGGCGTGCGGGGCGCGGCGTGGTCGGACGTGCTGCAGGGGGCGATGATGTTCATCATCGCCTGGGTCGTGGGCATAACGCTGGTCTTCACGCTGCATGACGGTCCGGCGGACATGTTCCGCTCGATCGCCGCGGACAATCCCGATCACCTGCTGATCGGCACCGAAGGATCCACCATGACGGCGACGCGCTACACGACGTCGATCCTCGTCTCCATCGCCGGGTTCCTGATGTGGCCGCACCTGTTCACCAAGAGCTACGTCACGAAGACGCGCACGATCCGCCAGACGGTCTTGGCCTATCCGGTCTTCGCGCTGTTTCTGGTGCCGATCCTGTTCATCGGATTTGCCGCGATCGGCGTGGTCGATCCCTCGGAGGTCGGCTCGCCCGACGAGATCCTGCCCTACATGATCACCGAGAGGCTGGGCGTCTCGGGTTTCGTCTATGGCCTGATCGGCGCCGGCGCCCTGGCCGCGGCGATGTCGTCGAGCGATGCGATCACCCATGGGGCCAGCGTCTCGTTCGGCCGCGACGTGGTGCAACCCGTCCATCCCGGGATCGGCGATGCGGCGCTGCTGTGGACCATGCGGATCGCCGTCCTCGTCATCGGCGCCGCCGCCTATTACCTCGCCGTGTTCGGGGCGCAGGGGCTGGTGCAGCTGCTCCTCGGCGCCTACGGCTCGATCGTGCAGTTCGTGCCGGCGGTGTACGGGGCGCTGTTCTGGCGGCGCGGGACCGGCATGGCGGCAACGACGGGCCTGGTGGCGGGCATCGTGGTCAATACCTGGTTCGCCGTGTTCCAGGGGGGGCAGACGCCCTTCGACATCGATCCGGGCATCCTCGGCCTCATGGTCAACCTCCTGCTCTTCGTAGGGTTGAGTTTCGTGACGAGACCGCGGGCGGAGCAGAGCGAGAGGTTCGTGAACGCCTGAACCGCTCGTGGCGGCGCGCAGTGACTGCTCGCCCCGGCTCGTGCGGGCGCCCGCCGAACCGCGGGTCGCGCGTTCCCGAAGGGGGGCGTCGGACGGGCAGCTGCCAGCTTGTCCGCGCCCGCCCCCCGTGACACGCGGGTCACGTCGGACGCGATCCGAGATCTGCCTTGCGCGGGGCTTCGGACCCGGCTTGCCCCAGCCGGCGGTGGGGATCGCGGGCATGCCGCCGACGCGGTCCCGGGCCGGGGCGGGTGACGAAGATCGCCTGACCCCCGTCGCGACGCCGCCGAGCCGCGAGCGCAGGTTCATCATCGTGGCGACCACGGGGAGGAGCCGGCTTCGCCCCGTCCGGCGAGCGTCGAACCGGCGCCAGACCGGGATGTTGCTTCGCTGGACAGGCCCGGATCATGGCCAACCCCTACGCGGGCCAACGGGATGTCCGCGTGCGGGAACACGAGCACCCCGCTCTTGTCGGTGACGGCCCCTGCGTTCGTCTGGAAGGCGCGCCCGGCGCGACGGCGATCACCCTGTTGGCCAAGGGAGCCAGCGACCGCGGCCGTGCCGACAGAGGTCCTGCAGGGATTTGGTCCGGACGCTGCCGTCGATCATGGCCGCCAGCAGTTCGCGACCCCGGAACTTGTCGAGATCGCCGGGCCGATCATCGCGCCGGAAGCGGCGCGCACCTCTCGTCGTCTCCGCTCGGGCGGGATTGGCGCCCTTTGCCCCGGTTGCCGCGATCGGCACCCCGGGGCCCTCGGGGCGGATCCCTCCGCGAATGTTCGCCGGGGGTTGCGCGCCTGGACCCGATCGGGGTGGCGCGGATCGTGCCGGCGGCCAATACGAGAGGGTCGGACAATTCCGCGGTTCCGGACCGGGGGCGCATCGCGTCCGGGGGCAGACGATGACGGTTGCGCGGCCTGTGGTAGAGCGCGGGCTTGTCGCGTGACCAGTGGCCGGGGATGCAGGCCCGCATCCTTGTGCCTTGCGACATGGACGGCGCCCGGCATCCGGTCGGTCCAGGGGGCGAATGCGCGGATCGGCACGGACGGCGGCCGGGAATCCGGGCGGGTGGGGATCGCTTGGTCTGTCACCCTCGTGCCGCGAGCGTCAGCTCTTGCGGATATAGTCGAGCAACCCCCGGCCTCCCATCTCGATGTCGTACTGGATCCCCTCGCGGGCGGCATCCTCGTCCCGGCGCCGCAAGGCCTCGATGATCCGGATGTGCGGATGGGGATCCCAGTCTGCCGGCACGCCCGCATCGTAGAGATGGGACAGAATGGGGCCGCAGCGAACCCAGAGGCCCTCCACGATCCCCTGCGTGATAGGAAGATGGGCCGCGCCGCAGAGCGCGAGGTGGAATTCTGTGTTCAGATGGACGGCGTCCTCAAAGCTCTGGCGGGCATGGCACTCGGAGATCCTGTGCTGGAGGGATGCGAGGTGGTCGATCTCCTCGGAGGTGGCGTGACGGGCGGCCGAGGCCGCCGAGTTCCCCTCGAGGTCCATGCGGATCGCGCGGATCTCGAGCAGCTGATCCAGGGTAAGTTCCGGAACGATGACGGTTCCGCGCCCGTCGATCACCATCGCCTTCTCGACCACGAGGCGCAGGAGGGCCTCTCGCATCGGGGTCATGGAAATCCCGAACTTCTCGGACATGGGGCGCAGACGCATCCGCTCGCCGGGTGCGAGCTGGCCCCGCATCAGTGCGTTGCGAATCGACGCATAGGCCTGCTCGGCGAGGCTCTCCCTCTCCACCGGCTTTGCCCAATCTCCTGAGGGTAAAGGATTATCGCTTTTCTTTCGAAGCTGGCTTGACATGGTCGGCGATTCCTTTTCACTGTTGTTATAACAAATATCAAATAACGGTTCGGAGGGGTAGGCCGGACCGCCGCCACGCCCGGTCGGGCACAGGGGGAAGTGGGAGGATCATGGCCATTCTGGCGCTACGCAAGACGGCTCCCGCCTTCGGGGCGGACCTGGTGGAGACATCGGTGTCCGACCAGGAGCTTGCCCCCACCGAGGTGGAGATCGAGGTCCTGGCGGCGGGGATCTGCGGTAGCGACCTGCACGCCTTCGCCTGGGACAGCGGCTACGCGTTCATGGCGCCGCTGCTGCCGGTGACGATCGGTCACGAATTCTGCGGGATCGTCCGCGCCCGTGGCGCCGGCGTCGGGGGCGACGGGGCGGTCGCTTTGGGCCAGCAAGTGGTCTGCTGGCCGACGGTGCCCTGCGGTGCCTGCGCCGCCTGCCGGGAGGGCGAGCCGCTGGGCTGCGAGGCGCGGCGCATCATCGGGCTTCACCGCGACGGCGGCTTCTGCGCCCGGGTGCGGGTGCCGGCGGCGAACTGCTTCGCCGTGCCGACCGGGATGGCGCCGGACCTGGCGGCCCTGGCCGAACCGCTGGCCATCGCGATCCACGCCGTCGACCTTGCCGGGGCCGAGGCGGGATCCCGGGTGGTCGTGCTCGGCCCCGGACCGATCGGGCTGGCAGCCGCCTGGATCGCCGCGCGGCAGGGGGCGCGGGTGCTGCTCGTGGGCCTCGACGATCCGCAGCGGCTGGCCCTGGCGCGCGAGATGGGCATCGAGAATGTCGCGGACCTGTCGGCCGGCACCCTGGCCGATCACGTCGAGGCAGCCTTCGGCGGGAAGGCCGACCGCGTGATCGAGGCGACGGGCGTACCGGCGTCGGTGGAGGACGGGGTTCAGGTGCTGCGGCCCCGGGGGGTGCTTGTCGCGGCGGGGATCCATTCGGGACGATGCTCCGTCGACCTGGCGGACCTGGTGCGCGGCAAGAAGCAGATCCGGGGCGCCCACGACACGACAGAACCGGCCTTCCGCCGGGCGATCGACCTGCTCGACCGCGAGGGGGAGGCGCTGGGGCGACTCATCAGCCACCGCCTGCCGCTGCGGGACGCGCTGCGCGGGTTCGAACTCGCGCGCGGCGGGGCGGCCATGAAGATCATTCTCTATCCAAACGGAATCCCGGGGGACACATGACCACCACGATGCGCGCCGTCGTCGCGGAAGGAGCCGGGGGGCCTGACGTCCTCCGCATCGTCGAGAGACCGCGCCCGGAGCCCGGGCCCGGGCAGATCCTGGTGCGGGTCCACGCCGCCGGCGTGAACCGCCCCGATGTCATGCAGCGGCAGGGGAACTATCCGCCGCCGCCGGGCGCCAGCGAGATCTTCGGGCTGGAACTGTCCGGGCGGGTCGAGGCCGTGGGATCGGACGATACCGGCTTCGCCGCGGGCGACCGGGTCATGGCGCTGGTGCATTCGGGCGCCTACGCGGACTGGGCCGTGGTCGATGCGCCCACGGCGATCCGGGTGCCCGAAGGGATGGAGATGGTCGCGGCAGGGGCCGTGCCGGAGACGTTCTTCACCGTCTGGAGCAACGTCTTCGAACGCGCCGCGCTGCAGGAGGGCGAGACCCTTCTCGTCCATGGCGGGACCTCGGGGATCGGCACGACCGCGCTTCTGCTCGCCAAGGCGCGCGGGTCGCGGGTGATCGTCACGGCCGGGTCGGACGCCAAATGTGCGGCCGCCCGCGACCTCGGCGCCGACCACGCGGTCAACTACCGGGAGGCGGATTTCGTCGCCGAAGTCCGCGCGCTGACCGATGGGGCGGGACCGGACGTGATCCTGGACATGGTCGGCGGACCTTACGTCCAGCGCAACCTCGACCTGATCGCGACGGATGGCCGGATCGCCCAGATCGCCTTTCTGCAGGGCAGCCAGGCGGATCTCGACCTGCTGCCGCTGCTGATGAAGCGGGTAACCCTGACCGGGTCCACCCTGAGGGCGCGTCCCGTCGCGATGAAGGCGAAGCTGGCGCGGGCCCTGGAGGAGAACGTGATGCCGCTGCTGGCGGAAGGATCGGTCCGCCCGCCGATCGATTCCGTCTTCCCGCTGGAGGAGGTCGCGCGGGCCCATGCGCGGATGGATTCGAGCGAGCACGTGGGAAAGATCGTCCTCGACATGCAGCCGCAGGACCGGGGGGCGAAGCCGTGACAGGAGGGACGCGCATGGACGACGCGACGCAGACCGCCAGCCGGCCGACGGAGGGCAACCGCACGGGGGCGCAGGTGATGGCCGCCGCATTGGCGCGTCACGGGGTCACCGAGATCTTCGGGCAATCCCTGCCCTCGGCGCTGATCCTGGCGGCGCCGGACCACGGCATCCGCCAGATCGGCTACCGGACCGAGAACGGCGGCGCGGCGATGGCCGACGCCTATGCCCGGCTGAGCGGCCGGGTGCCGGTGGTGACCGCCCAGAACGGCCCCGCCGCGACGCTGCTGGTGCCGGGGCTGGGCGAGGCGCTGAAGGCCTCGATCCCGGTCGTCGCGATCGTCCAGGACGTGCACCGCAAGTTCACCGACAAGAACGCCTTCCAGGAGCTGGACCATTTCGCGCTCTTCGACGGGGTGTCGAAATGGGTGCGCCGGGTCAACGATGTCGAGCGGATCGACGATTACGTGGACATGGCCTTCACCGCCGCGGCCTCGGGCCGGGGCGGTCCGGCGGTGCTGATGGTGCCGGTGGACGTGCTCGACGACCGGCCCTCGGTCCCGGGCGGCGCCCGCCGGCAGACCTCGCTGGGGACCTTCCCGCTCGACCGCTGCGTCGCCGATCCCGACCGGGTGGCGGAGGCCGCGCGCCTGCTGGCGCAGGCGGACCGCCCGGTGGTGATCGCCGGCGGGGGCGTCCATTCCTCGGGCGCCGTCGCGGCGCTCGGGCGGGTGCAGGAGAAGGGCTTTCCGGTGGCGACCACGGTCATGGGCAAGGGGGCCGTGTCCGAGACCCATCCCCTGTCCCTCGGGGTGGCGGGGTATTTCATGGCGCCGGGCGGCCGGGCCGCGCACCAGCGGGCGCTGATCGCGGACGCCGACGTGGTCCTGCTGGTCGGCAACCGCACGAACCAGAACGGCACCGACAGCTGGCAGCTGTATCCGCGCGGGGCCCGCTATATCCATATCGACATCGACGGCGCGGAGATCGGCCGCAACTACGAGGCGCTGCGCCTTCTGGGGGATGCCAGGCTGACGCTGGAGGCGCTGGCCGAGGCTTTGGACGCGGCGGACCTCTCCGCCGTCGAGGCGCGGCGCGCCGATCTCGAACGGCGCATCGCCGAGGGGCGCGCGGCGCACGAGGCCGATCTCGACCGGCTGATCGACTGGGACGCCGCGCCCTGCCGGCCCGAGCGGCTGATGCGCGATCTGGGCGGCGCCTTGCCCGAGGACGCGGTGGTGGTCGCCGATGCGAGCTATTCCTCGATCTGGATCGCGAACGGGCTGGTCGCGCGCCGGGCCGGGCAGCGCTTCGTCACGCCGCGCGGGCTGGCCGGGCTGGGCTGGGGGTTGCCCTTCGCGCTGGGGGCCAAGGCGGCGCGTCCCGGCGCGCCGGTGGTCTGCGTCACCGGCGACGGCGGCTTCGGCCATGTCTGGGGCGAACTGGAAACGGCGCAGCGGATGGGCCTGCCGGTCGTGGTGATCGTGCTGAACAACCAGATCCTCGGCTACCAAAAGCACGCCGAGCTGAGCCTGTTCGGCGACCATACCGATGTCGTGCATTTCCGGCCGGTGGACCACGCGGCCATTGCCCGCGCGGTCGGCTGCGAGGGGGTCCGGGTGGAGCGGCCGGGGGATTTCCTGCCGGCGCTGGAGACGGCCCTGTCCTTCGACGGCACCACCGTCATCGACGTGCTGACCGACGAGAAGGCGCATCCGCCGATCACCAGCTTCGAGGGCAAGGAGGCCCTCGACTACTGAGGCCCCTCGGGGGTCCGCAACGTTCTGGGAGGAGCTACATGAGACTGTCATCCATCATGGCCACGGCCGCCACCGCGGCCCTGCTCGCCGGGTCGGCCGCCGCCGACGTGAAGTTCGGGGCACTTTATCCGTTCAGCGGCCAGCTTGCCCTTCTGGGCGAAGAGAGCGCGCGGGGCGTGGAGATCGCCGTCGAGGAGTTCAACGCGAACGGCGGCGTCCAGGGCGAGGAGATCACCCTGGTGCGGGGCGACGCGGTGGACAACAACCAGGCCATCGGCGAGGCGCGGCGCCTGATCGCCCGCGAGGGGGTGAAGGCGATCCTGGGGACCTATTCCTCGTCGCGCTCCATCGCCGCGAGCCAGGTCGCGGAATTGTCCGGCATTCCGTATTTCGAACTCGGAGCCGTGGCCGACGAGGTGACGGGCCGGGATCTGCAATACCTCTATCGCACCAATCCGACGGCCGAGGACATGGGCCGGATGTCCGTGCAGATGATCGTGGACGAGATCGCCCCGGCCCTGGGCAAGGACCCATCCGAGGTCCGGGTCGGCATCATCCACGAGGATTCCAGCTACGGAACCTCGGTCGCGGGCCATCAGGAGCGCTTCGGCGAGGAGGCCGGGCTGCAGATCGCCACGGTGCAGGGCTATCCGGCCTCGACCGTGGACATGTCTTCGCTGGTCCTCGACCTGCAGGGGCGCGACGTGGACGTGGTGATGCAGACCTCCTACCAGAACGACTCGGTGCTGTTCCTGCAGCAGGCCAACGAATCGGGCTTCAAGCTGGGCGCGATCATCGGCGGCGGCGGCGGCTATTCGATGGTGCCGACCGCCGAGGCGGTGGGCACGGATGTCATCGAGGGCGTGCTGGACGTGGACTTCACCCAGTACACGGTCGATCCCGCCTATGCGCCCGGCATGGAGGATTTCGTCGAGACCTACCGGGAGAAATACGGCGAGGAGCCGCGGTCGGGCCATTCCCTGAACAATTATGTCGGCGCCATGGCCATCTTCGCCGCGATCGACGGGGCGGAGAGCTTCGAGCCCGAGGCCATCGTCGAGGCGGTCGAGCAGATCGACATCCCCGAGGGCGAGACCGCGGCCGGCTACGGCATCCAGTTCGGAGAGAACAACCAGAACGAGCGCGCCAAGATGATGGGCATGCAGTGGCAGGACGGCAAGCTCGTCACCGTCTATCCGGCCGAGGCGGCCACCTCGGAGATGAAGATCGGCCAGTAAGGCGCGCCCCGCGCCGGGCCCGGCCGGGACCGCGGGGGGCGCCCCCCGCGGTCCGCCTTTCCCTCTTCCGACGGAGCCGTCATGCAGACCTTTCTCCAGATCATCGCCAACGGTCTGATGCTCGGGGGCCTCTTCGCCATCGTCGCGGTGGGGCTGACCCTGATCTTCGGGATCGTCAAGGTGGTCAACTTCGCCCACGGGGAGTTCCTGATGGTGGGCATGTACCTGACCTTCCTGCTGACCACCGGGCTCGGCGTGCATCCCTATGCCACGGCCGTCGCGGTCATCCCGATCCTGTTCGTCCTCGGCGCGGTGACGCAGAGATTGCTGATCCAGCCGCTGATGCAGGCCAGGGACGAGCATATCCAGATCTTCGCCACGGTGGGCCTCTCGACGGCCCTGATCAACCTGGCGCTCCTGATCTTCGGCGCGGACATCGCCAACACGCCGAACTACGGCGTGCGCTCGCAGATCGAGATCGGGCCGGTGCGCATCCTCGAGGGACAGCTGTGGATCTTCCTCGCCGCGATCCTGCTGGTGATCGGGCTGCAGCTGTTCCTGGCGCGGACCAATACCGGCCGGGCGATCCGCGCGACCGCCCAGAACCGCGCCGCGGCGCGGCTGATGGGGATCAACGACCGGTTCATCTACGTGCTCACCTTCGGCATCGGCGCGGCCTGCGTCGGCTTCGGGTCGGCGCTGATCGCGCCGCTCTATCCGACCTCGCCGACCATCGGCACCTACTTCGTGCTGATCGCCTTCGTCATCGTCGTGCTGGGCGGGCTCGGGTCGATCCCGGGGGCCTTCTTCGGGGCGCTCATCATCGGCCTCGTCGATGCCCTGTCGGGCTTCTACATCGGTTCCGACCTGCGCGAGGCCGTCGTCTTCGGGATCTTCCTCGTGATCCTCATCCTGAAACCGTCGGGTCTTTTCGGAACCCGCGTCAGCCAATCGCACGTATCGCCATGACCGACACGACCATGAAATCCGCCGCGCCGCCGGCCCGCATCGGCCGTCACCGCCTGGGGCTGATCGCGCTGGGGCTGGTCCTCGCCGCGCTCTTCGTGATCCCCGTCGCGATCGGCGACGAGTTCGTCTATCACATCTTCATCACGATCTGCATCTTCGCGGCGCTTTCGACCGCGTGGAACATCGTCGGCGGCTATGCCGGGCAGTTGTCGCTCGGCCACGCCATCTTCTACGGGATCGGGGCCTATGCCGGGGTGATCCTCGTCAACATGGGGATCTCGCCCTGGATCGGCATGTTCGCCGGGGCGGCCGTCGCCGTGGTCGCGGCGATCGTCGTCAGTTATCCCTGCTTCCGGCTGCACGGGCCGTTCTTCGCCCTGGCGACGATCGCCTTCCTGGAGGTGTTCCGCGTCCTGGCGCTGCATTTCCGCGAGCTGACGGGCGGGGCGACGGGCCTGATGATCCCGCTCAAGATCGGCTGGGAATGGATGGTGTTCCGCGAGCGCCTGCCCGCCCTCGTCATCGCCTTCGGAATGCTTCTGGTCTGCCTCGGCGTGGCCTGGGCGATCCGGTCGCGCCGGCTCGGATTCCACCTCGTCGCGACGCGGGAGCGGGAATCGGCGGCGCGGGCCGCGGGCGTCGGCACCGTGAAGGTGCGACTGATCGCGGTCGCCGTCTCGGCGGCCCTGTCGGCGATGGTGGGCACGTTCCACGCCATGTACCTGACCTTCATCGAGCCGGCCTCGATGTTCTCGCTCCAGCTGTCGATCCAGATCGCGATGTTCGCCCTGATCGGCGGGATCGGGACCGTCTGGGGGCCGCTTTTGGGGGCGGTCCTGCTGGTGCCGATCACCGAGTTCGCCCGCGGCGCGCTCGGCGCCGAGGCGATCGGGCTCCACGGCTTCGTCTACGGCGTGGTGCTGATGCTGGTCGTGCTGTTCATGCCGAACGGGATCATGGGGGTGCTGTCACGCTTCGCCTCGGGGCACAGGGAGGCCACGGGGGACGAACCCGACACCCATATCGCCGCCGTCGCCCGGTCCGACGCCGCGCCCCGGATCGGCGACCCGGTCCTGCGCGTGGAGGGCCTGCAGAAACATTTTGGCGGCCTGCACGTCACCAACGATGTCGGCTTCACCCTGCGGGAGGGGGAGATCTTGGGGCTGATCGGTCCCAATGGGGCGGGCAAGACCACCGTGTTCAACATGCTCTCGGGCTTCCTCAAGCCCGACCGGGGGCGGGTCTCGCTGCTCGGTCCCGACGGGGAGTGGCACGATCCCGCAAGCCCGGGGGATTTCGCCGCGCTCGGGCTCGGCCGTACCTTCCAGATCGTGCAGCCCTTCGCGGCGATGACGGTGGAGGAGAACATCATGGTGGGGGCGTTCCACCGCCACCATGCCGTGTCGGACGCGCGGGAAGCCGCGCGGGAGACCGCCCACCGGATGGGCCTCGGCCGGTATCTGCAGGACGAGGCCAACAGCCTCACCGTCGGCGGCCTGAAACGGCTGGAGGTCGCCCGCGTCATGGCGATGAAGCCGCGCGTCCTGCTCCTCGACGAGGTGATGGCCGGCATCAACCGCACCGACGTGAAGCGCGCCGTCGACCTGATGCTGTCGATCCGCGAGACCGGGGTCAGCATCATCGCCATCGAGCACGTGATGCAGGCCGTCATGGCGCTGTCCGACCGGGTGATCGTGCTCAGTTCGGGCGAGATCATCGCCCAGGGCGATCCGCAGGAGGTGGTGCGCGATCCCCACGTGATCGAGGCCTATCTGGGCAAGGAGTTCGCCAATGCTTGATGTCCGGAACGTGGATGCGGGCTACGGCTCGACGGTGATCCTGCAGGACGTGTCGCTGCGGGTGGAGGCGGGCGAGGTGGTCACCATCGTCGGCGCGAACGGCGCCGGCAAGACCACGACCCTCAGGACCATCTCGGGCCTGGTCACGCCCAAGTCGGGCGGCGTGTTCTTCGAGGGGGAGGAGATCTCGAAGCTGCAGCCGCACGACGTGGTCGATCGCGGCATCACCCTGATCCCGGAGGGGCGGCAGCTCTTTCCCGACATGAGCGTGCGCGAGAACCTGCTGATGGGGGCGCATCGGCGCGATGCCCGCGGGGTGCGGTCCGAGACGCTGGCGGAGGTCCTCGACCTGTTCCCGCGGCTCGGCGAACGGCTGGAGCAGCACGCCTCCTCGTTGTCCGGGGGCGAGCAGCAGATGGTGGCGATCGCCCGCGGCATGATGGCCCGGCCGCGCCTTCTGATGTTCGACGAGCCGTCGCTGGGCCTCGCGCCGATCATCGTGGAGCAGGTCTTCGACGTGATCTCCAAGGTGGCGGCCTCGGGCATGACCGTCCTGATCGTGGAGCAGAACGTCTGGCACACCCTGAAGGCCGCCGACCGGGGCTATGTGCTCGAGAACGGCGAGATGGTGCTCGACGATGCGGCCGAGGCCCTGCTCCGGAACGACCATGTCCGCCAAGCCTATCTGGGGATCTGAGGATGCAGCTTGCAGATGACACCGACCGCCGCCACGCCGCGCGCGACAGCCATGCCGGCCGGCGGGTCCTGGTCACGGGGGCGGCGCGCGGGATCGGCCGCGCCATCGCCGGGGCCTTCGTCCGCCGCGGCGCGACCGTGGGCGTGCTGGACCTTGCGGAGGGCGACGTGGCCGAGGCCGTCGCCGCCTTCGAGGACATCCGCCCCGGCGGCGCGATCGGGCTGCCTGCCGATGTGAGCGACTACGCGGCGCTCGCGGCGGCGCTGGAGGGCGCGGGCGCGCGGATCGGCGGCGCCTTCGACACGGTGGTGAACAACGCCGGCATCTCGCCCAAGCATGCCGGCCAGGCGCATCGCGTCTGGGAGATGGATCCCGACGAATGGCGCCGGGTCGTGGACGTGAACCTCACCGGCCATTTCAACACGATCCGGGCCCTCAGCCCGGCGATGCGCGCGGCGGGGCGCGGCTGGATCGTCAACACTTCCTCGGTGGCGGGCAAGACCTACTCCCCGATCGTGGCCTGCCATTACGCGGCGACGAAATCGGCGATCATCGGCTTCACCAAGCACCTGGCCGCCGAGCTCGGCCCCTTCGGCATCCGGGTGAACGCGCTGGCACCGGGCCGGATCGAGACGCCGATGGTGGCCGGCGTGGCACCCGAGATCAACGCGGCCCAGGTGGAGATGACCCCCATGGCGCGGCTCGGCCAGCCCGCCGAGGTCGCCGATACCGCGCTCTGGCTGACGTCCTCGGAGGCCAGTTTCGTGACCGGACAGACGATCGACGTCGCCGGCGGACTCTACATGACCTGACGGGCGGCAAGCGAGCATGCATTTCGACAACATCATCGGCGGCCAGGCCGCGCCGGGCGGCGACGCGGCCCGCAACATCAACCCCTCCGACACCGGCGACGTGATCGGGACCTTCGCGCAAGCGCGGCCCGGGGACGTGGACGCGGCGGTCTCGGCCGCCTCCGCGGCGTTGCCGCGCTGGTCCGCGAGCCTGCCCGGCGAGCGCCATGACATCCTCATGCGCGCCTCGGGCGAGGTCATGGCGCGCAAGGACGAGCTCGGCCGCGCGCTGTCGCGCGAGGAGGGCAAGACCCTCGCCGAAGGGATCGGCGAGGCGGTCCGGGCCGGGCAGGTATTGTCGTTCTTCGCCGGCGAGGCGCTGCGGCCGGGGGGGGAATTCGGGCCCTCGGTCCGGCCGGGGGTGGAGGTCGCCGTCACCCGTGAACCCGTGGGCGTGGTGGGGATCGTCACGCCCTGGAACTTCCCCATCGCCATACCCGCCTGGAAGATCGCGCCGGCGCTGGCCTGGGGCAACACGGTGGTTCTCAAGCCCGCCGAACTGGTGCCCCATTCGGCCTGGCTGCTGGTCGACATCCTGAACCGCGCGGGACTGCCCGACGGGGTCCTCAACCTCATCATGGGGCCGGGGCGGCATGTCGGGCAGGCCATGGTCGACCATCCCGGGATCGACGCGATCTCCTTCACCGGGTCGGTGGCGACGGGACGCGGGATCGCCGCCGACTGCGTCGCCGCGACGCCCATGAAGAAGGTGCAGCTGGAGATGGGGGGCAAGAATCCCTTCGTCGTGCTCGACGACGCCGATCTCGACACGGCGGTGGAGGCGGCGGTGAACGGCGCCTTCTTCTCGACCGGCCAGCGCTGCACGGCCTCGTCGCGGCTGATCGTGACGGAGGGCATCCACGACCGCTTCGTGGCGGCGATGTGCGACCGGATCGACGCGCTGCGGATCGGCAACGCCCTGGACCCGGAGACGCAGATCGGCCCCGTCGTGGACGAAAGGCAGCTTGCGACCGACGAGGAATACCTCGCGATCGGCCGCGGCGAGGGGGCCACCCTGGCCCATGGCGGCCAGAGGCTGGAACGCGACGCGCCGGGCTTCTACCTGACGCCGGCCCTGTTCACCGAGGTGCGGAACGACATGCGCATCGCGCGGGAGGAGATCTTCGGACCCGTCGCGGCGGTGATCCGGGTGAAGGATTACGACGAGGCCCTGGCGGTGGCCAACGACACGGAGTTCGGCCTGTCGGCGGGGATCGCCACCACCAGCCTCAAGCACGCTACGCACTTCCGCCGGCACGCCCAGGCGGGGATGGTGATGGTCAACCTGCCGACCGCCGGGGTGGATTACCACGTGCCCTTCGGCGGGCGGAAGGCCTCCAGCTACGGCCCGCGCGAGCAGGGTGCCCATGCCCGGGAATTCTATACCATCGTGAAGACCGCCTATGTCGCATCCTGACACCGCCCCCGGCCCGCGCGTCACCGGACGGACCCGCCTCTACGGCATCCTGGCCGACCCGATCGGGCACGTGAAGACGCCCCAGGTCATGCATGCCCTGTTCCGCGACCGGGGCGTCGACGGCGTCCTGGTGCCGATGCATGTCGCGCCGGAGGATCTGCACCGCACGATCGACGGTCTGCGCGGGATGCAGAATTTCGGCGGCTTCATCGCCACCGTCCCCCACAAGGGCGCCATGCCCGACCTCTGCGACGAGATCACCGACGAGGCCGCCCGGATCGGCGCGGTCAATTGCGTCCGCCGAGAGTCCGACGGCCGCATGGTGGGGACGATGCTGGACGGGATCGGCTTCGTGGAGGGATTGCGCGGCGCGGGCTTCGACATCGCCGGCCTTCGGGTGCTTCTGGCCGGGGCAGGGGGGGCGGCCAGCGCCATCGCCTTCGCCCTGGCCGGGGCCGGCGCAGAGCGTCTGACGATTGCCAACCGGACGGTGGACCGGGCCCGGGCCCTCGCCGACCGGATCGCGACGCAGTACCCGAGCCTGGCGGTCGCGGCGGCGGCGTCCGACGAGGCGGCGGGGGCCTACGACCTCGTCGTCAACGCCACCTCGCTCGGCCTGCAGCCGGACGATCCGATGCCGGTCGATCCGGACACGCTCGGTCCCGGTCAGATCGTCGCCGAGGTGATCATGGATCCGGTGGAAACCCCGCTGCTGGCGAGCGCGGGGGCGCGGGGTTGCCACACACATGCGGGGCTGCCGATGCTGGAAAGGCAGATCGAGCTGATGGCCCGGCACATGGGGGCGATCCCATGACCGCCGGCTGGCGGCGCGGGCGGGGAGGCGATCACGATGTCTGAACCGGCCGATTACGTCATCGTGGGGGGCGGCACCGCCGGGTGCGTCCTGGCCAACAGGTTGAGCGCCGATCCCCGGAACCGGGTGGTCCTGATCGAGGCCGGGGAGCGGGCGCGCAGCCCCTGGACGGTCATTCCGGCGGGTTTCTACAAGCTGTTGACCAATCCCCGGTTCAACTGGATGTTCACCTCCGACCCGGAGCCGGGGACGATGGACCGCCCGATCGCGATCCCGCGCGGCAAGGGGCTGGGCGGCTCCACCCTGATCAACGGCATGATCTATGTCCGCGGCCAGCGCCTCGACTACGACGGCTGGGCGCAGATGGGGTGCACGGGGTGGAGCTTCGACGACGTGGCGCCCCTGTTCCGCCGGGTGGAGAGCTATGCCGACCCCGACCCCGACGGCTTCCGCGGCGCCGAGGGACCGCTTCCCGTCACCGAGGTCGCCGAGCGCCCGGGGATCGGGGAGGCGTTCCTCGCCGCCGCCCGGTCCGCCGGTCACGCCCTGAACCCGGATTACAATGGCCGGACGCAGGAGGGATTCGGATATTACCAGGTCAACCAGAAGAACGGCCGGCGGGTCAGCGCGGCGGCGGCCTATCTCGATCCCGTCCGGGACCGTCCCAACCTGCGGATCGAAACCGGGGCGCGGGTCCGACGGATCCTGGTCGAGGACGGGCGCGCGACCGGGGTCGCCGTTGCCCGCGACGGTCGCCCCGAGGAGACCTTCGCCGCCGGCCGCGAGGTCGTGCTGTGTGCCGGGGCGGTGCAGACGCCGCACCTGCTGGAACTGAGCGGCATCGGCGACGGTGCGCGCCTCGCCGAATTGGGGATCGCCCCGGTGCGGGACCTGTCCCAGGTCGGCGAGAATTATTCCGACCATTTCTGCACGCGGCTGAACTGGCGCGTCAGCCGCCCCGAGACCCTCAACGAACTTGGCCGCGGCCTGCGTCTGGTTCGGGAGGTTCTTCGGTACGGCGTCGGGCGGCGCGGGATCCTGACCTTCGGCACCGGCCTCGCCTATGGCTTCGTGCGCACCCGCGAGGATCTGGCCGGCCCTGACGTGCAGTTCTTCTTCATGCACGCGAGCTATGCCAATGCCGCCGAGCGCAAGCTGGAAGCGGAACCGGGCATGACGCTCGGCGTGACCCAGCTCCGGCCCCAGTCGCGAGGCAGCATCCATGCCCGGTCCCCGCGGATGGAGGACCAGCCCGCGATCCGGCCGAACTTCCTCGACGCGGCCGAGGACCGCATGACCATGATCGCGGGCATGCGCGAGGGGCGCCGCATCGTGGAGCAGCCGCCGCTGGACGAGTGGCGCGTGGCGGAGATGTCGCCGGGCCCCGGTTGCGACAGCGACGAGGACTGGCTGCGCTTCGCCCGGTCGAACGGGCAGACGATCTACCACGCCGCGGGCACCTGCCGGATGGGCGTGGATCCGGAGGCGGTGGTCGATCCGCGGCTGCGGGTCAATGGCGTGGCGGGATTGCGGGTCGTGGATGCCTCGATCATGCCGACCCAGGTATCCGGCAACATCCAGGCCGCCGTGTTCATGATCGCAGAGAAGGGCGCGGACATGATCCTGGGCCGCGATGGGTGAGGAGATGGACATCGGGGCAGGGGACGTGCCGACCGCCCTCGGAGCCCCGGACCCGGACGCCCTGGAGCGGTTCCGGGCCGACCTCGTGGCGGCGGGTTTCGCCGGTGGCGTCCGTTTCGGCCCCGGTCCCCGCATCGCGACTGCGACCGACAACAGCATCTATCACATCCCGCCCGCGGGGGTGCTGGAGCCGCGGGACGGCGACGACCTGGCCCTCGCCACGAGTTTCGCGGCGCGGCACCGGATCGCGGTGACGCCCCGCGGCGGTGGAACGGGAACGAACGGGCAATCCCTGACGGGCGGCGTGGTTCTCGACACGTCGCGTCACATGACGGGCATCGGCCATTTCGACCCGGAGCGCGGTATTGTCAGCGTGGGTCCGGGCGTGGTGCTCGACCGGCTCAACGCCTGGCTGCGGCCCCGTGGCTGGATGTTCGCGCCCTCGGTCTCCACCGCGTCGCGGGCGACGATCGGCGGGATGGTCGCGACCGACGCCTCGGGCAAGGGATCGTGCCGCTACGGGCGCACCTCGGACCATCTGCTCTCGGTGGACGTGGTTCTCGCCGATGGCAGCCGGGCGACCCTGCGCGACATGGATCCCGGCGCGGTTGCCGCGGCCATCGCGGAAGGCGGACCCCTCGCCCCGATCCTGTCCTGCCTGGACCGGGGCCTGCCCGACCGGCGGGAGGAGATCGCCCGGATCTTTCCGGACATGAATCGGGGCCTGACGGGCTACAACCTTCGCGACACGGCGCGGGCGGACGGGGGCCTGCGCCTGACGAAGCTGTTCGCCGGCTCCGAAGGCACCCTGGCCGTGGCGGAGTCGATCGAACTGGCCCTGACCAGGCTGCCCCGGTATCGGGGCGTGGCGCTCCTGGCATATGACGATTGCGACGCGGCCCTGGGGGCGGTGCCCGACCTGCTGCCCGCCGATCCCGAGGCGGTGGAGTTCCTGGACGACAGGGTGGTGCGGATGGGCCGCAGCACTCCCGTCTGGGACGAGCTGCGCGACTTCGTCGGCGGCCTGTCGGAGATGGGCGGCTATCTGTTCGCCGAAGTGTCCGGTGACAGCCGCGCGGTCGTGGAGGCGCAATTGGAGCGCATCTCCGCGCGGGCCGGGGACCAGGCGGCGTGCCGGGGATGCGTCGTCGCCTCCGATCCCGGCACGGTCGCCGCGATGGCCCGGTTCCGCCAGGATGCGGTGGGGCTTCTGTCACAGGGCGATGACGGGCGGCAGGGCACCGCCTTCGTCGAGGATGCGGCGGTCCCGCCCGCGGCCCTCGTGGGCTTCGTGCGAGAGTTCCGGGCGATTCTCGACGCGTCGGGTCTGTCTTACGGCATGTTCGGCCATGCCGATGCGGGATGCGTGCATGTCCGCCCCATGCTCGACATGACCCGGTCCGAGGACCGGGCGCTGATCCGTCCGATCTCGGACGCCGTGGCGGATCTTGCCCTGCGGCATGGCGGATTGATCTGGGGCGAACACGGCAAGGGGGTGCGGGGCGAATATCTCGAGACCTATTTCGGTGCCGGGCTCTACCGTTACCTTCGGGAAATCAAGACGGCATTCGACCCGGAGGGCCGCCTCAACCCGGGCAAGCTCGTGGGACCCCTCGGCGCATCGGGTCAGGTCGGACGCATCGACGGCCTGCCGTTCCGGGGGGCCCGCGACGCCGAAATCGGCGGCGAGGCGGCCCGGGCGTTCCGGGGAGCGATCGGGTGCAACGGGAACGGTGCGTGCTTCCACTGGGACGCCGCGGTCGAGATGTGCCCCTCCTACAAGGCGACCGGCGACCGCGTGCAGTCGCCCAAGGGGCGGGCGGCGCTGATCCGCGAATGGCTGCACCAGACCGAAACCGACTCCGACCCCGCGGCGGCCGAGAGGGTGGGGCGGGAATTGAACAGGAGCTTGTCGACCTGCCTATCCTGCAAGGCCTGCAGCAGCCAATGCCCGGTGCGCGTCGACATCCCCTCGATGAAGGCGCGGTTCTTGGATGAGTGGCATCGGAACCACCCCCGTCCACGGCGTGACCTCCTCGTCCGGATGCTCGAGCCGGCCACGCTCGTCGCGGCCCGGTTTCCGACGGTTTCCCGGCCGGCGATGCGCCTGGGTGCGACGCGGCGCCTTTTCGAAAGAGCGTTTGGAGTGGTCGACCTGCCGGCAGTCCCGAAACGACCGCTTTCGGCGGTGATGCGGGAGGCGGGGGCACGCCCGCTCCGCTCCGGGGCCGACTCGCCCCGGAACGGTATCGTCCTGCTGTCGGACAGTTTTCTCGGAGTGTTCGAACCGGAGGTGCTTGCCGATGCCGCCCGGTGCCTGAAGTTCGCGACCGGACAAGTCTGCTACACGCCTCCGCTGAGGAACGGCAAGGCTTTGGAGGTTCGCGGCCTCCTGGACACGGTGCCGGATATTCGGGCCGCCCTCGCGGCGCGGTTGCGGGCCTGGTCGGAAACCGGCGCCACGCTCGTCAGTGTCGAGCCGGCCTTCACCATGCTTCTCCGCCAGGAGATGGCCGAAGAGACGCGGGACCTGCCGATCCTCTCGATCGAAGAGGTCCTGCATACCGCCCGGGACAAGTTACCTGTCGCCCGGAAGGCCACCCGGTATCGAATGGCCGGGCATTGCACGGAGACATCGGCCATTCCAGAGCATCTGGCGCGGTGGCGGGCCGTTTTCGAGGCCACCGGGCTGGAGCTGGACCCGGTCCGGTCGGGATGTTGCGGGATGGCTGGCCTGTGGGGGCACGAAGCGGAGAACCGGGACCTCTCGCGCGCGGTCTATGGCCTGGCATGGCAGGACCATGTCGAGGCGGACCGCAGCGAACTTCTGGCGACCGGGTTCTCCTGTCGGGCGCAGGCGCGCAGGTTCTCCGGCAAACGTCTGCGCCATCCGGTCCAGGTCATCGCGTCCGGATTGAGGGGCCGCGATGGCCCGGATCGGGATCCGTCCCCCGAGGCGGACGCGACCGTCGTATGCAGGGATTGATCGGGCCGTGAAAACGTGGACGAGGGCAAATCGCCAGGCGCTCCGTGTGGGTCGGTGAACGCTGGCCTATTGCGGAAGGCGGGCGCCGGGACTTGTTGACGCCCCCGAAGTGGCGAACAGGTCCCGGTGCGTTCAGGCCGCGTAGCGTGGACGCGATGCCGAGCGCGGTGTCGCCGTTCGGCACAATGTCGGAGTTCGGCAACCTGGCGATCGAAACCGCGTGAGACGAGGCTCCACCCGAGCAGGTTCGCGCGATGCATCTTCGTTTCGGCGCGGCGTTGGCGGTGGTCTCGTTCGGGGCCGCCCTTGGACCAGTGGCGGGCCGGCCCCTCACCATCGTCGCCAGAGGGCGCGGCCGAGGTCTTTCGAGGTGCGGAGCGCGTCGTTCCGGGCGATCGGGCCCGTGGTCGACGGGGGCCACGGCTTGGCCTTCTCGTGGGTCGGGATATGGCTCGGCGATTCCGGCGACATCGATGCGCCAGCGACACCGCTTCGTGCGCAGGCTCTCGCTCGATGGCCCGGATCTCGAACGTCCGTTCGTCGATGCCGATACGGATTTTGCGCCATGGACGGCGGTTCGCGCCCCCAGGCTTGCGAGCCGGCCGTTCGCCGTCACCCCCCGCCTCGAGAGCGGCGGCACCAGGGCAAAGTCCCTCTGCGGCAACATGGCAATGCCGATGTTGGGCCTCGCGGTCATTGCCCTCGCGCGTTGGGCAACACCCGCGGACCCGCACCAGGGGGGCTGGCCTGTCGCGTGTCGGCAAGACCCGGAATGGCACGATCCAGGGACCGCTGGAGAACCGCGCGATCTCGGCCGATGTCAGGTCGGTCGCAGCACCGAAGAAGTTCCGGGCGGGGCGGTCGTTCAGGGATTTTTCCGATCGGCGCGCGCACGGCGGCGGCGAAATGATGCACCATGTCCGCGCGCACCAGCATTTCCCTCGTCCGCCGCGGGGTCAGCCAGGGAAGATGCCGATATCGAAGTGCCTGGCATTCGCCATGGGAACCGCCCCGGCCTTGCCGGGGGCTGAGTTTCGTTGGCTGCGCGGCGACGGCATCGGCATTCGAGTGCCGCGTATTCGACGGCCTCGGAATTGCGCCAGGGATTGCGGCGATGGATGACCTCGGCCTTGAACAGGCCGTTGATCGTCTCGGCCGGTGCGTTGCCGCAGCTGTCGCCCCCACTGCCGACGGATGGCGCGATGACGAGCCATTTGGCCGCCACTGGTTCAAGGACAATGGCGAATGCTCGCCGAGCTGCTCCGTACACCCGATGGACAGGTATTGGCGCCGCGATCCGAATGACGGATGAGCCCCATCCCCTTCGTCGGCCGGCGGTCGTGGACCGCCTGTTCCGGGGCATCGGGACCGAAGCCCGCATGGGCCGAGGTGCTGACGCGCCAGCCAACGATCTTTCGGGCATGCGCGCCGACGACGACGGGTGAGGGCCTGCCGGCCCCCGGTTCGAGGGCGTGGCCCGAACGAGGCAAAGCCCTTCCAGGGGGCCACGGAGGTGAAAGCGTCGTCCATCGGGCTTGAACCGACGGCGCCTCGATGGACGACCCCAAAGACCGTTCGGTGCCGAGACCCGGAACTGCCGGTTCACCTTGTCCGATGGGCATGGCGTCTTCTGGTCCGGCACCCTCGTCCGGTGCGGCTTGCCCCGCCTGATGCCCTGAAGCCCGATGTCCATCGGCGCCCCCTTGCGGAGGATCCCGTTCGCCTGGCGCGGCTCCCGGTTCTCCTGCTCGCGCGCCCTCGCCATCGTCCTCGGACCGATAGCGGACGATGGCTCGGTCTTTCCGGCCGCATCGCTTGAGATCCCGGCACGCTGTCCGCTCTCCAGCTCGGCCTTCTCGACCGAGATCCGCAGACGGGCCTAGGGCCGGCATCGCAGGGGGCGCGGCCTGACAAGGGAGGTTAACGAGACCTGCCTGCGGGAGAACGGCCGCTGGTGCCACGTGTGGAGGGCCGTCGACCGGCCCCGAGGGCCCCTCGACCTCCGCCTGACGGCGCGGCGAACGGCCAGCGCGGCAAGGGCTTTCCTGCGCCAAGGCCATGCTCAGCGGTGTCGAGGCGTCCCGCGCGATCCGCCGCGCCGATTTTCACGACCGCGCGCCTAGTATTCTGAAAGAGATTCGTTCTCCTGAATCCGTTCGATGAGGGCCGTAGGGCCGCGTAACCCGTGATCGCGCCGGGTATCGCCGCAAGCTCCAAAGGAGCAGCGCGAAGGACCCGGACGACCTATGTGTCGCATGCGAGGTCATTCGGGGCGGTCGTAGGATCGAGATCAATCCGGATCGGCGTTTTACGGTGTGAAGTTGCCCTCACGCCGTTCGCGGCCTACGAGGGATGCAGGGGAACGACGTTCGCTTCGTGACTTGCCCCGACATTCCTGATGGCGGGCTCGGCACCGCCCTGACGAAAGCCGGGGAGGCCGTCTTGCGGTTCTGGATCACGATCGCCCTCATACTCGTGTTGTCCGCGATAGGGCTCACGTATGAGATCGCGGCCGGGCGGGTGCTCGCGCCTTTCTTCGGCACCTCGCTGCTGACTTGGACCGCCGTCATCGCGACCGTCCTGGCCGGCTTTTCGCTGGGAAGTGCGTTGGGAGGACTTGTCGCCGAGCGCGAGCGTTCGACGGCCGGGGGCAACGTCAAAAGTGCTCTTGTCGGGGCGGCGGTTCTGATGGCGTTGTCACCGACCGCCCTCGGCATGGTCTACGCCATGGGCGCGCGGGGGACCGGGGGAATGCTTTTCAGCGTTGTCGCGAGCTTCTTTCCCGCCTCGGTTCTCATCAGCGTGCCCTCGCCGTTTCTGGCCAAGCTTGCTGTCGAGGCTCGTCCGGGCCGGGAGGGCTCGTCGCTTGGGCTCGTCATGGCAGCCGGATCTTCCGGTGCAATCCTGGGCGCCATCCTCGCCGGTTTCGTCACGCTTCCCGTCATCGGCTCGGCGGCGACCTTCGCTGCCTGTGGTGCGGCGGCGCTCCTCTGCCTGCCGTTCATCCGGGCCGACCCGCGGGGTGGCAGTGACAGATCAGAAGGCCCTGCCGAGCATGCGCGGGAACCGCGACCCGGCGTGGTCATCGGAGCCGCGGCCTTCGTCGGCCTTGCGGGGGTCGCCGGAGGTCGGATCTGCGAATATGAATCCGGGTTTTCCTGCCTCAATGTCGTACGGCAAGGCAGTGAGGTCCGCCTTTATTCGGATGGAATTACCCAGGCCGCCGAAAAGATCGAGCCGAATGGTGCCCCGTCCGAAACGTCGCCTGAACTCGCATTGTCCTACACGCGGTGGCTCTGGGCGCGGATGGACCGTGATCTGGGTCCAGCGCCCTCGGTCCTGTTCGTGGGCGGCGGCGGTTACACGCTGCCCACGAAGCTGTTGGCCTCGCGACCGGCGGCCCGGGCGATCGCGGTCGAGATCGACCCGCTGGTGACGGAGGTCGTTCGGCGACACATGCCATGGGCCGGGGCGATGATCGAAAGGACAGGCTTTGCCGGGGAGCGGGGTGAGCCGGACGTGACGGGGCGGCTCGGCATCGTCCATGCCGACGGCCGGGTCTATCTGAACGAGACGGAGCGACGCTTCGATGCCGCCGTGGTGGATGCGTTCTCCTCGAATTCGGTGCCGGCTCATCTGGTCACCCAAGAGACATTCGAACGCCTCCGAACGATCGTCGAAGGACCGGTCTACGTGAACCTGATCGATGTGCCCGATGGCCGGCTGGCCCGTGGCGTCTATGCCATTCTCGGCAGCCTTTATCCGCATGTTCAGGTGGAGAAGGGCGACCTCGGTTCCACGGGCCGCACCAACATCCTCCTGGCGGCATCGCGCGAGCCGTTCGCCCTGGCAGCCGACCTGCCCGAAGCGTACGAGCCCGCCCGGATCTCGGCAGGCCGCGCCTTCACGGATGATCGGGGATGGGCCGGCCATCGTTAAGCCTCGGGCCCGGCATGCGGCGCTTGCCCTGTAGTCGGAGAGGCGTGGAAATCGGATCGGGCCGCCGCGGCATGCCCGGACCTCACCGGACTGCGCAATACCGCCGGCCGCTGCAATGTGGCTTCGGCATACCGGCCGTTCGCCGGGAGCGGGGCCGACATGAACTCACGCAATGCGGGAGAAGACGGTCAGTCTGTCAGTCGTTGTGTGGGCCATAGGGAGCCGCCAAGGATAGAGGTTCTCACGGAACGCGGTACAGGCCGCCGCCGGAATGTAAGGATCGAGCGGGTGCCTTATACAAGGAGAATGACGCGCCCCGGGTCACCCGCGGAGACTGCTGTTGTATAGTCCGTGAGGGATTTGCCTGCTCCTACTGAGTGGTCCGGGTGCGTGACGGGTGGGACCTGACCCCGTTTTGTGGTCCGGGCGTCATGCGGCCTTCCGGGCTCGCGAAGAGCCTTTTCACGGATCCCGAAGGCGATATCCGGGCATCGGAATATGAGGTCCACCGGTTTGGGTCTTGCCACGCGGGCCGGGGTCCCGCTCCCGAGAACCCGCTTACAATGCGACGGGTCACCTGCCCCCCGTGGCCTCCCTCATTGTAATGTAGAGTCTGCTCGCCCGCGAAGGAGCGGACGAATGCGGACGAGCCGTTTCGGCGAGGCGCAGATCATCGGGATGATCGAGGAGCGGGGTCGACGCACTGCGTCGACGGGATGGCCGCGGCGGAAATGTGCCGCAGGCATGGCCTGAGCCCGGCGACGTTCTACGAGTTGAAGGCCAAGTATGGCGGATTGGAGGTCTCCGAGGCTGTCCGCCTGAAGGCTCGGAAGACGAGAACGCCAAGCTCACGCGCCTGCTGGCCGCCACCATGCTCGACAACGTCGTTCTGGAGGATCTGCCGGGAAGGAACGGACGGGGCGCCATTGCGCGCCATTCCTCCGAGCGACACTGGCGAACGACCGAGCGGCGAGAGGCGGCGCCCAGGGCGATGCGGGGCTCACGACATCTTGCAGCGCCGGGCCTGCCGGCTTGCCGGCGTCGATCCCGGGACGGTCCGGCGAGAACGCCCGCCGGACGGCCCGGATGTCCGCGAGGAGAGGAGGGAGATCGCCGGCAGAGGGCGGCGGTTCGGCTATCGCCGGATCGGCATTCTGCTCGAGCGGAAGGGCATGATTATGAACCACGAGACGCCCTATCGGCTCTGTCGGCAGGAAGGGCTGTCGGTGACGCGGCGGCGCGGGCGCAAGCGGGGCCCCGGGCCCGCGCATGCCGATGCCCGGGGCGCCGCAGCCCAACGCGCGCGGGGCGCTCGACTTCCCGTCCGACAGCTTCGGCGCTTTGCGCGAGTTCGCTCGCCATTGTGCTTGAACCAATGGCGCACAAGGCGCGCCCTGGCCGTGATCGACGGCCGCACGCGCGAGACCCCGCGCCTGATGGCCGATACCAGCATCTCGCGCGCCCGCGTGGCCCGCGAACTCGACGCGCTGGTGCGGGTTTGCGGAAAGCCCGATTGCGTCGTCAGCGGCAACGGGACCGAGTTCACCGGCCGGGCCATCCTGGAATGGGCCGACAGGACCGGAGTTCCCTGCCACTGCATCGACCCAGGCAAGCCGCGGCAGAACGCCTTCATCGAGGCATTCGACGGCAGCCTCCGGGACGCGCTGTCGAACGAGGAGATCTTCGACACTCCGGATGACGCCCGGCGCAAGCTCGCCATCTGGCGCCACGACGACGCCATGAGGCCGCATTCATCGCCCGGAAACCAGAGGCCCCTCGAAGCGCGCTGGTCGCTTGAGCCACTTGAGGGCTCTGCTTTCGCCGCGCTTGTCAATGACGACCAACCCGACCACCAATCTCAGACCCGCAGGTCCGCAGACCCTCGTCATGAACGAGGGACCAGCGGGGGCAGGTTACGAGCTGCATGCAAACCAGATCAGGATGCGGCGGCGGGTTCGGGCGAGGTCTGACACGCCGCGCGGCCAGATGTGACCACCGGACAGGCGTCGTGCAACAAGGCTGCGAGGTATCCATGGTGCGATTGCTGCCTTCATGGACCGTCGGTGGAAAGCATTGGCGATTCAGTGGAATTGGGGGAGATCGCACCATCGAAGCAGGTTCATGACCTGATCCAATCTTCCGTGAACGTGACCGCATCCGTGCCGGCGAGGGTCGTCACCCGCGCCAGTTCCGCCTCCAGCGCGGCCCTGCGCGCCTTGCCCATCCTTTCGCCCGCCTCCGGCCAGAAGGCCCGGACGTGGATCGCGCCGCCGAGACGCCGCGCATCGATCCGGCCGATCACGCGGTTCCCCTGCATGACGGGGAAGACGTAGTAGCCGTATCTCCGCTGCGCCTCGGGAACGAAGATCTCGATCCGGTAGCGAAACCCGAAGAGCCGCTCGGCCCGCGCCCGGTCGCGCAGGACGGGGTCGAACGGGCTGAGGAGCCGCACGCGGGACGACGGCGCGGGGAGCGACGCAGCGCGATCCAGAAGCGCCTCGGTCGTGATGCTGCGGCGGCGGGAGCCGTCGGCCAACTCGAGATCGACCTCGACGATCCGTCTCGCGGCCAGCGCCTCGGCGCACCACGCCTTCGCCTCGTCGCGGGTCGCGATCTCGAAGAAGGCGGCCAGTTCGCCGCTTGTCCCGAAGCCGAGCCGCTCCAGCGCCGCGCTCATGGCCCAATCGACGATCTCGGCATCGTCGCGATGGGCCGCCAGACAGTCCGGCGGGATCACCCGCTCGGGCAGGTCGTGATGCTTGCGGAATCCCCGCCGGTGACAGACCGCGAGCCGGCCGGAGCGCCAGAGGAATTCGAGCGCCGTCTTGGACGGGTGCCAGTCCCACCAGCCGGACGAGCCCTTCGCCTCGTCCCGGCCCACGTCCAGCGAACTGACCGGCCCGTGCTCCGCGACGTGGGCGAGGACGGTGTCCAGCTCACCCTGCCAGCCCTCGCGCTGCCAGACCGGCCACCTCTGCCGCATCCGGGCCTCGTCGCGGGCGAATTTCAGCCGCCACATCGGGTAGAACTCGATGGGGATCGCCGCGGCGTCGTGGGTCCAGTGCTCGAAGGCCGTCCGCCGCCGGGCGACGAGCCGCTCGAGCGCGCGGGGCCGGTACTGCCCGCGGCGCGACCACAGGATCAAGTCATGCGCCCGGGCCAGCGTGTTGACGCTGTCGATCTGGACGAAGCCGAGAGCGTGGAGGACCCGTTCCAAGTCCCCCCCCGTGCCGGGACCCGACCCGGGACGGAGCAGGAGGTGCCGGTCGAGGAAAAGGCGGCGGGCCGTTCGATTGTCCAGGACGGGACGGGTCATCGGGGCATACTACCGGGATGTCCGACGCGCGACAGGGCTTGCTCCGGGGCCGCGCGTGGCCGTGCTCCATCGGCGCCTCACCGCTTCTTCATGGGATCGCGCAGGGCCGAGCCAAGGGTGCCGTGCTGATCCCTCCCTCGCGCGGCGGCTCCCTTGCCGGTCCCCGGGGACGGTTTGTCCTCCTTCCGGGAAGCGCCCCTCCTTGCCGCCGGGGGCTGCTGGCCCCGCTCTCTGCGATCCTGCTTCGACGCGTCGCCGCCCTCCTTGCGCATGGAGAGGCCGATACGCTTGCGGGCCACGTCGACCTCCGTCACCCGCACCTGCACGACATCTCCGGCCTTCACCACCTCGTGGGGGTCCTTCACGAACCGGTCGGCCAGCTGGCTGACATGGACGAGGCCGTCCTGATGGACGCCGATATCCACGAAGGCTCCGAAAGCCGCGACGTTCGTCACCGTCCCTTCGAGCCGCATGCCGGGCGTCAGGTCGGTGATCTCCTCCACCCCCTCGGCGAAGGTCGCGGTCCTGAAGCCGGGACGCGGATCGCGGCCGGGTTTCTCTAGCTCGGCCAGGATGTCGCGCACCGTGGGCAGGCCGAACCGGTCGTCGACGAAGGCCTCCGCTCGGACGCCCTTCAGAGCTGTGGGATCGGATTGCAGGCTGCGCAGGTCGCGGCCGCAGGCGGAGACGATGCGGCGCGCGAGGTCGTAGGCCTCGGGGTGAACGGCGGAGGCGTCGAGCGGCTCCCTACCGTCCCGGATACGCAGGAAGCCCGCGCATTGCTCGAAGGCGCGGGGTCCCAGTCGGGGGACCTTCAGGAGGTCCTTGCGCGCCCGGAAGGCGCCTTTCTCGTCGCGATGCGCCACGATGGACGCGGCAAGTCCCGGCGTCAGGCCGGAGACATGGGCCAAGAGCGGTGCCGAGGCCGTGTTGAGGTCCACCCCGACCGCGTTGACCGCGTCCTCGACCACGGCCTCGAGCGATTTCGAGAGGCGCCGCTGGTCCACGTCGTGCTGGTACTGGCCGACGCCGATGCTCTTCGGCTCGATCTTCACCAGTTCCGCGAGCGGGTCCTGGAGCCGGCGGGCGATGGAGACCGCGCCCCGGAGCGAGACATCAAGGTCGGGGAATTCCTTCGCGGCGAGTTCGGAGGCGGAGTAAACCGAGGCGCCGGCCTCGCTCACCACGACCTTCGTGGGCGTCGCGGTGCCCGGTGGCAGCATGGTGAGGGTGTCGGCGACCAGCTTCTCTGTCTCGCGCGAGGCGGTGCCGTTGCCGATGGCGATGAGCTCCACCCCGTGGCGCGTGACCAGATCGACGATCCTCGCCTGCGCGCCTGTCAGGTCCTTCCTCGGCTGGAAGGGATAGAGCGTGGCGGTGGCCAGAAGCTTGCCTGTGGCGTCGATCACGGCGGCCTTCACGCCGGTGCGGATGCCCGGATCGAGGCCGAGCGTGGGTCGCGCGCCCGCCGGGGCCGCCAGCAGCAGATCCCTGAGGTTGCGCGCGAAGACGGCGATGGCCTCCTCCTGCGCGCGGGCCCGGAGCTCGGCCACGAGGTCGGTGGTCATCATGGTCGAGAGCTTCACCCGCCAGGCCCAGCCCGCGACGCCGCGCAGCCAGCGGTCGCCCGGCCCGTCGCCCGACAGGTCGAGGCGGGCGGCGACCATGGCCTCGCAGCGCGGCTGGCCGACCTCCGCGTCGGGGCCGATGTCGAACCGGACCACCCCTTCCTTCGCGGCCCGCAGCACCGCGAGCGCCCGGTGCGATGGCATCGTCGCGACCTTCTCGGAATGGTCGAAATAGTCGGAGAACTTGGCGCCTCTCTCCTCCTGCCCGAGGATCACCTTGGCGGTGACCACGGCCGCCTTTCGGAGGTAGTCGCGCAAGGAGCCCACCAGGTCGGCCGTCTCGGCGAGCTCCTCGGTGAGGATGTCGCGCACGCCCTCCAGGGCCTCCTTCACGCCCGGCACGGCCTCGGTCACGTAGCCCGCCGCAAGCTTCTCCGGCTCCGCGCTGCGATCCGCCATGATGGCGTTGCGCAGGGGCTCCAGCCCGTTCTCCCGGGCGATCATGGCCTTGGTGCGGCGCTTGGGCTTGTAGGGGCGGTAGATGTCCTCGAGCACGGCCTTCGTTCCGGCGGCGGCGATGGCCCGGGCCAGATCGTCCGTCAGCCTGTCCTGGTCGCGGATCGACTTCAGGATCGCGTCGCGCCGCGCGTCGAGGTCGCGCAGGTAGTCCAGCCGGTCGGCCAGCATGCGCAGCTGGGTGTCGTCGAGCCCGCCCGTGGCTTCCTTGCGGTAGCGCGCCACGAAGGGGACGGTCGCGCCGGCGTCGAGCAGCCCCACCGCCGCCCCGACCTGCGCCGGGCTGGCGCCGATCTCCTGGCCGATGGTCCGGTGGATGTGGGCGGCGCGGTCCATGGGGGTCCTCTCGTCCTTCTGCGCCTCCCTTACTCGCGTGGATCGTCCGGCGAAAGGTCGGAGCCCGCGCCGGGAGAAAGATCGGGCGGTCGCCTGCCCGGAGAGGCCGATTCATGGCCAACCCTCAGGGTGCTCGCGTGCGAGAACGCGGGCGGGTCCGTCCGCGGCCGACACTGGTCCGGCGGTGGCGGAAGGTCATCTCAGGAACCGGGGCCCGCTCGCCCTCGGCGAGGACGCATCGGCATCTCGCCTATCGAGACCCGGCGGTATCGAGAGATGTCTGCGGTCGGTGTCTTCCTGTATGGTCAGGGCCTCAGCGCGCCACGGTTCCTGTGTGGTCTTGGTGCCGCCCTTGGAAAGAGAGATGCCGAATGACCGGCCTGATGATCTACGGCGTGACCGGATACACGGGCACCCTCGTAGCAGAGCACGCGGCGGCCACGATTTCAGGGGGATCATCGCCGCTGACCTTGGCCGGCCGAGACGCCGCCGGGACGAAAGCGCTCGCGACAAGCCTGAACGTGCCATGGACTGCATTCGACCTCGCCGATGTGGCCACGCTGCGCCGCCACCTGGAGGGCGTGACGGTCGTGCTGAACTGCGCCGGTCCGTTTTCGCGGACGGCCGATCCGCTGGTCGCCGCCTGTCTGGAGACCGGCACCCACTACGTCGACATCACCGGGGAGATCGCGGTCTTCGAACGGATCGCCGCGCGGGACGCGGCCGCGCGCGAGGCCGGGACGGTCCTGCTGCCGGGGGCGGGCTTCGACGTCGTGCCGAGCGACTGTCTCGCGGCGCATCTCAAGCGGCGGCAGCCGGGGATGCAGCGGCTGCGCCTCTCCATCGCCGGCCTCGCCCGGGCGAGCCGGGGCACCGCGCGCACGGCAATCGAGGCGCTGGGACAGGGTCCGATGGCGCGGCGCGGTGGCCGGATCGTAGAGCTCGAGGCGCCGCTGCGCGGCCGCACCGATTTCGGCCATGGCGCGGTCGACACCGTCAGCGTCAGCTGGGGCGATGTCGCGACGGCCTGGCATTCCACCGGTGTCCCGGAGATCGACGTGCTGTTTGAAGCCTCTCCGCCCCTGCGGGTCGTCTCCCGCGTGCCGCGCCTCCTTCGGTCCGCGCTGGGGTCGCCCCCCGTCCAGCGCCTCCTGTCGCGGCTCGTGGACCGGATGGGGCCCGGGCCCTCGGAGGAGCATCGGAGGCGCGGGCGCTGCCGCCTCCTGGCCGAGGGGTGGGATGCGGAAGACCGTTACATGGCCAGCCTGATGGAGACGCCGGAGCCCTATGCCCTGACCACGCGGACGGCCCTCGCGATCGCACAGCGCGTCGCGGCGGGAGAGGTGAGCCCGGGCTACCACACGCCCGCGACCGCTTTCGGTCCCGACATGGTCCTCGAGTTCGACGGCGTCCGGCGGTGGGATGCCTGAGGCCCTTCGTGCACGACCACGCCGCGTACCGCACACGATGTGCAGGCCGATCGCGGAAGCAGCCTGACGACCTGGCGCGAACCGGATACGGTCGCGCTTCGACGGGCGGCCCGGGGGTGGCCCACGCATCCTCCGACCGGCGAGACCAGCCCCATGACCATCACGCATCTCGTCACCCATTCCGGCGGCTTCCACGCCGACGAACTCCTGTCCTCCGTGATCCTGACCCGCCTCTTCCCCGAGGCCGCCCTGGTCCGCTCGCGCGATCCGGACTGGATCGCGCCGGCCGAGGGCCGGATCGTCTACGATGTGGGCCGGGCCTACGACGCCGAGCGTGGACTCTTCGACCACCACCAGGCCGCGCCGCCCCTGCGCGAGGGCGGGGACCCCTACAGCTCCTTCGGTCTGGTCTGGAAGCACTACGGCCACGATTACCTGCGGGCGCTGGCGGTGCCCGAGCCCGATCTGGACGCGATCCACGACGGCTTCGACCGCGGCTTCGTCCTGCCCGTGGATCTGACCGACAACGGCGCGCTCGAACCCTCCGTCGCCGGGAAGCTGGCCGACCTGACCCTGCCGGTGCTGCTTGAAAGCCTGAAGCCCGCCTTCGACGCCCGCGAGGCCGGGGCCGACGATGCGGCCTTCGCCGCCGCGCTGTCCGCCGCCCGGATCTTCGTCGAGGCCGCGATCGAGAGGAAGGCCGCCCGGCGCCGGGCCGAAACCATGGTGATGGCCGCGATCGAGGCGGCAGGTGCCTCGCACATCCTCGAACTGCCGATGGGAATGCCGTTCCGGTCCGCCATCGAGGCGGCCGGCGCCGACCATCTGCTCTTCGTCGTCCATCCGCGCGATGGCGACTGGGCGCTGACCACGATCCGCAAAAGCGGCGACACGTTCGAGGCCCGCGCCGACCTGCCCGCCGCCTGGGCCGGCCTGACCGACGCGGCGCTGGAGGAGGCCTCCGGCGTAAAGGGGGCCAAGTTCTGCCACAACGCTCGTTTCATCGCGGTGGCGGAGACGCGGGAGGCCGTTCTGCGGATGGCCGAGGTGGCGGTGGAGGAGGTGAGGTAGGGCGGATAGCGGAAATTCGCTCCCGGCTCATCCGGCATAAGTCAGCCTGCGGTAGCGGCCGTTGGTAATGGCCCGCATGCGATCGGAGCAGATGAGACGACGACGCTCATCTGCGCGTCCGCCCGCCACGAGCCGCATCTTCACAGCGGACCAGACCATTTGGGTACCGGTCTTCGGACCCCAGAGTGGGTGTTCCGCTCCGTCTTGGGACTGATGCCGAGTATGCCGGCGATCTCCTCGACTGGCATCCAGCGGCGAGCCGTCTTCGTATCTCGGTCCGTCGAGTGCTGAGATCGACCAGACTTGTTGCGGCGCCGGTGATGCGGTGCTGGGCCATGGCTTCGATCACGTCGGGGGAAATCCTCGTGCGGCCGGCCGGAGCACCGGTGATCGCATCGATGATGTTTCTCGGGTCGCTGCCCTCGGTGACGTAGCCCACCGCGCCCGTCTCGATTGCCTTCAGCGCGAAAGCCGCTCCGTGGTGCATGCCGAAGAGAACGAGACGCGCGGCGCCCTCGTATCGCCGCAATGCCGCTTGCCCCGGGCAACGCAACATTCATGACCACCATGTCGGGCTGGGTCTGGCGAAACCGGTCGCAGGCCTCGACGATGATGCGCGGACCCGGGTGCAGGTCGACGAGCGCGCGGCCGCCCCCTCGCACAGCCGCGTGGCCGTCGAAAATCGTCACGTGATGCTCGGTCGTGCCGCGCGGGTCTTGGGCGCATCGGGAACGCCCACGGTGACGCGCACGCGCAGGCCGTCTGGCCCGCCCGGATGCGCCCCACTATCTCGGTCACGCCTGCGGTGATCCCAGGGATGCCGTGACCGGGTCCCCTGGCTCGACCGTGCCCTCGCCGTCGTCTTCGACGTCGATCTCGACGACGCCGCCGCACTGGCGAAGCGACCCCGCGTGCCGTTTCGGCGGTCCGTGGCGCATGGCGTTCGTCACGCAGTCCAGCACGATCCGGTAGGGAGCGAGCGCGACACCGTCCCGCAGGGAGGCGTGGTCGCGAACACAGTGCAGCAGGAGCCGGGCGCGGCGCTGCGCCTGCCATACCGAGAGCATCGGTCGCAGCCGCGCGGCGAGGCCGACCCCGTCGAGGTCCGGCGGCCTGAAGCGGGCAAAGGCTCCGCGCTGGTATCTCTGACCAGCTCGTCCCGACCGTCCGGCGGCATGAGCGATCGAGACGGCAAGCGCGCCAGTCGCGGTGAAGGTCTGCCCGAATTCGCAGTACAGGTCGCGGGCGAGGTGCCGGCGCGCCATGTCCTCGATCTCGATCGGCTACCGTGAGCGCCCGGCTCTGCTCCGCGCCACTCCGCGACCGCTCGGCGAAATGGTTGACCGCGTGGGCGATCCGGCGGAAGTCGCGATCACCTCTTTGCCGAACGCAGGCATCCGGATCGCCTCGTGCGAGGCGGTCGAGCCCGGTGACGATGCCGTCGACCGGACCGACCCGCCAGAGGATCGCGATCGTGCCGAGGACCAGCATACCGCTCGCCCTCGCCATCACCATCGTCCGCCAGATTGCGAGCCGCGTGCGCTATCGGGCGCGGTTCCGTGACGCCATGCGCTGGCGCGCCGTGATCTCCGGGGGATCGCAGAGCAACCGCTCGACCTGGCGGAACGCCGCCGGCGGGGTCGGACCGAAGACCTGCCGGCCTGCGCAGCGCCGTCGCGCGGCTTGTACCGGACGCGGGTCCCTGGTGCCATCACGCCCGGGAGCTTGATGGAGGTCATCCGGGCCTGGAGCGGATCGCCCACCCGACGCTCCATGTAATCGGTCCGCTCGGAGGCGTAGCTGGCGCGGGCGTCGCCCCCGGTGTCGACCGCCCCCACGGCATGCCTCCGCGGTTGCGAGCACCAGCGTGACCGGCCCGGCGAGGGACCTCATCAGCCAGAGCATCAAAACGCGGGGAAACCTCAGGCTCATCACCTGCCTTCCGGGCCATGGAGCTGAACGTCAGAACCCGGCAAATGCGCTCGCTTGTCGCGGGCAATTTGCCAGCGTTCTGCCCCGGGACCTGCATTGGACTTTGCATCCGCTCTGAACCGTGATCCGGTATCTGGACGCCGACGGGGAGGACACCGGAATGGAAGACGCCGCACGGCATCCGGACGAAGGGCGTACGGGGCCTGCCGGCGAACTCGTCGCCCGCATGAAGGCCGGTCTCGTCGGCCAGTCGGTCCTGGTCGAGCGGTTGATGATCGCGCTTCTGACCGGGGGACATGTGCTGATCGAAGGCGCACCCGGTCTTGCCAAGACGCGCTCCGTACGCCGGCTCGCCGACGGGATCGCCTGCAGCTTCGCACGGATCCAATGCACGCCCGACCTGATGCCGTCCGACATCACCGGGATGCAGGTCTGGCGGCCGGAGAGCGGCCGGATGGATTTCGTGCCGGGGCCGATCTTCCATTCGCTGGTGCTGGTCGACGAGATCAATCGCGCACCACCGAAGGTGCAATCGGCGCTGCTCGAAGCGATGGGCGAGGGTCAGGTCACGTCCGGCGGCGCGACCCGGACGCTGGCCGATCCGTTCATGGTCGTCGCGACTCAGAACCCGCTCGAGCAGGAGGGCACGTTTCCGCTGCCCGAAGCGCAGCTCGACCGCTTCCTCATGCATGTGGTGCTCGATTTGCCGACGGAAGAGGATGAAATGGCGATCCTCGACCTCGTCGAGGGTGAGCGGCGCAGTCCCGCGGCCCCCGGGCGGCCGTCGCTCGACCGTGCCACCCTGGCGGAAATGAAGGCCGCGGTCCTGCAGGTCCATCTTTCCCCGGCGCTGCGCCGCTACGTGGTGGCGCTCGTCATGGCCACGCGGCGGGATAGCGGGGGCATCGACGTGGCCGGCCGCCTCCGGCACGCGGTCAGCCCCCGCGGCACGCTCGCGCTCGCCGCCGCTGCGCGGGCGCGGGCCTGGCTCCATGGCCGGAGCTACGCCGTGCCCGAGGACGTGGCGGCGCTCGCGCCGGATGTCCTCTGCCACCGGATGGCGCCGACATGGCGCGCGCGGGCCGCGGGCGAGACGGCGCGGACGATCTTCGCGGAGATCCTCGACGCGGTCGCGCCTCTGTGACGCCGTCGCGACCCTCCGGCGCCACGGTCGATCCAGGCCGGCTTCTGGAACTGGCGGCGCACGCGCACCCCAACGCGAGCGTGGACCGCGCGCACAGCCCCTCGGGCGGACGGTCCGGTCCGCGGCGCGGCGAGGGCGGCGATCCCTACGACCTGCGCCCGTTCCAGGACGGGGATGACCCTCGCCGCATCGACCCCGCGGCGACCGCGCGCAGCGGACGTCCCCAGGTGCGCAGCCGTCACGAGGAGGTGGAGCACACGCTTCTCCTCGTCGCCGATTTCCGGTCCCCGATGCTCTGGGGGACGCGCGGTCGGTTCAGGTCGGTCGCAGCGGCTGAGGCGCTCGCGCTCGAAGGATGGCGCGCGGTCCTTGCGGGCGGACGGGTCGGCGCCGTGATCCTGCGCGACGGGGATGCCGAAACGCTCGCGCCGCGGCCGCGAGAGGGTGCGATGCTCGCCGTCTGCGGGGCGCTCGCGCGTCTCCACGCGGCGGCCTGCGACGGGGCCTCTGCGGCGCCCGAGACCTTGGCCGCATGTCTCGACCGCGTCGGCGCCGGCATTGCGCCCGGGATGTCGGTTTGCCTGGCCACCGGCCTTGACGATCCGGGCGAGGGCTTCGCCATGGCGGCGGCTGCTCTGATGCAGAAGGGCCGGCTCGAGGTCCTGCTGATACAGGACGCGGTCGAAATGACGCCGCCGTCGGGCACCTTCGCCGCGCGCCTGGGCCGACGCATCGCGCGCGGTCGCTTCGGGGCGTCGTCCTCGGCCGCGGCGCTCGAGGCGGCGGGTATTCCGGTCCGGATCGTCGATGCGGCAGACGTTTCGGACATCGGCGCGGCGCCATGACGCCCGAGGCGCTCGCTGCGGAACTCGCGCCGGTCCGCATCCCGGAAAGCTTCGCCCGCTTCGGCATTCAGGATGCGCTGGCCGCCCTTGCTGTCGGGCTGATCGCGGCGCTCCTCCTCGCGTCCCTCGTCCGGGCCTTGACCGTGCGGCGGACGCGGCCGGTCGATGTCGCCCGCGCCCGGATCGCATCGCTGGGGCGGCGCGCGATGCCGGAGCGGGTCGCGGGCCTCGCGGCCCTTCTGCGCGCAAACGGGGGCGCGATCCCGGGCGAGGTGTCGCAGGCGCTCTACGATCCCGACGCGACCCTCGACCCCGAGGCGCTTGAACGCGCGGTGATCGCGGCCGCCCGGCGGAAGCCGCGAAGATGAGTCTCGCCGCTCCCTGGATGGCGCTGCTTCTGCCGCTCCCGCTTCTCCTTCTCCGGATGCTCCCGCCGGACCGGCGTCGCCGCGCCGCCATCGTCCTGCCGCCGGCCATTGCGCGGTCGTTCCGTCCTGCCGACGCGGCACCTGCGCGCCGGTTCGCGCGCCAGACCTGTCTGCTTTTCGCCTGGACATTGCTCGTGGTGTCGGTGAGCGGACCTCGAACGGAGCGCGTGCTCGATGTCGTCCCGGCCTCGGGGCGGGACATCGTCCTGGCGCTCGACCTTTCCGGGTCGATGGAGCGAGAGGATTTCGACCTCGACGGGGTCGGGGTATCCCGCCTCGAAGCGGTTCAGGCCGTCGGGTCGCGCTTCGTCGCGGGCAGGGTGGGGGACCGGGTTGGGCTCGTCGTCTTCGGCGATCGCGCCTACGTCGCCGCGGCGCTCACCCACGATGTCGAAGCCGTGGCCGAGGTGATCGCGACCGCCCAGATCGGCGTCTCGGGCAAGGCTACTGCCATCGCCGACGGGCTCGGCCTTGCGATCAAGCGTCTCCGGTCCCGCGATGGCGAGAGCCGTGTGGTCGTACTGCTCTCGGACGGGCAGGACACGACGGGTGCCGTCGATCCCGTGGCGGCGGCTTCGACCGCGGGCGAACTTGGCATCCGCGTCTACACTATCGCGCTCGGACCAGCCGATCTCGAGACGGCACCCACCGCGCGCGACGCCGTCGACAGCGAGACGCTTCGGCGGATCGCCGAGACCTCGGGCGGCGAAACCTTCCGGGTGCGCACGACCGAAGACCTGCGCGCCGTCGCCGCCGCGATCGACCGTCTGGAGCCGAGCCTCGCCGACGCGCCGCCGATCCGCGCCTGGTACGAGTTCTGGCCCTGGCTTGCCGCCGCGGCGCTGGGATGTCTTGCCTCGGTGGCGATTCTGGACGCGCGGGAAGCAGCATGACGGGGCTCGAGGGTCTCATCCTGCTGCGCCCGATCTGGCTGGGCGCGCTGCCGGTAGCGCTTTTGCTCGGCGGCCTCGCGGCCCGGGCCTCGGCCCGGCGCGGGCGGTGGACCCGTCTGATCGACGCCGATCTTTTACCCGCGATGCGCCGTAGGGGCCATCTGACCGAGGCGGGCCGCGACCCGTCGCCATTGCTCGTTGCCTGTTCGGCCGTCTTGGTCGCCGCCGGGCTCGCCGGGCCCGCGACGCCGGACCCCGACGCGCCGGCGCTGCGCAACCTCGACGCGGTGATGATCCTGCTCGATTTGTCACCATCCGTAATCGAGGGGGGCGGGTTGGACGACGCCCAGGCCGCCGTGTCGCGCCTGATCGACCGCCACGCCGCGCGGCCGGTAGCGCTCGGCATCTATTCCGGAGAGAGTTTTCTGGTCAGCGTCCCGACCGATGAACCCGAGACGTTGCAGACGATGGTCGGCGTGGTCGATGGGGACACCATGCCGGTGGCCGGCAGCCGCCCCGACAGGGCGCTCGCCATGGCCCGCCGGACGCTCGCGGACGCGGTTGTCGAGCGGCCGGACGTGGTGCTCGTCTCGGATGGCGGCGGCCTCGGCCCCGGGGCGCTGGACCTGGCCCGCCTCATGGCGTCGGAAGGGATCCGCGTCTCGGCGATCTTCGTGACGCCGGACGCGGCTCCCTACGGCATGCCGCCGGCCCGATGGGAGAGCCTTGCAGCTCTGGCCGATGCCGGAGGCGGGGCGATCGTGCATGCCGGCGACACCGCGCCCCTGGAAGCGCTGCTCGCCGACCGGCGTGGCGCGGCGGCCGCGGACGGCGCGCGCCGCCGCCTGCGCTATCAGGATCACGGGCGCTGGCTGGTGGCATTGGCACTGGTGCCGCTGGCGTTCCTGTTCCGCCGGAGGGAGGCCGCATGATCCGGGCCTCCCTCGTCCTCCTTGCCGCCGCGCTCTGCGCCGCGGCTGCCGGACCCGAGGCATGGGCAAAGCTGATCTGGCGCGCCGGTCGTCCCGATCTGGCGCTGCCGCTTATCTCGGACGAGGGCGCGCGCGGTGCGGCGCTCTACGCGGCGGGCCGCTATGGCGAAGCCGACGCCGCCTTCGCCGCGATCGGCCGCAGCGCCACCTACAATCGCGGCCTGAGCCTTGCGATGAGCGGCGACTACGACCTGGCGGTCGCCTATTTCGATGCCGTGCTCTTCGCCAACCGATACGATGCCGATGCGAGACGCAATCGCGATCTGGTCGCCGCGCTGGTCGAGCCGGTCACGGGCGAGGCGATGGGCCACGGCCGCATCGAGACCGTCCTGTCGGAGGCCGGGATCGAGACGGCCGCCTTCGATCCCGACGACCCGTCGCAGCCGATCGAGGCTGCGCAGCGCGACCCGCTCCGCGCCGATACCAGACGGCCCGTGACCGGCGAGCGCAATGTGGCCGCGGATGCCGATTGGCTCGACACGCTCGCCGATGCGCCGGGCGAATACCTGAAAGGCCACCTCGACGCCGAGATGGAGCGCCGTCGGCGCGACGGCGAAGCCCATGCCGAGGAACCCGACCCGTGGTAAGGCTCGCGCTCGTGATCATCCTGATTGGCTTCCCGGTCATTGCACAGGACCGCGACACGCTGCGGCTCGAGCTGGTCCTCGATCCGCGCTCCGAACAGCCTTTCGTGGGCGAAATGGTCCTTGCCACGATCCGCGGTATCTACAGCGAGCACATCGGACGGGAGGATCTCAAGCTGCGGCCGATGACCGATTTCGATTGGAACCGGCTGGGACAGGATGCGTGGACGGAGGACCGCGTCGACGGGCGCCGCGCAAGGGTCATGGAGCGACGCGTCGCGCTTTACCCGAGGCGGGCGGGGACGCTGGAGATATTGCCGATCGCGCACGAGCTCGAGATCATCGGCGCCGACGGTCAGCGGCATACCGAGATCGTACGCTCGGACCCGGTACGCGTGGATGTGCGCGAGATCCCCGCCGGCGCCGGTGAAGCATGGCTGCCGGTGAGGGCGGTGGAGCTGTCGGAGACATGGAGCGTCGACCCCGCCCGGCTCGAGGACGGCCAGAGCACGGAACGTCGCGTCGTGCTGCGCGCCCTCGGTGCCACGCCCGAGATGATGCCAGAACAGCCGGACCTGCGTGAGCCGTGGCTCATCACCTTCAGCCAGCCCGAGACGCGGGACCTCCAGGTCACGACCATGGGGCCGGTCACCACGGTGGTCTGGAGATGGACGCTCAGGCCCATCACTGGCGAGCCTGGCGTCCTGCACGGTGTCGATATCCCCTGGTTCGACACCGACGAACGCGTGGCCCGATCCGCCGCAATCCCCGTCGCGTCCATCGGTTATGCGAGCTTCGCGGACAACGCGATTTCCAAGTGGCGCGAGGATCCTGGAATGCGGCCTGCCCACGTGATCTCGGCCGGCGTGGGATTGCTGGTGGGATTGGTATTGTTGTTGCGAAATCTCGGTCCTTCCCCGTATCGCCTTGGCCGTTTGCGACGATATTTCCACCGACATCGCGATCTGTATCTTCTCCGCCGATATGCTAAGCGCGGCGAACTGGGACGATTTCGCAAATTTGCGACGTGCATGCTGGATAACGGGACGAGAATGACCCAGTCGCGGGATCACCCCGTATTGCAACCGCTCGACGCAATCCTTTTCGGCCCAAACGCTCATCGCTCGCGCGAAGATCTCGCGACCCTGATGCTCAGCGTGAGATTTCAGATTGCATCATCCCGATCCAAGGGGAAGAGAGATGGCGCACCAACGTCTGGGGCTTAAGACCTGCTTAGTTTTGGGTAAGCATAGCGGCGTATTGAGTGCTTCTACACCCTGAAGCGGACAAACAGGGCCTCTTTTCGTGAAAGTTCTCGTTTGATCGAGGGGAATCTGGCTGAGGCGATTTCGAAATTAGGTGGGAGGATTGGCGACGATGGGACCGTGTCGGGAGGTTTTACCAGCGCTGTTCTACGAGGTCTCGCTGGAGATCACATCTCGCGAGACCACTTACTGCGATCGATCGGCCGGTTCGTCGATCTAAGTGGCATCGAGACGGCCGTCGCATGGTTCATCGCCAAAGGACTGGTCGGCAGGCAGCGGATGGCGGTCGATGCCAGTCTTATCGCAGCGGACGCGACCAAGCAAAATTCGACACCGAAAAGAGGATCGGAACGCGACGCAAATCGACCCAGCCAATGCACCCCTGGCACTGCGAGAGTATCTCGACATGCTGGACGAAGCCGAGTTTGGTGCAGAACGTGAGGTGCAATCCAAATTCACCTCGCATTCCGACCCGTCCAGCCAGTGGAGCGTGGCGCGAAAGGGGCGTGCATTCTTCACCTCTTCCGACCCGAACCAGGCTCCGAGCGACAAGAGGACGAATTTATCCTCACCGCCTTCGCCCTGAACCTCAAAAAACTGGAACAGATCTTCTTCGCACCGCAGTAAGCGGGGAAAGCATGATGGGAAAGGTGCGCTCGTAGTTACCGTGCATCGATTTATTAGATCGCGAACGGGCGTTTCCCACAGGATCGACGGAGAGTGGTCGTTCGCTGCATTCGAGAGCATGTCTAGCTGCCGGTTTGGCAAGGCAAAATTCCGCAGAAGCGGGGCCGTGCAGTTCTTTTGCGACGCGGATAGCACGCCGTGACTTATGTTTATCCGATGGCACCTCATGATGAGTGGGGTTTCCTTCAAGACATATTATCCGTCGGGATCGGCAAAAAAAGAGACCTATATTGATCCCGAGGATAATGGTATCTGAAACTCATCGGTGCTGCTTGATCGATCCCCCGCAGCCCGAAATTTGACCTGTTGCGAGCAGCGACTTCCTCGCCCGATCATCCTGCCGGAACGCGAGGTCGGTCGTCTCTCTGCACTATCGATCGTGTAACACCTCCAAGCAGGAACTCTCGCAGGCGACGATGGCCGCGGGCGCCCATACCGATCACATCGGGTCCCGCGTCTTGCACCCGATCTTGCAGCACGGCGGGGACGGATAGCCCTGTCGGTGGTAGGGTGTTCAGCGGGGCCTTCACGAGCTGACGCCCGCGCATCACGGCGACTTCGCGTTTCTCCATCGCATCCTCTGCCTCGAACATCGTGATCTCGACCTTCCCGTCGTCCCGCAAAGCTGAAGGGCGGCGCGTATCGCGGCGAGCGCGACCGCGCCTTCGTCCATGCTATCAAAACCATGTCGAACGAAATCGTGGCCGCGTTCGGCACCGGCAAGAGCGCCACGCGGCGCGAATAGGGGATTTGCTCCAGAACGCCCTCCACGATGGCATGCCATCCGGGACGGGCAAGACCACCAGGCCGGAATAGTGGCACGCCGCCGCAAGCGATGGGTACAGATCACAGCCCGGCCGGGCCGGCGCATCGACGCGCCGGGCCACACACTCTTCCTCGAGCCTTCCGCGCACCCGGGTCCCGGTTTCCTTCAGGCCGCTTCGGGCCGAGCTCAGGATCGACTCGTATCCCAGCTCGGCGTCGGGGGTGTAGGTCACCGGCACCGCGCGCTGCGACGTGGTTGAGGAGACGACGCCGGGATACGCGGATCGGAGAGACCCGCAGGCGATCGCGGCCTCCAGCGCGTGGGGCTCTTCACCGATCACGATAGCCGAAACGGTCTTGGTGGACATCGGACCGTCCCTTGGTCGGGCACGACAGGTCCGCGGCGGTCACTTCGCCCGCCAGCAGATCCATCCAACAATCAGCACGGCCGCCCCGGCAAGGGCCGTATAATAGCCGATGGGCACGACTCAAATCGCTTGTCCCAGCGCAACTTCGAGGGCCTGATGCCGAGGCCGGCGAGAACGAGTGACATGCCAGCTCAGGCCAGGCGCGAAGGGGTGAGATAATTTGGGTCCATCAGGTCTTGTCCGATTGTAGGGTCGCAGGGTCCGTACGATCCGCGTCCAAATCGTCGAGCAATATGCGCGCGGCATCTCCATCGAGGTCGTCGTACTGGCCGTGCCGCAGCGTCCACAGGCAGGCGAAGAGACCGATGGCCCCGAGACAGATCGACACGGGAATGAGAACGACGAGCACGTTCATCGCCGCACCGCGTTCAGAACGACAAATATCGACGACGACGACATGACGATCGCGGCCATGAGTGGCGTGGCGAGCCCGGACATGGCAACGGGAATCGCCACGGCATTATAAAGCGCCGCAAGCGCGAGGTTCTGGCGGATACGCCGCCGAGCCCTGCGCGCGAGGCACAGCGTTTCGGCCACCGCTCCCAGGTCCCCGCCCAGCACGACGCCGTCCGCCGCCACGCGCGCGGCGTCGAGCGCCGTCCCGGGTGCGAGCGACGCATGCGCGCCCGCGAGCGCTGCTGCATCGTTCAGTCCGTCGCCCAGCATCAGCACGCGACGGCCCCCGGCCTCATGGGCCTGGACAAGTTCCGCCTTCCGCTCGGGGGTCACGCCCGCATGAACCTCCGCGATCCCGATACGATCGGCGAGGGCCCGCGCCCGTGGCTCCGTATCTCCGGTCACGATCCCGACCGCCAAGCCCATCCGCCGCAGATCGGCGACCATCTCCGCGGCGCCGGGGCGCAACCGCTCGGTCATCGGAAGCGCGACACGGCGGTCCGGCAGATCGAGGACGGGACCGTCCGGCCCGCGGCCAAGGCGCACGGACGCCCCGTTCCACTGTCCATACACACCGTCCCCCGGCACCTCCTCGATCCCCGTAACCGGGGCGGCATCGTGATCGCGCAGTGCCGCGGCAATGCTGACCGAAACGGGGTGGTTGGAGACGCGCGAGAGAGCATGAGCCACCGCCGCCGCATCGGCGTCAAGGTCGGGCAGCTGCAGCACGCCCTCGGTCAGCGTGCCGGTCTTGTCGAGGAAGACAGTATCGATCTCGGCCAGCCGCTCGAGCCCGGTCGGTGACTTCAACAGGATTCCGCGCCGGAACAGACGCCCCGTCATCGCCGCCATGACGGCCGGCACGGCAAGGGCCAGGGCGCAGGGGCAGGTGATGATCAGCGTCGCCGTCGCAACGGCGATGGACTGGTGCAGGTCGCTCGTTGCGGCCCACCAGAGGGCGAAGGCGAGCGCGGCCAGACCGTGCACAACCGGCGCATAGAGCCGGGCGGCGCGGTCGGCGATGCCGGAATAGCGGTGCCGCCCCGTTTCGGCCACCTCGACCATGGCCGCGAGGCGCCGCAGCGTGCTGTCCTCTGCGCGGGCCGACGCGCAGAGGACAAGTGGAGCGCCAAGAACCATGTCACCGGCACAGATCGCGTCGCCCGCCGCCACGCCGACGGGGTCGGCCTCGCCCGTCAACGCCGACCGATCGAGCGTCGCAGCGCTCTCGGCCACTCCGTCCACAGGTGCGCGGGCACCGGACGCGAGCGCGATCCGATCACCGGGGCGGAGGGCCGCGACCTCCACGACCTCTCTCCCAGTTGCGGTCACCCGCGTGGCGCGCGGCAGCTCCAAGGCTGTTAATTCGGCTGCGGCGGAGCGTGCGGCGGCGCGCGCGCGACGTTCGAGGAAGCGCCCGACGAGCAGGAAGAAGGTGAGCGACAATGCCGCGTCGAACCAGGTGTCGGCCCCGCTTTCGAACGCGGTCTCGTAGAGCGACATCGCGGCGGCCAGGGCGATGGCGATCGCGATGGGCACGTCCATGTTGAGCCGCCCGGCGCGCAAGGCCGCCGCCGCGGAGGCGAAGAACGGCACGGCTGAAAAGGCCAGGGCCGGCAGGGCGATCGCGGCAGAGACCCAGTGGAAAAGTGCGCGTGTCGCTTCCTCCGCCCCGGACCAGACGGCGACCGAAAGCGCCATGACATTCATCATCGCGAACCCCGCGACGGCGATGCGAGCGAGCAGGCGGCGCGCCGCGTCGTCGGAGGCGGAGCTCAGCGACGCGCTATCCAATTCCAGCGCCTCGTATCCCGCTGCCCCGAGCGCGGCGAGCGCCGCGTCAGGCCCCGCTCCGGGGGCGAGCGAGACCCGAACGCGTCGCGCGGCGAGGTTCACGCGCGCGGCCCTGACGGACGGCACGGCGTCGAGCGTGCGCTCGACCCCCGCGATGCAACCGGCACAGCTGATGCCCGGTAACGCGATGTCCACGGCATGGTCAGTTTCGACCGGCGCGACGATATCGGCTGGAACGGCGATGCAGCCGGGACAGGCCGCGATGCTCATTGTTCGACTCTCAGGGGGATGCGACGTCGGAAGGGGGTGCCGTCCGCAGCCAGCATCTCGATCCGCAGGTTCCAGTTGCCACGTGGCGGCGCGACCGGAGCCACCCAGCCGCTGCCGTTCCACGCGAAGTCGGGCGAAACGTCGTCGGCCACGGTCGTGGCCCGACCAAGGGTCGCCGACACGATCTCGGGCCGCACCGGCGCACCGTCGGGTCCGGTGACCGCCAACATCAGCGCGTCAGGGCCGAGGGCCACGTCGAGCGACCAACCCAGGGCGTCCTGCGCCGCCCGGTCTGCATCGAAGGTCTGCGAGGCGACATAGCTCGATTCCGTTTCCTTGCCCGGGAAGGTGCGCACCGCGTTGACCGCCAGCGTCACGTTGACGGCGATGATGATCGCGAACCCTCCGACGAACATGGCGGCCACGTGCCGCCCCGTCAGACGTCTCTCAGCCCGCTGAGCCGCTGCGCTCATCGAAGCTCTCCCTGCCATTGAAAATCGTGTCCTCGAACGAACGTTCGCCCGACACGCCGTCCTCGACCCAGAGACGGATCTCGGTTCGCTCGCGGCCTGCGGCTGCGTCTGGCGGTGCCGCGATGACGTAGACACGCTCGCGCCTGGTGGAATCGGCCGGCACCTCGACGACCGTGTCCGCTGCGCCCTGCACCTCGACCGAGAGTTCCTCGTCCGCGCTCAGCGACAGGAGGAAGGGCCGCGCCTCGTCATGCTTGTTGCGCAGGCGGACGTCGTAGGCGTTGCGCACCGAGCCGTCCGAAAGCGTCACGAAGGTCGGGTTGCGCACGGGGGCCACGGTCATGTCGATGTCGGGCCGGACGAACAACGCGACCACGAGGAAGACGCCGATGGCGGACCAGGCGACCGTGTAGAGAATCGTCCGCGGGCGGAAGATGTGGCGCCAGACCGGCTTCGGCGCCCAGACCGGCCGCTCGGCGCCCGAGACATGGCCGGCCGGTGTCCCCGAGAAGGCCGCGACATCCGCCACCTCGCCCGGCTGGGTCGGCGGGCGGTCGTCGAGGGCGAGATAGTCGATCAGGCCGCGCGGACGGCCGATCTTGGCCATGACCTCGTCGCAGGCGTCGATGCACAGCGCGCAGGTGATGCATTCCATCTGCTGGCCCTCGCGGATATCGATGCCCATGGGACAGACGGCGACGCAGGCATGGCAGTCGATGCAATCGCCAAGCGCGTCCCCGCTGTGCGACGTCCGCGGCGCGGCGCTGTCCTTGTCCAAGGCGGCGCCGTAGCGGGCGGCGGCCTCGCCGCCGCCGATGGCCTCGGCGGCGACTTTCCGCCGCCGTATTCCGCCCTTGCCCCGCGGCTCGCCGCGCCACTCTCGGTAGCCCACGGTCAGGGTGCCGGGGTCCATCATGGCCGCCTGGATGCGCGGCCAGGGGCACATGTAGATGCAAACCTGTTCGCGCAGAAGGCCGCCGAGAGTGAAGGTCGTCGCCGTCAGGATCGCGATCGTCAGGTAGGCGACAGGCGCGGCCTGCGCCGTCACCAGGTCGCGCAACAGCGTGGGCGCATCGGCGAAGTAGAAGACCCACGCCCCGCCGGTCGCGACCGAGATCAGCAGCCAGACCGCCCATTTCGTCATCCGCAGCCGCCACTTCCGCGCCGTCCAGGGCGCGTTGTGCAGGCGGATGCGGGCGTTGCGGTCGCCCTCGATCCAGCGCTCGACCGTCAGGAACAGGTCGGTCCAGACTGTCTGCGGGCAGGAATAGCCGCACCAGACCCTTCCCAGCGCCGAGGTGAACAGGAACAGGCCAAGCCCCGCCATGATGAGCAGGCCGGCGACGAAGTAGAATTCGTGCGGCCAGATCTCGATCCAGAAGAAGTGGAAGCGCCGGTTCGCGAGGTCCACCAGCACCGCCTGATCGGGCAGGTTCGGGCCGCGGTCCCAGCGGATCCAGGGCGTGATGTAGTAGATACCGAGCGTCACGATGAGGATCGCCCATTTCAGACGCCGGAAGGTCCCGGAGACCCGTCGCGGAAAGATCGGCTGGCGAGCGGCGAAGAGAGGTGGCGCATCACTGGCCATGTCGGGACTCGATCCTGTTGTCACGATGAGAGGGGTAGCGAAGAGTGATGGGCGCGCGCGTTGACCTGGATCAATCGCGTGCGCCCCGAACGGCCGCTTCCGAGGGGACTATTCCGTGGGCGCGACGTCGTCTGCGCCCGCCTCCTCCGGCGTTTCCCCGGCTCGGGCCGGATAGGTTGCATCGGGCACGGCGGCCGCGTCTTCGGCCCCCTTGTCGGTCGCGGGATCGGCGATCTGGGCCTCGCCACCGCCCAGGCCGTGGACATAGGCCGAGACCGCGCGCACCTCGGCCTCGCCCAGCCGCTCGCCCCATGGCGGCATCACCCCGTGCCGGGGTGCATTGAGCTGCCGCAGGATCGCCTCGTGCGTGCCGCCCCTCAGCCAGATCGCGTCGGCGAGGTTCGGTGCGCCGAGGTCGCGATTGCCCAAGCCGTTTTCGCCGTGGCACGAGCTGCAATTGTCGACAAACAGCGCCGCGCCCTGATCGGCGGCCGCGGCATCGTGGTCCAGCCCCGACAGACTGCGGACATGGTGCGCGACCTGGTCGAGCTCCTCGTCCTCCATCCAGTCGAAGGGCGGCATCTCCGAATAGCGTGAGTCCAGGTCTTCGTTCCGGATGCCGTGGCGCACGGTATAGGCGATCTCCTCCAGCGTACCGCCCCAGAGCCAATCGTCGTCGAGCAGGTTCGGATAGCCAGAAGCGACCACGCCCGCCGCCCCCGCGCCGTGGCATTGCGAGCAATTGGCGGCGAAGATCGACCGGCCCGCCTGCACGGCAAAGCGATGCAGATCTTCGTTGGCCGGGAGAGCGGCAAGGTCGACGGTGGTCAGGCTTCGTGTCAGCTCGGCATTCGAGAGTTCGACGCGCTCGATCTCGGCCGCGACCTCTCCGCGAGTCGAAAATCCCAGCAGTCCCGTCGTCGCGCCCGAGACGAGCGGCCAGGCGGGGAAGAGGATCATATAGATGATCCCCCACACGACCGTCGCATAGAAGGTCCAGAGCCACCATCGCGGCAGGGGCGTGTTTAGCTCTTCGATTCCGTCCCAACTGTGCCCGGTGGTTTCGGTACCGGTGACCTCGTCGATCTTGGGTGCGTCAGCCATTGCGGTCGCTCCTTACGAAGTCGGGAATGGAAACACAGTTGCAGCCGGGACAGGCGTTGGCGCAGCCTGCTGTCCTGGGTTCGGGAGCGGCCTGTCCGCCGGACAGGTCGCTCGTCGCCTGAAGAGCCGTTCGGGGGACATCGTCCGACCGCGCCGATACGGAAAGGTCAGTCATCGTCGCGCTCCTCCGCCGGCCGGTCGTGGCGGAACGGCACCGCGGCGGCATCGTCATGGATCAGGCGCGAGCCCGGGCGAAATGCCCAGCCGATGACGCCGAGGAAGATCAAGGTCAGGATCAGGAGAACCCAGCTGTCGGCGAGTTCGCGCAGGAAGGAATAGGTATCCATGAGCCCTCTCAGCGGCTGTCGTCAGGTGAAAAGGTGGAGAAATCGACGAGCGTGCCGAGCATCTGCAGATATGCGATCAGCGCATCCATCTCGGTCAGTTCGGCCAAGCCGTCGAAATTGCGAACCTGGGCACCGGGGTAGCGCTCCAGCAGACCGTCGGCATCGCCCATCGGATCGACCTGCGCGCGCATGTCGGCGCGGGCCTCGTCGATCATCTCATCGGTGTAGGGCACGCCGACGAAGCGATGGGTGGCCAGCAGGTCGTCCACGCCTGCGGTTCCGATCCGCGCGTCGGCAAGGAAGGCGTATTTCGGCATCACGCTTTCCGGCACGACCGATTGTGGGTCCATCAAGTGATCGACGTGCCACTCGTCCGAGTATCGGCCCCCTACGCGCGCGAGATCGGGGCCCGTGCGCTTAGAGCCCCACTGGAACGGGTGGTCGTACATTGACTCCGCCGCCAGGCTGTAATGGCCGTAGCGCTCCGTTTCGTCGCGCATCGGCCGGATCATCTGACTGTGGCAGGTATAGCAGCCCTCGCGCACGTAGATGTCGCGCCCGGCCAGCTCGAGCGGGGAATAGGGGCGCATCCCCTCCACTTCCTCGATCGTGTTCTCCAGCCAGAACAGCGGCGCGATCTCGACGATTCCGCCCACCGTGACGACCGCGAAGGACGCCGCGAGCAGAAGCGTCGCGTTACGCTCCAGCCGCTGGTGGAAGGTGATCGTCTTCGCGTGGTGCGGCAATTCGTTCGGCAGCTCGCCGGTCGCCCGGGCCTCGTTCGGGGTGACGACCTTCGGATCGTCGGACGGGCGGTAATTCGGGTCCTTGGGATCCTTGCTCATGACTTCACTCCGCGGGGGTGGCGACGGTGACGGCACGGGCTTGGGGGGCTCGGATCGTCATCCAGATGTTCCAGGACATGACGAGCGCGCCGGCGAGGTAGAGCACGCCGCCCAGCGCGCGCACGACGTACATTGGAAACTTGGCATCGACGGTGTCGGCGAAACTGTTGACGAGGAAGCCGTTCTGATCGACCTCGCGCCACATGAGCCCCTCCATGATCCCCGAGACCCACATCGAGGCCGCGTAGAGAACGATGCCGACGGTCGCGAGCCAGAAATGCGTGTTGATCGCCGCCATGGAGTGCATCCGCTCGCGTCCCCAGAGCCGCGGCACGAGGAAATAGAGGCAACCGAACGTGATGAGACCGTTCCAGCCCAGCGCGCCGCTATGAACGTGCCCTATGGTCCAGTCGGTGTAGTGGCTGAGGCTGTTGACCGCGCGGATCGACATCATCGGACCTTCGAAGGTCGACATGCCGTAGAAGGCGAGGCTTGCCACGAACATGCGGATGATCGGGTCGGTGCGGATCTTGTCCCAGGCGCCTTGCAGCGTCATCAGGCCGTTGATCATGCCGCCCCAGCTGGGCATCCAGAGGATCACCGAGAACACCATGCCCAGCGTCGCGGCCCAGTCCGGCAGCGCCGTGTAGTGAAGGTGGTGCGGACCCGCCCAGATGTAGAGAAAGATCAGCGCCCAGAAGTGGATGATCGACAGCTTGTAGCTGTAGATGGGTCGCCCGGCCTGCTTCGGCACGAAATAATACATCATGCCCAGGAACCCGGCCGTCAGGAAGAAGCCCACGGCGTTGTGGCCGTACCACCACTGGGTCATTGCGTCCTGCACGCCCGCGAAGACCTGCACGCTCTTCGAGCCCCAGATCGAGACCGGGATCGAGATGTTGTTGACGACATGCAGCATCGCCACGGTGACGATGAAGCTCAGCAGGAACCAGTTGGCGACGTAGATGTGCCGTTCGCGCCGGTTGAGGATGGTGCCAAGAAAGACCGCCAGATAGACGAGCCAGACGACGGTAAGCCAGATGTCCACGTACCACTCCGGCTCGGCGTATTCCTTGGACTGCGTTGCTCCCAGCAAGTACCCGGTCGCCGCCATCACGATGAACAGGTTGTAACCCCAGAACACGAACCACGCCGCGTTGCCGCCCCACAGCCGCGCGCCGCAGGTGCGCTGGACGATGTAGAACGAGGTCGCGATCAGCGCGTTGCCCCCGAAGGCGAAGATCACTGCCGAGGTATGCAACGGCCGCAGCCGCCCGAAATTCGTGAACGGCTGTCCCCAGTCGAAATTGAGCGCCGGAAAGGCCAGCTGGAAGGCGATGAACGTGCCCGCCAGCAATCCGACCACCCCCCAGAACGAGGTCGCGATCACGCCGTAGCGGATCGGTCCGTCCATGTAACCGCTGGGCGCGAGGCGCGACGGCACGGGCTCGCCCGGGATCGGCATCGTGCGCAGCTGCCACAGGAACAGGCCAGCCCCGAGCCCCATGACAAGCAATGCGTGGACCAGGTAGGCCGCGTCACGCGCCCAGTTCGCCGCGATGGCCGCGACGAGCGCAACGACCGCCAAGGCGATCAGTTTGAAAATGTCGAGCATGTCCCGTCCCCGTCTTCCTTCCGGGGCCGGATCGCATGTTCAGATCGGCGGAGCTTTGACCTGGATCAAACGGCGCGCGGGGACCGCCTCAACCCGGCATTTCGCCGTCGCCATCGTCCCCGGCTTCGATCAGCAGCGCGGCCAGGTCGTCGCAGAGGATGGTGCGCCCACCGCCTTCCAATCGGATCACCCCGTCGCGCTTCAGCGCGGTGATCTGTCGGCTGACGGTCTCGATCGTGAGGCCGAGATAGGAGGCCATCGCCTCGCGCCCAAGCGGGAGTTGCGCGCGCAGTGGACGCGCATCGACGGCGGCCCGTCGAAGCACGAGTGCAAGCAACGTGGCCACCCGCTCGCGGGCCGTCTTGCGGCCCAGAAGAAGCATCCAGTCCCGCGCGGCATCGAGCTCGTCCAGCGACATCTCCAGAAGGCGCGACGCAACTTGGGGCGCATCGGTCAGCAGCGCCTCGAACCGCTGGCGGTCGAACAGGCAGAGCGTGATGTCCGTGGCCGCCGTCACCTCGTAGGGCGCGGTCGCGCGGCCGGGCCGTCCGACGAAATCGGAGGGCATCAGAAGGCCGACCATTTGCACGCGCCCGTCCTCGAGCGATCGGGTCAGGGTCGCGCATCCGGACAGGACCGTGCCGACGAAGGGCAGCATGTCGCCTTCGAGTGCGACCGTTTCCCCCGCCGCCCAGCTGCGATAGCTCTTCATGGACGCGAGGCGGTCGAGCTCGGCACCTTCGCACCTGGCGCAGACGGCCCGGTGGCGGATCGGACAGGCGTTGCAATCCTGGGTCGCCATGGCGCCGCGCGCAGCGATCAGCGGCCTGATCTCGGCCATGACGTTCCTTCCCCGTTCCCGTGCGTCGGTGACGATTGATCCATGTCAATGCGGGACGACAGTCCCGAGCGACAGATCGGTGCCATGACCGATCAGAACACAGCCCCCGGCGCCCGCGCTCCCCGTTACACCAGCTATCCGCCCGCGACGCAATTCTCCGATGCAGTCGGGCCCGCGACGATGGCTGGCTGGCTGCGAGAGGTCAAGCCGGGCACCCGGATTTCGCTCTATGTCCATATCCCGTTCTGCCGCCGCCTCTGCTGGTTCTGCGCCTGTCGCACGCAGGGCACGCGGACCGAGGCGCCGCTCGAAGCCTATCTCGATACCTTGGAGGCGGAGATCGCGCTGGTGGCGGACCTGCTGCCGGCTGACGTGAAGGTCACGCATCTTCACCTCGGCGGTGGAACGCCGACATTGCTGCCCCCGAAGTTGCTCGGCCGCCTCTTCGCGATGCTCGACGCGCGGCTTCCCAGAACTGCGGGGGCGGAGACCTCCGTCGAGGTCGATCCCACCGAAATCGACGCGGCAAAGCTCGACGTTCTCGCGACCGCTGGAATGACGCGGGCCTCGCTCGGTGTGCAGGATTTCGAACCGGCGGTGCAGACCGCCATCGGCCGTCCGCAAAGCGTGGAACAGACTGAGGCCGTCATCAAGGGTCTGAGGGCGCACGGCGTCGAGGGCATCAATCTGGATCTTCTCTACGGCTTGCCGAAACAGACCCTCGAGACGCTCGACGCGACGCTCGACACCGTCTGCGCGCTCGCGCCCGATCGGCTCGCCCTCTACGGATACGCCCATGTGCCTTGGGCCTCGCGTCGGCAGGTCATGATCCGCGAAGCCGATTTGCCGGGCCACGACACACGCCTCGCAATGTCGCGCCAAGCCGACCGGCGCCTGCGCCTTTCGGGATATCGCCCGATCGGTTTCGATCATTTCGCGCGGCCTGAAGACGCCATGGCGCAAGCTGCCCAGACAGGAACGCTGCGCCGCAATTTCCAGGGCTACACGGTCGATCCTTCAGACACGCTGATCGGCCTCGGCGCGTCGGCGATCTCCCGGACGCCAAGGGGTTACGCCCAGAACGCGGCCCGCACCGCGGACTGGACGGCGCGCATACGGTCAGGCCGGTTCTCGACAACCCGCGGCCACGTCCTCACCGAGGACGATCGCCTGCGCGGCGCTGTGATTGAACGACTTCTGTGCGACTTCTCCATCGAGCCCGCACAATTCGACCATCCCGACGCGGTGCGCGCCCTGACGGCAGAGATCGCAATGCGGTGGCCGCAAGCGACACTACACGGCGCAGGGGGCGCGCTCGACCTCCGCCCCGAATTCCGCTACCTCGTCCGGCTCGTGGCGATGACGATCGACCGCTACGCCAAATCTCGAGGTGCCCACAGCCTCGCCATTTAGCCGCCGATCTATTCCTAGCGTGTCGTTCTAGGCCGTGTTGACAAAAGGGAGTCACGCCGAGCGGAAGGCGTGCTTCAAGCTTGTACCTGCGATGGAGGCCAGCGTTGCACGAGACCTGGTGTCGGACGGGGAGCGGGCTTTTCTCGAGCCCTTCCTCCTGGCCCTCCGCGCGCCGAACGGGCGCAAACCTGTCGATCGCCGCCGTGTTCTGGATGGCGTGTTCTGGATCGCCCGGACCGGGGCTCCGTGGCGAGACCTGCCCGAAGAGGGGGACCAGGTGGTCGAGCGTCTCCCGGCGGTTCCGGCGCTGGACGCTGGCCGGGCTCCGGGAGGGCGTCATGGAGGCACCGAACCGCAGCGGGGCCGTGCCGGACGCGCTCCAGATGATCGACAGCACCGTGGTCCGCGCTCCCCATCGGGCAGCAGGCTCGAAAGGGGACTCCGAGGCAGGGGTTCGGCCGTTCTCGGCGTGGTTTCACGACCAGGATCCACCTCCTCGTCAACGGCGAGGCATTGTCCGCCATCGGTCCGAGGACGATGCCGAGCGGCCTCCCCATGAGGACCGAGATCACGCCAGGCCAAACGTCCGATTGCCGCGGCTTCGATCTGCTGGCCGACAACCTGCCCGCTCCGAGCGTCTTGCTCGCCGAGCGCGGCCATGATGCCGACCACATCCGCAAAGCGGTCGAGCGCCGCGAGGTCCTATCCGCGATCCCCATGCGCAAGTCCCGCAAGAAGCGCGTCGGCGTGGACCGGACACTCCACCGGCTGCCCAACCTGACAGAGCGCTGCTCCAACACGCTGAAGAATGCCGTTCGGCAATGCCTCACCGTCGCCACCCGCCACGGCAAGACCGCGGAAAGCTTCCGCGGCGTCATCGACATCACGTCGATCCGCCTCTGGCTCCGCCATCTGTCAACATGACCTAAGCAGGGACCGGCCATTCGAGCAGGGCGTAGCGACGGCCCGGAGGGAGCCCTCTTGCGACATTCGCAAACCGGCAGATCTCGTAAGCACAACACATGGAAATTCGGGCGCAGCCGCCGACTTTGGCCGAATAGGAAACTCCGGGCTGGGCTCAGCTTCGCCCGCCGAAACTCCGTCGGCCCAACACCAAGACCGGGGTCCCGAGCCGGATCAGAAAACCATCCTGTTCAGCCGCTCGAACACTCAGAAGGTCGCGACGGTCCCGTTGCCGTAGGCGGCAGCGATCGGGGCGACCCGCGGCAGGGCGACGAGGCGGCGCAGCAGCGCCAACATTGCCAGCAGTGCGGCGATGAAGGCAAGCTGGCCGAGCGCCACGCCGACGTTGAGAAACAGCAGCGCCAGCGGAATTTGGGTTTGCGGCAGGCCGATCTCGACCAGTGCGCCGGCGAAGTCGAAGCCATGCAGCACGCCGAAGGCAAAGGCGACGAACCACGGCCAGCGCATTGCGAGGCTGGAACGGCCGCGGCGCAGGTGGATGGCCTCGACGGCGACCAGCAAGATGCTGAGTGCGATCAGCGTCTCGACCGGGGGCGGCGGGAGCGAGACGTAGCCAAAGGTTGCCAGCGCCAGAGTGATCGAATGGGCGACGGTGAAGGCGGTCACCGATTCTAGCAGCATCGGCCAGCCGGCATCAGCGCGGCGACGACGGCAAGGTGGTCGACGCCCTCGAGGATGTGCTGCACGCCGAGATGGGTGTAGGTCTGTACCACCGCCCAGGCCGAGGGCGCCTCGAGGATGATCGCGCTCGGCTCGCGCCGCCGGAGCAGGAAGCTGTGATGCGTGCCATCAAGCAGGGAGACATTGACGAGCGTGTCGATTGTCGTGCGGTCGAGGCCGTCGATGCGCAGCTCCGTGCCGGGCAGCCCGGTCTCGCCGGTGAGGCCGTAACGGAAGAGGACGAAACCCTCGACGATGGTCTCGCCGGGGCACCGGGGTCATCGTGAGGGCGGAGTCGAAGTCGGGGCGGATGTCCTGCACCATGCCGCCGCGGGTGGGTACCTTCCACAGGACCTCGCAGCGCTGCGGCGCGATCTCGTCGACCTGCAGGAAGGCGGGACGGATCTCATGCGCGTAGGCCTGCGGAGCAAGCGTGACAATTCACAGGGTCAGAGCGCAAAGCAGGCGCAGGATCATGGCCGGGCATACTCCTGCCGCACCGTCTCGGGGGCGCCCTCGGCCTCGAAGCGGACCTCGCAGCGGTCCAGCAGCTCGCGGAACATCTGCTCCTGGGCTTGGAGCACGGTGTAATATGCGTGCTGCCGGGCGACAAAATCGCGGACGTGTTAGAAGGGCGCCAGATGCTCAGGCTGGTTCTCCGTCACCTGGACGAGGTGCAGTCCCAGACCCGAGCGTACCGGTCCGGACCAGGTACCGACCCGCAGCTCCGAGAGCGACGCCGCGAAGCTGCCTCCGAAGGAGTTTTCCAGTGCCTGCGCCGGGGTTTGCGCCCACTCGGTCGGCAGAGAGAGCTTGCCGCGCCGGCCCGGCGGGACCTCGCCGCCCCTCGCAACGAGGCGAGCGTCGCTTCCAGCGCCGCGTCGCCCGTCTCGCTGGGCAAGTACAGCACCTGCCGAAAGGCGAAAGCCTGCGGCAGGGTGAAGAGATCAGGACGAGCGGCATGGAAGGGGCGCAGCTGCTCCTCGGTGGGGGGCTACATGACCATGCTGAGATCGCTCGACGCCGCCTCCATCTTCTGCGCCAGTCGGGTGCGGATGATGTCGTCATCCTTGACGAGGCCCATGCGCGGGGCCTCGCGGTAGAAGACCTCTTGCCGCAGGTGGCAATCAGTGATCGCCGCCATGTCTTCCGGCGAGGGATCGCGCTTCCACAGCGCGGTCCAGAGCGTCTGCAAGTGATCGAGCCGGGCCTGATCGAGAGTGATTACCGCGGCCTGCGGCCCCGCGCTTTCCGGCGGGGCCATAGAGTGTCATGTGACGAAGAGCAGCCCGCCCAGGACGAGGAAATGGACGAGCGACTCCCTGAGGATCGACTACAGCATGGGGCGCCTCAGCTCACCCCGTGCCAGATCGGCGAAGCCCAGGCGCGCTCGACTAACTCGCGTTTGACGTCCTCGGGGTGGCTCACCCCCTCGCGCAGCTCGTCGTAGAGCGTCCAGCGCGCTGTCGGCAGCTGCAGCACGCGGGCGTAGTAGAAGGCCTCGACGTCGGGGTTCCAGTCCGGATCGCTCCAGACCGTCATCAGCTCGGGATCGCCCTTCTCGGCGTTGAACTCACCTGTCTCCATTTTGATCGGGGCATCGATGGGCATGACGCTGCCATCGGCCTGCAGCCGGTCGCTGGAGGCCACGACGTCGTAGATCGTTTCCTTCATCTCGCCGTCCTCGTACCAGCCCTTGATGATCTGGATACGGTCGAGGTTCGGTCCGATCGGGTCCTTCATCGCCCAGATAAGGAACTGCGGCGCCTCGATTCCGGTGTAGTCGCCGCCCATCGGCACGCCCTTGCCGTAGCCGTCGGTGACCATGGCGTCGTAGCTGTCGTAGCTCTCGGCGAAGCCTTGCCCCGCGAAGACTTGCACCTTCATCCGCGGGCCGGAGGTGGCGAAGGTGTCTTTCGCCAGCTTGGAATCCCAGATCGCGCTGCGGGTGTTGGACTCGGCCCAGACCGCGGTCAGCGCACCGGGGCTGACATCGTTGTACTTGATGCCGCGCCCGAGCCCGTAGCGCACGAAGCCCTCCTTCACGAGGCCGCGGCCGTTGAAGCGTTGGATCGACACGGCGTTCTCGAAATCGGCGAACTCGTCATTGGGTCAAAAAATTCGGCACCACCTCGGAGTTGCCCTACACCTGCATCATCTCGATCAGCGGCTCCGTCGAGGAGCGGGTCTCGGCGTACTTCTGTCCGATCGGCACGCCGGTCAGGCTGGCTTCTGCAAAGAGCAATCCCTTGTATTCGTTCGAAGTATGCGGGATGGCAAAGACCATCTTGCCATCGTCGCGCTGGGTCTGCATCCAGGCCCAGAGCATCTCGGGATCGGCCCCCTCGTTCGACGAGTAGGGCATCTCGGTCACGTTGGTGTCGCGGAAGAAAACGTTGCGGTGCTGGTTCGACCCGCCTAGCGCCGAGCGCCTTCGCGTCGGGGAAGACGTGGGAACTGAGCGAAAAGAGCAGTGACATTTTTTTGGCGGGTCGCGGAACGTCAGAAACCGTTGCGGCCAGCGCCGGCGCCAGTGGAAGCCGGAGAGGCGGTATTCGAGATGGGGTTGGGTGATGCGATGGGCGCGCAGCGCTCCGACTCCTCGTGCCAGCGTTTGTGCCAGGCGGAGGGACAGGAATCGTGCCAGAGGCGGCCGCGCTGCAACTTCACTCGGGAAGTCGTGTGTTTTCAGCTACTTGGGGGAATTGGCTCCGGCGGTAGGGGCAGGTGCCAGCCAGCAAACACCTCTGGAAATCAAAGGAAATTCTCCTCCGAGTCCGGATCGAATCCGGCGGTGTGTTCCCAGATGTGCCGTACCCGGTGCACCATGGCAAGAGCGGCTGTCCTGGTCGGTGTACAGGAGTTCCGGGCCGACGTGCGGCACCCCGAGGCCGCGGATGGGTGGCAAAGAGATTCCGCGGCGCGTGCCGGCCGTTGCTCAGGGCAGGGGCGCGGGCTCCGACGATCGCTCCGCCACGGGGGCGGGACACCCGTCGGGAAGTTCGAGACAGTCGCATTGGTCCTCGACGGTTCGTGCCGCGTCTTCGCCAAGCTCGACATGGATTTCGTCGGCATGGCGTCGGCATTCCGCAATGGTCATGTTCCGCGGCAGCTCGGGCAACGGCGTCACGAGGGAACAGGTCCGGAGGACGATGCCCGGATCGAGAGGCGGAATGCCGGCGAGGCTCCGCAAGGCCTCCATGTCGGAAATCGTGCGACACGCGTCGGCTACCTCGAGTGCAGTGACGCCCGCGATCGTCAGGGCGCCCGCGACGGGGAGGCTTTCCAGGGGTATCGCGGCGATGTTGCGAGACGCGTTTTGCGCCGACCTGCGCGCAATTCTGGCCGTGATCTCATCAGCCTGATCGAGTCGTCGCGCCAGACGCGTTTCCGCGTCGTCGAGCCTATCGGCGAGACGCACGGCCCGGGCCGACATCACTTGCCTCTCTTGCGCGAGGGTCCGGTTCGGCTGGGCCAGCCGCGCCGCGCGAGCCTCGGCCTGCTTTGCCCGACGCTCGACGCCTCTCACCTTGGTGCGGAGCCGGCGATTGTCGGTTTCGAGATCGGCCGCGCGTCTTTGCGCCTCTGTCAGGTCTGCCGCGGCGGCCACGGCCGGCGACAGGGCCAGGCGCCGCGTCAGGTCCATCATGGCCTCCGCGATCGGCGCGACCGCGAAGGAGGCCACGTTGAACGCCAGCAGGCCCAGAACGACGAGGAGAACCGTGACGCGGCGCACGGCCGTGGTCCCCGCTCGAAGAAGCTTGACCATGGATCTGCCCGCGGCCCGTTTCAATCACGGCACCTTTCGTGGAGTTCCCAGTACCGCGCGTCCTTCTCGAGCGCAGAGTTCTTCTCGTAGGCGGCCAGGGCTGACCAGCCGGTTTCAGTTTCAAAGCAGGGCACTTCGGACACTTGCAGGAGGAGAACGTGTACCGCCGGCGACAGTGAGTAATAGGAGGCCAGGATCAGGGGCGTTTTGTCTTCGTTTGCCCGCGCATCGGGAGAAGCCCCGGCCTCGAGAAGCGCCGAGACCACGTCGGGCGAAGCGTCGGGTCGCCGCGCAACTTCATGGAGGGGGGTCTCGTACTCCGCGTCCTCCGAGGTGATGTCGGCCCCTGCCTGGAGCAGGAGCCTGACCTCGTCCAGGCCAGCGTTCGCGGCCGCCAGGTGCAAGGGCGTTCGCCACTCGGCGTCGACGGCGTCGATGTCGGCCCCGCTCGCGATGAGGGCTGCCATGATGTCGGCACCGTTCGGCCGACTTGCCGCGAGATGCAGTGCCGTGGCGGCGCAAGTCGTCAACTCATACCACCGGCATGCATCGTCTGAAAGACGTGCCCCCGGATCCGCCCCCCAGGCCACGAGCAGCGAGATGACGGCGGCATCCTCGGCCTCGGCCGCCGCCACGTCGAGCGGCGTCCGGCGGTCGGCGGTTGTTAGGGAGACGTCCGCGCCATTGGCGAGGAGGGTTCGGACAACCTCGCTGCGATCGGCCGTCGCCGCGGCGAGGTGCAAGGGAGTCTCGCCGTCCTCGGTGCGCTCGTCGACGCGCCGGCCCGCGGCGAGGCAGCGTTCGATATCGGCGCCAGCGGCGGAGGCCTGGAATTCCGAGGTGAGCCACTCGGGGCATGCCTCGTCGGAAGGGTCTGCCGAACAGACGAGTGGCGCCAGGAAGATCGGCAGCGTCAGGAGCCAACGGAATGGTGGGGGCATCAGGCCTCGAAAATGCTTGTATCATATCAGAATGTACCGAGATCGGCTTGCCGATCATCCGAAACGAAGGCGGCCCTGTCCATACACGGTCCGGGCGGGCTCACTCATCGAGATGCCTGACGCATGAGTGACGGATCGACTGCCGTTCATCCATTCGATCTCCCCTTCAGGCGATCGGGAAGGCACCGGTTCGGTCCGGGACCGGGGCGGAAAGACCGTCCCGCTCGAAGACCGCGCGCATCGTCTCGCCGAGGATGTCACCGCCGGAGCGTTCATCCTGCTCCGTCCCGAGGCCGTGTTGCAGGCCCGCGAGATCCTCGCCGGTGTCTCCCATCGGCCAGAGGGCCTGGGCCGCCATGCGTCGCTTTCTCTGCATGAGGCTCTGAAGCAGGCAGTCGAAGGATTGTTCGCGATATCCGGGATGGATCGCCAGCGGTACGTGCACGGTCACCGGGCTCACCTGGCCGATCCGGTGGACGCGGTCGTTGCATTGCTCCTCGACGGCGGGGTTCCACCAGCGCGACAGGTGGATCACGTGCGTGGCCGCGGTGAGGGTCAGCCCGGTCCCCGCCGCCTTCGGTCCCAGAACCAGCACGTCGAACCGTCCCGCGCCCTCCTGGAGATGTTGCTGGAACCGCTCGACGATCGCCTGCCGCCGCGGGATCGGTGTCGCGCCGTTGATCACGTCCACCCGGTCGAGGCCGAAATAGTGGCGGAGAAGCTCCGCGAAGCGGAACTGCATGTCCCGGTGCTCGATGAAGACCAGTGCCCGTTCCCGCGTCGCCGCGATCCGCTCGAGCACCTCCATCACCGCCGAGAGCCGGGCGCTCATGGCGACGAAGTCCGGCGGGGATTCCACGCTGTGAAGCGCGGGATGGACGGAGACGGACCGGATATGGTGGAGCATCTTAAGTGCGGCACCCGCCCCTCCGATCACCAGGTTCTTCCGGGCGGCGTCATAGGCCGTGGATTGCGAGGGGGGCATGAGCCGCGGATGCATGAGGCGGGTCTTCCTGGGCAGATCCGTGGCCACCTCATCCTTCAGGCGGCGGAGGCCGATGGCAGGATAGGGCCCCTGCGGCTGGAACACCCGTGCGTGCAGTTCCGCCATGTTGGCCTCGCCGGGCGTGCCGTAGCGGGATCGGAACTCGCGACCGGACCCCAGGGCACCGGGCACCAACCGGTCCATGATGGTCCAGAGATCCATCGTGGAGTTCTCGATCGGCGTGCCGGTGAGACCGATCCTGAAATCCGCGTTCATCGCCTCGGCCGCCTTCGACGCGATCGTGTCCTTGTTCTTGATGTTCTGGATCTCGTCCATCACCAGGGCCGAGAAGCGGATGCCCCCGAGGGAATGCTGGAAATTCGCAAGCGTCGTGTAGGTGGTCAGGAACCAGTACCGGTGCGCCCGTCCTTCCGCGATGGCCTCTTCCAGCCAGGCAAGGTCGAGGAGCGGAAGGCCGGTGTCGGTTTCCGTGCCGCGGGCCGCCGCGATCTTGTGCCCCGCCAGGGAGGAGCCGTAGAGCCGCACGAGGTGGCCGAACCTGCGCGGCGCGACGTGGCGTTCGACCTCCGCTTCCCATGTCTTGAGGAGAGAGGTCGGCGCGACGACCAGGATCGGCCCGCGTTCCTCGGAGCCGGCGGTCTCCATGTGTGCCTGGAGCCAGTTCAGAAAGGCGATCGTCTGGAGCGTCTTGCCGAGCCCCTGCTCATCCGCGTTCAGGATACCGGGCAATCCGCTGCGCCACGCCCGGGTTGCCCAGTCGAAGCTTTCCACCTGATGCTGTCGAAGGGGCGTAACGATGGTGTCTGGAACGCCGGGGACAAGGCCCGGTACCCTCGGGATCAGGTCGGCGCGCCAAGTGAGATCTTCCGAGTTGTCGAGCGCGTCGAGAATGATCCTTCCCGGTGTCTCGGGCTCCACGTCGTCCTGCGGGGCCTCCGTGTCCGGCGCCCGATCCTCCCGTCGCGCGGCGAGCACGCCCTCCACCTCGGCCAGCCTCTCCGGAGTGACCTGCACATCTTCACCGCCAACGCGGGCCGGTGTGGGCGTTCCCTCTTCGAGGGTCCTCGCCATATGTTCCCTCAACGCCTCCAGCTCCGCCGTCGGCATCCGCGTGATCGCCTCCTTCACGGCCTCGCTGAAGACCTCCGGCAACCACGCCGTGCCGCTGCCCTCGATGGAGGGGGCGGGGCGTTCGTAGACGGTGGTGCCGGTGACGCGCGCGGAATATTCGCGGCTCTCGATGAATGTCCCCCGCGTCGCCGCCTCGACCATCTCTTCCTGGCCTTGGGCGTCGACCCCGTCGAAGGCGTCAGTCTCTCTCAGGTGCCGTCCGATTGCCTCGGAGAGAAATACCTGCGGATTGCGCACGAAGGCCTGCCTCTCGGCGCGACCGGCCCGCTGCACGCGCGCGATTTCCTCCAGCACAGGCCGGCTTTCCTCGTTGATGACGAGGTAGCTGTTGTTGCCGAGCTGGTAGGCCGGCCGCGCCCCGCGACTGCGGAGCCGCTCTTGGAACGCGGCCAGCGCCTCGCCCGTCAGTTCCGCATCGGTTTCCGAAATCTCACCGTCGGGGACACCGTAATCCTCAAGACGGTGCGCCGAGTAAGGGACCACATCGAATTGCCCGAGCGTTGCATCGGGCGCGATCGAGAAACGGTTCGCGATGCGGACCTCGAGCCCGCGCAGGAAGGCGGTCATTGCTGTCTGGGGCGTGTCCCGACCTGTGGGGATCTCCTCCGCGCCGGCTTCGCCCGGGTCGAGGGCCCGGCGGAACTCCGCGAGGGTCTTCCAGTGGTCTTCCACGGGGCGCCCGGCATCGAACCCGTCGGCGAGGTCGAGGGCGCGCTTAATCCAGAGGGGAAGTCGACGAGGTCCGTCGCTCGTCGACAGCAAGGCACCCCGCCGGGTCGGCACCACCCGCCGCCCTGTATCCACCCACTCGTAGGCCAGACGGAAATCCGGATGGCCCAGCGTGCCCGTCACATCCGTGCGGAGCGTGAGATGCACGTCGGCGGGAAAGTCGAGCGCCCGCGCGGCCCCGGACGACAGGCTTGCGATCGCGTCGTGGGAGGCGCGAATCCGATCGTCGCCGATCTCCAACTCTCCCTCGTGCTGGTCCCCCCAGGCGCGCAGGTCACCGATCGCGAAAAGGGCATCGCGGTGGTCCTCGGGGAGATTGCCGAAGGAGGAGGGCGGTGTCGCCCCGCCCACGAGGCGGGACAGCAGGCCGCGCTTCGCCGCGGGGAAGAGGATTTCGACACCCTCATCGGTGACGCTGTGGGTGAACCGGAATTCAGACATTGCGCATCACCCAGTCCGACCAGGCCGGGATCGAGTTGTGCGGTTTCGAGTTTTTCGAGCGGCGCATGATCCTGTCGCAGTAATACTGCTGGCCATAGAGTTGCGGGGCGTTGGGATCGTCGCGCCGGAAGATGTGGGTCTTGTAGCTGTGGCACCCGTCCACGACGATCTTGTTGCCGATCCGCATGACGAGGAGCGACGTGCTGCCGCCGCGGTCATGCTGGTGTCCGAATCTGCGGCCGATATCGCTGGTGCCTGCGCGCAAAAGGTTCCGCGTCGCATAGTCTCGCGCGGAGGCGCCGAAGGCGACCCAGGCCTCGTCGATGCGCCCGTCCTCGTAGAGCCCCAGCCAGAAGTCGCGTCGCGGGGCCCACATGTGGTTGGACTGCGTGGCCGTCACCATGTCGCAGAAGAAGAGCATGTCCTGCTTCGTGAGCCAGCGCAGGAGAATGGCTTTCAGCCCCGCGTCGAACCCCGACCAGATCCCGCCGCTGTGCGTGCGGGGATCGTTGTAGGCCGAGACGATGAACTCGCTGATCTCGCCGCGAACGTCGTCCGGCGGCATCTCGTCTCCCCAGGCCCGCAGCAGCGCTTCCACCGCAAGACCCGCGTCGCTCTCCAGCACGCGCATCGGGGACGGTGCCAGCCAGGCGAACAGCTTCCGCTGCGTCTCTCGGCGGCGCAAGTCCGGCGCGAGCTCACGTATGAAGTGCCTGTGGGCACACCGCGCCAGACCCGCCCCGTGCGGAGACCGGAAGCCCATGTCCTTGAGCCTGGCATAGGGCTTCTCCGCGTCGCGCATCACGGCCGCGAGGGCCTTGGGCGCCTGGGCTGGCTTGAAGAGGGCAGGGAGGGCCCCGTGAAGCGCGGCCGTCCGCCCGTCGAAGTCGGAAGCCCGGTGCGAGAGAGCCGGCGCAAGCCTTTCGGTGTGCGAGGCCTCAGGGTCGAAGCTGTCGAGATAGACCTCCACCATGCCCTTGAGAAAGGTCGGGCTATCCGTGAGGCGTGTTTCCTCGATGTAGAAGGCTCGGACCGGCGCGAGGTCGCGCCGGTCCCGCCGGTCCCGGTCGAAGATCGCGACCGCGGCGCTCATCACGCGCGCCAGTTTCACGTCCTGCCAGGACCACCGCGTCACCCGCAGCAGCATTTCCATGGCGAGCGCTTCGCGGTCCCTCTCCTCCGGCACCACGATCACGTCGGGCCAGCGCGCGGTGATCCGCTCGACCGACTTGGCGATGGGCGCGATCGGCGGGACGACCCGGGCCACGAGGGAGACCGGCTGGCGCAGGGCGTCCGATCCTCTCATCGCTCCACCCCGACCAGGCCCTTCAGGGCGTCTCGGATGGCGGCAATCCCGTTGGTGTCCCGCGGCGTGACCATGATGAATCTCAGGTCGATGCGCCGGTTGGTCGCCCGTCCTGCCGCCGTCAAGTTCGTCGTGACCGGCCGGTCCGAACCATAGGCGGCGACCGAGAGCACCGGCTGACCCTTCAGGTTGCGATGCTCCATCACCTCGGCCGCCGCCTCGGTCATGGCGAAGAAGGTCGTGTTGGCCCGCGCCGTCGACAGGGTGCGGTTCAGGGCATCGCTCCCCACGTCGTCTGTATGCCCCTCGATCTGGACGGCCTCGATCATGACCGCCCCCGGATTGCAGGACTCGCCGAAGCCGGATCGGGGCCCCACCGTGAAACAGGGCAGCACTTCGTCCAGCCTCTCGGCGAGGCGCGAGACGATGGCCTGCTTGTCCGCGGTCAGCGAGGAGCGACCCGACACGAACAGGCCTTCCCCCTGGAACCGGAGCGCATCGCTCTCCTCGCTCAGCTCGACCTTCAGTTCGGGAAAATCGGACAGGATCGCCTGCCGCAGCCGAAGGAGGATCGCGCGCCGCGTGTCCGCCACCCGTGCGAGATAGGCCTCGAGCTCGGCGATCCGGGCATCTCGGGCTTTCACCTCCTCTGCGAGGCGTGCGATTTCCATCTGGAGATCCGAGCTTTCGCGGAGGGCCTGGCGGAGTTCTTCCCGCGTCTTTTTCAGTTGTTGGCCGAGCATGGCGGCCCTGTCCTCGAGCGTCGCGATGCGAGCGCGCAACTCCGCGATCCGGGACTCCAGGAGCTTCATTTCCTCACGCGCCTCGACGAGATCGCGGGCCAGAACATCCCGGACCGCGATCAATTGGTCCCGCTCGGCACTCAGGCGGGCGACCTCCGCGGCCCGGTCCTCCGCGAGCGTTTGCCACCGATCGCGATCGGCGAGGAGGGCGTCATAGGCGGTGCGCTCGACCACGTCCTGCGAGCGGACCTGGCTGGCAAAGAAGACGAGGAGGATCATGATGATGAAGAGGAATCCGACGGTCATGTCGGTCATGGAGACGAAGGCGCTCTCCTCCTCCTCCTCGCGCAGGACCCTGCGAGCCTGGGCGCGCATTACGCACTCCGTCTCTGGGCGGGCATGAAGGTCTCGGCCTGTTCGATCACGCCGCGCAGGGTGTCGAGGCCGGGTGCCAGCGTGTCGCGCATCTGTGTGACGTGATCCTGCGCCGTTCCGAGGGCCGCCTCGAGCTGGCTGCCATAGGCCGAGAGCGCCCGGCCGAGCATCTCGTCGATCTCGTCGAGCTTGGCCGCTTCTTCGGACAATTGTCGGAGGGCGTGCCGGGTTGCCTCCATCGACTGCGCGATCCCCTCCCGTTCGTTGCCGAGCGCCGCTTGAGCCGTATTGAGAACATGGCTGGCATTCTCGGCCACCTGCTGCGAGTTCCTCATCAGGGCGTCCGAGACACTCTCCACATGCGTGCTGAACCGCCCCGGCTTGCCTGGAGGGCCGAACTCTCGAAGGATAGCCCTCCATGGACAGGAAGACGCACTCTACGA
>CANKVU010000019.1 GCA_947487205.1 uncultured Paracoccaceae bacterium | reverse complement strand
CCAGCCGCGGCGTCGCGGGGCGGTGCGCCTTCTCGGGGTGGCGCTCGGCGGGGATCTTCAGATCGCGCGGCATGGGCCGTCTCCTGTCTTTGCCGGGGGGCGGGCCGGGACCGCGGGCTTCGGCCGCGACCGCCAGAGCGGCCGCGCGGCCGCCACGGTGGCCAGGTAGTGGCGAAATCCGGCGTCGTGATGCACGGCCGTCTCGGGGCGCGGGGCGACCACGTTCTGCGAGCGGGTCCAGGCGGCGGGATCGTGGGCGATGCCGGCGGCCTCCATGGCCACCAGGGCCGCGCCGCGCGCGCCCACCTCGGGCCCGCGCGCGACGTGCAACGGCTGCTGCAGCACGTCGGCCAGCATCTGCGTCCAGGTCGCGGAATTGGCCCCCCCGCCGCAGACCGACAGCCGCCCGGTCAGCCCGGCGGCCTCGATGCAGTGGCGGGCGGCATAGGCGACCGCCTCGCACACCGCCATGACCAGATCGGCGGGCCGGGTCGCGGTGCTGAGCCCCGACAGCAGCCCGCGGGCGTTCACGTCGCAGAACGGCGCGCGCTCGCCGGTCGACGAGAAATAGGGCAGGGCGGTGACACCGTTCGCGCCCGGCGCGCTTTCGGACAGGATGCGGTCCAGCTCGCCATGCGGCGCGCCCACCAGATCGAGCACCCAGTCCAGCGTCGCGGTGCCGACCGTGGCGGGCAGGGCGCGCATCCAGCGCCCGTCGCGCGGCATGCAGAGCGTCATCCCGGCGGGTTCCCCGCCGGTGTCGATCCGGTCGACCAGCACCTGGCAGGCGAGCGTCGTCCCGAGGGTGATCAGCCCGTCGCCCACCCTGTCGACGCCGGCGCCGATGGCGCAGGCGGGCAGGTCGAACGGGCCGGCATGGACGAGCGTGCCCTCGGGCAGGCCGGTCAGGGCCGCGCCGGATGCGGTCATCGGGAACGCCTCGGGGGCGGCGCGGACCGGCGCGAGCAGCCGGTCGAACCGCTCCAGCCCGAGGAGGCGCAGGATCTCGGGGTCGTAGTCGCGCTTGCGGATGTCGAGGAACGGCAGCGAGGCGTCCGAGGCGTCGGTCGCGCGCACCCCGGTCAGCCGTTGCAGGATCGCGTCCTTGAGGTAGCTTGCGGTCGCGGCCCGGTCGAGCGCCTCCGGGTCGCCGTCCGCCAGGGCCGCGATGAGCGGCGCATGGCTGCCGGGGAAGATGGCGTTGCCGTTCCGGCGGAACACCCGTTCGTAGATGCCCCGGTCGATCCAGTCCTGGAGGTAGGGATTGCCGCGATCGTCGAGCCAGGAGACCGCCGGCCGGACGGCGTAGCCCCGGTCGTCGAGGAGCCAGAGCCCGTCGCTCTGGCCGGTGATGCCGATGACCCGCGGCCCGGCTTCGAGGCCATCGCAGACCTCCGACAGCACCTCGCCGACGGAGGTGACGATATCCTCGAAATCCTGTTCTATGACGCCGCCGCCCTTGCGGCAGAGGACCGCGCGGCGGGACGCGGTACCGAGGCATTCGCCGTCCTCACGGAAGGCCGCGACCTTCACCATCGACGTCCCAAGGTCGAGTCCGAGTATCATCGCTCCCCCCTCTTTCGCCCGCGATCCCGCCTCGCGACGGCGGCTCCTCGATCGACAAGGCGCATATGTCTAGCACATGAACAAAAGAACCATGCGCCAGTCGCGGGCGATTGGCAAGGGGGAGGTCGGGATCACGCCTCCGCGTCGAGGAGGAATCGCGCCACGTCCTCGTCCACGACGAGGTGGGTGACGAAGCCGCCGCGCAGCGCCGCCCGGATGATCTGCCGCTTGGGCAGCCCGAAGGCGACCGCGAGCCGGTTCGGGATCGCGGAGATCGAGCGCAGGGAGATACTGATCGGGTTGATCGTGTCGGGAAGGTCGACGGGGCATCCCTCGGCGTCGATCCAGCGGCAGGCGATGTCCCCGACGGCCCCGCGTTCGGCCAGGAAGGCGTGTTCCTGCGGCGTGATGTAGCCGAGCTTCAGCATCGTCGCCTCGTCGTCGAGCGCCCCGACCCCGAACACCACGAGCGAGGCGTTGCGCGCCATTTCCAGCGCCTCGTGGACGCCCGTATCGGCGCGCAGCCCCGCCACGGTCTCGGCGTTCTTGACGTAGACGGGGGCATAGATGGCGCGGGCGAGCCCGCCGAAGAACTGCCCGACCTGCTCGGCTACCTCGAACGGGTTCGTGCCGCGGCTGGCATTGTGGAGCCCGCCCACGAGGGCCACGGTCTGCATCCCCTTGAGCCCGGTGTTGCCGAAGAGCGAATCGGCCATGGCCTGGAGGGTCGTGCCCCAGCTGACCGCCACGATGCTGTCGTCGCGGGCCATCTCCACCAGCGTCTCGGCCGCGACCTGGCCGACCCAGCGGCGCTGCATCTCGGCATCCTCCGCCACGGGGACGATGCGGACCTTCTCGAGGCCGAACCGCGCTTCGAGGTCGCGTTCGGCGGCAAAGGTTTCCGAGGCGACGCCGAGGGAGATGTTGACGAGCCCGGTTTCCTTGGCGCGGCGCAGCAACCGGATCACCGTGCTGCGGCTGACGCCCAGCTTGTGCGCGACCTGGCTCTGAGTCATCTCCTCGGCATAGTAGAGCCAGGCGGCCCGGGCCGCCTCTCCGCTTCGTCTGTCGATCTCCGGCATCCGCGCGTTACTCCAGGTTGATCAGGTCTCGTTCCGGTTTCCTTGGCCCGGCGGCGGCGTCCTGTCCAGCGCCCCGGACCGGAGGGCCCGCCGGCCCCGATACCCCTTCGGCCGGGGAATGTTCCCAACCCAGGTTAACGATCATTCCCCTGAAAAGCCTTGCTTATCGGCTTTGGCTCATTTGTCCATAGATTATGTATTAGGTTCAAATCCGCCCCTTCGGTCACGATTTTCCTTGCCACGCCATCCACACTGATACATATGACCATTAAACGGACATATGGTTCAGGACGAGGAGGGGGTCCCGATGGCGCTAGATGGAAGCCTGCCGGTCGAGACGAGGCTGGAGATGCAGCGGCGCATGCTGCGCATCCGCCTGTTCGACGAGCGTGCCTCGAAGATGGTCAAGCGCGGTCAGATACCGGGGACGGTGCATACCAGCATCGGCCAGGAGGCGCAGGTCGTGGGGGCCTGCATGGCGCTGCAGACGGGCGACCACATCACCGGCAATCACCGCAGCCACGGCCACCCGATCGGAATGGGCTCGGATCTCGGGCCGCTGATGGCCGAGCTCGTGGGGAAGGCGACCGGCGTGTGCCGCGGCAAGGGCGGATCGCTGCACCTGGCCGACCGGGCGGTCGGCAGCCTGGGCGAGTCGGGGATCACCGGGTCGTCGATCCCGATCGCCGTCGGTGCCGGGTTCTCGGCGCAGGTGCTGAACGAGGGCCGCGTGGCGATGTGCTTCTTCGGCGACGGCGCGGCCAACCAGGGGGTGCTCTACGAGGCCATGAACCTCGCCTCTGCCTGGAAGCTGCCGGTGATCTTCCTGTGCGAGAACAACCACTACGCGCTGTCCACGCCCGCCCATACCGTGACCGGCGGCCGGATCTGCGACCGCGCGCAGGGCTTCGGCATGCCGGGCGTGCGGGTCGAGAACGGCCAGGAGATCCTCGACGTGCATGCCGCCGTCGCCGAGGCGGCCGAGCGCGCGCGCTCCGGCGCGGGGCCGACGCTGGTCGAAGTGATGACCTACCGCTTCCGCGAGCATTCCGAGGGTCTGCGGATCAACGTCGATTACCGGAACGTGGACGAGCGCGAGTTGTGGACCAGCCGCGATCCGATCGTCCTGCATCGCGCCCACCTGATCGACGAAGGTCTGGCCGACGCGTCGACGATGGACGCCATCCAGTCCGAGATCGAGGAGGAGGTCGAGGCCTGCGTGCGTTTCGCGCTCGACAGCCCGGATCCCGACCCCGCCGTCGCGTTCGAGGACCTCTACACCGACGCCTACGACCTGGAGGACGTGAAATGAGCATCATGACCTACATCGCCGCCATCGGCGCGGCCCAGGAAGAGGCGATGGTCGCCGACGACCGGGTCGTCGTCATCGGCGAGGACGTGGAGGCGAACGTCTACGGCACCACCGGCGGGGGCAAGGAACGCGCCGAGCAGGGCGATTTCGTCCAGCGCTTCGGCCGGTCGCGGGTCCGCAATACGCCGATCGCCGAGGAGGCCATCGTCGGATGCGCCATCGGCGCCGCGATGACCGGGCTGCGGCCGATCGTGGACCTGTCCTATTCGAGCTTCCTCTACATGGCGATGGACCAGTTCGTGAACCAGGCGGCCAAGAACCGCTACATGTTCGGCGGCCAGAGCTCGATCCCGGCGGTGTTCCGCTCCGCCATGTTCTACTCGCTCTCGACCGGGGCGCATCATTCGGATCGCCCCTACCCGATGTTCATGGGCGTGCCCGGATTGAAGGTGATGGCCCCGGCCTCGGCGTCCGACGCCAAGGGATTGCTGCGCCAGGCCGTCGACAGCGAGGACCCGGTCCTCACCTTCGAGGCGGTGCCGCTCTGGGGTGCCAAGGAGGAGGTGCAGGACGGCGAGTACCGCATCCCCTTCGGGCAGGCCCGCACGCGGCGCGAGGGCGGCGACGTGACGCTCGTCGCGATCTCGGGCTCGGTTCCGGTGGCCCTCAAGGCGGCCGAGAAGATGGCCGGGACCGGCGTCGAATGCGAGGTCATCGACCCCCGCACGCTCGTTCCGCTCGACACCAAGACGATCGTGGAATCGGTGATGCGGACCGGCCGGCTGGTGATCGCCGAGCCCGCGCATCGCACCTGCGGTGCCGCCGCCGAGATCGCCGCCGTGGTGGCCGAGGAGGCGTATTCCTCCCTCAAGGCGCCGATCCGGAGGGTCTGTGCCCGGGACATGCAGGTGCCCTTCAGCCCGGCCCTGGAGGAGCAGATCTATCCGACCACCGAACGCATCGTCGCCGCCATCGAGGCCGTGACGCGCGACTGAGCCGACCGATCCCGCAAGACAGACAGACGGAGCGAGAGTGATGAAAGTGGACGTGCTGCTGCCCCAATGGGGCATGGGGATGAGCGAAGGGACCGTCACCCAGTGGATGAAGAAGGTGGGCGACAAGGTCACCGAGGACGAGCCCATCGCCGAGATCGAGGCCGAGAAGGCCACCCAGGAACTGGAGGCCCCCGCCACCGGCACCCTGACCGAGATCCTCGTCCAGGAGGGAGAGGAGGCGAAGGTGCGGACCCGGCTGGCGATCATCGAGACCGACGACTGACCGGTCCCGGGCGGCGCGAGGGAGGCAATTCATGACCACGACCAGCGAGAAGGCCGACGACGTTTTCGACCTTGTGGTGATCGGCGCCGGCATCAACGGCGCCGGCATCGCCCGCGATGCGGCGTCGCGGGGGCTGCGCGTCGCCCTCGTCGAGAAGGAGGATATCGGCTCCGGAACGTCGAGCTGGTCGGGCCGCCTGATCCATGGCGGCCTGCGCTACCTGGAACAGGGGGACGTGGCCCTTGTGCGGGAATCGCTGCGCGAACGGGAGCGTCTGTTCCGCCTCGCGCCGCACCTCGTCGTGCCGGTGCCGCTCATGATCCCGTTCTACGCCCATAACCGGCGGTCGAGGTGGGCGCTTCGCGTGGGCATGATCGCCTACGACATCCTGTCTTTCGACAAGTCGACCGTGTCCCACCGCACGCTGTCGCGCGAGGAGACCCTGCGCCGCTTTCCGAAGATGGACCCCGACGGGCTTCAGGGCTCGGCGATCTTCATGGACGGGCAGGTGGTCTGGTCCGAGCGGCTCTGCGTGGAGGTCGCGCTCGCGGCCCATGCCGAGGGGGTCCACATCCATACCCATGCCCGCGTCGACGGCTTCGTCGAGGAGGAGGGAGAGGTGCGCGGGGTGCGTTATGTCGACGAACTGACCGGGGCGCGCCACACGCTGGCCGCGCGGCTGGTCGTGAACGCCGCCGGGCCCTGGGTCGACGCCGTCCTGGGCGGCCGCGCCGAGCGGCGCCAGATCGGCGGCGCCAAGGGCAGCCATCTGATCGTCGACCCGTTCCCCGGCGCGCCCGACGACGTGGTCTATTACGAATCGCGCCAGGACGGCCGGCTGGTCCTCATCATCCCGTGGGGAGAGCGGTACCTGATCGGCACGACCGACAAGAAGTACGACCGCGATCCCGATACCGCGCGGGCCGACGACGCCGAAGTCGATTACCTGCTCGGAGAGGTCAACAGCCTCGTGCCGGAGGCGGGCCTGACCCGGGACGACATCCTCTACACCTATAGCGGCGTCCGTCCGCTTCCCTACGTGCCCGCGGAATCGGAATGGAAGGTGCCGCGCAGCCACGTCATCCACGACCACGCGCCGGAATTGAAGGGCCTGCTGTCGATCATCGGGGGCAAGCTGACCACCTATCGCAGCCTGGCGGAGGAAACGGTGGACGAGGTGTTCGCGCATTTCGGCCGCAAGGCGCCGCGCTGCCGCACGGCCGAGATCCTGTTCCCCGGCGCCCGCATCAACGACCGGGCGGCCTATCGCGAGGATCTGGTGGCGTTGAGCGGCGCCGGGCCCGCGACCGTCGAGCGCCTGGTCGGCATCTACGGGTCGCGGGCCGGGGACATTCTCGCCCTCGGCCGGGCGGAGCCGTCGCTCCTCGTTCCGTTCGACCCCGAAACCGGGGCGATCGGGGCCGAGCTGGTCTTCACCTTCCGCAACGAGTTCTGCCGCACGCTGACCGACGTGCTGATCCGGCGCGTGATGGTCGGGTTGAACTCGACCTGCGGGCGGGAGGCGCTCGATCGCGCCGCGGACGTGCTCGCGCGCTCCGAGGGCTGGGACGCGGCGCGCACCGCGCGCGAGATCGACGCCTACCGCACCTATATCCGCCGCTTCGGCCTGCCGGACGGGCGGGCGGAGGAGGCCCCGAGAACATCGCCCGCGTCCCGGCGCGAGGTCGAAACCGCAGGAGGAGACAGAGCGTGAAACAGGCCGATCCGAGGACGATCATCCAGGCGGCGCGGGACGGCGGCTATGCCGTCGGCGCCTACAACATGCACAACGAGGAGACGGCCGAGGCGCTGCTCTGGGCCGCCGAGCGCGCCGCCTCGCCGGTCTTCATGCAGGTCGGGCGGGCGATCATCCCCCATATGGGGGTCGCGCGGGCCTTCGAGCTGACCACCCGGGTCGCCGAGCGGACGCAGGCCGAATACGTCCTCCATCTTGACCACGGCTCCTGGGACGAGGTGATGGAGGCGATCCGCCTCGGCTTCACCTCGGTCATGTACGACGGCGCCCACCTGCCGTTCGAGGACAACATCGCCACCACCCGCAAGGTCGTGGAAATCGCCCACGCCTTCGGCATTCCCGTCGAGGCGGAGCTGGGCAAGATCCCCGACGCGGGCGAGGATGTCGACTGGGAGGCGTACTACACCGACGTGGCAGAGGCGCGGCGCTTCGTGAGGGAGACGGGCATCGACTATCTCGCGGTGTCTGTGGGCATCGTCCACGGGGTCGTCCCGGATCGACCCGAGAAGCCGATCAGCATCACGCGCCTGCGCGAGATCCGCGATGCGACCGGCATTCCCCTGGTCCTCCACGGCGCATCGGGCCTTTCCGAGCAGGAGGTGCGGGACGCCAGGGCCGCGGGGGTGTGCAAGTTCAACGCCGATACCGACCTGCGCCACGCCTTCCGCAAGGGGTTCGAGGCCGTCTGGGCCAGGGGCGACCGGCAGCTGGAGGAAGCGATGGCCGAGGGGCGCGATCGGATGATCGACGCCACGATCGAGAAGATGAAACTCTATGGCTGCGCCGGCAAGACGGCGCGCCGCGCCGCCGCGGCGGCCTGAGGGAGGAGGACCATGGCAAAGACAGCCATCGCCGAGCCGGTCGGCCGGGAGATCCCCCTGGGCCGGACCGCAAAGCTCATGGCCCGGGCCATGAGCGCCGCCTGGCAGGCGCCGATGTTCGACATCGTCGTGGAGATGGACATGGCCGGCGCGCTCGCGCGGCGGGGCGACGGCGTGACCGTCACCGATGTCCTGATCTCGGACGTGGCGCGCACGCTGAAGGAGGACGCGACGCTCAACGCGCATTTCCGGGACGACACGGTGATCCGCTACGACGAGGTCAATATCGGCCTCGCCGTCGCCTCGGACCGCGGCCTGACGGTGCCCGTCATCCGCGGGGCGGACACGCTGTCGCTGTCCGAGATCGCCGAGACGCGCCGATCGCTGGTCGACAAGGTCCGCGCCGGGCGGATCGCGATCGCGGACGTGACCGGCGCCACCTTCACCATCTCGAACCTGGGCATGTTCGACGTGACCCAGTTCACGGCCATCCTGAACCCGCCGCAGGTGGGGATCCTGGCCGTCGGGCGCACCAACCACCGCTACGTGTGGAACGACGGCACGCCCGACTGGCGCCAGATCGCCGAGATGACGCTGACATCCGATCACCGCGCCGTGGACGGCACGGGGGCGGCGGGCTTCATGGCCCGCCTCAGGGACCGGCTGCAACGGGGCGGTCCCGACTGACCGGACCGGCAGGATCACCGAGGCGGCACGCCTCGACCACAGAGGAGGAGATTGATTGTGATGACAAACAGACGTTCGGCAATCCGGGGGCTCATGGGGGCGGTCTGTGCCGCGGCCCTGGCGCCCGTCGCGGTCCAGGCACAGGACAAGCCGGTGATCGGCGTGTCCGTGGCGGACCAGAAATCGCTGTTCTACGTGGCGGCCGTCGACGGCATGCGCGCCGCCGCCGAGGAGGCCGGCTACGAGTTGAGCGTGGCTTCCGCCTCGAACAATTCCCGCGAGCAGATCAACCAGGTCCAGAACCTGCTGGTCCAGCAGATCGGGGCGCTGATCTTCATCTCGCAGGATTCGACCGCGGCCCAGTCCGGCGTGCAGGCCGCGAACGATGCCGGCGTCCCGGTGATCGCCGTCGACCAGCGGCCCGAATCGGGCAGCGGCGAATTGGCCACCTTCATCGCCACCGACAGCGTGAAGGCGGCGCGCGAGCTGTGCAGCTGGATGTTCGACGAGATGGGCGGATCGGGGCAGATCGCGATCCTGCGCGGCGTGCTGGGCTCGACCGCCGAGCAGCAGCGCAGCCAGGGATGCAACGAGGCGCTGGAGAATTACCCGGACGTGGAGGTGGTGGCCACGCAGACCGCCAACTGGGACGAGAACGAAGCCTTCAAGGCCGCGCAGAACATCATGATCGCGAACCCCGACCTGCAGGGCGTCTTCGCCGAGAGCGACGCGATGGCGCTCGGCGCGGCGAAGGCGGCCCAGCAGGCCGGCGTCGAGGGACTGATCTCGGTCGGCATCGACGGGTTCCCGACCATGTTCCAGGGGATCGAGGCGGGACTGGTCCAGGCGACCATGGCGCAGGTGCCCTACAAGATGGGCCAGATGGCCGTCGAGCAGGCGATCCGGATCATGAACGGCGAGGGCGGCGACATCCCCGAGATCCAGTACCAGGACGCCGTCCTGATCACGAAGGAGAATGTCGGCGAGTACAAGGCCAGCGACTTCTACGGGCCGGCCGCGGATTCGATGTACTGAGGCGCGGTCCCGGCGCGGGCCCGCGACGCTTGCAGGGCCCGCGCCGCCGCCGCTCCGGCAACCTGTTTGGGGGGCACCCGGCATGGATACCGACGTTCCGGCCGAAACCGGCCTGCATTGCCGTGGCCTCGTGAAATCCTACGGGAAGATCGAGGTCCTGAAATCCGTCGACCTGAATCTGGAGCCGGGCCGCGTCTGCGCGCTGATCGGCGAGAACGGGGCCGGTAAATCGACCTTCAATTCGATCATCGCCGGCGTGGTGCAGCCCTCGGGCGGGAGCATGTGGCTCGACGGGGCGGCCTATGCGCCGACCTCGCCGTCGGACGCGATCGACCGGGGGGTGGCGCTGATCCACCAGGAGATCCGGCTCTTGCCGGGCCTCTCGGTCGCCGAGAACCTGTTTCTCGGCCGTCTGCCGACCCGGGCCGGCCGGATCGACCGGGCCGGGATGGAGGAGCAGGCGCGCGAGGTCCTGGACTCCATCGGGGTCCGCCTCGACCCGCGGCGGCCCGTCAGGGGGCTGTCGATGGCCCAGCAGCAGGGGATCGAGATTGCCAAGGCGATCCTGCGCAGGCCGAACTACGTCATCTTCGACGAGCCGACGGCCTCGCTCGGGGAATCCGAGGCAGAGCATATCCTGGGGCTGGTCCGGTCGCTTCGCGATGCGGGCACCGGCGTGATCTATGTCTCTCACCGGCTCGACGAGGTGCGTGCGATCGCCGATCAGGTCCTCTGCCTGCGCGACGGAGAGAGCGTCGCGCTCTGGGAGGATGGCGCACCCAAGACGCAGGCGATGATCAACGCCATGGTCGGCCGGGAATTCACCTTCGGCCACCACGCCCCCGAACCGCACCGCGACCAGGTGGTGCTGAAGGTCGAGGGCGCGGGCCGGACCGGCGCCTTCGAGGACATCTCCTTCGAGCTGCATCAGGGCGAGATCCTCGGGATCGCGGGCCTGGTGGGCGCCGGTCGGACCGATGTCGTGCGGGCGATCGCCGGCGCGGACCAGCTCGACCGGGGCAGGATCGAGGTCGAGGGCCGCGAGGTGCGCGTCTCGACGCCGAAGGGCGCGATGGAGGCCGGGATCTCGATGGTCCCCGAAGACCGCAAGGGGCTCGGGCTGAACCTCGATCGCACCGCGGCCGAGAACATCACGCTGCCCTGGGAAAGGGAACTGACCCGGTTCGGCACCGTCATGCCCGGCACCGTCGAGGGCATCGGGCGCGACCAGAAGGCGCGGTTCGACATCCGCGGCCGCATGAACCTGCCGGTCGGTTCGATGTCGGGGGGCAACCAGCAGAAGGTCCTGCTGGCGAAATGGCTGGTGCACGATCCGCGGGTCTTCATCGTCGACGAGCCGACGCGCGGCGTCGACGTGGGCGCCAAGATGGCGATCTACGAGATCCTGCGTCAGCTCGCGGCCGCCGGCATCGGCGTCATCGTCGTCTCCTCCGAACTGGAGGAGGTGCTGGGCCTGTCGCACCGGATTCTCGTCATGTGCGAGGGCCGGTCGAGCGGGATCCTGAGCCGCGCGGACGCCACCCCCGAACGTGTGATGGCCCTGGCCGTCGGCGATTGAACGTCACCCCCGCGCGGGTCACAGAAGAAAGGCAGTTACCGTCATGTCGCAGTCCAAGCCCAATGTCGCCGGAGACAGGACGACCGCCGGCCCCGCCTCCGCCGTCCTGGGCCGGGCCGCGCAGGCGATCCCGGGGCCGCTGATCGGCCTGATCCTCGTCTGCGCGGTGTTCTCGTTCCTGTCGCCCTATTTCCTGACCACCCGCAACATCTTCAACATCTTCAGCCAGGTGTCCGAGATCGGCATCATGTCGGTCGGCGCCGCGCTCGTGATCATCACCGGCGGCATCGACCTGTCGGTGGGCGCGGTCCTGGCCCTCAGCGTGATGGTGAACGCCTGGTTCTACCGCGATTTCGGCATCCCGTTTCCGCTGGCGATGCTGGCCGGCCTGCTGGTCGGCACCTTCGTCGGCTTCGTGAACGGGATCCTGGCCACCTATGGACGGATCCAGCCCTTCGTGGCGACGCTGGCGACCATGTCCGCCTGCACCGGGCTGGCCCTCTATGTGACGAACGGAAGCCCGATCACCGGCTTCCCGGACCATTTCTCGACGCTGACGCGGGTGCGCCTGCTGGGGATTCCGCTCGAGATGATCCTGATGGGCGCGGTGTTCCTGGCGGTCGCCTTCTGGCTGAACTTCCGGCCCACCGGGCGCGCGCTCTATGCGATCGGCGGCAGCGAGGAGGTCGCGCGCCTGTCCGGCATCCATACCCGCCGGGTCAAGGTCGGGGTCTATTCCCTGGCCGGGTTCTTTGCGGCGCTGGCGGGCCTCATCGTCACATCGCGGCTCGATTCCGCGCAGCCGACCGCGGGGGTCAACGACCTTCTGAGCGTCATCGCGGTGGTCGTGATCGGGGGAGCCAGCCTCGCGGGGGGGTCGGGGGGCATGCTGGGGACCTTCGTCGGCCTCATGATCATCGGCGTCCTGCAGAACGGCATGGCGCTGCTCAACGTGTCGCCGAACCTGCAGCCCGTGGTCATCGGCGGGGCCATCATCGTCGCGGTGATGCTCGACCGCCGGACGAAATCCTGACCCGCATCGGAACCTGAGGAGGCCGCCATGGCGCTCGATCTCGACCTTTCGGACCTCGCCAGCCTCGACAAGGTGCGTGCGGTCCTGTCCCGGAACGATCCGCGATCCCAGTTCACCCCGCTCGGCACGGCTGAGATCGTCGTCGCCCCGGACGCCCTCGACGATCTGGTGGGGATCGTCGCCCGGCACGTCCCCCAGGGCGCGCGCAGGGTGCGGCTGATGGTCGATCCCGTCACGATCCGCCGCGACGGGGCCGACGTGAAGGCGCGGGTCGAGCGGGACCTGTCCGACCGCTTCGATGTGGAGCGCGTGGTGCTCGACGACGGCCAGGCAGTCCTGCATGCCGAGGCGGCGATCCTCGATACGGCGACGCAGGCGGTGCGCGGGGCGGATTGCATCGTGTCCGTCGGCGGCGGCACGATCACCGACATCGCCAAGGTCGCGGCCGAACGGGCCGGGATCGCCACCCATGTCGTCGTGCAGACCGCGGCATCCGTCGACGGCTTCACCGACAACGTCTCGGTGGTGCTGAAGAACGGCGTCAAGAAGACGCTGCCGTCGCGCTGGCCCGAGGCCGTCATCGCCGATGTCGGGGTCGTGTGCGAAGCGCCCCACGTCCTGACCGCGTCGGGGTTCGGGGAACTCCTGTCGATCTACAGCGCCCCCGGCGACTGGCTCGTCGCCGCGCAGATGGGGATGGACGACACCTTCGCGCCGATCCTGGTGGACATCCTGGCGATGTGCGGCGAGGGGGTCGAGGAATGGGCCTCCGGCATCCCCGGCGGCGGGGCGGTGGCGACCGAGCGGCTGGCCCGGGCGCTGGCGATGCGCGGCATCGTCACCGGCGTGGGCGGCACGACCGCGTCGCTTTCGGGCATGGAGCACCTCTTCAGCCACATGCTCGACATGGTCCATGGCGAGCGGCACGAGGCGATGGGCCTTCACGGCGCGCAGGTCGGCGTGGGATGCGTGATCCGGGCTGCCGCCTGGGAGGAATTCGCCGACCGCATGGAGCGCCGTCCCGTCGCCGCCGCGGACCTCTTTCCCGATATCGACGCGCAGGAGGACGAGGTGCGCGCCGCCTTCGCGACGCTCGACCCCACGGGCCGCATCGGTGAGGAATGCTGGTCGCGGTACCGCGACAAGCTGGTGCGCTGGCACGCCGCGCGCCCGCAGGTCGAGGCGGCGCTCGCCGACTGGCCGGCTCTGCGCGACCGCCACGACGCGATCACCCTGGACGCGGCGCGGATCGCGGCGCTCCTGCACCGGGCGGGCGCGGCGAAGCGCAGCGCCGACCTCGATCCCGCACCCGATGCCGCGCTCAACGCCTGGGTGGTGGGCAAGTGCCAGTTCATGCGCGAACGCTTCACCGTCGCGGACCTGCTGCGCCAGGCCGGGTGGTGGGACGACGACGGCGTGTCCCGCGTGCTGGCCCGGGTGGAGGCCGCCTGCGCCGCGGCTGAGGAGGGCGCGCCATGAGCGGCGACCTCGTCCTCGGCATCGATTGCTCGACCACCTCGGCCAAGGCGGTCGTCTGGGACATGGCCGGCCGGTCCGTCGCGATGGGGCGCACCACCTTCGGCCACGCCTCGCCGCAGCCGGGCTGGGGCGAGCAGGACCCCACGCTCTGGTGGCGCTCGACCGTGGAAGCGATCGGGCAGGCCTGCCGGCAGATCGATCCGGCGCGGCTGGCGGCGATGTCGATCACCCACCAGCGGGAAACGTTCGCCTGCCTCGACGGGGCGGGCCACGCCCTGCGCCCGGCGCTCCTGTGGCTCGACACCCGCGCCGCGCTCGAGGTGCAGGAACACGGCTCGGAGGAGGTCCACCGCATCACCGGCAAGCCGCCGAACACGGCGACGAGCTGGTACAAGATGCTGTGGCTGCGCGCGCACGAGCCCCGCACGATGGACAGCGCCGTCCACGTGGCGGACGTGCATACCTATCTCGTCCACCGCCTGACCGGAGAATGGACAAGCTCGTGGGGCAGCGTCGATCCGCTGGGCGTGCTGGACCTGCGCGACTTCACCCTCGACGACGGGCTGATCGACCAGGCGGGCCTGACCCGGGACCATTTCCCGCAGATCCACGCGCCGGGCGAGGTGATCGGCGCGCTCTCGGCACGGGCCGCCGATCAGCTGGGGCTCCGGCGGGACCTGCCGGTGGTCGCGGGCCTGGGCGACGGGCAGGCGGCGGGTCTCGGCGTCGGGATCACCCGGCCGGGCGACGCCTATCTCAACCTCGGCACCGGCATCGTCTCGGGCACCTACAGCGCGGAATACCGCGCCGACCGGGCGTTCCGCACCATGTCGGGGGGCGTGCCGCGAACCTACCTGATCGAGACGTTCTTCGGCGGCGGAACCTACAACATCAACTGGTTCGTCGACAATTTCTCGGACATCCGCGCGAATGCCTTCGGCCTCGACCTTTCGCCGGAACGGATCCTCGAGGCCGCCGCCGCGTCGCTCCCCGCAGGGGCCGAGGGGCTCCTCGCGCTGCCCTACCTGACCGGCGTCCTGACCCCGCACTGGGACAGCGCCGCGCGGGGCACCCTGTTCGGGTTGTCGCCGCGCCACGGCAAGGCGCATGTCTATCGCGCGATCCTCGAAGGTCTGGCGATGGAACAGCGCGTCTCCACCCGGGCCGCGGAGGCGGCGATGGGCGTGGAGGCGGAACGCTTCCTGGTCATGGGGGGCGGGTCGCAGAGCCCGCTCTGGTGCCAGGTGATGGCCGACGTGTTCGACCGCCCCGTCGAGGTCGCCCGCGAGGCCGAGGCCACCTGCCTGGGCGCGGGCATGCTGGCCGCGGTGGCCGCCGGCCTCTACGCGAGCGTGGAGGAGGCGGTGGCCGGGATGAGCGGGACCGGCCGCGTCTACGAGCCCGATCGGTCGCAATGCGCCAAGTACGACCGCCTCTTCGGTGTCTACAGCGACCTCTATCCGGTTCTGGCCCGAAACTTCTCCGACCTGAGGGAGGTCATGCGTGAGATCGCCTGAGATTGCCCCCGTGCCGACCGTCCCGCTCGCCGAGGCCTTCTCCAGGTACGAGGCCATCCGCGCGCGCCTGCCGGCGGCGACCTTCGCCGGCGCGCCACGCCCGACGACGTCGCTTCTGGAGGTGGCCGATCGTTACGACGGGTTCGTCTTCGATTCCTACGGCGTCCTGAATGTCGGCGAGACGGCGATCCCCGGTGCGGCAGACTGCCTCGAGGCGCTGCGCGCGCGCGGCACGCCGTTCTGCGTGCTCACGAACGCGGCCAGCCACGGGCGGGACGGAGCGCTTGACAAGTACCGCCGGGCGGGCCTTCCGATCCGGCTCGCGGAGATCGTGTCCAGCCGCGACGTGGCCGTCGGGCAACTCGCCGCGGTGGCCGAGGGCGTCGTGTGGGCGGCGATCTCGGACGGCCGGGACGATTTCGGCGATATCGGCGCGCCGGTCGTCGACCTGATCGACGGCGGCGACTGGTCGGGCGCAGAGGCCTTCCTGTTCCTGTCCTCGGCGCGATGGAATGCGGATCTGCAGGAGCGCCTGGTGGCCGAGTTGCGGGCCCGGCCCCGCCCCGTGGTCGTCGCCAATCCCGACCTGGTCGCGCCCCGCGAGGCGGGCCTGTCGCTGGAGCCCGGCTGGTGGGGCCACGACATCCAGGACCGGACCGGGATCCGTCCGCGTTTCTCCGGCAAGCCCTATGGCGATGCGTTCGCCGCGGCGGCCGCGCGTCTGCCGCGGGGGCGGCTCGCCATGGTCGGCGACACGTTGCACACCGACATCCTCGGGGGCCGCGCGGCCGGCATGGACACGATCCTCGTGACCGATCACGGGCTCTTCGCCGGGGAGCGGATCGAGGGGTGGCTGACGCGCTCGGGGATCGCACCCGACTGGATCGTGCCCGGGATCTGACGAGGCTCCCGGGACGGGCGGGCGCGAGGCTAAGGCGCGGCGCGTGCCCGTCCCAGATGCGCGCTGATCTCTGCGAGGGTCTCGAAGACGGCCTCGGCGCCGGCGTCGCGAAGGCGGTCGGCCTGGTCGGGGCGCATCCCCTCCAGGTGCGATCCGCCCGTGAAGCCCACCGCCCGCATCCCGGCGGCGACGGCGCCGCGGACCCCGTGCGGCGAATCCTCCACCACGACGCAGGCCGCCGGGGGCGTCGCGATCCGCTCGGCGGCATGGAGGACGAGATCGGGGGCGGGCTTCCCCTCGGCGACCTCGTCGGCGCTGAAGGCGCGGCCGGCGAATGCCTGGGCGAGGCCCGCCACCCTCAATGTCTCGTCCATCCGCCGCAGCGAGCCCCCGGTGGCGATGGCGATGGCGAAGCCCACTTCCCGCAGGTGGGCGAGGAGGGCCTCCGCGCCGTCCATCGGGCGCAACTCGGTCGCGTAGCGCGCGAAGAGCCGCGATTCGAACCGTGCGGCGAAATCCTCCGGGCAATCGCGGCCCTGCTCCGCGGCGATGTCGGCGCAGATCCTTTCCAGCGAGACGCCGAGGAAGCGGTTGCGCAGGGTCGGCACCCGGATCTCCTCGAACCCGGCCTCCTCCAGCGTCCCGGAGATGCAGGACAGCGCGATCGTCTCGCTGTCCACGAGGCATCCGTCGAGGTCGAAGATCACGGCGCTGGGGATCATGTCGGGGCTGTCCTTTCGGGGTCCGGGGCCCGCGATGCCGGGCATAGTCCGTATGTTCGGGGGCGGAACAAAAATGTCAGACCCGCGCTGCGCCCTCATCGCGCAGGACGCGCCGCGATGCAAGTCGCCGGCCGGGCGCGTGCCCGGCCGGGGATCGCGGTTTCCGCGCGGCCTCAGAACGCGAAGGGGCGTTCGTACAACCGCGCCTCGGCGCCCATCGACCCGTCGGGCGTCAGCTGCGGCGTCGCGTCGGCCCGCGACCGGCTCAGGACGGCGCGGTGGAAGTCGGAGTAGCTGCCGGGGAACGTGCCCCTGCTCCAGGCCTGCGAGATGTTGAAGGTGAAGAGCGACAGCGGATTGCCCGCCGGCGTCGTCTGGTTGTCCATCGCCGCCGAAAACGCCGTCACCGTGCAGTCGAGCTGGTCGCGTTCCTTCGATCCGACGGCGGCGCGGACGGCGTCGTAGACATCCTTGTTGGTCTCGTAGATCTGCTCGCCGGTCACGAACTTGGCCGTCCCGGTCAATGTCTTGACGGCCAGGTCGGCGAAGAGATCCGCCGTCTGGGACATCACGTCATCGGCGCCCTCCTGGGGTTCGACGGTCCTGGGCCGCTCGCCGGCCAGTGCCTTCGCGAGGGACTTGGCCGCGATGGGCTTCGTCAGGTCGGGCTCGAGGCTCTTGGGCATGTGCATGTCCGGGAGGCTCTTCATGCCCGCCTCGGCGTCCTTGCGGAAGGCCGCGCGGGAGGCGTCGATCATGTCGAGCGCGTCGGGCGAGGCGAGCTGCTTGAAGGCCGTGCCGGAATGGCAGCTGTCGAAGACCAGGTGCACCCGCACCCCCTCGCGGAACTCGCCGAGGAGCGAGAAGATCTCGTCGTCGACCAGCATTCGGTCGTAGAGCACGAGCGTCTCGTCCCTGAGGTCGGGCTCGGTGTCGTCGCCGTCGTTCGGGACCTGGCTGCCGTGGCCCGAATAGGTGAAGAAGAACGCGTCGCCCGCGAAGAGGTTGACCGCCGCGTTGCGCAGGAAGCCCGCCACGTTCGAGCAGGTCGCCTGGGCGTTTTCGAGCACCGCTGTGTCGTAGCCGAGCCGGCTGGCGATGGTCGCCATCTCGCGGGCATCGTTGACGCAGGAGGGCAGCGCCAGGTCGCTGCCGTAATGCCCCGGATCCACACGGTCGACGCCGATATGGAGGCTGACGCCGTGGGGCGGACGCGCGGCATCCCCGGCGAAGATCTGATCGAGCTGCCCGAGGACCTGGGCGCCGACGATGCCGTCCGCGATGAGGCCGTAATCGCGCTGGAAGGCCTCGACCGCGGCTGCGGTGCGGTTGCCGAAATACCCGTCGATCTCGGCCCCGGACATGTAGCCATTGTTGAGAGAGGCGAGCGCGGTCTGCACCGCGACGACGGCGCCACGATTGCGTTCGCGCCGCGCGATCGGGGGCGCGTTCTCGTGCGCCCGGGCCAGGCGGTCGGCGGTCGCGGGGGTGACCACGGTGGTGAAGCGATTGGATCTGAGCATCTCAGGGTCTCCTTCGGGGTTAAGCCCAGCCGTAGCCGGGATGCGGATCGGGGGCCTTCGGAAGCGTCTCGCAGCCGAAGCCCACGGCCCAGAGCGTGGGGTCCGGCGCCGGCGGTCCCGCCGGGGCGGTTCGGGTCACGAGCTGGTGCGCGACGGCCAGCCGACGCTGCACCGTCAGGGTGCTGACGAGTTCCACCATGCCGGGCCGAAGCGCGACGACCGGCTCGGCGGTCAGCGTCGGCCGCGGAACGGCGGGAAGCCGCGCGGCGGCGAATTGGGAGGTCATGGCCGGCCGAAGCGTGAGCGGTGCGCCGGGTGCCGCCGCCGCGCTCAGGGCCGGCGGGCGGGCCGGCGAAACCCCCTTGGGCAGCGCGGCCGAAAGCGGCCCCCGCGGCCGTGTCGCCGCGAGCTTGACGATCCGCTGGCCCGCGACGGGGATCGCGACGGCGAGCGGATGCGGGCGCGCCGGCCGGTCGGGCGCTGGCGGCTTCGCGGCCGCCGGCCTGTGGGCCACGTCGCGCACCAGGTAGACGCGCTGGGGATAGGCGGGGAGGGCGCCGCCGCCCGCGCCGTCCGCGACCGCGTCTCCGCCGGGCAGCGTCCAATCGTCGGCCGCATAGAGCGCGGGCGAGAACCAGTCCCGGTCGAGGAGCAGGATCGCGAAGCGGAAGCTCACGCTGCCGGTCTTGCCCTGGCGCCAGGCCGACCAGGCGCCGGTCCGGTCCGTCGGGGCGCGGGCGACCGCGCCGTCCAGATCGGCGATATCGGCGCTGGCCGCGACCCAGCCGGACGCGTCGAGGACCGAGATCGGGGAGAACCCGGTCATCGCGTAATCCGCCCCCGACGGGTCCACCGGCAACATCATCAGACTGTCCCGCTCGGCCTGCGCCCGCGACAGGGTGGAGCGCCCCATCAGCCGTTCGACGGTGGCCAGGGCGGCCTCGATCTCGCTCTTGCCGCCCTCCAGTTCCCAGGCGACCATCGCCTCGCGCAGGATCTCGGGCGGCGCGCCGGCGTCGAGAAGGTCCTGATGCGCGGCCCGGTACTCCTGGTAAAGGCGATAGAGCGGCGTCATCCCGCCGCCGTCATAGAGCGTCCCGCGGGCGGCGACGAAGGCGGTGTTTTCCGCCTCGGTCCAGGCCCGCCGGGCGAATTCCATCCGCCGCAGCAGGTCGGCATGCACCTCCCACAGGGGGTCGGCATCGCCGGGCCGCGCCGGCTCTCCGGGCCGCGCGACGAAGTTCACCACGCGCGAGAACTCGGCGACCCGCGCCATGTCCTCGGCATTCTCGGCGCCTTCGAGCCGCGCGAGCCGCATGGCGAGCGGAGCGCCCGGCCAGGCCGGAAACCCCTTTCGATCGGCGCGATGGTGAAGCCACGCCGCAAGTCCGATGTGAACGCCGCTGTCCATCTTCGCCCCCTCACACCCATGTCTCGACATCGGGATGGGGATTGGCGCATTCGGGCAGCATGGAGGACAGGAACCCCACGAGCTGCATGCCGTGGACGCGGATCGACGCCCCCTCGTAGCTGAAGTTGCGCTGCGAGGACCTGTTCGATTGCTGGTAGCGACCGCCGATGCAGAACGGCCCGATGCCGACGAAGCCGCCGCCGCTCACGTGGCTCTCATGCGCCTTCATGTGGCGGACGATCTCGCTGGAATGGATGACGAGATCCTTCACGAACAGGGCCTTGGTCGGATAGCCAATCATCGCGCCGCTCGGCGGCGACTTGCCGTCCGAATGCTTGTCGGTGCCGTAGTCCCGCTCGAAGCCGACGGTCGGGCGCCAGCCGCGCGACAGGAAGAAGCCGGGGTGGAACCAGGGCCGCACGATCTCCACCGGGGCGTAGGAGAACTCGATGCCGAAACTGTCCATCTCGTAATTCTGTTCGCGGGTGGCGCTGCCGCCGCCACCGCCGCCCCCGATCGTGAAGAAGCCGAGCGAGAGGCCGAACTTGGCGCTGCCCGACCGCGTCGAGGAGGACGAGGACATCTTGGTGGCGAGGCTGCGCTCGGAGAAGCGGGTCCAGCCCTCGGACCTGGCGAAGGCGCCGGGGATCACGGTCGCGGGCTGGAAGGCGTAGCCGAACTGGCCGGTCGTGTTCATCTCCGTCTGGTCGATCTGCTGGAGGAGATTGTCCTTCCACAGCACCATCGAGCGACCGGTGATGTGCGAGATCATCGCCTGCGCGCGCTCGATGTCGTTCTTGTAGCCGTTGGCGATCCAGTCGCGCAGCGCCTCCGTCGCCCGGCGCTTGTAGATCCCGCCGGTCTGCTGCCACCGCGTCAGGTCCTCGGCGGTGCCGTTATTGGCCTGGGCGAGGTTGGTCGCGTATTCGATCACCGCATCCTCGTAGACCTGCTTCTTGGCCGTGTAGGCCATCATCGCGGGGCTCGGGCGGTTCTCCTTCGTGACCTCGCCGGTCAGGAAATCCTCGACATCGACCTCGACCGACAGAAGGTTGCGCATCCGCTCAATGAGCGCCTCCTGATCGGCGTCGAGCTCGTCATCGGCCATCTCGCAGAGCCGCAGCGTGTCGGCGTAGACATCGCTCAGGTTCCGGTTGTTCTGCGCGTAGACCACCGAGACGTGCTTGTGCTTGCCCGCGCCGCGCTCGGCGGACCACTTTATGCCGGTGGGCTTGTTCGCGGGGATGAAATCCACCAGCCGCGACCATTGCTCCCAGGAGCCGAGCAGGCCCTGCTGGTACATCCGCTTGGCCTCCTCGATCGCCGCGTCGCGATCCATGCCCATCGGGCGCGGCTCGGCCTCGCCGACCTCTTCGCCGCCGCCCTGGTCCTGCGGCCCCATCAGCGTCTCGACGAGGTCGCGGAAATAATCGAGCGTGGCGGGCGTCGGGCCCGAGAACGGCCCGGCGATCGCGAAGTCGAAGAAGCTTTCGTGGAACGGCAGGCCGGGCTGAATGAAGTTCAGCTGCACGTCGTCGGGCAGCGGCAGATCCGCCGTCCCGCCGGTCAGGCCCTCGTAGAGCCGGTCCACGACGTAGCCCATCATCTGGTCGAGTTTCATGTCGGTCTCTCCGCGCTGTGAGCCCGCTGCGGGGCGTGAGGATGCGAGAACCGTGCCCGCCGGAGAGATCGCGGGGTGAGTGAAAGAGGCGTGAGTTCGGTGTGAAGCGCGGCCGCCACCGGGTACGGGCACAGCGCCATCGCTCCGCGGACACGGGGGAGCGGCATTGCCGGCACGAAGAGCGACGGGGGGCGTTCAGTCGGGGCGGGACAGGTCCTCGGGGCCGACGCGGTCGATCACCTCGATCATCACGCGCAGCACGCGGCGCTCCTCGGGCGCGAGCCGGCGCGAGGCAGCCAGGGCCGTCATGCATCCCCGATGGGCGCCCCAGCTCTGGTAGAACTCGAAAAGGTCGGCGAAGGGCGGAAGATCGTCGTCGTGTCGGGTCATCGGCTCGCTCCTGACATCGATGTCGAGCCTAGGAACGGGGGCGGGCCGTTGCGGCGTGAAATCACTGTGATGCGCTATCTCGACGCGGGCCGATGGGGTAGCGTAGGATTACGCAACATCATCGAAGGTAAGCCGGTGCCGACACTCGAGCTTTCATTCTTCGGAACCTGCGCGGTGGCGCTCGCCGGGCCGCCGCGCCGCGACCTGCGCGGCGCCAAGCATCGCGCGCTCTTCGCGCTGCTCGCCACCGCACCGATGGGCCGACGCTCGCGCGCCTACCTCCAGGACATGCTGTGGGGGGCGGCTGATTACGACAGCGGCCACCAGAACCTGCGCCGGGCGCTGTCGGACCTGCGCAAGGCGATGGGCCCGGATTTCGCGACGCTCCTGCATACCACGGCGAGCGACGTGCAGCTGCGGCTCGACCTCTGCCACATCCGCCCCGGAGAGGGTCCGTTCCTCCACGATCTCGGCATCCGGGAACCGGCCTTCCTGGCCTGGCGCGACGAGATGCGGGCGCACCCCGATCTCCGGTCCGTGCTGCCCGGCCGCGCGACGCGGGACGGGGCCTCGCGGCTCAGGCCCCGCATCAGCGCGCTGCCGCTGACCGTGCCGGACGGCGATCCCGCGCTGCGGGTGCTGGGCGACTGGGTGGCCGAGGAATTCTGCCGCGCCCTGTCGCGGTCGAACCTTCTGGCGGTGATCTCCCACCTGTCGGGGCGTCGCATGGCCAGCCGGTCGATCGACATCGCCGAGGTCCGCCAGCGCCTCGATGTCGATTACCTCGTCACCGGGGCCCTGCGCGCGACCGGCCGCGATATCGTCTGCGATTTCGATTTCGTCGACATGGCGAGCGGGAGGATCCTGTGGAACCGCAGCCTCGTCTGCCCGGCCGCGCAGGCCGCAGGAACGCTCCCCGACCGGCTGGGCGAGGTGCTGCGGGCCATCGGCCGCTCGGTCGCCGAGACGACGCTGTCCAACCTGCGCGGAGCGAGCCTGCCGACCATCCCCGACCACGAGGTGCTGATCGGCGGCATCTCGTCCATGCACCGGCGCACGATGCGCGACTTCCTCAACGCGCGCCTCTACCTCACGGAGGCGGCGGCGCGCGCGCCCCACGCGCCCGATGCCCATGCCTGGCTCGGCAAGTGGCATGTCCTCAATGTCTTCAAGGGCTATTCGACCGACCGCGCGGGCGACGTGCGCCGGGCGCTCGACTGCACCGGGCGCGCGCTCGATCTCGACCCCGGGTCCAGCTTCGCGTTGACGATCGACGGCTTCGTGCGGGCCAACCTGCTCTCCGAGATGGACGCCGCCGCGCAGCGCTATGCGGTCGCCCTCGACCTCAACCCGAACGAGAGCCTCGCCTGGCTCCTCCGCGGGGCGCTCCTGGCCTTCCAGGACCAGGGCGCGGCGGCGGTGAGCGCGACCGACACCGCGCGGCGCCTCTCGCCCATCGACCCGTTCGGCTATTACTACGACAGCCTCGCGAGCAGCGCGAACGTGGCGGCCGGGAATTACGCGACGGCCGTCGAATACGCGGATCGCAGCCTGGCGGCGAACGACCGCCATATCTCGACGCTGCGCTCGAAGCTGACCGCGCAATATTGCCTGGGCGACGGCGACGGGGCGCGCGCGACGGGGGAGGTGCTGCGCGGCAGCTTTCCCGAGTTCCGGATCGACGAGTACCGGTGCAACCACCCCTCGGCCGGGAACCGGACCGGACGGCTGGTGATCGAGGCGATGCAGGCGGCGGGCCTGCCGTGACGGTTTAGGGGAGGGACCACGGGATGAGCCAATCGGGCGGGTTCGGGGGTTTTGGCGGCTTCGGCGGCTTCGGCGGCTTCGGCGGTTTCGGGGGCTTCGGCGGTGTGCCGGCCGGCGGCGGGGCGCAGATGACGGGGCTGGGCGGGTTCCTGGGCGCCGGCGACCCCGGTAGCTACGACCCGGCCACCACGGCCGGCCTCGCCACCACGGCGGAGGCGCTGCGCCACCTGGCCGGCGACGCCGCAGCGGCCGCGCCGCGTCCCGTCGATCCGAACGATCCCGACCGGTTCGCCCGGCTTGCGGTCTGGGTGCGCGGATCGCTCTACCTGACCGAGTTCCTCTGCGGCCTCTCCTGGCGCTTCGATACGGACGGGGCGACGCTCGCCATCGACGGCGCGGACCGGGTGACGCTCGGCCCGCCCGGGCCCGATCTGCTGGCCGCACAGGTCCGCCGGGTTGCCGATTACGCGGTCCTGCGCGACGAGCGCGGCCCCGAGATCCTGTCGCAACTGGGTTTCCCGACGCCCTATTTCGCGATGATCCTGGGCCTGACGGCGGCCGAGACCCCCCGGACCTTCGAACTCGTGACCGCGACGCAGGTGGTCGCGGCGCATTGCGCGATGATCCTCAAGCTCGATCTCTGCGTCCGCCGTCCCGACCAGGTGGACGGGCGCCTGTTGCCGATGATCCCGACGCCGGGGCACGGCGCCTACCCGTCGGCCCACGCCACCGAGGCCTATGCCGTGCTCACGGTGCTGGAGGGCCTTCTGGCCGCGTGGGGCGCCTTCGCCGACGGGCCGGCCCGCGTGGCGATGTTGCGCGGGCTCGCCGAACGGATCGCCGTGAACCGCACCGTCGCGGGCGTGCATTACCCCATCGACAGCTGGGCGGGCGCGACGCTCGGCCGGGCCGTCGGTGCCGCGATCCTCGGCCGCTGCGGCCAGGGCCCGGAGGTCCCCCACGCGGCCTTCGCGCCGGCCGACGTGGACTTCTTCGACGCCGATTGGCGCGACGGCGCGGCGTCGGCCGCCGCGGGCCTCCGCCACGGCGCATCGCCCCTGGCGCCGGCGCGGCCCGGACCGGCCCTGACCTGGCTGTGGTCGAAGGCCGTGGCCGAGCGTCGGGGCGGCTGACATGTTCGCGCACCGCGCGCCCGAGGAGCGGCTGGACCGCTACGCGGGACCCTACGAGCGCTGGGTCTATTCCGCCGAACTCGGGCATCCCTTCGCCTTCCCGGCGGCGCGGCGCACCGATGCGACCTGCGTGGCCGCGATCCTCGAAGGGGCGGGCGATCCGCGCGCGATGGACGGCGACGAGGTCCGCCTGCCGCCGCTATGGCCCGATGCGGATGCGGACCATGCGGTCACGCCCTTCCTCTTTCGGAATGATGCCGGGGGCGCGCTCAGCCTCGACCGGGCGATCGCGCGGCGGATCGGATCGCTCGCCCGGCCCGGCTTCACCCCGCGCATACGGCTCAACATGCCGGTCGCCGCGGCCTCGTGGACCGATGCGTACCGGCCGCAGGACGCGGCGCGCGACTGGCGCGCGCCCCTGCGCCGCCCCCGCGCCGTGATAGGCGTGATCGACGACGGGCTGCCTTTCCTCCATCGCGCGTTCACCGGCGGCGACGGGCGTACCCGGATCAGCCATTTGTGGCTGCAGGCGGCGGCCAGCCCCGCCCGGGAACGCGTTCCGGTCGGGCGCGAATTGACGAACGGCCTGATCGACAGGTGCCGGGCGGAATGCGGCGCGGACGAGCGCGCGGGCTACCGCGCGGCAGGCGCCATCGATGCCGGCCTCGCCGAGATCGGCCACCTGCTCGACCGGTCCGCCACCCATGGCGGCCACATCCTGGGGCTCTCGGCCGGGAACGATCCCCACCTGCCCGCTCCGATCCTGCCGGACGAGGTGCAGATCGTCGCCGTTCAACTTCCCAACACCGTCGCCTGGGACACGTCGGGTTTCGGCAAGGAGATGTTCATGCTGGCGGCGCTGCATTACGTGTTCTGCCGGGCGGACGAGATCGCGCGCGCCTGCGGCACCGCGCCGCTGCCGCTGGTCGTCAACTTCTCCTACGGCTGGAGCGCGGGGCGCCATGACGGGCAATCCGGCCTGGAGCTCTCGATGGAGGAATTGCTGACGCGGCGCCGCCTGATCGAGCCGCGGACCGCGATCGTCCTGCCGATGGGCAACACCTTCGCCAGCCGCATGCACGCGCAGTTCACGGCCGCCGAGATGGGGCAGGGAGCGGCGCGGATCGGCTGGCGGCTTCCGCCCGGCGATCGCACCTCGAGCTATCTCGAGATCTGGCTCCCCGAGGGCCTCGACCCCGCCGGGTGGGAGGTGCGGCTGACGCCGCCGCCGGGAACGGTGCTCGACGCCGGCGACCGCATCGCGCTGTCGCCCGACCCGGACGCCGATCCCGTCGGAGATCCGCGCCGCTTCGTCGAGATCGAGCTGGGCGGGCGCAATGTCGGGCAGCTCTCCGTGGATCTCGATCGCGGCACGCGGTGGCGGGTCATCGTGGCGGTGATCCCGACGGCGGAAAGCGGCCGCGGCCGCCGCCTGCCCGCCGGCCTCTGGACCATCGAGATCGACCCCGGCGAGGGGCGGCGCCTGGGGGCCGGCCAGACCCTCGACCTCTGGGTCCAACGCGACGACGATCCCGAGACGATGCGCATGGGCGGACGGCAGAGCCGGCTCGAAGGGCCGCCCGGACTCGTTCGAGGCTTCGGCTGCTACAGCGCCATCTGCGGCGCGCCGTCAGCCACCAGGGTCGCGGGGAGCGTGGGCGGCACGGACCGGGCGGCGAGCTATTCGAGCGCCGGGGGCCTGCGGACCGATGCGGCGGGCCTGGTGGCCTGGGGCGCGCAGCCGACGCTCGCCGCCCCGTCCGACGAGAGCGCCGCGCTGCCGGGGCTGCGGTCGATCGGCACGGTTTCGGGCTCGGGCGCCCGCCTCGTCGGGACCTCCGCCGCTGCCGCGCTCGCGAGCCGCTGGATGGTGGCCAACGCCGCCGCGGGGCGCGACCTGTTCGAAGGCCTCGACGCGGGCTTCGACGCGGGCACCGGCGCGGCGGGCCGGATCGTGTCCGACGCCGACGGGCAGCTCCGCCATCGGGCCCGGCTGGGCGAGGGCCGCGTCCCGGTCGATGTCCGCGGTCGGGGGGGCTGACGGCTTGACCGCGGGAATATCCCGCCCGGGGGCGTAAGGCACGAACGGGCCCGGATCGGTCGTCAGGCGGCGTAGATCCACGCCACCGAGCGCGTCGGCAGCGGCGGTTCGGCGCTGGCCGGCATCTCGGCCGGGAACGGGATCACTAGCTCGCCGGGGCACAGGCGGACAGCGTCCTCGGCCGTCTCCGCGATCACGCGGGCGGTGCGGCGGACCCGGGAGAGGTCCGGTCCGAAATCGATGAGGTCCCAGGCGCGCAGCATGGCGCCGATCCCTAAAGGTCAAGCCCGGCGACGATATGGCGCACCCGCGGCAGGTGCCGGCGATTCCGTGGCCGATCTTCGGCACCGGCCTCTGGCGTTGCCGGGCCGGGAGGTTCGTCCACACGCGCCGAACGCGGCGGAGGGCGATTTCACGGGCCCCGCCGGCCGCGCGGGCCGAAATTCAGTAGACGTCCCGGCGGTATCGGTGATCGCGGATCAGCGCGTCGACATAGGCCGCAGCCGCGTCCTCGTCCATCTGCCCGGCGCCGGCGACGACCTCGTGGATGGCACGGTCCACGTCGGCGGCCATGCGCGCCGCGTCGCCGCAGACATAGATCGCCGCGCCGCGTTCGAGCCATGCGAAGAACTCGGCCGCATCCCGGCGGATCAGGTCCTGGACGTAGTGCTTGGCGGCGCCGTCACGCGACCAGGCCAGCGACAGGCGGGTCAGCAGGCCCGCGTCGCGCCACCCCTCGACCTGATCGCGATAGAGGTAATCGCGCGCCTCGGTCCGGTCGCCGAAGAACAGCCAGTTCTCCCCCCGCGCCCCGCGGGCCGCGCGCTCCTCCAGGAAGGCGCGGAACGGGGCGATGCCGGTGCCCGGTCCGATCATGATGAGGGGGCGGCCCTCCTCGGGCGGGTGGAAATGGGCGGCGCGCTGGACGAACACCCCCACCGTGCTGCCGGGCCGGACGCGCCCGCCCAGGAAGTTCGAGGCGCAGCCCCTCCGCTCCGTTCCGTGCAAATCGTAGCGCAGTTCGCCCACCGTCAGGTGAACCTCGCCCGGATGGGCCTCCGGCGAGGAGGAAATGGAATAGAGTCGCGATTGAAGCGGTCGCAGCCCGTCCACCAGGACCTGCGGCGTCAGCCCGGCGACACCGGCCCTCAACAGGTCGATCACGTGACATTCCGCCGGAGCCTCGCCGACGGCCCAGGCCGTCCGGGCCGCCGGGGTCACGGTGGCCAGGTCGAAGACCGACAGGAGCGCGGTACGCAGCTTCGCCGGGCCGGCCTTCAGCCCCACGACCTCCGCGCCCGTGAAGCCCGCCGCCGCGAGGATCGCGGCCACCTCGGCGGGGTCGTTCACGGGCCAGAGGCCAAGCGCGTCGCCCGCGCGATACTCGAGATCCGCCCCGCCGCCCGATAGCGAGATCTCCACGTGGTTGACCACCTTGCCGGCCCCGGCGCCGCTGAGGCGGCGAATGTCGAGCACGGTCGCGGTGAAGGGCCGGGCCTTGGTGAAGGTGGGTTCGGGCTCGTCGGCCAGCGTCGAGGGCGCCGCGGCCTCTCCCGCCGCCTCCGAGAAGGCCGGCGTGGCGAAGATCTCGGCCTTCCACGCCGCGTATTCGTCCTCGTAGGCCACGTCGCAGAGCGCCGCCGCGCGCACGCGGGTGGCGCCGAGTTCGGCCATGCGGGCGTCGACCTGCTTCGCCGCCTCGTTGAAGGCGGGGTAGGACACGTCGCCAAGACCCAGGACGCTGTAGTTCAGCGTCGCGGGCAGGGCGGGCGCGTCAGGGGCCATCAGCGCGGCGTGGAAGCGGCGGGCATTGTCGCAGGGTTCGCCCTCGCCCGTCGTCGCGACGACGAGCAGAAGATGGTTCGCCGCCGCGAGGTCGGCGGGCGCGACCGAGTCGAGTTCGCCCACCGTCGCGTCGAAGCCCTGCGTGGCCGCGAATTTCCGCAGATCCTTCGACAGCGCCTCGGCGGTCCCCGTCTGCGATCCGAAGAGGATCTTCAGGGCGGTGCCCGCCCGGGCCGGGGCCGCGGTGTCCTGCGCCCGGACGGCGGCGGCGAGGCCCGCGAGCAGACCGTTGAGGAAGGTCCGCTGGTCGGCGTCGAAGGGCGCGTCGGCCGGCAGGAAGGATTGCGCCGGGGCGTCCGCCAGGGCGGCGAGGGCGGGATCGGGTCTGGTCATGGCAGCATCTCCACTCAGGCGGCAATGCCGCGATCAAGAAGGGAGGGAAGCGACGCGTCCGGCAGGCGCCGCACGAAGGCGAGGAAGCTCTCGCCCGGCGCCCGACGGTCGAGATAGGCCCCGATGACGGTCTCGACGGTGGCGTTGATCTCGGCCGCCGGGACCGGGCCGGTCAGCGGTCGGGCGAGCTGCTCGTCGGCATCCGTGCCCCCGCCGAGCACGATCATGTAGCCCTCGCCCCCCTCGGGCAGCGTGGCGCCCATCAGGCCGATATCGCCGATGTAATGCTGCGCGCAGGAATTCGGGCAACCGGTCAGGTGGATGTTGATGGGCTGGTCCAGCGTGAACCGCTCGGACAGGTGCCGCACCAGCGCGGTGCCGTCCGCCTTGGTCTGCGCCAGGCCGAACTTGCAGGCCCATTTGCCCGTGCAGGCGACGGCGCCGGCCGCGAAGGCGGTGGCCGTGGTCGGCAATCCCGCGCGGGCCAGCTCGCCGCGCACGGCCTCGGTGCGGTGCGACGGGACATGGGGCAGCAGCACGTTCTGCCACACGGTCAGGCGCAGGTCGTTGCGCCCCTCCTCCAGCGCGAGGCGGCCGAGCAGGCGCATCTGCTCGGGCGACAGGCGCCCCATCTCCAGCGCGACGCCGAGATACCGGGCGCCGTCCGCCTGATCGTGGGCGCCGACATGGCCCTGGCGGTCGATGGCGGGGCGGGGGGCGTCGTGTTCCGTCCCCTGGCGCAGGAGCGCGATGCCCCGCGCCTCCAACTTCTCCTCGGCGCGGGCGACGACCCAGTCGAGGCCCTTTGCCTCCAGCAGGTATTTCAGCCGCGCCCGCTTGCGGTTGGTGCGGTCGGCATGTTCGACGAAGACGTGGAGCAGGGCGGTCGCCACCCGGGCGGCGTCCTCGGGACGGCAGAGCGCGCCGGTATCGCGGGCGAAGTCCCTGTGGCCGGTGATCCCGCCCAGGCCGATGCGACAGTAGATACCGGGCGCGAGCGCCCCGCCGTGACCGATACGCACCGCCTGGAAGGCGATGTCGTTTGTGTCGGCCACGCAGGAGACCGCGCCGCCCCCGTCGAAGGCGACGTTGAACTTGCGCGGCAACCCCTGCAGGGCGCGGGTGTGCAGGATGTGCTCGCCCAGGGCCAGCGCCTGGTCCCGCAGATCGGCGATCTCGGCCGCGTCGAAGCCGGCGGTGGGCGAGGTGGTGATGTTGCGGGCCGAATCCGCGCCCGATCCGTGGCAGGACAGCCCCGCCTCGCGCAGCGCGAAATGCGTGGCGAGCACGTCACCCGGCGCGATGTTGCGGAGCTGGATGTTGCCCCGCGTGGTGACGTGGGCGAAGCCGCCGGCGCGGGTCTCGGCGATGCGGGCCAGCGCGATCATCTGGTCGCCGCGCAGCTGGCAGCCGGGGATCCGCAGCCGGCACATGTAGCCGCTGTCGGCCGGCTCGACGTTGAAGAACCCCCAGTGCCGCAGAAGGAACTGGTCCAGCCCCTCGGCCATGACGCCGCGCCGCGTCCAGTCCTCCATCGCCTCCCACAGGTCGCAAGGATGGGTTTCGTGCTTGCGCAGCTCCTCGCGGCACAGGTCCTCGATCGGGGTGCCGTGGACGCTTTCGGGCGGCGGCGCGGCGGCGGCGGGACGGAATGCGCGGTCGAGCCCGAGCCGGGTCACCGTCTCCACGAGGTAGGCTTGCTGTTCGGGGCTGAAACTTGGCATCCGAAATCTCCGCGGGGGACCAGGCGCCGGACCGCGATCCGGGGCAGGGGCGGCGGGGCTGGGCCCTACCAGCTGTTGAAGGCGAGGTACTTGCCCGACATCTCGACCTTGACGCGGTCGCCCTTGGGGTTCTCCACCCGGCTGACGGTCATGTCGAAATCGATGGCCGACATGATGCCGTCGCCGAACTTTTCGTGGATCAGCGCCTTCAGGGTCGGGCCGTAGACGCCGACGACCTCGTAGAAGCGATAGATGCAGGGATCCGTCGGAACGGCCTGCGACCACGTCTTGGTCGGACTTTCGGCGAGGAGCGCGACCACCTCGTCCGGCAATTCCAGCACCGCGGCGAATTCCCGCGCCTTGTCGGAGGGCATGGCGTTCATGCCCACCGCGGCGGAATGGGTCCAGACCGGGGACATGCCGATCCGCGCTGCGATCTCTTCCCAGCCGAGGCCCGACCGCTTCTTCGCGGACAGGACCATGACGGTCACGTCCTCGCGAGTGAGGTCGCCGGCGATCTGTACGTCTTTCATGAGCTGTGCTCCCTTTGGTGTGATTTCAGGCCCGCGGCCATGCCAGCGCGCCGATGAGGAGGAGGGCGAGCAGGGCCGAGACGCCCTGCCAGAAGCGCACCGGATGGCGCTCGATCAGCGGCCGGTGGCCGCGGGGGCGGGTGCGCGCGGTCGGCGCCCGCATCTCCGCGAGGAACGCCGACAGCGATTCGTGCCGGCGCAGCGGGTCGGGATGCACGGCCCGGCGCAGGGCCGCGTCCATCCAGTCGGGCACCGCCGAGCGCTCGCCGGATCGCGCCGGGCGGTAGATGAGCCGCGCGGCATCGTGGCGGCTGCGAACCTTGGCGGCCTCGGCCCCGTAGGGCAGCCGCCCCGTCAGCATCTCGTAGGCGATGGTGCCGAGGGAGAAGAGGTCGGATTGCCAGCCCGCCGCCGACCCGGCCAGGTATTCCGGCGCGGTATATTGATAGGTGCCAAGCTCGGTGCCGATCCCGGCTGCGGGGGCGGCCTCGGCGACGCCGGCGACCCAGGTCGACCCGAAATCGATGATCCGCACGGTGCCCTCCGCGTCGATCATCACGTTCTCGGGCCGCATGTCCTGGTGCAGCATCTCGCGGCGGTGGAAGGCGCGCAGACCGCGCACGATCTGTTCGAGGATGTCGCGCACCGTCTCGAGGTCGGGGGCGGGCGTGTCGTGCATCCACTGCCGCAGCGACCGGCCCTCGACCCATTCGGTCAGGACATAGAGCGCGCTGCGCGGCACCGTCGCATCGACGGCCTTGAGCACGTGCGGGCTGTCGATCCGCCGCGCGATCCAGTCCTCCATCAGCAACCGGCGCCGCCCGGCGGGATCGGCCGCGACCTCGGTCGACGGGATCTTCAACGCGGCCCGGGTGCCGTCGGGCGCCACGGCAAGGTACACGTGGCTGCGCGCCGTGGCATGGACGGGGCGCAGGACCCGCATCCCGTCGAGCGTTGCGCCCGGGGCGGGCAGCGGCGGCACCGGCAGCGCCGCCGCCTCCGGAACCAGCGCCTCCCCGTCGGTGGCGGGTACGGCCTCGATCCGCAGGATCTGCACCGTCAGGTTGTCGTCGCTGCCCCGCGCGAACGCCGCGTCGGCAAGGGCCCGCGCCGCGGCGTCGAGGTCGGCGGCGGCGGCGATCAGCGCGCCCGCCGCCCGCGGCTCCAGCACGTCGTGCACCCCGTCGGTGGTCATCACGAAGATGTCGCCCGCCCGCAGCGCGACGCCGCGATAGTCGATCTCCACCTCCCCGGCGATGCCGAGCGCGCGGGAGAGGTAGCTCCGGCCCTCCGGGGCATGGATGCGGTGATCCTCGGTCAGGGGTTCGAGCGTGTCGCCGCTCAGCCGCCACACGCGGCTGTCGCCGACGTGGAAGACATGCGCGGTGCGACCCTTTGCGATCAGCGCCGCGAAGGTGCAGACATAGCCCCGCTCGCGGTCCGCCGCGCCGATCCTGCGGCCCTGCCCGTAGAGCCAGGCATTCGTGGCCGAGATGACGCGCGCGGCCGATGTGGGGACGCTCCACGCGTCGGACGTGCAGAAATAGTCGGCGAGGAACGCCGAGACGGCGATCTCCGCGGCCTCGCGGCCGACCGGCGAGGTGCTGATCCCGTCGGCGATCGCGAAGGCCGCCCCCTTCAGGGCGAGCGCCCGGCCCTCGGGAATGGCCGCGCCCAGGGCGTCCTGGTTCGCCGGCTTGCGGCCGGGGCCGGTGAACCGCCCCGCGGCGACTGCCAGCCCGTCGGTCAGGCGCATGTCCTTGGGCATTCGGAATACCTCGATGGGGCGCGGAGGGTGGCAGGGCCCGGCATGACCGGGCGCCGCTTCCGGATCACTCGGCCGGGCTGCCCGATCCGAGCGGGCTGACCGGCCCGTGCGAGGCGACCGCCCGGCGCGACGGCGAGGTCTTGTAATGGGTGGCATAGAGCATCGCGCCCACGAAGGTCAGGCCACCCACGAGGTTGCCGATCACGGTGGGGATCTCGTTGAAGGCGAGATAGTCGAACCAGGTGAACTCGGCGCCGAGAATGAGCCCGATCGGGAAGAGGAACATGTTCACGATGGAATGCTCGAAGCCGAGGTAGAAGAAGATCAGGATGGGCATCCACATCGCCATGATCTTGCCCGACACGGACGAGGACAGCATCGCCGCGACCACGCCGGTCGAGACCATCCAGTTGCACATGATCGCCCGCACGAAGAGCGTCAGCATCCCGCCCGAGCCGGCCTCGGCGTAGCCCACCGTCCGGGAATGGCCGATTTCCATCAAACGCTGGCCGACCGCGTTCGGCTCGACGGTGAATCCCATCGTGAAGGTGATGGCCATGAAGATCGCCGTGGTCATCGCGCCGGCGAAATTGCCCACGAAGACGAGGCCCCAGTTGCGCAGCATTCCCTGCACCGTCACGCCGGGCCGGCGATCCAGGAGCGCCAGCGGCACGAGGGTGAATACCCCGGTCAGCAGGTCGAAGCCCAGCAGGTAGAGCGTGCAGAAGCCCACGGGGAACAGCAACGCCCCGATCAGGAAATTGCCGGTGTTGACGGCGACGGTGACGGCGAAGGCCGCCGCCAGCGCCAGGATGGCGCCCGCCATGTAGGCCCGGATCAGCGTGTCCTTGGTGGACATGAACACCTTGGCCTCGCCGGCATCGACCATCTTGGCCGCGAATTCCTGGGGTTGGATGTAAGACATCTCGAACGATCCTTGTCCTGCCCGCGGGGCCGCGGGACCATGAAGAATGCGGCGCGACCGCCGGGACCGCCGCGCGGGGCAGCGGCCTGGAGCCCGGCTGCGGGGCCGCCACGCCTGTCGAAAGAAGGGACGAACCGCTCCTCACGGCTCGGACCGGGCATCTCGCCGCGCCAGTCCACATACCTCGTTGACGTTCTGCTCAGTTGCGGCGACGGCGGAAGGGCACGTCACCCGGCTGGCATCACGCTACTGAACAGGGATCGGGGTGCACGGGCCCCCGGGGCAAAAAAACGGCCGACCGTCCACATGCGCGCGAAACTGCGGCAGGGGCGGCGCGATTGCCCGATTCGTCGGCGCCGCGGGTTTCATCGCGCCGGCCGGGCCGGGGCGCAGCTGCACCAGCCGGCCCCCGACCGGGTGGTCCGGTCTCGGCGAATGAGCGTGGCCGGTGTCAGGGAAGGCGTCCCTCCGAGACCTCGAGCCCGCCATGCATCGCCCATTACATGCAAGACGTGGCGGAACGCGTCCCGTGCCTGCGACATGCGCCGGGCCTCGCCCCGCGATTGGGGCAGGGCGCCGACGGCTGCTCCAGCGTCTCGCCATTGCTCCTCGCTGAACGGCGATCGCCCCATCGTCCGGCTCGGGCCTCGGAGCGGACCCTCCCTCGAACCGGAGGATGCGGGGTTCAACTCACCGGCCGAACCAAGGCCCGAGCAGGTCGATGTCACGCGACTTCGTCTCCGCCGGAAAGGCGATCAATCCCGGGCGCGACGGTGATTTCTCGTGCGATGTGCCGCAATGTGCCGGCAGCCGGGGCCTGGTCCGGATCATCACCGTCCTCCACCCTCAGGCGGGGAGGGTCTCCAGGGCCTTCCGACAATCCTCGGAGCATTCACGGCACATCTTCGCGCAGCGGCGACAATGGGCGTCCTCGTGCATCTCGCACATCTCGGCGCAGGTCTCGCAGGCTGCGATGCAGACCTTCAGCATCTCTCGGATGAGGGCCTCGTTCGACCCCGTCCGGCGTGTCGCGACCCTGTAGGTCGCCGTGCACACATCCGAACAATCGTTGCACAGCCGGATGCATTGGGCGCGTTCGGCCGCGTTCTTCTCGGCCAGACACGCATCGGCGCAGGAATTGCAGATCGCGGCACAATACATCGCGTGGCGCACGGCGTTGCCGAGCGGCTCGTTCTCGTGACCTTGAACGTCGGGATGCTCGGCAATCATTTCCTTGATGGACATCGCACGGGTCCTTTCACTTTTGCACTGGAGGAGAAAGGAGCGACCCGGTGCAGAGGTTCCTGCCCGGGGCGAGGCCCCGCGGCGTGAAGCGGTCCCCGGGATTGGCGCGGAATGCACTTTTCCGTACCCCGGGCAATGTCCGATCAGGACGGCCTGCGCGACGGGAGCCTGACCTCTGCCGGCTGGCTGACCGGCACGGTCCTCGAATACGTCGCATGATGGTCCGCAGAATGGCGCGAGCCTTCGACGCTCTCCACTTCCCCGGGGGCATGATCACCGACGCGCGGCGGTGCCGAGAACCAGCTTGCCATGCGCAAGATATCGCTGGCGGCGCAGGCCTATAACTAGGTTAAGGAACCGCCCCGAAGGGTCGGCAAACCGGGAACGCATTCCCTGCAAGCGCGTCCGAAAGTCATCGGCCTCGCTTCGGGGTTTCTGACATCTGGTAAAAGGGACGAGTGCTATGGTCACCACGGTCGGCAACGAAGCGAAATTCGAGGATCTCGTCACCAACCTCATCTATCTCGAGCGCGACGCGCTCGCGGCTTACGAAGCGGTGATGGACCGTCTTTCCGATACCGCCCTGATCGACGAGGTGGGGCGGTTCAGGGACGACCATCGCCAGCACCTGGAGGTGCTGACGGAGATGGCCCACGAGGCGGAGGCCGAGGCCCCCACCGAAGGCGACATGAAGGAGATGCTGACCACGGGAAAGATTTGCGTGGCCAACCTGATGGGCGACGGCGCGATCCTGAAGGCGATGAAGACCAACGAGGACGATACCGTGCAGGCCTATGAGCAGGCGGCCGCCCACGACAACGCCCTGCCGAAGTCGAAGGCCTTCTTCGAGAAGGCCCTGGCCGACGAGATGCGTCACCGCGACTGGATGGAGCGCACGGCGCAATCCCTCTGATCCCGTCCGCCCGGGCCGAGCCGGCGGCCCCCGGTACAGGGACGCTCGGGATCCTGGAAGCGTAGCTGCCATCTCTGCCATCTACCGTCCGGCGCACCATAGCCCGGCGCCGGCATTCAAGGGGATGGGCACCGCAGGAGATCCGGACACGCCATGTCGAGATCAGAGACCAGGACCCTGCGGATCGAGGAGCCGGCGCGTGTGCCATGGGACGCCGTGATCCTGGGATGGGGCCGGTGCTTCCGTTCCCGGTCGCCGCGATCTGGCTGCGCTTGGGGGGCCCGGATGTCCTGATCGACGGGGTGCAGATCTGGGGTTGCGCGGTGGCCCTGTTCCTCTCCGGCGTGCGCCGCGGCCTGTCCTTCCGGATGCCAGGGGGATGGACCTGGGCCCAGATGGCCGTCTTCGCCTGGCTGTTCTGGGCCGGTCTCGCCTCGATGGTCCTGCCGCCGGACCCGGCGCTTGCAGTCCTGACCCTGATCTATGCAAGCCTCGTCGTCATTGACCCGGCTTCGGCCGAACGTGCCGAAACCCCGCTCTGGTTTCGCCGCCTGCGTCCTCTACAAATGGCCGTGGCCGCCATCGGCCTGGTCGGAATGTGGAGGCAGGCATGAGGACGGATGCGCGATGGCCAGCGATCCTCTCCACGCCCGCCACCGAGGCAATCCGGTCGGACGGAGAGGGGTCGAGATGAGCCCCGAGACACATTCAGGGTTCGGCTATCCCCCGCATGACAGTCCCAAGCCCGTCGCCGAGGGCATCTGGGTCGTCGATGGGGGCCCCGTCCGTCCCGCCGGAATACCGCTCCCGACCCGCATGACCGTCATCCGGCTGTCTTCAGGCGAACTCTGCCTGCATTCGCCCATCCACCACAGCGACACCCTGGCACGGCATCTAAAAGGGTTGGGGCCGGTCGGGCACCTCGTCGCTCCCAGTATCGGCCATTGGACGACGATCGCCGAATGGCAGAGGACCTTCCCCGAGGCGGTGACATGGGCAGTTCCGAACCTGTCCCGCCGGTGGCAGGTGCGCCGATCGGATCTCCGGATCGACAGGACCCTCGCGGAGACCGAGGTGCCGGGGAGGGGAGAGATCGAGGCCGTGATCGTCCCGGGCCTCGGCGGGTTCCGCGAGGTGGCGTTCTTCCATTCCACCTCGTCCACCCTCATCCTGACCGACCTGTTGCAGCGCCTCGAGGCCGATCGCGTGCCAGTCCGTACCCGGATCTACGCCAAAGCGGTTGGCACGCTCTCCTCGTCGGCGCGGGCGCCCAGCTACCTGCACGCCGCCCTCCGGTGGCGGGGCCGTCCCGCGCGCCGCGCGGTATCCCGTCTGATCGAGTGGCAGCCCGAGAGGGTGATCTTCGCCCATGGCCGCTGGATCGATCGCGACGGAACTGCGGCGCTCGGCACGGCATTCGGACGTTTCGCTGGCGGGGATGCCGGTCGTTGACGCGGATTGCGGCCGCAATGTGGACCGCGACCCTTGCGGGGATCAGGGCAGGAGCCTCACGGACTTTGCTCCAACCTCTTCCCGCAGAACGCCTCGGCCGGCGGTATCCACCCAGGACATTCTCGGGGCGTAACGTCGAGACGGTCGCAGATCATGGTCGGATCACGATCTGAGAGCGGCGCCGGATCGAGCTTTCAAGGCAGCCATCTTCGGGCGCGCCGGTCGGTGTTCTCCACATTGGCTTCTTGCCAGGGCGCCGAGGGATCGCGGAACCATGTCCGGGTCGCGATCGGCAGATCCCGAACGGCCCGGATCACCTTGTCGATGACCGGCTTCGTTCGCTGGTTCGGCTTCTTTTTCAGGGCGGTGAAGCGGCCGGTGCGCTCCACCCACGAGGCAACGTTGGTCTGTGCGAACCGTTGTTCGAACAGCATCAGGTCGCCGCCCCAATGACCGAACTGGCGTCTGTCCGCCGCCGTGTCGGGTCCGAACGGAATGCCGACATCGCGGTGAAACTTCGGCGGCGGTCTCACCCTTGCACGTCGCGATCGGCGCGCTTCGCGGTGTTCAGGCAGGTACCACTCAGACGATCACTCATGCTCAGGTGTGGGCGGGGCTGATGATTGTTGACCATAGCTCCGTATCACCGCTGTCCATCAGCCGAACTTTCATCTCGCGAGTTGCGGCGTCGATATCCACCTTGCCGAAGAACTGGTAGCCGAGCGAAGGGGGCAGGTTGGCCTGCCCGTCGGGTGGGAACTTGGCGAACCGGACCTCTGGCCCGAATGTATTGTCGTACTCCGACGGGCCGAAGGTGCCCGAATGGAGCGGTCCGGAAACGAACTCCCAGAATGGCTCGAAATCCTGGAAGACGGCGCGGTCTGGACTGTAATGGTGGGCTGCGGTGTAGTGAACGTCCGCCGTCAACCAGACGGTGTTGGCGATGCCGGCCGCTTTGATGAAGCGCAGGATCTCGGCGATGTCGTGTTCACGGCCCAGAACCGGCCCGTCGCCGTTCGCCCCGTTCTCGAAATCGGTCTCCCCGTCGGTGACCATCATCCCGATCGGCATGTCCGCAGCGATGACCTTCCAGGTGGCCTGCGATCCGGCGAGGGCCCGCTTCAGCCAGGCAATCTGGTCGCCGCCGAGGAACGGGGCGCCGCCCTCCTGCCGGTTGGGGGAATTGGCGCCGCGATAGGTCCGCATGTCGAGGAAGAAGACATCGAGAAGCGGCCCATAGGCGATCTTGCGGTAGATGCGGTTCGGTTCCGTCGGTACCTGCCGTGTCGGCAGCATTTCGTGGAAGGCCCGCACGGCGCGCGCCGACAGCACACGCGCCGATTTCACGGCGTAGCGGTCGTCGTCTGCCAGCATTTCGTCCGGGTACCAGTTGTTCGTCGTCTCGTGGTCGTCCCACTGGGCGAGGATCGGCACGGCGGCATTGAAGTCGCGCACGTTCGCGTCGAGGTAGTTGTAGAGGTGCTGGCCACGGAACTCGTCCAGCGTCTCGGCCACCTTGCGCTTGGCCGGCGTGACGAGGTTGCGCCAGACCGTGCCGTCGTCGAGGGCGACTTCCTCCTCCAGCGGGCCGTCGGCATAGACGGTGTCGCCCGAGTGGATCATGAAGTCGGGCGCATGGCCCAGCATCGTGCGGTAGGTCGTCATGCCGCCGCGATCCTCGTCGATGCCCCAGCCCTGTCCGGCGGTGTCGCCCGACCAGACGAAGGAGACGTCGCGCAAGCCCGTGGGCGCCGTGCGAAAGCGTCCGGTCACCGGTTCGGATGCCGTTCCATCGGCCAGATCGTGCATCGTCACGCGGTAGAAGATGTCCTGGTCCGATGGCAGCCCCGACAGCAGAAGCTTGCCCGTCCCGTCGGTCGGACGACCGACCGCGAGGGCGGGGATGCGGCGGGCATCGCTCATGCCCTCGGTGGTGGACCATTCCACCAGCATCTCTGCTTCCCTGTCGGCGCGGGCCCAAATCACCGCGCCGTCGTAGCCCACGTCGCCGGACATGACGCCATGGGTGATCACCGGGCGCGCCTGTGCCCTGACGAGAGCGGGCGCCGCGAGAAGGCCGCCGGCGAAGGCCGATCCGGCCAACATGCGGCGCCGAGTGAACGTCATCCTTGGCATGATGATCTCCGGTTTCGAATCTTGGCGATCGCCAGCTTCTCTCGGTGGGGTGATGGCGGGGCGACACTTGTGTGACCGTCCGATGAACCTCCCGCCGCTCCCCGGGCGAGGGTACGATCGGGCCCGGCGGCCCACGCGACGGCGACGCCTGGAGACCCAATTCTGCAAGAGCGGGCACCCGGGCCAAGTTTGGGATAGGTGCGGCACAATACTTCGTATATTCTCGAAATATGGAATCAGCAGTGACATCCCGTCTGGCATCGCTCGGCCACCCGCAACGCCTGGCCATCTTCCGCCTTCTCATGCGGCGTTATCCCGACAATCTGCCGGCCGGAGAGATTGCCGAAATTCTCGCGCTGAGGCCCAGCACGCTCTCCGCCTACCTTTCGGCGCTGATGCAGGCGGGGCTGGTGAGCCAGGAGCGGTCGGGGACCTCGCGGCGCTACGCGATCGACCTGGCGGAGGTGCGGCGGACCTTCGACTACCTGCTGCACGATTGCTGCCGCGGCCGCCCGGACATCTGCGCGCCGCTCTCGTCCCTCTTCCAGCCCGGAGACCGTCCCATGACCGACCGCAGATATACCGTCCTCTTCATCTGCACCGGCAATTCGGCACGATCGATCTTCGCGGAATCGATCCTCCGCAGGGAAGCCGGGGACCGCTTCGAGGTCTTCTCGGCCGGAACGAGGCCCTATTCCGAGTTGAACCCCTTCGCGCTCGAGGTGCTGGCGGCAAAGGGCCATGACACGTCGATCCTGCGGGCCAAGAACCTGTCCGAGTTCCAGGGGCCCGAGGCGCCGAAGCTCGATTTCGTCTTCACCGTCTGCGACCAGGCGGCGAACGAGGAATGCCCCTCCTGGCACGGCCAGCCCGTCAGTGCCCATTGGGGTATGCCCGACCCGGTGAAGGCGATGGGAACGGACGCCGAGAAGAGCCTCGCCTTCCAGCATGCCTACGGGGCCCTCCGGAACCGTATCCTGCTCTTTGCGGCGCTGCCGCTCGCCTCCCTCGACCGGATGTCGCTGCAGCGGGCGGTGGACGATATCGGTCGCGGTGCCGTGGCGGCCCCGGCATGACGACCTATGCGGTAAACGGCCTGGGCCGGATCGGAAAGCTCGCGCTCCGCCCCCTCCTCGAGAGCGGCGCGGAGATCGCCTGGATCAACGACGCCGCCGGCGATCCGGCGATGCACGCGCATCTGCTGGAATTCGACACCGTGCATGGCCGGTGGGACGCGGGGATTGCCCACGATGCCGACAGCGTGACCGTCAACGGGACGCGCCTGCCCTTCGTCGGCGCGGGGGCAATCGAGGCTTTGCCGCTCGCCGGTGTGGACGTGGTCATCGATTGCACCGGCGTCTTCAAGTCGGAGGCGGCGCTGGCGCCCTATTTCGAGGCGGGCGTGAAGAAGGTCGTAGTTTCCGCCCCGGTCAAAAACGGCAACGCGGCGAACATCGTCTACGGTGTGAACCACGGCACCTACGACCCGACCCGGCACCGGATCGTCACCGCGGCCTCCTGTACGACGAACTGCCTCGCTCCCGTGGTCAAGGTGTTGCACGAGGCGATCGGCATCCGCCACGGATCGATCACAACGATCCACGATGTGACGAATACCCAGACGATCGTGGACCGACCCGCGAAGGACCTGCGCCGGGCGCGCTCAGCGCTGAACGCGCTGATCCCGACCACCACGGGCAGCGCCACGGCGATCACGCTGATCTACCCGGAGTTGCAGGGGCGGCTGAACGGCCACGCAGTGCGCGTGCCGCTTCTGAACGCCTCCCTGACCGATTGCGTCTTCGAGATGGAGCGCGAGACGGGCGTGGCGGAGGTGAACGCCCTGTTCAGGGCCGCCGCCGATGGGCCGCTCGCCGGCATCCTCGGCTACGAGGAGCGACCGCTCGTCTCGGCGGATTACGTGAACGATCCGCGCTCGTGCATCATCGACGCCCCCTCGACCATGGTGGTGAACGCCACCCAGGTGAAGGTCTACGCCTGGTACGACAACGAGACGGGCTATGCGCACCGGCTGGTGGACGTGGCGCGGATGGTGGGGGCCGCGCTGTGACATTGGCCAGCGACCGCCCCGACGGCCTCTCGGCCTATATCGCCGTCACGGCCGCCTATTGGGCCTTCATGCTGACCGACGGCGCGCTCAGGATGCTGGTCCTGCTGCATTTCCACACGCTCGGCTTCTCGCCGGTGCAGCTCGCCTATCTGTTCGTGCTCTACGAGATCGCGGGCATGGTCACGAACCTCGTCGCGGGGTGGGGCGCCGCGCGCTTCGGCATGACATCGACGCTCTATGCGGGGCTGGGATTGCAGATCGTGGCGCTCCTCGCTCTGGCACGCCTCGATCCCGGCTGGGCCATCGGGCTGTCGGTCACCTACGTCATGGTGGTGCAGGGCGCGAGCGGCGTCGCCAAGGATCTCGCCAAGATGTCCTCCAAATCGGCGGTAAAGCTGCTGGCGCCGACGGCACGGGGCGGGCTCTTCCGCTGGGTGGCGGCGCTGACCGGGTCGAAGAACGCGGTGAAGGGCGTGGGATTCCTGCTGGGCGCGGGTCTCCTCGCGACGCTTGGCTTCGTCTGGGCGGTCCTGGCGATGGCCGCGGTGCTGGCGGCGATCCTTCTGGCCGTCCTGATCGCCATGCCCGCGGGGCTTCCGAAGGGGCGCAAGGGGGCCAGGTTCTCCGAGGTGCTTTCGAAATCGTCGAATGTGAACTGGCTGTCGGCGGCGCGGGTGTTCCTCTTCGGGGCGCGCGACGTGTGGTTCGTCGTGGGCATCCCGATCTACTTTCACGCGGTCCTGTCCGACGGAACGCCATCGGGCGACCGCGCGGCCTTCTTCCTGGTGGGCACCTTCATGGCGCTCTGGATCATCCTCTACGGCGCGGTGCAGGCGGGGGCGCCGCGCCTGCTGAACGCGGCGGACCGACCCGAGGCGGACCTCGTCTCGGCCGCGCGTGGCTGGGCACTGGGTCTTCTCGTCGTCCCGGCCATCCTGTCGGGCGCCGCCCTGATCGCCGGTGGCCCGACGATCTGGCTCACGGTGACGCTCGTCGTGGGGCTGCTCGTGTTCGGCGCGCTGTTCGCGGTGAACTCCTCGCTCCACTCCTACCTGATCCTCGCCTTCAGCCGCGACGACCGCGTCACGATGGATGTGGGCTTCTACTACATGGCCAATGCGGGCGGGCGGCTGCTCGGCACGCTCCTCTCGGGGCTGACCTATCAGGCCGGCGGCTTGCCGCTGATGCTGGTGACGGCCACGTCGATGGTGGGACTGAGCGCGCTTGGCGCCTCCCGGCTCAGACCCGAGCCGGCGGCGGCGACCTAATCGGCGCGAGGGAGCACGGGAGATCGGCTCCTTGCGGAATGCCGATGTTCCGAAGGGCGGGGCCGAGCGGTCAATTCATCGCGCTTCAACGGTAAAATTTTCCTAAACCTTTACGCGTCTGTTGCATTCGTCAACGACACCTTGCCCCGGATCCATGCGTGTACCGCGGTGGTGGAAAGGGGCTCACTCCATGACACTCGTCATTTCCGGCGTAATCGACGGCCCACTCCCGGGTGGCCTGCCCAAGGCGATCGAACTGACGGCGGTGGAGGACATCCCCGACCTGGCGATCTACGGTCTGGGATCGGCCAATAACGGTGGCGGCAGCGACGGACAGGAGTTCGACTTCCCCGCCGGCCCCCTCGCCGCCGGCCCCCTCGCCGCCGGCGAGAATGTCTACGTGACGACGGACGAACAGGGCTTCGCCGATTGGTTCGGCTTCGCCCCGACCCATGCCGGTTCCGGTGCCGCCTCGGTCAACGGCGACGACGCGATCGAGCTCTACCGCGACGGCGCGGTGATCGATCTCTTCGGCCAGCCCGACACGGATGGCACCGGGACGGCGTGGGAGTACCAGGACGGCTGGGCCTACCGGAAGGCGGGCACGGGCCCCAGCCCGGACTTCGACCCCGCCGACTGGACCTTCAGCGCGCCGGGCGCGCTGGACGGCGCTGCGCGGAACGCCGAGGCCGCGACGCCCTTCCCCACGGGCAGCTATGGCGGAGGCGACACCGGCGCTCCGGACGTGACCATCAACGAGCTTCGCATTTCCTCGGCCGGCGACACGGACGAGTCCAGCAACTACGTCGAGGTGTCCGCGGCGCCGGGCACCTCTCTCGACGGCCTGTCGCTGGTGGTGGTCTCGGGGGAGTTCGCCCCGGGGCAGGTGGATTACGCCTTCGACCTCGGTGGCCTGACGGTGGACGAGGACGGGCGTCTCCTGATCCGCAATGCCGATCTCGCGGCGCAGATCCCCCAGGCCATGGTGCAGGACAGCGATCTCGTCGCAGATTTCGACGTCTTCGGCAGCCCGTCGACCCTCCTCCTCGTCCGCGATTTCGACGGCGCTCCGGGCGACGATCTCGATATCGAGGACGACGGCATGCCGGAGGGGCTGACCGGCACGGTTATCGACAGCGTCTCCCTTGTCGACGGGGACGGAACGCCCGACGTGACCTATTCCGGCACGGTGGTCGGCCCCGACGGCGACTTCACCGCGGCCGGGGCCGCGCGCCTCGCCGGTGGCGGCTTCGCGCCGCTCCCCTTCGGCGACCTCTCCGGCGATACGCCCGGCGCGGCGAACCGGGCGGGGGACGGCACCGGAGACGACGCCATCGCGGCGGCGGTCTACGAGATCCAGGGCGCGGGCCACATCTCCCCCTTCGTCCTGGACGACGGCCAGGGCGCGGCGGATTTCCTCGCGATCGTGCCGAGCGTGGCCTCCGTCGACGGCGCCCTGGTCGTGACCGGCGGCATCGTCACCGCGACGGGCGGCAACGGCTTCTACCTGCAGGACGGGGAGGGGGACGGCGATGCGACGACATCCGACGCGATCTTCGTCTTCACCGGCGGCGCGCCCGGGGTCGCGACGGGCGACGCGGTCGAGGTCCAAGGCTTCGTGAGCGAATTCTTTCCCGGCGGTGCCTCCAGCCGCAACCTGCCCACCACGCAGATCGCCGCCGACCGCGTGACGGTCACCGGCACGGGCACGGTCGCGCCGGTCACGATCGGGGCGGCGGGCGTGCGGCCCGCCGATACGGAGATCGACGGTGACAGCTTCGCGAGCTTCGATCCCGGCGCCGACGGCATCGACTTCTTCGAGGCGCTCGAGGGCATGCTGGTCACGGTCAGCGACGCCGTCGCGGTCTCGGGCACCAACGGCTTCGGCGAGATCTTCGCCGCCGCCGACATGGGGGCCTCCGCGAGCGGTCTGTCGCAGCGCGGCACGCTCAACATCTCGCCCGACGACTTCAACCCCGAGCGGATCCAGATCGACGCCGATCCGCAGCTCTCCGGCTTCGACGCGCCGCTGGTCGATACCGGCGCGGCGCTCGGCGACGTGACGGGTGTCGTGGATTACGACTTCGGCAATTTCCAGATCGTGCCGACCGAGGATTTCTCCGGCCAGGTCGGGGCGTCGGACCTGACCCCGGAGGTGTCGCGGATCACGGGCGAGGGCGGCCGTCTGACGGTCGCCTCCTACAATGTCCTGAACCTCGACCCGAACGACGACGACAACCTCGACGGCACGCCCGGGACGGGGGAGGACGACCTCGACGTGGCGAATGGCCGCTTCACCGCGATCGCCGAGCAGATCGTGGGCAATCTCGACGCCCCCGACATCCTCGGATTGCAGGAGATCCAGGACAACAACGGCACGGTGGGCATGGACGGGTCAGGCGTCACCGCCGCCGACGAGACGCTGCAGCTCCTGGTGGACGAGATCGCGGCCGCGGGCGGTCCGCGCTATGCCTACCTCGACAACCCGTTCATCATCGAGGATGCCTCGGGCGGCTTCCCGGGCGGCAACATCCGCAACGTCTTCCTCTACAAGGCCGACGAGGTGAGCCTCGTCGAGGGCAGCCTGCGCGCCATCGGCAGCCAGGCCCCCGGCGGCGCCTTCGAGGGCGCCCGCCTGCCGCTCGTCGCGGACTTCGTCAAGGACGGCGAGACGGTGAAGGTCATCAACAATCACCTGTCGTCGAAGGGCGGATCGGCCCCGATCCTGGGCATGTCGCAGCCCTTCGAGGACCTTCAGGAAGACCCATCGGTCAACGTCTCGCTGAACGAGCGCCGCGCCCAGGCGCAGGAGGTCAACGACTTCATCGACGGGCTTCTGGCGGACGATCCCGACGCCAACGTGGTCGTCACGGGCGACATGAACGAGTTCGAGTTCGTCTCTCCGCTGGAGATCATGGCCGGGACGAAGAGCTGGACCGGGTCGGAGGTGATCGACACGCCGGGCGAGGCCGTGCTGACCAACCTGACCGACACGCTCGACCCCGACGAGCGCTATTCCTACAACTTCCAGGGAAACAGCCAATCTCTCGACCATATCCTGGTCAGCCGGAATATCGCGGACGGGGCCGAGTTCGACCCCGTCCACGTCAACAGCGAGTTCGGCGAGACCCCGGCGACCGCTTCGGATCACGATCCGATCCTCGCCTCCCTCTCGCTCGGCGGAGCGGCGCCCGCGTTCGAGCTGGGGGTCGAGCGCGTGGCCCGCAGCGCGCCCGGGGCCTTCGACGAGGGCGCGGCGGAGATCGTGGCCTACGAGGACGGCCGGTACTTCGTCACCAACGCCGACGCCGGCACCGTGGACGTGTTCGGGACGCGAGGTGCCAACCTGGTCCGGATCGACACGATCGAGGTGGGCGCGGGCGGCGCGAACTCCGTCGCCGTGAACGGCGGCATCGTCGCCGTGGCGGTGTCGGCGGAGAAGGTCACCGATCCGGGCTTCGTGAAACTCTACGACGCGGAGACGCGCGACGAACTGGCGACCTTCGACGCGAAGGGCGCCCTTCCGGACATGCTGACCTTCTCGAAGAACGGCAGCCAGATCTTCGTGGCGATCGAGGGCGAGCCCGACGACGAGTACACGGTGGATCCCGAGGGCGGCCTGTCGGTCGTGGACCTGAACCGCGACGATCCTTCCGCCTCCGAAGTGACCTTCGCCGGCTTCGGGAGCTTCGACGGCGCGCGTGCCACGCTGGAAGGCGCCGGCGTGCGGATCTTCGGCCCCGGCGCGAGCCTCGCCCAGGACCTGGAGCCCGAATACATCGCCGAGGGGAACGGCGAGCTGATGGTGACCCTGCAGGAGGCGAACGCCTTCGGCATCTTCGACATCGCCTCGAAGAGCTTCACCGACATCGTGCCGCTCGGCTTCAAGGACCATGCGCTGCCCGGCAACGGCCTTGACGCGTCGAACGAGGATGGCGGCGTAAACATCGAGAATTACCCGATCTTCGGCATGTACCAGCCCGATGCCATCGCCTCCTACGAGGTCGACGGGCGCACCTACTACGTCACCGCGAACGAGGGCGACAGCCGCGATTACGACGGCTTCTCGGAGGAGGCGGAGGTGCAGGACGTCACCCTCGATCCCACCGCCTTCCCCGACGCTGCCGCCCTTCAGGCGCCCGAGGCGATCGGCGAGCTCGGCATCACCACGACCCGCGGCGACACCGACGGGGACGGCGACTTCGACGAACTCTACGTCTACGGCGCGCGGTCCTTCGCGATCTGGGACGAGGACGGCGCCCTCGTCTCGGACAGCGGCGACCTCTTCGAGCAAGTGATCGCCCGCGAACTGCCCGCGGACCTGTTCAACGTGGACAACACCGATCCCTTCGACACCGAGGACCGCTCCGACGACAAGGGGCCGGAGCCCGAGGCCATCGCCATGGCCGAGGTCGGCGGCCGGCAGATCGCCGTCATCGGGCTGGAGCGGCAGAACGGGCTCGTCTTCATGGACGTGACCGACCCCGAGGCGCCGGAATATATCCGCTATGTCGGCACCATCGACCTGAACGACCGGGGCACCGGCGATACGGAGCCGCCCTATCCGATGAGCGACCTCGGCCCCGAGGGCATCGCCGTGATCCCCGCCGAAAACAGCGCGAGCGGCAAGGTCGAGATCGCCGCCGGCAACGAGGTCAGCGGCACCGTCTCCGTCTACACCCTTGAGAACCTGCTGGGCGAGCCGGAGCCGGAGCCGGAGACGGGCCCCTATACGCTCGAACTGCTGCACCTGGCCGATCAGGAGGCCGCGTCGGGTGCGATCGTCGACGCGCCGAACCTCTCGGCGGTGATGAACGCTCTGGAAGCACAGGATCTCGGCAATGACGGGGTAGAGGACAACACGATCCGCCTCTCCTCCGGCGACGCCTTCATCCCGGGCGTCTTCTACGCGGCCTCGGAAGCGGTGTTCGGCTCCGCCGGGATCGCGGACATCCAGATCCAGAACGAGCTCGGCCTCCAGGCCATCGCGCTCGGCAACCACGAGTTCGACAACGGGACCGGGGTCCTCGCCGGGCTGATCTCCGGCGACGCCGACGGCGACTTCTCCGCCCTCGCCACCTCGGATCTGGCGGGGCAGGAGTTCGAGGGCACGGCCTTCCCCTACCTCTCGGCGAACCTCGACTTCTCCACCGACCCGAACCTCGCGCCGCTGGAGGTCGAGGGCGGGCAGCCGCCGATACCCAATGCCGTCACCTCCTCGACCGTGCTGGAGGAGAACGGAGAATTGATCGGCGTGGTGGGCGCCACGACGCCGACCCTGCCGTCGATCTCCTCCACGGGTGAGCTGGAGGTGAACCCGGACTGGGCGGGGACGTCCCCGACCGGTGCGGAACTCGACGAACTGGCGGGGATCATCCAGGGCGAGGTGGACACCCTCCTCTCCGACAATCCGGGGATGAACAAGGTGGTGCTGCTGGCGCACATGCAGCAGCTCGACATCGAGCTGGACCTGGCCGGGCGGCTCTCCAGCGTGGACGTGATCGTCGCCGGGGGCTCGAACACCCGCCTCTTCGACGGGACCGACCGGGCACGGGCCGGCGACAGCGACCAGGGCCCGTATCCGCAATTCGTCGAGAACGCGGATGGCGGCTCCACGGCGGTGGTAAACACCGACGGCTCCTACACGTATGTGGGTCGGCTGGTCGTCGAGTTCGACGCGGAGGGCCGGATCATCCCCGAGAGCTACGACCCCGAGGTCAGCGGCGCCTATGCGACGGACGCCCAGGGCGTGGCCGATCTCGGGGCCGGCGACCTGGTCGATCGCGAGATCCAGGCCATCGCCGACGCCATCGAGGACCGGATCATCGCCACCGAGAGCAACGTCTTCGGCCGCTCCGAGGTTTTCCTGAACGGCAACCGGTCCGGCACCTTCGCGCCCGCCGATCCCAACGGGGTCCGCACCCAGGAGACCAACCTGGGCAACCTGACCGCCGACGCGAACCTGGCGATCGCGCGCGGATACGACGAGACCGTCCAGGTCTCGATCAAGAACGGCGGCGGCATCCGGGCCTCCATCGGCGAGGCGGTGGTGCCGCCGGGCGGGACCGAGGCCGTCCGGACGCCCAACGGACAGATCGTCAATTCCGAGGGCGAGGTGATCAAGCCCGAGGGCGGGATCAGCCAGAACGACATCGCCACCGCGCTGGCCTTCAACAACGGGTTGAGCCTCGTCACTCTCAGCCGCGAAGGGCTGGTCGCGGTGCTGGAGCACGGCGTTGCGCAGATCGACAGCTCCGCCGGGGAAGGGGTCGCGGGACAGTTCCCGCAGCTCGCCGGGGTCCGGTTCAGCTTCAACGAGGCCCGCGCGCCGGGCGACCGGATCGTCAGCGCGGCGATCACCGACGGCGAGGGCAACGACCTCGACGTCCTGGTGCGGGACGGCGAGATCGTCGGCGACGCCTCCGCCGACGTGCGGATCGTCACCCTGAACTTCCTGGCCGAGGGCGGGGACGGATACCCCTTCCCGGATCACGTCAGCGACCGGGTCGACCTCCATGACCTCGACGGCGACGGGGAGACGGACGGGGCCATGACCGGCGCGGCCGACTTCGCCGCCGACGGAACCGAGCAGGACGCCCTGGCCGAGTACCTCGCGGCGAACTTCGCGACCGAGGAGACCGCCTATGACATGGTGGATGCCGGGCCGGTGGAGGACGATCGGATCCAGAACCTGATCTTCCGCGACGACACGGTGATCGACGACGGCCCGGCCGCCAGCATCATCTTCGGCGAGGATGGCGGGATCGACCGGATCATGGGCACCGAGGGCGACGACATCATCGTCTCCGGCGGCGGCCGCTACGACTTCCAGAACGGAGGCGCCGGGGCGGATACGTTCGTCATCGGCGACGAGGCCCTGAACGGCATCCGCGAGCGCGACGTGATCGACGATTTCGAGGTGGGGGTGGACCGGATCGCCCTCGCCCCGGGGGTGGAGATCGCCTCCATCCGCGAGGCCGGACCGCAGGTCGTCCTCTATCTCGACGACCCCGAGGGTCGGAACGACGCGATCTTCATGCGCGGCGACGGCGTCACCGCGGACACCATCGATATCACCACCGAATACACGATGCTGGGCCTCACCGCTTGAGGGCCCGGCGGACGAAAGGATCCCGACCATGACCATTCTTCCCAGGACGCTCGCCAGCCTCTGCGCGGCGGGCTGGACGGCCGCCGCCTCCGCGGCCCCGATCGCGGTGGCGCCAGGCGAGGTCCGGATCGATATCGCCCCCGTGGGTCCGGCGCTGACCTATGTCGAGGACGGGGCGGGGGGCGCCGACCTCCTGCTCGACCCACTGACCTTCGGCTTCGACGCGGCCGGCGAGGATTACTACATCGACCTCTCCCTCGCCTACGGGACGCAGGACCCGGCGGGCACGGTCTTCGGCACGCTGTCGGTCTACGACGACGCCACCGGATCCGACCTTCTGTTCGGGGGCGTCCTTGGCGGATATGGCACGATTCCGGGCGACGTGGTCCAGGTCCTCTTCGACGCGGAGCGCGGCGGCGCGGGATCGCTGCCCGCGCCGCTTCTGGTGGAACTGGTCTTCGCGCAGGACCTTCCCGGGGACGATCCCCTGGCGAACCTCACCGACGGCGAGAGCTACGAGGTGGTGGGGGCGATCGAGTCGGTGGTGCCGGCCCCGGTTCCGCTCCCCGCCTCGCTCCCGCTCTTCCTCGGAGCGGGAATCGCCATGGCGGCCATTGGACGACGCGGTCGAACGGATCGCCACGTCGGTTGATGCGGCTGGCATTGCCTGTACAATCAGGATGGCCGGTCAATTTGGCCAGTCCGCCGCCCTCCCGATTCCGGGCATCGGCCCGACGGAGCGCCTCTCCGTGGTCAGGCGATACGGCGCTCGACTAGGCGAAGGGAAGCTTCCAGGTCTGTGCTGTCGGTCCGGACGGGACGGGCCTGTGGAACCGGGCGATGTCGCGGATTCGACCGGCAGCACTGCTGGCCGAGCAGCCCGCCTGCGTGGTGGCGATGGAGGCGCGCGCGACTTTGCCCCATTGGGGGCGGTTCGCGCAGGCATAGGGTCACGAGGTCCGGCCGGTTCCGGCGGCTTACGTGACGCCTTTCGTCAAAACGGGAGAGGAACCACCGCGCGGATGGGGAGACGATCGCAGACGCGGCGCTGCGCCCGCCGATGCGCTTCGTGTCGGTGAAGAGGGCAAAGATGCAGGCCCGCGCGCATCCGACCCGACAATTGTCGCCTGTAAGCAAGGTTATGTCATATTGCAGCACAGATTTGTTTCGACTGAAAACGGCGGGCCCCTCGCAGGACCCGCCGTTCGTCACTCGTCAATACTGAACTTGGAAAGCCTCAGGCGGCCTTCTTCGCGGCGGAGGACGCCTTGTCGGCAGCGCCCTGCGCGCTCGCGGCAACCTTGTCGCCGATCTCATGGCCCGCTTCGGAGGCCAGTTCGCTCGCCTGGCTGGCGCTGTTCTGGGTTACTTCAGCGTAGTTCTGCGCGGTGCGAGTGAAGAGCTCGACCTGCTTCTGCATGAAATCGCTGTAAGCCTTGCCGTAATCGGCGGGCTCGTCGCGCACCTGGGCGACCTCGCGGACGTTCGACAGCGCTTCCTGCGTCGTGCCGTGGGCGATCTCGGTGGTCTTCTCCGCGGCATCGACCATGAGCCCGGTGACGCGCTCGTTCATCTGCGCCCAGGTCTTGAAGACATCCTGGTAGCCCCGCGGATCGAAGAGGCTCTGGATGTCGGTGGCGGCGGATTTCGCGTTCTGCTGCTTCGTAGCCATGTCGGGGCTCCTTTCGGGAGTGGGTGTCCGTGTCTTTCGTCTTACTCTTCCATCTAATGCCGCGACGCAGAAATATAACCGGGATACGCCGCGGTGCGGCGAAAAAAATTGGCCGCCATGCCTCACGCGGATTTTCCGGCAGAGCGGGATGTACGGCCTCATGGCCCGCGCGCACGTCACCCACGATCGGTCCGCCCCGGGGCGCGGCGCCTTCCCTCGCGATGCGCACCAGCGGCCGGAAACGCGCGGCCTCCCTCAGAACGGCGTCGCCACGCCGAGACGCGCCGCCCCCTCCGCCAGGTCGCGGAGCACCTCGTCGGGCAGGTCGATGCCCTCCCGCAGGGCCCGGTCCTCGTTCCGGGCCTCCAGCTCGCCGGGATAGAAGATCTCGTCCACGCCCGGCGCCCGGGGCGCCTCCTTCATGGTCGCGACGAGCGCCTCCATGTCGGCGTCGAAGGCGGCGCGGGGCCGGCAGGCCGCGATGTCGACCGCCATCACGAAATGGCCCGCCCCGCTGCGCCCCTCGGGCACGTAAGGCCCGACCACCGAGGGCGCAAAGGCGCTGCCCGACAGCACGCCCGAGAGAACGTCCATGGCGAAGGTCAGCGCATAGCCCTTGTGCCCCGCCATGGGCAGGATCGTCCCGGCGATCCCGGCCTCCGGGTCCGTGGTCACGAGGCCGTTCGGATCGATGGCCCAGCCCTCGGGAATGGCCTCGCCCCGCGACCGCGCGACGTAGAGCTTGCCGCGCGCGACCGCCGTGTGGGCCATGTCGACCATCATCGGCGGGTGGCGTCCCGCCGGCGCGGCCCACGAGGCCGGGTTGTTGCCGATCCGCTTCTCCCGCCCGCCCCACGGGGCCATCGCGGGACTGGCATTGGTGGAGATGAACCCGATGCACCCCGCCTCGGCGGCCATGCGGGTGAAGTACATCGCGGTTCCGAAATGGCCGGAATTCCGCACCGCCACCGCGCCGATCCCGTGCGCCTTCGCGCCCCGGATCGCCCGTGCCATCGCCGCCGCCGCCATGACCTGGCCGATGCCGTCCTGGCCGTCGAGGAGGCTCAACGCCTGCGGCGCGTCCTGGACCTCCGGCATGGCCCGGGCATTCATCGCGCCGCTTTCCAGCCGCTTCCCGTACCAGAACAGCCGCATGAGCCCGTGCGAGGCATGACCCCACAGATCGGCCTGAACGAGCGTGTCGGCCACGCATTCCGCCGAGGATTGCGGCACCCCGAGCGCCACGTAGCACTCGGTCGCGAATTCGCGCAGTCGGTCGGGGGATACTCCGCTCACCGCCATTGGACGGAAAGTCCCCGCTCCTGATCGTTCGGGATGATGCGCGTCACGGCAAACTCCTCCCCGCGGGTTCGGCGCCACGATGCGGGCCAGGACGAGGCGCGTCAATCGGGGGCCGTAACGCCCCGGACGGGCCGGGCCGCCGCGCTTTCCCGGGACTGCATCGTTTGGAGGAGGACGGCCGGCCGCGGCACTCGGGTCCCACCGACATCCCGGCGCATTCGCCGGCCAACACCCGGATGTCCGATGGTGCGACGACACGCTCGTGCGCGGGGACCGCGTCCGGGTGCCGATGAACGCGATGACGCCGAGGCGGCGCCGTCGCGCGGAGGCTGGCCGCACTGCGCCGGCGCCATGGCGACCGGCCGGTCCCTCGCGCCGCCGTCGATCACGCCATGCCGAGGCTGCCCGAGGTGGAGCGCGGCCCGGGACGCTGGAAGCCGATGATCGAGGGGCTCTCCCGGCTCGCCGCGGAAGGGTTCGCCCTCGATATCGCCGGGCGCACGCGCCAGGGCGAGTTCGGCGAGACGCTGGCAGTGGCACCGCGATCGATCGCGTTCGACCACGTCCATTGCGCCAGGTCCTGCATGCCCGGCGACGGAAGCGGCAGCGTGATCGCAGGATCGGTGTCAGTTCCCGCGCGATCCGATCCGAACACCGATAGCGCCCACGCCCCTGAAAGCACGCCCCCGAAAGATCGGCGTGATCGACAGGCGAGATCGCCAACGCGGCAAGATTGCATCGGAAAAACCGGGGCTCGCGGGCGCATGACGCCCGGGCCGAAGGTCGGATCAAGTCCCGCCGCCGCTATCATTTCTCCGGAAACCGGATCGCCCAATCGGGGCAGGCCGGCGCCGGCGGTAGCTTACGCGTCGGCATCATTCCCCGCGCCATGTGGGCTGCACAGCGCAACCGCCCTACGATCCGGCGATACCGGTAAGGTCAGGAGCTTCACCTTGTCACACCTCACGCATCATGGCCGATACGATTTCTCCCCGATCACCGAACGGCCTGATTTCGAATGGCCCGGCGGACGACGGCTCGCGATCCATGTCGGCCTCAATGTCGAATGGTTTTCGTTCGACGGGGAAAAGGGTGCGGTTCTGGCCCAGGCCAAACCGGCCCCCGACGTGATGAACTACGCTTGGCGCGACTACGGGAACCGCGTGGGGATCTGGCGGATGTTCGACTTGTTCGACCAGTTGGGAATTCCCGTCGCCGGGCTTCTGAACGATGCGGTCGCCGATCACGCCCCGCAGATCGTGGAACGCTTCAGAACCAGGGGGGACGAGATCGTGGCCCATGGTCACGCCAACAGCCAGGCGCCCGGCGAACTTCCCACGGAGGAAGAACGCGCCATCGTCGAGCACTCGCGCCACCGGCTGTTCGAGGCAACGGGAACCATGCCGAAGGGCTATCTCGCCCCGCTGATCTCGGAATCGGCCCATACGCCGGATCTGCTGCGCGGTGCGGGATACGAGTACCTGCTCGACTGGGCCCATGACGAGCAACCGGTCTGGATGCGGACCGCGCACGGTCCGATCCTGTCGGTTCCCTATCCCCAGGAACTCAATGACGTACCGCAGGTGATGGCCCGCATGCGGGAGGCCGACGAGTTCGCGGCCATGATCCTGTCGGCCTTCGATCTCCATCGCCGCGAATGCGCGCATCGTCCCGTTGTCATGGGGATCGCCCTTCACCCGTATCTCATGGGGCAAGCGCACCGGTTCGCACATCTCGAACGCGCCCTGACCGAACTTTGCACGCGCGCCGGAGACGAGGTCTGGTTCACCACGCCCGGATCCATCAGCGACCATTATCGCACCGCTTTTCCGCCCCCGGACCAAGGCGCGCAGCGATGACGGGACGGTCGGAGCCGTCACCGGCGCCGCGTCGCCCGGCCCCGGATCCCCATCGGACTAGCCCCGGCATGCGGCCCGAATCCACCGGAGTCGCAGGCTCGGGCTCTTGCACGGCGAAGCCCGCGCGATGGCCACCGGGATCGCGGGTCATACGGTCTTGCCGCCGCCGGACGGATCACGGGCAGACCGGAACCCCTCGCGCATGCCCGCGCCATGAAGATCGGCGCAGCGGAGCGCGCGGGAGGCCTCGACATCCTTCGCCGCGCCCGGTGCCGATGCCGGCCCCTGCAGACCAGGCGTGGCGTGGCGCCGGTCTCGCATCCATCGGCGCCATCCTCGATCCTGGTGATTTCCTGTCTTTAATTTACGCGGGGGCCATTGCCGGACTGGCGGCCGGCGCCCCATGCGTCGGTGATCTGGCTGTACCCGCCGGATGCAGGCGGGGAAGGTCGTCGGGCGCCGGCCTGACGCAGGGTCCCGCCGCAATGTCGCAAGGAAACCCTGCCGGGAAAGTCTGTTCGCCATGCCGCCGGGCGGAGGTCGAGGAGCCGGCCGGGCCGGTCGATGCGCCATGTCGAACCACGGCGGCTCACACGCCGCGTCACGTTCCCATGTGCGGAACGCGGGGCCGAACGTCCGGACCCGGCGCTGGCCTGCCGCTGCATCTGAGGCGATCCCCCGCGCCTTGGACGGATCGGCGTCCTTGCCCTGCGGCGGAACGCGGATCTTCCGACCAGACCAGCTAGAAGCGCAGTTCCTCGATGCCGGTGAAGTCGATCTGGGAGCCGTCGTCGAACACGATCTGGCCCGAGGCGTCCTGCGACAGAAGCATTTCGTGATCCCCGGCGGCCCTCACGCTCGAACCGGCGTCGAGGTGCAACGTCCAGCCGGAATTGTCGCCATCCGCCGGGGGGCCGATCCTGTCGAGGGTGATGGCGTCGATCCACGAGGCGCCTGCCCCGCCATGCACCGTATCGGAGCCGTCCCCCGAGGCATAGACGAACACGTCGCTGCCCGTGCCCCCATCGAGGAGGTCGTCGCCCGCGCCACCGATCAGGCGGTCGTCGCCGGCATCGCCGGACAGGGTGTCGTTGCCCCAGCCGCCCAGCATCCTGTCGTCTCCGTCGCCGCCGAAGAGCGTGTCGTCGCTGTCGTCCTGGACAAAGTCACCCGCCGTCCCGCCGTGGATATAGTCGTTCCCCGCCCCGCCGAAGATCGTGTCGGACCCCATCCACCCCAGGATCTCGTCGTCGCCCGCGCCGCCGTAGAGGGTGTCGGCGCCGATCCCCCCGTCGACAAAGTCGTTGCCGTCCCCGCCTTCGATATGGTCGTCGCCCCACCACCCGATCAGCCGGTCGTCCCCTGCCCCGCCGATCAGCGTGTCGTCGCCCGCGTCTCCGTCCAGGATATCCGCCCCGTCGCCCCCGAGGAGCAGATCGTCGCCGGCCCCGCCATGCAGGTGATCGTCCCCCGCACCGCCGTCCAGGGTATCGCTTCCCTTGCCCCCGAGAACGGTATCGCCGCCGGCGCCGCCCCGGATGTCGTCGTTCCCGTCACCGGCGTGGATCCACAGGCCGGTCGTGTCGGCCGCGGCATCCACCCGATCCGCCAGGTCGCCGAGCCTGAACGCCTCGATGCCCTCGAAACTCAGCGTTCCACCGCCCATGACGACCGTGCCGGCCTCGTCTCCGGTGACCGTGATCCGGCTGCTGTCCCACCAGATCTGCGTCAGGTCCAGCGTGTCGAAATCCTGCCCGCCCGCCGTCACGGTTTCCCCGCCGATCACGACGGCGCCGTCCTCCACGCTCCAGAGATAGAAGGTGTCCGCATCGGCACCGCCGTCGAAGACGTCGCCGGTTCCGGCACCGTCCCAGATGAAGTCGGCCCCGTCGCCCCCGGACACGTAGTCCGCGCCCTCCTCGCCCGACAACGTGTCCGCCCCCGCACCGCCGAGGATCGTGTCGTTGCCCAACCCGCCCCAGATCTCGTCGTCGCCCGCGCCGCCGTCGAAATGATCGTCGCCCTGGCCCTGGTCCTCGTCCCACCCGTCATCGATGTAGTCGTTGCCCGCGCCGCCCAGGATGGTGTCGTTGCCATGACCCCCGAGGAAGGTATCGCCGCCCGCGCCGCCGCGCAGGACATCGTCTCCCGCCCCGCCGATCAACAGGTCGTCGCCGTCTCCGCCGTCGAGGACGTTGGCCGCCCCGTCGCCCGTCAGCGCGTCGGCGAAGGCCGATCCGGTCAGGTTCTCGATGCCGGTCAGCGTGTCGCCCTGCGCGTCCCCGCCCCGGGCCGCGCCCGTCGAGAGGTCCACCGCCACGGCGGCATCGGAGGTCGTGTAATCGGCCGTGTCCCGCCCCGATCCGCCGATCAGCGCGTCCGCGCCCGCGCCACCGCGCAAGAGGTCGTCGCCTTCCATGCCCATCAGCCTGTTGGCGCCCGCATCGCCCACCAGGGTATCGGCATGGGCCGATCCGGCCAGGTTCTCGATCCCCGTCAGGGTGTCGCCCTCGGCCTCCCCGCCCCAGCCGCGGCCGGCGGCGAGATCCACCGTGACGCCCTGCGCCGAGGCGACGTAGAGCGCTTCGTCGATCCCCGCGCCCCCGTCGATATGGTCGGCGCCGGTCCCCCCCGCGATCCGGTCGTCGCCCGCTTCGCCGAAGATCCTGTCGTTGCCGGCCAGCCCCACGATGGAATCCGCGCCGCCGCCGGCATAGGCGGTGTCGTTGCCTTCCGCGAGGTAGAACACCCCGTCCGTCTCCGTGCCGCGGAAGGTGTTGCCGTACTGGTTGCCGATGAAGACCTGGATCACCTCCGCGATGTATTCGGCCCCGTTCTCGCCCGTGGCGCGAAACAGCAGGTCGTACTGGGGCCGGAGGCTCGGCGTGTTGTAGTAGTTCAGGCCGTAGATGCCGGTTTCCGGATCGACGACGAAGAAGCCGCCGTGATCCTCGACCATGGACCAGATGAAGGGCACGCTCGACCCCGAGGCCCAGACCTGGCCGAAATCCTGCGCGCCCGAGCGGGGGTCGGGCGCGCTCAGCGCCCGGAAGTCGAAGGAAAAGGTCATGTCGTCGGCCGCGTCGAGGACGTCGATGGTGAAATCCTGCGACGACGCGGACCCGTCGGAGGAGGTCGCCAGGATCGAGATGTCGTGGGAGGTTCGGGTTTCGAAGTCCAGATCGCTCGCGACCGTCACCACCCCGGTTCCGGCATCGATGGCGAAGAGGCCGCCCGCATCGTCGGTCAGGGCATAGGTCACCGTCGCCGTCGCGTCGGCGTCGACCGCCGCGGCGACGATGCCGGTGCGGCTGCCGATCGCGGCATGCTCGCCCACGGCGTTCCGCGCCCCGTCGGCGTCCCCCAGCGGGCCGATGTCGAATTCGTCGACATCCTGCAGGTCGATCCGGAAGGTCTCCGTCGCGGTCGACCCGTCCTGGGACCGGGAGGTGACGACGAGGTCGATCGCCAGTTCCGTCTCGGCATCGAACACCGCACCCGGGGCAACCCGCACGACCCCGTCAGCGTCTATGGTGAAGCGCGTATCGTCCACGCTGTAGCTCACGCCGGACAGGGTGGCGTCGGCATCGACCGCCTCGGCGGTGAGGCCCACGCGCGTGCCCGCAATGGCGTGTTCGCTGATCGTGTTCGGGGCTGCGTCGGCGTCGCGGGCCGGCGTGACGGCGAACTCGTTCACGTCCCCGACGGCGACGGTGACGGACAGGTGGCTGCGGCTGCCATCGGTCGATGTCGCGGTCAGCGTGAACGAGATCTCGGGCTCGCTCTCGGCATCGAAGCGCGCGCCCTGGGCGACCCTCACGGTCCCGTCGGGATCGACGGTGAAGCGGGGATCGTCCACCGAATAGGTGACCACGTCGGTGGCGTCACCGTCGATGGCCTGCGCGGTGACACCGACGGCGGTGCCGGCGGCGGCGTCCTCGGCCAGCGCGTTCGGGGCGGCGTCGGTGTCGACCGGCCGCGTGACGGCGAATTCGTTTGCGTCGAAGATATGGATCGTGATCGTCGTCCGATCGCTCAATCCGCTCGTGTCGGTGCCGCGCACGGTGATCTCGTGGCTGGCGGCGCTCTCGCGGTCCAGCGAGGCGCCTGCCTTCACGCGGATCTCGTCCCCGACGATCTCGAAATTCGGGTCATCGACCACGTGGCCGTCGGCGTCCACGATGGCGAAGGTCACGTGGTCGTCGGTATTGGCGTCTTTCGCCGTCAGCTTGACCGCCAGCGTGCCGGGATCGGCCGCCTCCGACACGCCAATCTGGGAAGTGTAGGAGATCGAGCGGACGAGATAGTCGGAACTGTCGCCGGTAAACGCCCCCTGGTTCGGAAAGGGCGCCGCGCCCAGCACGATCCGGTCGAAGACCGCATCCGGGGCCAGGGTCACTACGGTGGAGGAGGTGGGCGACACGAACCTGCCGGAGCCGACCTCGGTGCCGTTCATGTAGAGCGTGTAGGTCCCGGTCTCGTGCCCGCCCGTTCCGTGTTCGTCGGCGAAGAGGTGACGGATGTCGAGGTCCGCCCGGGTCACGGGGGCGTCGAACTCGACGATCAGCTCCTCGGTCCGGCCGGCGACTGGGTCGTAACCGATCTGGTTCGCGGGGGCGCTCGGCGCGGTGACGCCCGCGACCCCGAGATTGCCGCCGGAAACGGAGACGTGGTCTCCGGAGGCCTCGGCCGGGCCGCCACCCTCGGCGATCGGGCGGGCGGTGACGGCGAATCCGTCCCCGGTCGCGTCATGGTTGGTCCGGTCGATGACGCCGCCGGCGGTCAGAACCCCGATCACCGGCGCCTCCGTCACCTCGGCCACGTCCAGCACCAGCGTCCGGGTCGCCTGCGATCCGTCGGTGGAGGTCGCGGTGACGATCAGCTCGACGGCCGGTTCGGACCGGGCGTCGAAGCTCGCCCCGTCGGCCACGCGCAGCACGCCGCCGGCATCGACGACGAACCGCGGATCGTCCACGGAATAACCGACGCTGTCGGTCGCGTCGGCATCGTCGGCCCGCAGGGTCACCCCCACGGCGGTGCCGGCGGCCGCGTCCTCGACGATCCCGTCGGCGGTCGCGTCGCCATCCACGATCGGCGAGACGGCGAACTCGTTCACGTCCCCCACCCGGACGGTGATCGTCCGGTGGCTCTGGCTGCCGTCGGTGGAGGTCGCCGTGAGGGTGATCGCGATCCACGGCTCCGTCTCGGCGTCGAAGGCGGCGCCTTCGGCCACGCGAACGGTGCCGTCCGGATCCACCGCGAACCTCGGATCGTCGACGCCGTAGCTCACCGTGTCGGCGGCATCATCGTCGACAGCCCTGGCCCTGACCCCGACCGCGGTTCCCGCGCCGGCATCTTCCAGGAAACCGTCCGGCGCGGGATCGGCATCCACGAGGGGGCCGACGGCGAACTCGTTCACCGGGGAGGTGACCGGGATCGGGGACGGGCCTTCGTCCGGGGGCGGAGCCGGCGGCCCGCTCGGCTCATCCGTAGCAGGCGCCGGTTCGGAGGGACCTGCATCCACAGGTTCCACCGGCGGCGGAACGTCTTCGACGACCTCGTCGGAGACCGCCGACGCCTCGTCCGAACGGACCGGCCCGGCCCCCGTTTCCGCCACCGGCTCCGCCCTCCCCAACGGTGCGTCGGCGGACACGGGGGGCGGTCTGCCTTCGGCCGGACCCGGGCCGATGGACGCGAAATCCTCGGCGGAAGGGGCTGCCTTGGCCGCCCAGGGCGCGGCCGGGGAGGAGATCGCGCTGGATTGCGCGGGCAGGCTCTCGTGGCCGGACCCGATCGTGTCGCTAATCTCCGCGGTCGCCCGCGGCGTCCTGTCCTCCTCCGAGGTTACGGAGGCGAAAGCGGCCTCCCTTGGCGCGACCGCGTCGAGGGATCGTGCCGACGCGGGGATCTCGATCATCGTGTCGAAGGCAAGAAACAGCGGCGCGGCGCCGGCATTCGCCAGCGGTTCCGCCTCGGATGTGGAACTCCGCGACCCGGCATCCTCCGACAGGTGGCGTCGGGAGCTCTTCGCGGCCTCGCCGGTGCCCCCGGCATTCGTTCGTCTGAACATGACACCCTGTCCGTCATTCCCGCCGCCCGCGTCGCGGCCGGCACCCGATGGGGACTCGACCACCGAAACCTTTCGAATGCCTTCAGAAATTCGTCCCTATTCGAAACGAATACCGCGGAGTTTTCCGGACCGGGCCGGTCGATGTCCGCCGGACCTTAGGGGTGCTTAAAGGTTCGGCGCGCAGATGAGACGCAGTTCCCGTTCCCCGCCCCCAGGACCCGAACGCGCCATGGTACCGCAACGATCGCTCCGTACAGAATGGACCGGCTATGTCGTCTCCGCGGCGGCCGCCTCCAACCTTCTCGGCCTGGCGCTGCCGATCGTCCTGATGCAGGTCTACGACCGGATCCTTCCGGACCGGAACCTCTCCACCCTCGTCGCGCTCATGATCGGGCTCGGCGGGGCGATCACGCTGGAATTCCTGCTCCGCCTGTCCCACGGCTGGATCATCACCCGCGGTCGCGCCCTCCAGGAGGTGGAACTGGCCCGGCGGCTGCACCATCGGCTCCTGCGCGAGGATCTCGACGACGTGGGGCAGGTCTCCTTCGCCGGGCACATGGATCGGATGAGCGCGCTGGCCGAGGTCAACACCACCCGGCAGAACGACGGAACCTCGATCGCGGTGGACGCCGCGTTCGCCGCGCTGTTCGTGGCGGTCATCCTGCTCATCGCGCCGGCCATCGCCGCGGTGGTGGCGCTGACGCTGATCGCCGCGCTCGCCGCGCTTCGGCGCATCGGCAGGACCCGGCAGGACCTGTCCGAACGGAACGACGAGATCGAATCGCGGCGCACCGCCTACCTGATCCAGCTCTTCTCCTCGGTCGCGACGATCAAGAGCCTCGGCGCGATGGCGTTCATGGAACGCCGCTACGAACGCCTGATGGCGGGCCATGCGGGCCTGAGCGCGGCGCTGACGGCGAATGCCGCCCTGGTCCAGGGCCTGGGCGCGACGCTGGCCTTCGCCATGCCGATCTTCGCCGCCGCCGCCGGCGCCGCCCTGGTGATCCGGGGCGACCTGACCGTGGGGGGGCTGGCCGCGTCGATCCTTCTGTCCAGCCGGGCGGTGCAACAGGTCATGAAGCTCGGCGAACAGTTCGAGGGCCGCGCGGCGACCCGGCGGCTAGTCAGCGACGTGGTCGGCCCCGCCGCGCCGCGGCCCGTCCCGACGCAGCGGATCACGACGGTCGAGAGCCTCCGCGCCCGCAACCTGACCCTGGCGCGGGGAGACGGCGAACAGACCGTCTTCGCCGACCTCGACCTCGACCTGCACAGGGGCGAAGCCGTGGCGCTCCATGGCCCCGTCGGCAGCGGCAAGACCGCCCTCGTCAACATGCTGGCGGGCCACCTGCGCCCCGATGCCGGAGAGGTCCGCCTGAACGGCACCGACATCCGCGCCGTCGAGGAGCAGAGCCTGCGCCGCGCCATCGCGTACCTGCCCCAGCGCCATTCCCTGCTGGAGGGGACCCTTCTGGAGAACATGACGCGGTTCCGCCCGGATCTCTACCGCGACGAGGCGCTCGCCCTTGCCGAACAGCTGGGACTGGCCGGGTTCCTCGACGCCCACCATACCGGGCTTGCGACGCAGGTGCGGCGCGGCGTGTCGCTCGGCCTGCCGGCGGCGATCGTCGACCGGGTCGCCCTGATCGCGGGCCTCGTCGGCAATCCGAGCGTGATCCTGTTCGACGAGGCCAACATGGCCCTCGACGCCGAGGGCGACCGGCGGCTTCTCGGATTGCTGGAGGCACGCAAGCCCCACGCCGCCCTCCTGCTGATCAGCCATCGCCCCTCTTACGCCGCCATCTGCGACCGCGAGCTCAGGCTCGAGGATGGTCGCCTCCGTCCCCACGTTCGCCCGGCCGCCGGCCGTCCTGCGGCACCCTCCCCCCTGATCCTGGCGAGCGCCTCCCGATGCTGATGCTGCGTCCCGACCCCTCCACCCTGCCCGGCGATCCCGCGCAGGAGGCGATCGACATCTGGAACCGGGACGCCCGTTCGGACCGGAAGGCCGACCTTCTCCACAGGATGCGGCAGGATGTCCGGAACGGGTCGCTGTGCGGGATCCCGCTGTCCGGGCCCTACGTGGATGCGATGTTCGCCCTGCTGGATCGCCTGGGGTGGAGTCCGTCTTACGCCGAGCTCGCGCAGGCCATGCCGCACATGCCCGACGCGTTCGGCCCCGAGGACCTGCGCGAGGTGCTGGCCCGCCTCGGCCATGCCAGCCAGCTTCTCGACCGCCGTCCGCGAGAGATCTCGGCGCTGCGGCTTCCCGCCCTGTTGCCCGGCCCCGCGCCGCACCTCGTCGAGGATCGCGGAGATGGTCCCGTGCTCGTCGATCCGGTGACGCGGGCCATCCGCCCGTTCCGGTCATGGCGGCGCCGGACGCTGGTCTGCTTCGGCAACACCGATCCGGTCGAGACACCGGGGCCCGGGTCCTGGACCGCGGGCCTCTTGCGCGGCCTGCGCGGCACGATGCTCTGGCTGCTGGGGCTGACCTTCGCGATCAACTCGGTCGTCCTTCTGACCTCGGTGGCGATCATGGGCATCTACGACCTCGTCCTGCCGTCGGCGGCGGGCGACACGCTCGCCGCGATCGTGGTGGGGACCGCGCTGGTGATCGGCTTCGACATCGCGCTCCGCCGGATCCGGGCCCGGCTCATGGGGCACCTGGCCGGCCGTATCGAATACATGCTGTCCACCGGTCTGCTGTCGAAGGTCCTGTCGCTGCCGGTCGAACGGCTGACCAGCGTTCCGGCGATCAGCCAGGTCAATCGGCTCAAGCAGTTCGAAGCGATTCGCGACAATCTCGCCGGGCAGTTCGCCGTCGTGGCGATGGAACTGCCGTTCGCGATCCTTTTCAGCCTGGTCCTGATGGCCCTGGTGGGGCCGGTCGGCGCGGTGCCGCTGGCGCTGGTCCTGGGGCTGGGAATCGTCGGCGTGGTCCTTCTGCCCGCCGCCCGCGCCCGGTCGATCGCGGCGCAGAACGCCCGGACGTCCTATGACGAGCTCTTCCTCGACATGCTGACCAACCTGCCCACGCTGCGGACCCTCGGATGTCGGGAGGCCTGGGGCGAACGACTGGACCGCGCCGCCGTGGAGGCCGCGCGGACCAAGGGACAATCGGTCGGGATGGGACGGGTCATCGCCACCGTATCGAGCGTCACGGCCCCCGTCGCCGGGGGAGCCACCGTCGCGATCGGCACCCTGCACGTCCTGACGGGCGATCTGAGCACCGGGGCGCTGGTGGCCTGCATGCTGGTGGTATGGCGCATCATCACGCCGGTCCAGCAGGCCCTGATGCTGCTGCCCCGCCTGCCCGTCCTCCTGCGTCTCGTCCACCAGGTCGACACGCTGATGGCGCTTCCCGGCGAGGGCGACACCCGCCCGGGCCGGCTGACGGTGCCCCCGGGCAAGCCCGGCCGTATCGCGTTGCGTCAGGTCTCGTTCCGCCATGCCGGCGCATCCCAGCCCGCCGTGGCCGGGCTCGACCTCGAGGTCCGCCAGGGCGAGTTCCTGGCGGTCACGGGGGCGTCGGGCGCCGGAAAGACGACCCTCCTGGAACTGATGCAGGGATTGCTCGTCCCGCAGGCCGGCGTCGTGTCGCTGGAGGGGCGCAACCTGCGGCAATTGCCGCTCCACGAGGTGCGCGAGGCGGTCGGCCTCGTTCACCAGGAGCCGCAATTCCTCCACGGATCGATCCTTCAGAACCTCCGCATCGGTGCGCCGATGGCCACGCGGCGGGAGATCGAGGCGCTGATGGACGAACTCGGCATCCTTCCGGTGATCCGCGCCCTGCCCGACGGGCTGGAGACGCGGCTGACCGAGACGCGGCATTCCGAGCTGTCCCGCGGCACGCGCCAGACGCTCGCCTTAACCCGGGCCCTCCTGCGGCGGCCGCGCGTGCTCCTCCTCGACGAGCCCGCGCAATCCCTCGATGCCGATCTCGATGCCGCGCTGGTGGCCGCGCTGTCGGCGCGGATCGGCACCATGACCATGGTCATGGTCAGCCACCGCCCCAGCCATATCGCCCTCGCCGACCGGAATCTGCGGCTCGACCAGGGACGGATCGCCGAACTTCGCAACCTCACGAAATCCCCGGGAACATCGCCATGATCGGATCCACCACCCTCCAGGCGGGGCGCAACACCGCCCCGTTCGATCCCGACGAGTTCCGCGACGATGTCCTGGGCCACAGGTTGCAACTGGAATCGCATCACCAGACCCGCCCCGCCCGACGTTTGATCGCCCTGTGCGTCACGGCGATCCTCGTCTTTCTCGTCTGGGCCTGCGTCACGCCCGTCCACGAGGTCGTGACGGGACAGGGAGCGCTCCTGCCGGCCGACGGCCTGAGGAAGGTGCAGCACCTGGAGGGCGGCATCGTCGAAACCGTGCTCGTCCGCCCCGGCCAGCGGGTCGAGGCCGGCGATGTCCTCCTGCGCCTCGATGCCGAGCAGCTTCGCCTGGAGCGGGACAAGGCCGCGGCCCGCATGGCGCGTCTCGATCTTTCCATTTCGCGGCTGCGGGCCCTCGCCGCGGGGGACGACGGACCCCTTGCCGGCGAGACGCGGGGCCTCTGGGAGAGCCAGAGCGACGCCCTCGCCAGCGCCCGCGCCAATCTGGCCACCCAGCTTCAGCGCATCGCGGCCGAGCGCGAATCCCTGACGCGGCAACTGCCCGCGCTTCGCCGCCAGCGGAGCGCGGCGGAGCGCGAGCTTTCCCTGGTCCGGGACTATCTCGGCGAGAGCCAGGACAGTCTCGACCGCGGTCTGGCGACGCGGTTCCGCCGCGACGAGGCGGCCCGCGACACGCTGGTTCTAGAGCGCGGACTGGCCGAGATCGAGGGCGCGGAGACTCGCATCGCGTCGGACCTTGCGGAACTGACCGCGCGGGAGGCCGAGCTGCGCTCGAACTGGCATCGGGAGGCCGTCGACGAGGTCGCCGCGCTGGAGGCCGAACGAGAGGAGACGAGGGCGCAGATGCGGCAGGTGGAGGACCGCCTGTCCCGGCTCGAGATCACCGCGCCGGTGGCGGGCCGTGTGAACGTTCTCGGCGTGGAAGGACCACGCGAGGTGATCGGCGCCGGCCAGGTCGTGGCCGAGATCGTCCCCGAGGGTGAGGAGGTCTATGCGCTGGTGGAGATCCCCGCCTCCCGGATCGGCGGCGTGGTCGAGGGATCGGCGGCGCAGGTCAAGGTCCTGACCTACGATTACACCCGCTTCGGAGAGGTCGCGGCCATCGTCGACCGGGTTTCCCCCGGCAGCGTGGTCACCGAGGACGGAGAACAGGTCTTCGAGGTGCGGCTCGCCCTCGATACACCGTATGTCGGGTCGGCCGAGGCGGGCCACGCGGCGGTACCCGGACTGACCGTCACGGCCGACATCGCGACCGACACCAATTCGCTGATCGCCTATCTGCTCAAGCCGATCCGCATCCTGCGCGACCGGGCCTTCACCTAGCCCGATCGGGGCGCATCCGCGCGCCGGATCGATCGCGGGGATCTACGGATCGGCTCAGATGGGCTCCGCGCACGGCCGCAAGTGTTCGAGCGAGGCAGGATTTGACCTGGCTTCGCCTCAGATGCCCGGCTCCACGGCATTCCGGCCCCGGTTCCTGAAGCGGACGGCGCTGCCATTCGGGTTGGCCGACGACCGGGTTGATCCGATGGTCACGGGCACGCGGATATGGACGCTCACGGTCTCGACAGAACCTCCTCCCGAATGCGGGGATGATGTTCCGGACCGGACCGGCCAGGCTGCGCCGGTCGAACCGGTCCATGGCTTGCGAGCTCTCCACTCCCCGCCGTTCCGGCCCGCGACCCGGGTCGAGGATTCGTCTCGTGGATCCGGCATGGTAGCGGGAGCATCGTGAGCGGACCCCGGCCGCAGCGCCCCGGGGCCGGAAACCGGCCGGTAGCGCCGGCCGGCCGGCCGGCCCGTTCCCCGTCGATCGCCTGGGCGGTGTCGCGTTGCCCATGCCCCCAAGGCGCCACGCGGGCTTCCGCCGGGACCGACCCAGCGCCGGCAATGCGTTTCGCGATGGCCCGATCAGGGCGCCGATACGGAGGTGGTGACCCATTCCCCCGTCGTCCTGAAGGGCCGCATTTACGGCCCGACGGGCGGGCCCGTCGCCGCGACCACTCCCCTGCCCGAGGCGATAGCCGGCGGGCGGAGCTGGGACGACCGCTTCTGCTGAATGCGTGACGCGACCATGACGCTCGTCGCTTTCATGGGCCCTGGATATCCGACGAGGCGCGGGCTTGGTGCGCCTCGCCGATGCGGGCCATCGCCGGCGGTCCCGCGCATACGAAGATCATTCGGAGCGTCACAGGGGCGCGCCGTCTGCGGGAATGGCAACCGGAACGGCTCCGCGGTTTCGCGGCTCGGCCACGGGCCGCAACGAAATGGCGGCAGCGGGCAAGGCCAGCTCGATGTTCTCGGCGGGGTGTTCGACATGCTCGGGCAGACCGTGGCCCGGATCCGGGAGCGGCGGTCTTGCCCGGAGCCCCACGTCCATTCCGAGTTGGTGGCCTGGGTCGCCTTCGGCCGCGCCGCGAGGAAGTTCACCGTTGGCAGCGCTCGCGACCGGGCGGCGCTCCGTCGCTGACGCTCCGCGGCGACCGAGATTCACGCCGACATTCTCGCCCACGGCGACGGCGACGACCTCGGCTCCCTCGTGCGGGCCTGATGCCGCAGGGGCTTCGATTCCGCGTTTTTCCCGGGATATCCGCTCCACGCATCCAGCCACGTGGGATGGTTCACCGCGGCGCTCGACCTGCGACGCGGGGCGGCCGGCGGCGCCGCAAATCGGGGCGCGACCCGTCCCGCCGCCGCCGCGCCCGTGTCCCGGCCGCCGCCGGCGCCGGGCCGGGCACTGGCCCCGCGCCTGCCGGTCCTGCGCCGGGCGGGCGTCGGGACGGCCGTCTCGGCACCTCTTCGGCGGCCGACCATGCGCGCGGCGCCCGCCCGGCGCGGACCGGCCGCCGGCCCACGCCCCGGGTTCGCCGATCGACGACCCGGTCGCCGAACGCGCCGAGGACGCGCCCGAACCGGTGATCGCGACGGCGACCCGCGCGGGATCCGCTATCCCCCGGTCCGACACCGGTGGCCCCTCCGACGACGGGAAGATCGGCCCAGGAGACGGTACGCCCCGGTGATCGCCTTGCCGCGCCAGCGTCCGAATTCCGCAGGGCCCGGCGACGGACGCCTGCGAGTCCGACGCGGGGTCTGGGACACCCTTGACCGCCCGGATGCGCCGGCCCGGCCGCAGATCAGCCTGCGTCATGGGATATCGATGGCGCCGTATCCTGGTCCCGGCCCATTCGTCGGCGCGACCTTTTCGAGACGGATCGCGGCCCGGCGAGGGCGCGGACGACCACGGCCCCTCACGGGGCGTCGAAGCGGAGATGCACCTTGACCGATCGGCTTCGGTCGGCCGCCGCGGCGAAGGCGTGCCGCGCCTCGTCGAGCGGCCAGGCGCCGGTGACGGCGGGGCGCACGTCGATGCGGCGGGTGCCGATCGCCTCGACCGCCTCGCCGAACTCCTCGTCGAACCGGAACGAGCCCTGGAAGGCGATCTCCTTGCCGACGATCTGGTTGAGGGGCACCGCCGTCGGGCCCGCCGATCCGACCTGGACCAGGCGCCCGTGCGGCCGGAGGCAGGCCACCGCCTCCTCGATCGCCGGGGCCGCGGCGGAGCATTCGAAGACGAGGTCGATCTGCCCCCGTTCCGCCTTCCAAGAGTCGAGGCCCGCGGGATCGGAGGCGACGTTGATCGTGTGGGTCGCCCCCATCTGCCGGGCCACGGAAAGGGGAAGGTCGTGGAGATCCGTGACCACGATCTCGGAGGCGCCGGCGGCGGCGGCCACGGCGGTGCAGAACGCGCCGATCGGCCCGGCGCCGGTGACGAGCACCCGGCGGCCCTCGATCCCGCCCGCCTGGCGCGCGGCGTGCAGGCACACCGCCAGCGGCTCGGCGCAGGCCGCCTCGGCGACGCCGACGGCGCCGGGCAGCCGGTGGCACTGGCTCGCCTTGACGACCACCCGGTCGCGGAACAGCCCCTGGGCATGCGGCAGGTACATGGCCGATCCCAGGAACACCATGTTCCGGCACTGGTTGCGGAGGCCCGCGCGGCAGAACGCGCAACGATCGCAGGGATGGCTCGGATTGAGGGCCACGAGATCGCCGGGGGCGAGCCCCTCGACCCCGGGACCCGACGCCACGACGTGACCGGCCGCCTCGTGGCCCAGGATGATCGGTTCCTGCACGCGGATCGTGCCGATCCCGCCCTCCTGGTAATAGTGCAGGTCCGACCCGCAGATCCCGCCCGCGCCGATCGCGACGGCGACCTCGCCGGGGCCGGGCGCCTCCGGGGCCATGGTTTCCACCCGGAGGTCGCCCCGGGCATGCAGGCGGCATATGCGGATCGTGTCGGTCATCGGTTTACCGGATTCATTGGAACAGGGACGGCAGCCAGGTCGAGATCGCGGGGACGTAGCTGACCGCGAGGAGCACGAGGAGGTTCGTGGCCAGGAAGGGCAGGATGGCGCGCACCACCGGTGCCAGCGGGATCCGCGCGATCCCGGCGCAGACGAAGAGGCACACGCCCACGGGCGGCGTGGTCAGTCCGATCATCAGGTTCAGCACCGCGAAGGTGGCGAAGTGGATCGGGTCGATGCCGACGGCGAACGCCAGTTGCTGCAAGGGCACGAAGAGGATGATCAGCGCCGCGATGGTCTCCATGAACATGCCCACGAAGAGCAGGAGCAGATTGATGATCAGGATCACCAGGAGGCGGCTCTCGGTCACCGACAGGACCCCGTCGGCGATCATCTGCGGGATCCGCTCCGAGACGAGGATCCAGCCGAACACGTTGGCGAAGCCCACCAGCGCCAGGATCCCGGCCGAGGCCACGGCACTGTCCACCAGGATCTTCGGCAGCTGGGTCCAGGGCAGTTCGCGATAGATCACGCCCCCCACCAGAAGGGCATAGACGCTGGCCACGATCGCCGTCTCGGTGGGCGTCGCCAGCCCCGAGAGCAGGCCGTAGATGATCAGCACCGTCATCGCCAGCGCCCAGGAGGCGGAGCCGAAGGACCGCGCCACCTCGCCCCAGCCCTGCCAGGGCTGGCGCGGGAAGTTCCGCCGGCGCGAGATCACGTAGCAGGTCACCATCATCGCGAGCCCCATCAGGATCCCCGGCAGCGCGCCGGCGATGAACATCTGGCCCACGGAGATGCCCGCGAGGCTTCCCACGATGATCATCGGCACCGAGGGCGGGATGATCGGCCCCACGGTGGAGGAGGCGGCGGTGACGGCGGCGGAGAAGTCGGCCGGGTATCCCGCCTTCTTCATCCCCGGGATCATCACGCCCCCGATCGAGGCCGCATCGGCCACCGCGGTGCCGGTGATCCCCCCGAAGAGCATCGAGGCGGAGATGTTGGTCAGTCCCAGACCGCCCCTGACCCAGCCCACCAGCGCGCTGGCGAAGCGGATGATCCGCTCGGTGATGCCGCCCTGGTTCATCAGGTTGCCCGCCAGGATGAAGCCGGGGATCGACAGCAGCACGAAGACGTCCATCCCCGCATACATCTTCTGCGGGATGGCCACCGGGTTCAGCCCGGTGACCAGGATATAGGCCAGCGAGGACAGGCCCAGGGTCGCCGCCACCGGCACGCCGATGATCAGACCGGCGACGAAGACGGTGAACAGGATCGCGACATCCATCTCAGATCTCCTCGTCCTGAAAGAGCTGGGTCGGCCGCCCGTCGCTCGTTCCCGCCAGCATCGCGACGATGCGCAGGACCGCGAAGAAGGCCAGGAGCGCCAGCATCAGGAACATCGTCAGATGCACCCAGCCCATGCTCAGCCCCAGGGTGGGGGAGGACTGGAACCATCCGATCGACGTGAATTGCCACGCCATGGGCAGGAGATAGAGGCCCAGCACCGCCACCAGGACGGCCGAGACGAGGCGCAACCACCAGGCCGCGCGTTCCGGCAGGCTCTCCACCACCACGTCGACATTGACGAGTTCGCCGGTGCGCAGCGACAGCCCCGCCCCGATCGCGGCGAGATAAAGCAGCGCGAAGCGCGTCAGCTCCTCCGTCCAGACCGGGGAATTCCCCGTCAGCCGGCCGATGACCTGCCACAGCACCGACACGATCAGCACAACGAACGCGACGCCCACCGCGGTACGGAACACCGCAACGACCACGGATTGCAGCCAGTCGAGATAACGCATCGAACCGTCCCCGCTTCTGGAAAGGATGGAAACGCCACTGCCCGGACGCGCGCGGGCAGTGGCGGGCGACATCACTGGGCGGATTGCTCCGCGCCGCCCTGGCTGGCGAAGAGTTCCTCCACCGTGGGCCGGATCTCGTCGCTCACGTTCGACAGGACCGCGTCGCGGGCGGCCTCGGCGAAAGCGGCGTTGTCCACCTCGACGAACTCCATCCCGTTCTCCTCGAGATATTGCCGGTCGGCTTCGAGGCTCTCCAGGAACAGCTCGCGCTCATGGTCCTGAGCGATCTGCGCGGCTTCCTGGATGGCCTGCCGATCCTCCTCGGAGAGCTGCCCCCAGGTCTGCTCGGAGATCGTGAGATAGATCCAGGACCGCACGTGGTCGGTCATGTTCACGTAGTCCTGCACCTCGTTGAAGCTCGCCGACCGGATCAGCGCCAGCGGGTTCTCCTGCGCGTCGATGGTGCCGTTCTGCAGCGAGGTGAACACCTCGGAGAAGGCCATCGGCGTCGGCTGGGCGCCCAGCTCGGACCAGACATTGACGAAGAGCGGCACGTTCGGCACCCGCATCTTCAGCCCGTTCAGGTCCTCCGGGCTCTCGATGGGGCGGTTGGAGGTCAGTTCCCGCGGGCCGCGGGCGAAATACGCGATGGGCCGGATCCGAGCCTGCTCGATGATCTGGTTCTCGATCTCGTCGCCGATCTCTCCGCTCGCGACCTCGTCCATCCGCTCCAGCGAATCGTAGGCATAGGGCACGGCCAGGAGCGCCGCCTTGGGCGCCCAGTTCTGAAGGCTCTCGCCCGTGATCGTCATGTCCACGGTGCCGAGCTGCATGCCGTTGATCAGGTCGATCTCCTTGCCGAGGCTCTCGTTGGGAAAGACCTCGACGGTGATCCGCCCGTCGGTAAGGCGGTCCACTTCCTCGGCGAACTTGATCGAGGCCTGGTGCCAGGAATTGTCCTCGTTCGCGAGATGGCCGAGCTGCAATGTGCGCTCCTGCGCGGCGACCGGCGCGGCCAGGGCGGCGAACGCCGTGGCCCAGGCGATGGTACGGGTGAACGTCATGGGTTTCCTCCTCCTTCGATGGTGACGATCCGGTCCTCGACCCCGTCCGGGACGGCGTTGAAGAAGCCGGGATTGGCGTGGACGATCTGCGGCAGGTCGCTCAGGACCTCCCGCAGGTGCAGGCGCAGCGCGGTTTCGGCCCCACGCGTGTCGCCGGCGGCGATGGCCGCGACGATGGCTGCGTGCTGGTCCACCAGCTTGTCGGCCTTGAACTGGCCCAGCGACAGGAACCGGACCCGGTCCATCTGCGCCTTCAGGCTCTGGACCCGGGCCCAGATACCGGCCTTGCCGCCCAGTTCGGCGAGCGTGCGGTGGAACGTCTCGTCGGCGCGGATGAAGTCCAGCGGATCCTCCTCCGCGATCCGGTGCTGAAGCTCGATCTGGCGCTCCAGCTCGGCGATCCCGGCCGGATCGGGCGCCTGCGCCAGCAGGCGGGCGATGTCGGCCTCCACCGCCTCCCGGATGAATCGCACCTCGGCCACCGCCGTCAGATCGATCCGGCGGATCCGGGTGCCGCGCTGGGGCAGGATGGCGACCAGCCCTTCGGCCGCCAGGCGGATGAAGGCCTCGCGCACCGGCTGGCGACTGATCCCGTAGGCCGCCGCGATCTCGGATTCCGAGATCTTCCGATCCGGCACCAGGTCGTTGTGGATGATCCGCTCGCGCAGAATGCGGCAGACTTGCCGCGCGATCGGCACCGCGGGGTCGATCCGTCCCAGATCCAAGCCGGCATCGGCCATGATTCGTCCTCCCTTGGGGCTTGCTACCATACTGCCATACCAGTTAACAACGGGCATGACGGCCGGTACGCGACTCGTGCGGCGACAAAGGGAGGCATGGCCATGCGGCAGACCTGGAGATGGTTCGGACCGAAGGATCTCGTCGGCATCGACGACATTCGCGAGGCGGGGGCCGAGGGCGTCGTCACCGCGCTGCACCAGATCCCCCCCGGGCAGGTCTGGCCGCGCGACGCCATCGCGGCCCGCAAGGCCGAGATCGCCCGCCGCCGCGACGGCCGCCCCTCCGGCCTCGGCTGGGAGGTGGTGGAGAGCCTGCCCGTGTCGGAGGCGATCAAGACCCGCGCCCCCGACCGCGCCGCCCATGTCGCCGCCTGGTGCGAGAGCCTGCGCAACCTCGCCGCCGAGGGGATCGAGGTGGTGTGCTACAACTTCATGCCGGTGCTCGACTGGACCCGCACCGACCTCGCCCACGAGGTCGCGACCGGGGCCACCTGCATGCGCTTCGACCTCGTCGACTTCGCCGCGTTCGACCTCTTCGTGCTGGAGCGGGACGGGGCGGAGGCCGATTACGACGCGGCGCTCCGGGCCGAGGCCCGCACCTGCTTCGACGCCATGGACGCCGAGGCGCGCGAGGCCCTGGCGCGGAACGTGGTCTTCGGCCTGCCCGGCGCGGCCGACAACTTCACCCTGCCCGACGTGCGCGCCCGGCTGGCAGACTACGCCCAGATCACCGCGGACGACCTGCGCGCCAACCTGGTGGACTTCCTCTCCGAGGTCGCGCCCCTGGCCGAGGAGCTGGGCCTGCGCCTCTGCTGCCACCCCGACGATCCGCCATTCCCGCTCCTGGGGCTGCCGCGCATCATGTCCACCGAGGACGACTACGCTCGGCTCATGGCGGCCGTCCCCTCCCCCGCCTCGGGCATCACGCTCTGTACCGGCTCGCTCGCCGCGCGGCCCGACAACGATCTGCCGGGCATGATCGACCGCCTGGGTGACCGCGTGCATTTCCTCCACCTCAGGAACGTCGCCCGCGAGACCGGCGAGATCCGCGGCTCGTTCCACGAGGCCGAGCACCTGGGCGGCGACACCGACATGGTCGCCGTCGTCGCCGCGATCCTGCGCGAGGAGCGGCGCCGCCGCGAGGCGGGCCGCGGGGATGCCTCGATCCCCTTCCGCCCCGATCACGGGCAGGACATCCTCGACGACAAGGCCCGCAAGGCGCAGCCGGGCTACCCCGCCATCGGCCGGCTCAAGGGGCTCGCCGAACTCCGCGGCGTCATTGCCGCGCTCTCCCATCGCGGCGCGGCCGCATGAGGCGCCTGACCGACACCACGGGCCTGCCCGATGCCGTCCGGGGGCCCGCCTACGATCGCGGCGCCCATGGCGAGGGCATCGTCCATCTGGGCCTGGGCGCCTTCCACAAGGCGCACCAGGCCTTCTACACCGACGCCGCCCTCGCATCCGAGGGGGGCGACTGGCGCATCGTCGGCGTGTCGCTCCGCTCGCCCGAACCGGCGCGCGACCTCGCGGCCCAGGACGCGCTCTATACCCTGATCGAGGCGGGGACAGAGGCGACGACCGCCCGCGTCATCGGCGCCCTCTCCCGCGCCCTGGCCCATGCCCATGGCGACGCGGAGGCGGTGCGCGCCGCCCTGGCCGCCCCCGCGACCCGGATCGTGACGATCACCGTGACGGAGAAGGGCTACGGGCTGGACCGCGCCACCGGCGGCGTCGATCCCGCGCACCCCGCCATCGCCCATGACCTCGCCCACCCCGACAGCCCCGTCGGCGTGGCGGGGCTCCTCGTCCAGGCGCTGGCCGCCCGCCGCGCCGCCGGCATCGCCCCCTTCGCGGTGCTGTCCTGCGACAACCTCCCGGGCAACGGGGATCTGGTCCGGGGCCTGGTCCTCGACATGGCCGGGCGCCGCGAGGCCGGCTTGCGCGACTGGATCGCGGACCGGGTCGCCTTTCCCGCGTCGATGGTCGACCGTATCACGCCCGCCCCCGACCGGCGCGTCCGCGACACCGCGCGCGAGATGACCGGCCGCGAGGATGCGGCCGCCGTCCAGACCGAGCGATTCAGCCAGTGGGTGATCGAGGACCGCTTTCCCGGCGGGCGGCCGGCCTGGGAGGCCGCCGGGGCGCTCTTCGTCGAGGATGTCGCGCCCTACGAGCGGATGAAGCTGAGAATGCTCAACGGCACCCATTCGATGCTGGCCTATGCGGGCTTCCTCGCCGGGCGCAGATATGTCCGGGACGTCATGGCGGATCCGGATCTGTCCCGGCTGGTGCGCCGGCACATGGCCGCCGCGGCGCGGACGCTTCCGCCGCTTGGCGGACTGGATCTCGCCGCCTACGCCGGCGATCTCGCCGCCCGCTTCGAGAACCCCAATCTCGGTCACGAGACCTATCAGATCGCGATGGACGGCTCCGAGAAGATGCCCCAGCGCATCTTCGCCCCGGCGCGGGACATTCTGGAAGCGGGTGGGGATCCCCGCCCCTTCGCCTTCGCCACGGCGGCGTGGATCCGCTATTGCCTCGGGAGGACCGACGAGGGCGCGCGCTACTCCCTCCGGGATCCCCGGGAGCCGCTCATCGCCGCGCGGCTCGAGGGACGGACCGGAGCGGAGGAGATCGCCGAGGCGGTTCTGGGCTGTGCGGAGCTCGCCCCCGTGGATCTCGCGGCCGACCCGGCGTTCCGCCGCCCGGTGGTGGAGATCCTGGACGGCCTCCTGTCCCGCGGCCTTGGCGCCGGGCTCGCACAGGAAGCCCGCTCGCTTGCCTGATCCGAGATCGCGCGGGGCGCGGGCTGGAACCTTGCCCCGGAGGCGCCTCGGCAGGACGACGCCCGCTCGGCAGCCGAACGGATGAGGGGGGCGCCATGGCGGTGGGATCGAACGTGCCGATGGTCGGCGCCTCGGAGGTTCATGATCTCGAGGAGCGCGACCGCGACATCAAGCGTCGTCTTGGCCGGAAGACGATGGAGAACGAGATCCTGCGGGGTCCGACGGGACCGTGGCCCCGGGGGCCCGCCCAAGCCCGCAGTGGTCTGCCGCGCCGGAACAACGTTCATGCAACCGGGATAGGAGCTCAGACACCGCCAGATCCTGTGTAAGGATCGGGGAGCTCCTCGGTCGGCGGGTTTGGCCGGCGCCTCGACCGGGCGCGCGAGAGCGGTCGGGGGCGCGGGCATAGCCGGGTCGCCACGTTTTTGACCCGGGTGAAGGGGATGGTCTCCCAGGCGGCCGACAATGACCGAACCGGCGGGGCGAGATCGGCGGCCTCCCTGGCGAGACCCGCCCCCTCCGCACTGACCACCGGGATTGACCGCGGCCCTGTCCCGCCTCGGCGTTCGCCCATGTCCATGATCGCGTCCCCCTGGAGCTTCCGAAACCGCCCGTAGGCGCTGCTGTGACCTGCGGGGGTGCAGCCCAGACGTGGTGAGAGCGAGCGCCCTCAAAAGCGGCGTGGGCGGGTTCGAGTCCCGCCACCCCTGCCATCCATGGATCAGGGGACGGGCATGGACAATGTCATCAGGATTGCAGGGCGCGCGACGGGCGGGGCCGGCATGTGCGGCGGGCACGGGCTTCGCCAATGGGCCTCGGTAGCCCGCTCCCGGATGCGCGATGACAACGCGAAGGGGAGCTGGCCCGATGCCACCGCGATGCAGGCCAACCTCGCGGGTCGAACCATGCTCAGATCTGCCGGCCGTACGTGGCGGATCTGGGCACTCCTTTCGCGCCTGCACGGGAATTTCGCGTTGCCAGGGCAGGCGTCCCTCCGCCACCCGGCCGGGGCTCTCAGCGCATGGGAGGTCGGCCGGCAGGATATCCTGCACCTTGCGCTGATCATGGGGCGACGCTCGCAGCCATCGGCGTGGCCCATGTCGTGAACCGTCGATTGACGGCCGAACCAGGTATCGACTGGCCCCCGCGGAGGAGGTCGAGGCTGCGGACAAGGCGGTGCGCACGATGCTTGCCGCGAGGCTGTACCCCACCAATCAGGCGCCAAGGGAATCCGGCCGGCACGCAGACCCGCCCCGGGCCGAGCCGGCCCGAGGAGCGGTCGCGGCCCGCGCCGGCCGACCGGAGCACGATCCACGAGGGCCTGAAAGAGCCCGGCCTCGCACCCACCCCTGTTCCCACACCGATGCCACCGCGCGCCACGCGTCGGCCGATCGAGGAAGGCTCACGCCCGGACCGCTGCGGGGTATCCTCACCGGAGATGTCGCACCCGGAGAGGGAGATACCGCAAAGCCGGTACCGGCGCTCACCGTCCTGGCACCGAGCCCGGCCGAGGCCCTGGCGGCCGGGATCCGGCGGAAGGACCTCGGGATCGTCTTGCGGATCGCGCCGTGATCGGTCGACGCCTCGCGGAGGCCGTTCCCCCGAGGGAAGCCGTCGGGAGGCCACCGCGCCGGATTGCGACGCTGGCGGCCGGGGTCGAGAGCCCTTCGTGGGAGGCTTCGACCCCATGGCCACCGAGGTGATCGCTGCCCCCGGTGCCCAGGCGATCGGCGCTCCGTCGTGACCCCGACGGTCGCCGGGAGACGGTGGGTCGGCCGGGCGCCTCCGGACCGGTTCCCGGCTCTTCCGGACGGGGGGTGCCGCGCTTCCCTCCGCTGCCAGGATTCCGCGCTCGATCGCGGCGAGAGCCTGGCACCCGGGTGAGGTCCCTCCGGCATGAGGAGCCGGAACGGGCAATCCGGCCCCGCCGGCGTCATGACCCAGGAGGCGTCGGCCCTCGGGAGCGCCTGCACGCGCTCGTCCCCGACCCGATCTCCCGGGGAGACCTGGCGCTTCGATCCGCGCGGTGCCCATACCGGTCAGATCGAGCGGTTGGGGCCGGGCCCTCCCGAGGCCGGGAGAGCCTGTTGCTGGGCCTCTGCCGTGGGCGCCTGCGAGGAGCGAGATCCGGAGTCGGGGGCTCCGGGTCGACGCAGCGACCCGGCGGGACTGCCCGGGGGCCCATGGAAGGCCCGACCGATCGCGCCCGGCGGGCTTCGAGGGCACGTTATCCCCCTTGGGCCCGTATCGTTGGCTGACCGCATGACATGGAGTTGGGGAGAGAGAGCCGCATCAATCCGTCCGCGCTTAACGGCCTGTGCCGTAATCTGACCGGAAATCAGCGCCTTCCGAGCCGTTCCTCCGATGGCGCTTGAAAGGCATCCTCGGGGGACTTGGCGGCCCCTCCGCGTCCGGCACGTATGGGGGGGGGCCCGTCCCGGTTTCGCGCCCGCGATCCGGCGGATCGGAATCCCGGATCGCCACGGCCCCCGTGACCTCGGGAACGCGTTCTTCGGGGGGAAGCCGCGCGTTGGTCAGGCCGGCTGATCGAGGGTCCCCTTCGCGCTCGGCGCCACGATCGGCCTGGTCGTCATGCCTCGCCTCGGTCGAGGCAAACCGTCCCGTCCGCCCCCCGCCGCATGGTCCGACGACCCTTGTCCCGGCCCCCGATCCGGCGTCGCGACCCCGGGGCGCGGGGGGCGCGGGCGATCCCGGCCTCGGAAAGACCGGCTCCTGTCCACCCCCCGGGATTGCTCGATCGATGCGCTCAAATCCTGCCACGATCTTGCCGCACCGGACCGCTGAGCAGCTGGTTCACCCCCGCTCCTGAAACGGCGGACCGTCCCGCCCGGAGACACCGATCGATCCAGCCTCCGCGGCCGTTTCCTGGTTGCGAGGCGATTTCCCGCCGGATCGCGGAACAAGTCTCCGGGTCCTTGGCCTGACGTTCCTCGATGCGGTCCCTCGAAAGGGCAGAGATCTCGTTGCGCCGCGGCCACCCGTGCCGAAGGCCAGGGGCGGGTGGCGCCGGTCGAATATCCGGGTTGCGGCTCCTGCGCGCGCCCCGGGACGCGGGGAGGCGTCTGCCGCACGGCGCGGCGCCTTGCGCAGGGCGGGCGACGGGAACGGTCCCGCCGCGTCGCGCCAGCCATGCGATCTCGATCGCAACGAGAGCGGCGGCGCAGGGTCGAGGGCGCATGCGGGCCGGTGCGGCGCGGGAGCCCCTGCCCTGCCAGATCGGCACGGACCGCCTCCGGCTGGACGGGACGGGGAGCGCGCGCCCGGCGCTCGAAATCCCAGAGGGTATGGGAAACGAACTCCGTCACCGGATCAACCGGCGTCGGCCAGCGCCGCGCCCGTGGCCGGCCGGGAGTCATTGGCCACTTATCGACTGGTCGAACGTCAGGTCGGCCGCCAAGCACCTGAACTCGCCATTCTTCTCCTCGATCAGTCCTCAGCCGGATCTCGCGCGCCATCGTTCTCGAACCAGCGACGCATACCGGCGCGCCGCCCAATCCGGCATGGCCGCACGAAGGGACCTCGCCGGTCGCCGTGACGGCCTCCGCCTCCCCCGGCGCGACCGCGTCCTGCTCGTTCGGGGCCCCCCTTTCCTGCCAGGAAGGTGCCCGGTCTTTCACGCGCCGCCCGGACCGGTTTACCGAGGCAGGCCTTCTGGAAGAGGCGCCGGGGCGCGCTGTGCTCCGGGATCACGCCGGAGACGGCGCCCTTCCGGGCGCCGATCTCCGCGCGAGGTCCCCGTTTCGACAGGTGGTCGGGACGGCCCGGGCGATCCGCCCGGGCCCCGGGGACCCCGACCCCCGCGTCGCAAACGCCCCGCGGGCTAGTCCAGACCCATCGTCCGGCGCATGCCCTCGATCAGCTCGCGGTCGGCGGGCTCGGGCCGGTCCGTGCCGTTCATGGCCCGGTGCCAGTAGGGATAGATCGGCGCGGGCCGCGTGGCCTCTTCGAGCCGCGCGGTTTCCTCCCCGGTCAGGGCCAGGTCGGGGGCGGCGAGGTTGTCGCGCAGCTGCTCTTCGTTCCGCGCGGCGATGACGAGGTTGTCCACCCCCGGCCGGCCGAGGAGCCAGGCGAGGGTCACCCGGGCGGCGGAGACGTCATGCGCCGCGCCGATCTCCACCAGCAGGTCGATGATGTCGTAGAGCCGCTCGCGGTCGTTGATCCACGGCTCCGGCCAGCCCGAGCCCTGGCGGTGATTTTCGTCGAGCGGCTGGTCCCGGCGCAGCTTGCCGGTCAGCAGCCCCTCGCCGAGCGGGCTCCAGATCGAGGTGGCCAGCCCCTGGTCCCGGGCGAAGGGGATCAGCTCGTATTCCGCCTCCCGGCTTTCGGGGGTGTAGTAGATCTGCTGGCTGACGGGGCGGTGCTTGCTGAGGTGCTCGGCCGCGGCCACGGCCTTCATGCTCTGCCAGCCGTTGAAGTTGGACAGGCCGAAATAGCGCACCTTGCCGTGCTCGATCAGGGTGTCCATGGCGGCGATGGATTCCTCGATCGGCGTGACCCCGTCCCACATGTGGAGGTAGTAGAGGTCGATATGGTCGGTCCCGAGGCGCTTGAGGCTCGCCTCGCAGGCACGGATCAGGTGGTAGCGGGACGCGCCGCCCGCGTTCGGCCCCTCGCCCATGGGAAACCGCGCCTTCGAGGTGACGAGAAGGTCCTCGGGCCAGCCGCCATTCGCCCGGGACAGGGCTTCGCCGACCGTCTCCTCGGCGACGCCCTTGGAATAGAGGTCGGCGGTGTCGATCATGTTGACGCCGGCCTCGCGGGCGATGTCGATCAGGCGCCGGGCCTCGCGCGCGCCCACCTGCCCGGTCTTCTCGAAGCCGTGCGCTCCGCCGAAGGGGATGGTGCCGAGGATGAGGTCCGAGACCATGAGGCCGCTCTGGCCGAGGGGGCGATACTGCATGTCGTGTCCTGACCGGATCGTGGGAGGGCCGATGCGCCGCATCGGCCGCGAAGAGGTGCCGCTCAGCCGGGGCGTTCGGGGGCGAGGCCCGCGAGGTCCGTCGGATCGAGGCCCCGCGCCTCGAGCGGATCGATGACATCGGCCCGAAGGTCGGGAACGTAGCTGGCGAAGAGATCCGCCGGACCCGCCACCGAGACGGGTCCGAGGGCCGCGGGCAGAAGCAGGCTGCGACCCGGATCGAGGGCCATGGACCCGCCATCGGGGCCCGCGACCGTGACCGGGGGGCCGAAATTCGACAGGAGCACCGCCGTCTCCCTATGCCAGGCGAGCGTCGCGGTCGAGGCGACCCTCAGGCGCTCCAGGGCGAAATGGTCGCAGGCCACGAGGATGCGGCGCAGGATACCGCCCGCGTCCCCGAGGAGGAGCCCGGGCCGGAAGTTCGGCTGCGGGTCGGGATCGAGCTGTCCCATCAGGCGGTCGAGGTTGGCCTCCCGCTCCTCGGGCTCGTAGGGCACGCGGTCGCCCATCCGCCAGGGCATGGCGCTTTCGAGGACATCGGAGCTCTGCTGGATCTCGTAGACGAGGATATCCGGCCCGAAGCTCTGCAGCGTCCCGGCGGGCACGAAGATCGTGTCCCCGGCCGATACCGGCAGGCGCCGCATCACCTGGTCGAACTTCTCGTCCCGAAGCGCCTGTTTCAGCGCGTCGCCGCGCGGGCCGTCGGGCTTCAACCCCGCCAGGACCGTCGCGCCGGGCTGCGCCCAGGGCACGAACCACGCCTCGGTCTTGCCGTTGGGCGCGCCATAATCGCGCCGCGCGACCCGGTCGTCGGCATGCAGGTGGACGGGAAGGTCACGGCTCGCGTCGATGAACTTCGCCAGGAACGGAAAGCGCGGCCCGCGAAACCCCGGCCCGACGAGGTCCTCTCCGTGCTCGGCCACCGCCGCGCCGAGGGTGACGCCGCGCAGGGGGCCGTTGCGGATCGTCGATTGCATCTCGTCCACGTCGGCCACCTCCCAGCTTTCGCCGACACGGTCGGCGTCGCCGTCGGATCGGCCGAAAAGGTCCCTCAGGCGCGTGCCGGCGAATGCCGGCGATCTGATCGGCGTCGACAATCTCAGGGGTGTCCACTCCATTCGACCGCCTCCAAACGTCTTGGTCCGGGCCGTCCATCGGCCCGGCGGTCAACAGGGCGGCTTCTTCGCGTGTTCCGTCCGAATTTCCGCCCGGCCTCGGCGACGGCGCGGGCGATACTCCGACCCGGGACCGCGGGGGGAGGCGTGATGCCGGCCCCCGGCCGGATGCACGGCGGTCATGACCGTCCGGCGATATGGAGTTGACCATGGGTCAGACACCCTGAAATGTGGCGTCGCCCAAGGAGGAGGATACCAATGTATACAACGACGATGGCGCGGGCCATTTTCTGCCTCGGCCTCGCCGCCGCCCCCGTCGCCGCCCCCGTCGCCGCGCAGGACGGCGACACCGCGACCGGGCTCTATCCCGGCGAAGAGAATGTGGAGGCGGCCGGCTTTCCCGCGATCACCTATTTCGCCGCCGGCGAGGCCGATGCGCCGCTCGTCGTCTTCGTCCCCGGCGCGCACCACGCCGCGCGCGTCGCCTATGGGGGGCACGAGGGCTCCGACCCGCAGGATTTCCTGGCCACGCATGTCGTCGAACAGGGCTACAACTTCCTCGCCGTCAGCTATCCGATCGACCTCGAAGAGGGCGGTCTGGAGACGGCCCACCCCGATTTCATGATCCGCGACTGGGGCGAACAGGTCGTCGAACTGGCGGGGCGGGCGCTCGAAGAGCACGATCTCGAGGGGCCGGTGATCGTCGCCGGCTGGTCGATGGCGGGCAAGTCGGCCCAGGCCATCCACGCGGCGGCCGAGGCGGCCGACCTGGACCTCGCGTTCTTCGTGTCCCTGGCGGCCACCCCGGCCCTGCCCGGACTTATCGCCGTGACCCGTGAATATCCGATGCTGGAAAGCGGTTACGCCGACCGCAGGAAGGATTTCGAGGGCTGGTACCAGCAGATGGCGGCCATGGGCGAGGCGCAAGGCCGCCAGATCGTGCCCGAAGAGGTGTTCAAGACGGAGTATCAGGGCGACATTCCCGTCAATCTGCAGGGCTACGGGCAGCAATACCGCGACGGCGCGTTCGAGATGGACCGGCTGGCGGCCATGGCCGACGCCAATCCCTTCGCCTTCGACGCCTTCCCGCTGGTCGGGATGGTCGCGCCGACCTTGCCGGCGGATGCGCGCCACGCCCTGACCGACAAGGCCGCCTGGGGCATCTACAACGCCAACACCCTCTACAAGCGGTACGCCGGCGGCGTGGATCTGTCCGGCTTGTCGGAGGAGAACTGGACCGGCCTCGTCGATCTGGCCGAGGGGCTGAACGATCGCCTGACCACCCGAGTGGAGGGGAACCATTTCTTCTTCATGGGCGCGCCCGGCGCGGCCGCGACGGCCGAAGCCATCGTGCGGCTCGACGAGGAGGTCCGCGCGATCAAGCAGGAAGCCGGCGACCTGTTGGGCACGCAGGTGAATTGACGAGACCTCATGCGCCCCGGCCCGTGCGGCAGGGGCGCATGACCCGTCGGGATGCGGCCAAGCGCGCGGAAGAGCGGCATCCCGTCAGGTTGCGAAGCCGGGCCCGAAGCGGATCCGGGGCCGGGACGATCCTCCGCGCGATCGTCTGCGACGCGAGCTTCGCCATCCGAAGAATGGCGTCGGGCGAAGCCCCCGCCGATTCCAGACGATCACGCTTGCCGAGGAGGGCGCATCCACACCCGCGCCGGAACCGGCCATGGCCGATCCCCGGAAAATCGTCCTCGCCATTCCGGCCGAGGGGTCAGCGAAGGTTCGGGCGCCACCCTCCGGACCGGGATCGCGGCCACGGATGTCCGCCGATCGGGGTGGCCGGCGATTTCGGGCCGGCCGCCATGCCGGTCTGCGATCCGCACGGCCGTCGAACAGGGGCCCGCAACGCCCGGGACTGGACTGTCTCTGCCGCCATGCGCTGGACGGATCGATGCGCGGGGCTAACCTGAAAGGGGTGCGCCTTCATGTCGCATCCGTTGTAAATGTCGAAAGGGCCCCGGTCATGCCACGCGCCTCTTCCCAGTCCACCGCGACCCGCGCCGGCCATTGGGCCGTCATCGCGCTCGCGATCGTCCTGGCCATCATCGGGCTTATCCTCCTCGGCGGCGGCGTCTATCTCGTCGTCCTCGGCGGAAGCTGGTATTACGCGATCGCGGGGCTCCTGCTCCTCGCCTCCGGCGTGCTTCTGTTCCGCTTCGAGAGGGCCGGGGCGCTGGTCTATGCCGCGGCCTGGGCCTTCACCCTCGCCTGGACGATCTGGGAGGTCCAGTTCGACTGGTGGGCCTGGGTGCCGCGGATGGTCGCCCCCACGGTCCTTCTCGTCCTCGTTCTCCTGGCCCTGCCCGCGCGCCGGGCGCGCATGTCCCAAGCCGCGTGAGGTTTCCCGTGTCCCATGTCAGCGTTCCCGCCCTCCTGTCCGCGGCGACCCTCCTGTTGGCGCCCCTCCCGGCACCCGCCCAGGGAACCGAGCCGGCCGCCGAATTGACCCCCGTTCCGCCGGAGGGGCCGACGGACCAGAGCCCCGCGCCGCAGACCCCGCCCGAGGCCGAGCCCACCGGAGACGAGACCGGGACGGCGGATGTCGATCCGGTCATGCAGGCCCAGGACCTGCCCGAGGTGGGCGCGGATTGGCCGTTCTGGGGCGGCGACGCGCAGGCGACGCGCTATTCTCCGCTCGACCAGATCACGCCGGAAAACGTCGAGGGCCTCGAACGCGCCTTCGTCTACCATACCGGCGACATGCCGGAGGGGACCGCCGAGGGGAAATATTCCCCCGAGATCACGCCGCTGAAGGTCGGCGACGACATCCTGACCTGTTCGGCCATGAACGTCCTGATCTCGGTCGACGCGGCGACCGGCGAGGAGAACTGGCGCTACGATCCCGGCGTGCCGAACGAGGCCATCCCCTATGGCGCGACCTGCCGCGGGGTGTCGATCTGGACCGATCCGGAGGCGGCGGAGGGCGACATCTGCTCGACCCGCGTGATCGAGGCGACGCTCGACGCCAAGCTGATCGCGCTCGACGCCCGGACCGGCGACCCCTGCGAGGAGTTCGGCGAGAACGGCATGGTGGATCTGTGGCAGGACGTGGGCGAACGGGTGCCGGGCTGGTACGCCGTCACCGCGCCGCCCGTGCTCGTGCGGGGCGTCATCGTCACCGGCGCGCAGGTCAAGGACGGCCAGGCCGAGGACGCGCCCTCGGGCGTGATCCGCGGCTTCGACGCGCGCACGGGCGAGCTCGCCTGGGCCTGGGACCTGGGCGCGCCCGAAGAGAACCGGGACGGCCCGCCCGAGGGCGAGATCTATACCCGCGGCACGCCCAACATGTGGACGACCGCGGTGGCCGACGAGGAGCTGGGCTACGTCTACCTGCCGATGGGCAACAGCTCGGTCGATTATTACGGCTCCAACCGCTCCGAGGCGGAGAACGAATACTCGACCGCGCTCGTGGCCATCGACGCCACCACGGGCGAGGTCGCCTGGACCTTCCAGACCGTGCACCGCGACGTGTGGGATTACGACCTCGGATCGCAGCCGACGCTCGTGGATTTCCCGCAGGACGGCGACGCGGTGCCGGCGATCATCCTGCCCTCGAAGCAGGGCGACATCTACGTCCTGAACCGCGAGACGGGCGAAAGCCTGCAACCCGTGGAGGAGAACCCCGTCCCCAGCCGCGGCGAGATCGAGCCCGACTACATCTCGCCCACCCAGCCGGCCAGCAGCTACCACCAGATCCGCTTCGAGCCGCTCGAAGAGCGAGACATGTACGGCATGTCGCCCATCGACCAGCTCTTCTGCCGCATCCAGTTCCGCCGCGCCAATTACGAGGGCTTCTTCCAACCGCCCACGGCGGAGGCGCCCTTCATCCAGTATCCGGGATACAACGGCGGCTCCGACTGGGGGTCGGTCGCGGTTGATACCGATCGCGGCATCATCGTGGCCAATTACAACAACATCCCGAACTACAACCAGCTGATCCCGCAGGAAGAGACAGACTGGCCGATCATCACCGACGGTGGCGACAGCGGCGAGGGTGCGGGCGGGAACGCCCCGCAGGAGGGCGCGCCGTATTCGATCCGCATCAATGCCGGCTGGCGCGCGCCCTTCACGGGGATGCCCTGCACGCAGCCGCCCTATGGCGGCATCCGCGCCATCGACCTGGAGACCGGCGAGACGCTCTGGGACCGGCCGCTCGGCACCGCGCGGCGCAACGGCCCCTTCGGCGTGCCCTCGAAGCTGCCGCTGAATATCGGGACGCCCAACAATGGCGGCTCGGTCGTCACCGCGGGCGGGCTGATCTTCATCGCCGCGGCGACGGACAACCTCATCCGGGCCATCGACATCGAGACCGGGGAGACGCTCTGGACCGACGTCCTGCCGGCGGGGGGACAGGCCAACCCGATCTCCTACGAGGTGGATGGTCGGCAATACGTCATGATCGCGCCCGGCGGGCACCATTTCATGGGGACCGGCGTCAGCGACGCGGTGATCTCCTACGCCCTGCCGGAGTGAGGCCGCGCCAGGGTGCCCGGCCATCGCCGCCGCGAGGCGCGAGGGCCGGCACCGGGTGGTCGGGATTGGAAGCCCGCGCGTCGATACGGGTCCACGCCGACGGTAGCGGCGCCATCGGAAGGCGCGATATCCGGTGATCCGGACAGCTCAGCGCGGCGGCGGACGGTCAGATCCCCGGCGCCCCCCTCAGGCCCGGATGGCGCCCGGAGGCCCGACCAGGATCGCGGCCACCGACGCGCCCCCGCCGGGCCGCCCGGTGATCTCGATCCGACCGCCATGCAGTTCCGCGATCCGCTGCGCCACGGTCAGGCCGAGGCCGGCCCCGGCGCCCCCTCCGCCCTGTCCGCCCTGTCCGCGCCGGAACGGCTGGAGGATCGCCGACCGGTCCGCCTCCGCGATCCCCGGGCCGCGATCCAGGACCGCCACGCGGAGGCCGGCCTCCAGCTCGCCGATCTCGACGGTGATCGGCTTGTCGCCTGAGGCACGGGCGGCATTGTGCAGCAGGTTGCGGAGCATGGATCGCAGCAGGTCGGGATAGCCCGCGATCGCGCCGGCGCCGGCGACCTCCAGTCGCGCCCCCAGCCCCAGATCCTCCCCCGTCGCCCGTGCGAGGCTCGCCAGATCGACGATCTCCGGCCGGTCCGAGGCGGCAATCGTATCGCTCCGCGCGAGAAACAGGAGCTGGGTGACCAATCGTTCCATGTGCAGGAGCGCCCGTCCCATCTGCTCCATGGCCGCCGTCCGGTCCGGGGCCCGCTTCAGGACATCGAGCTGGCTCAGCGCCCCGGCCAGGGGCGTGCGCAATTCGTGGCTCGCCGCGGAGGCGAAGATGCGCTGGTCCGACATGACCCGCGCCAGACGCGCCACCAGCCCGTCGAAGGCCCGGGCCAGGGTCCCGATCTCCCGCGGCATGCGATCGGGGTTCAGCCCCAGCGGTTTCGGGTCGAAGGGAGAGATCGCGCCCATGCGCTGTTCGATCCGTCGCAACGGCCGCAGGCCGATCCAGACCGAGGCCAGGACCGCGATGGCGAAGATCGGCAGCACGATCGTCCAGTGCCCGGACAGATCGTCCTGCAACACGCGCACCCGGTCCTGGCGCGCCCGTTCCGACAGCGCCGCCCGGCGGGTCGTCCCCGCGTCCACGTCGACGATCGTCAGGACGCGCCAGGTTCCGGTCTCCGTCCGGGCCGTGACGAAGCCGGGCGGAAGCGCCGAGGGGAACCGGGGAAAGGGATGCGAGCGCAGCGCAGAGCCATCGGGCTCGACCAGTTCGTAGGACGGCTTTCCGAAGAATGTCCGCCGGCGCTCCTGCACCGCGCGCAGAAGGGCGCGCCGCGTCGGCTGGTCGACGTTCGCGGGCACCGACACGGCCGCCAGGAGATCCGTCGTGGCGCGAAGCTCCTCCAGCAATTCGCCGTTCGCCTGGTCCTCGGCGGCGTTCCGCGCCGCCACTTCCAGCCCGCCCCACAACAGCGCAAGGAGGATCGCGAGCAGGACCAGGAGCCGGGCATGGAGGCTCAGCCGGCGGATCACGGCACCAGACGCCAGCCGACGCCGCGCACGGTCTTGATCCGGTCGCGACCGATCTTGCCCCGGATCTTGTGGATCAGAACCTCGAGCGCGTTGCTCTCGGGGCCATCGTCCCATCCATAGAGGCGGTCCTCCAGCGTCGCGCGCGAGACCGGTTGCTCCCCCCGGTCGGCCAGGGCTTCGAGGACGGTGAACTCGTGGTTCGACAGGTCGAGCGGACGGTCGCCGAACAGCCCCGTGCGGGCCGTCAGGTCGAGCGTCAGGGACCCCGCCACCAGCCGGTTGTCCACCTGTCCCGCCGCCCGGCGCTTCAACGCCGTCAGGCGGGCCACCAGTTCGTCGAGATCCACCGGCTTGACCACGTAATCGTCCGCGCCGCCATTCAGCGTGCCCAGGCAGTTCGCCTTGGTGTCGTGCGCCGTCAGGATCAGGACGGGCACGCGATGTCCGTCGCGGCGCCATGCGTCGAGGACATCCCGACCCGATCCGTCGGGCAGGCCGAGGTCGAGGATCGCGACATCGAACGTTCCGGCGTCGAGTGCCGGGATCGCATCGTCGACCCCGGTCAGCCAGTCGACCTGCACCCCCTCGATCTCCAGACCCGCCCGGAGCCCGTCGCCCAAGACCGGATCGTCTTCCACAAGGAGTACGCGCATTCGGATGATTCTCCCTTCCTCCTGCCGGAACGCGGGGCCGGCGGCCCCGGTTCACCGTGTCGCCCGAAACCCGCTCCGAACAAAAAGCCGCCCGGCCCCGGCCGACTAAGGTCCGACTAAGCCCGGGCTGCGAGACCGGGGACGGAGGCGGCGAAGCCGCCATTCCATTTGACGGAAAGGATCCAGAATGACCCCGAGCAAGCTTTCCCTGGCCGCATTCTTCGCGGCGACGGCGGCGCTTCCCGCGCTGGCGCAGGAGATCACGCCCCTGACCGACTACGATCCGACCCGGATCGAGGGCGTCTGGTCGGCCGACCAGATGCGCGCCGCCGATGTCTACGGCGAGGACGGCGACCTGATCGGCACCGTGCAGAACGTCATCGTCAATTCCGACAAGATGGTGGAGCGCGTGGTCATCGAGACCGACAACTGGCTCGATATCGGCGACCGGGTGGTCTCGGTGCCGTGGGACAATGTCGACCTGACCTCCGAGACCGCGGGCATCTCGGTCTCGATCGACGAGAGCAACATGAACAACTTCTCGCTCTTCGGCGACGACGAGACCGCGAATGTCGAGGGCGAGGCCTTCCGCGCCTCGGCCCTGCTCGACAGCTACGTCAACCTCGAGAGCGCCCTGGGCTACGGCTACGTCTCCGACCTGATCTTCGCCCGGGACGGCACCCTGTCCTCCGTGCTCGTCAGCCCCGATGCCGGCTTCGGCGAGGGCGATTACGCGGGCGGCGTCTATGCCTACCCCTATTACGACGACAGCACCTACTACGATCCGGTCGCGGGCATCTACACGCTGCCCTACACGCAGGACGAGGTGCTGGGCTATGCCCCCTACGACGCCGGCTGGACCGACGAAAGCATCTGATTCCCACCCCCAGAGTACCAGGCCCGGTGCACGGTTCCGTCCATGCACCGGGCCACGAAGGAGCCTTGCAATGACCCGACTTCACCTCACGAGCACCGCCATCGGCGCCTGCCTGTCGCTGGCCGTCGCGGCCGTCCCTGCCCTCGCGCAGGAGAATGACGCGAGCGGACAATCCGGCCAGACGAGCCAGTCCACGCAGGCGGACCAATCGGGAACCTCCGGTCAATCCGGTGAGCAGTCCCGATCCCTCGCCCCCGAGACCGTCCTGGCGCTGGTCGGCGACAGCGAGATCCGCGGCGCGGACCTGATCGAGTTCATCTCCGCCATGCCGCCGCGCATGCGCCAGCAGCCGCCGCAGATGCTGATGTCCATGGCCCTCGACCAGGTCATCCTGCGCGAGCTCCTGCTTCAGGAGGCGCAGGCGCAGAACCTCGCCGAGGATCCGCGCGTGACCGAGATCGTCGATCGCAACGCCCAGGTCGCGCAGGAGGACGCCATGGTCGCCGTCTTCCTGGAGGATCAGCTGGCGAGCCGGGTGAGCGACGAGCAGGTCCAGCAGACCTATGAGCAACTCCAGAGCCAGGCCGGCGCGGATCAGAGCCTGCCGCCCCTGGAGGCGCTGCGCCCGCAGATCGAACGCCAGCTGCAGCAGCAGGCCGTGCAGGCGCTCCGCGACGAGCTCGTCCAGGACGTGGAGGTCGTCGTCTATGGCGCCGGAAACCCCGAGGCCCAGTCCGGCGCCAACGCAAGCGACCAGTCCCAGGACGACGGGTCCGGGTCGGCCGACGGCCAGGACGCCGAGGGTGCGTCGCCTGACAGCCAGTGACGGTCGGCTCCGTCGGGGCGGACGAGGCGTCCGCCCCCCCAGTACCGCCGTTCCCCGGGGGCCCGGGCAGGATTTCCGGGCGATGCCGCTCCATCCCGGCACCTGACCCCGACGCTCGCCGTATCCGGGCGGCACGCGGGCGCCGTCCACATCCCGGGCGGTGCGGCATCGGTGCCACGCGGCGAGCGCCATCCGGACCCGCGCGCAATGCCTTCGACATCGCCCTGCGCGCGCGCGTCCTCGCCACGCCCGACTGCGATCCGATCGACCGCCCCCGCTTCGCCCCGACAGGGCGAGCGGCGCCTACCGTTCGGCCAGGGCCTCGAAGAGGCGCGCCACCGCTTCCGCGCCAGGATCCCTGGTCCCCTTGAGGTCGCTTTCCGGCACATAGGCACTGCGGCCCGCGCCGGCCTTCGCCATTTCGGCGGTGCCGTCCGCCCCCTGCCGGGCGGCCGCGCTCGCCTTGGCCAGGTCGCCGTCCGCCAGGGCATCGAGCGCCGGTTCCAGGGCGTCGATCATCGTGCGGTCCCCGCGCTTCGCCCCGCCGAGATCCTTCATGCGCGAGACCCCGTGCCTCAGCGCGTCGGCGGTGGATGCCCCGTCGGCGGCGGCGTGCCCGGCGGCGGAGAACAGGATCGACAGAAGGACGCCGGAGGACCCGCCAGCCCGGGCTGACAGTGCCCGGCCGATGGCCGAGAACAGCGCCGGAAGATCGTCCAGCGGCAGTGTGTCGAGGCGGCCGGCGATGTCACGCGCGCCGGCGGCGAAGGTCACGCCGGTATCCCCGTCCCCGACCTTGGCGTCGAGCGCGTCGAGATCGGGGGCCATCTCCTCGATCGCGGTGCAGGCAGCTTCGATGAGGGCGCGTCGTTCGGGATGGTCGGAAGGGGTGTCCGCCGCCGTCTCGGGCGCCTCCGGCATCTCCACGAGGCGGGGCGCGGCCATCTCCCGCGCGGCAGGCCAGGCACGGGGCCCGACCGGGGCCATGAGAGCGGTGCGGAGGTCGGACCGCAGCGGCAGGACCGTCAGGGAGACCCCGCGCATGTCGAGGGAGGTCATCGCGGGGGCCGGTCCGACAACCAGGGTCACCCGTCCGGCCAGAGGGCCCGTGAGCGCGGCGCGGGCCAGGGCCAGCTCCTCCAGGGGCGAAACGCCCCCGAGGGTGTTGACGAGAAGGGCGAGATCACCGTCCCCGACCGTCGCGGACAGGCGCTCCGCCAGGTGCCGCACCAGGCCGTCGAGCCGCTCCATCCCCACCGTCTCGGCCCCCGGCTCGCCATGGATGCCGAGGCCGAGTTCCACCTCGTCAGCCGCGATCCGCGTCTCGTCCGACGCACCCGGGACGGTGCAGGCGGTGAGCGCGAGCCCGATGCTGCGGACCCCGTCCGCCGTACGCCGGGCCAGATCGGCGACCTCGTCCAGGGGCTTGCCCTCGCGGGCCGCCCATCCGGCGACCTTGTGCACGAGCAGCGTTCCGGCGAGCCCGCGGGGCTGGTCGTTGTCGGGCAGCGCGATGTCGTCGGCGACGATCACCATCTCGACCTTCCGCCCCTCGGATCGCGCCCGCTCGGCCGCAAGCCCAAAGTTCAGCCGGTCGCCGGTGTAGTTCTTGACGATCAGGAGGCATCCCTCGGGCCCGGTCACGGCCCGGATGCCGGCCAGAACGGCCTCCACCGGCGGGGACGCGAAGATGTCGCCGCAGATCGCGGCGGTGAGCAGGCCGTCGCCCACGAAGCCCGCATGAGCCGGTTCGTGGCCCGACCCGCCGCCGGAGAGGACGGCCACCTCGCCCTCGGGAAGAGGGTCGCGCAGGACGACCCGGATCCCCTCCGGCGCGTCGAGCCGCGCGAGGCCGGCGCCCCCGGATCCCCTCAGAAAGCCCTCGATCGCTTCGTCCACGAGGGCCTCAGGAGCGTTCACGAATTGCTTTGCCATGGATCGTCCTCCCGCCTGCCAACGCGTGAGGGCACCGAAGGTCCCGCCCGTTTCGCAGACACCGACCCGCGGCGTTGTCGACTTGCGGCGATCGGGGTCCGGCCCGACCCGCGGACGGAGAATGAAGCGAAAGGAAAGTCACCGCCGCGCCGCCCCGGGATGTCGGGCGGCGCCGTCGACGCCCCGAAGGCCGAAGCGCACGGCACGAGTCCTAGGCTTCCCAAGACAACCATAGTGATCCATCACTGTCCTCATCACGGATAGGAAGGTTCGGCATGAAGAGATACACCCTGACGGCCCTGCTCGCGGCGACCTGCCTGACGGGGCCGGCGCTCGCGCAGGACGATCTGCCAAACGTCTCGATCTTCGCCACGGGCGGAACGATCGCCGGCAGCTCCTCGTCCAGCACCGACACGACCGACTACACCTCCGGCAATATCGGCGTGGATCAGCTGCTCGAGGCCGTTCCCGAACTGCGCGACGTCGCCCGGATCAGCGGCGAGCAGGTGGCGAATACCGGCAGCTTCAACATCGACCAGCAGATCCTGATGGACCTGCATGGGGCGATCACCGAAGCCTTCGCCGGGGATATCGATGGCGCCGTCGTCACCCACGGCACGGACACCATGGAGGAGACCGGCTTCTTCCTCGACCTGACCGTGGACAGCGACAAGCCGATCGTCATGGTCGGCGCCATGCGTCCCGCCACGGCGATCAGCGCCGACGGCCCGATCAACCTGCTTCAGGCCGTGACGCTCGCGGGGTCCGAGAGCGGCCGGGGACGGGGAGCGATGATCGTGCTGAACGATCGCATCGGGTCGGCCTATTTCACGACGAAGACGGATTCCCTGGCCTTGAACACCTTCAAGGCGATCGAGGAAGGGTATCTCGGCAGGTTCCTCAGCAACGAGCCGTATTTCTACTATCCCCCGGTCGAGCCGGTGAACAAGCCGAGCTTCGACATTTCGGGGGTCGAGGAACTGCCCCGGGTCGATATCGTCTACGGATACCAGGACGCCGACGCGCAGGCCCTGACCGCAGCCATCGACGCGGGCGCCGAAGGCATCGTCATCGCGGCGGTCGGGAACGGCAACATCCCGGATCGGATGAACGCGGCCGTGGAGGAGGCCATCGCGGAGGGCATCCCGGTGGTGCGCAGCACCCGGACGGGCAATGGCATCGTGACCGCCGGAACGGATCCCGGCATCGGCAGCGGCGTCTACAATCCCCAGAAGGCGCGCATCGTCCTCATGCTCGCCCTTGCGACCGGCCAGAGCATGGCGGAGATCGAGGAGCATTTCCTGGGCGCCCTGTAGGCGCCTCCGCTGCCGTGCCACGCCCGGCCGGCATCGCGGCCGGATCGGCGGCGCCGGGCTGTCCGACAGGTTCCGCCGGGCGGCCCGCCGCACCGCGCCGCGCGTATTCGCCGGGCCCCGCCACGTATCGCGGGGCGGAACCGGCCCGGGCGACCCGGGCCGGTCGGAAGCGGGGTCACTCCAGCACGGGATCCTGCGCCGAGTCCGTGATCGCCTGATAGACCAGCTGCTTCGTCAGCCGACGGTAATAGGCGCGGCTCGGCCCCGCGCGCTGGGACATCATCACCGCGACGAGGTCCTCGGCCGGGTCGATCCAGAAGAAGGTGCCCCCGTAGCCGCCCCACATGAACTCGCCCTCCGATCCCGGAACCCCGGCGATCCCGGCTTCCTCGCGGACCATGAAGCCCAGACCGAACGTGTAGCCCGGCACGCCCATCAGCAATTCGCCCGGCTCCACCGGCTGGTCGATGCGGTCGCCCAGGTGATCCGAGGCCATGAGGCGGACGGAGGTGGGCGACAGGATGCGCGCCTCGTCGAGCGCGCCGCCGTCGAGCATCATCTGGCTGAACCGCAGGTAATCGCCGGCCGAGGCGACGCCGCCCGCCCCGCCGGACGCATTCTCCGGCGGCTGGGTCACGTCGATGAGCGGCAGGGGCTCGTTCGAGGCCGGGTCGATCTCGAACGGCTGGGCGATCCGGGAGGCCATGTTCTGCGGCACCGAGAACCCCGCCGTCTCCATGCCGAGCGGCGTGAAGAGGCGCTGGTCGAGGAACTCCGCGAGCGGCATGCCGCTCGCCGCCTCCACCACCCGGCCGAGCACGTCGGAGGCGAGGCTGTATTCCCAGACCGTGCCCGGCTGGTGGACGAGCGGCACCTCGGCCAGTCCCGCCACCTGCGCCTCGGGCGTCACGCCGCGGGCGTCGAAGGCGAGCCCGTCCGGCTTGAAGGCGCCGGCTTCGGCATAGCCCTCCCGCACCTCCGGGTTGCCGGTCAGTTCGCCATAGGCCAGCCCCGCGGTGTGGCGCAGCAGATCCTGCACCGTCATCTCCTGCTCGACCGGACCGGTCCCGTAGGTCCGGTTTCCGTAGAGATCGGTCGAAGAGGCAGAGACCTCCATGTCCACGAACTCCGGCAGGTGCTTCGAGACCGGGTCGGTCAGTTGCAGCGCGCCGTCCTCGAGAAGGATCATCGCCCCGACCGACACGAGCGGCTTGGTCATCGAGTAGATGCGGAAGATGGCGTCTTCCGTCATCCCGGTCCCTTCGGCGGGGTCGAGGTCCCCGAGCGCGGCGGAATAGACGAGCTGCCCCTCCCGCGCGACCATGACGACGACGCCCGGCAATTCGCCCGCATCGATCTCGGCCTGGAACGTCTGGCCGATGCGGTCGAGCCGCTCGGACGACATGCCCACGCTCTCCGGCTCGGCCATGGGCAAGGGTTGCGCGAAAAGCGGGCCGGCGACGCCGAACGCCAGCCCCGCGCCCAAGACGGCCGCGATATGTCGAAGCATGATGAATCCTCCCTCCAGCTAGGCAGAGAGTGTCATGCAGAGCGATCCAGTCAACGCCTGCGCGAGTGATCCGCTCCGGACCTCATCGGGCGCATGTGATCACCTCGCCGCGTCCAGCCAATTGCACCGCGCGGATCGCACGGGAGGCGCTGCCGGCGTCCCTGCCCGGCGCGCGGCCCATGCTTCACGAGGTCCTCGCGGACGACGGCGACCCGCAGGACCGGAGCGGTGGTTCCGGCAAGAGGCGCGTCCGTCGGACGCGCATGGCCATCCCCGTGAAATGGCCAACTCCCACGTCATCCTCCGGAATGCCTCTCGCCTCGATTCCCGGCATTCGCTTGGTGGGGTCCGGGCGGGCGACGATCCCCCTGCCCGTCGTCGGTGCGCCCTCCGCAACCGGATCGGCACCTGTCACCAAGTCGAAGGCGGGGCCCGCCGGCACCACGACGGCGCGGGCGACACCGTCGCGGCGGGCCGATCGGCTGAATGCCCGGGCAAGGCGCCATGGACCCGGGCGGCCCCCGCGCTTTCCTGCCTGCCAGGGATCGCTCGGCGCCCGGGTCTGCCCGGATCGTCGTGACGGCCACCGGCCGGGACCCTCCCGGCCGTGTTCGGTCGTGTCAGATTGGAGGGCGGTTGCCCTTCCCTCGTCCCGGCCCGGATCAGGCAGGCTGGCCGGAGCCCGAGGCCGAAGTGGAAACCCCGGGGCGGCGCGCGAAGAGGCGGGCGATGAGCGAGCGGATCACCTCGGCGCGGGCCTGCCGAGCGGCAATCGTGATGGAAGCAATGTCGATCCGGTCGGTCGTGCGAGCAGTCATTGAATCAGTCCTTGTCCGGGGTCCTTCGCGGATCCCCTGTAAATCGCCCCCCGCATCCCATATCGCTGCGCCGCAGCGAGAACCCAAGGAAATCCCGCCATGCGTTTGCTGCAACCCGGTCCGCCAACCCGCCCGGCCGGCTTCCGGGTCGCGGCGCGGAGACCGAAGCGAGGCCCTCTTGCCATACCCTCCGGCGCCGACTATTCTGGTCCAGGACTTGGACCATCTCCGCACCAGCCATCGGGGGCCCCGCCATGCAGATGAACATCGCCGAAGCGAAGGCCAAGCTCTCCGAACTCATCGCGGCGGCCGAACGTGGCGAGGATGTGGTGATTGCCCGCGGCGGGACGCCGATCGTCCGGTTCGTGCCGGCCCACGCCAGGGGGCCCGCCTTCCGGATCGGGATCGCCGAAGGGGCGGTGGCGACGGTGCCCGACTTTCTCGAGCCGATGGCCGAGGACGAGCGCGCGCTTTGGACCTGACGACGATCCTCCTCGACACCCACGCTTGGGTGTGGAGCCTGTTCCGCGCCTCGGAGCTCTCGGGTGCCGCGCGCCGGGTGATCGAAGGGGCCAGGACCGTCTATGTCCCGCCCTGTGCCTTGCACGAGATCACCGCCAAGCACCGCTCCGGCAAGTGGCCCGAGGTCGGCGCCATCGTCGACCGGCTGCCGCATCTCCTGCGTGCCCAGGGCGGCATCGGCGCGCCCTACACGGTCGAGATGGCGGCGCTGGCCGGCGGCATGGACTGGTCCCACAGGGACCCGTTCGACCGGATGATCGCCGCGACGGCGATCGAACTCAGTTGCCCGCTGATCTCCAAGGATGCCGCCTTCGATCAACTGGCGGGTCATCCGGGCTGGATCGGCCGGGTCTGGACCGGGGAGCACGGACAGGCATCGCCGTAAGGCGGCACCCCGGCCCCGTCGGGGCCGGGGCACCGGGCGTCATTCCTGCTCGGCCTGCGCGCCGCTTGCCGGCTTCGCGCGGCCGAGATCGGGCTTCTGGCCCTGGGGTTCGACCTTCTCCCTGGCCGAGAATTCCGACCGTCCGTCGAGCGAGGGGCCGGAGGTCCAGCGCCCCTCGGGCGTGGGCTCGTCGAGCGAGGTGTTGAGGAAATAGTAGCTGTGCTCGGTCGCCTCGTGCGCGCGCGGGGTGGAGTTGGGGATCGGGAGCTGCCCCTCCCAGCCGCCGAGCTCCTCGATCACCGCGAGCCATTGCTGCTGGTGCATGGTGTCCCGCGCGATGAGGAAGGACAGCATGTCCTTCATGCCCGCATCGTCGGTCATGTTGTAAAGGCGGCTGGCCAGGACGCGGCCGCCCGCCTCGGCGGTGGCGTTGGCCATCATGTCCGCCCCGAGATTGCCGGTGGCGTAGACGTGGCTCATGTCGAAGGGCACGCCGTTGGCGTTGACCGGCATCGCCGACAGCCCCGAGGACAGGATGTGGCGCGGGTTCGCGCCGCCGAGGATCGCGGCCACGACCGGATCCTCGGCCGCCGCCTCCTGCGCCGTGACCGGCGCCCCTTCGAGGTTCAGCGCCACGGCGTGGCCCAGGAACTCGATATGGCTCAGCTCCTCGGTCGCGGTCATCATCAGCATGTCGCGGTACTTGGCGTCGCCCCGCGCGCCCATCGCCTGGAAGAAGTACTGCATCGCGACCCGGATCTCGCCCTCGATGCCGCCGATCGCCTGCTGCAGGTGCTTGGCGAAGACCGGATCGGGACGGTCGACCCGGACCTGGTACTGAAGTTCGGATGAGTGGTGAAACATGGACGATCTGCCTCGGCTGGTATCGGAATCGCGGCTCCCCCGCGACCCTTCCCGCCCTCAAGGCCCGGCCCGAGCATCCGTTTCACCGCATTCCGGCTAAGAGCCGCGTTCTTGAACTGGACTAAGAAAAGGGGGGCATCGCCACGAGAACCGCACCGCCGGCCGAACGGACAAGATCGCGCCCCGGCCGCCCGATGGACCCGAGGGCGATCCGGCGGGGTGGAAAATCCCTCATCTCTTAAAGCACTTATGTTTCCTCCGGGGGGCGCGAGGCTATTCCTGCCCGGCAGGCAAACGGGGGGCCGAGGATGGTGCAGACGTTCACGACCGACATCGCGGCCCGCGCCCTCGCGGGCGGGACGGAGACGCAGAAGTTCGGGCGGATCGAAGCCATCCGCCCCGCGCCGGAGGGGGTCGAGATCGACATCCGCCAGCCCGACGGGGCGATCCTGGTCACGTGCCTCGACCCGGGGGGCCTGGATGCCGGGATGGTCGAGGCACGGATCGGCCGGAACATCTGGGTTTCGGGACGGATCGACGGAGATGCGATGATCGCAGCGATGTTCATGGTCTATGCCGAAGAGCCGTAGGCGCGGCCCGGCGCTCCCGGCCTGACGGGAATGCGCGGCCGTGGGCGGGACGCCGGGGGCGTCAGATGCCTGCCCCCTCGTCCGGACCGCACCCGCTGCGCGGACCTGGCCGGGGTCCGGATCGGGCTCGCCGTCCGGAGGCGACACGCCCACGACGCATGCCCATCCCCGGCGCCCTTCCCCCGCCCGCGGGGCCAACCCGCCGCGCGCGCGGGATGCGCGCGCGCCACCGCCAGCGCCCGTCGGATCACTCCGCTTTCCCGGCCTCTCGTCGCGTGAGCGGCGCGATGGGCGGGGCGCGTGGGTCCGGCCCCTCGCCGCGTCGCGGCCCGGCGATCCACTGCCGCGCGGCGCGGGCGCACGACACCCGGCCGCGGCAAGCACTCCCCGCCGGCGAGCGGCCGGATCCCCGGCCGTGCAGCGCCGCGCCGGGCGATGGCCCAGGTCAGCCGGCAGGGGGGCGTCGACCGCGCCGATCCGGTCAGAGGCGATCGAGATCGCCACAGGGAGGACCGGGCTGATCGGCGCCCGCCCACCCGCTGCGCCGCAGGGCGAAGCGCCGGCGCCTGCGCCCACGCGGCATGGCCGTCGGGCGCCGGGGCCGCCCTTGCCCCCCGCCGGCGGACCTGCGCGGGGTCCGGTCCGATGGGCCGGCCTTTCCCCGCGCTTCTCCTCCGCCCGATAACGGGCCCGATGACGGGCCGCCGCCCTTTCAGAGGGCAACCTCCACGAAGGCCGCCCTCCGCTCCCCCAGGCAGGCCTGCAGGGCGGCGTCCAGAACCGTCTCCACCTCCTCGGCACGTTCGACCCGCCACGCGGCCGCGCGGCTGGCCCGCGCGATGGCGCACAGGTCGGGCACCGGTTCGAGCGAAGTCAGCGGAACGCTGTTGGCCCGGGCGGCCGCACCGTCGGGGTACATGCCGAGCACGGAGTGGCGCACCGCCCCCCATTCGCGGTTGTTCGCCACCACGATCAGGATCGGCAGGTCGAGCGCCTCGACGACCTGGTGGCAGGCGGCGGGATTGGCGAAGAGGTAGCTTCCGTCGCCCATCGTCGCGACGCAGAGCCGGCCGGGATCGGCCATCTGCGCCCCGATCGCGGCGGCGAACGCCCAGCCGAGGCCGCCGGAATGGGGTTCCTGGAACCACGCGGCGTGATCGCGCCGCGCCAGCGGGCCCAGCGGCACGCCCAGTTCCGAGAACACCGACGAGGCGATATCGGCCCGGTCCAGCGCCCTGCCCAGCAGATGCCCGACCCCGGCCTTGGTGATCGCGCCCGCGGCAAGGTCGGCCCGGATCGCCTCCTCGTCCCTCGTGCGTCGCGCCGCGCTGCGACCGGCCAGGCGGGCGGCGCGGTCCGGGCGGCCGGGGCCACGGCGATCGGTCGCCGCGATCAGTGCCGGCAGGGTCTCGCTTATCTCGCCGGCGATGGCGAGGTCGGCGGGGAAGTGCCGCACCGGGAACCGGGCAAAGAGCGGGTCGGGGCCCATCTGGATGACCCGCGCATCGGGGCGGAGGGAATGGATTTCGGGCTGCCATGGCGCCAGGGAATCGAGCACGAGAACGACGTCCGCCGCCGCCAGCGCCTCGCCCGGATCGGCGCCCACATGGCAGTCGTGGTCGGTCGCGATGGCCAGGCGCGTCGCCCACCACGAGGCGACCGCGATCCCCCACCGCGCCGCCCAGTCCGAAAACGCGGCGAAGCTCGCCGCGTCCCCCGCGCCGCGCTGCGCGATCACGAGCGGCGCCTCCGCCCCCGACAGCCACTCGGCCGCCTGCTCGACCGCGCCGGTCGCGCCAGCGCCCGAGACCGGGTTCTGCCGCACCGGCGCGTCGATGGCGCTTCGGGGGCAGGTCTCGGCGAGCACCTCGCGCGGCAGGGACAGGTAGACCGGCCCCTTGGGCGTGGTGTCGGCGATCGCCATCGCCCGGTCGAGAAGGTCCGGAACCTGCTCGGGAAACCGCAGCTCGTAATCCCACTTCACCGATCCGCGCACCAGCGCGGCCTGGTCCGCCATCTCCTGCCCCCAGGAGATCGGCACGGTGCGCGCCCCGAACCGGCCCTGCTCGGTCACCGGCGTCCGCCCCGACAGCACGATCATCGGCACATGCTCGCAGGCGGCGTTGATCGCCCCGGCGGCGGCATTCGCGAGGCCGACATTGGTATGCAGCATCACCGCCTGGGGCCGTCCCGAGAGCAGCCAGTAGCCGTGCGCCATGCCCATCGCCGCGTGTTCGTGCGGCACGACGACCATTCGCGGCAGGTCGAGATCCGCGGCCGCGGCCTGGGCCATCCCCTCGATCACCGGGGGAAAGTCGGTGCCCGAATTGACGAAGACGCAATCCACGCCCAGCCGGGCCAGTCGCGCCAGCACCGCGCCCCCCGCGGTGATCCCGTCCCCGTCCGTCATCCTCCCAGCACCTGCGGCAGCCACAGGGACAGGGCCGGAAAGGCGAGCAGCAGGCCCACGCGCACGATCTCGGAGAGGAAGAACGGCGCCACCCCCCGGAACGTCGTCATCATCGGCACGTCGCGCGCGAGCGAGTTGATGACGAAGACGTTCATGCCCACCGGCGGCGTGATGAGGCCAAGCTCCACCACCACCAGGGCCAGGATCCCGAACCAGATCTTCAGGTCCTCGGTGCTCATGCCGAAGGCGGAAGTGTCGGCCGTGGCGTAGAGGCCGCCGTTGATCTCGCTCAGGACCGGCCAGAAGAACGGCAGGACCAGCAGGATCATCGACAGCGAATCCATGAGGCAGCCCAGCAGGATCAGCGCCAGCAGCAGGACCAGGAGCACCATCATCGGCGTCAGCCCGGAATTGACCGCCCATTCCGCCGCCGCCTGCGGCACCCGCGCCCGCGACATGAAGATCTTGAGAAGCTCGGCGCCGAGCAGGATCAGGTAGATCATGCCGGATGTGGCGGCCGTCTCCAGCGCCGAATCCCGCAGGTCGCGCAGGCTCATCTGCCCCCTGAGGAGCCCGAAGACGAACACCGCGAAGACCCCGATGGCGGCGGCGGGCGTGGGGTTGTAGAGGCCGGCATAGATGCCGCCGATGACCAGGCCGAAGACGAAGAGCGTGGGCAGCACGCCGCGCGTGGCCGCCCAGAATTCGGTCCTGTCCCCCGCCCCGCCGGCCGGGCCCGATCCGGGAAAGATCCGGACATAGATCCCGATCGTGACGAGGAACAGGAGGACGGCGATGAGGCCGGGGATCAGCGCCGCCTCGAACATCGCGACGATGTTCGCCTCGACGATGATGGCATAGATGACGAGGGCCACGGAGGGCGGGATGAGGATTCCCAGGACGCCCCCCGCCGCGATCGATCCCGTGGCCAGGGCCGGCGAATACCCGTAGCGCCGGAGCTCCGGCAGGGCGACCTTGCCCATGGTCGAGGCCGTGGCGAGCGACGAGCCGCAGACCGCGCCGAAGCCCGCGCAGGAGGCGATGGAGGCCATGGCGGTGCCGCCCCGCATCCAGCCGAACCAGGCATTCGCGGCCCGGAACAGGTCGCGCGACAGGCCCGTCTTGGTGGCCAGCGCGCCCATCAGGATGAACATCGGCACGACCGACAGGTCGTAGATCGAGAACTGGCCGTAGGCGAGGGTCTTGAGCTGCGCCAGCAGGACATCGGCGCCGTTCAGGACGAGGACCCCCCCGGCCCCCACGAGGATCATCGCATAGCCGATGGGCATGCGGATCGCGATCAGGACCAGGAGCAGGACGAGACCGAGGATACCGATCAGGACGGGGTCCATCAGCGGACCTCCGCGAGTTCGTGGCGCAGTGTCTCGACCGCCGCCACCAGGAGCATGACGAGCGAGACCAGGATCGGCACATAGGCCCACCAGATCGGCACCTGCAGGATCGTCGTGGCGTAGTCGTAGGCCTTCTGGTCGAGCAGGCCGAACCACATCCGCCACAGCAGGAGCGCCGCGAAGAGGAGCGCGACGAGGGAGCCCGCGGCGGAGAGGACGGCGATGGTGCGCCGCCCGGCATTCGCCGTGAAGATGTCGGCGGTGACGTTCTGCCCGGTGAGCTGGCAATAGGGCAGGAAGGTGAACACCGCCACCGCGACGCCCATCTCGGTCAGTTCGAAATCACCGGCGAAGGGCAGCCCGATCCAGGGCCCGACGACCGCCCAGACATTGATCAGGACGACCACCGCCAGCAGGCCGCACCCCGCCAGCGCCCACCAGGTGACCAGGCGGCCGAAGGCGCCGCGCTCGATCGGCGCCCTCGTCTCGTCGGGCTTCGCGCTCATTCCGAGGCGGCGTCGATCTCGGTGCGGGCCCGCTCCACCAGGGCGGCACCGTCGACCCCCTCGCCCGAGACCTGCTCGACCCAGCGATCGACCACCGGCGTCAGGGCCTCCTCGTAGGCCCCCCATTCCTCCCCGGTCAGCTGGATGTGGGTGTTGCCGTTCTCGACAGCGATCTCGATGCCGCGTTCGTCGGCGGCCCGCCACACCTCGCCGAGCTGGCGCAGCCAATCCTCGCCGCCGGCCTCGCGGAAGGCCTGCTTGATGTCGTCGGGCAGCGCGTCCCACCGGCCCTTGTTCATCGAGACCTGAAAGACGGACGTGCCGATGCGCTCCTTCTCGGGGCCCTCGATCTGGAAGTCGGTCTGCTCGTAGATCCGCAGCGCCGGAATGATCTCCCACGGGATCAGCGCCCCGTCGACCACGCCCTTCGACAGCGCCTGCGGCAGTTCCGGCACCGGCATCGCCACGGGCTGCGCGCCCATCGCCTCGATCGCCCAGGCCCCGGTGCGGGTCGGAATGCGCAGCGCGGCGCCTTCCAGGTCGGCCGGGCTTCGCGCCTCGATCTCGGTGGTCTGGATGCCCTGCCCCGCATGCACGTGGAGGAACATCACCTCCAGCCCGCGATAATCGTCGGCCAGATGGTCGTCGAACATCGCCGCCATGGCGAGATTGGCGGCGGCGATGTCGTTCTCGTAGACCGTGGGAAGCTCGAACACCTCGGAGCGGGGAAAGAGACCGGGGGTGTACCCGTTCAGCGTCCAGACGAGATCGACGACGCCGTCCCGGGCCTGCTGGACGAGCTCGGTCGGGCGCCCGCCGAGCGTCATGGAGGGATAGATCTCGATGGCGACGCGGCCGTCGGAATTCTCCTCGACCTGGCGCGCCCACGGCTCCAGCATGTCCGTATGCGCCGGGGCCTGCGGCCCGAGGAAATGGTGCAACGTAAACTCGAATTCCTGCGCCGGGGCGGAACCCGCCCCCAGCACGGCGAGCAACCCCGTGGCCAGTATCGTTCTCTTCATCCTCGTCCCTCCCTTCGCCGCCCGGCCGCATTCCTCCGACAGCCGGCGACACAAATCCTCGACCGAGATCCTTCCATAATCTCCACCATCCAATAAGCTGAAAAGTACTGCAGGAGATATAGCGTTTTGACTATACATCGCGGCGTCAAGCTCAGGCATCTGAGGATCTTCCTCGCCATCGCGGAAGAGCGGACGATCTCTGCCGCGGCCCGCAAGCTGGGCGTGGCGCAGCCTTCCCTGTCCAAGGCCATGACCGACCTGGAGGCGATGCTGGGGGTGTCCCTGCTGACCCGCGTCGGCCGCAGCGTGGCCCTCACCGCGGCGGGGACGACGTTCCGGCGCCACGCCGTCCAGGCGCTCCAGCAGCTCGAAACCGGCGCCGAGGCGATCCAGGCCGGCGGCTCGGCCGGGACGCTCGCGGTCGGGGTCCTGCCCACCGCGGCCGGCCGCCTCTTTCCGGATGCCGCCCTTGACCTGCGCGCCCGCCGGCCCGGCCTGCGGCTCGCGATCACCACCGGGCCCCATCGCCACCTGGTCGAGCGGTTGCGGGCGAACGAGATCGCCTTGATGGTGGGGCGGATGCCCGATGCCGCCGAGATGCCCGGCCTCCGCTTCGAATGGCTCTACGACGAGAAGGTGGTGCTGGTGGGACGGCGGGATCATCCCCTCGCCCGAAAGGGCCATGTGGAGGCGATCCGCTCCAGCGCGCTGATCCTGCCGAGCCGTCAGGCGATCATCCGCCGGCCCGTCGAGGATTTCCTTGCCGTCTCCGGCATCCTCGACCCCGAGATCGCCTTCGAGAGCGTCTCCCTGGCCGCGGCGCTGCGGCTCGTGGAGCATTCGGACATGCTGTGGTTCATCTCCCGGGGCGTCGTCGAGCGGGAATTGCGCAACGACGCCCTTCACGAATGGCCGCTCGAGGCCCCGTTCCTGTCCGGGGCGCTCGGCATCACCACCCGCCGCGGAGAGACGCTCGGCGAGGACGTGCAGGCGCTCATCGACGCCCTGAGCGTGATCGCGGCGCGCGATCAGGACTCCCGCCCGGCGCGCGCCGCGCGATAGTCGCTGGGGCTCGCCCCCTGAACCCGGCGGAAGGACCGCGAGAAGTAGGCCGGGTCGGCGTATCCGAGCTCGTAGGCGATCTGCGAGATCGAGTTGCGCGTATAGGCGAGCTGACGGCGCGCCTCCTGCATCAGCCGCGCCTCGACGAAGGCGGCCGCGGAGAGGCCCGTCATCGACCGGCAGATCCGGCCCAGGTGATCCGCGCTCAGGCCGAGCGCCCGGGCATAGTCGGCGATCCGCAGATGATCGCGCAGGTGCCGGCGCACCATACGCTCGAAGGCGCGCATGTGCCGTTCCGCGGGCCCCGGCGGGCCGCGATCCGCCGCGCCGTCGCTGTCCCGCAGCAGGCCCACCGCGAGGCTCGTCACATGCGCCCGCAACAGGGGGCCGCGCAGGGGCCGGGTATCGCCCAGTTCCTCCAGGATCGCGTCGAAGAGCGCCGCCGTAGCCAAGGACGCCCGCGCCGTCATCGGCACCGAGAAGGCCCCCGGACGCTCGGCCGCCGACCCGAAAAGGGCGGGAAGCACATCGGGCGGCACGCTCAGGACATATCCCTCCTGGCCTTGCGGAAAGCGGAACGCATGGACCGCGTAGCGCGGCACCGACAGCAGCGTCGGCCCGTCCACGACGCTCTCGCGCCCGTCGATTGCCACGGTGGCGCCGCGCCCGCGGATCAGGAAGAACTGGTGCACGTTGGCATGGCGATGCGGCTCGATGACCCAATCGTGCCGGGCCGCGCGATCGACGATCCGCTCGCAATGCAGAATGTCGGGGAACAGGCCGCTCTCGCCATAGAGGCCGAAGGCGGGGATCGCCGTGTCGTTCCGAACCATGTCGGAAAAGTGCCAGACAATGCGCGGGCCGTCCATGGAGACGCCGCGCCGCAGCCTGGAGAATACGCGCCGGAACGGAGGACCGGCATGAAGACGAACGTCGTGATCATCGGGGGCGGGCCGTCCGGCCTGCTGTTGTCGCAACTGCTCAACAAGGCCGGCATCGGCACCGTGGTGCTGGAACGCCGGAGCCGGGATTACGTGCTGTCGCGGATCCGCGCCGGGGTGCTGGAAAGCGGGACGGTCGACCTGCTCCGGCGGGCGGGCTGCGACGCGCGCATGGACCGGGAGGGGCACCCTCACGAGGGCTGCTACCTGTCGACCGAGCGCGGCATGTTCCGGGTCGATTTCCGCGATCTCTGCGACAACGAGGTCATGGTCTACGGCCAGACCGAGGTGACCGAGGATCTCTACGCCGCCCAGGACGCGATCGGCGCGACCATCGTTCACGAGGCGATGGAGGTGATGCCCCACGACCTGGACGGATCGCCCTACGTCACCTACGAGAAGGACGGCGAGACCCATCGGATCGCGTGCGATTTCGTGGCCGGGTGCGACGGCTATCACGGCGTCTCGCGCACCGTGATCCCGGCCGACCGGAAGCACGAGATCGAGCGCGTCTATCCCTTCGGCTGGCTGGGCATCCTGTCCCGGACGAAGCCGGCGGCCGATGAACTGATCTACGCCAACCATCCGCGCGGCTTCGCCCTGGCCTCGATGCGCAACGAGAACCTCTCGCGCTACTACATCCAGGTGCCGATGGAGGACGATCCCGACAAGTGGTCGGACGACGCCTTCTGGGCCGAGCTGAAGCGGCGCCTGCCCGACGAGGTGGCCGACACCATGGAGACCGGCGCCTCGATCGACAAGTCGATCGCCCCCTTGCGCAGCTATGTCTGCACCACGATGCGCCACGGGGCCCTGTTCCTCGCCGGCGACGCGGCCCACATCGTGCCGCCGACCGGGGCGAAGGGGCTCAACCTCGCCATGTCGGACATCCATTACCTGAGCGAGGGGCTTCTGGCCTGGTACGGGTCCGGCGAGGCCTCCGGGCTCGAAACCTATTCCGACCGCGCCCTTCTGCGGGTCTGGCGGGCGATCCGCTTCAGCTGGTGGATGACCTCGATCCTCCACCGCTATCCCCAGCAGGACGAGTTCGACCAGCGGATGCAGGAAATGGAGCTCGAGAACCTGCGCGATCTGGACGCGGCCCGCCGCGCCATGGCGCTCAATTACGTCGGCCTGCCCCTCTGATCCATTCCCGTTTGGCTATGAGAGCCGGGGCGGAATTCGGATTTCGCCCGGGTTTCCAGCATGGCATCCTGCCCGGGGAAATCCATATCGGGGCGCGGTGACATGACGACACGACACGAGCGGGGGATGGCGGTTCGGCGTCGGGTTCTGGGTGCGGAGCACGTGTCCCGGGCGGAGGGGGCGAAGACCGCGTTCGACGCGCCGTTCCAGGACTTCATCACCGAGGGGGCGTGGGGGTCGGTGTGGTCGGGGGATCAGTTCGACCTGC
>CANKVU010000018.1 GCA_947487205.1 uncultured Paracoccaceae bacterium | reverse complement strand
CGGCTCCCGCAGCGCCCCGCCAGCGCCTCAGCGCCGCCGGTGAAGCGCTATCTACGGATACCAATCCAACCCCGCAACCCGATTCCGCACCAGACGACCAACTTTTTTCATCACGGCCCCGCGAGGGCGCTCGCGGCCTTCGACACGGGTCCCCCGCATGGCCTAGAACGGCGCCTGAAACAGGCAGGAGGTGCGCGATGCGGGTCGATGGGAAGCAATACCGGTCCCTGTGGTGGGACGAGGAGGCCGATGCGCTGGCGATCATCGACCAGAGATGGCTGCCGCACGCGTTCCGGGTCGAGCACGTGCGCAGCATGGACGCGTTCGTCGAGGCGATCGTGCAGATGCGGGTTCGCGGCGCGCCGCTGATCGGCGCCACCGCGGCCTACGGAATCGCCCTGGCGATGCGCCTGGACCCCTCGGACGGCGCGCTCGCCGCGGCGACAGCGCGCCTCCTCGCGACGCGGCCGACGGCGGTCAACCTTCGCTGGGCGCTCGATCGCTGCCGCCTGCAGCTCGCCCCCCTGCCCGCCTCGGAGCGCCCGGCCGCCGCCCGCGCGCTCGCCCGCCGGATCGCGGACGAGGACGTGGAGATCAACCGCGCCATCGGCGCCCACGGATTGCCGCTGATTCGGCAGATCCACGACCGGACGGACCGCCCGGTGAACATCCTCACCCATTGCAACGCGGGCTGGATCGCGACGGTCGATCTCGGGACCGCCACCAGCCCGATCTACCAGGCCCACGACGCCGGCATTCCCGTCCATGTCTGGGTGGACGAGACCCGGCCCCGCAACCAGGGCGCGCTGACGGCCTGGGAACTGGCCGCCCACGGGGTGCCGCACACCTATGTGGTCGACAATGCCGGGGGGCTCCTGATGCAGCGCGGCCAGGTGGACATGGTCGTGACCGGCACCGACCGCACGACGCGGCGCGGCGATGTCTGCAACAAGATCGGCACGTATCTGAAGGCGCTCGCGGCGCGGGATTCGGGCGTGCCCTTCTATGTCGCGCTGCCCTCGCCCACGATCGACTGGACCGTCTCCGACGGCGCCGAGATCGTGATCGAGGAGCGCGACGGACGCGAGGTGAGCCATGTGATCGGCCGGACCGAAGACGGCCCGGCCGAGGTCGCGGTCTCGCCGCCGGGCAGCCCGGTGGGCAACTGGGCCTTCGACGTGACGCCGGCGCGGCTGGTGACCGGCCTCATCACCGAGCGCGGGGTCTGCGCGGCGACAGAGGCGGGCCTGGGCGCCCTCTTTCCCGACGTGGCGAGCGCGGTCGCCTGAGCGGCGGCCCGTCCGGATCGTCCGCGCCGGGGCCCTCTCCGCGGCCCCGCGCGGATCATCCTCCGAGCGTCAGGGTGACGGCGACCGGGCGCCCGCCGGACTGCAGCGGCCGGTGGTCGTTGCCCGTCAGGACCACGCGGACCTCGCCCGCGTCGCGGTCAAGATGGGCCCAGGGCGCATAGAGCCGCGCGATCTTGGTGCCGTCGACATAGAGATGCGCGTGCCCCTGCCCTGGAACCGGCGCGCCCCCGGCCGCGGCGGGGGCGAAGTCGAACCGCTCCGTCACCAGGTGCAGGTTCCACCCCGAAACCGGGTCGCGCGTCGCCTCGACCCGCAGGTCGGGCGCCGCGGCTCCGAGGTCGCGGGGCGCGTGGTGGTCATGGTGGTCGTGGCCGGACCCGGCGGCGTGCTGGGCGGGATCGCCGTGATCGTGCCCCTGCAGGCTCAGCCCGCGATCGGCCGCCACCACGATACCCAGCCCCGCGCCGGTCACGAGCCCGATGACAAGGAGGAGCAGGCCCCGCATGTCAGGCCGACGCATGTCCCAGCGCGACCCGGTCCCGCGCCCAGAGCGATCCGGCGAGCGCGCCGAGGATCGCCCAGGCGACGAGCCCGACGCCCAGCGCCCTGGCCGCGAAGAGGGAGGCGAGTTCCGGCGGCGCGGGGCCGACGAACGCCTCCGGCTGCGGCGCGCCCGCCACGTGCGGGGCGGCGAACAGGATCACCGCCGCCCCCCAGGCCAGCCAGCTTCGCCCGAAGCCGAGCAGGGCGCATCCGGCCCCGGTCGCGACGATCGTCGCCGCCCACCACGCCTGGCGGGCGCCCAGATCGGCGGCCCCCATGCCCGGCAGTTCCGGGGGCAGGCCCAGCGCCGGGGCCAGCTGGACCGTGACGAACCCGGCCAGGCCCCAGACGAGGCCGGTCCGGCCGTCGATCCGGGCCGCGCCGCGATCGGCGGCGAACGCCATCGCCGCCGTCAGCACCAGCGCATAGCCTGCATAGACGAGGCCCGAGAAGACGACGCTCAGCCCGTCGCGGAGCGGCTCGATGCCGCCGACGAGCTCGGCCGGGGCCCGCCCGCCCTCGAAGACCGCCTGACCGCTTTCGTAGAGTTCCGCGGTCAGCAGCACCGGCTGGACGAGCATGATCTGCAGGATCGCCGCGGCGAGGCCGGCGGCGAATCCAGCGATCACACCGCTGGTGAGCAACCTGGCCAGCATGGTCAGTGGCAGGGAAAGCCGGTGGCGTGACGGACGTCGTGGGCCGCGTCGTGCAGCGCATCGGCCTGCACATGTCCACCGAGGACGATCAGGCCGATCCCCATCAGGGCGGCCAGAAGAACGGCTCCGGTCGCGGACGCCGCGGGGGCCTCGGATCGGGTCGTGGTCTGTTCGGACATCGTCTCAACTCCTTGCCGTCCTTCCCGACGGCGGTTCCGGTCTGGCCCGACAGGTCTCCTGGCTCGCGGGTCGCGGCGCTGACATCCGCCTTCCCCGGAGATTCCCCGAGTGGCTGAACTGGATGCGCGCTCGCCGCTTACAGTCGCGGGGGCGGCTTCGGACTTGGCGGGCTCTCACCCGCCGCACCGTATTCCCTCGATGGCCCCGCCTGGCGGCGCGACATCGGGCCCGACCATCCCTAGAGGCTTTCCCCGCGCGGCGGAAGAGAAGACTGGATCGCCCGGCTCACCGATCTCCGATCGCCTTGTGGAGGTTCCGGGCGAAGGCCGCCCGCTCCGCGGCGTCCATGCGCGCCAGCCGGGCGATCACCGCCCCCTCGATTCGGTCCAGCCGCTCCGCCCCGCGGCGGCGCTGCTCGTCCAGCATTGCGGCGACCCGCGCGGGATCGAACGGATCGGCGGCGATCGCCTCCAGCAACCCGTGGAACCGCTCGCGGCGGGCGCCTCTGCGCTCGGGCCGGTCACGGCGCAGTTCGGCGATCACCGCGCGCCGGTCCTCCTCCGGCAGCGCGCGCAGGACCGGGCCCGCCGGTCCGCCCATCCGGTCGCCCCGCCCCGGGCCGTGCGGGCCGAACGCCGCCCCCACCGCAAGGCCCGCGACGGCGAGGTTCAGGGCGAGGGAACAGATCAGGACGATCCGCCACGGCGCGGGGACGCGCGACAGGAGCCTCATGGCCCGAGCTCCGCCAGCTGGAACTCATAGGCCGGGGCCAGCGGCTCGACGGCAGGCTCCGGCGGCAGATACGCCCCGATCACCCCGCCGGGATCGACGAGGCCGATCGCCACCCCCGCCGCGCCCGCCGCCAGAAGCCCCCCGACCGCCCCCCAGCCGCCGCGGCGCCGGGTGCGGGCCACGCGGCGCGCGTCGCGCTCGATCCGCGCCATGAGCAGCGCCGACGGGGCGGGGGCGTCGCGGCGGGCCGCCACGAACGCGGCGTCGGCGGCGATACGTTCGATCAGCGCGTCGGGCAGCGCGTCGCGGCGCGCCCCGGACAGATCCCCGACCCCGTCGTCGTCATTCCCCGTCATAGCCCAGCGCCTCCTTTCGCGCGGACAGGATCCGGCCCAGGGCGCGGCGGCCCCGGGCGGTCAGGCTCTCTACCGCGTCCACGCCGATGCCCATCGCCTCGGCGATGTCGGGATTCGGCAATTCCTCGATATGGCGCAGGATCACCGCCAGCCGCTGCCGCTCCGGCAGCCGGGCCAGCGCCTGCTCGAGCGCATCGCGCCGCTGGGCGTCCTGAAGGCGCTCCTGCGGACCGCCCCCCGGCGCGACGGGCATGTTCGCCGCTTCCAGCGGTTCGGTCGGCCGCCGCCGGCGCAGCCGGTCGATGCACAGATTCGACGCCACCCGGTAGAGCCAGGTCGAAACCGCCGCCCGCTCGGGGTCCCAGTCGGGCGCGATTCGCCACAATCGCAGCAGCGCCTCCTGCGTCACGTCCTCGGCCTCGGCGGGATCGCCCAGCATCCGGCGCGCGACCGACAGCAGGCGGGGCGCGTGACGCCGGGCGAGCGGCGCGGCGGCGGACAGGTCGCCCGCGGCATAGGCGCGCAAGAGCTCCGCATCGCTCGCCTCCGGATCCGTCCTCATCCCCGGCCGCTCCCCCGACCCTCAGCCGCGATCGCCGCGCGGCTCGGGCGCGCCATGATCGTCGCGCGGCTCGGGCGCGCCATGGTCGTCGCGCGGCTCGGGCGCGCCATGATCGTCGCGATGCCCGTGAGGGCCGTGCGATCCGTGGCCGCCATGCGCGCCGCCCGGCCCGTGATGGTCCCGCGGGGACGGGGCCCGTGCAAGCTCTTCGGCCGACAGGATCCCGTTTCCATCCGCGTCCACGCGGTCGAAAAGCCGGGCGAGCCGCGCCTCCGCGCCCGGCCGGTCGGGCAGGTCGTCCCTGCCGATCGCGTCGTCCCCGTCCGCGTCCAGACGGTCGAACAGCGCGCTCGCGCGCGCGGCGGCGCGCTCCCGGGCCGCCGCGACCGCCTCGGCCCGGCTGACGGAGCCGTTTCCGTCCGCGTCCAAGGCGGCGAATCGGCGATCGGCGCGGGCCGCGACCTCCGCTCGCGTGACCTGTCCGTCGCCGTCGGCGTCGAACCGCATCAGGGGGCCGTCCCCCCGCCCGGCCGCGTCCGCGGCGCGCGGCGCGGGCGGCGGCGCATCGGGGGCGGCGGTCTGGGCGAAGCTCGCGGCGGCCAAGCTGGCGCCGATGGCGAGCGCGGTCAGGGACATGCGGATCATGCGGATCTCCTCGGTGGGGCGACCCGCCGTCCGGATCGGCGGGCGATGCAGCTTCTACGGGGCCGGGGCGCGCCTCCGTCGCCCGGCGCGCCGATTTCCCCGCCCGGCGCGGGACACGGGCCGGGCGCGTCCCGGACGCGCATCGGACTTGCCCGGTGCGGGGTTTTGGTGTTGGCTTGACGCATGAGTGTCAATCTGGACTTACACCCCTCCCGGCGCTGGCCGGACCCGGCCGCGCTCTTGCGGCTCATCAAGCCGGTGACGTGGTTCCCGCCGATGTGGGCCTATGCCTGCGGCCTGGTGTCGGCCGGCGCCTGGCCGGAAGGCTCGTGGTCCGTGGCCCTGCTCGGCCTCCTTCTCGCCGGCCCCATCGTCTGCGGGATGAGCCAGGCGGCCAACGATTGGTGCGATCGCCACGTCGACGCGATCAACGAGCCCGGCCGGCCGATCCCGTCGGGCCGGGTGCCGGGCCGGTGGGGCCTCTGGGTGGCGCTCGCGATGACGGCGCTCGCGCTCCTCGTGGGGCGGGCGCTCGGGCCGTGGGGATTCGGCGCGACCTGCGTGGCGGTCGCCGCGGCCTGGGCCTATTCGGTCGAGCCGCTGCGGGTGAAACGGTCCGGATGGTGGGGCCCGATGCTGGTCGCCTTCGCCTATGAGGGACTGCCCTGGTTCACCGGCGCCGCGATCCTCAGCCAGGGGGCGCCGTCCTTCTTCGTCGTCGTGATCGCGGCGCTCTATGCGACGGGGGCCCAGGGCATCATGGTCCTGAACGATTTCAAGGCGGTGGAGGGCGACCGGGCGACGGGGATCCGCTCCATGGTGGTGTTGAAGGGGCCCGCGGTGGCGGCCCGGATCGCCTGTTCGGTGATGATCCTGCCGCAGGCGCTCGTCGTCGCGCTGCTCCTGATCTGGACCCAGCCGCTCCATGCCGCCGCGATCCTGGTCCTGATCGTCGCGCAGGTCGGCCTGATGCGCCGGTTCCTCGCCGATCCGACCGGCCGCGCGCTGTGGTACTCGGCCGCCGGGGTGCCCTTCTACGTCGCCGGGATGATGGTCGCCGCGCTCGCGATCCGGGGGCTCGCGCTGTGACGCTGTCATGGGTCTCCATCGTCCGCCTCGGGCTGGTGCAGATGTGCCTGGGGGCCGTGGTCGTGCTGACGACCTCGACGCTGAACCGCCTGATGGTGGTGGAGCTTGCCCTGCCCGCTATCCTGCCCGGCGCGCTGGTGGCACTCCATTACGGCATCCAGATCACCCGGCCGAACTGGGGGTTCCTCAGCGATACCGGCGGACGGCGATCGCGCTGGATCGTGGGCGGTGTGGCGATGCTCGCGCTCGGGGCCTTCGGCGCCGCATGGGGGATCGTCGCGCTCGACCGCTCGCCGGCGCTCGGCCTCGTCGTCTCGGCCGCGGCCTACGCGCTCATCGGCCTCGGCGTGGGCGCGGCGGGCACCACGCTTCTGGCCCTCCTGGCCACGGCCACCGCGCCGCGCCGCCGCGCCGCCGCGGCGACCATCACCTGGCTCATGATGATCGCCGGGATCGCGGTCACGGCGGGGATCGTCGGCATGCTCCTCGATCCCTACAGCCATACGCGGCTCCTGACGATCGTCGGGAGCGTGGGCGTGGGCGCGCTGATCCTGTCGGCCCTCGCGACCCGGGGCATCGAGCGCGGCCTGCGCGCGCCGCCGCCCGCGCCCGAGCGCATGCCCCTTCGCCAGGGGCTGGCCGAGATCTGGGCCGAGCCCCGCGCCCGGGCCTTCACGCTCTTCGTGGGGCTGTCGATGACCGCCTATTTCATGCAGGAACTGATCCTCGAACCCTATGCCGGCCTCGTCTTCGGCTTCACGCCGGGCCAGTCGACCTCGCTCTCGGGGGCGCAGAACGGCGGGGTCTTCCTCGGCATGCTGACCGTGGGCATCGTGGCGACCGGGCTGCGCCGCGGGGCGCTGCGCGACTGGGTCGTGGCGGGATGCGTGGGATCGGCCGCGGCGCTCCTGGCGATCGCCTTCGCCGGGCAGGCCGGCGGTGCGCTCCTCGTGCCCTCGATCGTCGCGCTGGGCTTCTTCAACGGGGTCTTCGCCGTGGCCGCGATCGGGTCGATGATGGCGCTAGCCGGCCAGGGGCGCGCCCAGCGGGAGGGCACGCGGATGGGCCTCTGGGGCGCGGCCCAGGCCATCGCGGCCGGGTTCGGCGGCCTTCTGGGCGCGGCGGCCGTCGACCTGCTGCGCCTCGTGCTGGAGGCGGCGCCGGCCTTCGGGATCGTCTTCGCGGCCGAGGCGGGACTCTTTCTGGCCGCGGCGCTGATGGCCGCGCGGATCATGGACAAGGCCCCGCCGGAGCCGAAGATCGGAGGACAGGTGCATGCATGATGTCGTGGTGGTCGGGGGCGGCCCGTCGGGCGCCGTCGCGGCCGAGGACCTCGCCCGCGCGGGGGCGCGGGTGGTCCTTCTGGACAAGGCTGGGAGGATCAAGCCCTGCGGCGGCGCCATCCCGCCGCGCCTGATCCGTGATTTCGGAATCCCCGACGACCAGCTGGTCGCCCGGATCTCCACCGCGCGGATGATCTCGCCCACCGGCCGGGCCGTGGACATCCCGATCGAGAACGGCTTCGTGGGCATGGTCGATCGCGGGCCGTTCGACGAATACCTCCGCGACCGGGCCGCGGCCCACGGCGCCGAGCGGCGGACGGGGCAGGTGCTGCGCATCGAGCGCGGCGACACGACCGCGGTCGTCTACCGCGACAAGGCCACCGGCGAGGAGGTGCGCCTTCCCACCCGGTACGTGATCGGGGCGGACGGGGCGCGGTCGCGAATCGCGAAGGCCGAGGTCCCGGGCGGGGACGAGATCCCCTATGTCATCGCGTATCACGAGATCATCGCCGCCCCGCCCGATTCCGGGCCGTCCGACACGGGTATTTCGGAAAGGGTGACGGGCTACGATCCGCTCCGCTGCGACGTGATCTACGACGGGTCGGTCAGCCCGGATTTCTACGGCTGGGTGTTCCCCCACGGCGCGCAGGCCAGCGTCGGCATGGGAACGGGGGTCGACGGGATCGACCTGAAGGCGGCGACGAAAGCGCTGCGTGCCGCGGCGGGCCTGTCGGACTGCGCCACGATCCGGCGCGAGGGCGCGCCGATCCCGCTGAAGCCGCTCGACCGGTGGGACAACGGCCGCGATGTCGTGCTCGCCGGGGACGCGGCGGGCGTGGTCGCGCCCTCCTCCGGCGAGGGGATCTATTACGCCATGGTCGGCGGCCGGGTCGCCGCCACCGCGACCCTGGCCGCGCTCGAGAGCGGGCGGGCGGCGGAGCTGAAACTGGCCCGCAAGCTCTTCATGCGCGAGCACAAGACCGTGTTCCGCGTCCTCCGCACGATGCAGGACGCCTATTACAAGTCCGACGAGCGGCGCGAGCGGTTCGTCTCCCTCTGCCACGACGTGGACGTGCAAAGGCTGACCTTCGAGGCCTACATGAACAAGGAACTGGTCCGGGCGCGGCCCATGGCCCATCTCAGGATCGGGCTGAAGAACATGGCCCACCTTCTGCGCCTGGTCCCGGAAACGTACGCATGAGCATCGACATCCCCGCCTGGATCGACGGCGCGCTGCGCCCGGTGGAGAAACTGGCGGTCCACCGCGAGGGGTTGCGCCACAAGGCGGTGTCGGTCTTCGTGCTGTCGCGGGGGCGCATCCTTCTGCAGCAACGCGCGGCCGGCAAGTACCACACGCCCGGATTGTGGGCGAACACCTGCTGCACGCATCCCGCCTGGGGGGAGGAGCCCCGCGCCACCGCCACCCGGCGCCTGCGCGAGGAGATGGGGCTGAGCGGGCTGCCGCTCGTCTGGCGCGACCGGATCGAGTACCGCGCCGATGTCGGGGCCGGCCTGGTGGAACACGAGGTCGTCGACCTCTTCACCGCCGAGGCGCCCGCCGACCTCGTCCCGGCGCCCGATCCCGACGAGGTCGCCGCGACACGCTGGGTGACCTATCACGATCTCGTCAGGGACGTGGCGCAAAATCCCACGCAGTATACACCGTGGCTGAAGATCTACCTGCGGGACCATTCCCACCGGATCGTCGGCGCGGTCGAACGAGCGTGACGCGATCTACCTCTGATTGAACCGGGGATGGCCTTGCGGCGTTCCGCCCTGCGGGCAGCGGCTCGCATCCGTCCGCCCCTGCCACGGAGTGAAGCGCCATGCTGACGCGTCGCCATTTCATCGCCACGGGACTGGCTTTGCTGTCCCCGAAAGCCGTCCTCGGACATGCGGGCCTGCCGCACGAATCCCGCGCCACCATGGGCCCGCGGGACGTGGAGGTTCGCGCTGATGCCGAGATCGGCACCATCCACGTCTTTCCCTCCTATTTCGCGCTCTACCACATCCGGGGCCCCGGCCGGGCGCGGGAATACCACATCGCCGTCGGCGATGACGGGCGCAACATGCGGGGGACGACCGTGATCCGCCGCAAGGAGGAATGGCCCTCCTGGACCCCGACGCAGAACATGATCCGGCGCGAACCCGAGGTCTATGCCCAATACGCCGACGGAATGGAGGGGGGCGGCGACAACCCCCTGGGGGCGCGGGCGCTCTATCTCTATCGCGGCGGGCGCGACACGATGTACCGCATCCACGGCACGCCCCAGCCCTGGACGATCGGCCAGGCGGTGAGTTCCGGCTGCATCCGGCTGACGAACGACGACGTGATCGAGCTCTATCCCCATGTCGATCTGGGGACGAAGGTGATCTCCTACACCTGACGCCCCGCCCCCGCATGCGGCAGGTCAGCCCGGCCCGTCGGCCAGGATGATCCTGCCGAGGCGGGTCTCTCCGGCGGGGTCGCGGTGGATGAGCACGCCGCGCTCGATGCGCAGCTCCGGAATCCGGAAGGTCCGCGCTCCCGACCTCGTGTCCAGATGCAGCGCATCCCCGTCCATCGTCAGCAGGATGGAAACGGTCCCGTCGCGCGCGGCGATGTCCCACAGGATATCGGCAATGGCGCCCCGGTCCGAGATCTGCGCCGCCCGTGGCATACCCCCGGCGTCGGCAACCTCCCCGCAGCTGCGTGCGGGCGCCTGGCGCCATGACCCGTCGCCGGGATCGCCGGCCCGGACGACGATTGGCGGAGCGCCGGCCTCCGGCGCTGCGTCGGCATGGATGAATGCATAGAATTTCGGCCGGTCCACGACATCCGCCGTGGAGGCGAGGCTAGGGCCGCCCAGGTCGGACCGCGCAGCTTCGCATGTGTCGGAATGGGCCGGCCCGGCCGCCTGGACCGCGCAGGCGAGGAAAAGGATTGATCGGTAAAATGCCATCTTGACTGCGTCCTCGTGGAAGGACGCCGGCATATCACGACGGCTCTTAACAGAAAGGCGGCCCGATCGGGCCGCCTTCCGCAATATCGCCTGGGAGGGGCGATTACATCATGCCGCCCATGCCGCCCATGGCGTCCATGCCGCCGCCGGCACCGCCGCCGCTGCCTTCTTTCTGCGGCTTCTCGGCGATCATCGCCTCGGTGGTGATCAGAAGACCGGCCACCGACGCGGCGTCCTGAAGCGCGGTGCGCACGACCTTGGCGGGGTCGATCACGCCGAACTTGAACATGTCGCCGTATTCTTCGGTCTGGGCGTTGAAGCCGAACTTCAGGTCGTCGGATTCGCGGATCTTGCCGGCCACGACCGATCCGTCGACGCCCGAGTTCTCGGCGATCTGGCGCAGCGGCGCTTCGAGCGCCTTGCGGACGATCGAGATGCCCACGTTCTGGTCGGAATTGGCGCCTTCCAGCCCTTCGAGGGCCTGGATGCCGTGCACCAGCGCGACGCCGCCACCGACGACCACGCCTTCCTGAACCGCGGCGCGGGTGGCGTTCAGCGCGTCATCGACGCGGTCCTTGCGCTCCTTCACCTCGGTCTCGGTCATGCCGCCGACGCGGATCACCGCGACACCGCCGGCGAGCTTCGCGACCCGCTCCTGCAGCTTCTCGCGATCGTAGTCCGAGGTCGTGTCCTCGATCTGCTGACGGATCTGGCTGACGCGGGACTCGATCTCGTCCTTCTCGCCGTTGCCGTCGACGATCGTGGTCTCGTCCTTGGTGATCGACACCTTCTTGGCCTGGCCGAGCATGTCCATGGTGACATTCTCGAGCTTCATGCCGAGGTCTTCCGAGATCACCTGGCCGCCGGTCAGGATCGCGATGTCCTGCAGCATGGCCTTGCGGCGGTCGCCGAAGCCCGGGGCCTTCACGGCGGCGATCTTCAGGCCGCCACGCAGCTTGTTGACCACCAGCGTGGCCAGCGCCTCGCCTTCCACGTCCTCGGCGATGATGAGGAGCGGCTTCTGGCTCTGGATCACCTGCTCGAGCAGCGGCACCATCGGCTGCAGCGACGAGAGCTTCTTCTCGTGCAGCAGGATCATGCAATCGTCGAGATCGGCGATCATCTTCTCGGAATTGGTCACGAAGTAGGGGCTGAGATAGCCGCGGTCGAACTGCATGCCCTCGACGACCTCGGTCTCGGTCTCGAGGCCCTTGTTCTCCTCGACGGTGATGACACCCTCGTTGCCGACCTTCTGCATCGCGTCGGCGATCATGCGGCCGATCGCGGCCTCGCCGTTCGCGGAGACGGTGCCGACCTGCGCGACCTCGTCGGAGTTCTCGACCTTGCGGGCCGAGGCCTTGATCGCCTCGACGACCTTGGAGGTGGCGAGGTCGATGCCGCGCTTGAGGTCCATCGGGTTGAGGCCCGCGGCCACGGACTTCACGCCTTCCTTGATGATGGCCTGGGCCAGCACGGTGGCGGTGGTGGTGCCGTCGCCGGCCTCGTCATTGGTGCGCTGGGCCACTTCCTTGACCATTTGCGCGCCCATGTTCTCGAACTTGTCCTCGAGCTCGATCTCCTTGGCGACGGAAACGCCGTCCTTGGTGATGCGCGGCGAGCCGAAGCTCTTCTCGATGACGACGTTGCGGCCCTTGGGGCCCAGGGTCACCTTGACCGCGTCGGCCAGAAGGTTGACGCCCTTCAGCATCTTGTCCCGGGCGTTGGTCTGGAACTTGACGTCTTTTGCAGCCATGTTGCGTGCTCCTCGTCAGTGTTTCTCTTGCGTCGGAGCTCCGTCGCGCGCCCGCTCGGGGGCCGGCGGATCTCCGTCTGGGATGATCAGGCAGCCTGGGCCGCGGACCGGGCGGACATGACGCCCAGGATGTCGGACTCCTTCATGATCAGCAGCTCCTCGCCGTCGATCGTGACCTCGGTGCCGGACCACTTGCCGAACAGGATGTGGTCGTCCGCCTTGACGGCCATCGGGATCAGCTCGCCCGATTCCTTGCGGGCGCCCTCGCCCACCGAGACGACGACGCCTTCCTGCGGCTTTTCCTTGGCGTTGTCGGGGATGATCAGACCGCCCTTGGTCTTCTCGTCGGATTCGACGCGGCGGACCAGCACACGGTCGTGAAGGGGGGTGAAAGCCATCGCTGAACGCTCCTCGGTTCAATGTATGTCGCGTGTTGTCACTCTCTCCCGGTGAGTGCCAACGCCGTGGAGATAGGCGCGCGCGGTGTCGCTGTCAACGGCCAAACGCAGCCCGAAATCGCGCCGCGCGAAATCCCGCGACCGGCCTGTCCCGCGGCATGTTTCCCTGCAACGTCAGCATCTTGCACCGCCGTCCGCGCCGCGGCTCGGGCCCCGGCCGACCCGTCGGCGACGCGGGCCCTCAGCGGTATCCCCGCGCCCGGCACGGGCCGCGTGACAACGCCGCACCGGGCCCATATACGTCCCCCAACCGGAATTCACCCCTGAAGGAGGCCGCCCATGACCACCCTCGTCTTCGGACACAAGTCGCCCGATACCGATAGCACCGGCTCGCCGATCATCTGGGCCTGGTATCTGAACGAGGTGAAGGGCCATACCGCCGAGCCCGCGCTGCTGGGCGATCCCAACACCGAGGCCGCCTGGATGCTCAAGCGCTGGGAACTGGACCGGCCACGGATCATCGACGGCGTCGAGCCCGGCCAGGAGGTCGTCGTGGTCGACACCAACAACCCCGCCGAACTGCCCGAGGACATCAACAAGGCCGACATCCGGCAGATCATCGACCACCACCGCCTGGTGGGCGGCCTCCAGACCAAGGGCCCGATCGACATCCGGGTGGAGCCGCTGGCCTGCACCGCCACGATCATGCACGACATGATCGGCGAGCACGCCGCCCAGATGCCCGACCCGGTCAAGGGCGCGATGCTGTCCTGCATCCTGTCCGACACGCTCGAATTCCGCTCGCCCACCACCACCGACCACGACCGCGAGGTCGCCGAGAAGCTCGCCTCCGAACTGGGCATCCAGATCCCCGCCTACGCGGCCGAGATGTTCGCCGCCAAGTCCGACGTGTCGTCCTTCTCGGACGAGGACCTGCTGCGGATGGATTCCAAGCAGCACGAGACGGACGGCACCACGTTCCGCGTCTCGGTGCTGGAGACGACGGCCCCCGACACCGTGCTGAAGCGCAAGGACGGCCTGATCAAGGCCATGGACAAGGTCGCCCAGGAGGATGGCGTCGACCACGTGCTCTTCTTCCTGATCGACATCCTCGAAAGCGAGGCGACGCTGCTCGTGCCCAACGACGAGGTGCGCCGCATCGCCGAGAGGAGCTTCTCCACCGTCTGCGGCGAGCACGATTACATGGTCCTGCCGGGCATCGTCAGCCGCAAGAAGCAGATCATCCCCAACATCACGGTCTGACGCCCATCGCGGTGCGGCGGGCACGCGCCCGCCCGCGCGGGTCCCCGCCCCTCCTTCAAGAACGGACACGCCATGACCCGGATCGTCTCGGCCCTGGCCGACATCTCGGACGCGTATGACGCGCTCTATTGCGACCTCTGGGGGTGCCTCCATGACGGGGTCCGGGCCCTGCCCGAGGCGGTGGCGGCGCTGACCGCCTATCGCGACCGGGGCGGCATGGTCGTCCTTCTGACCAACGCCCCCCGCCCCCGCGCCGACGTGGCCCGCCAGATCGCCGATTTCGGCGTGCCGGAAGCGGCGTGGGACACGATCGCCACCTCGGGCGACGCGGCGCGGCGGGCGATGTTCACCGGCGCCGTCGGCCGCCGCGTGTTCCATATCGGCCAGCCCCGGGACGACACCTTCTTCGAGCCGCTGGCGATCGTCGAGGATCCCCTGGACATCGCGCGGGTGCCGCTCGAAGAGGCGGAGGGCATCGTCTGCACCGGCCCGTTCGACCCCGCCGCCGATCCCGAGGTGCTGCGTCCGCAGCTTCTGGCGGCCAAGGCGCGCGGCCTGACGATGCTGAACGCCAATCCCGACATCGTCGTCGACCGGGGCGGCCAGCGCGAATTCTGCGGCGGCGCCGTCGCCCAGCTCTACGAGAGCATGGGCGGCACGGTGCTGGCCTTCGGCAAGCCGCACCCGCCCGTCTACGACATGGCCCGGCAGCGCCTAACCGAGGCCGGAGGCGGCTGGATCGAGGCGGACCGCATCCTGGCCGTCGGCGACGACGTCCTGACGGACGTGAAGGGCGCCATCGGCGAGGGGCTCGACTGCCTCTTCGTCACCGGCGGGCTCGCCGCCGCCGAGACGCGGACCGCGCCCGATCCCGACCCCGGGGCGCTCGACGCCTTCCTCGCGCGCGAAGGCTTCGCCCCCCGCTACAGCATCGGCTTCCTGCGCTGAGCCCCTCCCCCGACGAAGGTCCGGGGTCGGGTTTCTGCACATGCAAAGCAATTTCCTTGCTGGACGAGCCCGAAGGGGCTACGTTTGTTGCGCGCAAGATCATGACCCACGGAGGCGCCCCATGCTCGACGCGACCGCCGGACAAGGCCCGGTCTATATCGAGGACATGCAGATCGGCCTCTGCCGTCACCTCGACAAGACGGTGACCGACCGCGACATCGAACTCTTCGCCGAGGTGTCGACCGACCGCAATCCGGTGCATCTGAACGACGCCTACGCCAGGGCGACGCCGTTCGGGGGGCGGATCGCCCACGGCATGCTGACCGCGGCGCTGATCTCGGCCGTGATCGGCGAGCGGCTGCCCGGGCACGGCACGGTCTACCTGCGCCAGAACATGGCCTTCCTGGCGCCCGTCCGCCCCGGCGACACCGTGCGCGCAGAGGTGGAGGTGATGAACGTGGACACGCGCAAGCGCCGCGTGACGCTGGCCACCCGCTGCCTGGTCGGCGAGACGCTGGTGCTGCGCGGCGAGGCGCTGGTCCTGGCCCCCTCCCGCGGCGCGGCCGCCTGACACTTGCGCCGCCGCGGGGCGGCGGATAAGCGGCGCCCATGCGGATCCTGCGGCGCTATCACGATCTCGACCCCGACGCGCGCGGCGCCTCGGCCGCGATCGGCAATTTCGACGGCGTGCACCTGGGCCACCAGGCGGTGCTCGACATCGCGCGGCGCGCGGCCAGGCGAACGCAGGCGCCGCTCGGCGTCGTCACCTTCGAGCCGCATCCGCGCCAGGTCTTCGCGCCCGACGCGCCGCCCTTCCGGCTCATGAACGCCGAAACGCGCGCCCACCGGCTGGAGCGGCTCGGGGTGGACCGGCTCTACGAGCTGCCCTTCGACCGGGACCTGATCGCGCTGCCTCCGCGCGACTTCGCCGACAGGGTGATCGCGCACGGGTTGGGCCTGTCCCACGTGGTGGTCGGCCGCGACTTCCGCTTCGGCAAGGGGCGTGCCGGCGGCGCCGACGACCTCGCCCGCTGGGGCGCCGAGATGGGATTCGACGTGACCGTCGCCGACCTGGTGGAGACCGCCGGGCAGGAAATCTCCTCCACCCGGATCCGCGCGGCGCTGTCGGCGGGCGAGCCGCGCCTGGCCGCTGACATGCTGGGCCACCTGCACCGGATCGACGGGCCGGTGATCGGCGGCGAGCGGCGGGGCCGCACCCTCGGCTATCCCACGGCGAACATGGCGCTGGAGGGGCTGCACCTGCCCAAATTCGGGGTCTATGCCGTCACCGTGGACATCCTGGACGGGCCCCATGCGGGCCGGGCCACCGGCGTCGCCTCCCTCGGCGTGCGGCCGATGTTCGGCGAGAACCGCCCCAACCTGGAGACCTATCTCTTCGATTTCGCGGGCGATCTCTACGGCGCGGAACTGTCGGTGGGGCTCGTGGACTTCCTGCGCGGCGAGGCGCGGTTCGACAGCGTCGCGGCGCTGGTCGCGCAGATGGATGCCGATGCCGCCCGCGCCCGCGAGGCGCTGGGATGAGCCGCGACCCGATCCGCCGGCAGGTCGGCCGGCCGCGCTTCTGGGAGCGGTTCGCGCTCGAGGACCTGTCGAGCGCGGAATGGGAGGCGCTCTGCGACGGCTGCGGCAAGTGCTGCCTCAACAAGCTCGAGGACGAGGACACCGGAGAGATCGCGCTGACCCGCGTGGCCTGCCGCCTCTTCGACGACGGGAGCTGCCGCTGCGCGCAATACGAGATCCGGCGCCAGTTCGTCCCCGAATGCGTGGTCCTGTCCGCCGAGGCGCTGCCCCGGATCGCCTACTGGTTGCCGCAGACCTGCGCCTACCGCCTGCTGCACGAGGGGCGCCCGCTCTACCCCTGGCACCCGCTGATCTCGGGCGATCCGGAAACCGTCCACGAAGCCGGCGTCTCCGCCCGCGGCCTGACCGTTCCCGAATTCGAGGTCGACGAGGAGGATTGGGAGGAGCACATCATCGAGGAGCCGACCTGACATGCACTTCGCCTCCGACAATACCGGCCCGGCCCATCCCAGGGTGATGGACGCGCTGCTGCGCGCCAACGAGGGCTACGCCATGCCCTACGGCGCGGAGACGGCGATGGAACGGGTGCGGTCGCGGATCCGCGACCTCTTCGAGGCCCCCGAGGCGGCGATCTACCTCGTCGCGACGGGGACGGCGGCCAACACGCTCCTGCTCGCCACCCTCTGCCGGCCCTGGCAGGCGATCTACTGCTCCGAGGTCGCCCATATCGAGGAGGACGAATGCGGCGCGGCCGAGTTCTTCACCGGCGGGGCGCGGCTGGCGCTCGTCGACGCCCCGGACGGGATGATCGACGCCGACGCGCTCCGCGCCCGGATCGCCGCGACCGGCGAGGGCCGCGTCCACGGCGTGCAGCGCGGCCCGCTCTCGATCACCACGGTGACGGAGCGCGGCACCGTCTATCCGCTGGACAGGCTCCACGGCCTGACCGGCATCGCCCGGGATTACGGCCTGCCGGTGCACCTGGACGGCGCCCGCTTCGCCAACGCGCTCGTCTCGCTCGGCTGCCGCCCCGCGGACATGGCGAAGGGGGTGGACGCGATCAGCTTCGGCGGCACCAAGAACGGCCTTCTCGGCGTCGAGGCGGCGGTGATCTTCGACCCCGATCTCGCCTGGGAATTCGAACTGCGCCGCAAGCGCGCGGGGCACCTCTTTTCCAAGCACCGGTTCCTCTCGGCGCAGATGGAGGCCTACCTCGCCGACGACCTGTGGCTCGACATGGCGCGCGGCGCGAACGCCGCCGCGGCCCGGCTGGCCCGGGGGATCGGGGAAATCGCTCAGGCCCGGATCCTCTACCCGGTCGATGCCAACACGATCTACTGCACGTTCCCGCGGGGCGCGCATCGCCGGCTGATCGAGGCTGGCGCCGAATTCTACACGCTGGGATCGCTGGAGGGCCCGGACGCGGAGCCGGTCCGCGCGCGCCTGGTCTGCGACTGGTCGGCCGGGGCGGAGGACACCGACCGCTTCCTGGAGGTCCTGGCGGGCTAGGATCGAATTTTCGTCGAAAATTCGCCCCCTCACCGGGCGCGGGACAGGTGCGCCCCGATCAGGGCGGCGACCCGCTCGGGATGGGTCAGCGGCACCATGTGGCCGGCGCCCGCGACCACCTCCTCCCGGGCGCGGGGCAGGCGCGCGCGCAGGGTGGCGAGGATCTCCGGCACGATCGGGGGGCTGTCGGCGCCCCGCAACAGCAGGACCGGCGCCCCGACCCGGTCCAGCCGCCCCGGGGCCAGGATGCCGGTGCTGTCCTCCGACAGGCCCGGCCGGGACGCCTCGACCAGGTGGATGCGGTCGCGCATCGCCCGGCGCTGCGCGGCCGGGATCTCCGCCCAGGCGGGCCCCGTGCCCCAGATCCCGGTGAAGCGCCGCGCCGCCCCCTCCCGGTCCCCCGCCGCCAGGGCCGCGCGGATGGCGTCGTGGGCGGCGGCGTGGCGGCCCTGCGCGCCGGACCCCGCTTCGGCCGCGGCGAAGAGCACCGGCTCCACCAGCACCGCGCTGCGGACGAGCTCGGGCCGGCGGACCATCAGCGCCAGCGCGACCACCGCCCCGAACGAATGCCCGACGAGATCCACCGGCCCGGCGCAGAATCCCTCGGCCACCTCGGCCGCGACGGACAGGTAATCGCCATTCCCGGTCCAGTCGCCGCTGCGGCCATGGCCCGGAAGGTCGAAGGCGGTCATCGTCAACGCGGACCCGTCGAGCGCGTCCATCACCGGCACGAGCGACCGGGCGGAGGCCAGCGTGCAATGGACGAGGAGCACCTGCCGCGGCCCCGTCCCCCGCGCGATCCGCGCGATGTCAGGGGCCGGCCGCGGGCCGGTCCGCATCAGGGACGGCCCGACAGGTGCCATTCGAGATGCGCCAGCCGGTCGTGCCCCCAGAACCGCGCGTCGTCGTTGGTGACGTAGAACGGAACGCCGAACGCCCCGGCGGCCACGGCGTCCTCCAGGTTGCGGCCGTATCGCTCGGCGCCCGCGAACATGGCGCGATCGGCGATGGCGCGGTCGAACCCGGCCGCCTCCAGCGCATCGGCGATCACCGCGTCCTCGGCGATGTCGCGCTCCTCGGCCCAGCAGGCGCGGCAGAGCCCGTGGACGAGGGCGCCCATGTCGCCTCCGCCCTCTGCCTGCGCGGCGATGATGGCGAAGGAGGACGGCGCGGGATTGGTCGGCCAGTGCCGGGGCGACAGGGTGAGCGGGACGCCCGCCATCGCCGCCGACCGCGCCAGATCCTGCCGGCGATAGGCCTGGCGGTTGGGGTGCCGCTCGGCCGGGGGCTGCCCGCCCGTGCGCGCGAAAAGCTGCATCACGTCGAGCGGGCGATAGTCGATCGTGGCCCCGTGGCGGGACGCGATTTCCTCCAGCCGGGTTCCGGCGAGATAGGTATAGGGCGATATCGTGGCGAAATAATACGCGATTCCGACCATCTGCGCCCCCGGTCCCGGCTTGCGGTTTCCGCGACAGCTATCGCCGTGTAAGCGGAAGTCAACGCGCCGAATCCCCCGCCCGCCCCGCGACCGGAACCGCCCGAGGATCCCGCCCATGCCCAGCACCTCCGAACCCAAGCTGATCTCCGGCAATGCCAATCCCGCGCTCGCCAAGGCCATCGCGCGCCGCATGTCGATGCATCGCGGGGTGAATGTGGGCCTCGTCGATACCCGGGTGGAGCGGTTCAACGACGCCGAGATCTTCGTCGAGGTCTACGAGAACGTGCGCGGCGAGGACATGTTCGTGATCCAGCCGACCTCGAACCCGGCCAACGACAACCTGATGGAACTCCTGATCATCGCCGACGCGCTGCGCCGCTCCTCGGCCAAGCGCATCACGGCCGTGATCCCCTATTTCGGCTATGCCAGGCAGGATCGCCGCACCAAGGCGCGCACCCCCATCACCGCCAAGCTGGTCGCCAACATGCTGACCGAGGCGGGGATCGAGCGGATCCTGACGATGGATCTCCATGCCGCGCAGATCCAGGGGTTCTTCGACATCCCCGTCGACAACCTCTATGCCTCGCCGGTCTTCGCGCTCGATATCCGCACCGTCTTCCAGGATCGGATGGACGACATGATGATCGTCTCGCCCGACGTGGGCGGCGTCGCCCGCGCCCGCGAACTGGCCAAGCGCATCCATGCGCCCCTGTCGATCGTGGACAAGCGCCGCGAGAAGCCCGGCGAGGTCGCCGAGATGACCGTGATCGGCGACGTGACCGGCAAGACCTGCATCATCGTCGACGACATCTGCGACACCGCCGGGACCCTCTGCAAGGCGGCCGAGACGCTGATCCGCGAGGGCGCGGCCGAGGTCCACGCCTACATCTCCCACGGCGTCCTGTCGGGCCCGGCGGTCGAGCGGATCGAGGCGTCGGTGATGAAGAGCCTCGTCATCACCGATTCGATCGCCGCCAACGGCACCGTCGCGGCCTGCGACAAGATCCGCATCGTGCCCACCGCGCCGATGCTCGCCCAGGCGATCATGAACATCTGGAACGGCACCTCGGTCAGTTCCCTGTTCGAGCCGAAGACCCTCGGCCCGATCTACGAGGGGCTCTACCCCGAGGTCTGACGCGCCGCGCGGCTTGCGCGGCGGCGCGAGTTTCCCGATAAGTCCGGCAGTCCACGCCGTGTAGGAGGCCGCCATGACCGCCCGGATCTACCAGCCCGCCAAGACCGCCATGTCCTCCGGCATGGCGCGGACGAAGTACTGGATCCTGGAATTCACCGCGGACGAGCCCCGCCGGATCGATCCCCTGATGGGCTGGACCAGCTCCGGCGACACCCAGGCCCAGGTCCGCCTGCGCTTCGAGACCAAGGCCGAGGCGCTGGAATACGCCAAGGATCACGGCATCGACGCCGTCGTCACCCAGCCCAAGAAGCGCGGCACCAATATCCGCCCCGGCGGCTACGGCGAGAACTTCGCCACCAATCGGCGCGGCACCTGGACGCACTGACCGCGGCGGACGCGCGGGGCGCCGGATCGCGGCGCCGGCCCTAGGGGAGCGTCGGCGCCGCGCCCCGATCTCGACAATCACATCCCGAACCCCGAGGGTTCGGCGACCGGCCGGCAGGGCGCGGCCCCGAGGAGGGGGCACATCCCCGCCCCGGAGAGGAGGACATCCCATGAACCCGCTCTACGACCGTCTCTTCGGGTGCCACGCGGACAGCGCGCGGCCGTTCCTGATCGTTCCGGGCGGCACGTCGCTGACCTACGGCGCCTTTTTGGGCCTCGCCGCGCGGTACGCCAACGTGCTTCGCGACCAGGGCCTTCGCGCCGGCGACCGGCTCGCCGCCCAGATCGACAAGTCGCCCGAGGCGCTCGCCCTCTATGCCGCCTGCCTGCGGGCCGGGATCGTGTTCCTGCCGCTCAACACCGGATATACCCCCGACGAGCTCGACTATTTCGTCGGCAACAGCGGCGCGGGCCTGCTCGTCTGCTCGGCCTCCGCCGACCCGGCGCTGCGTCTCATGGCGGCGCGGCACGGGGCCGCGACCATGACGCTCGACGCCGACGGGACGGGCTCGTTCGCCGATGCCGCCGCATCGCAGCCCGACCGGTTCGAGACGCGGGACCGCGAGGCGGGCGACCTCGCCGCGCTGCTCTACACATCCGGCACCACGGGGCGGTCCAAGGGGGCGATGCTGACCCACGAGAACCTGCTCTCCAACGCCCTGACGCTGGCCCGGTGCTGGCGCTTCACGGCCGACGACGTGCTGCTCCACGCCCTGCCGATCTTCCATACCCACGGCCTCTTCGTGGCCACCAACGTGACCCTGGCCACCGGGGGCGCGATGATCTTCCTGCCGAAATTCGACCTCGACGCGATCGTCGACAACCTGCCCCGCGCCACCGCGATGATGGGGGTTCCGACCTTCTACACCCGGCTCCTGGACGATTCGCGGCTGACCCGGGACCTCACGCGCGGCATGCGGCTCTTCACCTCGGGCTCCGCCCCGCTCCTGGCCGGCACCCATGCCGCCTTCGAGGACCGGACGGGCCACCGGATCCTGGAACGCTACGGGATGACCGAGACGGGCATGAACACGTCGAACCCCTATGACGGCGACCGCCGCGCGGGGACCGTCGGCCTGCCGCTTCCCGACGTGTCGCTCAGGGTGACGGCGCCCGAGACGGGGCAGGAGGTGCCGCGGGGCGAGATCGGGCAGATCGAGGTGCGCGGCCCGAACGTCTTCACGGGCTATTGGCGGATGCCCGAGAAGACCGCTGAGGAAATGCGGGAGGACGGGTATTTCATCACCGGCGACTTGGGGCGCATCGACGCGGACGGCTACGTCACCATCGTCGGCCGCAACAAGGACCTGATCATCACCGGCGGCTACAACGTCTATCCCAAGGAGGTCGAGATGGTGCTCGACGCCCAGCCGGGGGTGCTGGAAAGCGCGGTGATCGGCGTCCCGCACGACGATCTGGGCGAAACCGTGATCGGGGTGATCGTGCCGCGCCCTGGCGCCGCGCCGGACGTGGAGGCGATCCTGTCGGCCTGCCGCGACAAGCTGGCGCGCATCAAGAACCCGCGCGAGATCGTCGTGCGGGACGACCTGCCGCGGAACACGATGGGAAAGGTGCAGAAGAACCGCCTGCGCGAGGACCTGGTCGCGGCCCTCGCCCCGCAGCGCGGCTAGGCGCCTGCGCCCCCGTCGCGGGGCGTCGCGCCTGCGCGGGAGGGTGGAGCCGGGCCCGCCTTGAGGATGGGTGGGGATACGCAGGCCCGGCTCCGGGCTGCTTGGGTGTTCTCACCTTGGCAACAATTTCTTCCCTCATGCAACCCCAATTTCTACTTTCGGTTGTTTTCCGCCGATGGCCGCCGCGGGTGGCACGGCCGCGCCCCTTGCACGCGGCCCGGATGGGGACACATAAGGCCGAGTTCCAGGGGGATGTGCCCATGCACAACAACCGCGCCGACCAGATGCCCGCGCTGACCCACGCGCCGGCGCCCGATGTCCGAACCCGCGAGAAGCTCGAGGGCGGCATCGCGTTCCGCATGAATACCGAGTTCCAGCCCGCGGGGGACCAGCCCGCCGCCATCGCGGAACTGGCCGGCGGCGTGCGGGACGGCGAGCGCGACCAGGTCCTGCTCGGCGCCACCGGGACGGGCAAGACCTATACCATGGCCAAGGTGATCGAGGAGACCCAGCGCCCGGCGATCATCCTGGCCCCGAACAAGACCCTGGCCGCGCAACTATACGGAGAATTCAAGGGGTTCTTTCCCGACAACGCGGTCGAGTACTTCGTGTCCTACTACGATTACTACCAGCCCGAGGCCTACGTGCCGCGCTCGGACACGTATATCGAGAAGGAATCGCAGATCAACGAGCAGATCGACCGGATGCGCCACTCCGCCACCCGGGCGCTGCTGGAACGCGACGACGTGATCATCGTCGCCTCCGTCTCCTGCATCTACGGCATCGGCTCGGTCGAGACCTACGGCGCGATGACCGTCGATCTGCATACCGGCCGGGAATACGACCAGCGCAAGGTCATGGCCGACCTCGTGGCGCAGCAATACCGCCGCAACGACCAGGCCTTCCAGCGGGGCTCGTTCCGCGTCCGCGGCGACGTGCTGGAGGTCTGGCCCGCCCACCTCGACAACCGGGCCTGGCGGTTCAGCTTCTTCGGCGAGGAGCTGGAGGCGATCGTGGAATTCGACCCCCTGACCGGGGAGAAGACCGATTCGTTCGACCGCGTCCGGATCTATGCCAATTCGCACTACGTCACGCCGCGCCCGACGATGCAGCAGGCCGTGCGCTCCATCAAGGCGGAGCTGCGCCAGCGGCTCGACCAGCTGGTGGGCGAGGGCAAGCTCCTGGAGGCGCAGCGGCTGGAGCAGCGCACCAATTTCGACATCGAGATGCTGGAGGCCACCGGCGTCTGCAACGGGATCGAGAATTATTCCCGCTACCTCACCGGCCGCGCCCCGGGCGAGCCGCCCCCGACCCTGTTCGAGTTCATCCCCGACAACGCCCTCGTCTTCGCCGACGAGAGCCACGTCTCGGTGCCGCAGATCGGCGGCATGTACCGGGGCGACTACCGGCGCAAGTTCACGCTGGCCGAACACGGGTTCCGCCTGCCCTCCTGCATGGACAACCGCCCCCTCAAGTTCGAGGAATGGGACGCGATGCGGCCGCAATCGGTGTTCGTCTCGGCCACGCCCGGATCGTGGGAGCTGGAACAGTCGGGCGGCGTCTTCACCGAGCAGGTGATCCGCCCCACCGGCCTTCTCGACCCGCAGGTGGAGATCCGCCCCGTCGAGATGCAGGTCGACGACCTGCTGGACGAGATCCGGCGCGTCAGCCAGGCAGGCTACCGGACGCTCGCCACCGTCCTGACCAAGCGCATGGCCGAGGACCTCACCGAATACCTGCACGAGCAGGGCATCCGCGTGCGCTACATGCATTCCGACATCGACACGATCGAGCGGATCGAGATCCTGCGCGACCTGCGCCTCGGCGCCTTCGACGTGCTGGTGGGCATCAACCTCCTGCGCGAGGGGCTCGACATCCCCGAATGCGGCCTGGTGGCGATCCTCGACGCCGACAAGGAGGGGTTCCTGCGTTCCGAGACCTCGCTGATCCAGACGATCGGCCGCGCGGCGCGGAACGTCGACGGGCGGGTCATCATGTATGCCGACCGAATCACCGGCTCGATGGAGCGCGCCATGCGCGAGACCGATCGCCGGCGCGAAAAGCAGATGGCCTACAACGAGGAACACGGCATCACGCCGGCGACGATCAAGAAGAACGTCGACGACATCCTGGCCGGGCTCTACCAGGGCGACGTGGACATGAACCGCGTCACCGCCACGATCGACGACAAGCGCGGCGGGTCGAACATGCAGGCGGTGCTCGAGGGTCTCCGGACCGACATGCGCAAGGCCGCCGAGAACCTCGAATTCGAGGAGGCGGCGCGGCTCCGCGACGAGGTCAAGCGCCTCGAGGCGGTGGACCTCGCCGTGTCCGACGATCCCCTCGCCCGGCAATCCGCGGTGGAGGCGGCGGGGGCCGAGGCGAGCCGCGGATCGGGCCGCTCCAAGGCCGGTCGCCCGGGCCAGCGCGGCGGCACCGCGCGGCGCCGCAAGAGCGGCTAGGCGGGCGTTAAGCCTCCGTTAACCATTCGCCGCCCAGTGAAGGGCCATGTGGCGGATGCTGATCCTCTGTCTGGGCCTGGCCTGGCCGGGCCCGGCCCTGGCGGGGGCCTGGGCGCGCGGCGCGGGCGAGGCCTTCGTCTCGCTGAAGGGCGCCGCCGCTCCCCGATCGCGCGACGAGATGAAGCCGACCTTCGCGCTCTACGGCGAATACGGCCTGACGCCGCGCCTGACCCTCGGGGCGAGCTACGACAAGCTGGACGCGCCGCTGTCGCTGGCCAAGGTGTTCGGCCGCTGGAACCTCACCGCCCCCGAGGCCACCTGGCAGATCGCGCTGGAGGCCGGGGCGGGCGTCGAATTCGACGACACGGCGCTCGGCTTCGGACGGATCGACGTGTGGCGGCCCGGACCCGACATCCGCACCTTCGAATACTACGACTCGATCTCGGGGCAGACGATCCGCCTGCCTGCGGATCTCGAGACGGTCTCGCCCAATCTCGAACTTGTCTCGACCGAGTACGAGCCGCGGCCCACCGCCGGGACGGTGATCGCCGCGCTGCATCTGGGCCGCGGCTTCGGAACGCCGCTCGGCGATGCGTGGGTGGACGTGCGCCTCGGCGTCGACATGTCGATGGAGGACCGCCCGGCGCTCGCCAAGATCGACGCGGTCGCGGGTCTGTCGGTCCTCGAACGCGGCTTCGTCAGCCTCGAGCTGCGCGCCGCCCGGTCCGAGGCGTTCCACAGCCTCCTCGCCGTACCCGCGATCGGCTACGAGATCCGCCCGGGCCTGCACGCCACCCTGGGCGCGATCCTCGACACCCGGGGCGCCGCCCCCGCCCGGCTCGAGGTCGGGACCTGGGTCTCCTTCTGAGCTCGGTCAGCCGGGCCGGTCGGCCCGCAGGGTGAGCGCCAGGGCGCCCGTGGACGGCGCCGCGAATCGCAGCCGGATCAACCCCTCCGGGGACAGCTCCACCGACGGGTTCTCGCGGACCGGCTCCCCCGCGCCGTCGCGCAGGGCGCCCTCGGGCAGGACGGCGACGACCTGACCGGGCGGCGCGTCGAACGGCAGCGCGCCGTCGAGGTCGATGCTCCAGTTCCGCTCGGGCCGCGGCAGGCGCACCCGGATCGTGGCCGGGTTCTCGGCCGGGCGCGCCACGCCGCGATACACGTTGCCGGCGAAGGTGATCCGCCGCATCCGCCCGGGATCGAGGCTGCGCCGCGCCGATTCGGCCCGGTCGACCCGCCCCCCCTCCACGGCAAAGAGCGACCCGGTCACCGACACGTCCCGCAACGAGCGGCCCGGACCGCCGGGCGCGATCTCGATCCAGCGCGCGTGCCGGGGCAGGTCCCGCCCGGTGAACCGGCAGCCCGTCACGGAGAGGCCGGCGAACTCGCCCCCCGCGACCGCCGCGGCCGCCGTTTCGCCCCACAGGATCGACGCGCCGTCGAAATCGCAATCCGCGACCTGGCAGGCCGCGTCCCGCCGCCGCAGGACCAGCCCCGGGCGCAGGCCCGCCCCGCCGGGCGCGATCCGGCAGCCCGACACGCGGTTGCCGCGGCCCGCCAGCGTCAGCGCCGGGGCGGCGCGGTCGAACCGGCACGCGGTGACGACAGCTCCCATCCCCGCGGCCTCGACCCCGGCGCCGTCGCGGATGCGGCAACGATCCAGCGCCAGCCCGCCGGTGCCGCGCCCCAGCACGCGCACCGCCGCCGACCGGGCCCCGGCGATGTCGCAATCCGTCATCGCGACCGATCCGCCGGTGCTCTGCACGCAGAGCCCCCCGCCCCGGCCCCCCAGCCGCAGATCCACGCCCTGCACGTCGAGCACCGCCCCCGCCGCCAGGCCCAGGATCCCGAGCGCGACGGGCGCGCCCGCCATCCGGCCGATATCCCCGGACCCGGCCGCGCCGTCCGGGCGGGCCGCCGGCCAATCCCCGTCGGCTGCGAGCGAGATCCGCCCGCCCCGCACCGTCTTGGTGCCCCGCGCCCCCGCGGCGTCGATCCGGATCGGCGCCGGCAGGTGGATCTCCCGTCCGCCCAGGTCCAGGTCCGCGTCGCCCTCGACGGCGAAGAGCGCCGCCAGGGCCTTGGCCAGGGCCAGGTGACCGCTCCCGAACGCGGCCGCGTAATCGCCCAGGGACAGCCGCTGCCCCAGGATCAGGAGCCGCCCCTCCGCCTGCGCCAATTGCCCTTCAAACCGCACCGGGTGATGGCAGGCCAGGTCGCAGGCGACGCGGTAGCGCCCCGGCGGCACCCGCACCCCGGCCGGCCCCGCCGCGGCGAAGGCGGCGGCGAGCGCCGGGCCGTCATCGGTCCGCCCGTCGCCCGCCGCGCCGGCCTCGCGCACGTCGATGATCCCTGCCGTCATGATCCCGCCTCCGCCGCTTCCCCGGCAGGTTGGCGGAGCGGTCGCTAACGCGCCCGGAGGCCGGCGCGCGCCGCCTTCACGCGCCCACGGCGGGGACGTCGAGCAGCCGCACGCCGTCGATGCGCCAGCCGCCGGGCCCCGGAACCATGTCGTAATCGAGGACGTGGATCGCGCCGTCCGGACCCCGGATCGTCAGGCGCTGGCGGATCCCCTGCCCCCGCGGCTTCTGCCCCAGGAACGTGACCTCGCCGGGGCGGTCGACCATCGGATAGCCCTGCTCCACCATCCGCCCGAACCTCTCGGGCGTGCCGAACATCTCGCGGATGCCGGGCGAGGCATAGTCGAAGGCCCGCGCGTCGTCCCCGGCCGCGAAGGCATCGAGCTGGGCGGTGATCGTGTCGCGGATCGCCGCCTCCCCGGCCGATGCGGACGGTGCGGCCAACGCCAGGACCAGGGCCAGTACGGCATGTCGCATGGGAACCACCTCCGCGACCGAGGATGGGGCCCGCGCGCCGGAACGGCAAGGCGCCGCGTCAGGTCGCCGCCCGGTCCCCGTCCAGCGCCCGGTCGATCAGCGCCACCGTCTCCTCGACGCCGTAGAGCGCCACGAAGCCGCCGAACCGCGGCCCCTGGCTCTGCCCCAGCAGCACCTCGTAGAGGGCCCGGAACCAGTCGCGCAGCGGCTCGAACCCGTGCGCCTTGCCCACCGCGAAGACGGCCGATTGCAGCGCCTCCGCATCGGCGCCCCCCTCCCACGCGGCAAGCCGGTCGCGCAGGTCGGCGATCGCCCCGCGCTCGCGCTCGTCGGGGCGGCGGAACACCTTCTGCGGCTTCACGAAATCGTTGTAGTAGCGCACCGCCGCGGCCGCCGCCCGGTCGAGCTGCGGGTTGGCCTCTGGCGAGGCCCCGGGCGCGTAGCGGCGGATGAAGCCCCACAGCGTCTCCGTCTCCTCGGCCCCCGAGACGGAGGCGAGGTTCAGCAGCATCGCGAACGACACCACCATGTCCGAGGCCGGCACGTCGCCGCCGCCGTGGATGTGAAAGACGGGGTTGGCCAGTTGCTGCGCCGGCTCCTGGTCGGGATAGGCGCGCAATTGCTGGTGATACTCGTCCACGGCCTTCGGGATCACGTCGAAATGCAGCCGCTTCGCGGTCCGCGGCTTCTGGAACATGAAGTAGGACAGCGATTCGGTGGAGGCGTAGTGCAGCCATTCGTCGATCGAGATGCCGTTGCCGGAGGTCTTGGAGATCTTCTGCCCGCCCTCGTCCAGGAACAGCTCGTAGACGTAATGTTCGGGCGGGGTGTGGCCCAGGATGCGGCAGATCCCGTCATAGATCGGCGTGTTGGCGGCGTGGTCCTTGCCGTAGATCTCGAAATCCACCCCGAGCGCGGCCCAGCGCGCGGCGAAGTCCGGCTTCCACTGGAGCTTCACGTTCCCCCCCGTCACCGGCAGGGTCCATTCGCGGCCCGTCTCGTCGTCGAAGGTCACCGTGCCCTCGGCCGCGTCGACATGCTTCATCGGCACATAGAGGACCCGCCCCGTCTCGGGGTGGATCGGCAGGAAGATGGAATAGGTCTGCCGGCGCTCCTCGCGGAGCGATTTCAGCATTACCGCCATGATCTCGTCATAGCGTTCGGCGGCGCGGCGCAGCGTGTCGTCGAACCGGCCCGAGCGATAGAACTCGGTGGCCGAGACGAAATCGTACTGGAACCCGAACGTGTCCAGGAACCGGCGCAGCATCGCATTGTTGTGGGCGCCGAAACTGTCATGGGTGCCGAACGGGTCGGGCACGTCGGTCAGCGGCTTCTGCAGGTGCTGGGCCAGCGCCTGGGGATCGGGCACGCCCCCCGGCACCTTCCGCATGCCGTCCAGATCGTCCGAGAAGCAGATCAGCCGCGTGGGAATGTCCGACAGCAGCTCGAAGGCGCGGCGGACCATCGTGGTGCGCGCGACCTCGCCGAACGTGCCGATATGGGGCAGCCCCGAGGGGCCGTAGCCGGTCTCGAACAGGACGTGGCCCTTCTCGGGCGGCGTGGCCCCGATCCGCTTGACGAGCTTGCGCGCCTCCTCGAACGGCCAGGCCTTGGACGCGGCGGCGATCTCCCGCAGATCGGTCATGGCGCTCTCCCGCTGGCATTGGACCGGCGCCTGCCTATTGCCGCGACGCGGCGGCGTCAATTATCGTGCGTCGCAGCGAACCCAACCCAGGATGCCCGGGCCCCATGTCGGATTTCAGCCATTCCATGACGCCGCAAGATTGCCTGGTGGCCCTGATGGTCGCCGTCTCGGCCTCGGACGAGAACCTCCGCACCACCGAACTCGTCACCATCGAGCGGGTGGTCAACCACCTTCCCGTCTTCGCCGGCTTCGACCAGGACCGGATCTCCACCATCTCGGTGACGGTGTTCGACCTCTTCACCGAGGAGGACGGGCTCGACGCGCTCTTCGGCCTCATCCGCGAGAACCTGCCCGACACGTTGTTCGAGACCGCCTACGCGCTGGCCTGCGACGTGGCCGCCGCCGACGGCCAGCTGGGCGAGGTGGAGATCCGCCTGCTGGAGGAGATCCGCTACGAGCTGGGCATCCCGCGCCTCAACGCCGCCGCGATCGAGCGCGGGGCGCGGGCGCGGCACATGACGATCTGATCGCGCCGGGTCAGGTCGCGTGGAGCGTTCCCCAGCGCTCCAGCAATTCCCGCTGCAGCCATTTCGAGGCGCCGATCCAGCGCCGCCCGCCCGCCGGGCGCTCCCGCTCGGCCACGCTCAGGGCGTCGCGCCGGGGAATGTCGGCGGTCAGGATCGCGAAGGCCAGGGGCCGCCCCGACGGCCCCGAGACGAAGCCGGTGAGCGCGCTGACGAAGTTCAGCGTCCCGGTCTTGGCGGCCACGTCGAACCGCCGGTCCTCGACGTGGAACGGCTTGAGCAGCGGCCGCAGCTCGCCCCTGTCCTGGCTGGCCAGCATCGCCCGGACCATGTCGCGCGCGGTGGCCCGGCTGTCGTCGCCGAGGCCCGAGTGGTCCTCGAGCCGCGTCCGCTCCAGCCCGTGGGTCGCTGCCAGCCAGTCCGACATCCGCCCCGCCGACCCGGCCAGCGACCCGACCGGCCCGCCCCCCGACAGGGACGCGCCCAGCCCCGACACCTCGGCGGTCAGGTTCGTCGAATGCTCCAGCATCCCCTTCAGGATCGGCCGCAGCGGCTGGCTCCGCCGCGCCACCAAGGCCTCGCCCGCGTCGCTGTCGGCGATCTCGACCGCGCCGCCGCTCATGATCCCCTGGGACCAGGCCAGGACCTGGAACACCTCGCCCGCGTAAAGGCCCGGATGGCGCACCGGCAGCCAGCGGGCGCCGCTCTGGCCCAGCGCGGCGCGCGCCACGGTCCAGTCGTCGCGCCGGTCCGCCTGCTCGTAGGTATAGACCGGCCCGCTGCGGTCCACGACCTGCATCCGCGCCACCTGCACCCCCGGAACGTAGCGGCCCGCGCGCGCATCCATGCTCACCTGGTAGGACGATCCCTTGCGGTCCCAGCCGAAATGCACCCGGTTGAAGTTCAGGTTCAGGCCGCAGATCGCGGGGTTGTATCCCACATGGTCGGGCTGCTCGCCGTCGATCTCGTAGATGTTCGGCAGCGCGCCGGTCCAGACCTTCAGCCGACCGCCGACCTCGCGGACCCCCAGATCCTTGAGCGTGGCCACCATCTCCATCAGGTCGCGCGTGTCGAGGACCGGGTCGCCCCCGCCGGCGAGGATCAGGTCGCCCTCGATGCGCCCGTTGCGGACCGGCCCCCCGGCCATGAGCCGGGTGGTGAAGCGATGCTCGGGGCCGAGCCTGTCGAGCGCGTAGAGGGTCGTCAGCGTCTTGGCGGTGCTCGCGGGCGGCAGCGCCAGGTCGGGATTCCGCGCCTCCAGGATCTCGCCGGTGGCGGCGTCCGCGACGGCGAATCCGACCTGCCCCGACAGCCCGGAGCGGGAGACGAGGCTCCCCGCCGCGTCGACGGAGGCCGGCGCCGCGCCCGTTCCGCGGGCGGGCGGGCGCGGCACGCGCACGGGCGCGTCCGCCCCGGCGGCCGTCGCCGCCAGGGCGCCCAGCCCGGCCAGAATGTCGCGTCGGGTCAGACCCATGGGTTCCTTTCGCTCCACCCCGCGCTCCCGATTAGTCGACGGCGGCGGCCCCGTTCAACCGCCAAGATCGGCCCGCGCCATCACGTCACTGTTCCCAGGCGCCCGTGCAACGCAGGCGCGACGAGCTTTCGCCTCTGAGTGGAATGGTGGCAAAGGCCCAGGACGGGGCCCCGGCGCAGGCCAGGGCGCGCGGATCGGCGACGCGATGCGCGGCCAGGACCCGCGCGGCGGGCGCCGACAGCGCCGCCAGCCGGTGCCCGGGCCGGGCCAGCACGCCGATCGGCACCCGCTCCGCGATCTCCCGCCAGCGGTCCCAGCGGTGGAAGGTCACGAGGTTGTCCGCCCCCATCAGCCAGACGAAACGCACGCCCCGGTACCGCGCCGCGAGGCTCGCGACCGTGTCGGCGGTATAGCGGCTTCCGAGCCGCGATTCGAGCGCCGTCACCTCGACGCGGGGATGGTCCATCACGCGCCGCGCCCGCTCCAGCCGCCGCTCCAGCGCCGCCGGCCCCTCGCGCTTCAGCGGATTGGCGGGGCTGACGAGCCACCAGACCCGGTCGAGCGCGAAGCGGCGCAGCGCCTCGCCCGTGATCGCGGCATGGCCCGCATGGGCGGGGTCGAAGGAACCGCCCAGGAGCCCCACGACCATGCCCGGACGGGCGCGGGGCCACCCGGGCCCGAAGGCGGGCTGTCGGGGCATGATCCCTTCCTGTCCGTGGCCGCGGCCGATGGCAAGCCTTCACTCGGACCGCGCGGCCAGCGCCAGCGCCACCGCCGCGGCGCCCGACATCAGCAGCTCGACCCCCAGCAGCAGGCCCAGCGTGGTCGCCGCCGCCTCGGGCAGCGCGGCGAAGATGATGACCGCCAGCAGGATCGACAGCCCCCCCGACGCGGCCGTCCAGATCCACCGCGCCCGGTGCGTCATCCGCATGGCGAACCAGATGCGGAAGACGCCGATCGCCAGGAACAGCGTCGCGACCACCAGCGTCAGCGTCAGCATCCCGGCCAGCGGATCGAACCACAGCATGAGCGCCAGCACGATCATCAGCGCGCCGAGCACGCCCGCCGCGAGGCGCCCCCCCGACGAGCCGTCCTCGGCCCGTACCGCCAGCCAGACCTGCATCGCCCCGCCGAAGAGGAAGGTCGCCCCGGCGAGCACCGTGACCGCCAGCGAGGCGGCGAACGGGTTCACGATCGAGACGATCCCGCCGAGGATCAGGACGCCGCCCATGACGAGCATCCAGGGCGCATTCAGGCTTCCCGTCGGGATCAGACCGGGTCGGTCGTCGGGCTTCATGGTCGCACTCCGGTTGCTGCGCTCCTCGGGGACCCAACCGGCGCGGCCGGGCCGCCGTTCCCTGCGGCGGGGCGGGAAAAGGCGGTCCGGGCGCCTCCCGCGCCAAATAGTATCATTGCGGCGACCGCCCGCCCGGCCTAAAAGCCTGCCCAACGCGTGTTGGCGAGGGCCGCGCGCGCCATAGTCAGTGAGAACCCAGGAGGCGAGACATGGCTGACGCTACCGTCCAAGGCCATGACGGGCACGAGGACCCCAGGGGGTTCTTCACCCGCTGGTTCATGTCCACGAACCACAAGGACATCGGCATCCTCTACCTGTTCACCGCGGGCGTGACCGGCTTCATCTCGGTCGCCTTCACGGTCTACATGCGGATGGAACTGATGGAGCCCGGCGTCCAGTTCATGTGCATGGAGGGCGCGCGGCTCTGGCCCACCGCCACCGAGAACTGCACCCCGAACGGCCACCTGTGGAACGTGATGATCACCGCCCACGGCATCCTGATGATGTTCTTCGTGGTCATTCCCGCGCTCTTCGGCGGCTTCGGCAACTACCTGATGCCGCTGCAGATCGGGGCGCCGGACATGGCGTTCCCGCGCCTCAACAACCTGTCCTACTGGCTCTTCGTCGCAGGCTCGGCCCTCGCCGTCTGCTCCGTCTTCGCGCCGGGGGGCAACGGTCAGCCGGGCTCGGGCATCGGCTGGGTGCTCTATCCGCCGCTCTCCACGACCGAAGGCGGCTATTCCACCGACCTCGCCATCTTCGCCGTCCACGTCTCGGGGGCCTCCTCGATCCTGGGCGCGATCAACATGATCACCACCTTCCTCAACATGCGCGCGCCGGGGATGAGCCTGTTCAAGGTGCCGCTCTTCTCGTGGTCGATCTTCGTCACCGCCTGGCTGATCCTGCTGGCCCTGCCGGTGCTCGCCGGCGCGATCACCATGCTGCTGACGGACCGGAACTTCGGCACCACCTTCTTCGACCCCTCGGGCGGCGGCGACCCGGTGCTCTACCAGCACATCCTGTGGTTCTTCGGGCATCCCGAGGTCTATATCGTGATCCTGCCGGGCTTCGGCATCATCAGCCACGTCATCGCCACCTTCAGCCGCAAGCCGATCTTCGGCTACCTGCCGATGGTCTGGGCGCTGATCGCGATCGGCGTGCTGGGCTTCGTCGTCTGGGCGCACCACATGTACACCGTGGGCATGTCCCTCACCCAGCAGAGCTACTTCATGCTGGCCACGATGGTCATCGCGGTGCCCACCGGCATCAAGATCTTCTCGTGGATCGCGACCATGTGGGGCGGCTCGATCGACCTCAAGGCGCCGATGCTGTGGGCGTTCGGCTTCCTCGCCGTGTTCACGCTCGGCGGCGTCACCGGGATCGTGCTCAGCCAGGCGGCCATCGACCGCGCCTATCACGACACCTACTACGTCGTGGCGCATTTCCACTACGTCATGAGCCTCGGCGCCGTCTTCGCCATCTTCGCGGGGATCTACTTCTACTTCCCGAAATTCACGGGCAAGATGATCCCCGAATGGATCGGCAAGGCGCATTTCTGGTCGTTCTTCATCGGCACCAACCTGACCTTCTTCCCGCAGCACTTCCTCGGGCGCCAGGGCATGCCGCGCCGCTACATCGACTACCCCGAGGCGTTCGGCCTGTGGCACCACGTCTCGTCCTGGGGGGCCTTCATCTCCTTCGCGTCGTTCCTGTTCTTCATCGGCGCGATCTTCTGGGTGATCTTCAAGGTGCCGCGCACGGCGCCGGCCAACCCCTGGAACAAGTGGGCCGACACGCTGGAATGGACCCTGCCCTCCCCGCCGCCGGAGCATACCTTCGAGACGCTCCCCCGCCGCGAGGATTGGGACAAGGCTCCCTCGCACTGAGGACCGCCATGCCGGTCGAATGGACCACGGCCACCGAAGGGGCCCCGGCAGAGCCCGGGGCCTTTTCGCATGCGCGGGGGCGCCCGTTCGCCACCGCCCGGATCTGGCCCCACCGCTCGATGCCGCTGCCGGGCTTCGCGGTGCTGATGGGCTTCACCTTCTGCATGATCCTGATCCCGACGATCCCGCTCCTGGGCACGCCGGTCTTCTGGGGGCTGCTGCCCTTCGTCATGGGGGCGGTGGCGCTCCTCTATGTGCTGGTGATGCGGAACTACCGCGACGGGGAGCTGGTCGAGGAACTGACAGTCTGGTCCGACCGCGTCGCGCTCGTGCGCCACAATCCCCGCGCCCCCGACCAGCAATGGGAGGCCAATCCGCACTGGATCCGCCTTAGCCTGCACGGCGACCGCGGCCCGGTGCGGAACTACCTGACGCTGCGCGGCGGCGCGCGCGAGGTGGAGCTCGGCGCGTTCCTCAGCCCCGAGGAACGCGCGGCGCTGCACGACGATCTCGACCGGCTGCTGAAGCGCCTCCCGGCCTGAGCCGGGGGCGGTCCGGCCGGCTCAACTCAGGCGCTGCTTCACCTTCGGGCCGACGATGCCGAAATCCATCTGGCCCGAATAGCGCTCCTTCAACAGGCCCATGACGCGGCCCATGTCGCGGATCGAATCGGCCCCGGTCTCGGCGATCGCCCCGGCCACCGCCTCGTCGATCTCGCCCTCCGACAGGCGGCGGGGCAGGAATTCCTCGATCACCTCGATCTCGGCGCGTTCGCTCTCCGCCAGTTCGAGCCGCCCGCCCTCCTCGTAGGCCCGCACGCTCTCCTGGCGCTGCTTGACCATCCGCGACAGGATCTGGCGCACCTGTTCGTCGGTGACGCCGTCGGGGCTGTCGTCCGACCCGCGGGTCGCGATGTCGCGGTCCTTGATCGCGGCGTTGATGAGGCGCAGCGTCGACAGCCGCTCCGATCGCCGCTCCTTCATCGCGGTCTTCAGCGCGGCGTTGATCCGTGCACGCAATTCCATGGCCCGCTCCTCCGTTCCGGCGGGGGCGGGCATAGGTCCATCGCCGCGCCGCATCAAGCGGCCTTGACCGCCCCCCGCCCGTTCCATACCTAGCGGTCGATTTGCCGGAAAGGAGAGCGCCGATGACCCGCAGGACCCCCACCGCCTGCCTCGCCCTCGCGGACGGGACGATCTTCTACGGCCGAGGGTTCGGCGCCGCCGGGCAGACCACGGCGGAACTGTGCTTCAACACCTCGATGACCGGCTACCAGGAGATCATGACCGATCCCTCCTATGCCGGGCAGATCGTCACCTTCACCTTTCCCCATATCGGCAATACCGGCACCAACCCCGAGGACGAGGAGACCGCCGCCCCCTTCGCCGAGGGCATGGTGGTCAAGTGGGACCCGACCGCCGCGTCGAACTGGCGGTCCGCCGAGGAGCTCGATGCCTGGCTGGCCCGCAACGGCAAGATCGGCATCGGCGGCGTGGACACGCGGCGCCTGACCCGCGCGATCCGTCAGCAGGGCGCGCCGCACGTGGCGCTCGCCCACGACCCCGAGGGCCGGTTCGACATCGAGGCGCTGGTCGCGGCCGCGCGCGCCTTCCCGGGCCTGGTCGGGCGCGACCTCGCCCGCGACGTGTCCTGCCTGCAATCCTACCGCTGGAGCGGCATGCGCTGGGACTGGCCGCACGGCTATCTCGACCGCGACGGGCCCGGCCACCGGGTCGTGGCGATCGATTACGGCGCCAAGCGCAACATCCTGCGCTGCCTGGCCAGCGCGGGCTGCGATGTCACCGTGCTGCCCGCCACCGCCACCGCCGAGGAGGTGCTGGACCAGGATCCGGCGGGCCTGTTCCTGTCCAACGGGCCCGGCGATCCGGCGGCCACCGGGGCCTATGCCGTGCCGATGATCCGCGAGGTGATGGAGCGCTCCGACATGCCGATCCTCGGGATCTGCCTCGGCCACCAGCTCCTCGGCCTCGCGCTCGGGGCCGAGACGCAGAAGATGAGCCACGGCCATCACGGCGCGAATCACCCGGTCAAGGAACTGGCCACCGGCAAGGTGGAGATCACGTCGATGAACCACGGCTTCACCGTCAACAGCCAGACCCTGCCCAAGGGCGTGGAAGAGACGCATATCTCCCTCTTCGACGGGTCGAATTGCGGGATTCGCATGACCGACCGCCCGATCTGGGGCGTCCAGCACCACCCCGAGGCCAGCCCCGGCCCCCAGGACAGCTTCTATCTCTTCGAGCGCTTCGCGGGGGCGATCGGCGACGCGGCCTGACCGGACGGGCTTAAGCGCGGGTTAACCTTTCTGGCGCAGCATCGCCGGTCATGAGAACGCGATGCCCGCGATGATCCAGTCGATGCCCTCCCGCGCGCCGGACCTGCGGGTGGTGCGCGCCGCGCCGGCGCGCACGCTCGGCGCGGCCCTCCTGCGCAAGCGCCTGATCGACGCCCGGACGCTCGCCTGGGCCGAGGAGCGCGAGCGGCGCAACGCCGCCTCGATGACCGACATCCTCCTGCGCCACGCGATCGTCTCGGAAGCGGACCTCGTGGCGACCCTGGCCGAGCTCGGCGGGTTCGAGACCGTCGACCTGTCCCGCCGCCCCCCCGACGCGGTCGCGATGCGCAGGCTCGGTCCCGGCTACTGCGCCGCCCACCAGATCGTGCCCCTGGCCCGCGCCGGGGCGGTGACGCCCGTCGCCACCCCGCGGCCCGACCGGTTCGGGGCGATCCGGGACGAGATCGCGGCCCGGATCGGCCCGGTCGCCCCCGTGGCCGCCACCGCTACCGCCGTCGAAACCGCGATCCAGCGCCATTCGGGGCGGGAGCTCGCCCGGCTCGCCGAAACCCGCTGCCCCGACCGGAACAGCTGCCGCAGCCTGTCCGGCCCCGCCGGGCGGCGGATCGGCGCGCTCTGCGGGGTCCTGCTGGCGGCCGCGGGCGCCGCCGGCCTGGCCTTTCCCGGCGCGATCGTGCCCGCGATCTGCATCCTGGCCTTCGTCGTGGCGCTGGTGAACTCGGCGCTTCTCGGCACCGCCCTCGTGGTCACGATGCACCGCCCCGGCCTTTCCGCGGCCGGATCGGCGGCCCAGCCGGTCCTGGCCCGCCAGCCCCGCGTCTCGCTCCTCCTGCCGCTCCGCCACGAGGGCGACATCGCCGCCAAGCTGATGGAGCGCATCGCCGCGCTCGATTATCCGCGCGAATTGCTGGACGTGATCCTGGTCATCGAATCGGACGACGACATCACGCCCCGGGCCATCGCCGCGGCCCACCTGCCGCCCTGGGTCCGCACCCTGACCGTCGGCCCGGGCCAGATCCGCACCAAGCCGCGCGCCATGAACATGGCGCTCGACTTCTGCCGCGGCTCGATCATCGGCATCTATGACGCCGAGGACAAACCCGAATCCCGGCAGATCCGCGACGTGGTCGAGCGTTTCGCCCGGTCCGGCCCGCGCGTGGCCTGCCTGCAGGGCCGGCTGAACTTCTACAACATCCGCCACGGCTGGATCACGCGCTGTTTCGCCATCGACTACGCGATCTGGTTCTGGGTCGTGCTGCCGGCGCTGCGCCGCCTGGGCTGGCCGGTGCCGCTCGGCGGCACGACGGTGTTCTTCCGCCGCGACGCGCTGGAGGCGGTGGGCGCCTGGGACGCCCACAACGTGACCGAGGACGCCGATCTGGGCATCCGGCTCGCGCGCGCGGGCTACGTCACCGACCTCATCGACACCGTGACGCTGGAAGAGGCCTCCGCTTCCCCCCGGGCCTGGATCAAGCAGCGCTCCCGCTGGCAGAAGGGCTACGCGATCACCTGGGCCAGCCAGATGCGCGACCCCCGCGCCCTCTGGCGCGATCTCGGGCCCTGGGGGTTCTTCGGCCTGCAGGTCCTGCTCCTCGGCAGCCTCTCGGGGGCGCTCCTCGCGCCGGTCCTGTGGTCCTTCTGGCTCATCAGCTTCGGCCTGCCGCATCCCTTCGTCGCCGTCTCCACGCCGCTGGGGCAGCTGACCCTCCTGCTGGCGTTCCTGGCGATCTTCTCGCTGAACGCCGCCGCCGGGGTGCTCGCGCTCGTCCGGCAGGACCGGCTGGGCCTCGTGCCGTGGCTGCCGGTCATGCACGTCTACTATCCGCTCGCCACGATCTCGATCCTCAAGGCGCTGTGGGAGGTCGCCCGCCGCCCCTTCTACTGGGACAAGACCGAGCATGGCGTCTCCCGGCCCGACGATCAGCCCGCCGGCGTCCCGTCCCCGACACCGTCCCCGGCCCCGGAATCCCGCGCCGAATCGTGCTTCAGCCGGGTCTCGTAGGCCTTCGAGATATGGGCCGACAGGGCCGCCCGCGCCGCCGGCGCGTCGCGCGCCTCCAGCGCGGCGACGATGCGCCCGTGTTCCTCCAGCGCGTCCCCGCCCCGCCCCTTCACCGCCAGCGAGGTCGTCGCGAGCAGCGCCATCGAGCGGTGCACCAGATCCAGCTGCCGCACCAGGAACATGTTGTGGGAGGCCAGGTGGATCTGCTTGTGGAACCGGCGGTTCGCCCGGCTCAGGGCCTGCGGATCGCCGAGCAGGGCATGATCCTCCTCGACCATCTGCCGCAGCACCCGCACCTCCTCCTCGGTGGCGTGCCGCGCCGCCAGGTCCGCGGCCAGCCCCTCGAGCTCGGTGCGAACGGTATAGAGCTCCGCCATCTGATTGTGGTCGAGCGAGGCCACGATCAGGCTGCGCCCGTCCCGGGTCAGCAGCGATTGCGTCTCCAGCCGCTGCAGCGCCTCGCGGATCGGCGTGCGGCTGACCCCGAACCGCTCGGCCAGCTCGTTCTCCACCAGCCGCGTGCCCGGCCGGTAGATGCCGCTGTCGATCGCCTCCAGGACCAGGCGATAGGCGTCCCTCTGGGGCCGTTGATCCGGCATGTCACCTCCCTGTCCCCCGGCCGGAGCATAGACAGCGCGCCGGCCGCCCGCTACCCCGCCCGCATGCCCGACCTGGCCCGGATACGCACCTGGATCTTCGATCTCGACAACACCCTCTATCCGCCCGAGGCGCGGCTCTTCGACCAGATCGCCGAGCGGATGACCGGCTGGATCATGCACGCCCTCGACATGGACCGCGCCGCCGCCGACCGCCTCCGGCAGGCCTATTGGCGCCGCTACGGCGCCACCCTGACCGGGCTCGTGGCCGAACACGGGCTCGCCCCCGGCCCCTGCCTCGCCCATGTGCACGACATCGACCTCGGCGCGCTGCGCCCCGACCCGGCGCTCGCCCGGCGGATCGCCCGCCTGCCCGGCCGCCGGATCGTCTTCACCAACGGCGCCGGGGCGCCCTACGCGGCGCGCGTGCTGGCCGCGCGGGGCCTCGCCGGCGCGTTCGACGCCGTCTACGGGATGGAGCATACCGGCTTCGCGTCCAAGCCGGACCGGGCCGCGTTCGACGCCGTGATCCGCGCCGAGGGGATCGACCCGGCCCGCGCCGCCATGTTCGAGGACACGGCCGCGAACCTGCGCGTGCCGCACCGGCTGGGCATGGCCACGATCCACGTCGCCCCGCGCCGCGCCCCCGGGGCCCATGTCCACCACCACGCCCACGACCTGCGGGCCTTTCTGTCGCAGATCGGCTGAGGGCGCTTTCCCCGCCGCCCCGCGCCCCTAGATGCGAGCGCATGGCCGATACCGACATCTTCATCTCGGGCGCCGGGATCGCCGGCATGGTCCTGGCCGCGCTGATGGCCCGGCAGGGGCACCGCGTCACCGTCTGCGACCCCGCGCCACCGCCCCCCGACCGCGACGCCGACGGCTCCGACCTGCGCTCGACGGCCTATCTCGTCCCCTCCGTCGCGCTCCTGGAGCAGGCCGGCCTCTGGGACGACCTGGCCGCCGATTCGACCGCGCTCAAGGCGCTCAGGGTCATGGAATCGACCGGCTGGCCCCCGCGCCAGACCGCCACCCGCACCTTCACGCCCGACGATCTGGGGCTCGACGCCTTCGGCCGCAACGTGATGAACTGGCGGGCCCGCCGGACCCTCTCCGACCGGCTCGCCCGGGAACCCGGGGTTGATCTGCGCCTCGGCGTCGGCTTCCGGGACATGCTCGCCCGCGACGACGTGGCCCGCGTGACGCTGACCGACGGGTCGCGGATCGACGCGCGGCTGGTGGTCGGCGCCGACGGCCGCGCCTCGCCGGTCCGCGCCGCGGCCGGGATCGGCGTCACCACCCTGCGCTACGGCCAGCGGGCGCTGGCCTTCACCTGCACGCATCGCGACCCCCATGACGGCATCTCGACCGAGGTCTACAATTCGGGCGGCGCCTTCGTGACCGTGCCGCTCGTCGACCAGGCCGGCCGGCCCGCCTCCTCCATCGTGTGGATGGACACCGGCGCGCGCGCCGCCGACCTCCTCTCGGCCGCCGATTTCGACGCCCAGCTGACGGACCGCGCCCTCCACGTCCTCGGCCCGATGGAGCGGGCGACGCCGATCCGGCAATGGCCCGTCGTCACCCGGACGGCCCGCGCGCTGACCGCCCGGCGCACCGTCCTCGTGGCCGAGGCCGCCCACGTCCTGCCGCCGATCGGCGCGCAGGGGCTGAACACGTCCCTCGCCGATATCCGCGCCCTGGCCGCCGCCATCGACCCGCGCGATCCCGGCGCCCCCGGGGGCCTGACCGCCTATGCCCGCGCCCGCGGCGCCGACATGCATGCCCGTGCCGCCGCCATCGACCTCTACAACCGCCTCTGCCGCGCGGGGGGCGGGCCGCTGCAGGCGCTCCGCCGCACCGGGCTCAAGGCCGTCCACGACATAGCCCCCTTGCGTACCCGGATCATGGGGCTCGGCATGGGCGCCGGCTAGGCCCGTCACCCTTTTCCCAAATACCCCGGCGCACCGGCCCCGCGGGCGCGCGGCCCGCCGCCTCAGATCGGGCCCGGCCGCCGCTCCTCGCTCAGAAGCACGTTGGCCTCGACCGTGCCGACGCCGGGAAGCGTCAGGATGCGCCGCCGCAGCACCCGCTCGAAATCGCCCAGGTCCCGCGCCACCACGCGCAGCCGGTAATCGTAGAGCCCCAGAACATGCTCGACGGTCTGCACCTCGGGGATGGCGGTGATCGCGCGCTCGAACTCCCCCAGCGCCAGGCGCCCCCGCGCGGCCAGCTTCACCCCCAGGAACACCGTCACCCCCAATCCCAGCGCCGCGGCATCGAGGTCGAGCCGCCGCCCCGCCAGGATGCCGGCCGCCTCCAGGCGCCGCACCCGCCGCCACGCCACCGGCTGCGACAGGCCCAGCCGCGCCCCCAGCGCGGCCGAGCTCAGCGTCGCGTCGGCGACCAGCAGGCGCAGGATCTCCCGGTCGGTGGCGTCGATCGCGGTCAGAACGGCAACCTCTCGTCGGTCTTCAGCACGGCCACCTGCATGAGCGCCTCGATCTCGGCGATATGGGGCAGCGTCAGGATGCGCTCGCGGTAGATGCGGTGATAATCGCGCAGGTCCCGCGCCACGAGGCTCAGCCGCACGTCCACCCGGCCGAGGAAGGTCTGGATCTCCACCACCTCGGGCACCTCCCGCGCCGCCGCGATGAACGCGTCCAGGGCGCGCGGATCGCTCTTCTCGATGGTGAACCGCAAGGACACCTCCACCTCGTGGCCGAGCGCGCGCCAGTCGATCCGCGCATGCTGCCCCTTCAGCACCCCGCGCGCGCGCAGCCGCTCGAACCGCCGCGCGGCCAGCGCCGGGGTCACGCCCGCGCGCGCCGCCAGCGCCGCCAGCGTCGCAGCGGGGTCGTTCTGCAATTGCCGCAGCAGCCGCCTATCCGTCTCGTCGAGCATGATCGCCCCGAAAATGCGCTCCACAGCGCATGATTACATCCATGCGCCCGGCCGCCGCAACGCGGATCATGGCTTTCGCCGCGCCGTGGCCGCCCTATCCTGCGCGCATCGAATCCGTCGAAAGGACATCCCATGCGCGTGTTTTACGACCGCGACTGCGACATCAACCTCATCAAGGACAAGAAGGTGGCGATCCTGGGCTATGGCAGCCAGGGCCATGCCCACGCGCTGAACCTGCGCGATTCGGGCGCCAAGAACGTCGCCGTCGCCCTCAGGGAGGGATCGCCCAGCCGCCGCAAGGCCGAGGGCGAGGGCCTCCAGGTCATGGGCATCGAGGAGGCCGCCGCGTGGTGCGACCTCATCATGTTCACCATGCCCGACGAATTGCAGGCCAAGGTCTATCGCGACCACGTCCACGACCACCTCCGGGACGGCGCGGCCATCGCCTTCGCGCACGGCCTCAACGTCCATTTCGGCCTGATCGAGCCCAAGCCCGGCGTCGACGTGGTGATGATGGCGCCGAAGGGCCCCGGCCATACCGTGCGCGGCGAATACCAGAAGGGCGGCGGCGTGCCCTGCCTCGTGGCGGTGAACCAGGACGCCACCGGCACCGCGCAGGAACTGGCGCTGAGCTATTGCGCCGCGATCGGCGGCGGCCGCTCCGGCATCATCGAGACCGATTTCCGCCAGGAATGCGAGACCGACCTCTTCGGCGAGCAGGCGGTGCTCTGCGGCGGCCTGGTCGAGCTCATCCGCATGGGCTTCGAGACCCTGGTCGAGGCCGGCTACGAGCCCGAGATGGCCTATTTCGAGTGCCTGCACGAGGTGAAGCTGATCGTGGACCTGATCTACGAGGGCGGCATCGCCAACATGAACTACTCGATCTCCAACACCGCCGAGTACGGCGAATACGTCTCCGGGCCCCGCATCCTGCCCTATGACGAGACCAAGAAGCGCATGAAGGAGGTCCTGGCCGACATCCAGTCGGGCAAGTTCGTGCGCGACTTCATGGTCGAGAACGCGGTGGGCCAGCCCAGCTTCAAGGCCACGCGGCGGCTCAACGACGAGCACCAGATCGAGCAGGTGGGCGAGAAGCTGCGCGGCATGATGCCGTGGATCTCCGCCGGCCGCATGGTCGATCGCGACAAGAACTGAGCGCCTCCCGTGCCGGAGCCGGCCTCCGGCACGGACCGGCCGCCGCGGCCACGGCGCACTTGCCCTCGGGGAAATCACGCGTTTATTAACCTTGGTTAACGACTCGTGATCATGGACCCTACCGCGTGCGCTATTCCTCGATCGACGGCCTGCGGGGCATCTTCATCCTGATGATGGCCTCCACCCATTACATGATCCTCGGCCCGGCGATCGAGCCGCCGGGCTACCACTGGATCGGGTTCGCGGACACGGCGCAGGGATTCGTCTTCGTCTCGGGCCTCGTCCTCGGCATCGTCCTCACCCGCCGCCTCGCCCGCACCGGCCCGCAGGAGGTGCGCCGCTACGCGCTCGGGCGGATGGCGAAGATCTACAAGTACCATGCCGCGACGCTGCTCTTCGCCATCGCGGTGACGTTCTGGATCCCGGGCCTCCCCGTCGAGGTCGATGCCGGCACGGGCCATCCCGGCGCCAATGCGCTCCTCGGCCTGTTGCTGATCCACCAGCCGCACTTCCTCGATGTGCTGCCGCTCTACCTGTTCCTCGTGGCGCTCGCGCCCTTCGTGATCGAGGCGCTCGACCGCGGCGCCGAGCGGGCGGTGCTGGCGATCAGCGTGGTGGCGTGGTGCGCGGCGCAGATCTCGCCGCTCAAGATCGCCTACGAGGTCTTCGAACTCGGCGCGGGTCGGATCGGCCTGACGGGGTCCTACCACCAGACCTTCGAGCTCTTCGCCTGGCAGATCCTCTTCGTCGCCGGTCTGGTGATCGGGTGGCGGATCGCCAATGACAGGTTCCCGATCGCCCGGTTCCGCGGCGACACGGCCCGGATCGCGGCCGCCGCCGCCGCCGCGCTGGCCCTGCTGATGCTGATCTATGACGGGATGAGCGCCCTGCCGGTCGACCGGCTCAGCGATATCGGCAACCGCCTCGACCTGTCGCAGAGCAAGTGGCTCCTATCCCCTTACGTGCTGACCGATTTCGCGTGCCTGGCCTATCTCGTCGCCTGGCTCATGATCGCCTCCGACGCGCAATCCTCGCGGCTGGTGCGGCTGGCCGGGCAGGCCCTGCGCTGGATCGCGGGGCAGGCGGTGTTCCAGCGCATCGGTCGGCAATCGATCCGGGCCTTCTCGGCGCATCTCTTCTTCCTGTTTCCCGCCGCCGCCCTGATCACGGGCGCGCGCCTCTCGGGCTGGGCCGCGCTCGCCCTCTACCTGCTCGGGATGGCCTGGGTCGTGGCGGTGGCCGAAATCTCCGACCGCCGGCGCCTCCGCGCCCGGTCGCGCCCCGAGGCCGCCCCGCCCCCCTCCGCAGAGCCGGCCTAGGCCACCGCGCGGGCGATCCGGTCGGCCAGCCCCTCGACGATGTCGGACAGCAGGTCCTCGTCCTCGCATTCGGCCATGACCCGGATCAGCGGCTCGGTGCCCGACTTGCGGATCAGCAGGCGCCCCACGCCGCCCAGGCGCTCCTCCGCGGCGCGGATCTCGGTCAGCACCCCCTCGTCCTCCAGGGGCGTCCGGCCGGTGGCATAGCGCACGTTGCGCAGCATCTGCGGCACCCTCTCGAACTGGCGCGCCAGCTCGCTGGCCGGCCGGCCGGTCGCCGCCATCGCGGCCAGGAATTGCAGCCCCGCGACCAGCCCGTCGCCGGTGGTGGCATGGTCGGTCATCACGATGTGGCCCGATTGCTCCCCGCCCAGGTTGAAGCCGTGGGCCCGCATCGCCTCCACCACGTAGCGGTCCCCGACCTGCGTGCGGTGAAGCGACAGGCCCCGCCCCTCCAGGTGCCGTTCCAGCCCCAGATTGCTCATCACCGTGGCGACCAGGGTGCCATGCGCCAGCCGCCCCGCCTCCGCCCAGTCGCGGGCGAAGAGCGCCATGACCTGGTCCCCGTCCGCGACGGTCCCGGTCTCGTCGATGATCATCACCCGGTCGGCATCCCCGTCGAGGCAGATGCCCAGGTCGGCGCGCCGCTCGCGCACCAGCCGCGCCGCCGCCTCGGGCTTGGTCGAGCCGCAATCGAGGTTGATGTTGGTGCCGTTCGGGGCGTCGCCCATCGCGATCACCTCGGCGCCCAGCTCCCACAGGACCTCGGGCGCGACCCGGTGCGCGGCGCCGTTGGCGCAATCGATCACCACCCGCATCCCGTTCAGCCGCTGCCCGGCGGGAAGCGTCGACTTCACCCTCTCGGCATACCGGAACTGCCCGTCGTCGATGCGCCGCGCGCGGCCGATATTGGCGGGCTGGGCCGCGCTCACGCCGGTTTCCAGCAGGCGCTCGATCTCGGCCTCGTCGGCATCCGACAGCTTGAACCCGTCCGGCCCGAAGAACTTGATCCCGTTATCCTCGTGCGGGTTGTGGCTGGCCGAGATCATCACCCCCGCATCGGCGCGCATCGACGGCGTCAGCATCCCCACCGCCGGCGTCGGCACCGGGCCCAGAAGCAGCACGTTCATGCCCGTCGACGTGAACCCCGCGGTCAGCGCGTTCTCGAACATGTAGCCCGACAGCCGCGTGTCCTTGCCGATCACCACGCGCCGCGCGCCCCGCGCCTCGCGGCGAAAGAACCGGCCCGCCGCGGCGCCCAGGCGCAGCGCCGTCTCGGCCGTCATCGGATAGGTGTTGGCGGTGCCCCGCACGCCATCCGTGCCGAAAAGCTTGCGCGTCATGGCTCGTCTCCCTCAATCGCGGCCCGCCACAGGGCTATGGCCTGCCGCGTGGCGCCTGCATCGTGGACGCGGATTATCTGCACGCCCTGCCCGATCCCCGCAAGCCCCACGGCCACCGAACCGGGCATCCGGTCCAGCGGATCGGCGGCCCCGCCGATCGTGCCCACGAAGCGCTTGCGCGACGCGCCCAGCAGGATCGGGCAGCCCAGGCCGTGAAACAGCGACAATCCCGCCAGGAGCGCCAGATTGTGCTCGAGCGTCTTGCCGAAGCCCAGCCCCGGATCGACGACCAGTCGCGCGCGCGCGATCCCCGCCGCCTCGGCCGCGGCGATCCGCGCCTCCAGGTGGTCATAGACATCGAGCAGCACGTCGTCGTAGCGCGGCGCCGCCTGCATGGTCTGCGGATCGCCCTGCGCGTGCATCAGGCAGACCGGCAGGCCGGTTCCCGCGGCGACGCCCGCCATGCCGGGATCGTGGGTCAGCGCCGACACGTCGTTCAGCAGGCCCGCCCCGGCCGCCGCCGCCGCCGCCGCGACCGAGGCCTTGCGCGTATCGACCGAGATCGCGCCGGCCCAATCGCCCGCGATCGCGCGCACCAGCGGCACGACGCGGCGCGCCTCCTCCTCGGCCGGGACGGGTCGGGCACCGGGCCGGGTGCTCTCGCCCCCGACATCGAGGATGTCGGCGCCTTCCGCGACCAGCGTCCGTGCCCGCGCCCGTCCCGTCGCCACGTCGCCGTAAAGCCCCCCGTCCGAGAAGCTGTCCGGCGTCGCGTTCAGGATCGCCATGATGCGCGGCCGGTCCATCGACAGCCCCGCCACGTCCGCGCGCGGGGCCGCGATCCGCGCCAGCGCCGCCGGCGGCACCTCGGCCGCCGGGACGACCTGCGGCGCCGCGCCGCGCTCCAGCCGCGCGGCATGGGTGAACCAGCTCCAGCCTCCCGCGATCGGAACCGCCTCGCGCGGCCGGATCGGCCCGGTCTGGGGCAACGGTCGCCAATACGTCACCGGCCTCTCCTTCCTGGGTTTGCGCGGGCGGGGTCAGCGGGGCCAGACGTCCACCGGCAGGTCCGCCTCGGGACCCTCGGCGCCGACGATCACCAGCCGCCGGGCCCGCATCTGTCCGGCGAACCAGGCCGCCAGCGCGACCGTGTCGCTCGGATCGGCGGATGGCGGCTCGACCGCGTCCAGGACCAGCTTCGACGGCGCCCAGACCGTCATGCGATTGTGGCGCAGCGACCAGTCGAGCTCGGTGCGCGTGCCCACCACGACGCAGCGCGGATCGCGGCCCGCCAGGCGCCAGCAATTCTGCTCGATGGCCAGCAGGTCGATCCGGCGCTGCACCACCGCCTGCCCGGTCCGGGGAGCGGGTTCGCGCGGCGGGCCCACGCACAGGATCGCCGGTCCCATCGCCTCGATCCGGTCGAGCCGCCCAGCCAGGTCGGGGGCGTCGATCTCGTCGTTCGACAGGAACGCCACCACGGGGCGCGGCCCGTCCGGGTCCGCCGCCGCCCGCGCCCCGCCGGTGGCGGCGCGCACGATCTCGACCCCCAGCGCGCCGGGCCCGCGATCGAGCTTCTCGACCCGGACGAAGGCGCGCAGCGCCAGGGGCTCGCTCAGGATCCCCGCCGCCACCCGCTCGGCCAGCGTCTCCAGCAGATTCAGCCGGTCCTCGCCCAGCGCCGCGGCGATGGCCTCGGTGATCGTGTCGTAGGACAGGATGCGGTCCACGTCGTCGCCGAGCGCCGAGCGCGGCGGGCGCACCTCCACCACGACGTTGAAGAGCAGGCGCTGCCGCCGGCCCCGCTCGGCCTGGAAGGCGCCGATATCGGCCTCGACGACGTGGTCGCGGAGCGAGATGCGGTCCGCGAACCCCTCGGGCGGCGAATCGGCCGCGCGGGCCTCGGGATGGTCGAAGGCCAGGCTCGTCTCAGTCGCCATGGGCGCGCTCCTCTTTCCGCCCGCCCTAGCCGACGGACCGCCCCGGCGAAAGGGTCAGCCGCGGGCGTAGAAGTGATGCGCCCCGATGGTCACCGTCCGGTCGAAGACATGCGCCCAGTACGGGTCTACCGCGCGGGTATGGTAGAAGGTGGCGCCGCGCGTCAGCGGCCGGCCGGCGCCCTCGATCATCATCCGCGCGATCTTGCCCATCCGGGTCCAAGCGGCCGGCTCGGTCACCGACTCGGCGCGGCCGTCGCAGTAATAGGTGAACTGGCACTGCCATTTCCGCCCCGTCCCCTGCCGCGTCACGCCGCAGACCGATCCCGGGAAGGCGCTACTGTCGACGCGGTTCAGGATCACCTCGGCCACGGCAAAGACGCCGCGGACCGATTCGCCCCGCGCCTCGAAATACAGCGCCTCGGTCAGGCAGCGCCATTGCGCGTCGCCGCGGATGTCGGCCCGCGCATCGACGAAGTCGGCGGTGTACTCGATCGCCGGCCCCCGCCGCGCGCGGCTCAGCCCCAGGGCGGCGCGCAGGCCCGCGTCGCGCCGGGTGCGGACGGCCGGCGCGTCCCGGCCCAGGAGCGCGCCGAGCTTGCGGCCGAGGTCGGGCGCCGTCTCGGCCGCCAGGTCGGCGGTCGCCGGCGTCGCCTTGGAGGAATAGGTCATGTCCGCCGCCGCGGGCAGCGAGACTCCCGCCAGGGCAATCAGCGACAACAGACCTGCCATCGCGCACCGGACGGCGCGCGGCATTGCGTTCGTCATGAATCATCCCCAGGCACGTCGTGCGGATCGGGGTCGCGCGGGGCGGTGGCGGCACCGCGCGACGGTCGGATGACAGGTAAACGAGACGTTAACGCGGGATCAAACCATGTGCCGCGCTGCGGCGAAATCTTGCCGATCTCAGCGTTCGGGCGGCGCCATCGTGCTGATTCCCCGGTCGCGGATCGCCAGGTGGGCGGCGGCCATCCGCGCCACCGGCACCCGGAACGGCGAGCAGGAGACATAGTCGAACCCGGCCGCCCGGCAGAAGGCGATCGAATCGGGGTCGCCGCCATGCTCGCCGCAGATCGACAGCGTCACGTCCGGCCGCCCGCGCCGCCCCCGTTCGGCGCCGATGGTCAGGAGCTCGCCCACCCCTTCGGTGTCGAGCCGCAGGAACGGGTCCTCGGCAAAGACGCCGTCGCGCAGATAGGCGGACATGAACCGCCCCGCATCGTCGCGCGACAGGCCATAGGTCATCTGCGTCAGGTCGTTGGTCCCGAAGCTGAGGAAGGTGGCGTATTCGGCGATCTCGTCGGCGCGGAGCGCCGCGCGCGGCGTCTCCACCATCACGCCCAGCGAATAGTCGAACTCGATCCCCGACTGGGTGCGGACCTGCGCGGCGACCGCGTCGATCCGGCTCTTGACCAGTTCCACCTCCCGCCGGGCCGAGACGAGGGGGATCATCACCTCGGGCGTGACGCGCGGGCTGGTCCGGACGGCCGCCTCGAAGATGGCGCGCGCCTGCATCTCGTAGATCTCGGGGATGGCGATCCCCAGCCGCACGCCCCGCATGCCCAGCATCGGGTTGAACTCGGCCAGCGACTGGATGCGCGCCTCCACCTCGTCGCGGGGCAGGCCCAGGCTCGCGGCCAGCGCGGTCATCCCGGCGCGGTCGCCGGGCAGGAATTCGTGCAGCGGCGGGTCGAGCAGGCGGATGCAGACCGGCCGCCCCGCCATGATCTGGAAGATCCGCATGAAATCGTCGCGCTGCATCGGCAGCAGCTGGTCGAGCGCATGGGCCCGGTCGACCGCCTCGCGGGCAAAGATCATCTCGCGCATCACCGTCAGCCGGGCCGCGTCGAAGAACATGTGCTCGGTGCGGCACAAGCCGATCCCCTCGGCCTCGAACCGCCGGGCGGTCTCGGCCTCGTCGGGGGTGTCGCAATTGGCCCGCACGCCGATGTCGCGCCGCTCGTCGGCCCAGGACAGAAGCGTTCTCAGCGCATCGTCGAAGACCGGCTCCAGCAGCCGCGGCGCCCCCATCACCACCCGCCCCGACGAGCCGTCGATCGTCACCACCTCGCCCTCGCGATAGACGCGGCCGTCGGCGGTGCGGAACAGCCGCGCGCGCCGGTCGACGGTGATCTCCGAGGCGCCGACCACGCAGGGCAGGCCCAGCCCCCGCGCGATCACCGCCGCGTGGGAGGTGGCGCCGCCGCGCTCGGTCAGGATGGCGCGGGCCGCGTGCATGCCCAGGACGTCGCCCGGATTGGTCTCGCGCCGCACCAGGATGACCTCCTCCTCCCGGGCGGCGGCGCTCTGCGCGTCGGCCGAGGAGAAGACCAGCCGCCCGGTGGCCGCGCCGGGGCTCGCCGCGATGCCCGTGGCGATCAGCGGCAGCCGCGCCTCGGGGTCGATCCGGCGGTGCAGCACGTCGAGCAGGGCCCGCGGCGCGACCCGCAGCACCGCCTCCGCCTCGGGGATCACCCCGTCGGTGGCCAGCGCCACCGCGATGCGGATCGCCGCGCGCGACGTGCGGCGCACCCGCACCGCGTCGAGGATGTGCAGCCGCCCGCGGCTCAGGGTGAACTCGATCTGCATCTCCTCGCGCAGCCGGTTGCGGCAGAGCACGCCGAACCCGGTCAGTTCCGCCAGGATCTCGGGATGGCACTCCTCCAGCGACGGGCCGCGGGGATCGCGGGTCAGGTACAGCGCGGGCGCCGCCGCCAGCAGCGCCTCGCGCCCCTGGCTCTGGCGCAGGTAGCGCCCCGTGACCTGCGCCAGGCCGGTCTCGGAACTGACGAACTGGATCACGCCCGACCCCGATTCGCCCCGCTCCGGGTCGCCGACGCCCAGCACCATCTCCTGCACCACGAGGCCCAGCCCCGCATTCTCCGGCGCGCCCCGCGCCCGGCGCAAAATCCGCGCCGTCGTCCCCTCCCAGGCCCGCGCCATGGATCCCAGCACCGCGGCCAGCTGCACCGCGGGGTCCTGCGGGAACGGCTCCTCCGCCCGGTCCTCGTAATCGGCGAGCATCGCGGGGATGTCGTCGCGCCCCTCGAAATCGTCCGCGTTCAGCCGCGCCACCTGGATCGCGTAGGACTGGATGAACCGGGCATAGAGCGCGTCGGCGGCCCGCTGCCCGGCCGCCCCGGCGATGGCGCGGTGGCGGGCATCGGTCATGCCGATATTGAGGATCGAGGGCGGTCCGCCCCAATCCCCCTCCCCCGACGAGGGGCGCACCGAAACCAACGCATCGGGGCCGAATCGCGACAGGATCGCCGCCGCGTCGGGGATCTCCCCGTGCGAGATGCGGCGCACCAGGTCGATCTCGAGCGCCTCGGTGCGCGGCACCGGCAGGCCCAGCCGCACCAGGCGCTGCAGGCACTTGGCGCGCCCGCCATGGATTCGGGCGCGGATATTGGCGGTGGCGGTGACCGGGGTCACGCCCGCGATCGGGATCTCGTCGTGCTGCACTGCGGCGCTCCTTGGCCCCGGCAGCATATGGGTGTCGCGGGCGGGCACAAGCGGCCCGTTGGTCGAAGCTCAGCCCTCGATCCGCGTCAGGTCCGCCACCCCCAGGCACAGCGCGCGGATGCGGCTCAGGAGGTTCAGGCGGTTGCGGCGCACGATCTGGTTGTCGGTGTTGATCTGCACCGCCTCGAAGAAGGCGTCGATGGGCGTGCGCAGCAGTGCCAGCGTCGCCATGGCGGTGGCGAAATCCTCCTCCGCCATGGCCCGCTCGATCGCCGGCCCCTGCGCCTCCAGCGCGGCGAAGAGCGCCCTCTCCTCGTCGGTCCGGGCGTGTTTCGCGTCGGCACCGAAGGAATATTCCACCCCGTCGGCCGCCTCGGCCTGGCCCAGGATGTTGTTGGCCCGCCGGAAGCCGGCCAGCAGGTTCTCCCCGTCGTCGGATTTCAGGAACGCGGCCAGCGCGCGGGCCCGGTGGACCAGCAGCGTCAGGTCGTCGGCGCCCTCCATGGCGAGGCAGGCGTCGATCACGTCATGCGGCACGCCCTCGTCGCGCAGGTGGACCTTCAGGCGGTCGTGGAAGAACCCGGTCAGATCCGCAGACCACGAATTTTCGCCGAAAATTCGGCCCAGCGGCAGGCGCAGCGCGTTGTCCAGGAGAACCCGGATCACCCCCAGCGCGGCGCGGCGCAGCGCATAGGGGTCCTTCGACCCGGTGGGCGTCTCGCCGATGGCCCAGAACCCGGTCAGCTTGTCGATCTTCTCCGCCAGGCTCACCGCGACCGAGACCGGCGCGGTGGGCACCGCGTCGGACGGGCCCAGCGGCGCGTAATGCTCGGCGACGGCGGTCGCGACCTCGTCCGGATAGCCCGCGGCCCGGGCATAGTAGCGCCCCATCACCCCCTGCAATTCGGGGAACTCGTAGACCATTTCTGACACGAGATCCGCCTTGGCCAAAGTCGCGGCCTGCGCGGCCTGGTCGGGGTCGGCGCCGACGGCCGGCGCCAGCTCGCGCGCCAGCGCCGCGATCCGCGCCACCCGGTCGGCCTCGCTGCCGAGCCTGGCATGGAAGGTGACCGAGGCCAGCGCCTCCTGCCAGGGCCCCATCCCGGCCTTCGCCACGGCCAGGTCGTTCTCCCAGAAGAAGGCCGCGTCGGCCAGCCGCGCGGCCAGGACGCGCTGGTTGCCGGCCAGGATCGTGGCGCCGTCATCCGCCGTCTCGCGGTTGGCGACGGTGACGAAGCGCACGATCCGCCCGGTGCCGGGATCGCGGAGCGAGAAGAACTTCTGGTGCTCGCGCATCGAGGTCTGCAGCACCTCCGCCGGCAGGTCGAGGAAGCGCGCGTCGATCTCGCCCATCAGCACGACCGGCCATTCCACCAGACCCGCGACCTCGGCCAGCAGCGCGGGATCCTCGACCACCTCCAGCCCGCTGGAGAAGGCCATGTTCTGCGCCTCGGCGCGGATCGTCCCGGCGCGCTCCTCGGGGTCGAGCATGACATGGGCGCGCTTCAGCTTCGCCTGGTAATCCTCGAACGAGGACACCCGGATCTCCCCCGGCGCCATGAACCGGTGCCCCTCGGTCGTGGCGCCGGCGCGGATCCCGTCCACCTCCAGAGGCACGATCTCGGCGCCCTCGGGGCCCGACAGGATGCACAGGATGCGATGGAGCGGCCGCACCCAGCGCAGGGCGCCCTCTCCCCAGCGCATCGACTTGGGCCAGGGGAAATCGCGGATCGCCCCCTCCAGCACCCCGGCCACGATCTCGTCGGCGGGACGCCCGGCGCGGTGGATCCGCGCGACATAGACCTCGCCCTTCTTCTCGGCCCGCACCTCCAGGTCGGCGCGCGCGACGCCCGCGCCGCGCAGGAACCCCTCCACCGCCTTCTCCGGGGCCCCCACCTTGGGTCCGCGCCGCTCCTCGACGGTGTCGGGCGAGCGATCCGCCACCCCTTCGAGCGCCAGCGTCAGCCGCCGCGGCGTCACCAGGGCGCCGGCATGGGCATAGGTCAGCCCCGCCTCCACCAGCCCGTCGGTCACGAGGCGCTTCAGGTCGGCGGCCGCGCGCGCCTGCATCCGGGCCGGGATCTCCTCGGAGAACAGTTCGATCAGCAGGTCGGGCATCTACTCGAAATCCTCTCTCGGCGGGCAATCCTCGCCGATCTGCGTGCCGTCATAGGCGACCTCGCCGCAATTGTTCAGCTGGTGCCAGACGAAGCCGCGGCCGTCATCGGTGATCGCCACGATCCGGTCGACGCCGTAGGCGACGTTCTTCCGCCCCAGGAAGGCCCGCGCCGAGCCGTCGGCCAGCCTGTCGCCGATCTCCTCCGCGTCGAAGCAGTCGAACCAGAACGGCGCGTTGAGCGGCACCGCGTCCACGTAGGACAGCGCCTCCAGGTCGGTCGAAAGGGGCGTGTCGAAACAGGCGCGGAACCGGATCGGCGAGGACGTGGCGTCGATCGCCCGCACGTTCGCGGCCTCGACCGGGCGCGCGCCGGCCTGCGTCTGCACCACGAAGCCGCCCGGCGTCACCCGCTCGTAATAGTAGAAGACCTGCAGGTACCACATCCCCGCCGCGCCCAGCACAGCGACGAGGCCCAGCAGGATGGCGAGGACCTTGCCGCTCATGCCGGCGCCGCGTCGGCGTGGCCGCCCGCCTCGGTCAGCAGGAACGCGTCGGCGCATCGCTTCGCCAGCGCCCGCACCCGGCCGATATAGGCCTGCCTTTCGGTCACCGAGATCACGCCGCGCGCGTCGAGCAGGTTGAAGACGTGGCTGGCCTTGATGCACTGGTCGTAGGCCGGCAGCGCCATGACGATGCGCCGCCCGGTCTTCGGATCGACCTCCGGCTGGCCCAGGAGGGCCGCGCATTCCGCCTCCGCCTCCTCGAAATGGCGCAGCAGCACGGCGGTGTCGGCCTGGTCGAAATTGTAGCGCGCGTATTGCGCCTCCGCCTCGCGGAACACGTCGCCATAGCTCAGCGGCCGGGGGCCGTCGGGGGCGTTGAAGGGCATGTCCATGACGTGGTCGATGCCCAGCACGTACATCGCCAGCCGCTCCAGCCCGTAGGTCAGCTCGCCCGAGACGGGGGCGCAATCGTGGCCGCCGACCTGCTGGAAATAGGTGAACTGGCTGACCTCCATCCCGTCGCACCAGACCTCCCAGCCCAGGCCCCAGGCGCCCAGCGTCGGGCTTTCCCAATCGTCCTCGACGAAGCGGATGTCGTGCAGGTCCATGTCGATGCCGATCGCCTTCAGGCTGCCCAGATAGAGCGCCTGCAGGTCGGGCGGCGAGGGTTTGAGGATCACCTGGTACTGGTAGTAATGCTGCAGCCGGTTGGGGCTGTCGCCGTAGCGCCCGTCGGTCGGCCGGCGCGAGGGCTGGACATAGGCCGCGGCCCAGCCCTTCGGGCCCAGCGCCCGCAGGGTCGTGGCGGGGTGGAACGTGCCCGCCCCCACCTCCATGTCGTAGGGCTGCAGGACCGCGCATCCGGCGCCGGCCCAATAGGCCTGCAAGGCCAAGATGACGTCCTGGAAACAGGTGGGCTGTCGCATCCGGGGTCCCTTCGGGGGGCGAAAAGGCGCGGCCTGCATAGGCAGAAGGGCCACAAGGGTCAATCGCGTGCCGACCGCCCGCGCCGCGGCGCTTGACGGCGGGCATGCCGCGCCCCCCTTGTGGCGCGGGGCCGGGGTACGGGGGTTCCTTGCGGCTTTCGAACGGATTGAACGGATGACGAGATTCTTTGTGACGGTCCTGGCCGCGGCCTGCGCCGCGACGGGCGCCCTGGCCCAGGACGTCTGGATCCAGATCGCGGCCCGGCCGGGGGCCGAGGCGACCGTCGCCGCCGCCGAGACCTATGCCCGCCGGCTCGACGCCGTGAGCGCCTTCGCGCTCGAGGGGTCGCGCTACGGCGCCATCGTGCTCGGCCCCTACGACGCGGCCGAGGTCGAGGGCCTGCGCCGCGCGCTCCGCGCCCGCGGCCAGATCCCCGGCGACAGCTACACGACCCGCGGCGAGCGGTTCGGCCGCCGCCTCTTCCCCGGACCGGACGCCGCCACCGCCACGCGGGACGCCCCCGCCGCAGATACCCCCGCCCCCGCCGAGGCCGGCGCGGGCGCCGAGACCCCGGCCGAGGCGCGGCGGGCCGAGCGGCGCCTGTCGGGGGCGGAGCGGCGGCGCCTGCAGACCGCTCTCGCCTGGGCGGGCCATTACGACGGCGCCATCGACGGCGCGATCGGGCCGGGGACGCGCGGCGCCATGTCCGGCTGGCAGCGCGCCAACGGCCACGCCGCGACCGGCGTGATGACCACCGGGCAGCGCCGGGCGCTCCTCGCCGCCTACGAGGCGGTGCTGGAGGGGCTGGACATGCGCCGCGTCGAGGACGCCCGCGCCGGCATTACCGTCGCGATGCCGACCGCCCTCGTGGCCTTCGACCACTACGCGCCGCCGGTCGCGCATTATCCCGCCCGGCCGGGGGCCGAGATCCCGGCCCGGGTGCTCCTGATCTCGCAGGCGGGCGGCCGCGACGAGCTGCGCGGCCTCTACGAGGTCATGCAGACGCTGGAGATCGTGCCGCGGGAGGGCCCCCGGTCGCGCTCGGCCGACGCCTTCTCGCTGACCGGCCGCGACGCGGAGATCGTCAGCACGACCGAGATGCGGCTCGCCGACGGGCACATCAAGGGCTTCACCCTGGTCTGGCCGGCGGGGGACGAGCCCCGCCGCCGCCGCGTCATGGCCGCCATGCGCGACAGCTTCCGCACCGATCCCGGCGCCGTCCTGCCCGACGCGATGGACGCGGCGGCGGGGCCGGGCATCGATCTCCTGGCCGGGCTCGAGGTGCGCCGCCCGGCGCTGACGCGCTCGGGCTTCTACGTGTCGCCCCGCGGCGAGGTGCTGACCACCGCCGACGCGGTGGCCGATTGCGCGCGCATCACCCTCGACGACGGGATCGCGGCGCGGGTCCTGCGCGCAGACGACCGCACCGGCATGGCGGTCCTGGCGCCCGAACGCGCGCTGGCGCCGCGCCGCCACGCGCGGCTGGCCCCGGACGCGCCGCGCCGCGAGGCGCGGGCGATCCTGGCGGGCTATTCCTTCGGCGGCCAATTGCCCGCGCCCTCCCTGACCGAGGGGCGGCTGGCCGACCCGCGCGGCCTCGACGACGAGGACCACCTGCACCGCTACGCGCTGCCCGCCCGCCCGGGCGATGCCGGCGGCCCCGTCATGGATCCCGGCGGCGCGGTCCTCGGCATGCTGGCCGAACCGGGCGTCGCGGGGCGCAGCCTGCCGCGCGGCGTGGCGCTGGCCAGCGACGCCGACGCCATCGCCGACCTGCTGACGGCGGCCGGGCTGTCGCGACCGGCCGCCGCCGCGGGCGACGCCCTGACGCCGGACGGGCTGGCCCGCCTCGCCGCCGACATCACCGTGCGCGTGGGCTGCTGGCGCTAGGGCCGGGAACGTCGCGTCCGACGCGCCGGATGCCGGAATCCGGCCATTGCGGCACTGCAGCATCCTGCTATTGGAAACCCGGTTTCACGACGGCCCGCCACCATGCTCCTGCGTCAGCTCTTTCCGGTCAGCGCACTCCTGATCGGCTCGGCCTGCCTGCTCTTCGCGGGCGGGATCAACGCGCTCCTGCTGCCGATCCGCGGCGGCGCCGAGGGGTTCACCGCGTTCTCCCTGGGGCTTCTCGGCACCGGCTGGGCGGTGGGCTACATCCTGGGCTGCGTGCTGACCGCGGGCCTCGTCGCGCGGGTCGGCCACATCCGCTCCTTCAGCGCGCTGGCCTCGCTCGCCGCGATCTCGATCCTGGCCAGCGCCATCGCGATCAACCCCTGGGCGTGGATCGCGCTGCGCGCGCTCTGCGGCTTCTGCTTCGCGGGCGCGGCGATGATCGTCGAAAGCTGGCTGACCGAGCACACCCGCCCCGACAGCCGCGGCAAGGTCTTCGGAATCTACACGATGGTGAACCTCGTCGCGACCACCGCCGGGCAGATGGTGCTGGTGATCGGCGACCCGGCGGGCTTCGTGCTCTTCGCGCTGGCCGGGATCTTCTACGCGCTGTCGCTGGTGCCGACCTCGATCTCGACCTCGTCGAACCCCGCGCCGCTGGTCGCCGTCCGGCTCGACCTGCCGGGGCTGTGGCGGAACTCTCCCGTCGCCGTCTTCGCGGTGTTCTGCGTGGGCGTGTCGAACGCCGCCTTCGGTGCCATGGCGCCGGTCTTCGCGGACCGGATCGGGCTCGGCCTCGGCACGATCGCGGTCTTCGCCTCGGTGCCGATCATGGCCGGGGCGCTGGCGCAGATCCCGGTGGGCATCCTGTCCGACCGCATCGACCGGCGCATCGTGCTGACGGCGGTCGCGCTCCTGGCGCTGGTCGCCGACGCCGCCTTCCTGTTCTGGCGTCCCGAATCGGCGGCGGCGAACCTGGCGCTGGCGGCGTTCATCGGCGCCTCGATCTTCGCCATGTACCCCGTCATCGTGGCGCATGCCAACGACCATGCCGGCGAGGGCGCGGCGATCCGGATCTCGGGCGGGCTCCTGCTGGTCTTCGGGATCGGCTCGATCCTGGGCCCGCTCCTGGCGGGCTGGGGGATGACCGCCTTCGGGCAGCGCGCGCTCTTCGTGGTGACCCCGGCGGCGCATGTTATGATCGTCGGCTTCGCGATCCTGCGGATCTTCGCCAACGCCGCGCCGACGGGTGACAAGACCAGCTTCGTTGCCGTCGGCAGCACCCGGGCGGTGACGCCGCAGACCGCGGCCCTGACCGAGGAGCGGATGGCGGCCTGACGGCGCGGTCCCGATTGCTATTCCATGACCCGGGGCTTTGGGGCAGACGGGGGCCGACCTTCCCTGCCCCGAGCGATCCGCCGATGACCCGACCCGCCGCCACGCCCTTCCTGCTGCCTCTCCTGGCGGCGCTGATCCTTGCCGGGCCGGCCCGCGCCCAGGACCCGCTGGCCGCCGCGCGGGCCGATTACGATGCCATTTCCGGCGAATGGGTGGAGCCGGGGCGCAGCTGCCTTGATTCGTCGAACACCTGGACCTTCGGGATCGAGGGCGTGCGGGCCGGCGACAATCGCTTCAGCCTGATGGGGATCGGTGCGGGACCGGGAACGATCCGGCTCGACCTGGTGGACCCGCAGACGGGGCGGCGCCTGCCGCTCGGCCTGATGCGCGCCAACGAGACGCTGCGGATCCGCGGCAGCGGCGTGGCGGTGACCCTCGTGCCCTGCGAGCGGTTCACGCCCGAGCCGGTCCTTCCCCCCGCCCCCATCACCGCCGAGCCGCTGGACGGCCCGCCCCCGGGCGCGCCCGCGCGCGACGGGGCCGGCGCGGGCGACGGGACGGCCGGGGCCGACATCCCCGACATCACCGCCGAGGCCGCCTACGACACGCGGATGACGGGCGCCTGGCGCGGACCGGACGGGACCTGCGGCTGGCGGCTGGGCAACACCCGCATCTTCGCCGACGGGAGCGCCTACGACGTGGTCAACATCTCCGGCACGGCGGACAGGATCGGCGTCCAGGCGCTGCGCGAGGACGGCACCCCGGCGACCTTCACCCTGGTCCCGCAAGGCGCCGCCACCGCCACGATCACGCGCTCGGTCGTGGGCGAGGACAGCGCCGGGGCCACCCTGACCCGCTGCTGAGCGCGGCAACACTTGTGCAACCATTCGCGGGCATCCTCGGCCCCGCACCGGACCGTTACCGGACCGCCGCCCCGGTGCGGAACGATCGACATGACCCGATGGCTGCCCGCGCTCCTGGCCTTCTGCGCCCTTCCCGCCGCCGCTCCGGCGGGCGGGCTCTGCGACCCTGTCTCGGGGGCGGGATGCCGCACGGCGATGCCGCCGACGATCTCGGGGCCGGTGCGCGCCGCGCCGCCGCCCGCGCCCGCCGCCCCGGCCGTCGATGCCGGGGCCGCGGCGCGCAGCTATTACCGCGACCGCCTGACCGACCTGTGGAAGGCCGAGACGAACGGCACCTGCCTCGGGATCGAGGGCGCCTGGCACCTCACCCCCACCCACATGGTCGCCGAGGGCATCCTCTACGAGATCCTGGGATTCGCCGGGCCGGCGGCGCAGTTCCGGGTCGCGGCGCGGCGGGTCTCGGACTACGCGCCCGCGGAATTCACGCTGACCCCGCTCGGCCGGCGCAGCCTGGACATCCGCGGCAACGTGCCGCTTGACCTGACCCATTACAACGTCGCGCTGCGGCGCTGCTGAGCGCCGCGCCCCGGCCCCGTCCGGGCCGCCTCACCGGCCCGTCACGGTGATCCGCCCGTCGGTGCGGGGCGTGTAGGGACCGGTGCGGATCAGGTATTCCGCCGTCACGTCGGCCAGGTCCGGCCCGTAATCGTAGGCATCCTCGGCATCGACGAACATCGCGTAGCCGTCGCCCCCGTTGCGGAGGTAATCGTTCGACACCACGCCATAGAGCGCGTCGGGATCGAGCGGCGCCCCCCCGATCCGCACGTCCGAGACGCGGGCGCCCGGCGCCGCGGCGGCATCCACGGCAAAGGTCATGCCGGCCACCTGCGGGAACCGCCCGCCCCCCTCCTCGATCTGCGACACGCCGTTCTCCAGCGCCGCGCGCAGCGTGGCGCCCGACACCCGGAAGGTCGACAGCGTGTTCTGGAACGGCAGCACCGTCAGCACCTCGCCCATCGTCACCGGACCCGCGTCGATGGAGGCGCGCAAGCCGCCGCCATTGGTCAGCGCCACGTCGATGCCCTGGTCGCGCACCCGGTCGAGCATCGCCTCGGCGACGAGAACCCCCATCTCGCATTCCCCCGCCCGGCAGGCCTCGCGGCTGCCGTCGATCGCCGCCGCCGTCTCGGCCACGACGCGCGCGCGGATCTCGTTCAGCGGCTCGGCCGCCTCCGCGATGCGGGCGGCGATCTCCGGGTCGGCCTCCACCGAGGCGTCGAGCAGGATCGGCTGCCCCTCCGCCGCGATCACCGCGCCCGCGTCGTCGAAGGTGACGCGCAGCTCGCCCAGATACATGCCGTAGCTGCCGGCCTGCACGATGGCGGTCTGCCCCACCATGGTGGGATATGTCCCTTCGGCCCCCTCCATCTCGCCCAGGAGCGTATGGGTGTGGCCGCCGACGATCACGTCGATCCCCTCGACCGCCTCGGCCAGGCGCCGGTCCACGCCGAATCCCGAATGGCTCAGCACCACGATCTTGTCCACGCCTTCGCCCGTCAGCCGCTCCACCTCGGCGCGGGTGGCCGCCACCGGGTCGGAGAAGGTCAGGTCGGGGCCGGGGCTCGCCAGTTCCGCGTTGTCCCGGGGCGTCAGCCCGATCACGCCGATCCGCTCGCCCCCCGCCTCCAAGATCGTCGACGGCTCGATCGCCTCGGCGAGGCGGGGCGCGCCGGACATGTCGGCATTGGCCATCAGCAGCGGCGCCTCCAGCGCCGCGGCGAAATCGGCAAGGACATCCGGCCCGTCGTCGAATTCGTGGTTGCCCACCGCCATGGCGTCGTAGCCCAGGCGGTTCATCATCTCGGCGGCGAGCTGCCCGCGGTACTGGGTGTAGAACAGCGTGCCCTGGAACTGGTCGCCTCCGTCGAGCAGCACGGAGGTGTCCGCCCGCGCGCGCGCCGCGGCCAGCGCGGTGGCCAGCCGCGCGGTGCCGCCGAAGCACTCCCCGGCCGAATCGTCCTCCGCCGTGCAGCTCGACCCGGAACTGCCCACCGGCTCGAACCGGGCATGGACATCGTTGGTGTGCAGGATGGTCAGGGTGACATCCGCCGGCGCGGCCCCTGCCATCAGCGCCAGCGCGGCGGTCGCGGTGCAAGCTCGTGCGATCATCGGGGACATCTCCTGTCGTTCGCGGCGCAGACTGCGCCGGGCGCGGGACGCTGTCAAAGCCCGCTCGCCCGGCGCCGCGCGTGACCTAGGTGGAGGGCGGGTGAATCAGAGGAAGGCGCGATGCGAGTCTACAAGGTATTCCGCGGCGGCGAATGGTCCGAGCTGGACCGGGCGGGCGAAACCGAAGGGTCCCCCGACGACCAGCGCGACGGCTTCGTCCATTTCTCCACCAGGGAGCAGCTCGGCGCGACGCTGGAGCGGCATTTCAAGGGCGAGGACGGCCTGATCCTCGCCGCCTGCGAAAGCGACGACCTGGGCGACGACCTGAAATGGGAGGAGGGCCGCGACGGCGACAGCTTCCCGCACCTGCACCGCCGGCTCACGCGGGACGACATCGTCTGGCACCAGGAGCTGCCGCGGGGCGGCATCGACAAGATCACCCTCGGCGACCAATGACCCTGGCCGAGCGGCTGGGCCTCCTGGCCCTGCACCGGGTCGACCCCGAGCGCGCCCATGCCCTGGCGCTGGGCGCGGTACGCGCCGGCCTGTCGCCCGCCCCCGGTCCCGTCACCGGGCCGCGGCTCGGGGTCCGGCTCGCGGGGCTCGACCTGCCCAACCCGGTGGGCCTGGCCGCCGGCTTCGACAAGAACGCCGAGGCCGTCGCGCGGCTGTCGCGCGCCGGCTTCGGCTTTCTGGAGGTCGGCGCGGCGACGCCCCGCCCGCAGCCCGGCAATCCCCGCCCGCGCCTCTTCCGCCTGGCCGAGGACCGCGCGGCGATCAACCGGTTCGGCTTCAACAACGACGGCGTCGCCGCCATCGCCGACCGGCTGGACCGCGCCCCCCGGGCGGTGCCCGTGGGCCTCAATCTCGGCGCCAACAAGGACAGCGCCGACCGGGCGGCCGATTTCGCCGCCGTCCTGCGCCGCGCCGCGCCGCATGTGGATTTCGCCACCGTCAACGTCTCCTCGCCGAACACCGAACGGCTGCGCGACCTGCAGGGCGCCGCGGCGCTCGAGGGCCTGCTCGCCGGCGTGATGGCGGCGAACGAGCGCGCCCTGCCGGTGTTCCTCAAGATCGCGCCGGATCTCGACGATCCCGCGCTCGAGGCGGTCGCCCGCGTGGCCGAGGGCGCGGGCGTCGCCGGGATCGTGGCGACCAACACCACGCTGGCGCGCGACGGGCTGCGCTCGCGCCACGGGGCCGAGGCCGGCGGCCTCTCGGGGGCGCCGCTCTTCGACCGCTCGACCCGGGTGCTGGCGCGGCTGTCGTCGCTGACCGCGCTGCCGCTGATCGGCGTCGGCGGCGTCTCCTCGGGGGCCGAGGCCTATGCCAAGATCCGCGCCGGGGCGTCGGCGGTGCAGCTCTACACCGCCCTCGTCTATGGCGGGCTGGGCCTGGCGGCGCGGATCGCGGCGGATCTCGACGCCCGCCTCGCCGCGGACGGCCTGACGGCGGCGCAGGCCGTGGGCCGCGACCGCGCGTCCTGGCTGGCCCGCTGAGCCGCCGCGCCCTCAGGCCGCCGCGCGGCCGTGCTCCAGCATCCGGTCGAAGGCCGCGGCGAGCCGCCGGACCGCACGCCGCTTCTCGGCATGGGGCAGGCCGTTCGGCGGGCCGGCCGGGCCGTTGGTGCTGTCCACGACCCAGATCTCGCCGGTCCGGCGGTCCCGAAGGACATCCGCCTCGCCGAAATCGAGCCCCGCGCGCCCGGCGAAATCCAGCAGCGTCCGCTGTTCCGCCGCGTCGAAGAGCGCGTCCGTTTCCGCGATCTCAACCCCGGAATTGTCGTTCGAGAACCGCGACGAGATCGGGCGCCGCTTGACATAGACCAGGGGGATCTCCGGCCCGTGGAAGGCCACCCGCAGATCCACGACCTCGTCGCCCCGGGAATTGTCGATCAGCCGCTGGTACACCTTTCCGGGCGCGATTTCGGCGGCCGTCACGGGGCCGTGCAGCACCCGCCCGTCATGGGTCGCGTTATCGTCCGATTTCTCGACCATGGGCCCCTCGTGCGCCGTGGGATCCACCTCCAGCGCCCGACCGCTCGCCTTTTGCCAGAGCCGGGCGACACGCGCCTTCTGGTTGTCGACGTGGCGCCCGTTCACCACGAACTCCGCCGTGTTGGACGGCATGTGCACGCTGAACGCGTGCGGCTCGGCGCGGTGCAGGACCGTGCGATAGCCGTTCTGCGCGAAGATCCTCGCCAGCAGCATGGGATGGCGCAGGGAATGCTTGGTGCACAGGATCCGCCGCGACGGCGCCACCAGCCCCCGCACGAGCGCGGGCGCGGCGCTGACGAACTGGCGGTTCCGGATCACGTTGCGGGCCGTGAACGGCGCGGATCTCTCTTTGAAATAGGAAACGACATTCATGGCGGGGCGGTCTCGCGGCTGCGGATGGCTCTCGGGATGCGAAGTTTTCAAACTGCGGCGATAATAGGCAGACCCGCCCTGCATGGCAACGAAACGATGCATTTCATCCGATCGCACCCCGGCGCGCCCATCAGGTCCGGAACCGCCCCGCGCGGCGGCTAGCCCACCGACCGTTCCAGGGCGGCGTAGCGCAGTCCCAGCGTCAGGCCGCGGGCGACGAAGCTCACCAGGAACGCGAGCCACAGGCCGTGGTTGCCCAGCAGCGGCACCAGCGCCAGCACGGCGGCAACGTAGACGACCAGCGACACGGCCATCATGTTGCGCATGTCCGCGGTGCGCGTGGCGCCGATGAAGATCCCGTCCAGCATCCACGCCGCGCAGCCCACCAGCGGCGCCAGCACCATCCAGGGCAGGTAGTCCCGCGCCGCCGCGCGCACCGGGGCGGCCGTGGTCATCACGTCGATGATCACGCCCCCCAGGGTCAGGAACGTCACGGCCAGAAGCGCCCCCGACGCCGCCCCCCAGACCGATGCCAGCACCGCGCCCCGGCGGAACAGGTCGCGCCGGCCCAGGCCCAGCGCCCCGCCCACGATCGCCTCGGCGGCGAAGGCGAACCCGTCCATCGCGAAGGCCGTGATCTGCAGGAACTGCAGCAGGATCTGGTTGGCCGCCAGCGTCACGTCGCCGAACCGCGCCCCGGCGAAGAGGAAGCTGACGAAGATCCCCTGCAGCATCAGCGAGCGCAGCAGGATGTCGCCGTTGACCCGCGCGAACCGCGCCAGCCGGGCGGGGTCCAGCACCCGTGCCCGGTCGCGCCAGGCCGGGGTGGTGAACGCCGCGCGGCACAGCCACAGGCCCAGCCCCGCGCCCGAGACCTCGGCGATCACGGTGGCGATGGCCACCCCCTCCACGCCCCAGCCGAAGCCCAGCACGAAGACGAGGTCGAGCGCTATGTTGAGCGCGTTCATCACCACCTGCACGGCCAGCACGCCGCGGGTCCGCTCCGCCGCGATGAGCCAGCCGGTCAGCGCGTAGACGGCGATCAGCGCCGGCGCCGAGAAAACGCGGATCGCCATGTAGGCGCGGGCCAGCCGCTCCACCTCGGCCGAGGCCGGCGACAGCTGGAACGCGCCCCAGAACAGCGGCACCTGCAGCGCGATGATCGCCCCGCCGCCCAGCGCCGCGATGGCCAGGCCCCGCGACAGGATCGCCGCCGCCTCGTCCAGGTCGTCGCGGCCCAGCGCCTGGGCGGCCATCCCCGTCGTGCCCATCCGGAGAAAGCCGAAGATCCAGTAGATCGAGGTCAGGACGATCGCCCCGATCCCCACCGCGCCGATCGGCTCGGCCAGGCCCAGCTGGCCCACCACGCCCGTGTCCACCGCGCCCAGGATCGGCACCGTGGCGTTCGACAGCACGATGGGCAGCGCCACGGCCAGGACCCGCCGGTGCGTGACGGGGCGCGCGCGGCGCGGCGCCGCCTCAGCCATCGCGGGCCGGCGGCATGACGAAATGGCAGGTCGCCATGGCATGGGGGCGGTCGTGGTTGTCCTGCCACCCCTCCACATGGACCGAGGCATAGCGCCGCCCCGAGCGCACGATCCGCGCCCGGGCATAGGCGTCGCGCGGCAGGCCCGACCGCAGGAAGTCCAGCGTCACGTCGATGGTCTTGGGCATCCGCGGCAGCGTGCCGGGCCCCAGCGCCTCGGGATCGATCCGGCCGCCCTCGATCTCCTCCCAGAGCCGCGACCAGGCCAGCGCGATGGCCGCCGTCGTCTCCAGGAAGGCCGCCGTCACCCCGCCATGGAGCGCCGGCAGCATCGGGTTGCCGATCAGCCGCTCGTGATAGGGCAGGATGCCGGTCAGCTCGTCGCCGCGCCGCTCGAACCGGATGCCCAGGTGGCGGATATAGGGGATGCCGCCCACCAGCGCCTCCAGCGCGGCGTCGCGGCGCTGCTTGACGACCTGGACGGGCTCGGGCTTCTGCCGGCTCATGCGCGCGCTCCCCGCTCCAGCGTGAAGGCGCCCGCGGCGGTGGCCACCGGGTTGGCGTCGTCGTCGTCGAGCGCGCGCGCCCGCACGAAGGCCACCGACCGCGTGACATGGTAGCATTCGGCCCGCGCCCGCACCGCCTGGCCTGGCGTGGCGGCGCGCATGTAGTCGATCCGCAGGTCGAGCGTCGCGGTGCTGTCGGGCGCGGTCGGGTGGCACATGACCGCCGCGCCCGCGCAGGTATCCATCAGCGCCGACACCGCGCCGCCATGGATCACCCCGGTCGCCGGGTCGCCTATCAGCTTCTCGTCATAGGGCATCGAGACCTCGCACACCCCCTCGCCCAGCTCCACGATGGTCATGTTCAGATCCCGCGCATGCGGGATCGCCTCCATGAAGCGGCGCGCGATGTCCTGCCTGCGGTCGTCCATGACGCCCCCCGTCCGGTCCTGCCCGCGGTTGTGGACCGGCGCGGCCCAGGTCACAAGCGGGACATCGCCGGGCGGCGGAACAAGCCCGCCCGGCGGTTGTTCAGCCGACATGGCAGATCTTCGATCCATAGCCGTCTTCGGCGCGAACGGCGCCACCGGGAAGCAGGTGGTGGCGCAGGCCGCCGCCGCGGGCCTCGACGTCCGCGCGGTGGAGCCGGACTGGCCCGACGACGCCGCCCTGCCCGGCGGGGTCGAGCGGCGCACCGCCGACGTGCTGACCGACGATCTCGCCCCGGTGGTCGAGGGCTGCGACGCGATCCTGTCCTGCATCGGCCTGCCGCTCACCGCGCGCACGGCGATGGACCCGCCGCCGCTCTATACCGGCAGCGCCGAGGCCTACCTTAAAGCCATGTCCGAAACCGGCATCCGGCGCCTCGTCGTCATGTCGGCGACCTTCGTGGCCACCCGCGACCGGGGGCCGTGGCTGTTCCGCATCGCCGCGACCGCCGCGCTCGAGCCGATCTTCACCCAGATGGGCGAGATGGAGCGCATCCTGCGCACCTCCGACACCGACTGGACGGCGGTGCGCCCCGGCTGGCTCATGGCGGGCGAGGCGACGGGCGATTACACCGTCACGCCCGAGGTCATCGCCCCGGGCCTGATCCGCACCCGCCATGGCGACGTGGCCCATTTCATGCTGAACTGCGCGCGGGAGGGCGACTGGATCCGCCGGACGCCGGCGATCGCGCGGCCCGAGGCGCGCCGGGACGAATCGGGGCACCGCCTCGTCGCGGAGGCGCTGGGCCGGGCCCCCTCCTGATTGCGGCGGCCTCCTGATAACAACTTCAAGTTGCCGCCTCGTCACGCTATGAATGCGCGGTTGGAGGAGGTGCCATGCCCGAGACCGATGAACGCCTGAGCTTCAAGGAAATGTGCGCCCGGTTCGACGTGACGCCGCGCACGCTGCGGTATTACGAATATATCGAATTGCTGTCCCCCGACCGCGAGGGCCGCGCCCGCTGGTACCGGCCGCGCGACGTGGCGCGGATGACGCTGATCCTGCGCGGGCGGCGCTGGGGCTTCAGCCTCGAGGAGATCCGGCAATGGCTGCGGATCTACGACGAGGCGGGGACCGAGGCGCAGATGCGCGCCTGGGTGGAACTCGCCGACCGCCAGCTCGCCACCCTCGGCGAGGAGGCCCGCCAGCTCGAACAGGCGATCGACAGCCTCCGCCGCACCCGGGACGAGGTCGCCGCGACGCTGCCGGAAAAATGACGCAACGTCCGTATTACGTAAACGTCACAGGTGCTTGCAGGACCTCGCACCGGACCGCAAGTACTGCACGACAAGAGAGATGGAGGAGTCCGTGACCGACGGAACGATGACCATCCGGGAAATGTGCGACGCCTTCGACGTCACCCCCCGGACCCTGCGGTTCTACGAGGCGAAGGAGCTTCTGGCTCCGATCCGCCAGGGGCAGAAGCGGCTTTTCACCCGGCGCGACCGCGCGCGGCTGAAGCTGATCCTGCGCGGCAAGCGCTACGGGTTCAGCCTCGAGGAGATCCGCCAGCTCCTGGATCTCTACGGCCAGGGGCGCGCCCAGGAGGCGCAGCTCGCCCGCAGCCACGACCTCGCGCGCGAACGGCTGTCGGATCTGCGCGCCCGCCGCGCCGAGCTCGACGACGTGATCGCCGACCTGGAGGACCAGATGGATTTCGTCGCGCGCGCCCTGACCGACATCCGCAAGAACTCCGCCGCCTGACGGCGCCGAGGGGAGGACGCCATGACAACCTACCGCGCGCCGATCGAGGACATCCGCTTCGTCCTCGACGAGATGCTCGATGTCCGCAATTCGGCGGTCCCGGGCTACGAGGAGCTGGACCCGGACCTGACCGGCGCCATCCTGGCGGAGGCCGGCAAGCTGGCGGAGGAGGTGCTCCACCCCCTGAACGCGGTCGGCGACCGGCAGGGCTGCCGGCTCGAGAACGGCGTCGTCCGCACCCCCGAGGGGTTCCGCGCCGCCTACGAGCGCATGCGCGAGGGCGGCTGGATCGGGCTCGATTGCGATCCCGAATACGGCGGCCAGGGCATGCCGCACCTGCTCAACACGGCGGTGGGAGAGATGTTCGTCTCCGCCAACATGGCCTTCAACATGTACCAGGGCCTCTCCCACGGCGCCTACAACGCCATCCACGCCCACGGCACCGAGGCACAGAAGCGCACCTGGCTGCCCCGGATCGTCGACGGCAGCTGGTCGGGCACGATGAACCTGACCGAGCCGCAATGCGGCACCGATCTGGGCCTGATCCGCACCCGGGCCGAGCCGGAGGCCGACGGCACCTACCGGATCACCGGGCAGAAGATCTGGATCTCCGCCGGCGAGCACGACCTGACCGACAACATCGTCCACCTGGTGCTGGCGCGGATCCCGGGCAGCCCGGCCGGGGTCAAGGGCATCTCCCTCTTCATCGTGCCGAAGTTCCTCGTCAACGAGGACGGCGCGCTCGGCGACCGCAACGCCGTCGCCTGCGGCGGTCTGGAATCCAAGATGGGGATCCACGGCAACGCCACCTGCGTGATGAACTACGACGGCGCGACCGGCTACCTGCTGGGCGAGGCGCACAAGGGCATGCGCGCCATGTTCACGATGATGAACGAGGCCCGGCTGGGCGTCGGCGTGCAGGGCTACGCCATGGGCTCGGTCGCCTACCAGAACGCGGTCGGCTTCGCGCGCGACCGCCTGCAGGGCCGCGACGTGACCGGCCCGCGGAACCCCGACGGCCCCGCCGACCCGATCATCGTGCACCCCGACGTGCGCCGCAACCTGCTCGACCAGAAGAGCTTCGTGGAGGGCGCGCGCGCCTTCGCGCTCTGGGGCGCGCACCTCATCGACCGCTCGCACCGGATGGACGATTCCGAGGCCGAGGCCCTGGTCTCGCTGCTGACCCCGGTGCTGAAGGGATTCCTGACCGACAAGGGGTTCGAGACCACGGTACTGGCGCAGCAGACCCTGGGCGGGTCGGGCTTCACCACCGAATGGGGGCTCGAGCAATTCGTCCGCGACGCCCGCATCACCATGATCTACGAGGGCACGAACGGCGTGCAGTCGCTCGACCTCGTGGGGCGCAAGCTGGGGCTGAACGGCGGCCGGACGGTCATGGCCTTCTTCGACCTGGTGAAGGACTTCATCGCCCGGAACGCCCAGGACGCCCGCCTCAAGGCCAATTTCCTCGATCCGCTGAAAGCCGCGTCGAAGGACCTCCAGGGCGCGGCGATGTTCTTCATGCAGCAAGGCGTCCAGAACCCCGACGAGGCGCTGTCGGGCTCCTACGACTTCATGCACCTCTTCGGCCATGTCTGCCTGGGGCTGATGTGGGCGCGGATGGCGAAGGCCGCCCACGCGGCGCTCGACGGCGGCACCGCCAACCCCGCCTTCTACGAGGCCAAGCTCGCGACGGGACGCTACTACATGGCGCGCCAGCTGCCGGCGACGGCCATGCACCGCGCCCGGATCGAAAGCGGCGCCGACCCCGTGATGACGCTCGACGCCGCGAATTTCTGACATCCCGCCCTGCCCGGGGCGCTGCGCCCCGCGGCGGGCCGGCGGGCCGGGGTATTTGGGAAAAGGGTGAGGGAGGCGGATCGGCCCCGCCCCGGCCGGGCGGCCAGGCCGCAGGCGTCCGGGACGGGGCTTCACCCTTTGCGGTCATCGGCTCCCCAGCCTGTACCGCCGGACGGGGATAGCCGCGAAGGATTGACGAAGTCTTTGCGCCCTTCATCCTTTTGCAAATACCCCGCGGGGGTCCGGGGGCGCGAAGCCCCCGGCGGCGGCCACAAGGAGATCCAGCCCATGACCATCCGACTCCATTGCTTCGGCGAGAGCGGCAATGCCTACAAGGCGGCGCTGGCCCTGGAACTGGCCGGGCTCGACTGGGAACCGGTCTTCGTCGACTTCTTCAACGGCGAGACCCGGAGCGAGACCTACCGGCGCGAGGTCAACGAGATGGGCGAGGCCCCCGTGATGGTCTCCGGCGACCTGCGGCTGACCCAGTCCGGCGTCATCCAGTCCTGGGTGGTCGAGGAGACCGGCAAGCTCGGCGGTGCGGACCGCGACGAGGCGCGCGAGGTCCTGCGCTGGCAATTCTGGGACAACCACAAGTTCTCCTCGATGGCCGGGATGACCCGGTTCCTGATGAACTTCCTGCCCGAGCAGAAGCGCCCCCGGCCGGTGATCGACTTCCTGCAGGGGCGGCTGCGCTCCGCCTACGAGGTGCTCGACACCCACCTGGCCGAGCACGAGTGGATCGCGGGACGGAACGTCACGGTCGCGGACCTGTCCTGCTGCTCGTACCTCTATTACCCGGAGCCGTTCGGGTTCGACCGGGCGGACTGGCCCGCGATCGACCGCTGGCTGACCGGCATCCAGGAGCTTCCGGGCTGGAAGCATCCCTACGACCTCATGCCCCGCGCGGCCTGAAGGAGGACACGATGAGCGACGCCTATATCTACGACGCCGTGCGCACGCCGCGCGGCAGGGGCCGCAAGGACGGCGCGCTGCACGAGGTGACCTCGGTGCGCCTCTCGGCGCTGGTGCTGAACGCGCTGGCCGAGCGCTCCGGGCTCGAGGGGCCGGCGGTGGAGGACGTGATCTGGGGCAACGTCACCCAGGTCGGCGAGCAGGGCGGCTGCCTGGCGCGGACCGCGGTGCTGGCCTCGGACCTCGACGAGGCGATCCCGGGGCTGTCGATCAACCGCTTCTGCGCCAGCGGGCTCGAGGCGGTGAACCTGGCCGCCAACCAGGTCCGGGCCGGCGCCGGCGCGGGCTACATCGCCGGCGGGGTGGAGATGATGGGCCGCGTCCCGATGGGATCGGACGGCGCGGCGATCGCCGTCGACCCCTCGGTGGCGATGGCGCGCTACTTCGTCCCGCAAGGCATCTCGGCCGACATCATCGCGACGGAATACGGCATCACCCGGGACGACGCCGACGCCTTCGCGGTGGAGAGCCAGCGCCGCGCCGCCGCCGCCTGGGCCGACGGCCGCTTCTCCCGCTCGATCCTCGAGGTCCGGGACCGCAACGGCCTGCCGATCCTCGACCGCGACGAGCACATGCGGCCCGGGACCGACATGCAATCCCTGGGCGCGCTCGCCCCCTCCTTCAAGGAGATGGGCGAGACCATGCCCGGCTTCGACCAGGTGGCGCTGATGAAGTACCCCCATCTCGAGCGGATCGAGCACATCCACCATGCCGGCAACTCCTCCGGCATCGTCGACGGCGCCGCGGGGCTCCTGGTCGGGTCGAAGGAATTCGGCGAGCGCTGGGGCCTGACGCCCCGCGCCCGGATCCGCGCCACCGCCAAGATCGGCACCGATCCCACCATCATGCTCACCGGCCCCGTCCCCGTGACCGAGAAGATCCTGCGCGAGACCGGCATGGAGGTGGGCGACATCGACCTTTTCGAGGTGAACGAGGCGTTCTCCTCGGTGGTGCTGCGCTTCCTGCAGGCCTTCGGCGTCGATCCCGCGCGGCTCAACCCCAATGGCGGCGCGATCGCCATGGGCCATCCCCTGGGCGCCACCGGCGCGATCATCCTCGGCACGCTTCTCGACGAGATGGAGCGGTCCGACCGGGAGACGGGCCTCGCCACGCTCTGCATCGCCTCCGGCATGGGTGCGGCGACGATCCTCGAGCGGGTCTGATGGCCGGCCGGAGCGGGAACCGCAGAACGTGCGCTCGACCGGACATGTTGAGGCTCGACAACTTGCAGGTTAACGATCTAGTGTCCGGGAATGCCATCGAGCGTTCAGCAATTCTTCACCAATCAGGCGTTGCATCTGCGCGCCGGCCGATTCGACCTCCTGGCGCGCGGCTACGGCGTGCCCCTGGTGGTGATGCTGCCGGGGGACGGGCGCCATGTCTCGATGCTGCCCGACCGGGCGGCGATCGAGCAGTTCTTCCGCGCCAAGTTCGAGGGGCTGGAGGCGGCCGGGATCGACTATCTCCGCGCCATGGTCACCGAGATCGAGACCGTGTCCGAGCGCCGCTATGCCGCCACGGTGGTCTGGTACTACGTCGACCCGGACGGGGCGCGGCGGGGCGAGACCCGGGCGCGCTACTTCCTGGGCAAGAAGTCCGGCGGCCTGGGCGTCGAGATGATCGAGTTCGAGGACCTGGCCTTCGACGCCATCGCCGACTGGGTGGCCGAGAACGACCGCCGGGTGCCCTCGGCCCGGGCCGACCAGCAGCGCCGCTGACCCCCCGCGAGACCCATGCACACCGCCCCGCCGGATCGATCCGGCGGGCGGCCCCCGCCTGTCAGGAGATCCACCGATGAGCGATTTCACACTCCAGACCCATGAAGACGGCGTCGCGGTCCTGACCTGGGACATGCCCGACCGCTCGATGAACGTCCTGACCCGCGAGGCCCTGGCCGAGGTCGAGGCGCTGATCGACGCCGCGCTCGCCGACCCGGCGGTCAAGGGGATCGTCGTCACCTCGGGCAAGGCCGATTTCGCCGGCGGGATGGACCTCAACGTGCTGGCGCATATCCGCGAGCAATCGGGCGAGAACCCGGCCCAGGGCCTGTTCGACTTCACGATGGAGGGCCACCGCATCCTGCGCAAGCTGGAGCGGGCGGGCATGGACGAGCGCAACAAGGGCGGCAAGCCGGTGGCCTGCGCCATCCCCGGCACCTCGGCCGGCATCGGCACCGAGATCGCGCTGGCCTGCCACCGCCGCTTCATGGCCGAGGGCAAGGCCAGGATCGGCCTGCCCGAGATCCTGGTCGGCATCTTCCCGGGCGGCGGCGGCACCACCCGCTATTCGCGCATGGTCGGCGCAATGGCCGCCTCCCCGGTCCTGCTCGAGGGCAAGATGCTGGACCCCGCGAAGGCCAGGGGGGCCGGCCTCGTGGACGAGGTGGTCGCGGCCGATCAGCTCCTGTCCAGGGCCAGGGAATGGGTGCTCTCGGCCACCGACGCCGACATCGTCAAGCCCTGGGACCAGAAGGGGTGGAAGATGCCGGGCGGCGGGCCCTACCACCCGGCCGGCTTCATGACCTTCGTGGGCGCCTCGGCCATGGTCAACGGCAAGACCAAGGGCGTCTATCCGGCCGCGCGGGCGCTCCTCTCGGCGGTCTACGAGGGCGCGATGGTGCCCTTCGAGACCGCGCTCCGGATCGAGGCGCGCTGGTTCGTCGACGTGCTGATGAACCCCTCCTCCTCGGCCATGATCCGCTCGCTCTTCCTCAACAAGCAGGCGCTGGAGAAGGGCGCCAACCGCCCCGAGGCCCCCGACCAGAAGGTGCGGAAACTGGGCGTTCTGGGCGCCGGCATGATGGGGGCGGGCATCGCCTACGTGGCCGCCAATGCCGGCATCGACGTGGTGCTGATCGACCAAGAGCAGGCCGCCGCCGACAAGGGAAGATCCTATTCCGAGGACCTCCTCGACAAGGGGATGCGACGAAAGAAGGTCACGCCCGAGAAGAAGGACGAGGTCCTGGGCCGCATCAACGCCACCACGGAATACGAGGCCCTGTCGGACTGCGACCTGATCGTCGAGGCGGTGTTCGAGGACCCGGAGATCAAGGCCGAGGTCACGAAGCGGGCCGAGGCCGCCGCCGGCCCCGATTGCGTCTTCGCCACCAACACCTCGACCCTGCCGATCACCGACCTCGCGACGGCCAGCGAAAGGCCCGAGCAGTTCATCGGCATCCACTTCTTCTCCCCCGTGGACAAAATGATGCTGGTGGAGATCATCAAGGGCGAGAAGACGGGCGACCGCGCCGTGGCCAAGGCGCTCGACTTCGTGCGCCAGATCCGCAAGACGCCCATCGTCGTCAACGACGCGCGCTTCTTCTACGCCAACCGCTGCATCATCCCCTACATCAACGAAGGCGTCCGCATGGTGGGCGAGGGGGTGAACCCGGCGCTGATCGAGAACGCGGCGAAGCTCCTCGGCTTCCCCCTCGGACCGCTGCAGCTTGTGGACGAGACCTCCATCGACCTCGGGGTGAAGATCGCCAAGGCCACCCGCGCCGCCATGGGCGACGCCTACCCCGACGGGGAGGTGGACGAGGTGCTGTTCTGGATGGCCGACCAGGGCCGCATGGGCCGCAAGGCGAAGGCCGGCTTCTACGCCTACGGGGACGACGGCAAGCGCCAGGGCCTCTGGGACGGCCTGGCCGAGCGCTATCCCCAGGCCGAGGACCAGCCCGACCTCTCCGCCGTGCAGCACCGCCTGATGATGGCCCAGGTGCTGGAGGCCGTGCGCGCCTTCGAGGAGGGCGTGCTGGAGGATATCCGCGAGGGCGACGTGGGCGCGATCCTGGGCTGGGGCTTCGCGCCCTGGTCGGGCGGCCCCTTCTCCTGGCTCGACATGCTGGGCGCGGCACGGGCGGTGGAGGTCTGCGACGGCCTCCAGTCCGTCCACGGCGACCGCTTCGCGGCACCCGACCTCCTGCGCCGGATGGCCGAGGAGGGGGCCACCTTCTACGCCCGCTACGGCGACGGCGCCGCCGCCGCCGCATGATCGGTGGGGCGGGGCCTCCCCCGCCCCCTCACACGCCCACTTTCCGCTCCCGGTGGAAGACATAGAGGCCAGAGGCCAGGATCACCGCGATGCCGGCCCAGGTCAGCGCGTCGGGGAAGTCGCCGAAGACGAGCCACCCCATCGCCGTCGCCCCCACGATCTCCAGGTACTGGAACGGCGCCAGCGCCCCCGCCTCGGCCCGGCGGAACGCCTCGGCGATCAGCACGAAGGTCGTCGCGGCCAGCCCGCCCGCCCCCAGGATCGCGCCCCACACCCAGATCGGATGCGTCGCGGGCGGCGCCACCCGGATCGCGCCCCCCGCATCCAGCGCCCAGACCAGCGCGATCATGCCCAAGGCGGCATAGGCCGTCGCCCCGCATTGCACCGTCAGCCCCGACCGGGTCCGGCAGGCGATCCTGAGAAGGATCATGTTCAGCGCATAGGCCGTGGCCGCCATCAGCGGCAGGAGCGTCACCGCGCCATAGACGGAAAATCCCGGCCGGATCACCAGCAATGCCCCGGCCAGCCCCACGGCCACGGCCGCGAGCCGCCGCGGCCCCACCCGCTCGCCCAGCAGAGGACCGGTCAGGAGCGTCAGGACCAGCGGCTCGACGAAGAAGATCGCGATGGCCGTCGCGATGGGCATGACCGCGAAGGCGGTGATGAGCCCCGTCAGCGCCACCATGAAGAGCCCCCCCGACAGCGCCACGATGGGCGAGAACATGCCCCCCGCCTCGACCCGGCGCATCACCAGCGCGACGGGCGCCAGGAACAGCCCCTGCGCCACGAAGCGCCACATCGTCACCTCCACCGGCGGCATCTCCCCGGTCAGGAGCTTCGACAGCGTGTCCCCCACGGGCAGGAGGCCCATGGCGAGCACCATGGCGATCATGCCGATGACGGTGTCGGAGAGGGGGGTGCGGTTCATGGGACGGCCTCGCATCGGCTGGCCCCCGTCGGGGGCGCGTCCGGGCGTTCAGGACGGGAAATGAGGGACGCGCGCGCCGCGCGACGCCATCGCGGGGCCGCCCGGGCATAGGCTCCGCCGCCCCCCGGGGTCAAGCCGTGCGAGCGTCCCGCTGGTCTCGCCCGCGATCCGCGTTATCGTGGGCCGAGGGATCGAGAGGGAGGAGCGGCAATGGGCTGGATGGACGACGAGACGGGGCTGGAGCGCAACCGCGCGAACCACGTCCCCCTGACCCCCCTGTCCTACCTTGAACGCGCCCGCACCGTCTTCGCCGACCGCGAGGCGCTGGTGGATGGCGACCGAAGCTGGACCTACGCCGAATATCACGCCGATTGCGCGCGCCTCGCCTCGGCGCTCGCCGCGCGCGGTGTGAAGCCGGGCCAGGTCGTAGCCACGGTGATGCCCAACATCGCCGCCCATGCCATCGCCACCTTCGGCGTGCCGGCAGGGGGCTTCGTGCTCAACACGATCAACATGCGGCTGGAGCCCGAGACGCTCGCCTACATCCTCGACCATGGCCAGGCCAGGGTGGTCCTCGTCGACAGCGCCTTCCTCGACCCCGTCGAGCAGGCGGTGGACCGGATGAAGGGCCCGGCCCCCCTCCTCGTCGAATGCGCCGACCCCAACGCCGGTCACGAGGCCAGCGGCCGCCATCCCACCTTCGAGGACCTCCTGTCGGAAGGCGACGCGGACGCCCCCTTCGTCCTGCCCGCCGACGAGTGGGAGAGCCTGTCCCTCAACTACACCTCCGGCACCACGGGGCGGCCCAAGGGCGTCGTCTATTCCCATCGCGGCGCCTATCTCTCCACCATCGGCAACCTCGTCGCCTGGCGGATGTCGGTCGGCGCCCGGCTCCTGACGATCGTGCCGATGTTCCACTGCAATTGCTGGACCCATGTCTGGATGATGCCCGGCCTGGGCGGCACGGTGATCTGCTGCCGCGACATCACCGCCCGCAACATCTACGACGCCATCGCCGACAAGGGCGCCACGCATTTCGGCGGCGCGCCGATAATCCTCAACTCCCTCGTGAACGCCAGGGCGGACGAACGGCGCGAGCTGCCCCACACGGTCGAAGTTTTCGTCGCGGCCGCACCCCCGCCCCCCTCCACCCTGCGCCGGATCGAGGAGATCGGCTTCAACGTCACCCATGTCTACGGGCTGACCGAATGCTACGGGCCCGGCACCGAATGCACCTGGAACCCCGACTGGGCCGATCTCGACGCCGAGGCGCGCGCGACCCGCAAGGCCCGCCAGGGCGTGCCGATGCTGATGCTGGAGGAGGCGGTGGTGCTGGGCGAGGACGGCCAGCGCCTGCCCTGGGACGGCCAGGCCCAGGGCGAGATCGCCATGCGCGGCAACGGCATCATGAAGGGCTATTACCGCAACCCCGAGGCCACGGCGGAGGCCTTCTCGGGCGGCTGGTACCATACCGGCGACCTCGCCGTGCAGCACCCCGACGGCTACCTCAAGATCGCCGACCGCGCCAAGGACATCATCATCTCGGGCGGCGAGAACGTCTCCTCGATCGAGGTCGAGAGCTGCCTGGCCGCCCATCCGGCCGTGTCGCTGGCCGCCGTGGTGGCGAAGCCGGACGAGAAATGGGGCGAGGTCCCCTGCGCCTTCGTCGAGCTGGTGGAGGGCCAGGAGGCCACCGAGGAGGAGCTGATCGCCTGGACGAAGGAGCGCCTCGCGGGCTTCAAGCGCCCCAAGCAGGTGATCTTCGCCGACCTGCCCAAGACCTCCACCGGCAAGGTGCAGAAATACGAGCTGCGAAAGCGCTTCGACTGAGCCGTGACGGGGCGCGGCAGTCGGGCCGTCAGGGGCGCGGTCGGAAGGGACGGCGCCACCCGGCCGTCCCCTCCCCTCACTTCGTCCCGTAGAGCCGGTCGCCCGCGTCCCCCAGGCCCGGCAGGATATAGCCGTTCTCGTCCAGCCGCTCGTCGATGGCCGCCGTGGTGACGGGCACGTCCGGATGCGCCTGGCGCATCCGCTCCACCCCCTCGGGCGCGGCCAGGAGGCACAGGAAGCGGATGTCCTTCGCCCCCGCCTGCTTCAGCCGCTCGATCGCGGCGGCCGAGGAATTGCCGGTGGCGAGCATCGGGTCCACCGCGATCACCACCCGCCGGTCGAGGTCCTGGGGCACCTTGAAGTAGTATTCCACCGGCTCCAGCGTCTCCTCGTCGCGATAGAGGCCGACGAAGCCCACCCGCGCCGACGGGATCAGGTCCAGCATCCCGTCCAGAAGGCCGTTGCCCGCGCGCAGGATCGACACCAGCGCGAGCTTGCGGCCCGCCAGCCGCGGCGCCTCCATCTCGGTCAGCGGCGTCTCGATCACCGTCGTCGTCATCGGCAGGTCGCGCGTCACCTCGTAGGCCAGAAGCTGGCTGATCTCGCGCAGAAGCTGCCGGAACACGGCGGTGGAGGTGTCCTTCTCGCGCATGATGGTCAGCTTGTGCTGCACCAGCGGGTGCGTGACGACGTGGCAATGCTCGCTCATGCGCCGATCCTCTCCTTCAGCCGGGTCCGCGTCGCCTCGTCGCAGAAGGCGGCCTCGACGGCAATGGCGGCGATCTTGGCGAAGACCGCCTCGTCCCAGCCGAAGACCTGCTCCAGCCGCTCGTATTCCCGCGACATGTCAGTGTGAAAGAAGGGCGGATCGTCGGTGGAGACGGTGAACTTCACCCCGCCCTCGCGCAGCTTTTCCACCGGGTGGCGGTCCCACTTGTAGAGCCCCAGCGCCACGTTCGATCCCGGGCAGACCTCCAGCACGATGCCGTCCTCCACCAGCCGCTCCACCAGGCCCGGATCCTCGATGGCGCGCACGCCGTGGCCGATCCGGGCGACGCGCAGGTGGTCGAGCGCCTCGGCCACGCTGCCCGGTCCGGCCCATTCCCCCGCATGGCAGGTCAGCCCCAGCCCCGGCTCCCGCGCCATGTCGAACGCATAGGCGAAATCGCGCGCCCGCCCCGCCCGCTCCTCGCCGCCCATGCCGAAGCCGACGACGAAATCGCCCGCCGTCTCGGCGGCGCAGCGCGCCGCGCGGCGCGCCCGCTCGGGCCCGAAATGGCGGATGCAGGTGACGATGGCGCGCATGGTGATGCCGGCCTCGCGCTCCATCGCGGCCGCCGCCTCCGCGATCGCGCCCAGATATTCCCGCCAGGCCGGCAGGTCGCCGCCGCCGCAGAAATCCGGCGACACGAAGATCTCGGTATAGACGACGCCGTGGCGGGCCTGTTCCTCCAGCACGGCGCGGGTCAGCCGCGCGAAATCCTCGGGCGAGCGCAGCACCCCCGTCGCCGCCTCGTAGACGCGCAGGAAATCGGCGAACCCGTCGAAGCGGTACCGCCCCTCCGCGTCGAAGATCCCCGACAGGTCCACGTGCCGCTCGGCGGCGATCCGGCGGATCAGGTCCGGCGGCGCCGCCCCCTCGAGGTGAAGGTGGAGGTCGAGTTTCGGGCGGCTCACAGGAGGCGTCTCCCCGGTCCCTGATTGGCGACGGCAAGGTGGTGGGCCACGGTCGCGGCCACGTCGGCGAAGGCGATGTGCCCCAGCTCCCCGGCCCCGCGCCCCGCCATCAGGACCGGCACCCTCTCGCGCGTGTGATCGGTGCCCCGGTAGGTCGGATCGTTGCCGTGATCGGCGGTCACGACCAGCAGGTCGTCGGCGCGCAGCCGGGCCAGCAATCCCGGCAGGGCGGCGTCGAACCATTCCAGGTGCCGGGCATATCCGGCCACGTCCCGGCGATGGCCGTAAAGGCTGTCGAATTCCACGAAATTGGCGAAGATCAGCGCCCCGTCCCCGGCCGTGTCGATCCGCGCCGACAGCGCCTCCAGCAGCTCGGCGTCGCTGCCCTTCGCATTCGTGTCGATGCCCCGCATCGAGAAGATGTCGCCGATCTTGCCCACCGCGTGGACGCGCCCGCCCGCGTCCTGCACCCAGTCGCAGAGCGTCGGGCGCGGCGGCGCGATGGCGAAGTCGCGGCGGTTCCGCGTCCGCGTCCAGCCCGCCTCCGCATCGCCCGTGAACGGCCGCGCGATGACCCGCCCCACCTTGCGGGCGTGCAGCTCGGGCGCCAGGTCCGCGCAGAGCGACAGCAGCCGGTCGAGGCCGAACACCTCCTCGTGGGCGGCGATCTGGAACACGCTGTCGGTGGAGGTATAGCAGATCGGCCAGCCGGTCCGCAGATGCGCCGCGCCCTCCTCCTCGATGATGTTGGTGCCGCTCGCATGGCGGTTGCCCAGGATGCCCTCGGTGCCCGCCAGGCGGCAGACCCGCGCCACCAGCGCGGCGTCGAAGCAGGGATCGCTCTCGGGAAAGACGGTCCAGTCCCAGGGCACCGGCAGCCCGGCCAGTTCCCAATGCCCCGACGGCGTGTCCTTGCCGCGCGAGACCTCCGTCGCCGCGCCCCAGCGTCCCTCCGGCGCCGCGCCGAGGCCCGGCGCCTCCATCCCCGAGGCGAGCCGCAGCGCCCGGCCGAGGCCCAGCCGGTCCAGGTTCGGCAGGCGGAGCGGCCGGTCGGTCCCGGCCAGCGCGCGGGCGATGTGGCCCACCGTGTTGGCGCCCGCATCGCCGAACGCCGCGGCGTCCGGCGCGCCGCCGATGCCCACGCTGTCGAGCACGATCAGCACCGCCCGGCTCATGCCACCCGCTCCAGCACCAGCGGCGCCTCCGGCGGCGCCGCGCCGAAGGCGACCGCCTCGCGGACCCGCGCCTCGGCCGCGTCGGCCTGTTCCGGCGAGGCGGCGTGCAGGCGGCAGATCGGGTCGCCGCGCTCCAGCCGCGCGCCGGTCCGCGCGATCCGGTCGAGCCCCACGGCCGGGTCGATCGCCGCCCCCTCCCGCTGGCGCCCGCCGCCCAGCGCCACCACCGCCCGGCCGAGCGCGGCGCCGTCGATGGCCGCGATCGTCCCCGCCCGTCGCGCCGCCACGTCGCGGATGACCGGGGCGGATGGCAGGTGGCGCCCGGGGCGGTCGATCAGGTCCGCCGGGCCGCCCTGCGCGGCGATCATGGCGGCGAACCGCGCCGCCGCGCCGCCGTCGTCGAGGATGCCCTCCATCCGGGCCCGCCCCGCCGCCGCTTCCGCCACGAGCCCGCCCAGCGCCAGCAGCTCGGCCCCCAGCGCGACGACGACGCCCCTCAGGCGCCCGTCGCGGGCCGTGCCGCGCAGGGTGGCCACCGCCTCGGCCACCTCGAGGGCGTTGCCGCAGGCCGGCGCCAGCGGCTCGTCCATCGCCGTCACCAGCGCCGCCGCCCGGCAGCCGGCGCCGCGCGCGGTGTCCACCAGCGCCCGGGCCAGCGCCCGCGCCGCCGCCGCGTCGGCCATGAACGCCCCCCGCCCCGCCTTCACGTCGAGGACCAGCCCGGCCACGCCCGCGGCGAGCTTCTTCGACAGGATCGACGCGGTGATGAGGTCGATCTGGTCCACCGTGCCGGTCACGTCCCGGATCGCATAGAGGCGGCGGTCGGCGGGGGCGATGTCGCCCGGCGCCGCGACGATGGCGCATCCCGTCCGCGCCACCTGGGCGCGCAGGCGCTCCGCGTCCATCTCCACCGACAGGCCCGGCACCGCCTCCAGCTTGTCGAGCGTGCCGCCGGTATGGCCCAGCCCCCGCCCCGACAGCATCGGCACCCGCGCCCCCAGCGCCGCCAGCGCGGGGGCGAGGACCAGCGACACCGGGTCGCCCACGCCGCCGGTCGAATGCTTGTCGAGCACCGGCGCGCCCGCCCCCCAGGACAGGCGCTCGCCGCCCTCGGTCATGGCGCGGGTCAGCGCCACGCGCCCCGCCGTCCCCAGGCCCGGGCCGGTGCAGACGGCCATCGCGAAGGCGCCCGCCTGGGCGTCGCTGACGCCACCGCGCGCCAGCCCGGCGGCGAAGCCCGCGACCGCCTCGGGCGCGGGGACCTCGCCCCGGCGCAGCGTGGCAAGAAGCTCGCGCACGCTCACGACGCCATGTGGTCCGGTCCGAAGGCCCCCGGCAGCAGCGCCGCGACATGGGTCCGCATCGTCGCCCCGGCGGTGGTCGCCAGCGTCACGGGCGCGTCGGGGGCGGCGAATTCCGCGATCCGCTGCCGGCAGCCGCCGCAGGGCGGGACCGGCGCCGGGCTGTCGGCGATGACGGCGATGGCCGCGATGCGCCGTTCGCCGGCCGCGACCATCGCCGCGATCGCCCCCGCCTCGGCGCAGGTGCCTTCGGGATAGGCCACGTTCTCGACGTTGCACCCGGCAAAGATCCGCCCGTCCGGCGTGCGGATCGCGGCCCCCACCCGGAAGCCGGAATAGGGGGCATGGGCGTTCTCGCGAACGGCGGCGGCGGCGGCGATGAGGTCCTCCATCCCGCCATCGTGATCGGGGCGCCCCGCCTTGGCAAGCGGAACCCCGCGCCCCGCGCGCGCATTGGTCCGCCAGCAGACGAGGTGGACATGGCACAGGACCCCAAGGCCAGGCCCGGCGACGGCGAAACGCCCCGCACCACGCCCGACGCGGCCGAATTCCCGGTCGGCGGCGGCGTCCTCTCGGGCCGGCGCGAGGATGCCGGGGCGCCCATGACCGAGGTCCAGGCGGCCGAGCTGCGCCGCCTCTGCGAGTCGCGGGACGAGGCGTTCGACGCCACCCTCACCCGCGAACAGGCCGATGCCCGGATCGCGGCGCTGAAGGGGTGAGGGAACCCGAGCCCCCCGGCGGCGTTCGACCCGGGATACCTCCGGAACATATCAGGAACACAATCATGGCCGACGACGACCTTTCGCACCCGAAATCCGACACGCCCTCGAACGCCGAGAAGCCGGTGGAGAACTGGACCACCGGCGACGAGGAGATGACCGGCGCCCAAGCCTCCTACCTCCAGACCCTGTGCGAGGAATGCGGCGAGGAATTCGACCCCGGCCTGACCAAGGCCGAGGCGTCGAAGCGCATCGACGCGCTGCAGGAGCGGACCGGGCGGGGCTGAGGGTTCAGGCCCCCTCCCGCGCCAGCCGCGTCAGCAGCCGCGCCCGCGCCGCCGGCAGCGCGCGGCCCGACGGTGCCGCCAGCCGCCGGTCGAGGAAATGGCCGGTGACGCGCAGCCCCTCCGAGATCTCGCCCGGTCCCGGGCGGGCCCCGTCGCGCAGCACGCCCGGCAGCGGCAGCAGCCGTTCGGCCCAGTCGCCGGCGCCCGCGCGCGACACCGCCCTTCCGCTGCGCGGCGAGACGAAGGCGAGATCCCGCGTCGCCCCCGTCACCGCGCAGCGCCCCAGGTCGAGGCCATAGCCCAGCCGCTCCAGAAGGCCCATCTCCCAGCGCAGATAGGCCAGCGGCCACGGCGCCCCCTCCTCCATCAGCGCGATCACGGCGAGGCTCGCCTCGTAGACGCCCGGCATCGCCTCCCGCTCCGGCAGCGCGAAGGCGAGGATCGCGGTCAGCGCCGACAATCCCGACAGCGCCAGCGGATCGGCGAGGAGCGCCGCGCGGCTCTGCACCGGCTCGACGGTGAAATGGCCCAGGTGATCCTCCAGCCGCGCGCGCCAGCATAGGGAGAGACCCGCGCCCGGCTGCATCAGCGGCGCCAGCCGCCGCCCGCCCCCGCCCCGCACGACGCCCGCATGGCGGCCATGGCCCGGCGTCAGCACCTCGAGGATGGCATCCGCCTCGCCGTGGCGGCGCACCGCCAGCGCGATCCCCTCCTCGCGCCATTCGATCACGGCGCCGCCCCCCCGCTCATTCCAGCCCCGGCGCGTCGAGGAAGCTGCGCCCCGCCCGGTCCTCGATCTCGATCACCCACAGGTCGGGATCGGTGCGGCGCTGCGCGGCCACCGCGCGGTCGACCTCCGCCTCCGGGCCGCGGGCGAGCTCCATCCAGACCCGCGCGTCGCGCTCGAAATCGTAGCTCCTCTGCCAGGCCGTGGCCGCGCCGTCGAGCGTCGCCACCTTGACCAGCACGGCCCCCGCGGTGGCGTCGCCCCGCGCCGCGACATAGGCCGGCACCGTCTCGGCCGAGAGCCGCCGCAGATAGGCCCCCACCCAGATATGGGTCGCGAGGCGCACCATCAGGGGCCGATTTTTCGCCGAAAAATCGCCGCCCGGCCGCAGATCGCGCGCTCAGTCGCCATCGTCGTAATCGAGCCCGATCTGGGAATAGCGCGCCGCCTCGTCCAGCCAGCCGGGCCGGACCTTGACCTGCAGGAACAGGTGGACGGTGCGGTCGAGCATTTCCGACAGCTCCTCCCGCGCGGCCTTCGACACCGCCTTCACCGTCTCACCGCCCTTGCCCAGCACGATCCCCTTGTGGCCGTCGCGCAGCACATAGATGATCTGGTCGATCCGGGCCGATCCGTCCTTGCGTTCCTCCCAGGATTCCGTCTCCACCGTCAGCTGGTAGGGCAGTTCCTGGTGCAGCCGCAAAGTCAGCTTCTCGCGGGTGATCTCCGCGGCGATCATCCGCATCGGCAGGTCGGCGATCTGGTCCTCGGGATAGAGCCACGGACCCTCCGGCAGCCGCGCGGCCAGATGCGCCCGCAGATCGTCCACCCCGCGCCCCTTCTCGGCCGAGATCATGAACGTCTCGGCGAAGGGGTGGCGCTCGTTCATCTCCTTGGCCAGGCCCAGCAGCTTCCTGGGATCGACCCGGTCGATCTTGTTGATGGCCAGGATCACCGGCGCGCCGACCCCGCGCTCCTCGAGCGTCGACAGGATCGTCTCCACCCCCTCGGTCAGGCCGCGATGGGCCTCCACCAGGAGCACCACCGCGTCGGCGTCGGCGGCGCCCGACCAGGCGGCGGCGACCATCGCCCGGTCCAGCCTGCGGCGCGGCGCGAACAGGCCCGGCGTGTCGACGAAGACGATCTGCGCCTCGCCCTCGATCGCCACGCCGCGGATGCGCGCCCGCGTGGTCTGCACCTTGTGGGTCACGATCGACACCTTGGCGCCCACCATGCGGTTCAGCAGCGTGGACTTGCCCGCGTTGGGCTCCCCGATCAGGGCGACGAAGCCCGCGCGTGTGGTCATTGTCCGGTCTCCAGACGGTCGAGGAGGGTTCTGGCCGCGGCCTGTTCGGCCTGCCGCTTGGAGCGGGCCGTGGCCTGCGCGGTCTCGCCGCTGGCCAGCCGGGCCTCGATCGTGAATTCGGGGGCGTGGTCGGGCCCGTCGCGGGCCACCTCGGCATAGCGCGGCGGCGGCTGGCGCCGCGCCTGGGCCCATTCCTGCAGCGCGGTCTTGGGATCGCGGGCATCCGCCTCGACGGTGTCGAGCCGCTCCGCCCAGAGCGACAGGATCGCGGCGCGCGCCGCCTCCAGACCGCCATCGAGGTAGACGGCCGCGATCACCGCCTCCATCGCGTCGCCGAGCAGGGCCTCCTTGCGCCGCCCGCCGGTCATCGTCTCGGACCGGCCGAGCCGCAGCACCTCGCCCAGGCCGGCCTCGCGCGCGACCTCGGCGCAGGCCTCCTTGCGCACCAGGGCGTTGTAGCGGGGGGCGAGCTGGCCCTCGACCGCCTCGCGGTCGGCCCGCAGCAGCGCCTCGGCCATGACGAGGCCCAGCACCCGGTCGCCCAGGAATTCCAGCCGCTGGTTGTCGGGGCTGCCGGGCGAGGCGATGGAGCCGTGGGTCAGGGCGCGCACGAGCAGGTCGGGCCGGGCGAAGCGATGCCCGAGCCGCTCGGCGAAGGCCCTCTGCCCGGCCGTCAGCTTCACACGATGTTCTCGAAGAAGCGATCGGCCCGCCAGGTCCAGAAGAACAGCATCGAGCGCCCGGCGGAGGAGAAGATCACCCGGTCCGCGCGCCCGATCAGGTTCTCGAACGGCACGAACCCGACGCCCATCGCCGATTGGCTGACCCGGCTGTCGGTGGAATTGTCGCGGTTGTCGCCCATGAAGAAATAATGCCCCTCGGGCACGGTATAGACCGGCGTGTCGTCGAGCCGCGAGGTCCGCACGTTCAGGATGTCGTGCGCCACCCCGTTGGGCAGCGTCTCGGTCAGGCGCGACTTCAGGCAATCCTCGCCGATCTGCACGCCGGCATTCTCGCATTGCGGCAGGTTGCCGACCGGCCCCTGCCGGTCGAACGTCTCGACGAAGGTGCCGTTCGGCTCCTGCGGCGCGGCCTCGCCGTTGATGTAGAGCACCCCGTCGCGCACCTGGATGCGGTCGCCGGGCAGCCCGATCAGCCGCTTGATGAAGTCCGACCCGGCGACGGGATGGCGGAACACGACCACGTCGCCCCGCTCGGGCTGGGAGCCGAACCAGCGCCCGTCGATGAAGGTGCAGAGCGAGAACGGGCAGGAATATTGCGAATAGCCGTAGGCCATCTTGTTGACGAACAGGAAGTCGCCGACCAGCAGCGTGTCCTTCATCGACCCCGACGGGATCCAGAACGGCTGGAAGAACAGCGTGCGGAAGATCCCCGCGATCAGCAGCGCCGAGATCACGGTCTTCACCGTCTCCCAGACGCCGCCCTTGTCCTCTTTCTTCGCCATGACCGCCCCTGACCCGGATTTGCCGGGGTCTCAATGGGCGGGCCGCCGGTCGGTGTCAATCCGCGTAGAGGCGCAGCACATCGGCCTCCATCACCGGCCCGGCCCAGCCGAACGGGCGTTTCGCGGCGCCCGCGAAATCGGCGAGCGACAGGTCGGGATACGCGAAATAGCCCTCCCCCACGTTCCCCTTCGAGGCGGCGAAGATCACCCGCGCGATCCCCGCCATGCCGATCGCCCCCAGGCACATCTCGCAGGGTTGAAGCGTCGTGACGAGCGCCGCGCCCCGCAGGGCGTCCTCGGGTTGGTCGGCGACGGCGTTGGCCATCGCCACGATCTCGGCGTGGCGCGAGGGGTCGTTCGCGACATGCACCTCGTTGTCGCCCCAGGCCACCACCTCGCCGTCGATCAGCACCGCGGCGACGATGGGGGCGCGGTCGTCGTGCATCTCCGAGATCTCGAAGGCGCGGCGGATCGCGTGGCCGAGCGCGCCCAGCTCGTGCTCGGTGGGCTCGATGCGGTGGTCGTCGTCGGGCATGTCCTGGTCTCCATCCTCGGGTCGCGCGCCAACGCCGGTTCGGGGGGCGGGTTCCGGCGCGGCGGGGTCGCGCTGCCCGTTCGGGACGCATGGCCGCAGGGAGGTGCCCGAAATCTGCGCAGATCCGCGCCGGGGTCGCCCGGGCGGCGGTGCCGGCCTCGTCGCGGAGGCCTCCCCCGGCGCAGTCTCGCCGCGTCCCAAGGAGAGAGATCCAATGAAGATCGACAAGACCATCGCCCTCCTGCTGGCCGGGACCGGCGCGGTGCAGGCGCAGCAGGCCGAGCAGGGCCCGGTGGACCCCGTGATGTTCGAGGGCGATTTCGAGACGCTGCAGCCGATGATGGACGCCCCGGGCGAGGCCGAGACGCCGGAGGGCCAGGGCTTCTACGTGCCCTCCACGCCCGAGACGGTGATGTGGGGCTTCCTGCCGAACGCCTCGAGCGAACCGGTCCTGACCGTGCCCTCGGGCGCCATCGTCACGTTCGACACCGTGTCGCACGAGGGCATCCTGGAGGATCAGGGCCGCGACCCGGTCGCCTATTTCGAGCAGTTCGGCGTCCCCGAAGAGGACGTGATCGAGGACGCGATCGCCATCGCCGGATCGGACATGGCGCACGATTTCAGCGACGGCCCCCATATCGTGACCGGCCCGATCGCCATCGAGGGGGCCGAGCCCGGCGACGTGCTGATGGTCGAGACGCTGTCGATCACGCCCAGGACCGGCTACGGCGTGATTTCGAACCGCCACGGCAAGGGCGCGCTCCCCGGCGAGTTCCCCGAGACCGAGCCGCCGGCCGAGGATGCGAGCGCCGAGAACCCGGAGGCCTACCACAACGTCTCGATCTTCTCGCCCAGCACCGAGCGGGAGGACATTGTCTACGGCCTCCTGCACAACACCCGCCAGGAGCTGGTGGAATACCCGCTGCGCCCGTTCATGGGCTTGATGGGCGTCGCCGCCGACACGACCGGAGCCGGTGCCCTCCGTGCCGCCCGCCGAATACGGCGGCAACATGGACATCAACATGCTGGGCGCGGGATCGACCGTCTATTATCCCGTCAACGTCGAGGGCGCGATGTTCTATACCGGCGACCCGCATGCCGCGCAGGGCGACGGCGAGGTGGCGCTGACCGCGCTCGAACATTCGATGCGCCCGACCTTCCGCCTGACCCTGCTCAAGGCCGGCAGCGACGAGATCCCGGTCACGGGCGGGCTGACGAACCCGATCGGCGAGACCGACGAATACTGGATTCCCGTCGGCCTCGACCCCGATCTCGACGAGGCGATGAAGGAGGCGGTGCGCCAGGCCATCGGCCTCCTGACGGCGCAGTACGACATGGACCGCGCCACCGCCCTCGCCTATCTCAGCGCGGCGACGGATTTCGAGGTCAGCCAGGTGGTCGACGCCACCAAGGGCATCCACGGCCTGATCGACAAGTCGCATTTCGCGAACGTCTCGGCCGAGTGAGGCCGCCGGGCGCGGCCCTCAGAGGGGCCGCGCCTCGATCACCACGAAGGCCTGCGCCCAGGGGTGGTCGTCGGTCAGCGTGACGTGGATGATCGCCTCGTGGCCCTCGGGCGTCATCTGCGCCAGCCGGTCGGCGGCCCAGCCGGTCACCGCCATCACCGGCTGGCCAGTGGGCAGGTTCGCCACCGCCATGTCCTTCCACGCGATCCCCATCCTCAGCCCCGTGCCCAGTGCCTTCGAGCAGGCCTCCTTGGCCGCCCAGCGCTTGGCGTAGGTGCCGGCGATGTCGGCGCGGGCCTCGGCCTTGCGCCGCTCCGTCTCGGTGAAGACACGGTGGCGGAAGCGGTCGCCGAACCGGTCGAGCACCCCCTGGATACGGTCGATATTGGCAAGGTCGGTGCCGATCCCGAGGATCATCGGCAACTCCGGCGGGGCATGGCAATCTCCTGTCGCGGCGGCGCGCAGCATAGGGCGCGGGCGATGCGGGGTCCATTGGCGGAACGATTGCGCGGGCGCGGCCGTTGCCCAGCCCCGGGCCGCCGCGCGGGCGGCAATCCGCACATCTCAGGAGATGATTCATGGCCAGACCGGACCGCTACCGGATCCCCCACGCGTTCGGGCTGGGCGGCGTGCCGCTCGGCAACCAGTTCACGTTCACCACCGACGCCCAGGCCGACGCGACCATGGCGGCCGCCTGGGAGGCGGGCGTGCGCTATTTCGACGTGGCCCCCTATTACGGGCTGGGCCTGGCCGAGCGCCGCTACGGGCGGTTCCTCTACCGCCAGCCCACCGACAGCTACGTGCTCTCGACCAAGGTCGGGCGGCTCCTGCGCGCCGCGCGCGAACACGAGGGGCAGCAGATCTTCCCCCATTCGCCCTCCCCCAACATCGAGATCTACGATTACACCGCCGACGGCGTGAAGCGCTCGATCGAGGACAGCCTGCAGCGCCTGGGCGTCTCCTCGATCGACGTGGCCTTCGTCCACGACCTGTCGCCCGACAACGGCGCGCTGCCCGCGCCCTGGACCGACCTCTGGCCGCAGGCGGTCGAGGGCGCCTTCCCCGCGCTCTGCGAGCTGCGCGACCAGGGCGTGATCCGCGCCTGGGGTATGGGCGTGAACCGCCCCGAGCCGATCCTGAAATGCATGGAGGACAGCGATCCCGACCTGCACCTGATGGCCAGCCAGTATCACCTCCTCGACCACGACAACGCGGTGGAGCAGGTCTTTCCGAAACTGCGGGAGAAGGGCAATGGCGTGGTCATCGGCACGGCCCTCGGCAACGGCTTCCTCGCCGGCAAGGGGCAGTACATGTATGCCGACGACAACACCGTGATCCCGCCCGAGGTGCTGGCCAAGCGCGACCGCATGCGCGAGATCGCTTATGACCACGGCTCGGACCTGATGACAGCCGCCATCCAGTTCGCCGCGGCCCCGGACGTGGTGGATTCGGTGGCGATCGGCTGCGGCCGTCCCGACGAGGTGATCGACGACCACCTCGCCCTCGGCAAGGCGGTCGCGCCCGGCTTCTGGGACGACCTGCGGAGCGAGGGGCTGATCCACGCGGACGCGCCCGTTCCGGCGAGCTGAGGGCGTCGGGCCGGAGTCGCTCACGCCCGCATAAAGGCCCCCGGTGGGGCCGTCGCGGCGCCGCACGGCCCTGTCACGACGAACGCCCGACGCCAGTCCGGCGTTCGTCCGTCCCCGGCACGGCCGATGCGCGGCCATCGTCCGCCGGAGGCGGGACGGCCGCGGGACGGGTCAGCGGTTCTCGCCGTCCTCGCCCTCGTCGTCGTTCGGCAGGTTGAAGAAGCTGTCGGCGTCCGACACGTCGCGGTCGTCGTCCTCCTCCAGTTCCTCGCCGGTATCCGACAGGGTGAACGTCTCCAGCCCCGAGATCGCCGAGGGCATCTTGGGCTCGGGCTCGCCCGCCAGGCTCTGCTCGGTGGAGACGAGCTTGCGGCGCTCGTCGTCGGACATGACCTCGCCGTCTTGGGCGCGCTTCTTGGCGGCCTTCTGCACCGCCAGGTCCAGTTCCGACTGCTTGCACAGGCCCAGCGCCACCGGGTCGACCGGCTCCAGCTGGGTGATGTTCCAGTGCGTGCGCTCGCGGATCGACTGGATCGTGGGCTTCGTCGTGCCCACCAGCCGGGCGATCTGGCTGTCGGCCAGCTCGGGGTGGAACTTGACCAGCCACAGGATCGCGGCGGGCCGGTCCTGACGCTTGCTGAGCGGCGTGTAGCGGGGCCCGCGGCGCTTCTCCTCGCCGACGGCGGCGGGGTTGAACTTCAGCTTCAGCCGGTAGGCCGGATCGGCCTCCGCCTTGCGGATCTCCTCGGCGGTCAGCTGGTTGTTGGCGACCGGATCGAAGCCCTTGACCCCGGCGGCCACGTCGCCGTCGGCGATGCCCTGCACCTCCAGCTCGTGCAGGCCGCAGAACTCGGCCACCTGGCGGAAGGTGAGCGTGGTGTTGTCCACCAGCCAGACCGCGGTGGCCTTTGCCATGATCGGTTTGTCAGCCATTCGTCGTCTCCTTCGTCTCGCCGGCAAGGCTGTCCCGTGGCCCGGGCCTCGGGCCGGCCCCCGGTTGGGACCAAGTTCGCATTGTCGGGAACTTCGGCTGCATATAATCTCCCCCGGACCCCATGAAAAGGGACAAATGCGCCGCCTTCTCGCGATCCTCCTCTGCCTCGGGGCGCCCGGCTCGGCCCAGGAGGCGGGCGATTTCGACTACTGGGTGCTGTCGCTCAGCTGGTCGCCGACCTGGTGCGCGCTCGAAGGCGCGGCCCGCGGCGCCGAGCAATGCGACCGCGATCTCGGCTGGTCGCTGCACGGGCTGTGGCCGCAATACGCGCGCGGCTACCCCGAATATTGCGCCACCGACGCCCGCGATCCCTCGCGCGCCGAGACCGGCGCGATGGCCGACATCATGGGGTCCGGTGGCCTCGCCTGGCACCAGTGGAAGAAGCACGGGCGCTGCAGCGGGCTGGCGCCGCAGGCGTATTTCGCGCTGTCGCGACAAGCCTACGAGTCCGTCTCGCGGCCCGAGGTTCTGCGCCGCGCGACCGAACCCGTCCGCCTGCCCGCCTGCGTGGTCGAGGCGGCGTTCCTGGAGGCCGATGCCGACCTCTTCGCGGACGCCATCACCGTCACCTGCCGCGACGGGCGCATCCACGAGGCGCGGATCTGCCTCGACCGCGACGGGATGACGCCGCGCCGCTGCGGCGCCGACGTGATCCGCGATTGCCGGCTCGACGACGCGCTCCTCGCGCCGCGCTGAGCGGGCGCCGCGCTCCGGGCGCTCAGGTCGCCGCCGACAGGCGCAGGCCCGCGCGCACGATCTCCATCAGGTCGCCGAAATACCCCTCCGACCGCGCCGGTTGCGTCGGGTCCGACGTGATCGCCATGACCATCCGCGGCCCCACCGCGATGAGCTGGCCGCCATAGCCCCGGGCCAGCGCGAAGTCGCGGCCCCCCTCGGAGCCCAGGAACCAGCCCAGCCCGTAGCCCAGGCCCGACCAGGGCGAGCGGGTGCGCGTCCGCCAGGCCTCCTCGATCCAGCCCGCCGACAGGACCCGGGTCCCGTCCCACGTCCCGCCACGGCGGTGCATCTCTCCGAAGCGCAGCATCCCCGTCAGGGTCAGGCCCATCTGGTTGCCCCCCAGGTAATAGCCCTGCGGGTCGCGCACCCAGGGCGGCACCTCCACGCCCAGCGGCGCGCCCAGCCGGCGCTGCATCTGCGCGTGCAGGCTGAGCCCGGTCGCCTCGGTCAGCACCGCGCCGAGGACATGGGTCGAACCGGTGGAATAGAGCATCCGCCCGCCCGGACGGGCCACCATCTCGCGCGAGAGGGCGTCGGCGACCCAGTTCGGGGACGAGATCCACGCCCCGTAATTGCCGCCCGAGGTCCGGTCGAGCCCGGCCTGCATCGCGGCCAGGTTCCCGAGCGTGATGTCCGCCACGGCCGGGTCGGCGCCGGGCGGGATCAGGCCCGGCGCGACCGCGCCGATCGTGGCCGAGAGGCCCGACACCTCGCCTCGGTCGATCGCCGCGCCGAGGCAGGCGGCGACCCAGGTCTTGGCCACGGACTTGACGTTGACGACCGCGCCCAGGCCGGGTCCGCGGACGCGGCGGCGCAGCACCTCGTCGCCGTCGACCCAGGCGGCCACGGCGTGGATCTGTCCGAACCCGGCGGCCCGGTCGGCCAGGCGCGTCCAGTCGCCCGGCTCGGCGGCGCGCAGCGCGGGGGCGGCCAGGGCGGCGGCGGCCCCGGCCAGGAACAGGCGGCGATCGGTCATGGGCGCTCTCCCTTCGACCCGCCCAGATGGGCCGGTCGGGCGGCGCGGCGAGGGCCCGCTCCCGTCATCGTGAGGTTCAGCCGCCCGCCACTTCCAGCATGATCTTGCCGATATGGTCCGAGCTTTCCATCCGCGCATGGGCGGCGGCGGCCTCGGCGAGCGGGAAGACCCGGTCCATGACCGGACCGATCCGCCCGCCCGCGATCAGCGGCCAGACCTCGTCTTGCAGCGCCGCGGCGATGCGGGCCTTGGCCTGCACCGATTGCGGGCGCAGCGTCGAGCCGGTGATCGTCAGCCGGTTGACCATCACGGGGGCGAAGTTCAGCTCCGCCTTCGGCCCGCCGAGGAAGGCGATCAACACCAGCCGCCCCTCGGGGCGCAGGCATTTCACGTCGCGGGGAATGTAGTCGCCCCCGACCATGTCGAGGACCACGTCGGCGCCGCCCGCCTCCGTCATAACCGCGACGAAATCCTCCTCGCGGTAATTGATCGCCCGCTCGGCGCCCAGCTCCGTGCACCGGGAGCATTTCTCCGCCGTGCCGGCGGTGGCGAAGACGCGCGCCCCGCGGGCGGCGGCGATCTGGATGGCGGTGGTGCCGATCCCCGACGAGCCGCCGTGGACCAGCAGCACCTCGCCCGCCTCCAGCCGTCCGCGCTCGACGACGTTGGTCCAGACGGTGAAATGCGTCTCGGGCAGGCCCGCCGCCTCGCGCAGCGACAGCCCCTCGGGGACCGGCAGGCAATGCGCGGCGGGGGCCACGGCGTATTCGGCGTAGCCGCCGCCCGGCAGCAGCGCGCAGACCGCCTCGCCGACGCGCGAGCGCGCCCCCTCGCCGGCGGCGACGATCTCGCCCGAACATTCGAGGCCGGGCAGGTCCGAGGCGTCGGGCGGCGGCGCATAGGCGCCGGCGCGCTGCAGCGCGTCGGGCCGGTTCACCCCCGCCCAGGCGACCCGGATCAGCACCTCGCCCGGCCCCGGCGCGGGAACGGGGCGGCGCACCCGGGTCAGGACCTCCGGCCCGCCGGGGGCCCGGATCTCGACGGCGTCCATCTGGTCGGGCAGGCTCACGGGCGGCCCCCGATCGATCCGGGCAGGCCCGTCGTGCGGGCCGGCCGGCGCAGCCGCGACAGGACGAAGTTCGGCCCCGCCATAATCATCCGTCCCAGCGGGTTGGCGTTCACCGCCGACTTGGCCGATTCGATCCGCATCACGTCGTCGATCCGCCGGTCGATGAAGCCGCGCGTCTCGTGCTGGTCCATCGAATCGTCGCCCAGCCAGTAGAGCACGACGCTGGCATAGACGCCCGACAGGGTCGCGCGCTTGGAATACCAGTTGCCGTCCGTCGACGTGTCGCCGAGCGCGGTCCAGATCGCGTCGGCCGTCTCCCACAGCGCCCGGGCGCCGTCGGCGGCGTGCATCGGCAGCGCGAAGAGGGTCGCGGCGCGGCGCACCGCCTCCTTGTCGACGGCCTCGAGCCGGAGCCAGATCGCCTTGGCCACCCGGTCGCGGTAGCGCATCTCGCCCATGTCCAGCTCGGCCAGCCGGGCCGCCAGCCGGGCGTCGCCGCGCCGGTGGAAGGCCATCGCCAGGTCGACGGCGCCGCGCGGGAACAGCGCCCGGACCTCGGCCAGCGGCATGTCGGCGTCGCGCGCGGCGCGGCGCAGCGTGTCGTCCGACCAGCCGTCGAAGGGCACATGCGCCAGCGCGGCGTCGAGCACGCGGTCTCTGGGATCGTCCATGTCGGGGTCTCCTCGTCTCGCCTGCTGGACAGGTAGGCCGCGATCTGGTAAATGGCCACTTCCTGCAGAAATTCGGCAACTCCAGACTTAGAAAGGTGGTGAAAACCACATGCAGGTCAGTGTTCGCGACAACAATGTCGACCAGGCGCTCAGGGCGCTCAAGAAGAAGCTCCAGCGCGAGGGCGTCTTCCGCGAGATGAAGCTCAAGCAGCATTTCGAGAAGCCCTCCGAGAAGAAGGCGCGCGAGAAGGCCGAGGCCATCCGCCGGCAGCGCAAGCTCGCCCGCAAGAAGGCCCAGCGCGAAGGCCTCCTCTGAGGCGTCGCCCGAACGGCCGATCGCCATCGGAAACCCCCGGACGCCCGTTCGGGGGTTTTGCCGTTCCCGCACCGCCCGGTCGCCGGCCCGGGCGCGCTTGCCCTTCGCCCTTTGCGGCAATACCCCCGCCGGAGGCCCGCGCCCGGAACGGGCGCAGATGATCGCGTGCGGCGCAGCCGCTCCGCTCGGGAGGAGGAGAAATGGACCACTTTCTCTACCGCGACGGCCAGCTGATGGCCGAGGACGTCGATCTGGCGCATGTCGCGGCCTGCGTCGGAACGCCGTTCTACTGCTATTCCGCCGCCACCCTGACGCGGCATTTCCAGCTGTTCGCCGAGGCGCTGGCGGGGCTCGACCACCTCGTCTGCTTCGCGATGAAGTCCTGCTCCAACCTCGCCGTGCTGAAGCTTCTGGGCGATCTGGGCGCGGGGATGGACGTGGTCTCGCTGGGAGAATACGCCCGCGCGCGGAGTGCGGGCATCCCGGGCGAGCGCATCGTCTTCTCGGGCGTGGGCAAGACCCGCCACGAGATGGCCGAGACGCTGAAGGCCGGCATCCGCCAGTTCAACGTCGAATCGGAGCCCGAGCTGGAGGCGCTGTCGCAGGTCGCCGCGGGGCTGGGCCTGCGCGCGCCGATCGCGCTCCGGGTCAATCCCGACGTGGATGCCCGCACCCACGAGAAGATCGCCACCGGCCGCGCCCGGGACAAGTTCGGCGTGCCCATCGACCGCGCCGAGGAGATCTATGCCCGCGCCGCCGCCCTGCCCGGCATCGACGTGGTCGGCATCGACGTCCATATCGGCTCGCAGCTGACCTCCCTCGCGCCCTTCGAGGAGGCTTACGGAAAGGTCGCCGACCTGACCCGGCGGCTGCGCGCGCAGGGCCACGACATCCGTCGGCTCGACCTCGGCGGCGGGCTCGGCATCCCCTATGCGCGCTCCAACGATGCGCCGCCCCTGCCCTCCGATTACGGCGCCCTGATCCGGCGCACGGTGGGCGATCTGGGCTGCGAGATCGAGATCGAGCCGGGCCGCCTGATCGCGGGCAATGCCGGCGTGCTGGTGACGCGGGTCCTCTACCTCAAGCAGGAGGCGGGGCGGCGCTGGCTGATCGTCGATGCCGGCATGAACGACCTGATCCGACCCGCGATGTACGGCGCCCATCACGACATCGTGCCGCTGGCCGAACCCGAACCCGGCGCCGCGACGCACGCGGTCGACGTGGTCGGGCCGGTCTGCGAATCGGGCGACACCTTCGCGAAGGGCCGGGAACTGCCGGCGCTGGAGGCCGACGACCTGGTCGCGTTCCGCTCCGCCGGGGCCTACGGGGCGGTGATGGCGTCGGAATACAATTCCCGCCCGCTGGTGCCCGAGGTGCTCGTGCGGGGGGATCACTTCGCCGTCATCCGCCCGCGCCCGTCGATTGACGAGATGCTGGCCCGCGATAGGGTTCCCGAGTGGCTCTAACGCGGCATCCTCCGCATCGGGCCGGTTGATCGGGCCAGTGCCCGGAGGTCCATGCCCCCGAGACGCCCCCTTTCCCCCGCGGCCCGCGCCGGGATCGGCCGTCCGCTTCGCCTGACCCGCGCCGGCATGGCGGCGGAGCGGGCCGCTCGCGCCTTCTGGCCGCTCTGGTCCGTGATCCTCGCCACGCTGGCGGCCCTGATGATGGGCCTCCACGAGGCCCTGCCGCCCGAGGCGGTCTGGGCCTCGGGCGCGGTCGTGCTCCTCGGGGCGGGCTGGGCCGCGGTGCACGGTGTGCGGCGCTTCGGCTGGCCGCGCGAGGAGGAGGCGCTCGAGCGGCTGGACCGGACCCTGCCGGGGCGGCCCCTGGCGGCGCTGTCAGACGCGCAGGCGATCGGGGCGCAGGACAGCGCCTCCCGCGCCATATGGGAGGCGCATGTCGCGCGCATGGCCGACCGGGTCCGCGCGGCGCGGGCGGTCCGGCCCGATCTGCGGATGGCCGCCCGCGACCCCTTCGCCCTGCGCTACGTCGCGCTCCTGGCCTTCGCCGTGGCGCTCCTGTTCGGCTCGGTGTGGCGCGTGGGCTCGGTTGCGCAGATCGCGCCGGGCGGCGGGCAGGCGGTGGCGGGCGGCCCCGCCTGGGAGGGCTGGATCGAGCCCCCGGGCTATACCGGTCGGCCGTCGCTCTACCTCGCCGACCTTCCCGCGGGCGAGGTGGCGGTGCCCGAAGGCAGCCGCGTGACGGTCCAGATCTATGGCGAACCCGGCGAGCTGAGCGTCAGCGAATCGGTCTCGGCCGGGGCCGACACGGTGAGCGAGGCGCCGCAGGCGGAGTTCGCGATCACCCGGTCGGGCACCATCGCGGTGGAGGGCCGGGGCGGGCGCGACTGGCAGATCGCCATGACCCCCGACGCCCCCCCGGCCGTCGAGGTGACGGGGGCGCCCGAACGCGCGGCGGGCGGCGAGTTCCGCCAATCGTTCCGCGCCTCGGACGATTTCGGCGTCACCGGCGGCCGAGTGCGGATCGCGCTCGACCTCGACCGGGTCGACCGGCGCCACGGCCTGGCGCCCGATCCCGACCCCCGCGATCCGCTGGAGGTGGACCTGCCGCTACCGATCTCGGGCGACCGGACCGCGTTCACCGGCACCCTGGTCGAGACCTTCTCCGAGCACCCGTGGGCGAACCTGCCGGTGAAGGTGACCTACGAGGTGGCCGACGCCATGGGCCAGACCGGATCGACCGGCGCGGTCGAGGCGGTGCTGGCCGGCCAGCGGTTCTTCGACCCGCTCGCCCAGGCGGTGATCGAGCAGCGCCGCGACCTGCTGTGGCGGCGCGACAATGCCGAGCGGGTGGCGCGGATCCTGCGGGCGGTGTCCTGGCAGCCCGAGGGCCTCTTCCCCTCGGAGACGCTGTACCTGCGGCTGCGCGTGGCGATCCGGCGGCTGGAGGCGGGGCTCGGCACGGTGGATCTGTCGCCCGAGCGGCAAGCGGAGATCGCCGACGAGCTCTGGGCGATCGCCAACGAGATCGAGTTCGGCGACCTCGACGATGCCCGCGAGCGGCTGGACCGCGCCCGGGAGCGGCTGTCCGAGGCGATGGAGAACGGCGCCGACCCGGCCGAGATCGCCGAGCTGATGCAGGAATTGCGCGAGGCGATGAACGATTACATCCGCGAGCTCGCCGAGCAGGGCGAGGCCGGCGGCCCCCGCCAGCAGGCCCAGCAGGGCGAGAGCCAGCAGATCACCGGCGACCAGCTGCAGCAGATGATGGACGAGATCCAGCGCCTGATGGAGGAGGGCCGGATGGCCGAGGCGCGGCGGCTGATGGATCAGCTGTCGCAGATGATGGAGAACATGCGCGTCACGCAGGGCCAGCAGGGCGAGGGCCAGGGACAGGGCGGTCAGGCCATGCAGGACCTGCAGGAGACGCTGCGCGACCAGCAGGACCTGTCGGACGAATCGTTCCGCGGCATGCAGGACGGCCAGCAGGGCCAGCAGGGCGCGCCGGGACAGGGCGGCCCGGGCGATCAGGGCGGGCAGCCCGGCCAGGGTCAGAGCCAAGGCCAGGGTCAGGGACAGGGCCAGGGACAGGGCGGCGGGCCCGGCCAAGGCCAGAGCCTGGCCGACCGCCAGCAGGCGCTGCGCGACGAGCTGAACCGCCAGCGCGGCAACCTGCCCGGCGCCGGCACCGAGCCGGGCGATTCGGCGCGCGAGAACCTCGACCGGGCCGAGGAGGCGATGGAGGGCGCCGAGGACGCGCTGCGCGACGGCGACACGCCCCGCGCGCTCGACCGGCAGGCCGAGGCGATGGACGCCCTGCGCGAGGGTATCCGCGACCTGGGCGAGGCGCTCGCCGAGGAGCGCGGACAGGGCCAGGGACAGGCCCAGGGCGATCCGCGCGGCGAGGCCCGCGATCCGCTGGGCCGTGAATCGGGACAGAACGGCCAGTCGGGCTCGGACCGCTCGATGCTCGGCTCCGAGGAGGGCCACCGCCGCGCCGAGGAGCTGCTGGACGAGATCCGGCGTCGCTCAGGCGAGCAGGACCGCCCCGACGCGGAGCTCGACTACCTCCGGCGGCTGCTCGACCGGTTCTGACCGGGGGGGCGGGCTGGGACACGGTCCCGCGCCCGACGCGCGATCAGTCGAAATCGCCCCTGGCGCGGCCCACCATCGTGAAGGCGCGGGCGCTGCGGGTCCGGGCGAGGGCGCTCAGATCCTCGTCCTCCATCTCCGGCTCCCGCTCGGCCAGCAGCCGCTCGAAGAGGCGCGAGAAATGCGCCGCCGCATCGCCGAAGACCGGGTCGGAGCGCAGCTTCGCGGCAATCTTCTCCTGCGCCGCGGCGTCGCCGGGGCCGGCGATGTCGGCCACGCCGGCGCCGCGCTCGCCGCCGGCGAAGCGCCGCCAGCTGGCGACCGGGGCCGAAGAGGGCGCGACATCGTCCATGTAGAGGCCGAGCTCGCTCAGAAGCGTCAGCATGTCCTGCGCCGCCGTCACCACCGGCTTCGCGGCCGGGTCGCGCAGCGCCCGGCGCAGCGCGCGGAACCCCTCCCGGTCGTCGGGATCGGCGGGGAAGTGGAGCGCGTGGATCAGCGTCCCGGCCGGAAGCGCGCCGCCGGACGCGGGGGGCGGCGCGGCCGGGACCTCAGCCGGGGGCGCGCCCGCCTCGGCCCCGTCCGCACGGGCGCTGGCCGCCGCGTCGGCGGTGGACGTGGCGGTGGCAGTGGGCGACGCGGGGGTGTCCGGGGGTGCGGGGCGGTCCGGGTCCGGCGCGGCGACGGGGTCCGGCGCGGGACCGGCGGTCTCCCTGTCGCCGGCGGCGGCGTCGCGTGCCGGCTCGGACGGCGTCTCCCGGCGGTCGGCCTCGGCACCCGTCGCGGCGGCGGCCTTCGACCTGGGCTTCGGCGCAGCTGCCCCGTCGGGCGCGGCGCGGGACGGGTCGGGGCGCGGGGCCCCGGGGGCGGCTGTCGCGGCTGTCGCGGCGGGCGGGCGCGTATCGGCGCCCGGGGACGCCTGGGCCGGACGCGGCTCGACCGCCGGACCGGTCGGCGCGTCGGTCGGGCCGGTCCCGGCCAGCGCCGCCTTGAGGTCGCGCTGGCCGACGGCGAGCGCATCGAGGCGCAGGCCGATCTCGCCCCCCGCTGCGCCGGCCTCCAGCTGTTCCACCGCGCGGGTCAGGGCGCTGATGCGACGGGTCAGGAAGGCGGCGATCCAGATCAGCGCCACGGGGGCGAAGACGGCGACGGGCACCATCATCACGCGCAGCGGGTCGAGCCCCGCCGTGCCCCCCGCCATGCCGAAGAAGACGAGGGCGGAGATCAGGAGCCAGGCGATCGTCGCGCCCCAGGCGGCGACGGTGACGGGCGTGTCGGGCGCAGTGCGGTCTGCGGAAAGGGGCCAGGCCATGTCAGACGTAGGCGACCGACAGGATCTCGTAGGCCTTCTCGCCACCCGGCGTGCGGACCTCGATCGAATCGCCCTCCTCCTTGCCGATCAGGGCGCGGGCGAGGGGCGATTTCATGTTCAGCTTGCCCTGTTCGAGATTGGCCTCGGGCTCGCCGACGATCTGGAACGTCTTCTCCTCGTCGGTGTCCTCGTCGACCAGCTTCACCGTCGCCCCGAACTTGATCGGACCCGACAGCTTGGCGGTGTCGATGACCTCGGACCGGCCGAGGATGCCCTCCACCTCCTTGATGCGGCCCTCGATGAAGGACTGCTTCTCCTTGGCGGAATGGTATTCCGCGTTCTCGGACAGATCGCCGTGCTCTCGCGCCTCGGAGATCGCCTGGATGATCTCCGGGCGGTCCTTCGACTTGAGGCGCTTCAACTCCTCGTTCAGCGCGGTGTATCCCGCGCGGGTCAGCGGTATCTTGTCCATCGCGTCCCTCACTCCGGCCCGGTCCGGGGGCCGGTCTTGTCACTTGTGCACGTTGATCCGGGGGCATGCTTACACGGCCCACCGGGGTACAGAAAGGCGCTTTGGCGTCCGCGTTCCACCCCGGCGCGTGCTTTTTCGCGCCGGATCGCCCCGGATCGCGCCGCGCGGGGGCGGGAGCCGCGCCCCTTCGCCCGCACCCCTCCGCCCGCGCGAACGCGGGGTCGCAATTGACCATGCGAGACGCGCACCGATATTGACGCGAGGACGCGAACGCCAATTCCGGGGAGCCACCATGTCCGAGATCGAACGCGAAGCCATGGAATACGACGTCGTCATCGTCGGCGCCGGTCCCGCGGGATTGTCGGCGGCGATCCGTCTCAAGCAGCTCGACCCCGAGCGCGAGGTGGTGGTGCTGGAGAAGGGCTCCGAGGTCGGCGCGCACATCCTGTCGGGGGCGGTGCTGGACCCCGCGGGCCTCGACGCGCTGATCCCCGACTGGAAGGAGCGGGGCGCCCCGGTGGACGTGCCGGTCCGCAGCGACCGGTTCTACTACCTGGGCGAATCCGGCAAGATGTCGGTGCCCACGAAGCTGATGCCGCCGCTGATGTCGAACCACGGCAACTACATCGTCTCGATGGGCAATGTCTGCCGGTGGCTGGCCGAGCAGGCCGAGGAGCTGGGGGTGGAGATCTTTCCCGGCATGGCCTGCACGGAGCTCGTCTATGACGCCGAGGGGCAGGTGAAGGGCGTCGTCGCGGGCGAATTCGGCCGCAATCCCGACGGCACGCCCGGCGACGCCTACGAGCCGGGGATGGAGCTGCACGGCAAGTACGTGTTCCTGGGCGAGGGCGTGCGCGGGTCGCTGTCCAAGGAGGTGATCGAGCGCTACGGGCTGGATTCCGAGGCGGACGTGCAGAAATACGGCCTCGGCATGAAGGAATTGTGGGAGGTCGATCCCGCCAAGCACAAGCCCGGATCGGTCGTGCACACGATGGGCTGGCCGCTGGGCAATTCGGCCGGCGGCGGGTCGTTCATCTATCACCTGAACGACAACCAGGTCTATGTCGGCTTCGTCGTGCACCTGGGCTACAAGAACCCGCACGTGAACCCCTACCTGGCGTTCCAGCAATTCAAGCACCACCCCTATGTCAGGGAGCTGCTGACCGGGGGCAAGCGCATCAGCTATGGCGCGCGGGCGATCACCGAGGGCGGCTGGCAATCGCTGCCGAAGACCGCGTTCCCGGGCGGCGCGCTGCTCGGCTGCGCGGCCGGGATGGTGAACGTGCCCCGCATCAAGGGCAATCACAACGCCATGCTGTCGGGCAAGGCCGCCGCCGAGGCCGCCCACGCGGCGCTGTCCAAGGGCCGCTCGGGCGACGTGCTGAAGGCCTATGACACGGAGGTCCGCGAGGGCCCGATCGGCAAGGACCTGAAGCCCGTCCGCAACGTCAAGCCGATCTGGTCGCAATACGGGCTGCAGGCCTCGCTCCTGCTGGGCGGGTTCGACATGTGGACGAACACGCTGGGCTTCTCGCTCCTGGGGACGATGAGGCACGGCAAGACCGACGCCGCCGCCACCGAGGAGGCCGCCAAGCACACGCCGATCGACTATCCCAAGCCCGACGGCAAGCTGAGCTTCGACCGGCTGACGAATGTGAGCTTCGCCAACACCAACCACGCCGAGAGCCAGCCCTCGCACCTCAAGCTGAAGGATGCCGAGGTGCCCGTGCAGGTGAACCTGCCGAAATACGCCGGATTGTCCCAGCGCTATTGCCCGGCGGGGGTCTACGAATTCGTCAAGGACGAGACGACCGGCGAGGACCGCTTCGTCATCAACTTCCAGAACTGCGTCCATTGCAAGACCTGCGACATCAAGGACCCCTCGCAGAACATCGTCTGGACCCCGCCCCAGGGCGGCGACGGGCCGAACTACCCGAACATGTGACCGGGCGCGCCGATTGCCCCGGACGGGCGCGGCGCCTAGTCTGACCGGCAACCGATCGAAAGGACGCGACCCCATGCTCCGCAGCCTCCTCCTTGCGACGGCGCTGACGCTGCCGGCCCTGCCCGCGCCCGCGCAGGACGTGGCCGGGCCCTATCTCGCCGGTCGCTCGGCGCAGATGCAGGACGATTTCCGCGCCGCCTCGCGCTACCTGGCGCAGGCGCTGTCGCACGACCCGTCCAACCCGCTGATGCTGGAGGCGCTGACCGGCGCCTATATCTCGCTGTCGGAATTCGACCGCGCCGACGCCGTCGCCCAGCAGCTTCTGGACCGCGAGGGGACGAACCAGGTCGCGGGCCTGGCGCATCTGGCGGACATGGCCGAGGCGGAGGATTGGGAGGGGATCCTGTCGGCGCTCGACGACGGGCTCAGCGTCGGGCCGCTCTATGACGGGCTGGCGCGGGGCTGGGCGCTGGCCGGAGCGGGGCGCACCGACGCGGCGCTGGCGGCCTTCGACGCGGTGGGCGAGGACCAGTCCGTGCGCGCCTTCGGGATCTATCACAAGGCGCTGGCGCTCGCCGCCGCGGAGCGGTTCGAGGAGGCCGAGGCGATCCTCTCGGAGGCCGACGACCTGCGCCTGACGCGCCGGGGCCTGGAGGCGCGGCTGCAGATCCTGTCGCAGCTCGGGCGCAGCGACGCGGCGCTGGCGCTGCTCGACGGCACCGACGGGATCGCCGAACCCGCGCTCGACGCGGCCCGGCAGCGCCTGGAGGCCGGCGAGACGCTCGATTTCGACATCGCCCCGGATGCGCGGGCCGGGCTGGCGGAAGTCGGCTTCGACATCGCCAACGCGGTGGTCGGGCAGACCGCCCCCTCCTACGCGCTGCTCTATTCCCGCTCGGCCGAGTTCCTCCGCCCCGGGCATGTGGAGGCGACGCTGCTGTCGGCGGCGCTGTTCGAGGAGATGGGACAGTACGAGCTGGCGATCGAGACCTATGCCAAGGTGCCCGAAGGGTCGGACATGCGGCCCACGGCGGAACTGGGCCGGGCGCAGGCGATGGCCGCGGCGGGGCGCGAGGAGGCCGCCATCGAGACCATCGCCACCCTGGCCGAGGAATATCCCGACCGCCTGAGCGTGCAGATGGCGCTGGGCGACGCGCTGCGCGAGGCGCGCCGCTTCGAGGAGGCGCAGGCGGCCTACGACGCCGCCGTCGACCTGTTCGAGCGCGACGAGGCGGCGCAGTGGATCGTCTATTTCTCGCGCGCCATCACCTCCGAGCGGATCGGCGACTGGCCGGCGGCCGAGGCCGATTTCCGCAAGGCGCTGGAGCTGAACCCCGAACAGCCGCAGGTCCTGAACTATCTGGGCTATTCGCTGCTGGAGCGGCGGGAAAAGCTCGACGAGGCGCTGGCGATGATCGAGCGCGCCGTCGAGGCGTCGCCCGATTCGGGCTATATCGTGGATTCGCTGGGCTGGGGCCTTTACCGGCTGGGCCGCTACCAGGAGGCGGTGGAGCCGATGGAGCGGGCGGTGGAGCTGATGCCGGTGGACCCGGTCGTCAACGACCATCTGGGCGACGTGCTGTGGGCCGTGGGGCGCCGGATGGAGGCGCGCTTCCAGTGGCAGCGGGCGCTGAGCTTCACCGAGACGGCCGAGAGCGACGAGGCCGACCCCGACCGCATCCGGCGCAAGCTGGAGGTGGGGCTCGACAAGGTGCTCGAGGAGGAGGGCGAGACGCCCCCGAAGATGGCCGATGGCGGCTAAGGCCTTCGCCCCGGCCAAGATCAACCTGACCCTGCACGTGACCGGCCGCCGCGCGGACGGCTATCACCTGCTCGATTCGCTTGTGATCTTCGCCGATGTGGGCGATCGCGTGCGGGTCGAGTCGGCTCGCGACTGGTCGCTCGACGTGACGGGCCCCTTCGCCGCCGGCCTGTCGGGCGGCGACAACCTGGTGCTGCGGGCGGCGCGGATGACCGCCGGGCCGCCGGCGCGCATCACGCTCGACAAGCGGCTGCCGGTGGCGGCGGGGATCGGCGGCGGCTCGTCGGACGCGGCCGCGACGTTCCGCGCGCTCGCCGCGCTCGACGGGCGGGAGGTGCCCCCCGGGACGGAGCGGCTGGGCGCCGACGTGCCCGTGTGCCTCGATCCGCGGCCGCGGCGGATGGCGGGGATCGGCGAGGCGCTGTCGGACGTGCCGCCCCTGCCCCGGCTGCATCTGTGCCTCGTCAATCCGGGACGTCCGGTTTCGACCCCCGCGATCTTCGCCGCGCTGGAGCGGCGCGGGAATGCCGCCATGGCCGCGATCCCAGCGGCCCCGGACGCGGCCGCGCTGGCCGGCTGGCTCCACCACCAGCGCAACGACCTCGAAGACGCCGCGCGGGCGGTGGAGCCCGCGGTGGGCGCGGTGCTGGCGCGGATCGCGGCCACGCGGGGGTGCCTGCTGGCGCGCATGTCGGGATCGGGGGCCACCTGCTTCGGCCTTTACGGCGCGGAGGTTGAGGCGCGGGCGGCCGCGGACGCCATCGCCGCGCGGCATCCCGAATGGTGGGTGACGGCGGCGGCGAGCGCCTAGCGGATCCGTTCGACCACGTAATCCGCCAGGTCGGACAGCAGGCCGCGCAATTCGTGATCGGGCAGGTGGTCGAGCGCCTCCTTTGCGGTCTCGGCCCAGGCCAGCGCCGTGCGCCGCACCGAGGCGAGCGCCGCGGTCCGCTCCAGCAGGGCGGCGGCGCGGTCGAGGTCGCCCTCCTCCTGCCGGCCCCGCGCGATCGTCCGTTCCCAGAAGGCACGGTCCTCGCCCTCGGCGCGGGCGACGGCGCGGATGATCGGCAGGGTCATCTTGCGCTCGCGGAAATCGTCGCCGCGGCCCTTGCCGGTCTCGTCGAGCCAGTCGATCAGGTCGTCGGCCATCTGGAAGGCCACGCCCAGCGCGTCGCCAAAGGTCCAGAGCGCCCGGATCTCGGCCTCGGAGGCATTGGCGACGACGCCGCCCACCTCGGTCGCGGCGGAGAAGAGCGCGGCCGTCTTGCCGCGCACGATCTTGAGGTAGGTTTCCTCTCCGGTGGCCAGGTCGCTCATGGCGGTGAGCTGCAGCACCTCGCCCTCGGCGATGGTGGCGGCGGCGTTCGACAGGATGTCGAGGACGCGGATCGAGCCCGCCTCTACCATCAGCTGGAACGAGCGGGCGAAGAGGTAGTCGCCCACCAGCACGCTCGACTTGTTGTCCCAGAGCAGGTTCGCGGTGGGCCGGCCGCGGCGCTGGCCGCTCTCGTCGACCACGTCGTCATGCAGGAGCGTGGCGGTATGGATGAATTCCACCGCCGCGGCGAGGTTGATCGCCGCCGTCCCGCGATGGCCCATCATCCGGGCCGCGGCGAGCGTCAGCATGGGCCGGATCCGCTTGCCGCCCGCCCCCACCAGATGCGCCGTGACCTCGGGGATGCGGGGCGCGTTCTCGGACGCCATGCGCGCGCGGATGACCGCGTCCACCTGCGTCAGCTCGTCGGCCAGGGCACCGGCCAACCGCTCCTGCGGTTTCGCCCCCGCATCCATCATGCCCCCTTTCCCCGGCCCCGCGCGGCCGCTACGTCGCCCGTCATGAAGGAACTCATGCGCTCGAACGATCCCACCGCCATCGCCTTCGCCAAGGCGCTCCTGTCGGGCGAGGGGATAGAGGTGTTCGAACTGGACGTCCATACGAGCGTGATCGAGGGCTCCATCGGCATCCTGCCGCGCCGCCTGATGGTCGCGGACCGCGACCATTTCCGGGCCAGCGCGGTCCTGCGCGACAACGATGTCGATCCCGGACGATGAGCTGACCCGCGACGCCTTCCTGGGCGGCCGCCTGCACCTGTGGCAGCCCCGGCGGGGCTACCGGGCCGGGATCGACCCGGTGCTGCTCGCGGCGGCGGTGGAGGCGCGGGCGGGCCAGTCGGTGCTCGACCTGGGCTGCGGAGCGGGCACGGCGCTTCTGTGCCTGGGGGCGCGGGTGGCGGGGCTCGACCTCAACGGGCTGGAGGTGCAGCCCGCCTATGCCGGGCTCGCCCGCCGGAACGCCGCCGCCAACGGGTTCGACGCGCGGATCGTGGCGGGCGACGTGGCCCGGATGCCGGCCGAGCTGAAGGCGCGGGCCTTCGACCGGGTGATCGCCAACCCGCCCTATTTCGACCGCCGCCGCGGCACCGCCGCGACTCTCGCGGAACGCGAAACCGCACTGGGCGGGGCGCTGGACCTCGAGGCGTGGATCGATGCCGGGAGCCGTCGCCTCGCCCCCCGCGGGACCCTGACCGTGATCCAACGCGCCGACCGCCTGCCGGAGCTGATGACGGCGATGGCGGCGCGGCTCGGCAGCCTGGAGCTGCGCCCGGTGGCGCCCCGCGCCGGGCGCGACGCGATCCTGGTCCTGGTCCGGGGGATCAAGGGCGGCCGCAGCCCGGCGCGGCTGGCGCCGCCCTTCGTGCTGCACGGCCCCGCCGCGCACGGGGCGGACGGCGACGATTTCGCGCCGGCCGCCCGGGCGGTCCTGCGGGACGGGGCGGCGCTCGGGTAACATTCGCCAAGTGCGGGGCACTGTCGCCGAAATTTGACGACAATCAGATGACAGCCCGCGAAACGATGCCTACATTCAAGAGATCAGCAGCATCGGAGGTCACGCATGTCGGTGAGTTCGCACGTTCAGGAACTGCGGAAGAAACACCAGACCCTGTCGGATCAGGTGGAGGCAGCGGAACGCAGCCCGTCCTGCGACGAGCTGGAGATCCGGCAGATGAAGCGACAGAAGCTTCGCCTGAAGGAACAGATCGAACGACTGGCACATTAGCGCGGGGCGCGCACGCCCCCCGGACACGACGCGGGCCGGCTCCTGGCGGAACCGGCCCTCTTGCTGCCCCGGCGGGATCAGGCGAAGTACTGGCCGCCATTCGCGGTGATCGTCGCGCCGGTGATGAACCCGGCATCGTCGGAGACGAGGAAGGACACGCATCGCGCGATCTCTTCCGGTTCGCCCAGACGGCCGACGGGGATCTGGGAGATGATCTGCTCACGCACCTTCTCGGGCACCGCCATGACCATGTCGGTGGCGATGTAGCCCGGGCAGACGGCGTTCACGGTGATGCCCTTGCCCGCGCCCTCGGCGGCCAGCGTCTTGGTGAAGCCGAGATCCCCGGCCTTCGAGGCGGCGTAATTCGCCTGGCCGAACTGGCCCTTCTGCCCGTTGATCGAGCTGATCGTGACGATGCGGCCGTAGCCCCGCTCCCGCATCCCCTTCCAGACGTTGTGGCTCATGTTGAAGACGCCGGTGAGGTTGGTGCCGATCACCGCGTTCCACTGGTCGGGCGTCATCTTGTGGAACGGGGCGTCCTTGGTGATGCCGGCGTTGTTCACCAGGATCTCGACCGGGCCCATCTTCTCCTCGATGTCGGCGATGCCCTTCTGGCAGGCCTCGTAATCGCTGACATCGCACTTCGCCGTCTCGATCCCGGTCTCGTCGGTGAATTTCCTCGCCGCCTCGTCGTTGCCGCCATAGGTGGCCACGACCTGGTGGCCGGCCTCCTTCAGGGCCTTGGAAATGGCGGCGCCGATCCCGCGGCTTCCTCCTGTCACGATAGCTACGCGTCCCATTCGTTCCTCCTCCTAGGTTTTCCGTATTGCGATGTCGTCGATATCCGCCAGGAACCGGCGGGCATCTTCCTCCCCGAGGGCCCAAGTGTCGCGCACCTTCTCGGGATCGGTAAAGTCGATCTTGTCGGCGGGCACCTCCTCGGAGGGCTGCACGTAGGTCCGGCCGGGAATGTCGGGCAGGTTGCGAAACCGCTTCGTCAGCAGGATCAGGCTGGTGCCCTCGTCGGGAACGGGCATCGGGGCCTGGTCCGCCATCCCCGCGTCGATCGCCGGCGTGCCTTCCCAGTCCGGTGGGTCGAAGGCCGGCGGGATCGTCGCCGCCGCGCAGATCAGGTCGGTCAGATGATTGTCGCGGGCCGCCTGGTTGGCATCGACGCGTTCCTCCCGCAGGCCCATCTTTTCCGCCCATTCGAGATGCGGCGATGAGCGGATGGCGGTGTCGGCGACATAGACCAGGGTCATCGCCGCGCCGGTGAGGCGCTTCCAGTCCTCGTCGGGCGGACGGGCGAGCAGAACCTGGAATTGCGGCCCCCCGGCGATCAGCTTCCCCGACTCCTCGTCGCCGAAGCAATGCTCGATGATGTCGCGGTAGATGATCTGGTGGGGCGACCGGCCCGGCTCCCCGTCGAAGGGCTCGTGCAGGGGAAGGTTGCGGTCGTGCCGGCCGAACCGCTCGATGAACGTGTCGCGCACGTCGATGCCGCGATTGGTGATGAAGCCGCAGCCGGTGCAGGCACCGCCCGAGACGCCGATGATGCGCGCCGGATCGATGGGGATTTCCTTGCGCAGGAAATCGATGAAGCCGCCCTGCCACATGCATCGCGTGCCGCCGCCCGAGAAGACGACCTGATCGAAGAATGTCTCGCTCATGGGAGTGGCGGGCCGCGCCGGGTGGCGCGGCCCCTGTCCGTCAGGCGCGCTCGACGCACATGGCGACGCCCATTCCGCCGCCGATGCAGAGCGTGGCGAGCCCCTTCTTGGCGTCGCGCTTCTTCATCTCGAAGAGCAGCGTGTTGAAGATCCGCGCGCCCGAGGCTCCGATCGGGTGGCCGATGGCGATGGCGCCGCCGTTCACGTTCACGATCTCGGGGTCCCAGCCCATGTCCTTGTTCACCGCGCAGGCCTGCGCGGCGAAGGCCTCGTTCGCCTCCACGAGATCGAGGTCGCCGGGCTTCCAGCCGGCCATCTCCAGCGCCTTGCGGCTGGCGCCGATGGGCCCGGTGCCCATGATCGAGGGGTCGAGGCCGACGGTGGCGTAGCTGACGATCCGCGCCATCGGCTCGATGCCGCGCTTCTCGGCCTCCTCGGCGGTCATCAGGAGCACCCCGGCGGCGCCGTCGTTGATGCCCGACGCGTTGCCGGCGGTGACGGAGCCGTCCTTGGTGAAGGCGGGGCGGAGCTTCGCCATCCCCTCGGGCGAGGCGCCCTCGCGGATGTGCTCGTCCTTGTCGACGGTCACGTCGCCCTTCTTCGTCGAATAGGTGTAGGGCACGATCTCGTCCTGGAAGCGTCCGTCGGCGCGGGCCTTCTCGGCGTTGTTGTGCGAGCGGGCGGCGAAGCGGTCCTGCTCGTCGCGGCTGATCTGCCACTTCTCGGCCACGTTCTCGGCGGTCTGGCCCATGTGATAGCCGTTGAAGGCATCCCAGAGTCCGTCGCGGATCATCGAATCGACGAACTTCAGGTCGCCCATCTTGTGGCCCTTGCGCAGGTTCGCCACGTGCGGGGCCATCGACATGTTCTCCTGCCCGCCGGCGGCGATGATCTTGGCGTCGCCGAGCTGGATGTGCTGGGCGCCGAGCGCCACCGCCCGCAGCCCCGAGCCGCAGACCTGGTTGATGCCCCAGGCGGCCGATTCGATCGGCAGGCCGGCGTTGATATGGGCCTGGCGGGCGGGGTTCTGGCCCTGCCCGGCGGTCAGCACCTGGCCCAGGATCGTCTCGCTCACCTCGGACTTGTCGATGCCCGCGCGCTCGACCAGCGCCTCGAGCACCCTGGCCCCCAGATCGTGCGCCGGCACATCCGCCAGCGCCCCGCCGAAGGTGCCCACGGCGGTGCGCGCCGCCGATGCGATTACGACATTCGTCATGCTATCCCCTCCAATTGTCCGGGCGCCGCGGCTCGCCGCCGCACCTCGACGTCGCATGGACTATAATGCGCCCGCCGGACAAGGCCACCCGCCCCCGGGACGGAGACTCAGGCGGAGCGGTCCTGCACGCAATCGCGCCAGTCCGGCCACAGCGTCGGCGCCGCGAAGAGATAGCCCTGCAGGCCGTCGACGCCGATCCGGCCCAGCATCTCGGCATCGGCGGCGCGCTCCACCCGTTCGGCCACGGTCATCATCTCGAAATGACGGGCGATGCCGACGATGGCCGTCACCAGCGCCAGGCTGTCGGGGTTGCTGGCCACGTCGCCGCAGAGCGATCCGTCGATCTTGAGGATGTCGAAGCGGAACTGCCGCAGGTGCCGCATCGAGGTGAAGCCGGCCCCGAAATCGTCCACGGCGAAGGCGATGCCGGTGGCCTGCAGCATGTCGATGAACGCCGCGACCCGGTCGGGCGCGGTGACGGGCGAGCTTTCCGTCACTTCGAGGATCAGCCGCTCGGCGGCGGTGGGATCGGCCGCGAGGCCTTGCTCGAGCTCCGCCATCCAGCCCGGATCGCCGATGGTGCGCGCCGACATGTTGATGGACAGCCGCAATTGCGCCCGCTCGCGCAGCGCCGCGAAGCCCTGCCGCAGCGCCAGCGCGTCGATCCGGCGGCCCAGCGGCGTCGGCTCGACGACGGTGATGAAGTCGCAGGCCGGGATCACGCGCCCCGACGGTTCGAGGATCCGGATCAACCCCTCGTAGAACATCGGGCGGTGCGGCGACCGGGCGACCACGATCGGCTGGAAGGCGAGCCGGGCCCGGCCCGCCGCGACGGCCTGTTCCACCATCGCGAGCAGGGCCCGTTCCTCCGCCTCCGTCGCGGTCGCGGGTGCGGGGTCGGGGGCGCGCCGCGCGGTGGCGGAGGGTCCGGTCTCACGCTTGGCCATTGCCATCTCCGTCCTGCGCGGGAAAGTTGCGTTCATGCATGCTAAGAATCAGTAAAGTCCGCAATCTTCGGCGAAGGAAAGGCGATTTCGATGCCCGGACGCTGCCCGTGGTGCGGGGACGACCCGCTTTACGTCGCCTATCACGACACCGAATGGGGCGTGCCGGAACGCGATCCCCGCGCGCTGTGGGAGAAGCTGATCCTGGACGGCTTTCAGGCGGGGCTGTCCTGGATCACGATCCTTCGCAAGCGCGAGGCGTTCCGCGCCGCCTTCGCCGGGTTCGATCCGGCGGTGGTCGCGGGCTGGGGCGAGGCCGAGGTGGCGCAACTTCTGCGCGATCCGGGCATCGTGCGTCACCGGGGCAAGATCGAGGCGACGATCGGCAATGCCCGCGCCTACCTGGCGACCGAGGCGGAGATCGGTTTCGCGACCCTCGTCTGGCAGACGGTCGACCACGTCCCCCGCACGCCCCGCCATGCGACGATGGCGGAGGTTCCGACCCAGTCGCCCGAATCGCGGGCGCTGTCGGCGGCGCTGAAGGCGCGCGGCTTCCGGTTCTGCGGGCCCACCATCGTGCAGGCATGGATGGAGGCCTGCGGGCTTCTGAACCATCACCTGGTGGATTGTTTTCGCCACGACGCGGTCGCGCGGGCGGGCTGAGGGGGCGCTGCCCCCCCCGGGGGAACGGCGGGGTCCGGCCGGGCGTTGGACACCCTTTGGACGCGGACAGGGAAGGAACGACAGATGGCCGAGACGAAATCGGGCACGCGGTCCACGAAGCGCAAGTCCTCGGACGGGGCCAAGCAGAAGAGCGAGGAGCGGGTCGTCCAGCCGGTGGTGAAATCCGAGGGCCGGGTCGAGGCGTTCCGCAAGCTGGCCGAGCGGATCGCCAGCGGCGAGCAGGAGGTGCCGCCGCGGATGCTGACCGGGCTCGACCGGCGCCGCCACGTCCGCTCCACCCTGCGCGAGGATCACGAGACCCGGATCGAGGAGCAGGCGCACGGCACCCGCGAGAAGTTCGAGAAGCTCGCCAAGTCGCGCTACAAGTTCTTCCGCGGCACGGCGCTGCTGTTCTACCGCGACATGGCGGGCATGGACGCCCACATGCCGACCGTGCTGGCGCTGGGCGACGTGCATCCGGAGAATTTCGGCGTCATGCCGAACGAGGACGGGGTGCCGATCTTCTCGGTCAACGATTTCGACGAGGCCACCTATGCCCCCTTCACCTGGGACATGAAGCGCGCGGCGGTCGGCTTCTGGGTCGCCGCCCACGAGGAGGGGATGAGCCGCAAGCAGCGACGCAAGATCGTGCGGGCCTTCGTGCGCGGCTACCTGGATGCGATGCAGGGCTATGCCGACCACGAGACGGAGAAATCCGACGCCTTCCGCATGGACAATTCGCCGAAGGTCATCCGCCGCCTCTTCGACGAGGCCTGGGAGGACCGCAAGGACTGGCTCTGGGACGATTACCTGAAGCCGTCGGGCAAGGGCTTCCGCGCCGACGACGAGTTGCAGCCGATCTCGTCCGAGATCGAGACCTTCCAGAAGGCGGTGAACGACCTGGCCAAGGCCAACAAGCTCGACGTGCCCGACCGCTCGCCCGACCTGCGCGTCAAGGATGTCT
>CANKVU010000017.1 GCA_947487205.1 uncultured Paracoccaceae bacterium | reverse complement strand
CACCACGCGGTCGATCGCTACGTGACGCCGGCGGAATTCGCCGGATACGAGGCGGCCGCCTGGGGCAAGGGCTTCCTGATGGTCTCCGCCACCCCCCTCACCCGGTCGAGCTACCACGCCGGGGACGATTTCGCCCGCCTCAAGGCGGCGCGGCAGGCGCGCACCGCCTGAGACGCACGCCGCCCGCGGAACGGGCGCCCGATCCGGGCGTTCCCGCCGACAGGAGGATGTCATGCCCGCACCGAAAGCCGTCGCCTTCGACGTGATCGAAACGCTCTTTCCCCTTGAGCCTCTGCGTCCACGACTGGCGCGGATCGGACTTCGCGAAGGGGATCTGGAACCATTCTTCGCCGCCCTTCTGCGCGACGCCTTCGCGCTCGACACGGTGGGGATCTACAAGCCCTTCCGGGAGGTCGCGGCCGCGACGCTGGGTCAGATGGGCGTGCCCGGCCCCGACCAGGACGTGGTGTTCGAAGGGTTTCCCGAGTTGACGGCCCATGACGATGTGCGCCCGACGTTCGAGCTGCTGCGCCGCCGCGGCGTGCCCGCCTTCTGCCTGACGAACGGCGATCCGGATGTGACCGAAACCCTGTTGAATCGCAACGGACTGTCGGAGTTCGTGGTGCGGAGCATCTCGATCGACGAGATCGGCATGTGGAAGCCGCGAGAGCGGGTCTATACCTATGCCGCGAACGCCGCGGGCGTGGCGCCGGAACAGATGGCGCTGGTTGCCTGTCATGCCTGGGATTGCCAAGGCGCCCTGTCCGCCGGCTTGCAGGCGGGATATGTCGATCGGGGAACGCCCTATTCCGCGGTCATGCAGGTGCCGAATGCGACGGCCGATACGTTGCCCGGCGTGGTGGAGGCGCTGCTCGCCTAGCGTCGGGCCTTCTCCGACAGGCCCGATTCCCCTTCCCGTCGGGACAGTTCCCGCTCGATTTCGGCCAACGACACGCCGCGGGACGCGCACATGACCAGCAGATGGTAGAGGACATCGGCCGCCTCGGCCGTCAGCCGCACGCGGTCGCCCCGGACCGCCTCGATCACCGCCTCTATCGCCTCTTCGCCAAACTTTTCGGCGCATTTCTCCGGTCCACTGGCCAACAGGGTCGCCGTCCAGCTCGACCCCGGCGCGGCATCGCGGCGCCGGGCGATCGTGGCGGCAAGGCGATCGAGGGCACGGTCGCTCATGCGGGCCTCACGGGAATGCCGGCACTGGCCATGTGCGCCTTCGCCTCCGCGATGGTGAATTCGCCAAAGTGGAAGATCGAGGCGGCCAGCACCGCCGAGGCGCCGCCCTCCTGCACGCCCTCGACCAGGTGGTCGAGGGTTCCGACGCCACCCGAGGCGATGACGGGCACCGGAACGGCGTCCGAGATCGCCCGGGTAAGGGGCAGGTTGAATCCCGACCGTGTGCCATCGCGGTCCATCGATGTCAGCAGGAGCTCTCCGGCGCCCTTGGCGACCACGGTCTGCGCGAACTGCACCGCGTCGATGCCGGTGGGTCTCCGGCCCCCATGCGTGAAGATCTCCCACCTCCCCGGGGCGACGGTCTTGGCGTCGATGGCCACCACGATGCACTGCGCGCCGAACCGGGCGGCGGCGCGCGCGACGACATCGGGATCAGCGACCGCCGCGGAATTGAAGCTGACCTTGTCGGCGCCGGCGAGCAGCAGATTGCGCACGTCGTCCGGCGTGCGGACGCCGCCCCCCACCGTCAGCGGCATGAAGCAATGCTCGGCCGTGCGGCGGGCCAGGTCGAACATCGTCCCGCGGTTCTCGTGCGTGGCATGGATGTCGAGGAAGCAGAGCTCGTCCGCGCCAGCCGCGTCATAGGCCTTTGCGGCCTCCACCGGGTCGCCGGCATCGCGAAGGTCCACGAAGTTGATGCCCTTGACCACGCGGCCGTCGGCCACGTCGAGGCAGGGGATGATGCGGGTCTTCAGCATGGAGCGGTCGTATCGCGGGCGTGCCCGAGGGGGAAGAGGAAGACGGTGTTCCCGCGATGACTTTCCGCCGCGACGAACTGGGTTGGGGGCCTGGATCGCGGACATTTCTGGGGACTGCGAAGGTCCACAGGAGCGGCGGGCTAGCGGCGCAGCGCCGCGAGGGCAGACCCCAGGTCCAGCGCCCCGTCATAGAGCGCACGGCCGGAGATCGCGCCGGCGATGACGCCGGTATCGCGGAGAGTGACCAGATCGTCGAGGGAGGAGACGCCGCCGCTGGCGATGACGGGGATCGAGACGGCCCGGGCGAGCGCCTCCGTCGCCGGAACATTCGGCCCTCCCATGGCGCCGTCGCGGTCGATGTCGGTATAGATGATGGCGGCCACGCCCGCGTCTTCGAACTCCCGCGCGATGTCGAGCGCGTCGCGATCGGTCGCCTCCGCCCAGCCGCGCGTTGCGACCTTGCCAGCCCGCGCATCGAGTCCGACGGCGATGCGGCCCGGATGGGCCCGCGCGGCACGGCGCACGAGCGCGGGATCCTCCACCGCGACGGTGCCGAGGATCACCCTTGCCAGGCCCTTGTCGAGCCACGCCTCGATCGTCTCCATGTCTCGGATGCCGCCGCCGAGCTGGGCGGGGACATCGACCCGCGCAAGGATCGCCTCGACCGCGGCGCCGTTCACGGGACGGCCCGCGAAGGCCCCGTTCAGATCGACGAGGTGCAGCCATTCGCAGCCCGCATTCTGGAACGTCGTCGCCTGCGCGGCCGGGTCCTCGCCAAAGACGGTGGCCGCGTTCATGTCGCCCCGGAGCAGGCGCACGCATTGGCCGTCCTTCAGGTCGATCGCCGGATAGAGGATCATCGCCGTTCTTCCCTCGTGGTCGAGACGACCGCGTCTGTGACAGCCCATGCCGGATTTGCCAAGCCGGTCCGGCGCTGCGTCCCGCGCCGGGCGCCGGACCGGCCCGCGACGGAACGGCGCCCCGGCTACGGTGTTGGTGGTCCGACCCGAAGGGAAGGAGCAGACCGATGCCCATCGTTCAGACCGCGGACAAGACCGAACTCTACGTCAAGGATTGGGGGCAGGGCCGCCCGGTGGTGCTGATCCACGGGTGGCCGCTGAACGCCGACAGCTGGGAACATCAGGCGCTCGCGCTGACCGAGGCGGGCTTTCGCGTCATCGCTTATGACCGGCGTGGCTTCGGACGGTCGGGCCAGCCGTTCCAGGGATACGATTACGACACGATGGCCGACGACCTGAACAGCGTCATCACGGCTCTCGACCTGCGGGACGCGACGATCTGCGGGTTTTCGATGGGCGGGGGCGAGGTCGCGCGCTTCATCGGCCGCCACGGGACGGCCAAGTTGCGCCAGGCGGTGCTGGTTTCGTCGATCGCGCCGTTCATGAAGAAGACCGGCGACAACAAGAATGGTGTCGACGAGAGCGTGTTCGGGCAGATGAAGGACGGCATCAGGAAAGACCGGCCGGGCTTCATGAAGGATTTTTTCCCGGGCTTCTATGGCGGCAAGGCCGGGGAGGCGACGCTCGACTGGACGTGGAACATGGCGATGATGGCGTCTCCGAAGGCGACGCTGGATTGCATCGACGCCTTCGGACACACCGATCTGCGCCCGGACGTCGAGAAGTTCGACATACCCACGCTGGTCGTACACGGCACGGGGGACGATATCGTCCCGATCGACACGTCGGGCCGCGCCGCCGCCGCCGCGATCCGGAAATCCACGTTGAAGGAATACGACGGCGCTCCGCATGGCCTGACGGCGACCCATGCCGAAATGCTCAACCGCGACCTGGTCGATTTCCTGAAAGGATAAGAGTCAAGCGAACGGGCGGTCGCAGGGCCGCCCGCCGCATATGCAAAGGCGGGCGATCAGAGCCCCTTGCAATTGGCGTAGAAGGTGACCGTGGACGGCCAGTCCGAGAAGATGCCTGAAACGCCAACATCCTGGGCCAGGACATCGGCGACGTTGAGGTAATCCTCGGCGCCGTCGATAACCTCCGAGACGGACTGGAAGTACCAGCCGCCGCCATCCGTCAGCGGCCCGGACCGCTCGAGCGACCAGGCGATCATCTCCAGCCCCGCCGCCTTGGCCTCCCTGGCCAGCGCCGAAGGAACCATCCGCCCCTCCTCCAGCGTCAGCAGCATCCAGATCGGGGGCGCGATGTAGTTCACCCCCATCTCCTTCAACTCGGCCATGGGCTGGGGCCAGGTGTCGGGATCGTTCGGATCGTAGCCCTTGACCGTTTCGTCCTCGTCCATCAGATAGACGGCCTGCCGGCCGAATTCGGGCTCGTTCTCGATCCAGTAGCGGACATCCTCCAGCGCGAAGCTCTGCGGCCAGACGCGGGATGGGTCGATTCCGGCCTGCTTGTACTCGTCGATAAGGGCCTGGGCGTAAGCCTCCTGGCTGTAGCCGTCGAACGGCATCTCGACCGCCGGCGCCTTCAGTTCGGGCGTGAAATCGGCTCCGAGGCTGTCGAAGAGTTCGATCGACCCGGCATGGGTCAGAAGGTGTGCGCCGTCTGAATAGAGCGTGGTCCGCCACGGGGCGACGCCGCCCTGGAAATCCTCTGCCGTGGTCGCTGCGGCATCGAAGCTGTCCATCTTGGGCACGAGGGTAAGAAACTCGTCGAGCGTGACGTCCGAGGTGCGGCACTCGGCCGTCGCATCCGCCCCGTCCCCGGCGGGAGAGAAGGGTGTCGTGCATTTCCGGGCGAGGTCGGTCGTCAGGATGTTCGTCGTCGTGTGCAGGTCGTTCTGCGCGTGGCGGCAGACCAGTTCCCGGTCGGAGGTAAAGGTCACGTCGCATTCCAGGATGCCGGCCCCCATCGTGGCGGCGGCCCGGTTCGACTCCTCGGTATGCTCGGGGAACATGAGCGGCGCGCCGCGATGGCCGATGGAGAACTTCGTCGGGCTCCCGGATTGTCCCAGGCACGACATGAGTTCGTCCTTGAGGGATCCGTCCTCGAGCTTGCCCACGAGGTATCCGGGTCGCGGCCCGTAATCCACTCCGCCCTCTTGGGCGAGGGCCGGGGCGGCGGCGAGCAACGCAGCCGGAAGTAGCAGGATGCGGATCGGCATGAAGAACTCCTTTCTGAGTATCGACCCGATCAGCCATGGGCCGGACGGATCTCGGTTCCGTGACCGAAGGGTTACGGCGCGATGACACGCCGCGGCAAGCCGGTCCGGAGCGGCCGGTGTTCCGACACGCAAAGGGGCGGCGCGGATCGCTCCGCGCCGCCCCCTCGACGGCCTTCCCTGTCGCGCACCGGGGCGCGTGGGGATCACATGAAGCCCAGTTCCAGCCGCGCCTCGTCGGTCATCATGTCCATGCCCCAGGGCGGGTCCCAGGTGATCTGCACGTCGACCTGCCGCACGCCCGGCAGGGGCTCGATCGCCTCGGCCACCCATCCCGGCATTTCCCCGGCGACCGGGCATCCCGGGGCGGTCAGGGTCATCGTCACGTCGACGTCGTTCTCGGCGCTGATCTCGATCGTGTAGACGAGGCCCAGATCGTAGATATTGACCGGGATCTCGGGGTCGTAGACCGAGCGGCATGCCTCGACCACCTGCTCGTGCAAAGGGTGGTCGGTTGAGGACGGCTTGATCAGCGGCGCGCCCTCGAGCTGGTCTGTCTGGGACATGACGGTTCCTTCAGAATGGCCACAAGATACATAAGAAGACGCACCTGCCGCGTCCAGAGCCTCAACCATCGGCATTCGCCGCCGCCTGGGGAAGGATGGGCGTGCCGCTCTCTTGGGCCAGTTCCTGCGCGGCCCGTTGCAGCCGCCGCTGAAGGCGGCGCTCGGTGGTCCAGGTTTCCGCAGGCGATTCCACGCGGAACTGGAAGCGGACCTTCACCCCCAGGGCATCCTGCGACATCACCCACATGCTGGCGGTGGTCTTGTCGGGAATGAGCGGCTCCTGCTCGACGAGGTCGAAGAAGCGAGACTCCATCACGTCCAGATCCGCCGTCTGCGCGAAGGTCATCGGGACGTGGCAGGTCATGCCGCCGTCCTCCATGGACCAGTTCTCGAACTTGTCCTGCACGAAGGTGCTCACGGGCACGACGAGCCGGTTGTCCTTCATCGTCTTGAGCTGGATGTAGGTGAAATGGATGCGCTCGACGGTGACGAAATCGCCTTCGAAGACGATGCGGTCGCCGATCCGGGCGGAGCGGTTGATCGCGATTTGCAGCGAGGCGAGGATGTTGCCCAGCACGTGCCGCGCGGCAAAGCCCAGAATTAGCGTCACCGCCCCCGCCGAGGCCAGGAGGGAGAAGCCCAGCGAGCGATAGATGTTGGCCGAGGCCAGCACGATGCTCGCCCCGACGATCACGCCGGCCACGATCAGCGCCCGCCGCGCCGCGGTCATCAGCGTCGCCTGCGTGCGGACGGTGGAATTCTCGGGATCGGCCAGGCGCCCGGAATCGAACGTCACGATTCGATTCAGCGCGGTATCGAGCGCCGACATGCCGAACATCATCACCGCGACGACATACCCGACAAGGATCGTCGGCGTCAGGATCGAGGCGACCGGGCCCGAGACAGCGAAGACGTCGAGCGACAGGAACAGGATCATGGAGGTCGAGGCGACGATGATCGAGGGCCAGCGGACCGATTCGAGCGCCACCCGTATCCAGTAGCGTTCTGCGCGGGCGTAAAGCCAGTGGAAGATCCGCCACGTGATCCAGCCCGTGGCCCAGGATGCGAGGACGATCACCGGGAAACCGGCCGCGGTCCACAGGCTGGGACCGAGGCGCGTCGGCTCCGTCGTCCAGTCGGGCAGGGCGCGCTCCAACACCGTGGGCCCGTAGCGTTCGTCGAGCGCCGGGATCTGCGCGACGGTGCGTTCCGAGAAGACCCAGACGGGCTCTTCTCCCTCCGGGCGGACCCGGTTGAGGCGGATTGCCGCTTCCCGTGCGCCTTCGTCGAGAACCCCGAGGAGGATCGAGCGGCGCGGCTCTCCGGCCATGGCGACCGAGCTGCTCTGCCGCGCGTCGAGCGCGTCGGGCCGTTCGAGAAGGGTACGCCAGCTCAGGACCGCGCGACGGTGGAGCACCGTGGCAAGCTGCCGGGCGAGCTCCGGTCCCCGCTCCGCCTGTGCGTCGGGCGGCAATTCGTTGAGGTTCAGGACATGAGCGGCGGCCCGCGCGTCGTCGCGCTCGATCGCGTCCAGGAAGCTTTCGATCGCGCCCTGGGGGGTGGCGAGATCCACCCGGTCGGGTCGCTGCCCCAGCCCGGCGTTGAGTACGGGCGCGGGAAAATAGGTGCCCGGCGGAGAGCCCCCCGCATCCTGAGCGCCCAGGGGCGGGGCTGCCAGCAGGCAGACGAGGCAGGCGATCGCGAATCTCAGCAACGTCATGGCGGTGTATCCGGTACCTGAGGTCGCGGCGTCCCGCGCGCCGATGGGAACGGAGGCCGCGGGATCAGACCGCGGGGCTGCGGCTGCGCCGGGACTTTCGCGCCGGTGCGGGGCGGACGCGTTTCTCTATCATGTCGTAGAGCGCGGCGCAGAGGTTCTTGCCGCTGGCCTTTTCGGCGCCTTCGAGACCGGGGGAGGAATTGACCTCGAGCACCTTCGGTCCGTCGGCGGACCGCAGGAGGTCGACGCCCGCGAATCCCAGCCCGAAGGCACGGGCCGCCCGGATCGCCGTCTCCCGCTCCAGCTTCGTGATCCTGGCGGGCGCTGCGCTGCCGCCCATGTGCAGGTTCGACCGGAACTCCCCCGGTGCGGCGGTACGCTTGATCGAGGCCTCCACCCGGCCGCCCATGACGATGCAGCGTATGTCTTCGCCGTTGGCCTCCTTGACGAATTGTTGGACGAGAAAGTTCGCGCGAAGGCCGCGGAAGGCGTCGATCACGCTTTCGGCCGCCTGTTTCGTCTCGGCGAGAACCACGCCCTTGCCCTGCGTGGATTCCAGCAGCTTCACGATCAGGGGCACCGATCCGACGATCCCGATCAGGTTCGTCGTGTCCTTGGGGGAGGAGGCGAAGGCGGTGACCGGCATGCCGATCTTCTGCCGCGCGAGGATCTGGTGGGCATGAAGCTTGTCCCGGCTCGCCGTGATTCCGGCGGACCCGTTCAGGGCCCAGGTCCCGATCGTCTCGAACTGACGCACGATCGCGGTGCCGTAGGGGGTGATCGAGGCGCCGACACGCGGGATCACCGCGTCGTAGCGCGGCAGGCGCTTGCCGTCGTAATGGATGTCCGGCGCCAGCGGATTGAGGGTCATGTAGCAGCGCAGCGTGTCGATCACCTCGACGGTGTGACCGCGCGCCTCGCCTTCTTCCACCAGGCGGCGGGTGGAGTAGTTGCTGGCCTCCCGGCTCAACACGGCGATGCGGAGCGCCCGATCCGGTGCGACTTCCCGGACCCGCGTGGTGGTATAGACGTCGTAGCCGATTTGCGGCTGACAGAAACTGTCCTGCGGCGCGACGACCGCGTCGTCGGGAATGCCCTGGCGCCCGATCAGCATCCGGTACTGCATGGAGCCGCGATCGGTCAGTGTGACCTCGGCCGGCCAGATGCGGTCGCCCATCTTCATCCGCGTCTCGATGACATAGCGCAGTTCGGCCTCGCCGTTCGACGAGATCACTTCGCGCCGGTCGAGCACCGGCGCCGAACACGGGATCGCAAGGTCCGGCCGGTTCGGAACCGGATACATGAGGAAGCGGACCTTGGGCCGCGCGGCGGGGCCGAACGGCTCGATCTCGAAAGCGTGGAGCGCCGATGTCTTCGCACCGGTATCGATCTTCGCCTTGAGCGCGGGCAGCCCAAGATCGGGCAGGGCGACCCATTCCTCCCAGCCCAGGCGCAGGGGCTCGGTCATGGCACTCTCCTCTTCGACACCGGCGCTCATGTGCCACGGACCGGCGGCGAAGGCAAAAGGTCTGGCGCCCGCATAGATGCGGAGCAGATTGTCCGGGGGCCCGCTCTTCGGCTCTGGCAAGCGGTGCATGGCGGGCGGCGGACAGGACCACGGGGGTGTTGGGGCCGATCGTCACGGCGACCGATGCCGGGGAGGGGCTCGCGCTTGCCAGCGGTGCGCCATTCGGCCAGATGACACCGATGGACCGGTTCAGCTTCACTCTCCACGGCACCGACGGCTCCGCCCGGACGGGGCTCATCTCCACCCCGAACGGCGAGGTGCGGACCCCGGCGTTCATGCCGGTCGGCACGGCCGGAACGGTCAAGGCGATGCTGCCCGAGAACGTGCGCGAGACGGGTGCCGACATCGTGTTGGGAAATACGTACCATCTGATGCTGCGCCCCGGGGCGGAACGGATCGCGCGGCTGGGCGGCTTGCACCGGTTCATGAACTGGAACCGGCCGATCCTGACAGATTCGGGCGGGTTCCAGGTCATGAGCCTGGCCGACCTGCGCAAGCTGACCGAAGAGGGCGTGACCTTTCGCAGCCACATCGATGGGTCGCGCCACCACCTGACGCCTGAACGCTCGATGGAGATCCAGCGCCTTCTGGGCGCCGACATCGTGATGGCCTTCGACGAATGTCCGGCGCTTCCGGCCGACGAGGCCCGGGTCGCTCAATCCATGCGCCTGTCGATGCGCTGGGCCGAACGGTCGCGCGCCGCCTTCGGCGACCGCCCCGGACACGCCCTCTTCGGCATCCAGCAGGGCGGCGTCACCCGCGAACTGCGCGAGGAAAGCGCCGCGGCGCTGACCCGGATCGGGTTCGACGGATATGCGGTCGGCGGCCTTGCCGTGGGCGAGGGGCAGGAGGCGATGTTCGGGGTTCTCGACCATGCATGCGACATGCTGCCCGTCGACCGGCCGCGATACCTCATGGGTGTGGGCAAGCCCGACGACATCGTGGGCGCCGTGAAGCGCGGCATCGACATGATGGATTGCGTCCTGCCGTCGCGGTCTGGCCGGACCGGGCAGGCCTGGACCCGCGCGGGACAGGTGAACCTGAAGAATGCCCGCCACGCCGACGACCCCCGCCCGCTGGACGAGACATGCACCTGTCCGGCATGTCGGTCGTATTCACGCGCCTATCTCCACCACGTCTTTCGCGCTGGAGAAATGATCTCCGGAATGCTGCTGACCTGGCACAACCTGCACTATTTCCAGGAACTCATGCAGGGGATGCGGGCGGCCATCGCGGAGGGGCGGTTCGCCGATTGGGAACGCGGGTTCCATGCTCGCCGGACCGAGGGCGACATCCCCCCGCTTTGAGCCGTGAGATTGCGGGCTCATTGACGAGTCCGACGCGCCCGGCCGAGGCCCGCGGTCGCGACGCCGGCGCGACGATGGCCCGACGCGCTTGCCCATCGCCGCGCTCCGCTCCACACTGACGAGCGAGGAGATCGCGCGAGGTTGAACCGGCTCAGTCCGCCTACCACATGATCGCTGTACCGAAGGGCCGATTGCGTCGCCGCCGAGCGGGACCGAGGCGCCCTTGCAACAAGGATAATGAGATGACCGAGCATACCCATCCCGTCCTGCCGCTGCGCGACATCGTCGTATTCCCGCACATGATCGTCCCTCTCTTCGTGGGCCGGGAACGGTCGGTGCGCGCGCTCGAGGAGGTGATGGCCGACGACAAGCAGATTCTGCTGGCGAGCCAGGTGGATCCCGGCGTCGACGACCCCGATACGGACGGCATCTATCGTACCGGCGTTCTGGCCAACGTCCTTCAGCTGCTGAAACTGCCCGACGGGACCGTGAAGGTTCTGGTCGAGGGGCGCGCGCGCGTCCGGATTACCGGATACGTCGAGAACGAGTCGTTCTTCGAGGCCGAGGCCGAGGAGCTCGTCGAGACGATGGGCGAAGAGGATACCGTGAACGCGCTTCTCCGGTCTGTGGGCGAGGAATTCGAGCGCTACGCCAAGGTGAAGAAGAATATCCCCGAGGAAGCGCTTGCCGCCGTGGGCGAGACCCGCGATCCCGCGAAGCTGGCCGATCTCGTGGCGGGCCATCTGGGTGTCGAGGTGCGCCAGAAGCAGGAGCTGCTGGAGACTCTGGAGATCGCCGAGCGGCTCGAACGGGTCTATGGCCTGATGCAGGGCGAAGTCTCGGTCCTGCAGGTCGAGAAGAAGATCAAGACGCGCGTGAAGTCCCAGATGGAGCGGACGCAGCGCGAATATTATCTCAACGAGCAGATGAAGGCGATCCAGAAGGAGCTGGGTGACGGAGAGGACGGCGAGGGTGAAGTCGCCGAACTGGAGAAGCGCATTTCCGAGACGAAGCTGTCGAAGGAGGCGCGGGACAAGGCCGAGGCGGAGCTGAAGAAGCTCAAGAACATGTCGCCCATGTCCGCCGAGGCGACGGTAGTGCGCAACTACCTCGACTGGATGCTCTCGATCCCGTGGGGCACCAAGTCCCGCGTCAAGAAGGATCTGGGCCGGGCGCAGAAAGTGCTCGACGACGATCATTACAGCCTCGAGAAGGTGAAGGAACGGATCGTCGAGTATCTTGCGGTCCAGCAGCGCTCGAAGAAGCTGAAGGGGCCGATCATGTGCCTCGTCGGGCCGCCGGGCGTCGGCAAGACCTCTCTCGGCAAATCGGTCGCTCGGGCAACGGGACGCGAATTCATCCGCATCTCGCTCGGCGGCGTGCGCGACGAAAGCGAAATCCGCGGCCACCGCCGGACCTATATCGGGTCGATGCCGGGCAAGATCATCCAGGCATTGAAGAAGGCAAAGACGACCAATCCGCTCATTCTGTTGGATGAAATCGACAAGATGGGGCAGGATTTCCGCGGCGACCCGGCGTCGGCAATGCTTGAGGTGCTCGACCCCGAGCAGAATTCGACCTTCGTCGATCATTACCTAGAGGTGGAATACGACCTCTCGAACGTGATGTTCCTGACCACGGCGAACTCCTACAACATGCCCGGTCCGCTTCTCGACCGGATGGAGATCATTCCGCTCGCCGGCTACACCGAGGACGAGAAGGCCGAGATCGCCCGGCGCCACCTGATCGGAAAGCAGATCAAGAACCACGGCTTGAAGAAGGGTGAGTTCGAGATCACGGACGAGGCTTTGTATCAGGTGATCCGGACCTATACCCGCGAGGCGGGCGTCCGTAATCTGGAGCGCGAATTGGCGAAGCTCGCCCGCAAGGCGACTACCCAGATCGTGAAGAAGGAGGCGGAGAAGGTCACGATCACGCCAGAGAACCTCTCGGACTATCTCGGTGTGCCCAAGCACCGGTACGGTCTGGCGGAAGAAGAGGATCAGATCGGCGCGGTGACCGGCCTGGCCTACACGTCGGTCGGTGGCGAGCTTCTCCACATCGAGGCCCTGCGCCTTCCGGGCAAGGGACGGATGAAGACCACCGGGACGCTCGGCGACGTGATGAAGGAATCGATCGATGCCGCGTCCAGCTTCGTTCGCTCGATCAGTCCCAGAATTGGGGTGAAGCCGCCCAAGTTCGACACGCTGGACATCCACGTCCACGTCCCCGAGGGGGCGACGCCGAAGGACGGCCCGTCCGCCGGGCTGGCCATGGTAACGTCGATCGTGTCGGTGCTGACCCAGATCCCCGTGCGCAAGGACATCGCCATGACTGGCGAGGTGACCCTGCGGGGCAACGCTCTGCCGATCGGTGGCTTGAAGGAGAAGCTTCTCGCGGCATTGCGCGGCGGGATCAAGACGGTGCTCATCCCGCAAGAGAACCAGAAGGATCTCGCCGATATTCCGGACAACGTGAAGGAGGGGCTGGAGATCATCCCCGTCGGTCATGTGAACGAGGTGCTGAAATACGCCCTCGTACGGGAGCCGGAACCCGTCGAGTGGGACGAAGCCGCGCAGGAGGCCGCCGATGCAGAACGCGCGGCCCGCTCCGCGGCTGCCGAGAACGCGGCAAGCCTGCCGCACTAAGGCGGCGGTACCGTTCTCCTTGATTGCACAGCCCGCCGCGCCCCCCGCGCGGCGGGCTCTTGCGTCGTGGCAGCGGCCCGGCCGCGCGTCTCGGCACTAGCCCTGCCGCGATCCACGCTAGGTTGCTTCCGATATCCCGGACGGAGTAGCCATGTTCCCCCTCTACCTTCTTACGGCCGTCATCTTCCTCGTGCTGGATGCGGTCGTCCTGAAACTGGTCATGCAGCCGGTTTTCGAGCGCCATCTGGGCGATGCGATGCGCGATGCGCCCCTCGTCCTGCCAGCGGCAGCGTTCTATCTGGCCTATGTAGCCGGTCTGGTCTGGCTGGTTTCGGGCCCGGCCATGCTTGCCGGCAACCCGCTCGAAGCCGCGCTGAAGGGGGCCGTGATCGGTGCGATGGCGTACGGGACCTACGAATTCACGTCGATGTCCGTGATGCGGGACTGGTCGTGGACCATGGTCGCGTTGGACACCGCGTGGGGAACGGTGCTGACCGGATTTGCGGCCTGGGCGGGCGTCGCGGTGATGCTGCGCCTGGCATCTTGATTGGGAACAAGAAGGCCCGCGTGGTGGCGCTGGCCTCGTGGAAGGTGTCCGCCGAGGGCGGATCAGAGCGGTTGCAGCTCCCCTGCGGACTCGCGTCCGTCGCGGCCCGAGATCAGTTCGTAGCTGATCTTCTGGTTGTCGGCGAGGCCGGTCAGCCCCGCGCGTTCGACTGCCGAGATGTGGACAAATACGTCCTTTCCACCCGAATCGGGCGCAATGAAGCCGTAGCCTTTGGTGGTGTTGAACCATTTCACGGTGCCGGTGGGCATACCTGATCTCCGATAGTCATCGTCTTGCCGCGCGTGCGGCTTAGTGCAGCCAGGGTCTTCCAAGTCAGGCATCTCGTCAAAAGCGGCGCCACGGAAAGATTGACACCCAAATCCTGAAGCGAAGCTGGACGATAAATCAAGCAAAGTCTTAACGACGGAAGAAGGGAAGGAATATGGTCCTGTACGGCCTGAAGAACTGCGACACCTGCCGGAAAGCGCTGATCGCGTTGGAAAAACGTGGATATGAGGTTCGCCTGCACGACCTGCGGCGGGACGGGTTTGCACACGGCACGGCTGACCGGTTCCACGATGCTTTCGGCGAAAAGCTGCTCAATCGACGCTCCACGACGTGGCGCAAGCTGTCGGTGGATGAGCAATCGGGCGATCCCGTCGCGCTTCTCCGGTCGCATCCGGCGCTGATGAAGCGCCCGGTGATTGAGACCAGGGATAAGCTGCACCTCGGATGGGGCCCCGAGGTGCAGACAGACCTTCTGAGTTAGCGCAGATCCGGCGGGGTGGCTTCGCGCGCGAGATCGGCCACCGCCTCGTCGAGGGGCATGGTACGCTGGTGCTTTTCGCCCAGCCGCCGGAGGGCCACGGTACCCTCGGCCACCTCGCGCGCGCCCACGGCAAGGATCGCGGGAACCTTGCCCATGGAATGCTCGCGCACCTTGTAATTGATCTTCTCGTTGCGGGTATCCGCGTCGACCCTCAACCCGGCCTTCCGAAGGTGGGCAACGACATCCTCGGCATACGCGTCGGCATCGGACACGATCGTGGCCACAACCGCCTGCCGGGGTGCCAGCCACAAGGGCAGGCGGCCGGCGGAATCCTCGACTAGGATCCCGATGAAGCGCTCGAAACTTCCCAGGATCGCCCTGTGCAGCATGACGGGTCGGTGCCGTGCGCCGTCGCGACCGATATAAGTCGCGTCGAGACGGTCGGGGAGGACGAAATCGACTTGCAGCGTGCCGCATTGCCAGTCGCGGCCGATCGCGTCGGTCAGGACGAATTCCAGCTTCGGGCCGTAGAAGGCGCCCTCGCCCGGATTCAGCTCGAAGGCGCAGCCCGCCGCCTCGGTCGCGTCCTTCAGGGCCTGCTCAGCCTTGTCCCAGACCTCGTCCGAACCCGAACGGGTCTCGGGACGGTCGGAGAACTTGACCCTGAACCGCTCGAATCCGAGGTCGCGATAGATCCCGGCCAGCATGTCGATGAAACGCTTGGTTTCCGCCTCGATCTGGCTTTCCTCGCAGAAGACATGGGCGTCGTCCTGGGTGAAGCCGCGGACACGCATGATCCCGTGAAGGGCGCCGGAGGGCTCATAGCGGTTGCACGACCCGAATTCCGCCATCCGCAAGGGCAGGTCCCGATAGGATTTGAGACCCTGGTTGTAGACCTGCACATGGCAGGGGCAGTTCATGGGTTTCAGGGCGTTCACGGCCTTCTCGCGGGCATGGTCCTCGTCGACTTCGACGATGAACATGTTCTCCTGGTACTTCTCCCAATGGCCCGACGCTTCCCACAGCTTTCGGTCCACGACCTGGGGGGTGTTCACCTCCACATAGCCGTGAGCGCGCTGGCGGCGACGCATGTAATCCTGCAGGGCGACATAGATCGACCAGCCGTTCGGATGCCAGAATACCTGCCCCGGGGCCTCCTCCTGCATGTGGAACAGGTCCATCTCCCGGCCGAGCCGTCGGTGGTCGCGCCTGGCGGCCTCCTCCAGCATCGTCAGGTGGGCGTCGAGCTCCTTCTTGGTGCGGAACCCCACGCCATAGATCCGCTGCAGCATCGGCCGGGTGGAATCGCCGCGCCAATACGCGCCGGCCACCGACATCAGCTTGAACGCGTCGCCGGGCACCTGGCCGGTATGCTGCAGGTGCGGACCGCGGCACAGGTCCTGCCAGTCCCCGTGCCAATACATCCGCAGGGGCTCGTTCCCGGGGATCGCCTCGATCAGTTCGACCTTGTAGGGTTCGCTCCGGGCCTCGTAATGCGCGATCGCGCGCGCCCGGTCCCACACCTCGGTCGTGACTGGATCGCGCCGGGCGATGATCTCCTTCATGGTTTTCTCGATCCGGGTCAGATCCTCGGGCGTAAAGGGCTCTTCCCGGTCGAAATCGTAGTACCAGCCATTGGCGATGACCGGGCCGATCGTGACCCTCACGTCTGGCCAGATCTCCTGCACCGCGCGGGCCATGATATGCGCCAGGTCGTGGCGGATCAGCTCGTAGGCCGCGGCATCGTCGTCGAAGGTGTGGATCGCGATTGCCGCATCTGCCTCGATGGGCCACTGCAGGTCCCAATGGCGTCCGTCCACGCTGGCCGATATCGCCTTCTTCGACAGGGATTTCGAGACCGAGGCCGCGACCTCGGCGGGGGTCACGCCGGCATCGAATTCGCGCGCGTTGCCGTCGGGAAATGTCAGGGAAATTGGGGCCATCGGCCACTCTCCTCGTCGGTTCGGCGCCCACGGAACGCCCGGTTGCAAGTATGTCGCTTGGCACATGGCCGAGCGGTCCGATCCTGTCAACCGGATCGGCCGGCCGGCCGCTCCATCTTGCTTGACGCGGACGGGCAACGCCGCGACGGTCCGTCCCATGACCGAATTCCTCGTCACCGCAGATGGTCGTTGCATCGCCTATCACCGCCGGCCGGGGCAGGGACCCTGGATCGTGTTCCTCGGGGGGTTCAAGTCCGACATGGAGGGTACCAAGGCCGTCCACCTCGACGCGTGGGCCGCGAGGACCGGTCGCGCCTTCCTCCGGTTCGACTATTCCGGCCACGGGCAGAGTTCCGGAACCTTCGAGGAGGGCGCCATCGGCGATTGGGCCCGCGATGCCGCGTCCGCGATCGAGGCGCTGACAGACGGACCCGTTGTACTCGTCGGCTCGTCCATGGGGGGATGGATCGGGCTCCTGGTCGCCCACCGGCTCGACCGGGTGGCGGGGTTCGTCGGCATCGCCGCGGCGCCAGATTTCACCGAGGACAGCATGTGGGCGGGTTTCGACGCGGCGCAACGCGAGACCCTCACGCAGGAGGGCCGCGTGGCGCTTCCCAGCGAGTACGGGGCCCCTTACGTCATCACGCAGCGTCTGATCGAGGACGGGCGCGGGCACCTCGTTCTGCGCCGTCCTCCGCCGCGGCTCGGCCGGGTTCGGCTGCTGCAGGGAACCGAGGACGCCGACGTGACGCGGGAGACGGCCCTCCGGCTGCTCGATCATCTGCACGGCGATGTTCGGCTGACCCTGGTCAATGGCGCCGATCACCGCTTTTCCAGCCCCGATTGCCTGACCCTGATCGAGACCGCGATCGTCGCGGTGGCTCAGCGCACCTGATCCCCGGCCGTAAGGCGGTACTCCGCCGCAAGCCGCCAGGTGTCCCCGGGGCGCAGGACGATGCCCGGCCAGTCCGACCGGCCCAGGGCGTCGGGCCACATCTGCGGCTCCATCGCCAAAGCGGCCCCGGCCGGGTAGGGATGGCCATGCAGGGTCGGCTCGTCCTCGATGGAGAAGGGCCGCATGTCGAACACCTGCAACCCGGGCGCCGTGGTCGCGATCTCGAGCGTCAAGCCTGTCTCGGGGCCCGTCAGGCGCAGGCAGGGGGTCAGGTTGCGCGGTGCCTGCGCGAGGCAGAAATTGTGGTCGAGGGGCGGCACTGTGTCCGGGTCCAGCCACCGCGGGGTGCGGAAATCGTAGCCCGTATCACCGACCGGTGCGATCTCGCCGGTGGGGATCGTCTCGTCGTCCACCGGGAGATAGTGCGCCGCGTCGATCCACAAGGTTTGTCCGCCCCAGCTTTCGGGATCCTGCATCGTCCAATAGGGATGGTGGGTCAGGCCCATCGGTGTGGCCCGGTCCGTGGTGGCGGACAGGTCCAGCCGCAGGGTCGCACCGTCGAGGGCATAGCGCGCGCGCACATGGCGGTTCCCGGGAAACCCGCCCTCGCCGTGCGGCAGGTCGAGGGCCAGGGTCACGGCGTCCGGCAGGATCTCGGCGATTTCCCATATCTTGCCGTGCAGGCCGGCGGATTCCGAATGCAGGCAATGGCCGTTCGTCCCGGCTTCCACCTGATAGACCGTTCCGTCGATCTCGAATCTGGCATTGCGGATCCGGTTCGCGACGGGTCCGATGATCGCCCCAAAGGTGGACAACAGGGACCCATAAACTTCGGGCTCACGACCCCCGAGAACAAGCGAGAAGCCATGTCCCGCCATTCGCACGTCGTGCAAGCGCGCGCCATGGTCCCACACGGTCACGCGCAGGCGGCCGTTGTCCAGCGTGACGGCTCGCACCCGGCGTCCATCGGGCAGGGCGCCGATCGCGACGGGATCGGTCACAGGATCACCCTGTGCTCGGCCTGCCCCCGCCCGGCATCCTCGATGGCGAATGTCAGGCCATGGGCGGGGTTCCGCGTCAGTTCCTCTTCGGACAGACCGACGGCCGCGGTCGTGCAGTAAAGCGTCGACAGATCCGGCCCGCCGAAGGCCGGGCAGGTGGCCTGCGTCGCCGGCAGCCCCACCTCGCGCCGGAGTTGCCCCTGGGCGTCGTAGACCGCGACCCTGCTCGACCCCCAATGCGATACCCAGAGCTGGCCGTCTGCGTCGCAGACAGCGCCGTCGGGGCGATGCCCCTCGGCGGTCTCGTCCACGAAGGGCTCGGGTTCGCCATCGGGCCAGCCGTCGGAATCCAGCGCCCAGCGCATCACGACCCGGGTCGGCGTGTCGGTGAAGAAGGCATGCCGCCCGTCCGGGGAAAAGCAGATCGCGTTCGGGATGGTCAGGCCGGACCGGAGGCATGTCAGCTTTCCGCCGTGGAACCGGTAGATGGCACCCGCCCCCTCCGACTTGTCGACACCCATCGTGCTGACCCAGAATCCACCGAACGGGTCTGCCCGGCCGTCGTTCGACCGGGTCGACGGATCGTCGGATTCAAGGGTCGCGACGCTCTCCGTCGCGCCGGAGGACAGGGTAAGGAGCGTAAGGTCGGTTTCGGTCGCGACGAGGACCCGGTCGCCATCGACCCATCCCATGCAGGACACGAACCGGTCGAAGCTCCAGTCCCGCAGGGCACCGCCTTCGCGCGACAGGATGCGGCGCGAGAGGATGTCGCACCACAGGAACGCCTCCCGCTCGGGGTGCCAGAGCGGCCCCTCCCCCAGGAGGCATCGCGTGGTGTCGTGGACGGTCACCTTCATGCTTGGGCCGCGTCCCATGCCGCGACCATCCGTGCCGCGCGCGGAGCCACGTCATCGGGGGCATCGCCGGGGCGGTAGAGGCTCGTGCCGATGCCGAAGCCCGCCGCGCCGGCCGCAAGCCAGTCGCGGAATCCATCCGGCCCCACGCCGCCCACCATGTAGACCCGCGTCTCCACCGGCAGGACCGCGCGCAGCGCCTTCAGCCCGTCGATGCCCATCTGGAAGGCGGGGAAGACCTTCAATGCCGTGGCACCGGCCTTCAGCGCGGCGAAGCACTCGGTCGGGGTCAGGACGCCCGGATAGCTATCCATTCCCGCGGCGCGCGTGGCTTCGATGACCTCCGGATCACAATTCGGGGACACAACCATCTGCCCCCCGCAATCGCGCACCTTCCGCACGTCCTCGACGCCGAGGACGGTGCCGGCGCCGATCTGAGCCACTGCCCCGTGCGCCTCGGCCATCGCCTCGATCGAGGCGAAGGGCGAGGGGGAATTCAGCGGCACCTCGATCCGCGTGATGCCGGCCTCTATCAAGGTGCCGGCGACATCGACGGCCTCGGTCGGATCGATGCCGCGCAGGATGGCAATGATCTCTCTCATGTGGTTCCCCCCAGGATCGTGCGGGCCGCGGAGAGGCCCGCCAGCGTGCAGGCGCTGTCCCGCGCCACGGTCGCCTCCACCGCCTGGGCGCGGAGCGCGGCGCCATAGCGGGCCGACAATGCCGGCGCGCCGATGATGGCCACCGGCATGCCCAGCCAATACGGGCGGGCATGGGCGAGCTCCGCGCCCACAAGAAGGCCCGATGCCCGTGAGGTCGCGCCGGCCCCGACGCCCTCCTCAAGAAGGGCTCGCGCGCGGAGGTTGAAAAGCCGATGCGCCAGCGCCTCGGGGCGGCTCATTCCGTCCGCCACGGCCTCGACGAATGTCGCGTCGTCCCAATCATCTGTCAGAGTATGCGACAGGACGGTGTGGTTCCGGAGCGCGGCGAACAACTCTCCGGTCATCGCGGTCTGGAACGAGATCACCTCGCCGGCGGAAACCTGGACCCACTTGGTGTGGCTGCCGGGCAGGCATAGCGTCCCGTCGAAGTTCGGGTTCAGCGCCAGGAACCCGGCGATCTGCGTTTCCTCGCCGCGCATCACGTCGGCCGCCGGGCGGTCCTGCCGCAAACCGGGGACGATGTGGACCGGCCGGGCGCTCTCCCTCACGCGGGTGAACGGCCCGTCCACCGGGGCGCACGGAACCGCGCGGTAGGGCGCCTCGACCCAGCCCTGGCGGGCGCCCACCATGCCGCAGGCGATGACGGGCGTTTCGGGGGCAGGGTCCCATTCCGACAGCAGGCTGTCCAGCGCGGGACCGAATCCCTCCCGGGAAAGGCCACCCATTCCCGCGTCCGAGGAAGCCTCGGCCATGGCACGCGTCCCTTCCATGGCCCAGGCGCGCAGTCGCGACGTGCCCCAGTCGACCGCAATCCAGTCTGGGTTCATGATCACTCCGTCCCTTGTCCATCGGTCAGATGGACCGCAGATGCCTGCCGTCCACCATTCCCGTCGCGTCCCGCGACGCCGGCTGAGGCCAAGGGACCAAGATCTAGGCGTCGCCATCCATGGGCCTCGCGGATCAGGAAATGGCGAGAGACGCGCCGCTCCCGGTTATTCCTTGGCGTCGAACTCGAGCGCCACGCCGTTGATGCAATAGCGCAATCCGGTCGGGTCCGGCCCGTCAGGGAAGACGTGGCCCAGATGCGCCTCGCAGCGGGCGCAATGCACTTCGGTGCGCTTCATGAACAGCTTGCGGTCCTCGCACGTCTCCACGTTCTCCTGCGTGGCCGGCTGGTAGAACGACGGCCACCCGGTACCGGAGTCGAACTTGTGCGCCTGGTCGAAGACGGGCAGGCCGCAGCAGACGCAATTGTAAGTGCCGGGGGCGTGGGGGAAATCCTCGTGCGTTCCCGCCCGCTCGGTGCCGTGCTTGCGCGTCACCTTGTATGCCAGGTCGGAAAGCTCTTCGCGCCATTCCGCGTCGGATTTGGTGATCTTTTCCATCATGTCCTCGAGAATTACGGGGTGGAGCCGTCGCGACGGTTCCTTCTTGTCTCCAGCCCGATACATAGGAGGACAGGCGTGCCCATAAAGACCCGGAGCCTACCATGACACTCCTTTCGAAGGGCCGGTATCGCGCGGTGGAGGTCCGCGACCCGATCCGTTTCGACCGCGTCATGGCGTTGCGCGCTGCGGCATTCCGCGCCGACCGGGCGGGGGGTGACGCGCATGACGCGCTGTGTCGGCACATCCTGATCGAGGAGGTCGGCACAGGGGCCGCCGTCGCCACGTTCCGCATCGCGACGCTGTCCCACGGGAACGAGGCCGGGCGAAGCTATTCGGCGGCGGTCTACGACCTCACGCCCCTGGCCCATCTGGCCGTGCCGATGGTGGAACTCGGGCGGTTCTGCATCCACCCCGATCGGCACGACCCCGACATCCTGCGCCTGGCCTGGGCCGCGCTGACGCGGATCGTGGATGAGGCGCGCGCGGGGATGCTCTTCGGTTGCGCCTCGTTCGGCGGCACCGACTGGACGGCCTATGGCGAGGCTTTCGCGTTCCTCCACGAGCGCCATGTCGCGCCCTCCATGTGGCGGCCGCGGGCCAAGGCGCCGCGCCGCCTGTCCTTGTCCGAGGCGGGCGCCGGCGCGGCCGATCCACGCCGCGCCATGGCGACGATGCCGCCGCTCCTGCGCACCTATCTCGGCATGGGCGGACGGGTTTCGGACCATGCGGTCATCGACGAGGAGATGGACACGATCCACGTCTTCACCGGGGTCGAGGTGAAGGCGATCCCCGCCGCCAGGCGCCGCCTCTTGCGGGCGAACGCCGAATAGGGCGAAGTCCCGGTACGACGCGGCTTGATGGACAGAGCGCCGCCCTCTACGTCGCGGATATGGCACGCACACCTCTTCTGCAACTCAACGGGCTTTCGCTCACCTTTGGGGGTGATCCCGTATTCTCCGATCTCGACCTCGTCGTGCATCCCGGCGACCGCGTCGCCCTCGTGGGGCGCAACGGATCGGGCAAATCGACCCTGATGAAGGTCATGGCCGGCCTGGTGGAGCCCGACGAGGGCGAGCGGGTCCTCTCTCCCGGGACGACGGTCGGCTACATGGAGCAGGACCCGGTGATGGACGGGTTCGCCACCCTCGGCGATTTCGCCGTCTCGGAGCTCGACCCCGCCGAGCGCTACAAGGTGGAAATGGTCGCCGAAGGCCTGAAGTTCGACCCGGACGGAGACCCCGCCACCGCCTCGGGCGGCGAGCGGCGCCGCGCCGCGCTCGCCAAGCTCTTGGCCGAGGCGCCCGAACTGATGCTCCTCGACGAGCCGACGAACCACCTCGATATCGAGGCGATCGCCTGGCTGGAGGATCAGCTGAAGCGAACCCGCGCGGGGTTCGTCCTGATCAGCCACGACCGGGCCTTCCTGCGCAACCTGACACGGGCCACCCTTTGGATCGACCGTGGCGCCGTCCGCCGCAACGAGCGCGGCTTCGAGACGTTCGAGGATTGGCGCGATACCGTCTGGGCGGAGGAGGATCGCGACCGCCACAAGCTGGATCGCCGGATCAAGGCCGAGGCGCGCTGGGCGGTGGAAGGGATCAGCGCGCGGCGCAAGCGCAACCAGGGGCGGGTCAGGAACCTCGAGAACATGCGCCAGGAGCGCGCCGACATGACCCGCCGTCAGGGGACCGCCGCGATGGAGCTGGTGGCGGGACCCCAATCCGGGAAGCGGGTCATCGAGGCGCACCGGATTGCCAAATCCTATGGCGATCATGCCATTCTCGAGCCCTTCTCGATCCGGGTTTCCCGGGGCGACAGGATCGCCTTCGTCGGGCCCAACGGCGTGGGAAAGACCACGCTCCTGAAGATCCTGACCGGGGAAATCCCGCCCGATAGCGGTCAGGTCCGGCACGGCACGAACCTCGAGATCTCGGTTTTCGACCAGGCGCGGGCCCAGCTCGATCCCGATATGAGCCTGTGGGAGACTTTGACGGGGAGCGCCGGGATGCGGGTCTCGGGCAATGCCGACCAGGTGATGGTGCGCGGGCAGCCCCGCCACGTCGTGGGGTACCTCAAGGATTTCCTGTTCTCCGAGGATCAGGCCCGGGCCCCCGTCCGGTCGCTTTCGGGCGGCGAGAAGGCTCGGCTCCTGCTCGCCCGGATCATGGCAAGCTCCTCCAATGTGCTCGTCCTGGACGAGCCGACCAACGACCTGGACGTGGAGACGCTCGACCTTCTCCAGGACCTGCTCGGCGAGTATGACGGTACGGTGTTGCTCGTGAGCCACGATCGAGATTTTCTTGACCGTGTGGCGACCCAGACCGTAGCGTTCGAGGGCGGCGGTCGGGTCACGGTCTACGCCGGGGGATGGAGCGATTATCAGGCGCAGAAGCCGGTGGAGGCCGATCCCGGAATTCAGGGAACCGCGGCGAAAAAACCACAGGCCTCGCAGCCCCGCGATGCGTCGGAACCCGCCCGCCTCACCTTCACCGAGGCGCACAGGCTGAAGGCGCTGCCGTCGGAGATGGATCGCTTGCAGGCCGAAATTTCCAAACTCGAACAGTTGCTTGGCGACCCAGAGATGTATGCGCGCGAGCCGGTGAAGTTCCAGAAGGCGACCGATGCGCTGGTCCAGCGCCAGGCGCAACTCGAACGTGCAGAGACCGAGTGGCTGGAGCTCGAGGAGAAGGCCGCAGATTGATCACATCCATGTGTGTTGAGGCCGTGCCGCGAAAGTGGTCGGCAGTGCATCGCCGAGGTTGAAAAGTGCCGTTTTCGCTGTCGCGGACGAACTCGGTGGGTAATGGAACCTCGGCAGCGATCACGCGTCATCGGGCCACTGTCCGGGACAGTCGGAGAGCGGGCCGTTGGCCGCGATGCAGAAAACAAGATCTGTGACAAAGGAGCAGAAAATGAAATTCATGACCATGACCGCCGCCGGTGCGCTGATCGCCGGGGCCGCTCATGCCGGTGGCGTTGCCCCGGCCCCGTCCGAACCCCTCGTGATGGCGCCCGCCGCGCCCGTCATGTCGACCGACTGGACCGGTGGCTATGCCGGTGCCTCGCTCGGCTACGGTGCCGTCGACGCCGACGGCAACGTCGATCTCGAGGATGACGATTTCGACTTCGGCAGCGATGATGACGACGATTTCGACATCGACATCGACGGCGATGGCGCCCTCGGCGGCATCTACGGTGGTTACCAGTACGACTTCGGCACGTTCGTCGTCGGCGGTGAACTCGACCTGAACGCCGCCAACCTCGACTTCGACGACGATAGCCCGCTCGACGTCTTCGACGAAGGCGTGAGCGATGCGCTGGACGAAGACGGTGGCGCCTCGATCGACGCCATTCACCGCCTGAAGCTCCGCGCCGGCTACGACGCCGGTAGCGCGCTCATCTACGGTGTGGTCGGTGCGGCCTATGCCGATGCCGAGATCTTCGGCGAAGACTTCTCCGACACCGGCTACGTCGTCGGCGCGGGCGTGGACTACCAGTTCCGCTCCAACATCACCCTGGGTGGCGAAGTGCTGTACCACCAGTGGGATGATTTCGACGATACCGGCATCGACTTCGAAGCCACCACCGCTCAGGTGCGCGTCGGCTACCAGTTCTGATCCATCCGGATCGACTGTACGGGAAGGGGCCGGCTCTGCCGGCCCCTTTTCGTTCCCGGCTTGCCGATCCCGCCCGATCTTGCGACACGACGCTCGACGGGCCGGAAAGGGACCTCGCGATGACGACGATCCAGCTGACCAACAGCGCCGCGCGAGCGAAGGAGGACTTCGTCCCTCTCGATCCCCGCAGCGTGCGGATGTATGTCTGCGGACCGACCGTCTATGACCGGGCGCATATGGGGAATGCGCGCTCGGCCTGCGTCTTTGACACGCTCTACCGGCTTCTGCGCCACGTCTACGGTGAGACATGCGTGACCTATGTCCGCAACATCACCGACGTGGACGACAAGATCAACGCGCGCGCCGCTGAGACCGGGCGCGAGATCTCTGACATCACCGCCGAGACCACCGCGTGGTATGTGGAGGACATGGCCGCGCTCGGCTGTCTCACCCCGACCGAGATGCCCCGCGCCACCGGCCACATTCCGGGCATGATCGCGATGATCACCGATCTGATCGCCGGCGGCCATGCCTACGCGGCCCAGGGGCACGTGCTCTTCTCCGTGGGCACGTTCGATGCCTACGGGCGCCTGTCGGGCCGCTCGATCGAGGACATGATCGCCGGAGCCCGCGTCGAGGTCGCCCCCTACAAGCGCGACCCGATGGATTTCGTCCTGTGGAAGCCCGCCGAACCCGGCACCCCCGGCTGGGACAGCCCCTGGGGCCGCGGGCGCCCCGGCTGGCACATCGAATGCTCCGCCATGGCCGGCGCCCTCCTGGGAGAAACCTTCGACATCCACGGTGGCGGCGGCGACCTGATGTTCCCCCACCACGAGAACGAGATCGCCCAATCCGCCTGCGCCCATGGCGGCGCCGCCATGGCCCGCTACTGGCTGCACAACGAGATGCTGCAGGTCGAGGGGCGCAAGATGTCAAAGTCCCTGGGCAACTTCTTCACTGTCCGCGACAAGCTGGACGAGGGCATTCCGGGGGAGGTGATCCGCCACGTCCTGATGACCGCACATTACCGCAAGCCGACCGACTGGACCGGGGACAAGGTCCGCGCGGCGACGGCGGCCCTGAGGCGTTGGCGCGACCTGACGGCCAAGGCCGTCCCGGGCGATCCCGACCCCGAGGTGGTCGAGGCCCTCGCCGACGATCTGAACACGGCCGGCGCTCTGGCGATCCTGCACCGTCTCGCCACGGCCGTTGCGGCGGGGGCGGAACGGCCAGGCACGCTTTTAGCTTCCGCCCGTCTCTTGGGGCTGCTCGAGGACGGGCTGGGCGCCTGGGCCCGGGCGGTGGACCTTTCGCCCCTGGAACGCCGCCTGAGCCGGCTCCGCGACGCGGCACAGGAAAGCCGGGACTTCTCCCATGTCGACGCGCTGAAGGCCCGCCTGGCCGAGGCCGGGGTGCAGGTGCGAATGGGACGGGGCGCCGTCCAACTCGATCCAGGCCCCGATTTCGACCCTGCGCGCCTTCCCTCCGTGGACGGCGAAGCCTGACACACTCTTGCGAAACGGGGGGAGTAGCGCGTATATCCCGCCCGATCCGCACGACATTCCCGGGAGAAGACCCATGGCCGGCCATTCCAAGTGGGCGAACATCCAGCACCGCAAGGGGCGCCAGGATGCGGCGCGTTCCAAGCTGTTCTCGAAGCTGGCGAAGGAGATCACCGTCGCCGCCAAGATGGGCGACCCCGATCCCGACAAGAATCCCCGCCTCCGCCTCGCCGTGAAGGAGGCCAAGACGCAATCCGTCCCCAAGGACGTGATCGACCGCGCCATCAAGAAATCGCAGGGCGGCGATTCCGAGAATTACGAGGAGATCCGCTACGAGGGCTACGGCCCGGGCGGCGTCGCCGTGATCGTCGAGGCGATGACGGACAATCGCAACCGGACGGCATCGACGGTGCGGTCGACCTTCTCCAAGAACGGGGGCAACCTGGGCGAGACGGGCAGCGTCTCGTTCATGTTCGACCGCAAGGGGCAGATCGTCTATCCGCCCGAGGCCGGCTCCTATGACGACGTGATGATGGCAGCGATCGAGGCGGGTGCGGAGGATGTCGAGAGCACGGAGGACGGGCACGTGATCTGGTGTGCCGACACGGACCTGGGCGACGTGTCGACCGCGCTCGAGGAGCATCTGGGCGAATCCCAGTCCACCAAGCTGGTCTGGTGCCCCCAGAACACGACCGAGCTCGATCTGGAGGGGATGCAGAAGCTGATGAAGCTGATGGACGCCCTCGACGACGATGATGACGTGCAGAACGTCACCGCGAATTTCGAGACCTCCGACGAGGTGATGGCGCAACTCTGACCCCGCGCCACGCGACACGATCCGTCACGCGCCCCCGCATGCGGGTCACTTCAACTGACTGTCCTTGGAGCCGCGCCGATTGATGCCCGTCGACGGATTGTACGACCCGTCGCGGGCCGACTGACATTCGACGCAGAGCTGGACGCCGGGAATCGCCGCACGCCGCCGCTCGGGGATCGGCTCGTCGCACTCGGCACAATGCTCGCGCGACGGACGCCCGCCCGGGCCGCGCCGGGTCCGCAACCGCTGCAACTCATCCGCGACCGATGCCTCGATCTGTTCGTTCACCGCGCCGTCGCGGGTCCATCCGCCTGCCATGACACATTCCTCCTTGCCACCCGCAAGCTAGGAACTTACGCCCCCCGTTACAATTCCCGGACCTCTGGACGCCGCCGGGACCGCCGCGTAAGCCGGCGCCATGTCGTCCTTTCTGCCCGGCTTCGCGCTCGGCCTCTCACTCATCCTCGCCATCGGCGCGCAGAACGCCTTCGTCCTGCGCCAGGGCCTCCGGCGCGCCCATGTCGGTTCGGTGGTGCTGACCTGCGCCCTGTCGGACGCGGTGCTGATCGCGGCGGGCGTCGCCGGGTTCGGCTGGCTGGTGGAGGCCGCGCCCTGGATCGCACCGGTGATGACTTGGGGCGGGGCGGCGTTCCTCGCGGTCTACGGGGCGCTCGCGTTCCGCAACGCGCTCCGCGGCGGCGAAACGCTCGACGCGAAGGGACGGGCGACGGGAACGCGCCGCGCCGCCATCCTGACCTGTCTCCTGCTCACCTGGGCGAACCCCCATGTCTATCTCGACACCGTTGTCCTTCTCGGCTCGGTGAGCAGCACCTATCCCGTGCCCGCGCTGTTCGGGGCAGGGGCCGTGCTGGCCTCCTTCGTGTTCTTCACGGCGCTCGGCTCCGGGGCGCGGTTGCTCTCTCCGGTCTTTGCGCGGCCAGCGGCCTGGAGGGGTCTCGATGCGGTTGTCGGCACGACCATGTGGGGCCTGGCCGTCATGCTGGTCGTTTCGTGATCCGCCCCGCACGCCCCATCGCCGGCGCCTGGTGGATGCTCGTGACCGGCATGATGTTCGTCGCCGTCACGGCCGGCGTAAAGCATCTCGGCGACCGGGTTCCCGCGCCCGAAGCCGCCTTCCTGCGCTACCTGCTCGGTTTGGTCTTTCTGCTGCCGCTCGCGCGTCCGGTCTTGGACGGCTTCCGTAACCGCCGCCGGCTCGGATTCTTCGTCGTCCGTGGTGCCCTTCACGGTGTCGGTGTCATTCTCTGGTTCTTCGCCATGACCCAGATCCCGATCGCGGAGGTGACGGCGCTGAACTACCTTTCTCCCGTCTATGTCAGCCTCGGGGCGGCCCTGTTTCTGGGCGAGCGCATTTCCTGGCCCAGGATCACCGCGATTCTGGTCGCGCTCGCGGGCGTCCTCCTCATCCTGCGCCCCGGCTTTCGGGAGGTGTCGCCCGGCCACCTGGCGATGATGGGGACGGCGATCCTCTTTGCGTGTTCCTACCTGATCGCCAAGGTGATGTCGGACGAGGTCCCGCCCACGGTCGTGGTTGCAATGCTGTCGATCTGGGTGACGGTGGCGCTCGCCCCCTTCGCCGTGGCCGTCTGGGTCTGGCCGACATGGGAAGAGGTCGCTTGGCTGTTCCTGGTCGCCACCCTCGCCACGACCGGGCATTTCACGATGACGCTCGCCTTCAAATGCGCGCCGATCACCGTCACGCAGCCCGTGACGTTCCTTCAACTCGTCTGGGCAACGCTGCTCGGCTGGGCACTCTTCGGAGAATCGGTGGACGCTTTTGTCCTCGCCGGTGGTGCGATCATCATCGGTTCCGTCGTGGCGATCTCGATCCGCGAGGCGCGCAAGAAAATCAGAACCCCGCCCGTCGCACCATAATCGGAGTTCTAGTTTTACATTACGGTTGGACGGCAAGGCCCCTGAAAAGTAGGATAAAATGGGTCCACGTTGCAATCCGGACAGGAATGTCCGCAAAATGATAGCGCTGTTCGCGGCTTCGAGGCCCATGCTGGTCTCCACTTCTTTGACCCGCCTGCCCTTGCCCGCCAAGCCGCTGAAGGCGGTGAACGAAACGCTGATGGCGTCAGTGATACGAGCGACCGCCACGCTTTCCATGTCGAAGGCGCGGGCATCGAACGCGTCGAGCACCTATTCCCTCTGATGGCCGTTGTTGACGAACGCCGCGCCGGAAACGCCGCTCTCGTTCAGGATGACCTTGCGATGTTCCGACCTGCACTACTCGCCCGAGGTGCAGCGGGGCAGCGAGATCCCGTCTGCAACGGGCCGCGAGGTCGCCCGAAGTCTGCGATCGACCGGGAACCGGCACCGTTCTTCAACACGATCCGATCCCTTGTGTGATACCTCCTGATTGCGGACGAATCTCCTCCCGAAGCTGGGAAAGTCCGGCACCGTCTAGGTAGGGATAGAGAAGCCTTCCTCGGTTTCCCGCGCCATGATCGCGTCGGAGATATTGACCCCGTTGCGCGGCCACGATTACGTCACCTATGTCGTGTGCAAGATCGACGCCTCCGGCAATCCTGGAAAGCACGAGCGCCGTCACGTCGAACCTTTCGAGCGCTATCCAGGTAATCATCGCCGCCATCGACATGCTGGACAGGACCAGCAGAACATCGCGATCCACGATTCGCCCGGTGAGATAATCGTGGTCGGTGAGCCGGTAGACTGCGTGCACCTCCGCATTCTGCTGAAGCAGTGTCCGTTCACGAGCCAAGGCAGAAATGACCGCGATGCGCGGGGTCGCATCCAGTTCCCGCGTCGCAAAAGGCAGGGCAGAACCGGTAAGTCGACGAGGGTGAGATTTTTCGCGGGGCCACCAAGCAAGATTTCGAGCCACGATACCTGTTCCGCGTCTCGGGATCAGGGCCGTCCGGCAGACCCCCTGGGCAGAGGATCCAATACGAAGGTGATCCTTGCGCGGGACGTTCAATTCGCCTGACACAGGGCCTTGCAGAACCCGGACGTCGCGGCTAAACGAGCCGTCACCGGGCGGTTAGCTCAGCGGTAGAGCACTTCGTTCACACCGAAGGGGTCACTGGTTCGATCCCAGTACCGCCCACCATATGATTCAGAGCCTTGCTGACATCCTGCGAGGTGTTCTCGGCGTCATTGAGCCTTCCTCAATTTTGCGAAGTCCACGATCTCAGCCGCGTCTCGCGGTGAGCGGCGTGTGCAGTCCGGCTCGGCCCGGTGGCTCGATCATACCGATACATTCCAGGGGCCGCTTCGGGCGCACCTAGACGGGCAGCGCTCGCGGTGCATTGCCCGTTTGGCCCCATGATGGAGCGTCATCGTCGGCACCATGAAGGTAGCCGAAGCGGACAGGAGCGAGGCCAGTCACGTCCGAGATGAAGCTTGATGCGAGCAAACCGTCCCGCTCTAAGGAGAAACTTGGAAGTTTTCTTTCCTGAAATTGGTTTTCAGCACGCGCTTCCTCGTCCTCATCGCTGCGCCCACCGCGTGCTCCTCCAGATCGATCACGGCATAGATGACGCCGTCAGGATCCGTGGGCGGGAGCATCGACTGCAAAGCTTCAATTTAAATCGTCTTAGAGCCTTCCGCGCTCTGTCTTGCGGGTGGGGCGTCGTGCGCTGCGTGCCCGCGGTGCCTCAGATAGCCAAGAGGGTTTATGGCCTTACCGGCTGACATCCCGGTTGGCGGACCATGTCTGATCCCGGCCTGGCCTAAAACAGGTGAACTCGCGCGCAGCGTGTCCGGGAGTGGGGATCGATGCCGATGGAGGGCCCGCGCGTCATGGGGCCGTCCGGACGGGGTGATAGGTGTGGACGGTCGGGCCAGTGGGCAATCGCAGCAACGGTGCGACGACCGGGCCCGGCGACGGGCGGTGTCAGAGGCTCGGCGCGGCGTCCGGCGCGTCTGACGAGATCTCCGTCACGCAGGTCGGCGGCCCGCCGTCGAAGAAATCGGGATCGACATGACGCGCCTCCGTCACGATCAGGTTCAACTCCGCATCCCAGGCCATGTGGCGATCCCACACGATCTCGCCGTCCGGAGCCGCCTCGAAAACGCGTCCGTGCTCGGCCTCGGTCAGCAGGAGGTTGCCGTTCGGCAGGATCTGATGCTTGCCGCGCCGCCAGGTGTAGAAGGGCGCGTTCGTGCTCCCCGCGTAATCAACGGACAGGCTGTCGTCGGCGGGGTCGATCCGACGAATCTTGGAACCGCCGGTCCCGGTGCCATTATCGAAGACGGTGATCGTCCCGTCAGGCTGGAAATCGGGATCATGCTGCTTCATCCAGGGGCCGTGGCGCCACCATTTCATGGTCCCGTCCTCCGGATCGACCACCGCGATGAGATTCAGCTCCCGCAGGCTGATCAGCACGTCGCCCGCCTTGAACATCGGGAAGGCGTCGGCCATGGCGGGGGTAAGCGCCTCGGCGTCGTTGGGGTGGAACGGGTCCTCCAGATAGGCCAGGTCCCGCCCGGCGATCTCGGGCGTACGGGTGCGAATGTCGAAATACCCCTGCTGCAACCCGTCCTGCGCGTTGATTATGGTTTTCAGATCCAGCGTGTGGACTTCTTCGCCCGTCTCGGGGTCGAGCCAAACCACCACCTCGTCGCGCCAAGTCAGAAGGCGTCCCTGTCCGTCGTTGGTCATGGAATGATGGTATTTGCCGGACCGGGACCACATCGGCTCGCCGCAGGCATCGATCCGCGCGACGGCGCTGCCGCTGTCGAAGGTCACCACGAGCGATCCGTCGGGGAACACCTCCATGCCGTGCAGCATCACGTTCTGCGGCTTGCGTTCGGTGTCGAGCAGACCGTAGCGGATGGGCCAGCGATGCAACTCGTCGCCGGCGGCGTCGAAGAGCCGGACCACGTGAACGGATGTCTCCTGGTCATCGCTCAGACCGGCGACGAGGACATAGCCCGGCGCCACCCGTTCGGGGGCCAGCAACGCGAAGCCGCGGTCGGGGTCGGGTGCGGCTCCACTGTCGTCAGGGGCGACAAGGTGGCGCGTGGGTTCCAGCGCCAAGTCGTTGCGCCAATTCGCCTTTAGCTCCAGCATCGTGCGGTGTGCCAGGCCGAGCTGCGGGGCGGGGAACCAACCCCACCACGACGACACCGTGCCGTAGACCACGCAGATCACCGCAATCGAGGCGATGTAGCCGCCGAGCGCCAGCCGGTCGGAGGTGCCGCGCCTCATGCCGAGACCCTCCCGGAACGCGCCTCGGGGCGGAGGGCACGGCGGCCGAGCGCGGCATGCATCTCGCCGGCCCGGGCGAGAAGGGCGGGGCTGGCCCCCGGCAGGTCCGGCGCCGCGGCGGGTGGGCGAAACCGGCCGGCCATCGCGGAAAGCCGGTCGGGGGCGGCGCTGCCGACCGCCTCGGCTACCAAAGGCAGGTGGCGCGCGGGATCGTGGCAGAGCGCGTCGTGGTCGACGATGACCGCCCCCGCTCCCGCGCTGTCGAGCACCGTCTCGTAGGCGGCGATCCAGTAGCGCAACCAGAAATCCGCCGTCCCGGCTGCGGCCGGATCTTCGTCGAACCCCTCGAACGCGATGGGTTTCAATGCGCCGCCGAACTCGAAATGGCCGAGCCCCTCCATGTATTGCCGCGCGAAGGGCTCGCGTGCATGGAGGCGCGAGAACCGCGTATGCTGGCGCAGGAGCGAGGCCACCTGTGCGCGCGGGTCGCGCAAAGGGATCAGCGTGACGGCGTCCGGAAAAGCCGTGCCGAGCAGGTCGAGCCGCGCCACGTTGGCGTTGTTCTTGGACAGGTAGCGCGTGGCCCCGCCCTTCGTGGACACGATCTTGGCCATGTGCGTGCGAAAGAACCGCTCGAATTCGGCGGATCGGTCTCTGGCCGACCATGGCAGAATGCGGTCCAGCGTATAATGGCCTGGCCAGAAGGCCATCCAGAGCATTTCCTCGAAGGCCTCGGGGCTGTCGAAATCCACCTCGATGCCGTCGCCGTGGGCGCGTTCGGACCGTTCGCCGGCCTTGCGGAACGCACCCGAAAAGCCACCCCAGAGGAGCGGAGAGAGCGTGAACGGCATGTGCCGATACGTGGCCGAGGCGAATTCCGGCAGGTCTGACAAGGCGTTGAGCAGGATCGTGGTGCCTGCGCGAGGCAGCGACGTGACGAAGACGGGGCGCGTGGCGCGGTCCATGTCGATGCGCCGGCGATAGATCCGGCTTTCAATTTCGCCAAGCCGGCGCTGTCGCCGTGGCGAGGCGAAAGCATAGGCATGAAGCGCCTTGTCGAGCGCTGAATAGGGCACCTCGTCCGACCCGGGAGCGGTGGCGTTCGGGGCGTCGCGTCGCGCCAGCAAGACCCAGATCGCGATCGCCGCGAGGGTGGAAGTGGCGAGGAACGGCCAGCCGGTCGCGACGGAGATCGCCCCCTCCAGATCGTAAAGGCCGAGTCGCGCGCCCACCCACAGGATCACCGCGGGCGCCGCCAGCGCGGCCAGCCCGATCCCCGCAATGGTGAAGAAGGCACCGAACAGGCGCAGGGAGGCCGCCCGGATGCGGCGCTCCTTCTCTTCCTCCGAAAGGTCGGCATCGGCCATGACCCCGATCGAGTCTTGCGCGGTGGAGACGATGCGCGAGGCAACCTGTGGCGCGCGGAACGCGTGCAGGATGGCGACGAAGGCCAGAAGCCCCAGCGCCAGGGCGACGAGGCTCATTCCCCGGCTTGCTCGGCGACCGACGATCCCTTGCCCGACGCCGCGTTTCGCCGACGCAGCAGGCGCTTGACCGGATACCACACGAATCCGACCACGGCGAGGACGAGCGCGGCGGCGAGCGCCAGCATCGTCCCGATCGCCGTCAACCCTGCGCCGGGTCCCACATAGGCCTGGGCCATCCCGGGCAGAGCCAGGGCGGCGGCGGCCAGGGGTGCAACTCGGCCGGCCGAGGCCGCGGCGGTGCAGAACTTGGTCTTACGTGTCATGTCCGGAACTCCATCACTTCGACCGGCGGCGCGCGCAGGGGCCCGCTCCGTCCGGATAAGGCGCAGGTTAGCCGACGGCGGTGGGACGGCAAGCGCCGCGCCTGCGCCGCTGGCGGAACCCTGCCCAGATCGGGACGCCATTCAGCCGCAGCGTGTGGGGATAACAACCGGCGGGTGCACCTCTCGCTCAGTTGTGATCGCGGGGGATCACTTCACGCCAGTTCCGGGACGACACTCGGCGGCTGCCCTCATGGGCGTCCTGCTCGGCGTCGAGGTAGTAGTTCTCGGCGTCCGAGGTGAGTCGCGTGCGCGTCCGGGTGCTGATCGACCAGGTGTCGCGCGACAGGGTATAGTGCCACTCCACCTCTCCCGTGGCGGAAGCGAAATCATCCGGCCGGGCGGTGTAGCGTTCGACGCCGTGCGCGCCCACCGTCAGGTCGATGTCGTCATGGCGCACCACGCCGCGATCGTCGATCACCTCCAGTTCCGAGATCTGCGCTCCGAGGTCGTGCTTGACCAGCCAGCGGTGGTCCGGTGGGGCGAGGGACGTGAATGGCGGGCTCGCCGCGCGCCGGGCGGGGCCGAAGGCGGGCGCACCGTCATCCGCAGGGATCGGCCGTTGCGGGAGGATAAGGCGGCTTTCTCCGGTCAGGACCGTCAGCTTCACCGGCTCGGGCGGGGTCCACGCCAGCGGCCAGTACACGGTGGAGATGGTCAGCCGCAGGCGATGGCCGGCCGGGACGGCCTCGGCAATGTCGTTCATCGCCACCCGCACGCGATAGCGTCGTCCAGGCTCCAGTGGCTCGGGGTGCTGGCGGCTGTCGCGATGGGTGAGGTTCAGAAGGCCGTAGCTCAACCGCGTGACGCGGTGGTCGGGCCGCATGGCCGACAAGCGAACGGCGACGAACGCGACGGGGCGATCCGAGGACAGGGTCAGGTGCACTTCCGGGGCGCCCAGCATCTCCAGCCGGTCCTTCAGCGGCGCGGTCTGGAAGACGAGCCCGGTGCCGTCGTCGATGCGTTGGTCGCCGGCAAGATCGGGCGCATTCGCGTAGGAGCACCACTTGCCAGAGGCGAGCCCCGAGGTGACCGGGGATTGCACGTCGAGGCCCCGCGTTTCCACCGTGTCGCCCGGCGGCACCAGATGCCGGTCGGGGGCAAGCACCAGTTCCAGGGGCCGGATGCGCAGCGACGGCCAGGCCGCCTCGGCCACCCAGCGCCCGGGACGCTCGTCGTATTCGGGGTTGGGCGGGACGCTGTCTTGCATCCAGGCGCAGATCAGTGGGTCCTGCTCGACGCCGGTCTCGATCCCCTTCAGCCAGCGGTCCCACCAGCGCAGCATCTCGGGAAGGAAGTCGATGGCGGGGCCGGGGCGTCCGAAATGCGGATAGATGTGCCCCCATGGCCCAACCAGACCTTTTCGCGGCCCCTTCAGGTTCCGCATCAGTCGAAACACCGAATTGGTATAGCCGTCGGTCCAGCCCGAGACGGCGAAGACGGGGATCCGGATCGCGGCGTAATCCTCGCAGACCGATCCGTGCCGCCAATAGGCGTCGCGCCGCTGATGGCGCAGCCATTCGCCCAGCCAGGGGCGGTTCGCCTCCAGCCGCTCGGCCCACATGTCCCGCCAGGCATCGCCCACCAGGGCGGGATCGGGCGGCAGCGAATTGTAGGCGAACATCACCCCCGACCAGGAGAGGTTGTCGCCCAGAAGCGTGCCGCCCATGTGGTGAATGTCGTCGGAATATCGGTCATCGGTCGACGACACGGTGATGATCGCCTTCAGCGCGGGGGGCTGCATCGCCGCGATCTGCAGCCCGTTGAACCCGCCCCAGGAAATGCCGACCATGCCGATATTACCGTCGCACCATTCCTGCGCGGCGATCCATTCAAGCGCCGCGACGCCGTCGTCGAGCTCGCTTTGCAGGTATTCGTCGAGCAGTACGCCCTCGCTCTCTCCCGATCCGCGGATGTCGAGCCTTATGCAGGCATAGCCGTGACCGGCCAGCCAGGGGTGAGTATGGGCGTCGCGTACCCGGGTCCCGAACCGCTTTCGATAGGGGATGTATTCGAGGATCGCGGGGACGGGGCGCCCATGCCGGGGCCGCCAGATCCTGGCTGACAGGTGCAGCCCGTCGGTTACCGGGATGCGGACATGTTCCTCGACCGCGATTTCGTGCGGGGGCTGGGCGCTCGGTTCCGTCACATTTCCTCCGGGATCGGCTTGATCAGGAAATCGAGGGAGTGGCGGCAACGCAGATAGGTATCCTCGATCGTGCCGATACTGTCGGCGCCGATGAAGAGATCGGCCAGTTCGTAGGAATAGCTGTCCTGATCGGCCAGCGCGGACAGGCGCTGCCCCTCCCGCACCAGGATCTGCGCGGCGAAATCGGGCACAAGGGCGCGCAGTTCCGCCAATTGCGCTTCGCTCGGCACACCCTTGACGATCCCGTCTGCCTCCTCGGAGCGGATCATGAACTTCGCGGCGACGGCGCTGTGGCCCCCGCCCTGCGGCATCTTCGGCTTGCGTCCCAGGGCCAGCTGGATGGCCTGCCGGTGGTGGCTTGCCCCGTCAACGATGTGAAAGAGCGGCGTGTGGGATTTCGACAGGCGGGGGTTGATCTCTAGCAAGCGCAGCGCCTCCGCGGCTTCGTCCCAGAAGAATTCCGCGTTGAACGGGCCTGCGTCGAACTCGAATTCCGACAGGAGCGCCGCGGCCGTGCCGCGCGCCGCCTCCACCGTTTCGGCCGGGATGTCCGAAGGGTACTGGTAGCGGGAAAAGCTGACCGAGCTCTTTCCGCCCTTCAGCGATTCCACGACGCCGACAACATGCGTCTCGCCGCGATGCACGAGACCCTCAAGGGTGAAGAGGCGGGGCGCCGAGATCAATTCCTCGGCCACAGCATAATTGCCGTCCACGTCGCGCGGCACGCCGCAATCGGGATCCAGCCGGGCGAGGAACCGGTTGAACGGTTCGCCGTGCTGATGGATCACTAGCCGGCATTCGTGCAGCGCCCCGTCGAGGTCCTCGGGACCCCGGACGAGGAAGCCGAGCTTCGACGAATGGCCCTTCACGGGCTTCAGCCAGAACGGAAAGTCCGGCGCGGCCTCCCGCGCGCCCTGCGGATCGAAGGGGTTGATCGGGGTGACGGCGGGCGTGGCTTCGGGAAACACGCGGCGCTGGATCTCGCGCATCCAGTACTTGTGCTCGCAGCGCGCCACCGCCTCGGGAGAAGCCCCGCGCAGCCCGAATTCGCGGTTGAGGAGGGCGACGAGCGAGGTCACGGGAAAGTCGAGATGGCCGACGATGGCGTCGGCCGGCGGGTCGAGGGCGGCGATCTCTTCGCGCGCGCGGGCGAACAGGGCGTCGAAATCGATGCTCCCGTCCGCCGGTTGGACATCATCGTGGTCAAGCACTGTGACGATCCTCCACTCCTCCGCCTCGGGAATCTGCCGGATGAACCCGTCGTTGAACGGATCGTTACCGATCACGCAGATCGTCTTGGTCTTCGCGGTCTTCTTGCTCTTCACCATCTAACAGGGTCCTCGACTTGGCCGTCGCCTTGAGCGGTCACGAGTGCAAAATGCGTAGCCTGCCTGCGCCGTTCCCGCCCCGCGCTACTCCCGGGGCTGGGAGGCGCGCTCCGTCAGGCCGCAAGGCGGCGCGGACGGCGATCCCAGAGCGCGCGGGCCACGGATTCGGGCGATTCATGTCCCGCCGTGTCGAGCGCCAGGGCTGCGGTCGAGACCACGATCGCCTCGGCGAAGGCGTCGGGCCGGGTCCCGCTCCATAATCCCGCCAGCGCCGCGGGGTCCGACGGCGCGTCGGCGAGGCGGCGATGCGCGGCCACCTCTCGACCGGTCAGTCCTGTCCAGGGCAGGGCGTCGCGCAGGCCGAACGTGGCGATATCCTTGGCGGGATGGTGCTCGAACTCTCCGCCACCGCCCTTCAGGACAGTCAGCCGCGTCAGTCCCAGAAGCCGTCCGGCATCGGCCTGCAATTCGCGGTAGGGCGGGTGGAACACGCCCTGCACGGCAGCAGGCGCCCGGCCGGGATTCAACATCCGGCAGACCGTGTTGATGCAGGATCGTAATCCCAGCACGTCGCGGAGCCTCAGAAGCGCCATGATTCGCGGCGACAGCACCTCAAGCGGGAGATAAGCGATGCCGTCCGCTTCCACCGCCGCGTCGGCCTGCGCCACCGATCCGGCCTGGGCGATCCCTAGCGCCGGCAGTGCCGCGCGGACCGACGCCCCCGGCCCGTGGTGGCTGTTCCAGCCATGGAGAAGGACCGGGATGCCTGCGGCGGCGACCAATCGTGCCGACAGCAGGAACCACGGCAGGCCGCGAGACCGCCCGGCCGCATAGCTGGGCCAATCGAGCCCGGGCGCGATCCCGAAGCGCGGCAGGGTATCGCAGGCTGAGGCGGCGAAGCCCGCGATCTCGGCGGCTGTCTCGCCTTTCATCCGCATCAGCATCAGGATCGCGCCGACGGCCTCGGGATCGGCCTCATCGCCCAGCATCAGTGCCATCGCGGCGCGGGCCTCGTCGAACTCCATCGACCGGGCGCGGCCCTGGCCGCGGGCAAGGATGCGGACGTAAGGGGCAAGCGACATCATGCGGCCTTTCCGTGCGACGGGCGCAGGGGCTAGCAGGCGCGCCGCCATTACCCCGGGTGCGTTCGCCCCGGAACGTCCGCGCGCCCGGACCCGTTCCGGACCGCCCCGCCCGTCAGGGCAAATCGTCGAGCCGCATGGGATAGAGCAGCGCCTCGGCCGTGGCGCCGGTCCCCAGATAATCCACCCACTGGTCCGTGGTTTCGTTGAACCGCGCGTAGAGCTCCACCTTGTCCATGAGGCCTGACATGATCGTCTGCTGCTCGGAGATCGACATGGAGATCCAGTCCTCCTCCGTCACCGACATGATCCGCGACTGGTAGGGGAGCCCGTCCAGCATCTCGGCGACCGAGACGGCTTCGGCCAGGGTGGTGTCGGCGTTGCGCGCGACCCGGTCGGGCCGGCGGCTCATGTCGGCGGCTGCGGCCAGGACCTGACCGAACATCTGGTCCGCCGACAGGATGTTCTCCTCGCCCTTGCGAATGATGATTTTCAACGCCTCGTCGAGGTCAGACAGCTCGCGCTTCGACAGCAACAGGCGGATCGAAAGGGGTTTCAGCCCGGGTCGGTCGAAATCGCGGTCGGCGACATAGGCCTCGAACACGTCGGGGGCCTCGGCGCCGCCTTCGCGCCCCAGATAGGCCAGCTGCATCGTCCGCCCGGCCGAGCGCACGGCCCGGGTCATCCGATCCGCTTCCTCCTCGGCGGCCTGTTCCTCGATCGCCGACCGGCCGTCGGTCACGCCGTCGTCGCCGCGGAACGACAGGACCTGGTCCACGACCAGCCCGCCCAGCTTGCGCGCCGCGTCCCGATAGGCGACCGGATCGCCGCCCTCGACGGGGAAGTAGAGCGCGGCCTGGTTCGCCTGCCCGGCGAGATCGCGATAGGCGGCCTCGGCGCTGGCATGGTCGGCCCCTCCCTGCGGGGTCTTGAGGTGCATGACGGCCAGCGCGGCGTTCAGGCGTTCCTTGACCAGGGAGTTGAGGGCCCGCGCAGTCAGCCCCGTCGCGCTGTACTCGTCGCCTGCCTCGCGCGGGCCGGCATCGGTGACCAGGACGATGTAGCGGGCGCCATAGTCCGACCAGTCCAGATCGCGCAGGGCGTGGTCGATGGCCGCATAGCTGTCCTCGCGGAAGTTGCGGCTCGTTTCCTCCGCCTCGGTCATTGCCTCGATGCCTGACAGGAAAGCCCCGGGATCGGTCCCGTCCTGCAGCGACACGAAGGTACGTACGTCATAGCCCAGCCCCGGTGCCGCGACGAGACTGTCCCGGTAGCCGATCAGCCCGAACGACACCGCCTCGCCCAGGTCGCGGCCCGAGAAGCTACGCCAGACCTCCTCCAGCGCGTCGCGGGTACCGGTGATGTAGGGCTGCATCGATACGGTGGTGTCGACCACGAAGACGACGGCGGCTCGGAAGTCCTCCCGGTCGACGTCAGGCAGCGCGACGGGCGCCTCCTCGATCGCGCCGGACATCTCTGGATCTGGTTCCACACCGGCATCGGCGCGTGCGACCGCGACCTTCAGCAGGTTCACGTAGGCGCCGGTCGATTCGAGCACCGCCTCTTCGCTTTCGAGGATCGGCATCACATAGAGGTTCTGGCGCAGGTCGGGCGTGGCGCGGGGGCCGAGCGCGACCACCTGCTCCGACGGGGGGCCGCCCTCCTCGGCGGCGCGGGCGGAATCGCGCAGGGCGGCGGCGGACCGGGCGGGATCCTCGCTCTCGACGGTGTCGTAAGCGGCATCCTCGTCGGCGAAGAACAGCACCCGCCCGACATTTTCCGAGCCCTCGAAAGTGGCGACGATGTTCTGGCGCCACGCGACCGAGGCGGCGGCCGGGATCCAGAACAGGTCGGTGCCGCGATTGTCCACCCCGACCTGCATCCAGTCGCCGTCCTCGGCATAGACGAAAAGCGGTTGGAGCGGGGCCACGCGCGCTCCGGCGGTGCCATCCGGGGCGTCGTGGCGCCGGGTCGCGTCGCGGATCAGCACCCGGTGATAGAGCGTGTCCTTGCCCTCCATGATCATCGGCTCGCGCGTCTGGGCGGGCAGGGCGGTCCCGAGGGCGAGAGACATGGCGATGGCAAGGGAGAGGGTTGGGCGGAACATGGGCGTCACTCCTCCAGTCTGGCGGCAGCGCGGCGGGCATCCTCGGAGCCGAGCTCCGCCGCGCCGAGATAGAGCCGGCGCGCCATGCCGCCGTCGGGTTCGGCGAAGGGCGAGGCGCCGGGATCAAAGGTTTGCGGGTCCGACATGCGCGCGGCCATCGTCAGCGCCTCGATGCGAACCGGATCGGGGCGGGTTTCGTCGCGCCCCATGGCCAGAAGGGCAGCCAGGGCGCCGTTCAGGGAATCGGGATCGCCTGCCGCCACCAGCGCGCGCACCTCGGCCAGGGGGTCGTCGGCCCCGAGTGCTGCCTCGCACATCCGGCCTTGGTCGAGCGCGGCCCCCTCTGGCACTTGGTCCGGGCCCAGAAGGAGGAACGCAAGCGCGCCGAGCGCGGCTACCTCAGCCGCGCCCCCCGCCGCGAGGAGCGGGAGGCGCCGTCGCGATGTGCTTGTGCCTGCGGGTCCCGCACCCGGTGTTCCGTTCGGCGCGCCACCGGGTCCGGCGGGGGGGCGCCGGATGTCAGGGCGCGCTCGAAGGCCGGGGTGATCGGACTCGGCCGAGCTTCGGGGTCGGCGCGCAAAAGTTGCCACAGCACGTGGCCGAGCGCCGGCCCCGCCAGGTCGCCGGGGATCTCGATATCGGCGCGCCGCGCCGCACCCGCGCCCTTGCCCTCGCCCGGAACGGGGAAGCCTGCCACCTTCATCAGCACGAGGCCCAGCGCGTAGGCGTCCGTCCTCGGGCTGACGGGGGCGTCGACCACGCCCAGCTGCTCGGGCGCGCAATAGCTGAACTTGCCGGCGAAATCGTCACCGAGAATCGATTTTTCGGTTCCGATCGTGTTAGAGGCGAGCCCGAAATCGATCAGCTTGGCCTCCTGGATGTCGCCGTCGGGCACGAAGATGTTGTCCGGCGCGATGTCGCGATGGACGGTCCCCACCGATGCGATGGCGTCGAGCCCCGACGCCAGCCGGCCTCCAAGCCGCAAGGTAAACTCGGGCGACAACCGCGCGCCGCGCTGGACGTAATGCGACAGCGGATGGCCGTCGAGCTTCTCCATCACCAGATAGAGCCGCCCCTCGCGGTCGAGTAGCGTCGTCTCGTAACGCACCACCGCCTCGTGCTGGATGGTGCGCAGCAGGTTCGCCTCGCGCCGGAAAAGCTCGACGGCGCGGGAATTGCCCGCGAAGGCGGCCGAAATGACCTTGATCGCTACCGGGTGGTCGGTCGCCAGGTTGCGCCCCGCGAACGTGGCCCCCATGCCCCCCTCGCCCAGAAGGGCGTCGATCCGGTAGGTGTCCTGGACGACGACGCCCGGTTTCAGACTGTCTGTGACGGCGTTCACGGCGTGACCTCATGGCGTGGATTCGGGACGGGGCGGCGGCTCGGAGCGCTCATTGGTTCGACCCCCGCTCGATGGCGATTTCGCGCAGGTCGCCCTCCAGCGTGTCGGCATCGACGAAACCGTCCATCGCCCGGATCTCCAGGTGATTTTCGAGCGCGTCGAGGCAGGCGGCGCGGCGCGGCCCCCGCGCATCCACGTCACCCGCCACGAAGGCGGCGTGACGCTTCAGCAGCGGCAAGGAGTAATCGTCGCCCAGCCCCTCGACGAGATTGGCGTATTCTCCCAGCTCGGTTCGCATCTGTGCCTCCAGCTTCTGCAGGCTCTGCGCGGCCTCTGCCCGCGCGATCTCCAGCTCGTCGAGCAGCGCCGCGTCCCCCGAGTTGCGCGCCTCGCCTTCGAGGTCGGCGTAGTTCTGCAGGATCGCGTTGATGGCGAGCGCGTTCAGCAGCCGCTGCACCACTTGGTCGCAGATCAGCGTCCCGGATTCGAGGATCAGCCGGATGGAGCGGTCGCGCTGGGCGTTGCGGTCGGCGGGGGCGGTGGTGACCGTGTCGCGGATCAGCCCCAGCTTCTGCCGACTCTGGGCGGTGTCCATCAGCGCCCCCAAATCGTCGAGGATGGCGCCGATCTCGGCCTCTGACGCGACGCTCGTCAGGTTCGGGTCGATGCCGGCCAATCGGTCGAGATCCTCCTTCAGGCGCTCGGTCTGCTCGGCCGAGGTGATCGACAGCCCTGCCACGGCAAGCCGCGCGACCGTGAACCGGTCGGCTGACGGCGCCATGGTCGCCGGGTCGAAGGGCGGTACCTCGAACCGCGTGGCGCTCGTGATGTCGCTCAGGGGCGTCCGGGCATCACCGCCACGCTTGACCATGCCTCCAGCCTGGCCGTGCAGTCGGCCGTGGCGGACCAGCGCGAAGGGTATCGCCACGATCGCGGAGGTGGCGCAGGCGGTGGGCCTGCTGTTCGGTCTACTCGGGTTCGGGGTCCTGCTGATCCTGTATTGGACGCTGTGCGAACTGCTCCTGGGTGGCCGCAGCTTCGGCCGCGCGTGCCTAATGCTGGAACTGCGCGCCCGCGACGGGGGGCGTCCGACGGCCCGCCAGGTGGTGCGGCGCGCGGTCGGCAAGATCCTGTCCCTGGGGACCGGCGGGCTGGGCCTGCGGCGCGCGGCGCGCTACGACGCGGCAGCCGACCTCGTCTGGTATTCGCCCCTGGCGCCGGGGCGCCTCGCCGCCACCCGCGGCTGGCGGATCGAGGTCCTGTCGGGCCATTACGGCGGCAAGAGCCACACACTCGAACGGCTGGCGGGCTTCGATGCCCAGGGGGTGATCCGGATCGGTCGGGACCCGACATGGTGCGACACCGTGCTCGATCGCGAGGAACGCATCTCTGGTCGCCACGCGGTCATCCGGCAGAAGGTCGGCGGTTGGCAGATCCTAGAATACGGCGGCGGCAAGGGGTCCAGCAACCACACCTTCCTTGGTGGGACTCGGCTGCCCAAGGGGCGGTGGACGGCGTTCCACCCGCCCGCGGATTTCGCCGTCGCCGACGTGCGGATGCGTCTGTCGCGCGGCGGAGCGTGGGTCCCGGGGGCGCCGCGCCAAGCCGTGCCGTCTCGCTCAGCGCGTCGTTTCGGTCAGCCGGCGGCGCACGTAATCCTGCACATGGCCAATCATCGGCTCCATATGCGGATCCTCGAAGAAATGACCCGCGCCCTCGATCTCTTCGTGGGTGACGGTGATTCCCTTCTGCTCCTGCAGCTTGCCGACGAGGTTGTGGGTGTCCCTCGGCGGCGCGACGCGGTCCGCGGTTCCGTTCAGCATCAGCCCCGAGGACGGACAGGGTGCCAGGAACGAGAAATCGTACATGTTCGCCGGCGGGCTGACCGAGACGAAGCCGGTGATCTCGGGGCGGCGCATCAGTAGCTGCATCCCGATCCACGCCCCGAACGAGAACCCCGCGACCCAGCAATGCTTGGCGTTCGAATTCATCGATTGAAGGTAATCCAGCGCGGCGGCGGCATCCGACAGCTCGCCTACGCCCTGGTCGTATTCGCCCTGGCTGCGGCCCACGCCGCGGAAGTTGAACCGCAGCACCGTGAAGCCCAGTTCGAAGAACGCGTAATGCAGGTTGTAAACGACCCGGTTGTTCATCGTGCCGCCGAATTGCGGGTGCGGATGAAGGATGATCGCGATCGGGGCGTCGGGCTTGCGCTGCGGGTGGTAGCGCCCCTCGAGCCGACCTTCGGGACCGGGGAAAATCACCTCTGGCATCGTGGGGAGCCTCGTCCTTTTCGTCGCCTGAGAGCGCCGCGACCGGGGCGCCGATATTGACGGCGCCGGTCGCACACCCTAGAGCCATTCTAAATTAAGGGCGCGGGCCCTACGCCCGCGATCGACGTGTGGAGGTAGCCGCGCCGCGCGGCGCCGTCAACTCTTGGCCGGAGGGGGTGCGAGATCGCATGAAGCTGAGCACCAAGGGACGCTACGCGATGGTGGCGCTCACCGATCTGGCGCTGCAGCCAGAGGGTGCGCTCACGTCCCTGTCTGACCTATCGCGGCGGCAGAACGTGTCCTTACCTTACCTGGAACAACTCTTCGTCAAGTTGCGTCGGGCCGGGCTGGTGATGTCGGTGCGGGGGCCCGGGGGGGGCTACCGGCTGGCCCGACGGCCCTCGGAGATCCGGGTCTCGGACGTTCTCGGCGCGGTGGATGAAAGCGTCTCGGCGCTGGAGACCGGCGCCGGAGCCAAGGGCGGGCTGTCGGGAACCAAGGCGCAATCCCTCAACAATCGATTGTGGGAGGGGTTGTCGGCGCAGGTCTACGTCTTCCTGCACCAGACTCGGCTGTCGGACGTGGTGGGCAATACTCTCGCGCCGTGTCCGGCGGTGCCGTCGCTGTTCGAGGTGGTCGACGAAGCCTGACCGCCGTACCGGGGTGCTTTCGCCCCCGGAGCCCCAGGAGGGTATTCGCCAAAGGATGAAGCACGCGCGCACATATTTCGACCGCAACGCCACCGCTCCCCTTCGCGCTGAGGCGCGGGCGGCGATGGTGGCGGCGCTCGACCTGGTCGGCAACCCGTCCTCGATCCATGCCGAAGGCCGCGCGGCGCGGCAAGCGGTGGAGCGGGCACGGGGCCAGGTGGCGGAGGCTACCGGCGCGGGGGCGGCGGATGTCGTCTTCGTGTCGGGGGCGACGGAGGCCGCGGCTTTGGCTTGCGCGGGACGGGGGCTCGTCTGCGCGCCGGTGGAGCACGAGGCGGTGCTGGCCTGGTGCGATCCGGTGCTGCCGGTCGATTCCGGGGGGCGGGTGACGGTATCCGAACCCGCCGCCAGCGCGCTCCAGGCGGCCAATTCCGAAACGGGCGTCCTCCAGGCGCTCCCCGCGGGGCTGGCGGTGGTGGATGCCACGCAGGCCTTCGGCAAGGTGCCCTTTGCCTTTGACTGGTCAGGGGCCGACATGGCCTTCGTCTCCGCCCACAAGATCGGTGGACCCAAGGGCGTGGGCGCGCTGTTGCTGAAGCGGGGCCTGGACCTCGCGGCGCGGTCCCGCGGCGGCGGCCAGGAGATGGGCCGCCGCGCCGGAACGGAGAACGTGGCCGCCATCGCGGGCTTCGGCGCCGCGGCCGAAGCGGCGGCGCGGGATCTGGCGGCGGGGACATGGGACGCCGTGGCGCGGCGCCGCGACGCGCTCGAAGACGCGTTGATGAAGGGCGCCTCGGGTCTTATCTGCCCAGGTAGAGGAGGGCCGCGCCTGCCCAATACGAGCCTGATCGTCTCGCCCGGCTGGAAGGGGGAGACCCAGGTGATGCAGATGGACCTCGCGGGGTTCGCGGTCTCGGCCGGATCGGCCTGTTCCAGCGGCAAGCTCCGCGGATCGGGCGTTCTGGCCGCGATGGGATTGGACGATGTCTCGGCCGGATCGGCGATCCGGATTTCCATGGGGCCCGGGACAACGGACGAGGACGTGAGCCGCTTCGCGGAATGCTGGCTCCGGCAATGGCACAAGCAGCGGGCGCGCGCCGCCTGAGAAGGAGACGACAGATGAGCGACCAGAGCGTCATGGACCAGGAGGTCAAGGAAGGCGTCGACAAGGAAACGGTCGACGCCGTCAAGAGCCTGTCGGGCACCTACAAGCACGGCTGGAACACCGAGATCGAGATGGACTTCGCCCCCAAGGGGCTCGACGAGGACATCGTCCGCCTGATCTCGGAGCGGAACGAAGAGCCCGAATGGATGCTCGACTGGCGGCTGGAGGCGTTCCGCCGCTGGCAGAGCCTGAAGGAGCCGGACTGGTCCATGCTGAGATACGCACCGGTCGACTACCAGGAGCAGTATTACTACGCCAAGCCGGCCTCCATGCGCGAGAAGCCCAAGAGTCTCGACGAGGTCGATCCAAAGCTTCTCGAGACTTACGAAAAGCTCGGCATCCCGCTGAAGGAGCAGATGGTATTGGCCGGCGTCGAGGGGGCGGACGGCGCGCCCGCGGACGCCACCAGGGGCGAGGCGCCCGTGGACGAGGATGCGAGCGGCGGGCGGAAGGTCGCCGTCGATGCCGTCTTCGACAGCGTCTCGGTCGGCACGACCTTCAAGAAGGAGCTGGAGGCGGCCGGCGTCATCTTCTGCTCGATCTCCGAGGCGATCCGCGAGCATCCCGAGCTGGTGCGGAAATATCTCGGCTCGGTCGTTCCGGTGCAGGACAACTACTTCGCGACGCTGAATTCGGCCGTCTTCTCCGACGGCTCCTTCGTGTACGTGCCGAAGGGCGTGCGCTGCCCGATGGAGCTGTCGACCTATTTCCGCATCAATGCCGCGGATACGGGGCAGTTCGAGCGGACGCTCATCATCTGCGAGGAAGAGGCCTACGTCTCCTATCTCGAGGGCTGCACGGCGCCCATGCGCGACACCAACCAGCTGCACGCGGCGGTGGTTGAGATCGTGGCGCTCGACGATGCCGAGGTGAAGTATTCCACCGTCCAGAACTGGTATCCCGGCGACGAGAACGGCAAGGGCGGCATCTACAACTTCGTGACCAAGCGGGCCGATTGCCGGGGCGACCGGTCGAAGGTGTCTTGGACGCAGGTGGAGACGGGCTCCGCCCTGACTTGGAAGTATCCCTCCTGCATCCTTCGCGGCGACGAGAGCCAGGGCGAATTCTACTCCATCGCCATCACCAACAACTGGCAGCAGGCCGATACCGGTACCAAGATGGTGCATCTGGGCAAAAACACCCGCTCGCGGATCGTGTCGAAGGGAATTTCGGCGGGGCAGGCGCAGAACACCTATCGCGGCCTTGTCTCAATGCATCCCAAGGCCAAGAACTCGCGCAACTACACTCAGTGCGACAGCCTGTTGATCGGTGATCGCTGCGGGGCGCACACCGTGCCCTACATCGAGGTGAAAAATAATTCCTCCCGCGTCGAACACGAGGCGACCACCTCCAAGGTCGACGACGACCAGATGTTCTACTGCCAGTCCCGCGGTATGGACGAGGAAGAGGCGGTGGCGCTGATCGTCAACGGCTTCTGCAAGGAGGTCCTTCAGGCGCTGCCGATGGAATTCGCCATGGAGGCGCAACAACTTGTGGCGATCAGCCTCGAAGGGTCGGTGGGCTGAGTGACCAATGACGCCCGCGATACAGGCCGCGCTTCCGGTGGTGATGCTTTGCGCGTCGAACGTCTTCATGACGTTTGCGTGGTACGGCCATCTGAAACATCCGGCGGCGCCCCTCGTCCTGGTCGTGATGGTCAGCTGGGGGATCGCGTTCTTCGAGTACTGGCTGGCGGTGCCGGCCAACCGGATCGGAGCGGCCGTTTATACGCCCGCCCAGTTGAAGACCATCCAGGAGGTGATAACGCTGATCGTCTTCGCCGGCTTTTCCGCTTGGTACCTCGACGAGCCACCAAGCTGGACCACTGTTGCGGGGTTCGCGCTCATCGCCTGCGGGGCGGCGCTGGTGTTCAGGGGGTGAGCCTTGGGTGAGCTGGACCCGATCCGTGCGCCCGAACGCGCCCGCTTCTTCGTGCGCCTGGTGGTGGGCGCCGGCGTTGCGCTGGGGATGATCGCCAGCCTCGAATGGTGGCTGGGAGATCCGATGCCCCGGCTGCTCGTCGTCGTGGCGGTGTCGGCGGTCCTGGGCTGGATCGCCGGGCGATTGATGTTCAGGAGGAAGAAATGAGCTTCTGGTCGAAATCCGAGATGATCGTCACGACAACCCAGTCGGTGGAGGGGCGCCGGATCACCGCTTACAAGGGGATCGTGGTTGGCGAGGCGATCCTCGGCGCCAACGTCTTCCGGGACATGTTCGCCGGTATCCGGGACATCATCGGTGGGCGGTCCGGCGCCTACGAGAAGAGCCTCAACGAGGCGCGGGAGATGGCGCTGCGCGAGATGGAGGACCGGGCCCGCGACGCGGGCGCGCAGGCCGTCGTCGGCGTCGATCTCGATTACGAGGTGGTGGGCAAGGAGAGCGGAATGCTGATGGTGTCCGCGTCCGGAACCGCCGTGACCCTCGACTGACACGGGCCCGCCGGGGTGTGGGCAAATGATTGATGCGCGGCGCGGGGGGCGGTTGGCTCTCCTTCGCCCAAGATCGGAAAGACGCGCGGCAACGCGCTGAAAGGAAAGTCGAATGCTTGAGATCAAGAACCTGCACGTGAAGCTGGAGGAAGAGGATAAGCAGATCCTGAAAGGAGTCGACCTGACGGTCGAGGCCGGCAAGGTCCATGCGATTATGGGGCCGAACGGCTCGGGCAAGTCGACCCTGTCCTATGTCCTGTCGGGGCGCGAGGGCTATGAGGTGACAGAGGGCGAGGCGACGCTTCTGGGTCAGGATATCCTCGAAATGGAGCCCGAGGAGCGGGCCGCGGCCGGCATGTTCCTGGCCTTCCAGTATCCTGTCGAGATCCCCGGCGTCGGCAACATGACCTTCATGCGGACGGCAGTGAACGCCCAGCGCAAGGCCCGCGGGGAGGCCGAGATGTCCTCGGCCGACTTCCTCAAGGAGGTTCGCGCCAAGGCCAAGGAGATGCAGATCGACGCGGACATGCTGAAGCGGCCCGTCAATGTCGGCTTCTCGGGCGGGGAGAAGAAGCGCAACGAAATCCTGCAGATGGCGATGCTGGCACCAAAGCTCTGCATCATGGACGAGACCGACAGCGGCCTCGACGTGGATGCGATGAAGCTGGTGGCCAATGGCGTGAACGCCCTGCGTGCGCCGGATCGCGGCTTCCTCGTCATCACCCATTACCAGCGGCTTCTCGACCACATCCAGCCCGACGTAGTGCATATCATGTCCGACGGCCGCATCGTGAAGACCGGCGGACCGGACCTGGCCCTCGAGGTCGAGAAGAACGGCTACACCGACATCCTGAAGGAGAACGCGTGATGGCGCTGCCGGAGCAGAAACAGGACGCGACCCATGCGCGGGTTTCGGCGCTGAGCCTGCCGGCGGAGGGCGGATGGACCCGGGCGGCGCGCGCCGATGCGCTCTCGCGGTTGAACGCGACCGGCCTGCCGGCCCCGCGTGACGAATACTGGCGCTTCACCCGACCGGCCGACCTGAACGCGGTCGAGCCGCCGCGCGCGGAGCCGATGGACGAAAGCGACGAGCCGCCGCTCTATGAGGACCTTCCGGCTCTGACCGTGGTGTTCCGTGACGGGGTCTTCGACGCCGACGCCTCCGACGAACTGGCGCTCGAGGGGGTCGAGATCTCGCGACTGGGCGCGGTGCAGGACGCCGACATCCACTGGGCACGCGAGGTCTATGGCCAGCTGGAGGCTCGCGGGCAGGACCCGGTCACGCGGCCCTTTGCCGCCCTCAACACCGCCTTCGCCACGGATGGGATCCTGATCCACGCCACGGGGCGGGCGGCGAGGCCGATCAACATAGCCTACCTCCACGAGGACGCCGCCAGCGACCCGATCCTGCATCACGTGGTCAAGGTCGATGACAGCGCCTCGGTCACGGTTCTGGAAACCGGCGCCGTCGGCGCGCGGTTCAACACCGTGATGGAGGCCGACATCGCCGGGGGCGGCACGCTGCACCACGTTCGCTCCCAAGGGCGCAACCGCGAGCGGCGCGCCAACACCCATACTTTTGCCCGGCTCGGCGCGCGGTCGGTCTTCAAGTCGTTCACGCTCAGCCTCAACGGCGCGCTGACGCGCAACGAGCACGTGGTGGAGTTCCAGGGCGACGACGCCGTGGCCCACGTGGCCGGTGCGGCCATCGGCGACGGCCGCATCGCGCCCATGCACCACGATGATACCGTCTTCGTGACGCACGACGCGGTCAATTGCGAAAGCCGCCAGGTTTTCAAGAAGGTTCTCAAGAACGGCGCGCTCGGGGTCTTTCAGGGCAAGATCCTCGTCAGGCCCGGCGCGCAGAAGACCGACGGCTACCAGATCAGCCAGGCGCTCCTTCTCGATGGCGACAGCCAGTTCCTCGCCAAGCCCGAGCTGGAGATCTATGCCGACGACGTGGCCTGCTCGCACGGCTCCACCACGGGGGCGATCGACGACGACATGCTGTTCTACCTGCGCGCCCGAGGGGTGCCCGAGCGGCGGGCCACCGACCTTCTGGTGCTGGCCTTCCTCGCCGAAACGCTGGCCGAGATCGAGGACGAGCAGATCGCCGAGGCATTGCGCCAGCGACTGGAGAACTGGCTCGACCGGCACGCGGACTGACGTGGCGCTGGCGGGGGACATCGCGGCGAGCTACCGGCGGCCGGGCGCGATCCTGCGCCGCCGGCTGGGCGCGGCCGATCGGGCCGAGGCGCGGGCGCTCGCGACCTGCATGCTGGCCTGTTTCTTGATCTTCGTGGCGCAATGGCCGCGGCTCTCCCGCGAAAGTTTCCTGACCGGACAGGATCTCGACATGCTGCTGGCCGGCGCGCTGATGGGGTGGATCTTGATCGCGCCGCTCGTCCTTTACGGCTTTGCCGGGATCAGCCATTGGGTGGCGCGCCGGCTCGGCGGCCGCGCCACGTACACCGAGGCGCGAATGGCCCTCTTCTGGGCGCTGCTCGCTGCCGCGCCGCTCTGGCTGGTCTGGGGGCTCGTGGCGGGGTTCATGGGCCCGGGGCCGGTGCTCGACTTCGTGGGCATCGCGGCTCTTCTTGCCTTCGTCCTGATCTGGGCCGGCGGACTTCGACACGTGGAGCGCGGATGAGTGAACTGACATCCCTCGGGGGACTGGTCCGACTGGCCGTCCGGACGGTGCGGGAACCGCGCCCGGTCTTCGCGGAATTGCGGGCGCTCAGCCTGCCGCGCGACGTGCTGTGGCAGGCGCTAGCGGCGGTGGTCATCGTGTCGGTGATCCTGGCCGAGATCGTGAACATGGTCCTCGCCGCCGCGCTCGGCGGGCCGGCGGGGCAGGCCTTTCTGAGCCCCCTGGCCTTCGTCGGCATTCAGTTCGCGATCCTCGCCCTGTCGGTGCTGCTGATCGACCGCGTCGGGCGGATGATGGGCGGGACGGGCGATCTCGACGGCGCCGTGCTGGCGGTGGCATGGCTGCAATTCGTCATGGTCTGCCTCCAGATCGTCCAGAGTGCCGTCCTCCTCGTGTTTCCCGTCGGTGCGGCGCTGATCGTGCTCGCGGGGGTGGCAGTGTTCCTCTACCTCCTCACGGCCTTCGTGACCGAGCTGCACGGCTTCGACTCCAAGGGCCGGGTCTTCGCCATGATCCTCTTCATCCTGATGGGTGTGGCGCTTGGTCTCTCTTTCCTTCTCACCCTCGCGGGCGTCACCGTCCCGCGGTAAGGAGGCGTCATGTACGACGTGGAACAGGTCCGGCAGGACTTCCCCATCCTGTCGCGCGAGGTGAACGGCAAGCCGCTGGTCTACCTCGACAATGGCGCCTCGGCGCAGAAGCCGCAGGCGGTGCTGGAGACGATCCGGCGCGCCTATGCCGAGGAATATTCGAACGTGCACCGGGGGCTGCACACGCTGTCGACCCTCTCGACGGAGAAGTACGAGGCGGTCCGGGGCCGGATCGCGGCGTTCCTCGGCGCGACGGATGCCGAATCGGTGATCATGAACACCGGCACCACCGAGGGGATCAACATGGTGGCCTATGGCTGGGCCATGCCAAAGATGGAGGCCGGCGACGAGATCGTCCTTTCGGTAATGGAACACCATGCCAACATCGTCCCGTGGCACTTCCTGCGCGAACGTCAGGGCGTGGCCCTGCGATGGGTCGAACCCGAGGCGGATGGCAGCCTCGATCCGCAGAAGGTGATCGACGCCATAGGGCCACGCACAAAGCTGGTGGCAATCACCCACATGTCGAACGTGCTGGGGACGGTGGTCGACGTGGCCGCGATCTGCGCGGCCGCGCGCGAGCGGGGCGTGGCCACCTTGGTCGACGGAAGCCAGGCCGCCGTGCACCTGCCCATCGACGTGGACGCGATCGGTTGCGATTTCTATGCCATCACGGGACACAAGCTTTACGGCCCTTCCGGGTCCGGTGCGATCTATGTCCACCCCCAGCGACTGGCCGAGATGCGCCCCTTCATGGGCGGCGGCGACATGATTCGCGAAGTGCATCGCGACCGCGTCGAGTACGCCGAGGCGCCGATGAAATTCGAGGCCGGAACGCCCGGGATCGTCGCCCAGATCGGCCTCGGGGCGGCGCTCGACTACATGACCGGCTTGGGGATGGAGGCGATTTCCGCGCACGAGGCGGACCTGCGTGACTATGCGCGCGAGCGCCTCTTTGGCCTCAACTGGCTGACCATGCAGGGCGATGCCCCGGGCAAGGGGGCGATCTTTTCGTTCACGCTCGAAGGGGCGGCCCATGCCCACGACATCTCCACCGTGCTTGACAAGAAGGGCGTGGCGGTCCGGGCGGGGCACCATTGCGCCGGTCCCTTGATGGATCATCTCGGCCTGACCGCGACCTGCCGCGCCTCGTTTGGGCTCTACAACACCCGCGCCGAGGTCGACGTGCTCGTCGATGCGCTGGAACTCTGCCACGACCTCTTCGCCTGAGGCGGTTTCGCGGTTGTCGTCGGTGCCAAACCCCGCTAGGGAAGGCGCCGTAAGGTCGCATAGCTCAGCTGGATAGAGCGTCGCCCTCCGAAGGCGAAGGCCCTAGGTTCGAATCCTAGTGCGACCGCCATACTTTCCCCAGGCGTTTCTAGCAGTCGTGGTGACGGCACACTCGAGCTGGTCTGCAAGGAACACGTTTGTGCGCCGGGCGTCTCGGCTGGCTCAGGTGGGGGCGAATGGCAGACCCATGGGCGCACCGGGATGACTGGAACGCCGGATCCCGTGCGGTCGTGATGGCGTTGTCCAAGGCCCACCGGGATCTGCATGACGAGTCCGTCGACATGGTGGGCGGCGTGTCGAGGCCTGACACCACCTCCTTCCGTCGCCGAACTACTCGTTCTGCTACACGCCATTGTGCCCTCGGATCGCTGACGATCCAGCTCGACCCCGGCATGGCCTGACACACCGGGGCCTCGCGCAAAAAAGGCAACGTCGGATTGTCCCGGCTACACCATCCGTGCCTGCCTGACGATCACGGCGCTTTTCGGCCTGCCGCCTGCGCACGCGCCCGTCGTCGCGGCGAGCCGACTGATGCATATGAACCGGAATTGGCCGGTCCCTTCATTGGTCGAGCCTTCGATCGGAAGGCTCACTGATCTTCCCGGTCTCGGCTGCACTGCCGGTTTCGGTAGATCCGCAAGGTAAAACCGCCATGCTAGGGTTTTGGCCGCGTGCGGCCCCACGGAAACCTGTTTTGGGGGCGTATGGCGCGCGGATCAGGAACTGGATCGCCACCACCGGCGAAGAGGGAACGGGGGCCGGTACCCGGCCCGGCTCCGGTCAGTGGTTGTCGCGCGGCAGCGTGGCGGAGGTCTTGTGATAGGCCGTCGCCAGTTCCAGGCAGCCGCCTCGCCCGAGCTGGCCGACATGGGTGCGGTAGATCTCCTGCCATGGGGTTTCGTTGATCAGGTCGGGCGGGGTCCAGGCGTCCTTTCGGGCCTGCCATTCGGCCTCGTCGACCAGCGCGTCCATGCGGGACGCGTTGAGATCCAGTCGCACCCGGTCCCCGGTTTTAAGGAAGGCGAGGCCGCCACCGACCGCGGCCTCGGGGGACGCGTTCAGGATCGACGGGCTTTCGGACGTGCCGGATTGCCGGCCGTCGCCGACCGTCGGCAGATGGGAAATCCCCTCCTTCACCACGGCGTCGGGGGGAAGCATGTTCACTACCTCGGCCGAACCGGGATATCCGACGCAGCCCACGCCGCGGATGAACAGGATCGTGCGGTCGTCGATCTCCAGACCGGGGTCGTTGATTCGGTCGTGATAATCCTCCGGCCCCTCGAACACGACGGCCCGCGCCTCGTAGATCCCCTCGCGCCCCGGCTCGGACAGGTATCGCTGCCGGAATCCCTCGGAGATGACCGAGGACTTCATCAGCGCGGAATCGAACAGGTTGCCGGAGATCACCTTGAAGCCCGCGTTCTTTCGCAGCGGCGCGTCATAGGTCGTCACCACATCGGTGTCGCGGCTTTCCCAGCCGTCCAGGTTATCGCCCATGGTTCGGCCCGTGGCGGTCATCGGCGCGTCGTGCAGCCGGCCGGCCTTGCGCAACTCGCCCATCACGGCCGGGACGCCACCGGCGCGAAAGAAGCTTTCTCCGAGGTATTCCCCGGCAGGTTGCATGTTGACCATCAAGGGCACGTCGTGACCGATCGTCTCCCATTCATGGATGTCGAGCTCCACGCCCACGTGCCGGGCCACGGCCGCGAGGTGCGGCGGAGCGTTGGTAGACCCCCCGATGGCAGAGTTCACGACGATGGCGTTCTCGAAGGCCTGCCGTGTCATGATGGACGAGGGGCGCAGATCCTCCAGCACCATGCCGACGATGCGGCGGCCCGTCTCGTAGGCCATGGCCATCCGCTCCCGGAAGGGGGCTGGAATCGCCGAGGCGCCGGTCAGCGTCATGCCCAGCGCCTCGGCCAATGCGTTCATCGTCGAGGCGGTACCCATCGTGTTGCAATGGCCGAGCGACGGGGCCGAGTGGCAGGCCCGCTCCATGAACTCGTCGTAATCGATCTTGCCTTCGGCCAGCAGTCGCCGGCTTTCCCAGATCACGGTACCGGATCCGGCGCGCTTGCCCTTCCACCAGCCGTCGGTCATCGGCCCGCCATTCAAGGCGATGGCCGGCAGGTCGGTGGTCGCCGCCCCCATCAGCATGGCCGGCGTGGTCTTGTCACAGCCCGTGGTCAGCACCACCCCGTCGATCGGATAGCCGTGCAGAACCTCCACCAACCCCAGATAGGTCAGGTTCCGGTCGAGCGCCGCGGTGGGGCGCTTGCCCGTCTCCTGGATCGGGTGGACGGGGAATTCCATGGGAATGCCGCCGCCGTCGCGGATCCCGGCCTTGATCCGGTCCATCAGGAAGACGTGGATCTTGTTGCACGGCGCGAGATCGGAGCCGGAATTGGCAATGCCGATGACGGGCCGGTCGCTTTGCAATTCCTCGCACGTGAACGTCTGGTTCTGGTATCTTTCGAGGTAGAGCGCCGTCATCCCCGGATTGTTCGGGTTATCGAACCATTCCTGGGACCGGAAGCGACGGTTCGCGCGTGTATCGCTCATCGGGAAATCCTTTCCTTCTCCGGCCCCCGACCATGCCGGGCGGGGGATGCGGATGGCAAGTTTAGTTCTCGGGAAAGAAGCAGGCGGCCGGGTGGGGGTGGCCGGTCATCGCGGGGCGTTCGTCGCGGCATTTCTGTTGCGCCTTCCAGCAACGCGGCGCGAAGGGGCATCCGGGCGGGACGGCGAGCGGAGAGGGAATTTCGCCCGTCAGCTTGATGCGCTCGCGCCGGCCTTCGGGGTTCGCGGAGGGCGTGGCCGAGATCAGCGCTTTTGTATAGGGGTGCCGCGGTGCGTCGAACACCTCGTCCTTAGGGCCGAACTCGACGGGCCGCCCCAGATACATCACCAGAATGTCGTCGGCCACATGCCGCACGACAGACAGGTCGTGAGAGATGAAGAGATAGGCGAGGTCCATCTTCTCCTGCAACTCGTTCAGGAGGTTCAGGATCTGGCTCTGGATCGACAGGTCAAGTGCCGAGACGGGCTCGTCGAGCACGAGGAGCTTCGGCTCCAGCATCAGGGCCCGGGCAACGGCCACCCGCTGGCGCTGGCCGCCCGAGAACATGTGCGGATAACGGTCGTAATGCTCGTCTCGGAGGCCGACGAGGCGCATCATCTCCCGCCCCCGTTCCTGCCGTTCCTTCCGGGACAGCTTGGGGCGGTTGATCTTCAGTGGTTCCTCAAGGATCTGACCGACCCGCTGGCGAAGGTTCAGGGACCCGTAGGGATCCTGGAACACGATCTGGACATCGGTCCTGAGCTCGGCCCACCTGGCCGGCGTCACCTCGACCCCGTCGATGGCGAAGGAACCCGAGGTCGGCTCCTCGATCATGGTCACGAGACGCGCGAGGGTCGATTTCCCGCACCCCGACTCGCCCACGACCGCAAGCGTCCGCCCCGCATCGACGGCGAAAGAGGTGGCGGCGACCGCACGCACGATCCCGGGTTCCGAGAATAGGCCGCCGCCGACCTCGTAATCACGACCGAGGTCGCGGGCCTCGATGACCGGGCTCATGTTACGGCCCACCCGCGTCGCTCCGGGTCGCCGATAGGCCGAAGGCCCGTTTCGGAACGCGCTGTCGCAGCGTCTTTCATGCCCGTGCCTCCTCCGGTGCGTTGAGCGGATAATGGCAGAGCGCGCGCCCGAGCGCGTCCGGCTGCACCGGCGGTACGACGTTGCGGCACCGGTCGTCGGCATAGCGGCAGCGGGGCGAGAAGAGGCACCCGGCGGGGCGGTCGTGCTGCCCGGGGACGACGCCTGGAATGGTCGGCAGGCGGGCCTCGGTCGCGCGTTCGGGCAGGGCGGCGAGGAGCGCGGCCGTGTAGGGGTGGTGCGGGCTGTCGAAAAGATTGCGGACCGGCTGGTCCTCCACCTTCTGGCCGGCATATTGGACGGCCACGCGTTCCGCGGTTTCCGCCACCACGCCCATGTCGTGGGTAATGAGGATCAGACCCATCCCCGTTTCCCGTTGGAGGTTCACCAGAAGGTCCAGGATCTGGGCTTGGATGGTGACATCAAGCGCGGTGGTGGGCTCGTCCGCGATCAGCAGGCGCGGTCGACACGAGATCGCCATGGCGATCATCACCCGCTGGTTCATCCCCCCGGAAAGCTGGTGGGGAAACGCGGCAAGGCGCCGTTCCGGATCGGGAATCCCGACCATCTCGAACAATTCCACGCATCGGGCGTGGCGCGCCTTTCGATCCAGGTCGGTATGCTTCCTCAGTGCCTCGCGGATCTGGAAGCCGGCGGTGAAGCACGGGTTCAGCGACGACATCGGCTCCTGGAATATCATCGCCAGCTGGTTTCCGATCAGCCGCCGCCGCGCCTTGCCGGTCAGCTGCCGCAGATCCTGCCCGTCGAAGCTCATCTCGTCGGCCGTCACCGTCGCAGTCCAGGGCAGCAGGCCCATCGCGGCGAGCATCGAAACCGACTTGCCGGACCCGCTCTCGCCCACGATGGCCAGGATCTCCCCGCTATCGACGTCCACGTCGACCTTGTCGACGGCGCGGAACGCGCCGCCCGCCGTGGTAAAGGTAACCGAGAGGTTACGGATTCTCAGCAGGCTCATAGCAACGTCAGTCCCAGTGTGATGATCACCCCGCCGATGAGCAGATGCACGACGCAGAAACCCATCATGTCCCGTGCGCGCAGGCCCGCGATCCCGAGGAGCGGCAGCGCCCAGAACGGCTGGATCATGTTCGTCCATGCATCGCCCCACGCCACGGCCATGGCGGCGCGCGCCTGGTCGATGCCGATCGAGTCGGCCGCCGGCATGATGATCGGTGCCTGAACCGCCCATTGTCCGCCCCCGGAGGGGACGAAGAAGTTGACGATCCCCGCCGACAGGAAGGTCCAGAACGGGAAGGTGAACTCGTTGGCGAGCGAGACCAGCCCTTCCGACATGGAGGCGGCCAGACCGCTGGCCGTCATGATCCCCATGATGCCCGCGTAGAACGGGAACTGGATGACGATCCCGGCGCCGCCCTTGATGCCCTCGTCGAGGCTGCGCAGCAGCCGGCGGGGTGTGCCGTGCAGCAGGATCGCGAGGGTCAGGAAGGTGAAGTTGACGATGTCGAGCGACAGGCCGCCGCCGCCGGCGAAATGGATCACGAGGAACGCCGCACCGGCGATGCCCACGAGCCATGACAGGATCGGCGACGTTTCCAGCCAGTCGGCGGGTGTCGTCTCGCCCGGGTCCTCATCGCTCTCTTCGCGCAGAAGATCGGGGTCGACCGTCACCATCCGCTCTTCCGGCGGCATCATCGCGCGGTTCACGAGCGGGATGACGACGACGAGCGCGGCCACGATGGCGAGGTTGTAGAACGAGAAGATCGTCTCAGATGTCGGGATGATCCCGATCTGGTCCACGAAGGGGTGCCCTTCCGTGGCGACCGACAGCGGGATCGAACCGGATATCCCGCCGTGCCAGATCAGGAAGCCGGAATAGGCCGAGGCAATCAGCAGGCGGTAATCGACGCGGATCTGTCGCGCCATCTCCTTGGCGAAGAGCGCGCCGACCACCAGGCCGAAGCCCCAGTTGAGCCAGCTGGCCGCGAGGCTGACGAGGCTCACCATCACGATGGCGCCGCCGGGAGATGAAGCGCGTCCGGCCAGCCAGGACAAAAGGCGTTTCACCGGCGGGGTCGAGGCCATCATGAAGCCCGAGACCAGCACGAACAGCATCTGCATCGAAAACGACAGCAGCGACCAGAAACCGTCGCCCCACATGCGCAGAACCTCGGTCGGCCCGGTGCCCTGGAACACGATCGCACTTCCCATCGTGATCAGGGTCAGCACGACGACAAGGACGAACGGGTCGGGGAGGTACTTTTCAACCAATCCCGTCAGCGGGCGGGAGAGAACTCTCAGCATCGGTCAGCTCCGCTTCAGTTTTGGATCAAGAGCGTCACGCAACCCGTCGCCCATGAGATTGATGGCCAGGACCGTGATCAGGATGGCGAGGCCTGGAAAGGTCACAACCCACCAGGCCCGCAGGACGAATTCGCGTGCATCGGCCAGCATCGTCCCCCATTCGGGCGTTGGCGGCTGTGCGCCCATGCCAAGGAAGCCCAACGCCGCGGCGTCGAGGATCGCGGTCGAGAAGGACAGCGCCGCCTGGACGATGATCGGCGCAAGGCAGTTCGGCAACACTGTGATGAACATCAGCCGGGCCCGCCCCGCGCCCGCGACGCGCGAGGCCACGACATAATCCTTGGATCGCTCCGCGAGCACGCTGGCGCGTGTCAGTCGAACGTAATGCGGTTGCAATACGAGGGCGATGGCGATCATCGCGTTCAGGAGCGTCGGCCCCAGAACCGCCACCAGCACCAGCGCCAGGAGCAGCGACGGGAAGGCGAGGATGATGTCCATCAATCGCATGATCAGCGTGTCGAGCCATTTCGGCGCGAAGCCCGCGAGCAATCCGACGACGATGCCGCCGCTCGCCGCCACGACCACCACCACGATGCCCACGAAGAACGAGAACCGCGCCCCATGGATCAACCGCGAAAGCATGTCGCGGCCCACGGCGTCGGTGCCCAAGGGGAAGGCCCATTCGCCCCCCGCCTGCCACACCGGTGGTTGCAGGGTGTGGCCCCGAAACTGGGTGGAGGGGTCGTAGGGCGCCAGGAGCGGGGCGAAGACCGCCACGATGAGGAACGCCGCAAAGACGTAGAGCCCAAAGACGGCGCCGCGGTTTTCGCTGAAATAGGACCAGAATTCCTTCAATCGCCCCGGGCGGCGATCCACGCCGGCGAGGGACTTGCCGGTCTGGGATGAGGCGTCGGCCATCTCAACGCTTCCTGATCTTTGGATTGATGAGACCGTACATGAGGTCGACGAACAGGTTCACGATCATGACGATCACCGCGATCATCAGGAGGCCCCCCTGAACGACCGGGTAATCCCGGCGAAAGATCGAATCGACCATCCACTTGCCTATCCCCGGCCACGAGAAGATCGTTTCGGTCAGGATCGCCCCGGCGAGCAGCGTGCCCACGCTGAGCCCGATTACGGTGATGACCGGGATCATCGCGTTGCGCAACGCGTGCACGCCGTTGACCCGACCGGGCGACAGGCCCTTGGCCCGCGCGGTGCGGATATAGTCCTCCGACAGGACCTCCAGCATGGCCGAACGCGTCTGGCGCGCGATGACCGCGAGCGGGATGGTCGACAATGCGATCGAGGGCAGGATCAGGTGGCTGACCGCGCTTCCGAAGGCACCGTCCTGCCCAGAGAGGAGCGAGTCGATCAGCATGAAGCCGGTCACGTCGTCGAAATAATAGAGAAGTCCGATTCGCCCCGATACCGGCGTCCAGCCCAGGTTTCCCGAGAAGACGATGATGAGCAGCAGGGCCCACCAGAAGATCGGCATCGAATAGCCGATCAGCGCGGTGGACATCAGCGCCCGGTCGAAGAACTTGCCGCGATTCACCGCTGCGATCACACCTGCGGGAATCCCGAGGGCGATGGCGATTATGATCGCGCAGAGCGACAGCTCTACCGTTGCGGGGAAGAGGGAGAAGAACTCGTCCCAGACGGGCCGATTGGTCACGAAGCTCTCGCCGAGGTCGCCACGCAGGATTCCCGTCAGATAATCCCAGAACTGCACCCAGAGCGGGTCGTTGAACCCGTATTGCTGGCGCAACTCCTCGTATCTGGCCTCGCTCAACCCCCGCTCGCCGGCCATCACGATGATCGGGTCACCGGGCAGCACGCGGATGAACGCGAAGGAGATCAGCGCCACGCCGAGGAACGTCGGAACGAAGGTCCCCAGCCGGGATAGCGCGAACTTTAGCATCGGATCACCCTTGGCTCGGTCTTGGCTGGGGCAGGAAGGACGGCTCCGGGTAGGGCGGGGATCATGCGGGTGCAAGCCCCTCCGCCCCGGGCATCCGGCCGGGCCCCGTCGTGGGGGTCCGGCCGGTGGACGTCACTCCTGGTTCAGGGACACGGTGTCGAACAGATGCCCGCCCAGCGGGTGGATGATGTAACCCTCGACCTCGGACCGGATCGGCATGAACACGACGGAATGGGCGATCGTTGCCCAGGGTGCCTGATCCTTGAAGACAACTTGCGCCTCTTCGTAGAGCTTGGCGCGTTCCGACTGATCGGAAATCGTCTTGGCCTCCTGCACCAGGCCGTCGAACTCCTCGTTGCACCATTGCGCGCGGTTAGAGTTGCCGACCGCGTCGCAGCCCAGGAGCACGGCGAGGAAGTTGTCCGGGTCGCCATTGTCCCCGGTCCAGCCCAGCAGCACCGCGCCGTCGCGGTCCTCGGCCCGGCTGCGCTCAAGATACTCGCCCCATTCATAAGAGACGATCTCCACATCCACCCCGACCTCGGAAAAGTCCTCTTGGATCAGCTCGGCCATGCGCCGCGCGTTGGGGTTGTAGGGGCGCTGGACCGGCATCGCCCAGATCCGCATCGAGAGATCCTCGACGCCCGCATCGGCCAGCATCTGGCGCGCCTGCTCGGGGTCGTAGGGGTCGTCCTCGATGCTGTCGTTGTATCCCCACATGGTCGGCGGGATCGGGTTCTTGGCGATCTCGCCGTAACCCTGGAAGATCACGTCGATGATCCCCTCCTTGTCGATCGCCATGTTCAGGGCACGGCGGACCTGCGGATCGTCGAAGGGCTCCTGCGTGGTGTTGTATGCGAGATAGCCAACGTTTAGCCCCTCCTGCTGGAGCATCTCGAGGTCGGTGTTGGACTGGATCGAGTCGATGTCGGCCGGGTTGGGGTAGGGCATGACGTGGCATTCGCCCGCCTGCAGGCGCTGCAGACGCACGCTCGCGTCGGGCGTGATGGCAAAGACGAGGTTGTCGACCTTCGGCTCGCCCTCCTTCCAGTAATCCTCGTTCTTGATGTATCGGATGACCGCGTCGGTCTGATAATCCTCGAACACGAAGGGACCGGTGCCGATGGGACGCTGGTTCAAGGCGCCGGGCGTTCCCGCCTCCTCCATCTGGTCGGCGTATTCCTTCGACACGATGGAGGCGAAATCCATGGCCATGTTGGCGATGAACGGCGCCTCGGGGCGTGTCAAATTGAACCGGACCGTCATGTCGTCGACCTTCTCGATCGATTCGATCAGGTCGGGCATCGACATGGCGTTGTAGTATTCCCACGATCCTTCGCCCTGCTGCCGCTCGAACGTGTAGATCACGTCGTCGGCGTTCATCGGCCGCGATGGGGTGAATTGGTCGTTGGAGTGGAACTGTACGCCCTCGCGCAGGGTGAACGTATAGCTCGTCCCGTCGTCGGATACCTCCCAGCTTTCGGCCAGGCCCGGGACCACGTTGGTGGTGCCCGTCTCGAACTCGGCAAGCTGGTTGTAGACGGTGTGGGACGAGGCGTCGAAGGTGGTGCCGGCGGTATAGAGCGCGGGATCGAATCCCTCGGGGCTGCCTTCTGAGCAATAGACGAGCGTCTGCTGCGCGTGGGCCGCCCCCACCATCCCCAGAAGGAGGGCCGAGGCCGCGAGCGAGGTTCGGTAGATCATCGAGCTGTTCCCTGTCAGGTGTCTTGCCGGATCGTGGCGTCCGGCTCTCCTGTCGCGGAGTTTTGCAGGGGATCGCGGGATGGTCCAGTGCCGCCGCGACGGCAGGCCGGTGCGATGGCTTGACCGGGGCGGGCATTGTGGCATGACGGCGCCATGGTTCCCGAAGAGCGACTGGATCAGATCATCGCCCGGTTCGAGTATCTCGAGGCGGCGATGTCCGAGGGCGGCGGCGATCTCGCCCGGCAGGGGCGCGAATACGCCGAACTCCGTCCGGTGGTGGAGGCCGCGCGCGACTGGCGTGCGCTCAACGCCGAGATCGCGCAGGCCCGTGCGATGCTCGACGACCCCGAGATGCGGCCGCTGGCAGAGGAAGAGCTGCCCCGGTTGGAAGATTGTCGCGCGGATCTGGAGCAACAGCTGCGTCGCGCGCTCCTGCCCCGCGACGTCGCAGATTCCCGGCCCGCCATCCTCGAGATCCGTCCCGGAACCGGCGGCGAGGAGGCGGCGCTCTTTGCCGGCGACCTCATGCGGATGTACCAGCGCTTCGCCGAAGGGCAGGGGTGGCGCTTCGACGTGGTCGAGCGGCAGGAGACCGAGCTCGGCGGCCTCAAGGAGCTCGTCGCCAACGTGAAGGGCGACGGCGTCTTTGCGCGATTGAAGTTCGAATCCGGCGTCCACCGGGTCCAGCGCGTCCCGGCGACGGAATCTGGCGGCCGCATCCATACCTCCGCCGCGACCGTCGCGGTCCTGCCGGAGGCGCAGGAGGTCGACCTCCGCATCGATCCGAACGACCTGCGCATCGATACGATGCGGTCGAGCGGGGCCGGTGGCCAGCATGTCAACACGACCGATTCGGCCGTGCGGATCACCCACGTTCCGACCGGCCTCGTCGTCACATCCTCCGAGAAATCCCAGCATCGGAACCGCGAAATCGCCATGGATGTCCTTCGGGCGCGCCTGTTCGACATGGAACGGCGCAAGGCCGCGACGGAGCGCGCCGATGCCCGCAAGGCGCAGGTCGGCTCGGGCGACCGCTCCGAGCGGATCCGTACCTACAACTTTCCCCAGGGGCGCCTGACCGATCACCGCATCAACCTCACGCTCTACAAGCTCGACCAGGTGATGCAGGGCGACCTGTCCGAGGTGATCGACGCCCTCGTCGCCGAGGACCAGGCCGCCCGCCTGGCCGAGATGGAGGGATGAGCGACCCCCTCCGCGACCTCCTTTCCGAGGGGAGGCAACGGCTCGCCCATGTGCCTGATCCCGGTCGAGAGGCACGGATCCTTCTGGCCCATGCCGCGGGCCTGCCCCGCGAGGCCCTGCACAGGCTGGCCGAGGACGCGCATTCCGACGATGCCCTGCGGGAAACTTACGCGGCCGTGCTGGAGCGCAGGGCGGCGGGGGAGCCGGTTTCCCGCATCATCGGATTCCGGGGGTTCTGGCGCCACAGCTTTCGCATTACGCCCGACGTGCTCGATCCCCGGCCCGACACCGAGACCCTTGTCAGCATGGGGCTCGCCGGACCGTTCGACCGGGTCCTCGATCTCGGTACCGGCTCAGGCTGCATCCTGCTCAGCCTCCTGCACGAGCGTTCGAGCGCCAGCGGCCTTGGAACCGATATCTCGGAGGCGGCCCTCGACGTGGCCCGGGACAACGCCATGCGGCTCGGCCTTTCCTCCCGCGCAACCTTTGCCCGCTCGGACTGGTTCGGGGAGGTGCGGGAAACCTTCGATCTGATCGTTTCGAACCCTCCCTACATCGCCGAGGACGAGATGGCGTCTCTGCCGATCGACGTTGCGGCGCACGACCCGATCCTTGCGCTTTCGCCCGGCGGTGACGGGCTCGGGGCGGTCCAAAGGATCGCCGAAGGGGCGGGCGCGCATCTCCGTCCCGGCGGCCGGCTCCTCTTGGAAATCGGCTGGCGTCAGGGCCGCGCGGCCTCGGCGCTGCTGGACGCCGCGGGTTTCGCGGATGTCGCCGTCTTTCCCGACCTTGGCGGGCGCGATCGCGTCGTGGCCGCCACATGGCCCGGATCGCACGATTAGGTCGTTCCGCCGTGGTGTTTCCCGGCGCAAATGCGGGCTGAATGGGATAAACGGCTTGCCAAACGGGGCCATACATGTTTTGCAGGTTATGCAGACGGTGTGACGCGCAGATGCGCGTCTGCCGCTGGCACTGCCAGACCATGCCGCCGTGCCGCCCGCTGTTCCCACCGGTTCGTAGGCTGCAAGCGGCGATGATACGCCCTACATCATATCAAAGGCCGGAACCCCCTCCGACATGCGATCCTCTAACAAACGCTCGCGGTCCAAGAACAACCGCAACCGTCCCTCTGGCGGAAACATCCTCAACCGGGTCTTCGACAGTTCCGGCCCCGAGGGCAAGGTCCGCGGCACGCCGCAACAGATCATCGACAAGTACAACCAGCTGACCCGGGACGCGCAACTGTCCAACGACCGCGTCGCGGCGGAAAACTTCGCCCAGCACGCCGAACATTACACGAGAATGCTCGCCGAGGCCCAGCGCGAGGTCGATCAGCGCCGCGACCAGGCCGAGCAGCAGAACCGGGATCGCCAGCAGCAAAACGCCCAGTCGGGCGATGGCGGCGGCAATGGCCAGTCAGGAGATAACGGTGGCGGTCAGCAGGGCGGCGAAGCCGGCCGACAGGACAGCAACCGGCAAGACGACCGCGCCCAGCAGGGTGGTGGACAACGCCCGGACCGGGGCGCCCGGCAGGACGACGCCGCCCGTGGCGCCGAGGCACCCGTCGAGTCGACGCAGCCGGCGCAGGACGCACCCGAAGAGGCCGGTCAGCCGGCGCCGGAAAAGCCCAAGCGGCGGACCCGCAAGCCGCGCGCCGAGAAGGCACCTCAAGAGAACGACGTGATCGATCCCGGGCAGGAGCCCGAAAGCGGCCTTGTCGAGACGCCCGAGGACAAGCCGAAGCGTCGCCCCCGCAAGCCGCGCGCCGAGAAGCCCCAGACGGGCGGCGACGAGAACGATGGCGGCGCCGAGGGCGGTGGAGAGACCCAGGCCGCCGAATAGGTTCGCAGCGGTCTGTCTTCAGCTACGAGAAATCTCTCGCGCCAAGGCGCAGAATGCCTCGAGGGACAGGCGTTCCGCCCGGTCCGTCGGGGCAATGCCGGCGGTTCGCAGCCGATCCTCGATATCGGGCGCGAGCCCCTTCAGGCTTGCACGCAGCATCTTGCGCCGTTGGCCGAAGGCCGCCTTCGTTACCCGGAACAGCGTCCGCGCGTCCGCTGGGTATCGCGGCACGGCCCGCGCGGTGACATGAACCACGGCGGACCGGACCTTGGGTGGGGGCGTGAACGCTTCGGGCGGCAGTTCCATCACGATCCGAGGGTCCGACCGCCATTGGGCGAGGACGGCGAGCCGACCATAGGCTTTGTTTCCCGGAACGGCGACGATCCGTTCGGCGACCTCCCGCTGAAACATGAGCGTTAGAGAGGTCCAGAACGGCGGCCAGTCCGGCGTGTCGAGCCAGCGCGTCAGCAATTCGGTGCCGACATTGTAGGGCAGGTTGGACACGATCAGGACCGGCGGTGAGAGGTGCGCCAGGGGATCCAGATCAAGGGCGTCGGCGCGCAGGATCTCGAGGCGGTCGGGATACGCGGCGCGGATCTCCTCCAGGGGCGGGATGCAGCGGGCGTCCTTTTCCACCACAAGGACGCGGCGCGCGCCTTCGGCCAGCAATCCGCGCGTCAGTCCGCCGGGCCCCGGCCCGACCTCCAGGACGTCCGATCCGGCAAGGTCTCCGGCCTGTCGCGCGATCTTGGCTGTCAGGTTCAGATCCAGCAGGAAGTTCTGTCCCAGCGCCTTCCGGGCCGAAAGGCCATGCGCGGCGATGACCGTCCCAAGCGGCGGAAGACCGTCGATCGTTGCCATCAGGCCACGCCCCGCGCGCGCGCCATCCGCATTGCCAGGCGCAGGGCCGCAACCGTTGAGGTTGGGTTGGCCCGTCCCGTGCCCGCGATGTCGAAGGCAGTCCCGTGATCGGGCGAGGTGCGAACGAAGGGCAGACCCAGTGTCACGTTCACGCCCCCGGCGAAGTCGATTGTCTTGATGGGGATCAGCGCCTGATCGTGGTACATCGCCACTGCGGCGTCGTAGGTCGCCCGCGCCTCGGCGTGAAACATCGTGTCGGCCGAGGCCGGTCCGCGAAGGTCCAGCCCTTCGACGCGCAAACGCTCGACCAGCGGTGCGATCCAGTCCACCTCGGCCTGGCCGATGCCGCCGCCCTCGCCGGCATGGGGGTTGAGTCCCGCCACCGCAATTCTGGGCGCCGGGATGCCGAAATCGCGCCGGAGCGCGGCATGCGTGATGCGGATCGTCTCTTCAAGCAGCTTGGGCGTCAGGGATCTTGGTACTTCGGCGAGGGGAATGTGGATCGTCGCGGGCACCACCCGCAACGCCTCGCAGGCCAGCATCATCACCACCCGGTCGACGCCGGCCAGGGCCGCCAGATATTCGGTATGGCCAGGATAGGCGAAATTCGCCCCGTCGATGAGTGCCTTCTTGTGGATGGGCAGGGTGCAGATCCCCGCCACGCATCCCCCCTTTGCCATGTCGACGGCCCTGGCGATCACCTCGATCACAGCCGGCGCCTGAGCGGGATCGGGACGTCCGGGCATTGCCGGGCCGGGCATGTGGTGGGGCAGCACAGGCACGCCGTGGCGTGACGCCGCCGATGCCTCGGCCGCCTCCGCGATCTCGACGGTCGGGGTCCCCGGCGGCAGGTGTGCCGCCGCACCGAGATAGAAGAAGGGGAGCGCGTCCCGGAGAATTTCCCAGGCGCGCGCCGCGACTTCCGGGCCGACCCCCGCCGGCTCGCCGCAGGTGAGCGCAAGCGGCAGCGTCATTCCAGGCGGATCGCGGCGTTGGCGCGCAATTCCGCAAGCAGGTTCTCGGATTTTTGCGCGACGCGCTGGTTGACGAGCCCTCTCTGGACGGCGCCGAGGTCCGGTTCGTCCGCGTCGGCAGCCCGGTAGGACCGATCGCAAAGCATCAGGACCCTCAGGGTCTGCCACCCGGAAGCGGTGAGACCGGTGGAGATCTCGCCCGGGTCGAGCTTCGCCAGTTCCAGACGCGTTTCGTCCGGGATCTGGCTCAGGGGAAGGCTCTCGCGCCGAAGCTGTTCCGGAGGCAGGTCACGGGCCACGCCGTAGAGGTCGTCGCACGTATCCACGCGCGCCGCGATCCGTCCGGCCTCGGCCAGCGCTTGGGGCGACCGGCCCCCGGGCAGCGTCAGAGTCGCATACTCGAGGGTCGTGGGACGCGTCTGCGCGGTCACCTCGCCCAGTTCCCGAAGCTGGAAGAACGCAACCGCGTTGGGAAGTGAAACCGGCGGGGACACCTCCCCCGGGGACAGGCCACGTAGGATCTGCGCGATCTGCGGCGGCAACTCGTCCAGGCGTAGCCAATCGATCGCACCGCCGCGCTCTCGCGACGGCGTGGCGGAGTAATTGCGCGCGGCTTGGGCAAAACCGGCATAAGTGCTGATCGCGGAGATTTCAGGCACGAGGGACTGGGCCCGTTGCGCGCGTTCCGGCCTGTCGGCGGGAATGATGATCTCGTTCAGAAGGACGCGCAACGCGGGTTCCGGCGGCGCGGCCGCAGCCCGCTCGACCTCGTCCGGCGCGACCTGGGTCTGCCCGTTGCCGAACCGCTGGGCGACGACCTCGCGCCAAGCGATCCCCGCGCGGACGAAATCCTCATAGGATTCAACGGCCACGCCGGCATCATTCAACCTACCGACGAACTCGTCGACGCCGAGCTGCGCCCGGCCTGCGAACTCCGCCATGCCCTCCGCCAATTCCTCGGGCGTTACGGCGATGCCCAGACGTTCCGCTTCGGCCAGCTGCAGGCGCTCGTCGATCAGGTCGTCCCGGGCATCCTCGGCGCTCGTTTCCGGGGCGCCGAAGATCTGCAGCATCCGCTGGCGCTGACCGACTTCGAACGCGGTAACGACGGCGCCGTCCACATGCGCGACAGGCGCAAAAAGCGATTGCGCCGCGGCGGGCGCGGCTAGGGCCATCAGGCCGGTCAAGGCGAGGGCGGTCAAGCGCATCATCGGGGTCTCCCTCGGGCGTCGTATGGGGTTCGGTGCGGGCATATCACCCGCTGCATGTCCGGCGAAAGGCGCCACCGGTGGGGTCGGCGCCGAAACCGACCAGTTCGACGCCAAAGTTGAACGTTGTCGCGGGGCGGATGGTCGCGGTCTCGGTGAACTTCCGCCTCAGAATCGCGCCGGCGCGCAGGCATTCGGTGCGGTACCTCAGCGACAGGGCCGCCTCGGAGGATTCGTTCTCACCGAAATCGTAGCGGCCCGATAGACCGGTGACCCAGTGGCGGCCGATCCGCAGCGTGGTGGACAGCTTCACCTCGTCGATATCGTCGGGTCGGTTCTCCTGCGGCTCGGCGGCGAGCCAGTTGTAGGAGCCGAGCACGCTGAAGGGACCCTGTCGGTACGTCATCCGGGTCTGGGAACTACGGGCTTCCAGATTGTCGTCGAAGAGCATTCGGCTGGTCACGTCCACGCGGGTGCCGAATTGCAGTCGGGCCGCCGCCAACCAGTCGGACCGGCGCCCGGCCAAACCCGTTTCGGTAGCGAAATCGTCCGAGGCCTCGGCGCGCACGATCCGCCCCAGGGTCAGATCGACCGCGGTTCCGCCCGGAAAGCGACCAGCATAGCGCAAGCCCAGATCCGCGCGCAGCCCGGTCTCCACCGTGTCGTCGCCGGGGAAACGGCCCAGCGAGAACAGATTGCCCTCGTCAAGTTCGACAATCACGCTGTCCTCGTTGGGGATTTCCGCGTCGCTCTGGTCGGCCCAGGTCAAGGCGACGACAGGTTCCACCAGATGCTGCGTTCCCCCCGGACCGGTCCGAGCGAGTGGCAGCGACAGCTGGGTCGAGACCGCACCGGTCAGGCGCGCGCTCTCGGTGGCGAAATCTGGATCCTGCTCGGTGCGGTAGAACCGGCTGGCCACGCGCGCCCGGTTGCGCCAGACAAGGCCGGGGCCAAGCACTCGCCGATCGAGATACTGTGCCTCCGCGCCTACCGTCACAACGTCGCGCCCCGGGCCGGGTTCGTCCGAAGAACGACCGATCACCGCGGCGTCGAAACCCAGTCGCACCTCTCCAGCGCCCATCGCGATCCGGCGCTCGCCGACGATGTCGGTGACGACCGACGGCAATTCGTCCTCGATCCGCTTTTCGGCCGCGCGCAAGGTTTCGTACTGCGTCACGCGGGCACGCAGCAGCGTGTCCCGGTCGGCGCGGATCAGGCGCACTTCGCTCGTCAGCGTGTCCTGGAAATCGTAATCGTAGTCGAAGATGTAGGAATCATCAGACGCCGCCTGGATGTCGAATTCCAATCGGAAGTCGCGCGGCACCAGAAAGCCGCCGCGGGCCAGCAGGTACCACCGCTCCTGTCCGGGTTGCAGATCGTCCTGCGACACGGCGGCATTCACGTTGATTGCCCCGGCCGCGAAGGTCTGGCGATACCGTCCCTCAAGCGTGCGGGTGTTGGACGAGACATAAGGGGTAAGCGTCAGGTCGGCATGGGGGCCGAGCGGCTGGAAATAGGGCAGCTTTACCCCCATGGACAAACGGCTGTTAAACGCCAATCGCGGGATCAGGAAGCCCGCCTTGCGCCGCCGGTCCGGGGCGGGAAGCGTCAGCCGCGGGAAATAGGCCACCGGAAGCCCGAACACGCGAAAACTCGCCCGGTCGAAGTAGATCAACCGTTCCTGCCGGTCGTGGATCACCCGTCGGGCCCGGATCTCCCAGGTGGGCGTCCCGCTGCCCGCGCAAATCTCGCACGACGAGGCGACCGTGTTGGACAGCTGCACGTATCTATCCCCCACGCGCGCGATCTGCGTGGCCGCCAGCTGCAATTGCCGGTTCAGCACAAGACGGGCCGACCTTAGAATCCCGTTCCGGAGGTCGGCATCGAGCGCCGCGCTGTCGGCCAGTACAACCGTATCCGGGCCGTCCGTCAGCGTGATCGGACCGGCGATGTCCAGCCGTTCGGTTTCGCGGTCGTAGGTGACGCGGGTGGCGTTCAGGACCTGCCCCTCATACGCGACCTGAACCTCGCCTTCGGCGATCAGCAGGCGGTCGCGTTCCAGCCGAACGCTGTCGGCCACAAGGGTCGCCTGCTGCGCCGCCGCCGCCGCCGGCATCAGAGCGACGAGGAGTGCGGAGAGGATCGCGCGCATCAGCCGTCTTCCCAGTGCAACAGGAGCCCGATCGGAAGGAGAACCGCCGCGACGGGTGGGCCCCATGCGGCGAGGAGAACGGGGATCTGTCCCTCCTCCCCGAGGATCTGCGCGAAATTGCGGATGAAGAAAAGGGTGAAGCCGAGCGTCAGCGCCAGCAGGACCATCAAGCCCGTGCGACTGACGCGGGAATGCCGCATCGTGAATGCCGCGCCCACCAGCATCATCGCTACCAGGAGCACCGGCAAGGATAGTTGCATCTGAAGGTAGACGGTATGGCGCTGCGCCGAAAAGCCAGCCTCGCGCAGATCATCGATGAAGGCCGGGAGGTTCCACACCCCCAGCGTGGCGGGATCGCCGAAGCTGTCCAGAATGCGCTCGGCCGTCAGGCTGGTCGGCACCGTCATGCGGTCGATCCGACGGGCCGATGCCTCGGCGTTCGGGGTCGAGAAATCCCACGTCTTTGCATCGCCCAAGATCCATTGCCCGGGCTCCAACCGAGCGGTGCGCGCCTCAATCCGCGTCGTCGGGTCGCCGATCCCGTCGAAGCCGAAAAAGCTGACCCCGCGCAGGACCGTTCCATTCTCGTCCGCCCGGCGGGCCTGGATCACGATCTGCCCCGTCTCGCCGCGTTGGCGCAGCCAGATCCCTTCGGACCCCACCGAAAGGGCAGAACCGCCGCCGCCGCTCAGACGCTCGGCCATGAGATCATATTGCCGCGCCGTGGAGGCCGAGATCGGATTGAGCGCAGCGACCGCCAGCGCTCCGATCAGCAACGTCACGACCACGGGACCGATCAGGCTGCGGAAAGCCGAGCGCCCCGAGGCCCGCGTCACGACCAGTTCCGATGTCCGGGAGAGGTTGAGAAACAGCGCCAGCGTCGTCACGATCACGAGGAGCGGAAGGATCGTGTAGATCGTTTGCGGTGCCGACAGCAGCGTCAATCCGACGATGCCGGGAAAGGAAATACCCGATCCCTCGAACCGCCTTACCTGATCGACGAGATCCACGAGCAGGATGATGCCGAAGAAGATCGCCGCGACGAAGAGGAACGTCGTCGAGTAGCGTCTTGCGAAATAGAGGTGCAGGATCATGCCGCTATGCCCCCCTGAGGCTGGCGCCCCGGCCGCACCGATCGCGTCAGGAGGAGAAGGGCCAGCGCGAAGGCGCCCAAACTCGGCGCGGCGATAGCCGCGACCGGAACGTCGCCCGAGACAGCGGCATCGAAGACGAGATTGTCCGCCAGGTCATAGAGGATCAGCGCGACGCTCGCCCCCAGAACCTGACGCCACGCGGCAAAGCGCGAGAAGGCCCCCAGCATCATCACCGCATAGCCCAGGATCGGTGCGACCGTGGCCTGCGCTCCTTGCGTCGTGCGTTCACCCAGTTCCAGCCGGATGCGGCGGGGGCGCTCGCCGGTCTCGTCGGCCACGGCGCCGGGCATGGCCCAGAGCTCGTGGGAGGGGATGTCGCCCAGCGCCCGCCCATCGCCGCCCCCCTCGTTGTCGGTGTTCGAGATGTCGTAGGTGAAGTCCTCAAACCTGGTGGTGCCGAGCCGTCCGCCGCGGTCGAGCGTCTGTGCCATACCGTCGTACATGATAAGCCGCGGCCCCTTGGCCCCGCGCACCAGGTCCGCCCTTCGCGCGACATAAAGGGTCGCAGAACCGGGCGCGCGCCGGTCAGACAAGAAGATGCCGGTCAAGTCACCATCCGCGTCGATCTCGTCGATGAAGACCGTGATGCCGTCGCCGGGGTGCAGGAACCGCCCCTCGGTCAAAAGGCCCGCGGTCACGTCCTGGGCGATCTGGTCCGATCTCTCCGCCAGCCGCGTCTTGGCCATCGGACCCAGGGCGTGGGATAGGGCCAGGCAGAGGAATCCGGCACAGAGGCCGAAGACCAGGACCGGCCTCACCCCCCGCAACGGCGATATGCCGGCGGCCCGGATCGCGGTGATCTCCAATTCCGCCCGCATCCGGTTGGTGACGTAGACGGCGGCGGCGAAGGCCGCGACCGGGAGGACCAGCCGGATCACGGTAGGCAGCGTCAGCAGCGAGAATTCCAGAAAGATCAACGCGGATTGGCCGTCCGAGATCAACGCCTCGAACAGGTCCACGGCCCGGTTGATCCAGTAGATACCGGCCAGGACCAGGGCGAAGAACCCGAAGAGCATCAGCATTTGCGACAGCACGTACCTGTCGAAAGTTCGCAAGGCCCGTCTCCCGTTCCGCCTCTCGGGACGGACCCTATCCCAGCGCGGTGCGGGGGAAAACGGCCTTCTGGCCAAAGCGCGTCGCCTCGCCTACGTATCGGGCGAGACCCGATGCGAGGACCTGCCCAATGACTGAACCTGCCACCTTCCGCGTCGTCGAGACCGACCCCGCGGCCCTGGCAGAGGCCAGCGGCCTCGTCGCCGTCTTCGTCGACGGCGAGGGCGGTCTCGACCCGCTCGCACGTCGGGTGAACAAGCTCACCCGTGGGGCGGTGGAGCGTCTGGCCCAGTCCAAGGCGTGGTCGAAGGCCGCCGAGGGCGACGCCGTGCGCCTGTCGTTCCCTGCGGGCTTGGCCGCCGACGCGCTCGTCGTCACCAAGCTCGGCCGCAAGCCGGGGGCAGAAGACGCCCGCAAGGCCGGCGTCGCCCTTGCGCGGGAAGCCGGGGGCAAGCCCATGACCCTTGCCGTCGGCGCGCGACGCGGCGCGCCAGACGTGCTGATGGGCGCGCTTCTGAGAGGGTACGAGTACACTGACCAGAAATCGAAGAAGGAGGACAAGACGCCCGGCGAGGTGACCGTGATGGTCACCCAGCCCGACGCGCTGTCGGAGGCCACCGCCGACCTTGCCGCCATCGCGGCCGGCGTCTTCTTCGCACGCGATCTGGTGAACGCGCCTGCCAACGTTCTGACCACCACCGCATATGCCGAACGGCTGCAGGCGCTCTCCGAGTACGGGCTGGAGGTCGAGGTGATCGAGGAGGATCGCCTGGCCGAACTTGGCATGGGCGCGTTCCTCGCCGTGGGTCAGGGCTCCGAGACGCCGACGAAGATGGTGGTGATGAAGTGGATGGGCGGCGGCGACGAGGCGCCGCTCGCGCTCGTCGGCAAGGGCGTCGTCTTCGATACCGGCGGCATTTCCCTCAAGCCCGGATCGGGCATGGAGGACATGACGATGGACATGGGCGGATCGGCCGTGGTCGCGGGCGTCATGAGGACCCTCGCAATGCGAAAGGCGAAGGCGAACGTGGTGGGACTGGTGGGCCTCGTGGAGAACATGCCCGACGGGCGGGCCTACCGCCCCGGCGACGTGGTCACGTCCATGAAGGGCGACACGATCGAGGTCATCAACACCGATGCCGAGGGGCGCCTCGTCCTAGCCGACGTGCTCTGGTACGCGCAGGAGACGTTCCAGCCCGCGGGCGTGATCGACCTCGCCACGCTCACCGGCGCCGCGATCATCGGCCTCGGGCACCACAACGCGGCCGCGCTGTCGAACGACGACGGGTTCTGCGACAGCGTCCTGGCGGCTGCGAAGGCCGAGGGCGAGGGCCTCTGGCGGCTGCCGCTCGGCAAGGAATACGCCGACCAGTTGAAATCCCGCATCGCCGACGTGAAGAATACCGGCGGCCGGCCCGCAGGCACGATCACCGCAGCCGAGTTTCTGCACCGGTTCGTCAAGGACGAGACGAAATGGTGTCACCTGGATATCGCGGGCGTCGCGTCCACGTCGTTCGACTCGCCCTATGCCCCCAAGGGCGCATCTGGATGGGGCGTGCGCGCGCTCGATCGGCTCGTCCGCGACCGTTACGAGGGGTAGAATGGGCGCGGCCTATTTCTACCACCTGACCCGCCGCCCCCTGGAGGTCGTCTTGCCCCAACTTCTCGAACGGGCGCTGGGACAGGGGTGGCGGGTTCTCGTCCGAGGATGCGACGCCGACCGGCTGGCGCAGATCGACGAAAGCCTCTGGACGTTTTCGGACGATGGCTTCCTGCCGCACGGGATCGCCGGCGGAAAGGATGACGCGGACCATCCCGTCCTCCTGACGACGAACGATGCCTTGCCGGACGATCGTGCCTGCGTGATGAGTATCGACGGCGCAGCGGTGAAGGCAGAGGAGGTGGCTGCCATCCGCCGGGCCTGCGTGTTGTTCGACGGCGCCGATCCGGCCGCACTCGCCCAGGCGCGGTCGCAGTGGCGGGACCTGACGCAGGCTGGCGCCGCGGCGCAGTATTGGTCCGAGGAATCGGGCCGCTGGGAGAAGAAGGCGGAGAGTGCCTAGATGGACGAAGAGATCGTTCTTTATGGGCACCCGGACTCAGGCCATGCCTGCAAGGTCGCGCTGGCGCTATCGGTTGCGGGGATCGCGCATTCCACACGCCGGATCGACATCCACGCCCCGCGTGGCTCGCGTCCATCGGAGTTCCTTGACCTGTCTCCGTCAGGCGAGGTTCCGGTCCTTACCATGAATGGGAGTGCGATCCGGCAATCCGGGTCGATTCTCATCGAACTGGCGGCTCGCCATTCCTGCCTGTTGGGCGGGTGGCCCGACGGCATGCGGCGAGGGCGCGAAATCGTGCTGTGGGAGGCGAACCGAATCGGGATGTGCCTGCCGCAACTGAAGGCGGCCCGACAGAAGGCCGGCATGCCCCCGCCGCCGGACGTGATCGCGTGGCTGGAGGACCGTTTCGCCGCCGATCGCGATCGGTTCGACATCATGCTGGGGGCGGATCCGTTCCTCCACGGCGGCGCCCCGGGGATCGGCGATTGCGCGGTCTGGGGCTATGTCCAATGGCTCGACGCGGCGGGGGTCGCACCCAGCCCGGCCATGGCCGGGTGGCGCCGCCGGATGCGGGCACTGCCTGGAATGCTAACCCCCGAACAGGCGTTCCCTGCCTAGCGTTCCAGCGTCAGTTCGCCGTTCTCGATCGCGATCCGCCCGAAACGAGACAGATAGCTCATGCCGAGAAGCGAGCCCGGCATCTCGCCCCCGTTCACGCTCGCGGGGACGCCGCGATCCTCGATCCCGCCCAGCGATACCCGGTCCAGGCGCACCCGCGCCATCGGCACCGTCCCGTTCGCCGTCTGTGCCCGGTCGAGATAGGCAAGCCCGTCGGGGTCGATCCCCACGCGCCGGGCATCCTGCCGGCTCAGCACCAGATCGGTTGCGCCCGTATCGACGACGAAATCCAATGGGCGCCCGTTCACCTCCAACCGCACGCGATAATGGCCATCGAAGCCCTGCGGCACGTGCAGGATGCCGGCACCGTCGCCCGTGGCATTGAAGCTCTGGCTGGGCACGATCTGGTCACGAAGGCTCGGCCAGAGGCCCGCAACCGCGATCACGCCGACGAAGATCAGCCCCCACATGGCAAGCTGTCGAAGGGTCTTGCCCATGCGCTGCCGACCGGCGGCGACAAAATACCCGAAGATCGCCGCCCCAAGCAGCGAGAGGTAAAGCAGGTTCGCCGCGTCGTCGCCCGTCATTGCTCAAAGATAGGGAGCGCGAGTCGCAATGAACAGTCAGCCAGCCAGCCCCGTGTTCTGGATCCCGTCCAGGACGAATTGTACCGACAGCGCCGCGAGCAGCATTCCCAGAAGGCGCGTGACCACGAGAATGCCTGTCGGCCCCAGTGCCTTCTCGATATGCCCCGCGAGCAGGAACAGGACGAAGACAATGGCAAAGACTACCAGCATCACCGCGAAGATGCCCGAGAACGCCAGCGGGTTGCCGCTGGCCTGATCCGTCAGCAGGATCATCGAGGCGATTCCCCCAGGCCCCGACAGAAGCGGGATCGCCAGGGGGAAGACGGAGGGGTCGTCGTCGGGATCGGGATCGTCCGGCGCCTGATCCTGACGCCGCTGGGTGCGCTTGCCGAACAGCATCTCCAGGGCCGTCAGGAACAGCAGAAGCCCGCCCGCGATCCGGAACGCGGGCATGGAGATCCCTATGAACCCCAGTACCTGTTCTCCGAGGAGGCCGAACAGCGTCAGGATCACCAGGCCGATCGTGCAGGCCCGGACGGCGATGCCGCGACGACGCGACCGGGGCATGCCATGGGTCAGCGACACGAAGATCGGCGTGGTCCCGATCGGATCGATCACGACGAAGAGCGTCACGAAGGCGGTGATCAGGAAATCGGGATCCACGTCAGGCCTCGGCTTTCTCCAGCCGCTCCAAGGCGGTTTCCCAAAGGCTTTCGGCGCGCTCCATCGCCTCCATCACCTCGGCATACTTGCGGTTCCAGACCTCCAACTCGCCCAGACGCGCATCTTCGTAGAGTGCGGGATCGGCCAGCTTCCGGGCGAGCTTGTCGCGCATCTCACTCAGCTTCTCGACCCGTGCTTCCGATTTGCGAACCTCGGAGCGCAGGTTCAAAATCGCCTCGCGCGAGGGCTTCTGCGGCTTGGGCCGGTCCTTGTCCGGGGCCTTGGCGGGCCCCTTGTCCTCGCGTCCGAGGAGCATCCGGCGGTATTCGTCGAGATCCCCCTCGAAGGGCGCGACCCGCCCCTCCTTCACCAGCCACAGTCGGTCCGCGACGAGCGACAGCAGGTGCATGTCGTGGCTGACCAGGATCACCGCGCCGGAATAAGCCGTCAGTGCCTCGACCAGGGATTCCCGGCTTTCGATATCAAGGTGGTTCGTCGGCTCGTCGAGGATCAGGAGATGCGGCGCGTCCAGCGTCGCGATCAGCAGCGACAGCCGCGCCTTCTGCCCCCCCGACAGCGATCCCACCTTCATTTCCGCCTGCTCGGCACCCAATCCGAACCCGGCCAGCCGCGCCCGCGCCCGTCCTGGCGCCTCGCCCGGCCTCAGCCGCAGGAGGTGATCGATCGGCGTTTCTTCCACCCGCAATTCGTCCACCTGGTGCTGGGCGAAGTACCCCACGCGCAACTTGGACGAGGTGGTGATCCGCCCGCCCATCTGCTCCAGCCTCGCCGCCAGAAGCTTCGATAGTGTCGACTTGCCCTCGCCGTTGCGCCCCAGGAGCGCGATCCGGTCATCCTGGTCGATCCGCAGGTCCAGCTTCGACAATACCGGCCGATCGCCATATCCGACGCTGACCCCTTCGGTCGTGATGATGGGCGGCGACAACTCCTCCGGTTCGGGGAAGGTGAAGCGTCGCAGCGCCGCTTCCTGGGGCGTCGTGATGGTTTCCATCCGCTCGATCATCTTGATACGGCTCTGGGCCTGCTTCGCCTTCGTGGCCTGGGCGCGAAACCGGTCGACGAAGCTCTGCAGGTGCGCGCGGCGCTCCTCCTGCTTCTTGATCTCGGCCTCTTTCGCCGCGATCCGGGCGGAGCGCACCTTGGCGAAGGTGTCGTAGGCCCCTTGGTAGAGCGTCAGCTTGCGGTCCTCGAGATGCAGGATCGAGCTGACGGAGCGGTTCAGGAGGCCGCGGTCGTGGCTGATCACGATCACCGTGTGAGGGTAGCGCGTCAGGTAATCTTCGAGCCACAGCGCCCCTTCGAGGTCGAGATAGTTCGTCGGCTCGTCGAGGAGGAGAACATCCGGCGCGGCGAAAAGCACGCCCGCCAGGGCCACGCGCATGCGCCAGCCGCCGGAGAAGGCCGAACAGGGTTGCGCGACCTCGGCCTGGGTGAACCCCAGCCCGCGCAGGATCTGCGTCGCCCGCGCCTCCGCCGACCAGGCGTCGATATCGGCGAGCCGCGTCTGTACCTCCGCGATGCGCGTGGGGTCGTCCGTCGTCTCCGCCTCGGCCATCAGCCCGGCGCGCTCCTCGTCCGCGGCCAGCACGGTATCGAGGAGGGAAGTCTCCGAAGACGGGACCTCCTGCCGGACGCCGCCGATCCGGGCCTGACGGGGGACCTCGATCATCCCGCTCTCCAGCGCCAGCTCGCCCCGGATCAGACGGAACAGGGTGGTCTTTCCGGTGCCGTTGCGGCCGACCACGCCGACCTTGTGGCCCGCGGGGATGTCGGCCGAGGCGCCCTCGAAGAGCGGCCGCCCGGCGACCGAATAGGTGATATCGCGAATGTGCAGCATGGGGCGCAGGTAACACCGCCCGCGGCATTCGGAAAGCCTCGGGATGCGGTCCTATGCGGGCCAGGGCCGGTCGGGCGTCGACTTGGGAAACACGGTGATCGCCGTTAGCAGGACCGGCGGCTCACAGGTGCCACGGGTGGCCGTGCAAGTGGCGGACCTGCAACCGAGCAAGGCGGCCGCGCGTGCCCGGCGGGCCGGAAACCCGGGCGTCGCGTTCGCGGCGCCCGGGCAGGAGGGTCAGCCCTCGCGCTCGGCGGCCACGTCGCGGTTCCAGATGGACGCGTCGATGCCCTTGCTCAGGCCCTCATGCTGCGCGATGCGGAAAATCGGCTCCTCGCCGGCGCGCCGCTGGGCGAAATAATCCTTCGTCAGCCGGATCACCGTGCCGGACAGGAAGATCAGCGCGACGAGGTTGATCGTCGCCATCACCGCCATCGAGGCGTCGGCGAAGTTGAACACCCGCGTCACCGGCTGCACCGCCCCCCAGATCACCATGGCAAGCTGCATGCACTTGAAGATCGTCAGCGGCATCTTGCCCGCGAGGCCCAGGAACTCGAGCACGTTCTCGGAATAGGCGTAATTGCCCAGAATTGACGTGTAGGCGAAGAACAGGATCGCCACCGCGATGAAGAGCGGTCCGACCACGCCGATATGGGCCTCGAGCGCGTTCTGCGTCAGCTCCATGCCCGTTACCCCGTCGGGTCCGTAATCGACCACGCCGGAAAGCAGGATCATCAGCGCCGTCGCGGTACAGATCAGGAGCGTGTCGATGAACACGCCCAGACCCTGGACCAGTCCCTGGCTCGACGGGTGGTGCGGCTCGGGCACCGCCACGGCGGCGATGTGCGGCGCCGAGCCCATGCCCGCCTCGTTGGAAAACAGGCCCCGCTTCACCCCGTTCAGGAGCGCCGCCATGAACCCGCCGGTGAACCCGCCGGCCGCCTGCTCCAGTCCGAAGGCCGACTTCACGATCAGCGCCAGCGTGCCCGGCACCTCGGTAATGTTGATGACGATGATGACGAGCGCCACCAGCAGGTAGAGCCCGGCCATGAAAGGCACCACCTTGTCGGCCACGTTGGCGATCGACTTGATTCCGCCGAAGATCACGACCGCCGTCAGGATGGCGATGACGATGCCCGTGGCCAAGTGCGGAATGCCCATGGCGCCTTCCATCGCGTCGGCGATGGAGTTCGATTGCACCGCGACGAAGATCAAGCCGAAGGAGCACAGGAAGAAGAAGCAGAACACGTAGCCCAGCCACTTCGCGTTCATCCCATGCCACATGTAGTAGGCCGGGCCGCCGCGATACTGCTCATCGGCATTGCGCGTCTTGTAGAGTTGCGCGAGAGTGGATTCGGAATAGGCCGTCGCCATGCCGACGAGCGCCACCATCCACATCCAGAAGATCGCGCCGGGCCCGCCCAGGTACAGCGCCACCGCGACGCCGGCCAGGTTGCCCGTACCCACCCGACTGGCCAGCGAGATGGTCAGCGCCTGGAGCGGCGTGATCCCGTTGGTCGCGGTTGCGGTCGACTGGAAGATCACGCGGAAGAACTCGCCGAAATGGCGGAACTGGATGAATTTCGTCTGGCAGGTCAGGTAGACTCCCACCGCGAGGAGCCCCCAGACGAGGACGTAGCCCCATAAGATCGTGTTTAGGAAATCGACGATCGCGTTCATTCTGTCCCCCGGATTTTATACCTTAACGGATCAACTAGAGCGTACTTCCCCCCTGGCCTGCAATCGGTACGGCCACGGCCCCGGGTTTTCATGCCACGGGCCCCGTGCTAACGGGACGCCGGAATTCGCGGCCCGCATGGGGCGGGACCGCCCGAGAAAGAGGCAGACCATGGCCACCGAACGTACGCTTTCCATCATCAAGCCGGATGCCACGCGGCGCAATCTCACCGGCAAAATCAACGCCAAGTTCGAGGATGCGGGCCTCAGGATCGTCGCGCAGAAGCGGGTCCAGCTGACCAAGGCGCAGGCCGGGGAGTTCTATCGCGTCCATGCCGAGCGTCCGTTCTATGACGAGCTGTGCGAGTTCATGTCGTCGGGGCCTGTCGTCGTCCAGGTGCTGGAAGGCGAGGGGGCGATCGCGAAGAACCGCGAAGTGATGGGCGCCACGAACCCCGCTGACGCCGATCCCGGGACGATCCGCGCTGAGTTCGCCGACAGCGTGGGTGAAAACTCGGTCCACGGCTCCGATGCGCCCGAGACCGCGAGCGACGAGATCTCGTACTTCTTCGCCGGCCGCGACATCGTCGGCTGAGCCGCCACGATCAACACTTGCGACCAGGGCCGCGCCGGGATCTCCGCCGCGGCCCTTTTCGTGGGCGGCGGGCGCGAAAAGGGCGCCCCGATGGGGCGCCCTTTCCTGTGTGCATCGTCCGGGATTGAGCTCAGCAGCTGTAATACAGCTTGAACTCCATCGGGTGCGGCGTGTGCTCGTAGGCGTAGATCTCCTCCCACTTGAGATCCATGTAGCCCTTGATCTGGGAGCGGGTGAAGACATCCCCGGCGAGCAGGAAGTCCTGATCCTTTTCCAGCTCCTCAAGCGCCTCTCGCAGGGAGTGGCACACGGTCGGGATGTCCGCGAGTTCCTCGGGCGGCAGGTCGTAGAGATCCTTGTCCATGGCCTCGCCGGGATGGATCTTGTTCTTGATCCCGTCGAGCCCCGCCATCAGGAGCGCGGAGAAGGCGAGGTAGGGGTTCGCCGCCGGGTCGGGGAAACGGGCCTCGACGCGCTTGGCCTTGGGGCTCTCGGCCCAGGGGATGCGCACGCAGCCGGAACGGTTGCGGGCAGAATAGGCCCGCAGCACCGGCGCCTCGAATCCCGGGATCAGCCGCTTGTAACTGTTCGTCGTGGGGTTCGTGAAGGCGTTCAGCGCCTTGGCGTGCTTCAGGATGCCGCCGATGAAATACAGCGCCTCATCGGAGAGGTCGGCATACTTGTCTCCGGCGAAGATCGGCTTGCCGTCCTTCCAGATCGACATGTTGACATGCATGCCGGTTCCGTTGTCGCCCGCGATGGGCTTGGGCATGAACGTCGCCGACTTCCCGTAGGCATGGGCCACGTTCTGCACGACGTACTTGTATTTCTGCAGGTGGTCGGCCTGATCGGTAAGGGTGGAAAAGACGAGACCCAGTTCGTGCTGGCAGGAGGCGACCTCGTGGTGGTGCTTGTCCACCTTCATCCCCATCCGCTTCATCGTGGACAGCATCTCGGAGCGGAGATCCTGACCGTCGTCGATCGGGTTTACCGGGAAATAGCCTCCCTTGACGCCGGGGCGGTGGCCGGTGTTTCCGGTTTCGAACTCCGCATCGGTGTTCCAAGATCCGTCGACGGCATCGACCTGGTAGGAGACCTTGTTGATCGTGACGGCGTAGCGGACGTCATCGAACAGGAAGAACTCGGCCTCGGGGCCCATGAACGCCGTATCGCCGATGCCGGACGCTTTGAGATAGTCTTCGGCGTTCCGGGCGGTGCCGCGTGGATCGCGATCGTAGCGCTCCATCGTATCGGGCTCGTAGACCGTGCAATGGACGGCCAGCGTCTTCTCGGCATAGAAGGGATCGATATAGGCCGATGCCGGGTCGGGCATGAGCTTCATGTCCGACTGCTCGATGGATTTCCAGCCGGCGATCGACGATCCGTCGAACATCATCCCCTCTTCGAGGAAATCCTCGTCGACCTCGTGGGCCATGACGGTGACGTGTTGCAGCTTGCCGCGGGGATCGGTGAAACGCAGGTCGACGTATTCGATGTCCTCGTCGGAAATCGTCTTCAGCATGTCGCTTGAACTCATGGGTCCCTCTCTGTGTCGATTGGATTGTCTGATGCGGTCGGTTCAGAGCGCGTCCGACCCGGTCTCGCCGGTCCGGATGCGGACGGCCTGCTCGACCGGGCTGACGAAGATCTTGCCGTCGCCGATCTTGTCGGTCTTCGCGGCCGCGACGATGGCCTCTATCGCGCCCTCGACCTGGTTGTCGTCGAGGACCACCTCGATCTTCACCTTCGGAAGGAAATCGACCACGTATTCCGCACCACGATAGAGTTCCGTATGACCCTTTTGGCGACCGAATCCCTTGACCTCGAGCACGCTCAGGCCTTGGACGCCCACTTCCTGAAGCGCTTCCTTCACCTCGTCGAGCTTGAAGGGTTTGATGATCGCCTCGATCTTCTTCATGGGGCCGATTCCTCCGAGTCCGGTTCAGTCGCGACAGACCACGCCCCGCGCTGTGCCTCAATCGGGACCGCCTCAGCCTGCCATGCCTGCCCGTAGCTTTGACGTATGTTGCCTAACTTTTATGCGTCGTGCCTTGTTACACGGCTAACCGCGAAGGAAAATTGATGGCCGAGCTGCTGACTGCCGAAGAGATGCGCGAAATCGAGCGGGATGCCATCGAAAGCGGCAGGGTAACCGGTCTCGATCTGATGGAGCGGGCCGGCCGCGGCGCCGTCTCCGCGCTTCATGACGCCTGGCCCGGCCTAGCGCCCGCCCGTGCCGTGGTGCTTTGCGGGCCGGGCAACAATGGCGGCGACGGATTCGTCATGGCTCGGATCCTGCACGCCCGGGGCTGGCAGGTGCGCGTCGGTCTCTGGGGGGACCCGTCCCAGATCGCGGGCGATGCGCGCACCAATCTCGACCGCTGGCGTGCGATCGGCGAAATCCGGCCGTTGTCGGAGATCGCAGACACACCGGCCGAGCTGGTGGTGGATGCCCTCTTCGGAATTGGCCTGTCGCGCTCGATCCCCGAGGAGGCGGCGACCGTCTGGCAATCCCTGCGGGGCTGGGGCGTCCGCACGGTGGCGGTCGATTGCCCGTCCGGGTTCGACGTGGATACCGGCAGATGGCTGGCTCCCGAGGGGCAGTCCGACCTGTACCACCTCCTGCCCGATCTCTGCGTCACCTTTCACGCGCCCAAGGTGGGGCTTTATCTGTCGCCTGCCGCCGCCCAGCGGCCGTTGGTGGTCGATATCGGCCTCGAGAGGGGGCCGCGCGCCGGCATCCATGCCATCGCGCCGGATACTGACCGAGCCGCCTGGCTGCGCCGCGCCACGGCGCTTGGCCGCGGCGGACACAAGTACGATCGCGGTCACGCGGTGGTTCTGGCAGGCAGATCGGGGCGTGGTGGCGCGGCCCGCATGGCCGCGCGCGCGGCCTTGAGGGCGGGGGCCGGGCTTGTCACATTGGCCTGCCCCCCCGATGCCATCGTGGAGAATGCCGCCCGGCTCGATGCCGTCATGCTGCGCCCCGTGGTCGGGGCGACCGGCCTGAAGCGCCTTCTCGAGGACGCGCGCCTCTCCGTTGTTTGCCTCGGTCCGGGCCTGGGCACGGGGCAGGGGACGCGCGACCTGGTGGAGGCGGTGCTCGGCTCGGGCCGCCGCGCCGTCCTCGATGCCGACGCGCTCACGAGTTTTTCGGACGATCCAGAGGCGCTTTTCCGCCAGCTTCACGCCGATTGCGTGCTGACCCCGCACGAAGGAGAGTTCGCGCGCCTGTTTCCCGATCTCGGCCAGGTTACGCGACAGGGGTCGAAGGTCCTCGCCGCACGAGAAGCCGCTCGCCGCGCCGGCGCCGTGATCCTGCTGAAGGGAGAAGCGACAATTGTCGCCCGGCCGGATGGGGTGGTGGGGGTTCACTCCGCGCTCTACGACCTCGCGGTGCCGCAGCTTGCGACGGCCGGGGCCGGGGACGTGCTGGCGGGTCTGATCACCGGCCTTCTCGCCCCCGACGGAGTGGCCGGTGCCAGAGCCGCGGAACGCGCCGTCTGGCTTCACGCCGAGGCGGCACGTCGCTTCGGCCCCGGCCTCATAGCCGAGGATCTCCCCGATCTCCTTCCAGCGGTCCTTTCGGCGCCCTAGCACGGCAGGCTCTTGATCTGCAGGATCTCACTCGTCATGCCGTTCGCGCCGGCATTCCAGGCCAATGTCTAAGTTATTCTGGCAACCTAGGGCGATCACGATAAACGGATTACCGGAAATACGCCTCGGCCCGACCGGAAGCCGATCTGGGCCATTCTGTCAGACGCTCCACCCAGCCCCGCCTCCTTGAAGCGCACCCATGCGTCGTCACACTTTCGTAAGTACCCCATGGTGGTAGCTCGCAATCAGCATCCCGGTCCGAACGGGGCGATAGCCCTGCGACACGCCCCGGAAGGCGCCCGAAGAGCTATTCCACCGTCACGGATTTGGCGAGGTTTCGCGGCTGGTCCACGTCCGTCCCCTTCGCCAGCGCCGTGTGATAGGCCAGAAGCTGGGCCGGAACGGCATAAAGGATCGGCGCCCACAGGTCGGGGACACGCGGCATCTCGACATGTCGCCAGGATTGCGTTTCTCCCCTCAGGCCGTCCGCGTCCGAAACCAGCACCACGTGGCCGTTACGCGCCATGACTTCCTGCATGTTGGACTTGGTCTTGCCGAAAAGCGGATCGGACGGCGCGAGGACGATGACGGGCACATGTTCGTCCACCAGCGCGATGGGTCCGTGCTTCAGCTCTCCCGATGCATACCCTTCGGCATGTATGTAACTGATCTCCTTCATCTTGAGCGCCCCTTCCATGGCGAGGGGATAGAGGGCGCCACGCCCCAGGAACAGGATATCGCTCGCCTCCGAGAGGGAGAGGGCGATCTCGGCCAGACGATCCTCCAAGTTCAGCGCTTGGCTCAGCAGAGCGGGCACACGCCGCAGGTCCGCCAAGTGTCGACTTGCGACCTGCGGGTCTGCCGCTCCCCTATCCGCGGCCGCCTTGAGCGTCAGCAATGCCAGCACCGTCAATTGACAGGTGAACGCCTTGGTGGATGCGACGCCGATCTCCACACCGGCCTGGATCGACAGCGCCATGTCGGATTCCCGCGCGATGGAAGAGCTTTCGACGTTGATGACCGACAGGATCTTCGCCTTTCCACGGCAGTACCGCAACGCGGCCAGCGTATCTGCCGTCTCGCCCGACTGACTGACGAATATCGCCAGCGTCCCCTCCTCGATCGGGGGCTCGCGGTAGCGGAATTCGCTGGCCACATCGACTTCGACGGGAAGGCGTGCGACCCTCTCGAACCAGTACTTAGCGACTTGGCAGGCATAGAAGGCGGTTCCGCAGGCCACCATCACGATCCGGCGAACGGTGGAGAAGTCGATCTGCCCCTCGGGCAACACGACGTGCTCTCCGTCGAGGTAACTGGACAGGCAGCGGTCCACGACGCCCGGTTGCTCGTGGATCTCTTTGGCCATCCAATGGCGATGCCCGCCCTTCTCCACCCGGCCGGCTTCGGCTGCGATGCGCGAGGCGACCCGGTCGACCGGCCGCCCGGCAGCGTCGCGGATCGACACGCCGCCGCGCCGGACCACGGCCCAGTCCTCCTCTTCGAGGTAGATCAGTCGATCCACCAATGGCGCAAGCGCTATGGCGTCCGACCCCACGAACCCTTCGGTGCCGTTATGCGCGACGGCAAGGGGAGAGCCACGCCGGGCGGCGATCATCAGATCCTCCTCGCCGTCAAAGAGGAAGACGAGGGCGAAGGCCCCCTTCAGGCGGCCCAGGGTGCGGCGAACGCCCTCCTCGGGGCTGGCGCCATCGTCCATGTATGCCTGGCAGAGAAGCGCGACGGTTTCGGTGTCGGTCTCGCTTTCGGCCGCGTAGTTCCGCGCGACCAGTTCCCGGCGCAGCTCCTCGTAATTCTCGATGATCCCGTTGTGGACGACGGCGACGGGGCCGGCCCGATGGGGATGGGCGTTCGCCACCGTCGGCTTGCCATGGGTCGCCCAGCGGGTGTGGCCGATCCCGACGCGACCGGGAAGGGGGTCGTGGACCAGCGTGTTCGACAGGTTCACCAGCTTGCCGACCGAACGACGCCGATCCAGCCGGCCGTTCGACAGCGTGGCGATTCCCGCACTGTCATAGCCGCGGTATTCGAGCCGCCTCAGCGCTTCGAGGATGACCGGGGAGACCTCGTAATTTGCGAGTATCCCGACAATTCCACACATCAGTTCGTCCTCTTCGCCTTGTTCGCGCGGAGCTTCGACATCAACCGGCGCGCCAGTCCCTCCTTGTTGGATTGCCGCGCCCGGGCGATCGCGAGCGCGTCGTCCGGCACATCCTGGGTGATGACCGATCCCGACCCGGTCATGGCGCCGGTGCCGATCCGGACGGGTGCGACCAGCATCGTGGATGAGCCGATGAAGGCCTGCGCTCCGATCTCGGTGCGATGCTTGAAGACCCCGTCGTAATTGCACGTCACGGTGCCGGCGCCGAGATTGGCGCGTTCGCCCACGGTCGCATCACCCACATAGCTGAGATGGTTCACCTTGGCGCCAGGGCCGATCTCGGCCGACTTGATCTCGACGAAATTGCCGATCCTAGCATCGCCGCCAATTTCCGCGCCGGGTCGGAGGCGGGCATAGGGACCGATCACCGCCCCGTCGCCGACATGCGCGCCCTCGAGATGCGAGAACGCGCGGATCGTGGCGCCCGATTCGATCGTCACCCCGGGCCCGAAGATGACATGCGGCTCGATCGTCGCATCGCGCCCGATCACGGTGTCATGGGCGAAGAACACCGTTTCCGGTGCCGTCAGGGACACGCCGTCGTCAAACGCCTCGGCCCGCCGCCGCGCCTGGAACGTCGCCTCGGCGCGCGCCAGCTCTTGGCGCGTGTTCACCCCCATCGTCTCGGCCTCCTCGCAGGCGACGGTGGTACAGCGCAGGCCGCGATCGCGCGCAATGGATACGATGTCGGTCAGGTAATATTCCTCCGCGGCATTGTCGCACCCCACCGCATCGACGAGCTGGAAGAGGATTGCGGCGTCGGCGCAGATCACCCCCGAATTGCAGAGCGTGATGGCACGCTCCGCCTCCGTGGCGTCCTTGTACTCGACGATGCGGATAAGTTCGTCGCCCTCGACGATCAGGCGCCCGTAGCGGCCAGGCACGGTCGCCTCGAATCCGAGGACGACGACCGATGCCCCCCCGGCGCGCGCCGCAGCCATCATCGACAGGGTCTCGGGACGGATGAAGGGGGTGTCGCCGTAAAGGACGAACACGTCCCCCTGCGCCCCGGCCAGTGCCGTCCGGGCCTGCGCGACCGCATGGGCGGTTCCGCGGCGCTCGCCCTGCTCCACGACCGCTATGTCGGGATCCTCGTCCAGGGCTGCCGCGCGGACCGCCTCGGCCCCATGGCCCACGACGAGGATCCGGCGCTCGGGCGACAGCGCCGCGCCCGCCGCCAGCGCGTGGACAAAGAGCGGCGCCTGGCCGATCTCGTGCAGCACCTTCGGCCGGTCGGAATTCATGCGCGAGCCCTGGCCGGCGGCCAGAACGACGAGATGTACGGGCATGGCGGGCTCTTTCCTTCTGCGTGTCGCCGTTCTACCCGTCGGGTCGAGCCACGCAAGTCGCGCGCCTCGCGCGGCGTTACCGACAGTTTCAGGAGCGTTCATGCGCAGCGTCGTCTTCGATCTGGACGGAACTCTCGTCGATACCTCTGCCGATCTGGTCGCGGCGGCAAATGACTGCTTCCGCGCGCGGGGATTGGGGGACGTGCTCGATCCGGTGGCGGATGCCGGCGTCGCGTTCCGGGGCGGCCGGGCCATGCTGCGCGAGGGTTTCGCGCGGACGGGCGCGGGCGGGGCGGACGAGGTGGAAGCCGATTACCCTCGACTTCTCGAAGCCTACGGGGCCGCGATCGCCGTTCACTCCCAACCCTACGAGGGCGCGTGGGGCGCGGTGGAAACCCTTCGTGCCCGGGGCTTTGCGGTGGCGATCTGCACAAACAAGCCCGAGCATCTGGCGCGCCGTCTGATGGACGCGATGGGAACCGCCCATTGCTTGCCGGCCCTAGTCGGCGCGGATACGCTCGCGGTATCGAAGCCCGATCCCGCCCCGTTCCTGGAGGCCGTGTCCCGAGCGGGCGGCGATCGCGAACGGTCCCTGATGGTGGGCGATACCGAAACCGACCTGAAGACCGCGCGCGCCGCCAGCGTCCCCTGCATTCTCGTGGGATTCGGTCCCTGGGGCAGGGAAATCGCCAAGATGGGCCCTGATGCGGTCCTCGACCGTTTCGCCGACCTGCCCGATCTGGCGGCGCGGATGCTGGAATAACAAGCGCGTGACGCGGAACTCTCGTGCCGGTCCGCCAGGCCGCCCGCACGGGTTCGCGATCGCTCTCAGGTGGGTTCTGTTTGTCGCGCTGGCGATCCTGACGGCATTCTTGGGCATCCGGCAGGGAATGCTGCGATCTGCTCCCGACGAAAGCTCGGCGATCGATGCGGTCGCAACCCTCCACGCCCGTCGTTTCGGGGAGGCCCCCTGCGCCGCGCGTCCGGGCGAGGGAACGGTGTGGCTGATCGTCACCTGCGGTCACGGAACCGGGAGGCAGGTTTATCTCCTCGACCAACACGGTGGGTTCCTGCCGCAGCCCTGAAGAAGGCCGGATTGCCCCTCCCGACGGTTGACTGATCGTGAAAGGATGTCGCTGGAGGGAGCGCATCATTGAATTCGAAATGATCGAACTTCGTTATCTATCGAACTGATAAAAATAGGTATTCGTTCTTCCTGCGAAGTGAGTTTCGGCAGGTGATCCAACCGTCTTGCGGCGCTGCGGCATATGCGGCAGGTTCGCCATCACGCCCCATCCCGGGCGGTGCCCGTTCGGTCGATCCGCGTCTCCCAGACCGACGGCAGGGCAGTCGGAGCCGGGATGCCGAACGCAAGGAATGACTCCATGATCGTCCTGCACCATTGCCACCAGACAAGGTCCATGCGGACATTGTGGCTGCTCAACGAGTTGGGGGTCGAGTATTCCCTGAGGATCCATCCGTTCGATCGCAGCCTGCGCGATCCTGAATATCTGAGCCTGAACCCGGCGGGCCGGGTCCCGTCGCTCCAGATTGACGGGGACTCGCTCTGGGAGAGCGGCGCCATTACCGAGATCCTGTGCGAGCGCTTCCCCGAACGGGGGCTCGGCCGTCCGCCGGGCGACATCGACAGGCCGGACTTCCTGATCTGGGTGCATTTTGCGGAGACGGTCAGCCAGCATGCCGCCGCGCTCACCCAGCAGCACATCGCACTCTACGAGGATGCGATGCGATCCCCGACGATCATGAAGCTGGAGGCGGCGCGCCTCAAGAAGTGCTATGCCGCGATCGAAGGGCGGCTCTCCACGCCGGTTGAGAACCGCGACTACCTCCTGACCAGCGGGTTCTCGGCCGCCGACATCTCGGTCGGGCAGGCGGTCTACATGGCCAGGCACTTTGCGACCCTCGACGGATTTCCCGAAACGGAGCGCTGGTACGAAGCGATCTCTGGGCGCGAAACCTTTCAGCAGGCATTGCCGCCCCCGGGCTCCGAGCGGCTCTACGACAAGAGCTTCTATCCCGCCTGGGACTAACCGCGACGGTCAGGCCACCCCGGCCGGGGCCAATCGCCACGGGCCGCCCCGTTGACCCTTCGTGCGCCGATGTCTAAGTCCCCACAAGACCCATCCGACGGAGCGCGCCCGTGGACGACATTCTCAGCGACTACCTGCCGATCCTGATCCTTCTGGGTCTTGCCATTGCTTTGGGGCTCATCCTGATCTTGGCAGCGGCGTTGCTGGCCGTGCGCCATCCCGATCCGGAGAAGGTGTCGGCCTATGAATGCGGGTTTAACGCCTTTGACGATGCGCGGATGAAGTTCGACGTGCGCTTCTACCTTGTCGCAATCCTGTTCATCATCTTCGACCTCGAGATCGCGTTCCTCTTTCCGTGGGCCACGACCTTCGCCGATATGACCGACGTGGCTTTCTGGTCGATGATGGTTTTCCTGACCGTGCTGACCGTCGGATTTGCCTACGAATGGAAGAAAGGAGCCCTCGAATGGGAGTGAGCGACACCAAGATGCCGCAAAGCGGCGTGTCTCCCTACGGGGCTCTCGCCGCTGGGCCGGATCAAGAGAACGCGACCCAGACCCTGAACCGGGAGCTGACCGACAAGGGGTTCCTGCTGACGAAGAGTGACGACATCATCAACTGGGCGCGAACCGGGTCGCTGCACTGGATGACGTTCGGCCTGGCATGCTGCGCGATCGAGATGATGCATTGCTCGATGCCACGATACGACGCGGAACGGTTCGGCGTGGCACCGCGGGCCTCGCCCCGTCAGGCCGACGTGATGATCGTGGCTGGTACGCTGACCAACAAGATGGCGCCGGCCCTTCGCAAGGTCTATGACCAGATGCCGGAGCCGCGCTACGTGATCTCGATGGGGTCCTGCGCGAATGGCGGGGGTTATTACCATTACAGTTATTCGGTCGTGCGGGGATGCGACCGCGTGGTGCCGGTCGACATCTACGTCCCGGGCTGCCCCCCGACGGCGGAGGCGCTGCTCTACGGGATCATGCAGCTTCAGCGCAAGATCCGTCGTACCGGCACGATCACGAGGTAGGGAGGCATCGAATGTCGGATACCGCGCTGACCGAACTTGGCGAGCACATCAAATCCGCGCGCCCCGATTGCATCCTCGGCTTCGATGTCCTGCGGGGCGAGCTGACGATGCATATCGTGCTCAGCTCGATCCCGTCGCTGGTTGAGTTTCTCAAGACGGACAAGACGTGCCGATTCTCGACCCTCGTCGACCTGACGGCCGTGGACTATCCCGCGCGAGAGGCACGGTTCGACCTTGTCTATCACCTTCTGTCCATGTACCAGAATCACCGTATTCGGCTGAAGGCGCAGGTCCGCGAGGACGAGATGGCGCCGTCAATCACCCGGGTCCACCGTTCGGCCAACTGGTTCGAGCGCGAGATCTTCGACATGTTCGGTGTGATCTTCACCGGTCACCCGGACCTGCGGCGGCTGCTGACGGATTACGGGTTCCGGGGTCATCCGCTGCGCAAGGATTTCCCGACCACGGGGTACACCGAGGTTCGGTACGACGAGGAGGCAAAGCGGGTCATCTACGAGCCCGTGGACCTGGTTCAGGAATACCGCCAGTTCGACTTCATGAGCCCGTGGGAGGGTGCGGAATACGTTCTTCCCGGCGACGAGAAGTCGAGGGAGGGCGCGGGGTGATGACGGGATCGTTCGGCACCGGCGGAATGGTGACGGGGTTCCTATTCCTCGCCGTCATTCTCGTGGTGCCGTTCTGGCGCATCCTTCCACGATTCGACATTCCGGCCCCGTTTGCGCTCTTGGCGATCCTGCCGATGGGCGCCGTGATCCTTTTGTGGGTGATCGCCTTCCGCGACGGGTTCCGCGACCGGTCGGCCAACCGAGACGAGGTCAGCAGATGATGGACGGCACGAACATTCAGGACGCCGAAACCGAAGAGCAGAAGATCCGCAACTTTAACATCAATTTCGGTCCTCAACACCCCGCGGCTCACGGGGTTCTCCGTCTTGTATTGGAATTGGATGGCGAACTGGTTGAGCGGGTTGATCCCCATATCGGCCTGCTTCATCGCGGCACCGAGAAGCTGATGGAGAGTCGCACTTATCTCCAGAACCTCCCCTATTTCGACCGGCTCGACTATGTCGGGACCATGAACCAGGAACACGCCTGGGTGCTGGCGATAGAGAAGCTGACGGGCACGGAGATCCCGCGTCGCGCCTCCCTGATCCGGGTGCTTTATTGCGAGATCGGCCGGATCCTGAACCACCTTCTGAACATCACCACCCAGGCGATGGATGTCGGCGCCCTGACGCCGCCGCTCTGGGGGTTCGAGGAACGCGAAAAGCTGATGGTCTTCTACGAGCGGGCCAGCGGTGCGCGCCTCCATGCGGGGTATTTCCGCCCTGGTGGCGTGCACCAGGACCTGCCGCCCGACCTGATCGACGACATCGAGACGTGGTGCCACGAGTTTCCCTTGGTGTTGGATGACATCGACAGCCTGATTACCGAGAATCGGATTTTCAAGCAGCGGAATGTCGATATCGGCATCGTCACCGAGGACGACATTCAGGAATTCGCGTTCTCCGGGCCAATGGTACGGGGATCGGGCTTCGCCTGGGACCTGCGGCGGTCGCAGCCTTACGAGCTCTATGACGAGTTCGACTTCAAGATCCCGGTCGGCGTGAACGGCGACTGCTACGACCGGTATCTCGTCCGCATGGCGGAAATGCGCGAATCGCTCAAGATCATGCTGCAGGCGATCGAGAAGATCCGGGGATGCCCCGGCGATGTGCTGGTGCGTGGCAAGCTGACGCCGCCGACCCGCCGGGACATGAAGACGTCGATGGAAGCACTGATCCATCACTTCAAGCTCTATACCGAAGGGTTCCACGTCCCCGAGGGTGACGTCTATGCCTGTGTCGAGGCGCCGAAGGGAGAGTTCGGCGTGTATCTGGTTTCGGACGGGACGAACAAACCCTACCGGGCCAAGATCCGTGCGCCGGGCTATCTCCACCTGCAGGCGATGGACCACCTGTTGACAGGTCATCAGTTGGCCGACGTTTCGGCAGTTCTGGGATCGCTCGACATCGTGTTCGGCGAAGTGGACCGCTGACATCGGGCCGAACTGGCCAGAAGCCGAAGCAGGTCGTCACCGCTAGATCCGTTCTTCCCGGTCGACCACGGGAGCAGCATTAGCTCCCTTCGGCCGGATCGCGGGATTTCGATCTGCTCCGCGGCTTCCGTTCCCCGAGCCGATTGGGTAAGTCGAGGGCCGAGACGTTTCGAAAGAGGCACGCCATGCTCCGCCGCCTGCATCACGATCAGCCCGACAGCTTCGAGTTCACGCCCGCCAATCGGGAATGGGCGGAAGCGCAGATCTCGAAGTATCCCGAGGGGCGGGAGGCGAGCGCGGTGATCGCGTTGCTGTGGCGCGCGCAGGAGCAGGAAGGCTGGCTGACACGACCCGCAATCGAACAGGTCGCGGGAATGCTGGGCATGGCCTATATTCGCGCGCTCGAAGTCGCGACGTTCTACTTCATGTTCCAGTTGCAGCCAACGGGGTCCGTTGCGCACGTTCAGGTCTGCGGAACCACGTCTTGCATGATCTGCGGTGCCGAGAATCTCATCGGGGTATGCCGGGAAAAAATCTCTGCAAAACCGCATCAGGTTTCACCCGACGGCAAGTTTTCCTGGGAAGAGGTCGAGTGTCTCGGCGCGTGTTCCAATGCCCCGATGGCGCAGATCGGCAAGGATTATTATGAGGATCTGACGGCGGAGAGTCTTTCCGGACTCCTCGACGACATGGCGGCTGGCAAGGTGCCGCAGCCCGGCTCGCAGATCGGCCGGTTCAGTTCCGAGCCGAGCGATGGCAAGACGGTCCTGATCAAAGACCGGGTCGAGACGCACAACGCCTCCACCGCCCTCGCGCTCGAAATCGGCGATACGCTTAAGCGGATCGACGGAACCGAAGTGCCTCTGCGAATGCCTTGGAACCCGGTCAAGGATTCGGCGGCGCGCCGCCCCCCCCATATCAATAGCGACCTGATGCCGCCGACCGGGGGCAACGTCGGTCCGACACCCGGACCTCAGCCCGCGGCCGACGAACCGGTGAGCGACCATGGCGTCACCAAGCAGGACCCGGATGCCGAATCCAAGGGGCGCCCCGAGGAGGGCGATATCGCGGGGACGGAGGTCGACGACCAGTCCACTCCGATGTCGGACCGCAATGCGCCCGCGGGCGAAACCGGCAGCACGAGGTCCGATTCGGACCGCGAAGCATCCACGCATTCCGGTGAGGGCCCGCTGAGCAGCACGGGTGACGAACAGGCGGACGACAAGAATGCCTCACCCGACGACGTGGCCGAAGGTGCGGAGCGAAAGCCACGAGGTCTCGATGGCCCCAGGCAGGGTTCAGGTGACGATCTGCGCGAGATACGGGGCGTGGGGCCGAAGCTTGCCGATGCCCTGAACGAGATCGGGGTCTATCATTTCGACCAGATCGCGGGGTGGACCCCCGAGGAGGTTGCTTGGATCGACCGCAATCTCGAGGGCTTCAAGGGTCGGGCGACTCGTGACGACTGGACCGGGCAGGCGCGATCGCTGTCCACGGCCGGGAAGACAACCGGCTGACTCCGCGCTAGCTTGTCCGGAAGGGGCGATGAGGGCGCCTCGCGGTACAGGGATGGACGGAATGACAAAGCAAACTCCAAGTTCGCTGCTGCTGGTCGCCACGATTGCCGGGGGTATCGGCTTCGTGGCCTTTGTGGCGCTGATGGTGGTCGGCGATTTCACCTTCTCGCCCGCCGCGTTCCTGGCCCTTGTGGTCGGCCTTGCCGCGGCGATCGTGCTGTTTCAGGGCTTTCACAGGGCGAGCCCCGCCGATCGGACTGATCCGAGGTCCGTCGGCACGTCCGAATTCGGGGACGTGACCCGCAAGCCCGGCGGGGTGGGACGAGAGCCTGGATCGGCCGGGGTCGCTCCCGGTTCGGCGGGGCCGCAACGCGTCGGCGCCACTCCGGCCGCCGCGATCGATCGGACCTACGAGCCCGATGCCACGGGGAATGCGACCGGGGGTGCCCCGTCCGCGGAGCTGGGCGGAATGCCCGATCCGGCCGCGGGCGGGGTTCCCGGCAAGGAGGCCGATCAAGGCATTCGCGCGGACAGCTTTGCCGACGACGGCGGCCGTCCGGCGCCAGCACCTGACGGCGATAGCTCGGTGGCGGACAACGCGGATGCGGGTTCGTCCGCCCCTGAACCGCAGCATGGCGCAGATGCGGCGAAGGAGGCTTCCGAGCGGGACGTCAGCCCGGCTGCCAAGGAGACGGGCGAGCATTCGTCCGCAACCGGAGGGCCCGGCCATCAGCCGGATGCAGGCTCCGAGGGCCGTAAATGGTCATCATCGCAGGTGGCAGGCACCCAGGAATTGGCGGATCGCAAGGGAACCTGGCGCTACGAACCGGGCGACGGTGACGAGGTAAGCGCGCGCGCGTCCACAGAGGAGACGGTGATCGGCACCGAGCCCAAACGCCTCAGCGGGCCCCCGGAGGATGGTGGCGACGACCTGAAGCGCATCAGTGGCGTCGGACCGAAGCTGGAAACGATGCTCCACGGTCTGGGGATCTATCGTTTCGACCAGATCGCCGGGTGGAGCGATCAGGAGGTCGCCTGGATCGACGAACGCCTCGAAGGGTTCAAGGGGCGCGTGCGGCGCGACGAATGGGTACGCCAGGCGGGCGAGCTTTCGGGCCGGGGGCCGACACCGGCATGATATCGGCGCGCCCCCATGTCTGACGGCGATCACGACACGGCCCGGCAAGCCCGCAATGTGGGGGTCGTGATGGCGATGACGATGATTGCTTGGATGGGGGCGCAGCTGTTCGGCGCCTCCCTCGGCCTGCCACCACGTCTGGTGTTCGTGTTCGACGTGGCCGCGCTCACGGTCTTCGCCTGGGCACTGGTCGCGACATTTCGCATCTGGCAAAAGCGGCGCGACGAGCGCAAGTAAGGCATACCCCCGACAGAGGCAACAAAATGCTCGACGACAAGGACCGCATCTTCACCAACCTCTACGGCATGGGCGACCGGACCCTCGCGGGCGCCAAGTCGCGGGGGCATTGGGACGGCACGGCCGACATCATCAAGAAGGGCAGGGACTGGATCGTCCAGGAAACCAAGGATTCCGGCCTGCGTGGCAGGGGCGGCGCGGGTTTCCCCACCGGCATGAAGTGGTCTTTCATGCCAAAGGAAACGGATGGGCGACCCCATTACCTGATCGTCAATGCCGACGAGTCGGAGCCCGGGACCTGCAAGGACCGGGAGATCATGCGCCACGATCCGCACACTCTGATCGAGGGGTGCCTGATCGCCTCGTTCGCGATGGGCGCGCATTCGAGCTACATTTACATCCGGGGAGAGTACATTCGCGAGCGCGAGGCGCTGCAGCGCGCCATCGACGAGGCCTATGACGACGGATTGCTGGGCAAGAACGCCGCCGGATCCGGTTGGGATTTCGACCTCTACCTGACCCATGGAGCGGGCGCCTATATCTGCGGCGAAGAGACGGCCCTCATCGAAAGCCTAGAGGGAAAGAAGGGCATGCCGCGGCTGAAGCCGCCGTTCCCGGCCGGGGCGGGTCTCTACGGATGCCCCTCGACGGTCAACAACGTGGAATCCATCGCCGTCGTGCCAACGATCCTGCGCCGCGGCGCGTCGTGGTTCACGTCCTTCGGGCGGGAGAACAACGCCGGCACGAAGATCTTCGCCATCTCGGGCCACGTGAACAAGCCGTGCGTGGTCGAGGAGGCCATGTCGATCTCGTTCGAGGAGCTGATCGAGACGCATTGTGGCGGCATCCGGGGCGGTTGGGACAACCTCAAGGCCGTGGTGCCGGGCGGCTCGTCGGTGCCGCTGCTGCCGGGATCCGTGATCAAGGACGGCATCATGGATTTCGACTGGCTGAAGGAAAACAAGTCCGGCCTCGGCACCGCCGCGGTGATCGTGATGGACCAGTCCGTCGATATCGTGAAGGCGATCTGGCGCTTCTCGGCCTTCTACAAGCACGAGAGCTGCGGTCAATGCACACCGTGCCGCGAAGGGTCCGGCTGGATGATGCGGGTCATGGACCGGCTGGTGCGCGGCGAGGCGGAGGTCGAGGAGATCGACATGCTTCTCGATGTCACCAAGCAGGTCGAGGGCCATACGATCTGTGCGCTGGGAGATGCCGCCGCTTGGCCGATTCAGGGTCTGATCCGGCATTTCCGGGACGAAATCGAGGACCGGATCCGCACGCGGCGCACCCCCGTCGCGGCAGAGTGATCGCCGGCAAGCCTGCGTTTACGCACCGGAATTGCGCAAGATGCCGGTCTTGTGTATCCGGGGCGCAGGCCGTGTCGGCCCCTTGTCCTGTCCCACCCGGAGGTGGCCCGTGCCGCGCCTGATCCTGATGCTCATCCTCGGCCTGGCGGTTTCGGGCTGCGGGCGGTTGCCCTCCCTTCCCGGGTCGGGCTTGTTCGTGCGCGACCGGCCCGCCTCCGCGCTCCCCTATCGGGCCACGCTCATTGCCGAGGATGGGTCGGACCGCTTCCAGGTCGCGGTCGAGGATGGCGGCGCGCCGCTGGCGGCGACACGGGAATCCGTCCGGTTTCCGGCCACGCGCCATTGCCTGCGGCGCACCGGGTCGAGCCACGCGGAGTGGGTGGCGGTGCCGGGGACCCCGGAGGCGTGGCAAGCGATGCGGGACGGGCAGGGGCGATCGATCTATTCCGGTCGCTGTACCGGGCGCTAGGATCGCGCGGCGACACGTCGAATTGTTCCGATTTCGGACGGGCCCGCGCGGCGGGTCGACTTGTCGACGCGGGATGCGAGCGCATATACTCCACTCGGCTCCGCGACCCGCGCCGGTTCGGAGCAAGCTGGTCGGAGAACAGACATGAAGCCGACATTCGCCGCGGCGGCCGTCGCGTCCCTCGTGATGGGAATTGCCGGCGCGAGCGCGGCTCAGACGCCCTTGCAAGAGGACCCGACGGTGCGCCAGGGGTTCTACGCCATCGGTCTGGCCGACAAGGTCCGGCGGAACTGCCCGCAGATGTCGCCTAGGCTGGTACGGGCCTATTCCTTCCTCAAATCCTTGCAGGCCTATGCGCGGGACGCCGGCTATTCCGATGCCGATATCGAGGCCCTGCGCGAGAACGATGCCGCGAAAGATGCCCTGGAGCGGGAGATCGACGCCGATCTGCGCGCCCGTGGGGCCCTGCCGGGAAACTCCGCCGGGTACTGCAAGGTCGGACGCGAGGAAATCGCGCGCGGCACCCAGGCTGGCCGTCTGTTGAAAGGGAACTGATGCGACTGATCCTTGTGCTTCTCGCGGCGTTCGCGCCGACGGCGCTCCTTGCTTCGGGGACGCCGAGCCGCGTCCACGTGCCGTGCTATCCCGAGGGGCCGCTTGACCTCTGCGCGGTCCCGGACGTGGATGTGCATGGTCCGAACTACCTGCCTCGCACGACGCCGACGGATGTCCGCATCTATCCGTCGGGCAACCGTTTCGTGGTCCTGGTGACCCCGAACGTGGCCCCCTACGAATACGCGGTTCAGGATGCGGCCAGGGCGGCGCTGGCCTATTGCGGCACAGAGCCGGGAGAGCGGATCGCCGCCCGGATCGACGGTCGGCAGCGCTACGCCGAGGAGAACTCGGAAAGCTGGCGCTTCTCCGGCGGCTGCGAATAAGGCGCGACAAATCGCGGGAACCGCGCAAGTAGCGGTTTTCGGCAGGCGGCATCCACGCTAGATGACGGTCAAGCCTCGTGCGGGACGCGCGCAAGCCGTGCGCGTCTCGCGGCCGACAGCATGGAGACAATGCCATGAGCGATCTGCGCAAGATCATAATCGACGGAAAGGAAGTCGAGGTCGATCCGGCCCTGACCCTTCTGCAGGCGTGCGAGCACGTGGCGGATGTCGAGATTCCGCGTTTCTGCTATCACGAGCGCCTGTCGATCGCCGGAAACTGCCGCATGTGCCTCGTGGAGGTCGTGGGGGGGCCGCCGAAGCCCGCAGCGTCCTGTGCCATGCAGGTGCGCGACCTGCGCCCGGGTAAGGACGGGGCGCCGCCTGAGGTTCGGACAACCTCGCCGATGGTCAAGAAGGCGCGCGAAGGGGTGATGGAGTTCCTGCTCATCAACCATCCGCTCGATTGTCCGATCTGTGATCAGGGCGGCGAATGCGATCTTCAGGATCAGGCCATGGCTTACGGGGTCGATTTCTCGCGCTACCGCGAGCCGAAGCGGGCCGTGGCGAACATGGATCTGGGTCCGCTCGTGGGCACGCACATGACCCGCTGCATTTCTTGCACCCGCTGTGTGCGCTTCATCACCGAAGTGGCGGGCATGCCGGAGCTTGGCCAGACCGGGCGTGGCGAGGATGCCGAGATCACGTCCTATCTCGGCCAGACGCTGGATTCGGAGATGCAGGGCAACATCGTCGACCTCTGTCCGGTTGGAGCGCTCACGTCGAAACCTTATGCCTTCACGGCACGCCCCTGGGAATTGACGAAGAGCGAGACGATCGACGTGATGGATGCTCTCGGCTCGAACATCCGTGTGGACACGAAGGGCCGCGAGGTCATGCGGATCCTGCCGCGGAACAACGATGGCGTAAACGAGGAATGGCTGGCTGACCGATCCCGCTACGTTTGGGACGGCCTGAAACGCCAGAGGCTCGACCGGCCGTATATCCGCGAGGGCGGTCGCCTGCGGCCCGCCAGTTGGGCGGAAGCCCTTGGCGCCGCGGCTGCCGCGATGCGGGGCAAGAGCGTCGCCGGGCTGGTCGGCGATCTTGCCCCGGTCGAGGCGACGTATGCGCTCAAGGATCTGGTCGAAGGGCAGGGCGGTCGGGTCGAATGCCGACTCGACGGGGCAAAGCTGATCCCGGGCAATCGTGGGGCCTATGCGGGCACCACGACGATCGAGGCGATCGACACCGCCAAGCGGATCCTGATCGTCGGCGCCAACCCCCGGCACGAGGCGCCCGTCCTCAATTCCCGCATCCGCAAGGCCTGGTTGCACGGCGCCGATGTGGCGCTGGTCGGCGAAAATGTGGATCTGACATACGAATACGCGCATCTCGGAACGTCGCCCCGGACGCTCGACGATATCGACTTTCCCGAACTGGAGGCTGGCAGCGTGGTGATCGTGGGCCAAGCCGCCCTGCGTCGCGACGACGGGGAAGCGATCCTGGCCAAGGTTGCCGAGCACGCGGCCGAGCATGAGGCCGGGATCCTGATCCTGCACACAGCCGCAAGCCGGGTTGGCGCGATGGATATCGGTGCGGTGACCGACGGCGGATTTTCCGCCGCGCTCGACGGGGCGGACGTGGTCTATGCGCTCGGCGTGGACGAGATCGACATCCCGGACGGGCCGTTCGTGATCTATCAGGGATCTCACGGGGACCGGGGCGCCCATCGCGCCGACTTGATCCTGCCCGCCGCCTGCTACACCGAGGAGAACGGACTTTTCGTCAATACGGAGGGTCGGCCGCAACTGGCCCTGCGCGCGAATTTCGCCCCCGGGGAAGCGAAGGAGAACTGGGCGATTTTGAGGGCGTTGTCGGGCGAACTGGGCGCGAAGCTGCCTTATGATTCGCTCAGGGACTTGCGTGCCCGGATGTTCGATGCCGTTCCGGCGCTGAAGGCCATCGACGACGTTCCATTCAATGAAATGACTCGAATCGAGGGCGGTCGGATCGCCGAGGACGACTTGGGCCGGGCGGTCGAGGATCATTACCTCGTCAATCCCATCGCCCGGTCGAGCCCGTTGATGGCGGAGTTGAGCGCCGGAGCCAAATCGCGGCAGAAGGCTCCGCTTGCCGCCGAGTGACACGTCCCCGTGCCGCACGCGATTGTCGCCGAAGAGGGTGGCGTTCCGGGCCGGGATGCGATTTACACGGTCACGCCTGAGCCGCCCCGGGGCGGCCGGGTCCAGGATGCCCGCAACGGCTCCCCGGGGCCAACGCGGCGGACATCCTCAAAGTTGATGCTCGGGGAGCGGTGAATTCATGGATGGCTTCTTTTCCTCGACGGTGGGACTTGCCCTCATGGGGGTCGCGCAGGCCGGTTTGATCCTGAGCTTCGTGATGGTCTCGCTCCTGTTCTTGGTCTACGCCGACCGCAAGGTCTGGGCGGCCGTCCAGATGCGGCGCGGCCCGAACGTCGTGGGCATCTTTGGGCTGTTGCAGACGGTCGCCGACGCGCTGAAATACGTTCTCAAGGAGATCGTCATTCCCGCCGGCTCGGACCGGACGGTGTTCCTGATGGCGCCGCTCGTTTCCTTCGTGCTGGCTGTGGTCGCCTTTGCCGTGATCCCCTTTGCCGACGGTTGGGTGCTGGCCGACATCAACGTCGCGATCCTGTTCATCTTCGCCGTGTCCTCGCTCGAGGTTTACGGCATCATCATGGGCGGGTGGGCGTCGAACTCCAAATACCCGTTCCTCGGCAGCCTGCGCTCCGCGGCGCAGATGATTTCCTACGAGGTTTCGCTGGGGCTCATCATCATCGGGGTCATCATCTCGACGGGATCGTTGAACCTGTCGGATATCGTGCGCGCGCAAGACGGGGCCTTCGGGCTCTTCAACTGGTACTGGTTGCCGCACTTCCCCATGGTCTTCCTTTTCTTCATTTCTTGCCTGGCGGAGACGAACCGCCCGCCCTTCGACCTGCCGGAGGCGGAATCGGAACTGGTGGCCGGGTACCAGGTGGAATATTCTTCGACGCCCTTCCTGCTCTTCATGGCCGGCGAATACATCGCCATGTGGTTGCTGTCGGCAGTGATCGCGATCCTGTTCTTCGGCGGCTGGCTGTCGCCCATTCCGGGGTTACCCGACGGCGCCTTCTGGATGCTGCTGAAGATGGCATTCTTCTTCTTCCTCTTCGCGCTGGTGAAGGCGGTCGTGCCGCGTTACCGCTACGACCAACTGATGCGCCTCGGCTGGAAAGTGTTCTTGCCGTTCAGCCTCGCCTGGGTGGTGCTGGTTTCGTTCCTCACGCATTTCGAACTCTTTGGCGGGTTCTGGGCCCGCTGGGCCGTGGGAGGCTGATCCAATGGCAGAAACTGGCTTCGACTATGCCCGCGCCGGGCGCTACTGGCTCCTTTTCGACGTGTGGAAGGGGCTTCGTATGGGGCTCAAGTACTTCTTCGCGCCGAAAGCCACGGTGAATTATCCGCACGAGAAGGGGCCGTTGTCCCCGCGGTTCCGGGGTGAACACGCGCTGCGCCGCTATCCCAACGGCGAAGAGCGCTGCATCGCCTGCAAGCTGTGCGAGGCGATCTGCCCCGCCCAGGCGATCACCATCGATGCCGAACCCCGCTCCGACGGGTCGCGCCGGACCACGCGCTACGACATCGACATGACGAAGTGCATCTATTGCGGGTTCTGCGAGGAGGCGTGCCCGGTGGATGCGATCGTCGAGGGGCCGAACTTCGAGTTCTCGACCGAAACCCGCGAGGAGCTGTTCTACGACAAGGCCAAGCTCCTTGAGAACGGCGAGCGGTGGGAATCGGAGATCGCCCGCAATCTCGAGATCGACGCCCCCTACCGCTGAACCGGTTCCGAGCCCTGAGCCAAGGACAGACGCCGTGACACCTCCCGATTTCGCCTTCTATCTCTTCGCGATCCTCGTCGTGGCCGCAGGTTTGTTCACCGTCATCGCGCGCAACCCGGTCCATTCGGTCCTGTGGCTGATCCTCGCGTTCCTTTCCTCCGCCGGCCTCTTCGTACTGATGGGGGCGGAATTCGTCGCGATGCTCCTCGTCATCGTCTATGTCGGCGCGGTCGCGGTTCTTTTTCTCTTCGTCGTAATGATGCTCGATGTGGATTTCAGCGCGCTGAAGGCCGAGATGGCGAAGTACATGCCGGTGGCGCTCCTGATCGGCGTTGTGATCCTCATGCAGTTCGGCATCATCTTCGGCGTCTGGCAGGCCTCCGACGTGGCCGAGCAGAATGTCGCCGCGGCCACGGCCCGGTTCGGTGGGGCGTCCAATACGCAAGCGATCGGGCAGCTTCTGTACGATGACTACCTGCTCCTGTTCCAGCTCGCGGGCCTCATCCTGCTGGTGGCGATGATCGGGGCCATCGTGCTGACGCTCCGCCATCGCTCCGACGTGAAGCGCCAGGATATCGTCGCCCAGATCATGCGCGACCCGGCGAAATCGATGGAACTGAGAGAGGTCAAGTCCGGGCAGGGCTTGCAATAACGCCGGCGAGGCATGGACGCGCTGCGGCCTAGGGTCTAGGACCGGGCGGAGGACGGACCCGGGGGACGAGATGATCGGACTAGAGCATTACCTGACCGTTGCCGGGGCGTTATTCGTCATCGGCATCTTCGGACTGTTCCTGAACCGCAAGAACGTCATCATCCTGCTGATGTCGATCGAGTTGATGCTTCTGGCGGTGAACATCAATCTCGTCGCCTTCTCCACTCACATGGGCGATCTGGTTGGCCAAGTCTTCACGCTTTTCGTTCTGACGGTGGCCGCGGCCGAGGCGGCGATCGGTCTCGCCATCCTGGTCTGCTTCTTCCGCAACCGCGGAACCATCGCGGTCGAAGATATCAACATGATGAAGGGCTGAGGCGATGCCGACGATCATCCTCTTCGCGCCGTTGATCGGCGCGATCATCTGCGGGTTCGGCCATCGGATCATCGGTGAACGCCCGGCCCAGTGGACCGCTACGGGCCTGCTCTTCCTCGCCGCCCTCCTCAGCTGGATCGTCTTCCTCGGCCATGACGGAGAGATGCACCGCATCCAGATCCTGCGCTGGATCCAGTCGGGATCGCTCTCGGCCGACTGGGCCATCAGGCTCGACCGTCTGACCGCGATCATGCTCATCGTGATCACCACGGTGTCGAGCTTGGTTCATCTCTATTCGTTCGGCTACATGGCCCACGACGCCAATTTCGCGGAAGACGACGAGAATTATCGGCCGCGCTTCTTCGCATATCTGTCGTTCTTCACCTTCGCGATGCTCATACTGGTGACGGCCGACAACCTCGTGCAGATGTTCTTCGGGTGGGAGGGCGTGGGCCTCGCCTCCTATCTGCTCATCGGGTTCTACTACCGTAAACCATCCGCGAACGCTGCCGCGATCAAGGCCTTTGTGGTTAACAGGGTCGGCGATTTCGGCTTCGCCCTCGGGATCTTCGCCCTGTTCCTCTTGGTCGATTCGATCCAGTTCTCGGACATCTTCGCCGCCGCGCCGCAGATCGGGGAGACCCAGTTGCACTTCCTATGGCGGCAATGGAACGCCGCCGAGGTGGTCGCGGTGCTGCTCTTCGTGGGCGCAATGGGAAAATCGGCTCAGCTTTTCCTGCATACGTGGCTTCCGGACGCGATGGAGGGGCCGACGCCCGTGTCCGCACTGATCCACGCCGCCACGATGGTTACGGCAGGCGTGTTCCTTGTCTGTCGAATGTCGCCCCTAATGGAATTCGCGCCCAATGCCATGGCCTTCGTCACCGTCATCGGCGCCAGCACCGCGTTCTTCGCCGCGACCATCGGCCTCGTGCAGAATGACATCAAGCGGGTGATCGCCTATTCGACCTGCTCTCAGCTCGGATACATGTTCGTCGCCGCCGGCGTCGGGGTCTACCCGGTCGCGATGTTTCACCTCTTCACCCATGCCTTCTTCAAGGCGATGCTCTTTCTGGGCGCCGGCTCCGTCATCCATGGAATGCATCACGAGCAGGACATGCGGAATTACGGCGGGCTCAAGGAGAAGATGCCTTATACGTTCTGGGCGATGATGATCGGCACCCTGGCAATCACGGGCGTCGGGATTCCCTTGACGGGGTGGCTGGGTTTCGCCGGCTTCGTATCCAAGGACGCGATCCTCGAAAGTGCGTGGGGGGCCCATTCCGGGGTGGGCACCTATGCCTTCTGGTTGCTCCTGGTCGCGGCCGTCTTCACGAGCTTCTATTCTTGGCGACTGATGTTCATGACGTTCTACGGTCGTCCGCGCGGCGACAGGAAGACCCACGAACACGCGCATGAAAGCCCCAATGTCATGCTGATTCCGCTCGGCGTCCTGGCCATCGGCGCGACATTCTCGGGGATGCTCTGGTACGGCTCTTTCTTCGGCGACCACGCGAAGGTGAACACTTTCTTCGGCATTCCGGCCGAGGCCCACGCGACCGCAGAGGCCGCCGAAGCGGGGGGCCACGGCGATAATGCCGAGGGCGAAGAGGCCGCCGAGCCCGACGCCGGCGCTGAAAACGAGGGTCACGCGGTCGCCGCCGGTGCCGCTCCGGGGGAGGGGGCGATCTACATGAGCCCCGGGAACCACGTTCTCGACGAAGCGCACCACGCCCCGATCCTGGTCAAGATCAGTCCCTTCCTCGCGATGCTCTTGGGGCTTGCCGCCGCTTATCAGATGTATATCCGCGAGCCGGGCTTGCCGGCGCGCGTGGCTCAAGCCGCGCGCCCGCTCTATCTCTTACTTCTGAACAAGTGGTATTTCGACGAGATCTACAACGTGATCTTCGTGCGGCCCGTCCGTGCGCTTGGCCGGTTCCTGTGGACCCGCGGCGACGGAAACGTGATCGACGGGGGCATCAACGGCGTCGCCATGGGCGTGATTCCGTTCCTCACGCGAGCGGCGAACCGAGCGCAGTCGGGGTACATCTTCCACTATGCCTTCGCGATGGTACTGGGCATCGCGATCCTGATCACCTGGATGACGCTGACCGGCGGGGCGCAATAAAATGGACAGCCTGATCTCCATCGTCACCTTCATCCCGCTTGTCGCCGCGGTAATTCTGGCGCTGTTCCTCCGGGGTGACGACGAGGCGGCGCAAAAGAACGCCCGCTACTTGGCCTTGATCGCCACGTCGGCCAGTTTCCTACTGTCGCTTTTGATTCTCGCCCGGTTCGATCCGAACGCCGGGTTCCAATTGGTCGAAGAGCACGGCTGGATCGGCGGTCTGACCTACAAGGTCGGCGTGGACGGGATCAGCGTCCTTTTCGTCCTTCTGACCACGTTCCTCATGCCCCTTGTCATCCTTGCCTGCTGGGACGTGACGGACCGGGTGAAGGAATACATGATCGCCTTCCTCGTCCTCGAGACGATGATGCTTGGCGTCTTCGTCGCGCTGGACCTGATCCTGTTCTACCTGTTCTTCGAGGCCGGCCTTATCCCGATGTTCCTCATCATTGGAATCTGGGGCGGCAAGGAACGGATCTACGCGGCGTTCAAGTTCTTCCTCTACACCTTCCTCGGCTCCGTTCTGATGCTCGTGGCGATGCTCGCGATGTATGTCGATGCGGGCACCACGGACATCCCCTCCCTCCTCGATCACACGTTCAGCTACGGCACGATCGAGATTCTGGGCATTCAAGTGGTGGGAGGACTTCAGACCCTCCTCTGGCTTGCGTTCCTGGCATCGTTCGCGGTCAAGATGCCGATGTGGCCGGTACACACCTGGCTGCCCGATGCCCACGTCCAGGCCCCCACGGCCGGATCGGTGGTGCTGGCCGCGATCCTGCTGAAGCTTGGGGGCTATGGGTTCATCCGCTTCTCGCTTCCCATGTTTCCCGTCGCCTCGGAGCTTCTTGCGCCGCTGATCCTGTGGCTTTCGGCCATCGCCATCGTCTACACGTCGCTGGTCGCCCTTGCGCAGACCGACATGAAGAAGCTCATCGCCTATTCGTCCGTCGCACATATGGGATACGTCACTGCCGGCATCTTCACTGCCACGCAGCAGGGGGTAGATGGGGCGATCTTCCAGATGATTTCTCACGGCTTCATTTCTGGGGCGCTCTTTCTCTGCGTGGGTGTCATCTATGATCGGATGCACACCCGTGACATCGACGCCTATGGGGGGCTGGCGAACCGGATGCCGCAATACGCGGCGATCTTTCTGCTCTTCACGATGGCCAATGTCGGACTGCCCGGTACATCGGGCTTCGTGGGCGAGTTCTTGACCCTGATGGGCATGTTCCAGGTCAATACGTGGGTCGCTGTCGTGGCGACGACCGGAATCATCTTGTCGGCGGCGTATGCCCTATGGCTCTACCGCAGGGTGGTTCTTGGCGACCTGATCAAGGAGAGCCTGAGATCCATACAGGATCTCACCGCGCGGGAACGATGGATCTTTGCCCCGCTCGCGGTTATGACGATCCTATTGGGCGTTTACCCTGCGCTGGTGACGGATCGGATCGGACCAGCGGTCAACGATCTGCTCGACAGCTACAACGTCGCGGTGGAAGAGGCGGGCCTGGCCGCGTCCACCGACGTCGCCACCAATGCGCATTGAGGGGGCATCCATGAGTTCTGCCGACTTCTCCGTCCTCATGCCTCAGATCGTGCTGACGATCTTCGCTATGGGGGGACTCTTGTTCGCCGTCTATACCGGCAAGGACAGGGTCGCGCCGCTGCTTCTGTGGGTGACCAGCGCGCTCTTCGTCGCTATTGCATTCTGGATCGGCACCGGGGGCGCGGGCGATGGCGCCGCGTTCGGCGGCCTCTTCGTCGCCGATGCGTTCGCCCGCTTCGCCTCCGTGATGATCCTCCTGTCAGCGGCCGCCGTCCTGTTGATGAGCGAAAGCTACATGGCCCGGCGGGACCTGTTGAGATTCGAGTATCCGCTTCTTGTCACGCTCTGTGTCGTGGGCATGACGGTCATGGTCTCGGCCGGGGACCTGATGACCCTTTACATGGGGCTCGAGCTCCAATCGCTGTCGCTCTACGTCATCGCCGCGCTGCGCCGCGACAGCGCAAAATCGACCGAGGCCGGGCTGAAGTATTTCGTCCTTGGCGCGCTTTCGTCCGGTCTGCTCCTGTATGGCGCCTCCTTGACCTATGGATATTCGGGGACGACGCTCTTCTCCGGGATCATCAGGGCGATCGGGGATGGGGATCCATCTCTCGGCCTTCTTTTCGGCCTCGTTTTCATCGCCTCCGGTCTTGCCTTCAAGGTATCCGCGGCCCCGTTCCACATGTGGACCCCGGACGTGTACGAAGGCGCGCCGACACCCGTCACGGCCTTCTTCGCCACAGCGCCGAAGGTCGCCGCGATCGGCCTCCTTGCGCGCATTCTCCATGATGCCTTCGGCGGGGTTACGGGTGATTGGCAACAGGTGGTCGCGGCGCTTTCGGTGGCCTCGATGTTCCTCGGCGCCGTCGCCGCGATTGGTCAGCGCGACATCAAGCGGCTGATGGCCTATTCGTCGATCAACCATATCGGCTTCGCCTTGATGGGCCTCGCGGCCGGGACGGCGTTCGGCGTTCAGGCAATGCTAGTCTACATGGCGATCTACGTCGTCATGAACATCGGTACCTTCGCCTTCATCCTCGCGATGGAACAAGATGGAAAGCCGGTAACATCGATCGAATCGCTGAGCCTCTTTTCCCGCACCGACATGACGCGGGCGCTAGCGATGCTCGTCCTGATGTTCTCGATGGCCGGTGTTCCGCCCTTCGTGGGCTTTTTCGGCAAGTACTATGTGCTGAGCGCGGCGATCGATGCGGGTCTCGGCTGGCTGGCCGTGCTGGGCGTCATCGCCTCGGTGATCGCCGCGTATTACTATCTCAGGATCGTCTATCTGATGTTCTTTGGTCCGGAGGGACAAAGCTTGGAAACCACTCGCTCTCCCGTTCTGTGGGGTATGCTGGTGGCCTCCGCCCTGATCATGGTGGTGGGCGTCGTGAACCTCTTCGGAATAGAGGGGCCAGCGGCCATGGCGGCACAGACCCTTGTCGAGTGAGCCGGTCTGGCCGGACGGCTATCGGCTGATCCTGCGCGAAACGTGCGACAGCACGAATGCAGAGGCACAGCGACTGGTTCCCGACCTTCCGTTGCCGACATGGATCCTTGCGGAGGAACAGACCGCCGCTCGCGGTCGCCGGGGCAGCGAATGGGCGAGCCTGCCTGGAAACTTCTCGGCGAGCCTCGCCATGCGCCCGACGGGAACCGCGGGCTGGGCTGGGCTGCGGTCCTTCCTTGCCGCGAACGCGCTGTTCGAAACCTTGGCGCTGTACGTGACGCGATCCCGGCTGTCGATGAAATGGCCGAATGATGTCCTTCTCGACAACGGCAAGGTCGCCGGGATCCTGCTCGAAACGGTTTCCTCGGGGGCCGAGGTCGACTGGCTGATCATCGGTATCGGCGTGAATCTCTCGGTTGCGCCAGAGGGGGTTCGGGATGCCGCGTTTCCGCCGAGCGCGCTCGGCCGGGACGACGTCGCTCCCCGGGACTTCCTGACGCGGCTGGCCGGCTTCTACGCAACCGAAGAGGACATCCTGACCCGTCTCGGGTTCGAGCCGATACGCGAGAAATGGTTGCGGCAGGCGGCGCGCCTCGGAGAGGTGATCACCGCCCGCACGGGGCGGGAGGAGATCACGGGCCGTTTCGATACCTTGGACGAGGCCGGTCGCCTCGTCCTCGATACTCCGGCCGGCGAGCGCCGGATCTCCGCGGCAGAGGTCTTCTTCTGACGGTGGGCGGCGTTCTTCTGGCCATCGACGTGGGCAACACCAACACGGTGTTCGCGATCTGGGATGGATCGTCCATCCTCGCCACCTGGCGCACCGCGACCGAAGTCCAGCGTACGGCGGACCAGTATTACGTGTGGCTCTCGACACTGATGAAGCTACGGGGGCTCGACGATATCCGCGTCGCGGAGGTCATCGTCTCCTCGACCGTTCCACGAGTTGTTTTCAACCTCCGCGTCCTTTGCAATCGGTACTTCGACTGCCGACCGCTGGTCGTGGGCAAGCCGGAATGCCGCCTGCCGTCGGAACCAAGAGTGGATCCCGGCACCCAGGTCGGTCCTGACCGGCTGGTCAACACTGCGGGGGGATTCGATCTTTATGGCGGGGACCTCGTGGTGGTGGATTTCGGCACCGCGACGACATTCGATGTGGTGGGCTCTGACGGCGCCTATGAGGGGGGCGTGATTGCGCCGGGGGTGAACCTGTCGTTGCAAGCGCTCCACGAGGCGGCCGCAGCGTTGCCTCTTGTGGATGTGACCATGCCTGCCCAAGTGGTGGGCCGGAACACCGTGGACTGCATGCAGTCCGGCGTTTTCTGGGGATATATCGGCCTTGTCACGGGCATCGTCGCGCGCATCAAGGAAGAGCGCGCACGCCCGATGAAGGTGATCGGAACGGGCGGGCTGGCGCCTCTTTTCCAGCAAGGGGACGCGTTGTTCGACGTGTTCGAGGACAACCTGACGATGCACGGACTGATCGTCATCCATACGTACAACAAGGAATTGCAAGAATAATGGCACAAGACAGACTGATCTACCTGCCCCTCGGGGGGGCAGGCGAAGTTGGCATGAACTGCTATGTTTACGGCTATGGGCAACCGGGCCGCGAACGCCTGATCGTCGTCGATCTGGGCGTGACCTTTCCCGACATGGATACGACCCCCGGCGTGGACCTGATCTTTCCAGACATCGCTTGGCTCGAGGCGCGGAAGGACCGGATCGACGGGATCTTCATCACCCATGCCCACGAGGACCATGTGGGCGCGGTCGGGCACTTGCACGATCGTTTGGAGGCGCCGATCTATGCCCGGGCCTTCACCTCGATCCACGCCCGGCGCAAGATGGAAGAGCAGGGTCAGAACCCCGATAAGGTCCAGACGATGAAACCCTGGCCCGACACGATCCGGACCGGGCCCTTTGAGGTCGGGTTCCTCCCGGTCTCGCATTCCATTCCCGAAAGCTCCTCGCTGGTGATCGACACGGCGGAGGGGCGCGTGATCCATACCGGCGACTTCAAGATCGATTACTCCCCTGGCGTGGGCGAGCCGTTCGATCGTGCCCTGTGGTCGGCTGTGGCCAAGGAAGGCGTCCGCGCGCTGGTCTGCGATTCAACGAATGTCTTTAATGCTCACGAAGGCCGTTCGGAATCGACCGTCGGCCCGGAGATTCGGCGTTTCGTGTCAGAACAATCCGGTACGGTCGTCGCCACCACGTTCGCGTCGAACGTGGCGCGCGTGCGGACGCTCGCCATGGCCGGCATAGACGCGGGGCGGTCCGTCTGCCTTCTGGGCCGTGCCATGCGCCGAATGATCGAATCCTCCGTCGAGGCAGGGGTTCTGACGGACTTCCCCTCCACGATCTCTCCCGAGGATGCGGCGAGCCTGCCGCGCGAGAACCTCATGCTGATCGTAACCGGAAGTCAGGGCGAGCGGCGTGCCGCCTCGGCCCAATTGAGCCGCGGAAAGTATCTGGGCCTTTCTCTCGACGAGGGGGATACGTTCCTTTTCTCATCCAAGACGATCCCCGGAAACGAACGCGGGGTTCTGACGATCGTCAACGCCCTATCCGAAAAGGGCGTCGATGTTCAGGATGACGATGGCGGTCGATATCACGTGTCGGGCCACGCCAACCGTCCGGACCTTCTGGCGATGCACGAGCTGGTAAATCCCGAGATTGTCGTCCCGATGCATGGTGAACACCGGCATTTGAGGGAGCACTCCAAACTGGCTCGGGGGAACGGGCGGCAATCGATCCTGGCCCCGAACGGTACCTGCGTGTCGCTGTCGGGCGAGCAGCCATCCGTGGTCGAGCATGTCGAAACCGGCCGCACCTACCTCGACGGATCGGTCCAAGTGGGCGCGCTCGACGGTGTCGTTCGCGACAGGATGCGGATGGCGCTGAACGGACATGCCATCGTTTCCCTGATCATCGACGAGGACGACACGCCCCTTGGGGAGCCATGGGTCGATCTGAAGGGCCTGCCGGAAATTGGGCGGTCGGGCTCGCCGCTCTCTGATGTCATGGAGCACGACTTGGATCAGGCGCTGCAGCGAGCCAACGACAGAGTGATCCTCGAGGATGACAAGCTCGACGATCTGATGCGGCGCGTGGCCAGACAGACCGCCCTGCAGGAGATCGGCCGGAAACCCGAGGTGACGGTCGTCGTCAGCCGCTTGTCCTGAGGGTCAATCAGCGCGGCACAGGTAGACGGCGCCGCCGACGGCAACCACGCTGACGGCGGCGGCACCCGCGACCGCCGGCGCCGCTAGGGCCATCGTCATGGCCGAACTGGCACCGGAGCCGAGTGCGGCCAGCACGGAGGTGGCAGATCCGGTCAGGATGGCCGCGCCGGAAGAATGGACGACCGCGTCGGCGCGGCTCTGGTCCGCGCGCCGCCCGGTCGCCAGATCCGTTGCGCGCCCCGCGACCGAGGCGGCGCCGTTTCCGACTGCGGCGACCCGCTCACATGTGGTCCTCGCACATCGTCCGCGATAATCCCGTTCGCCCGGGACAAGCACGTACCCCAAGGTGGGGTCGGGGGACAGACAATAGCCGGCGACATCCTCGGCCGGTGCCTCGTTGGACAGAAACGAGAATAGGGTCCCGCTGTCGCAGATCGGCAAGCGTCCGCGAAGCCTATTAAGACCGCGGGCCGGCCAGCCCGTTGCCCTTTCCCGCAATGTCGTCGTTCCCGGTTTCGTGCCCAGGGCATCACGGTCGATCAGAAGCTCTGTCGAATTGATGTCTGCACGGCAAAGATCCTCGGCGGCCACCGGAAGAGCGAACAGCGAGATCAGGAAGGCGAAGCGAAACATGCGCGCGAGCATAAGCTGCAGCGCGTTCATGACCAGCGCGCCTTGTCTCTAACTTTAGGCAATCTCCGTCGTAGCCGGGATCAGCTTGCGAGACGTTCCTCGAAGCTCTTCTCGATGAAGCCGGGAAGGTGATCGCCCATTCCGACGACCGGTTCATCACGACGGCCGGATTGCGACGGCTTTTCACCTGGCCCCTTGCGATTGCGACCGCCCCGGCCGCGCTTCGGCTTCGACGTATCCGCCTCCGCCTGGGAGGGGGGCGAGTCCGGCTCCGGCTCGGGGGCCGGCATGGACTGGGGCGCAGGCACCGGCTCTGAGGCAGGTTCGGAAACCGGCGCAGGTTCTGAAACCGGATCCCCGAGCCGCGGGATTTCCGTCTGGAGGAGCCGCTCCACGTCCACGAGGTTCTTCTCGTCCGATGAGGCGCAGATCATGATGGCCTTACCATCCCGCCCGGCACGCCCGGTCCGGCCGATCCGGTGGACGTAATCTTCCGCGTGGCTGGGGACGTCGAAGTTGAAGACGTGGCTGACGGACGGCACGTCGAGCCCGCGCGCCGCGACATCGGAGGCGACGAGGAACTTCAGGTCCCCGGCGCGAAACCCGTCGAGGGTGCGCGTGCGCTGCGACTGCTCTAGATCGCCATGGATCGGCGCGGCGTCATACCCGTGCTTCTTGAGCGACTTCGCAACGGAATCTACGTCGATCTTGCGGTTGCAGAAGATGATCGCGTTGGTCAGCCGATCGCCCTCGGCATCGATCAGGGCGCGCAGGGCCCGCTGCTTCTCGCTCGACGTCCGGTCCCTGCGGGATGCCTTGAACATCAGGACGCCCTGTTCGATCGTTTCCGACGCGGTCGCCTGGCGGGCGACCTCCACGCGGTGCGGGCTCGACAGGAAGGTGTTCGTGATCCGCTCGATCTCGGGCGCCATGGTCGCTGAAAAGAACAAGGTCTGCCGCGTGAACGGCACGAGAGAGAAGATACGCTCGATATCGGGGATGAACCCCATGTCGAGCATCCTGTCCGCCTCGTCCACGACCATGATCTTCACGTCGGTCAGCAGCAGCTTGCCGCGCTCGAAATGGTCGAGAAGCCGTCCCGGCGTCGCGATCAGGACATCGACCCCCTTGTCGATCAGGGCATCCTGCTCCTTGAAGCTGACGCCGCCGATCAGGAGAGCCTTCGTCAGCTTCACGTGCTTGGCGTAGGTATCGAAGTTCTCGGCAACCTGGGCCGCGAGCTCGCGCGTCGGCGCCAGCACGAGGCTGCGCGGCATCCGCGCCTTCGCCCGCCCGCGGGCAAGCTGCGTTATCATCGGAAGCGTGAACGAGGCCGTCTTGCCCGTTCCGGTCTGTGCGATACCGAGAACATCGCGGCCGTCCAGTGCCGCCGGAATGGCCTGAGCCTGGATGGGCGTCGGCTCGGTATAGCCGGCTTCGTCGATGGCCTTCTGGACCTTCGGGCCCAGTTTCAGATCGGAAAATTTCGTCATGTACGTCCCGTCTTGACGGCTGCGGGCCGCCGTTTCGTGGGACGCTGGTCTGAACGTCCCTGCATCTGATCGCGCGCATCGCGATCGCAAGATCTGCTACAGACTCCCGAGTGCTTCGTCAATCTGAAGGCTGGTCGGACAGCCTTGGCCTAAGCGCATAAGGTCGGAAAACGGGGGGAGCCAACGTGATGGCCGCGGCCGAATTTAGTTTACCAAATTTTAGCTTGCGGCAACGCCCTCAACACGTAATCTTGAACGCACCGTCGGGGATATTCGATCAATTTTAATAAATCCATTCTGGTGCACATAACAATCTTCGCCGGCAGGGGTGCGACCCCGACTTTCCGTCAACAGCTTGGTGAGAGTCGAGATGAAGAAACACGTCGATTTCAGATATATGCCGCTTTTCGCCGGGATCGCAGCGGCGGGCATGTCGCAGCATGCGACAGCCGATACGATAGACCCGGCCTCGTTCGCGCAGTCCCTCGCAGTGGGCGAGAGCGCCACCGTAAGGAAAACAGTGACGATCAGCGAAGGTGCCCCCTCGGACGCCTTGCTGGACGTGATGTTCCTCATTGATACCACCGGATCCATGAGCGGCGAAATTGCCGCAGCGAAGACGGCTGCGAGTGATATCCTTGCCGGCTTGTCGTCGTTCTCGGGCGGTGGGAACCTGCGGTCGGGGTTGGGATACTACAATGACGTCCCTCCGGCCCCGGGTTTTGACGGGGTGGATTCGGACCTAGCCGACGACGCGACGACGATCTCTGCGCTCGAGGCTTATGATATTGGCTATCCCGACGGGGGCGGCGGTGGAGACTCCCCTGAACTGGGCAATTCGGCGGTGAAGGACGCGGCGGACAACGCCAGCTGGCGCGCGGGTTCGAGCCGTTTCGCGATCGCGCTCGGAGATGCGTCATTCAAGGATGGCGGTACCGAGACGCAAAGCGACGCCGACGTCATCGCGAGCCTTGAGGCGGCGAACGTCTCGCTGCTCGGCCTCGATTTCAGTGGCGGGTTCGGCCTGACCTCCAGTGTCGAGGAACTCGGCGGTACCGCCTACGACGCCACAACCGATCCGGCGACGATCATCGAGGCCATCACGACCGGGGTGGAACTCGGCTTTGCCGAATACGGCGAGGTGACGATCGGCGATCTCGGAAATGCGACCGATGCGTTCGACATCGCCGTGACCTGCGTTTCCGCCGATACCGGCACCTGCGACGGCGACCGGGCGATCGGTGATTTCGATCGCTCCGCCGAGCGGAGCTTCGTCTTCGACGTGATGTTCACGCGCACCGGCGCCGCCCTCGACGTATTCGACACCTACGCTCTCGTGGACGGTTCCATCGTCGCGACCGAACGCGACGATTTCGGCGCAGGCGAGACCGGCGGGGGGGAATCCGGTGGGGAGGAACCCGGCAGCGGTGAGGTTCCGGCACCGATCCCGCTGCCCGCCTCGGCCTGGCTGTTGGCGATGGCCGTCGGCGGGCTCGGCGCGCTGCGCCGTCGCCGGGCCTGACGCCTCAGATCTCCGTCCCCGGGCCTCGGCCCGGGGATGCGACCTAGACCATCATCTCCTTGGTGGCGGTCAGCGTCACGTCCGGCCAGTCCCGCTCCACCCGGTCGATGTCCCATTGAAGCCGTGTCAGATAGACGAGATCGTCGTCGTTGTCGCGCGCCATGTGACCCTTGTTGGCCTGCGCGAACGCCTCCACCTTGTCCTTGGCCCCCCGCACCCAGCGGGCCGAGGTGAATTGAGAGGGTTCGAAGCGCACGGGTAGACCGTATTCGCCCTCGATGCGACTAGCCAGAACTTCAAATTGCAATGCACCGACGACGCCGACGACGAACCCGGCCCCCAAGGTCGGGCGAAACACCTTGGCCGCCCCTTCTTCGGCGAATTGCATGAGCGCCTTGTCGAGGTGCTTGGCCTTCATCGGATCGCCGGCCCGGCAATTCTGTAAAAGCTCCGGTGCGAAGGACGGAATTCCCTGAACGCGCAGCGTTTCGCCCTCGGTCAGGGTGTCGCCGATGCGGAGCTGCCCGTGATTGGGTATCCCCATGATGTCCCCCGCCCAGGCTTCCTCGGCAAGTTCACGATCCGAGGCGAGGAAAAGGACCGGGCTAGCGACCGCCATCGGCTTCTTGGTCCGGACATGGGTCAGCTTCATGCCCCGCTTGAAATGCCCGCTGGCCAGCCGGACGAAGGCGACGCGGTCGCGGTGCTTCGGATCCATGTTGGCCTGTACCTTGAAGACGAAGCCCGCGACCTTCTCCTCGCCCGGGGCAACCTGCCGCGGATCGGCACGCATCGGTTGCGGTTCGGGGCCGAACTGGCCGATCCCTTGCATCAGTTCCCTGACCCCGAAGGAGTTGATGGCGGACCCGAACCAGATCGGCGTAAGGGTCCCGTCCCGAAGCGCCTGCGCGTCGAAAGGCGGCATCAGTTCCCGCACCATCTCGACCTCCTCACGGAGTTTGCCGAGCAGGTGAGGGGGGACGTGATCGCCCATTTTCGGATCGTCGAGCCCGTTCAGTCGCACGGATTCCGCCACCCGGTTCCGATCGGCGCGGTCCATCAGTTCCAGGCGGTCGTTCAGGATGTCGTAGCAGCCGAGGAAGTCCCGGCCCATGCCGATCGGCCACGAGGCCGGAGTGACATCAATGGCAAGATTTTCCTGGATCTCGTCGATGATCTCAAAAGTGTCACGGCTTTCCCGGTCCATCTTGTTGCAGAATGTCAGAATCGGCAGGTCGCGAAGGCGGCAGACCTCAAAAAGCTTGCGGGTCTGGCTTTCCACGCCTTTGGCCCCGTCGATCACCATGATCGCTGCATCGACGGCCGTGAGGGTGCGGTACGTGTCCTCGGAGAAATCCGAGTGGCCCGGTGTGTCGACCAGATTGAAGCGGTATTCGCCGAATTCGAACGACATTGCCGAGGCCGAGACGGAAATGCCCCGGTCCTTCTCCATCTGCATGAAGTCCGACCTCGTCCGCCGTGCCTCCCCCTTCGCGCGGACCTGTCCGGCCATCTGGATCGCGCCGCCATAGAGCAGGAACTTCTCGGTCAGCGTGGTCTTGCCCGCATCGGGATGCGAGATGATGGCGAAGGTCCTCCGCCGGGCGATTTCCGGCGGCAGCGGCGCGGCGTTATGCGATCGGTCGAGCATAGGCGGGATATAGAGAGCCGCGGCAATGCCCGCAATCGGCACGCGTGGCGGTTTTGAGCCAAGCGCCGCGCCTCCCCGGTCGCCACGCCGGGCCGTCGCGCTACACCGTGTAGGGGCGTCATGGAAAGGGGCAATGATGGATCTGGGAATCGCGGGAAAGCGGGCGCTGGTCACAGCCTCGTCGAAGGGCCTTGGCCGCGGCTGCGCCCGGGCTCTTGCGGAGGCGGGTGTCGATCTGGTGATGAACGCCCGGGGGGACGGGGCACTCGCGACAGCGGCAGATGCCATACGGTCGGATTTCGGCGTATCGGTCACCGAGGTTCCCGCCGATATAACGACCCCGGACGGGCGCGCGCGCGTACTCGACGCAGCCGGCGAGCCGGATATACTCGTCACCAATGCTGGCGGTCCGCCGCCGGGGATGTGGACCGAATGGGACCGCGAGGACTTCATCGCCGCCCTCGACGCGAACATGCTGACGCCCATTGCCCTGATGAAGGCATGCCTTCCCGCCATGATGACGCGGGGTTGGGGCAGGGTAGTCAACATCACCTCCCAATCCGTGAAATCGCCGATCCCGGTCCTCGGATTGTCGAATTCAGCCCGGGCGGGGCTGACCGGCTACGTCGCCGGAACTGCACGTCAGGTCGCGCCGAACGGGGTGACGATCAACAACCTCCTCCCCGGCATCCATGACACCGACCGCGCCACCGCACTCGACACCGGCGTGGCGGAGGAGAAGGGGATCGATATCGCCGATGCCCGCGCGGAGCGTCAATCGACAATCCCCGCGCGCCGCTACGGTACGGCGGCTGAATTCGGGGCCGCCTGCGCATTCCTGTGTTCCACCCACGCCGGGTTCATGATCGGGCAGAACGTCCTCCTCGACGGAGGGGCGGTGAACGTAACCCTATGAGCCGGGCTTCGGCCGGCTGGCACGGGCCGCTTGCGAGGGAGGGGTGTCGCTGCTAGCTCCCGTCCGATCGATCTTGTCGGGCATTCAGATGGGCGAACCGCGGCTTGAAATCCGGGATCTTTGCTGCGCTTTCGACGGGCGCCGCGTCGTTGACGACGTGACACTTTCGGTCGCGGCCGGAGAGGTCCTGTGCCTTCTGGGACCCTCGGGTTGCGGAAAATCGACGACCTTGCGGGCCATCGCGGGGCTCGAGACCCCCGAGCGTGGCGCAATCCGCATCGATGGCCGCCCAGTCGCGGGGCAGGGCGCCGTGGTTCCGCCCGAGCGAAGAGGCGTCGGCCTGATCTTTCAGGACTTTGCGCTCTTTCCGCATCTATCCGTCCATGACAACGTCGCCTTCGGCCTTCGTGGGCCGAAAGCGCGCAAGCGGGCGCGGGTGATCGAGTTGCTGGCGCGGGTGAAACTCGATCGGTATGTCGACGCCTACCCGCACGAATTGTCGGGCGGCGAGCAACAGCGCGTCGCCCTGGCGCGGGCAGTGGCACCACGCCCTCGCGTCATGCTGATGGACGAGCCGTTCTCGGGGCTGGACAACCGTCTGCGCGACGGGATCCGGGACGAAACGCTGGGTATCCTCAAGGAAGAGGGCGCGGCGGTCCTCCTCGTCACCCACGAGCCAGAGGAAGCAATGCGCATGGCTGACGAGATCGCGCTCATGCGGGACGGGCGGATCGTTCAACGCGGCGCGCCGTACAACATCTACAACAATCCCGCCGATCGGGCGGCGGCTGCGTTCTTCAGCGATATCAACGTGATCGAGGGCGAAGTGAATGGGGCCCTGACAGACACGCCCTTTGGACAGTTCCTGGCACCGGGCGTCGCCGACGGGACGCTGGTGGACATCGTGATCCGCCCCCAGCATGTCCGCATTGACTTCGACCGGGCGGGGCGGGGGCCGAACCCCACGGCGCAGGACGGCACCCCCGCCCGTGCCGTGGTGACCCGGTCGCGCTTCATCGGCAAGGAAAGCCTGGTGGAGTTCCGCCTCGATGAGGGAGGCGTGATGAGCGCAACGGTGCCTTCGGTCTTTCTGCCGGTTCCGGGCACGCCCATGTGGCTCGCTATCCGGCGTGACCGATGCTTCGTATTCCCCCGCTGCGGCAGAAACCCAAGACAAACCGTAACGGGACGGTGATCGCCGGCGCGCTCGTCGCTGCACTGCAATAGAAGGAAGACGGGGCGACCAAATGGTACGACGTTGATTCCTCCTATCGCGCGCTCATCCGCGTTGGGAGGTAAACGTCTACCCGCTTCACCTGTAAAGAGGAGCCCGGAGCCTTCGAGGACGCCATTGTGTTGAACTGCGCCCCGATGATCCTTGTTTATCAATGAACGCTATTCAGGATTTGATCCTCTTTTTCCCGCTGGTGACACTCCCACGGTGTCAGCTCGTCGCGTGTCGTGTGGGGGTTATGGTGGTTGTCGTCATAGTGCCAGAGGACGGTCGGGACATCGATCACGGCGGTCGCGTTCAGCTTGCGGTCGATCCGGATGGCACGCGCCATCGGCCTCGGATTGACGGCGGGCGATGGCGCGTCATTCCCGGGTCTCCGACGATATCGGGCATTCGGAACTCCCGCCCCTCTTGCGTCCGGCTCTCGACGCAGTCGCGAGGTGCAGACGTGGTTCGGCCGCGCGGGGCGA